>JBFIES010000014.1:0-23719 GCA_041603235.1 Panacagrimonas sp. | reverse complement strand
TGTGGGTTCGTAGCGTACTTGGTCACTGCATTAGTCAAGAGTCCCCACCATTGAACAGTCTGAGTATGCCCAACAAGGCGCTGCAGCCGACCCAATACCCTCCGCTTCGCTACGGGCATTGGGCGGCTGAGCTTGGGCGTTAGATGCGTAACATTGAAACAAATCGTCAGCCTGTCCGAACTGCAATTTTCAGAGTGTTTGCGGGCATTATTGGCGCTGCCGGGTTGCTACTCGGCGTTGTTGAGTTCCTGCAGCGTGTGGAGTGGGGCATCCGTTCTGCAATTGGTCCGGCGGGTGTATGTTTTATTAGTGTGGCATTTATCTTGTACGCGGTGCGTTTCAATTTCAGTCGTTTCTGCGGCCGCGCGCAGGAGTCCAAGTGAGCGCATCTAACCAATCGCTGCAGCCGACGTACTCGCCTTCGGCGAGTATTCCTTCGCTGTCGCTCGGCGCGGCTGAGCTCAAGCGTTGGGTGACTCATGAAGCTTGGTGAAATCGTCCAGCGTTGGTATGAGGGGCGGTACATCCCGCCCGACAATCCGCCTGGCTCCATGTTCGTGTTCCTCGAGGGGCACTACGAACGGCACTGGTCTTCGCGGTTCGCTCACACTGTCATCGAGTTTTATTTCAAAGAATGGAAGTGGGTTATCGGCATCACGCTTACCTGCATCGGTCTGCTTCTGGCGTTTCTTAAACTTTCGTGAGAGCCAGGCCACGCAGAGCCATCCAATTCCAAACCCGTTGAGCCACACACCAAACAAACCAATGGCGTAATCAGTCATGTCCTCGTCACCCAACCAGTCGTTCCAGCCGACCCAATACCCGCCGCTTCGCTCTGGGTATCGGGCGGCTGAACTTGGGCGTTAGGTGCTATGGAGAGCGACCTGCAATCAAGAGCCATCGCGGTATTAAAGATATTTGCGGACGGCGAGGAGCGCGACGTGCAATCGGGCTCGCGCATGGATATAAAGGCGGTTACTTGGCTGTTTAACAACGGGCATCTCCAAGGCATAGACGCTTCTGATTTTGAGGAGAAAAGCTATATGTCATTGGTTATAACCAAGCAGGGCTTAGAGAAGCTTGAGCAGTTTGAGAAAGAGCAGAAGTCCAATCCCGGTAGAGAGGCTTCCTATCAGGCCAAACACCCAATACGGGCAGCCGTGGTGGTACTTGTGGCTGGCGGACTCTTGTTGGCCGCAGCACTCGCATATTTTTCGTGGGTAACTCATGACAGCACCTAACCAGTCGTTCCAGCCGACCCAATACCCGCCGCTTCGCTCTGGGTATCGGGCGGCTGAACTCGGGCGTTGGGCGGCCTCAGGTTCGTGAAATCTCTCTCGACCACTCAGCGCGTCGTTTACCTGCTCGGCGCGTTGCCCGCAATAGTTCTCGGTGTCGTCGGCGTAATGGTTGTTGCGGCTGAGATGCAGGCCTGTTTGCACAGATCTTGTCCATCGGCAAGAGCGCTAGTTCCTTTTGTGTTGGTCCCAGTGGTTGGCATTCTTGCAACCACAAGCGGTCTGCTCGTTCTGCTTTCTAAAGAAGGGCACTCACACTCAGGCAAACGAGTCCATATGGCCCTTCTCACGGCTGGCATTCTTGCATCTTTCTACTTGTCCTCAAATGTTATCGGCGTTGCTTGGAAGCTCATCCTTCTTTCTCCGGCGCTAATCGCTGGAATATTGGTTTGTCATCTGTTCGCGGAGCCTGTCCAAGACGATACTCACTCTAGTGGCCCCGCTTCCGGCGGTTCTACGCTTTAGCTCGTACTCGCAAATCATGCACGTTCACCGCCCAACCAGTCGTTGCAGGGGACGTCTGACCCCCCGTTCGCTTTGCAGCCGCAAAGCTCACGTGGCGTCAAACGCCCCTGAACTCAGGCGTTATGTGCCAAAAGCAGCGAGGCTCCGTGAACTTGCCAAAGGCGCGCCAGTGCGCCGCATAGGTCATTGAATGAGAGTGTTTGTTGTCACAGCGCTAACGATGGCGAGTATCAAAGTAGTCTTTGGCACTTGGCTGTCCGGTTCGTCCTCGTGGTGCATCACCGGTCTGAATTTCGGCATTATTCTCGCTGCAATCGTCGCAGTTCCATATTTTGCTTTTAGGGCAGCGCTAGAAATGGCTCGCGCTGGAGACGAAATAGAAGCGGGCAAGAGCTTGCCTCGTTCAGTACTTCTCAACCCTTTTAATGCGGTGTTCTTTCCCTCATTACTAACCGCCAAAGGCATCAAGGCTCGGTCCACATTTTTCAGAATGTGCGCAGGTTTATCTGCTCTGCTCCTGTCTTTGTGGGTAGCGCTAGAATTCGGCCATGTATCTGGCACATAACCAGTCGTTCCAGCCGACAAAATACCCCCCGCTTCGCTATGGGCATTTTGCGGCTGAACTCAGGCGTTAGGCGTACAACGTGAAAATGCTGAACTTAGTCGCAGTAGCGTTCCTAGTTGGCGTTCTCGTTGGGTCAGCAGGCGCATGGAAATATCAAATGGCGCAACTAGATACCCTGTTGGAGCTTTTTACTCGTTCGGCAGATGTGGCGAATACGAGACACAACCTAAAGTTGCTGGGCCGCTCAGATGGGGAGCTTCGTTGTTTGCTTGCACGGTCTTCTAGTACCGCAACCGCTGAGCAGATTAGCTCCCTTGGGCGGGTAGAGTCTTTACAGGTCGTCGGACTCCAAGCATCAGGGTTGCCTGAATTCACCGCAGACAATATCAGAGCATTGGAGCAAGAATATGCGGCATCAGGAATCGCAGACTATGCTCGGAATTGCGAGGCAGACGTACGTTTATATGGCAGACCTCAGAACAATGAAACAGAGTAGGTCGCCTAACCAGGCGCTGCAGCCGACCCAATACCCTCCGCTTCGCTACGGGCATTGGGCGCCTGAGCTCAGGCGTTAGCTTTCATGATTGCGATCCGAACCGCGGTACTGGTCATTTTCTTCGCGTCTGCTGGGGCAGTCTTACATCGTGCATTTAACTCCGGAGCGCTGTTCCCCGGCTTTCTGCTTATTTCAGGCCTAAGCATTGGAGTAATGCTCGCCCTTCTTGTGTTCTTTGGTTTTAGATACTGCACAGGAAAATTCGTGTTACCTCTCCGAGCCGAATTCCAAGAATTGGGGGTGCAGGTAAATTCTTGGGTCGGACTTTCAGGCTGCGTGATACTGGCTGGAATGTTTCTCGTATTCTCATACAACGCTTTAGAAACAGGCCCGCCCATGCGGGTGCTAGAGGCAGAGGTAATAAGTAATGGGTCGAGAGCAAGAGCTCCCATTTCGCTCTACTTCGTGGTGGAGCTGAATGGAAAGTACAAGCCACCTAATGAACTCAAACTCAAAATTATGGGCCGGTTGGCTTCAATGACCTATCCAGAACATAAGCCGAGCGAGTTATCAGACCTAAAGGCCGGAGACACAGTTAAGGTGTATTACGAGGCTGGCGGCATGGGTGTCCCGATGGTCACTCGCGTAAGCACGGATGAAAGCTAACAATTCATTGCAGCCGACATTTGACCAGTTCGTTGGCTTGCTGCCGCAAGCCGCCTCGTCGTCAAATGCGGCTGAATTCCGGCGTTATGTTCAATTAACGTGATCCGTACGGTTGCCACCTTCTCGTTCCCCCATGAAGCCCATATCGCGCGGGCTCGTCTAGAAGCGGATGGAATCCCAGCCTTCGTGACTGATGAGCACACTATAAACATGCAATGGCTGTACTCGCATGCTCTAGGCGGCGTTAAAGTTCAAGTGCCAGAATCCTATCTAGAGCAAGCAATTACGTCTCTTTCGCAAGACTATTCTGATTTGCTCATAGAGCAGGAAGGAGAGGATGCTTGGAACTGCCCCGAGTGCGGCAGCGAAAAAGTCGAGTCCTACACTTCTGGCAAGATTCCAGCATTTTTCCTGTTCTGGCTCATCCAATTTCCATTGTGGCCAACCAAGAAGAAGTTTACCTGCAAGCAATGCGGCGCAAGATTTCGCGAGGAGCAATTACATGAAGCAACGAGAACATAACCAGCGGTTCAAGCCGACGTGCGCGCCTTGCGGCGCACACGCGGATTAACCTAGGCGTTAGCAGAATGTATTGGGCAATATCAAAGTCGCTTCACGATATCTACAAGTGCACGCGCTGCGCAAAGCCCGTGGGGCATGGTGATAATTTCTGCAAGCACTGCGGCCATGAATTCACTGCAGACGAAGTCGCAACAATGACAAAGGGTAAATGGCATTTTGCGGGTGGAGACTACGTTCTGTTGGCTCTCGTCGTAGTTTCCGTACTACTTGCACTCGTTGCACTCATAAACTCTTGAGGTCTTTGTCGTGCAATTGATCAGACTCATAAATATCAGGAGCGCTTCTGCTAACCAGTCGCTGCAGCCGACCCAATACCCCTCGCTTTGCTCGGGGCATTGGGCGGCTGAGCTTGGGCGGTTGGCAGTCATGAAAGCGCGCCTAGCATCGGCAGTCGTGTTCCTTCCGTTGTTGGCCGCCTGTGATCCAGCCCATATGGTTCGCCTGGAAGCTACTCCGAATCATCCAGCGTCCCCGGTGCCGATCGTGATTGTGGGCGTTGCTCAGCAGCTCCAAATGCAGCAAAGCGAGGGCGTCAAAAGCCCTGCAGTTCCCGACAGCTTCAACTACTTCCGCGTCTACGAACCATCAAAGGCTGTAACGCTGTCTGTCGAGCCCACAGAGAACCAGACAAAATGGCACATTGAAATCTTCGAGATGCCCGCGTTCCACCAGTCGTGGTTTAGTAAAGAGGTGCAACAGTCCGTGGAGAATGCGCTTCAACAGAACGGTTACATCGTTGTGCCAGCCAAATGACTGCCAACCAGGCACTCCAGCCGACGTCCTTGCCGCCGCTTCGCGTCGTCAAGGCCGCGGCTGAGCTCAGGCGTTAGGTTTCAGGAGATTTCAGTATGAAAGTTTTATTATTGCTATCACTGTCCGCCCTATTGGCTTCGTGTGCTGCAGCGCAATACAAGCAGGCAGATGGCGGCTTCTATGGCGGCGCCACGGGATATCTTGAGAGAGAAATATCGCCGGGCAAATACGTGCTCGAGTACTCTCAAATTGGGGGGTACAACTACGATCTAGAGCTAAATAAGAAATACTGGTCTCGCCGAGCATCTGAGCTGTGCCCTTCAGGGTACACGGGAGGATATGAAGTTATTCACCCGGCAAATGCAAAAATCAGTGAGTTTGTTTGCGACAGGAGGTTTTGCACTGACTATCCATTGGTATCTGGCGTCATAAGTTGCAAAGCAAATGAAACCTAGCCAGCCGCTCCAGCCGACAAAATACCCCTCGCTTCGCTCCGGACATTTTGCGGCTGAGCGTGGGCGTTGGGCTTCATGAACTCGGTTAGTCGCGTCCGTCCCAAGATCGGAGATGTCATCGAAATACAGACGCCGCGCGGCTTCGCTTACGCCCATTACACACACGAGCACCAACGGACACCGAAGTACGGCGCCCTCATTCGGGTCCTAGCAGGCATCCATGCGGCCCGGCCGGAATTATTCGAAAATTTGGTGGCTCAAGCCCCGCAGTTCATCACGTTCTTCCCACTCGGCTCCGCGTGCGCTAGACGGATCGTGACTATCGTCGGCCACGAAGCTATCCCATGCGCATCACAGGCCTTTCCCCTGTTTCGTGCATCAATGCGCACACCCAAAGGCTACGGTCCTTGGTGGCTGTGGGACGGCACCAAGGAGTGGAAAGTGGGAAGATTGGAGCCCGGCATGGAGCAACTGCCCATTCGCGGCGTAATCAACGACACTCTGCTGATCGAGCGCATAGTAAAGGGTTGGCGCCATGAGCATGAAGCCTAACCATGAGTTCCACTCCGACGTCCCACCCGCCGCTTCGCGGGCCGCGGGTGAACTCGGGCGTTAGAGTGCCAATGAAGCGTCACACTGCATCAGAACAATTGGCTCCGAGCGTACGCTCTGCACTCCGCTATCGCCTACTGCTGCGGCGCACCCTAGTTGTTTCGGTGTTTGTGTACGTGGCAATTATTGTGGTGGACTTCGCCGTACCAGAAGCAAGGCACAATTCAATTCTTGCTTTGGCCGTCTTCGCATGGATTTGTGCATTCGTGCTGTCGTTGGTATTGCTTTTCGGTGCGTGCCCGCGCTGCAAGAATCGGTTCTCTCCAAAAAAGTGCGGCAAATCTGTTCTTCTTTCCTTGGCCATCGTGCTTCGCCGACGAGTGCGCTTCTTGTGGCGTTGCTCTGTGGAGGGCACGCTAACTATGTGTCCAAGCCGACCGCTGGGAGATGCTCCGATGTTCATTGACGTGCTGTCGCGCAGCGGCGGCTTAACACGGCGTTACGCGGATATGCATGAGTGTCGCCGGTGAAAGATCAACTTGAGCAAAACAAGAAGGCTGTTACTGCGTTCTACGATCTGATGTTCAATCAATGCCGGCCGGCCGAGGCGATCGAGCGATATGCCGGCGACGTTTACATTCAGCACAACCCGGAGGTCGCTGACGGGAAGGACGCCTTCATTGAATACTTCGAACGGATGGCGAGGGAGTACCCAGGCAAGCGCGTGCATTTCAAGCGGGTGCTTGCTGAAGGGAATCACGTTGTACTGCACTGCTACCAGGAGTGGCCCGGCGACAAAGATTGGGCTGGTATCGACATCTTCCGGCTCGATGCCGACGGTAAGATCGTGGAGCACTGGGACGTACTTCAGGTAGTTCCGGAAAAGTCGGCTAACACGAATACGATGTTCTGATGCAGGACTACGGTTGGCCCAACAACAGCATGCGCGGTATGGCGCATTGGGCGGCCACCGGCGCTGAGCCTTGGAGGCTACGGGGAGAGCTCTTCCAGACCACCTTCGCTTGTCGACTTCCTCGTATCAGGAGCATGCGCAACTTGAGGTTTCCGGGGGCGTGTACTGGAGCGCTTTCACCAGTCCTCCAAGCAAGTGAATCAGCCGATTTCAGATGGCAGATGAAGCTAATCAATTTTCGACGAAACAACGCCTTTGGGCTTTCGTGCTCTTCTTGGGTTTGCAAACCCGGGCATCAAATGACCGTGCTCAGTGACCGTGATTCGGTACGGTCGGTTATGCTTGAATAAACCGGAGAGCTAGAGAAAAAGAATGAAAACAAATTTCAAGTCTTTTGCGGAAAGCACGAAAGAAGATTGGCAGTTCATCATCGGGGAGCAAAGAAAGTTTGTATCAGGGCTGCCTGATCGAATCTTGGCGCATATGCGTTTGCTTGATGGCGACTACGGCGGCTTTCCTATCGACAGGTTGCAACACAGCCTGCAAACCGCAGAACGTGCAGCAGAAGCGGGAGAGGATGAAGAATATATCGTTTGCGCCTTGCTGCATGACATTGGCGATACGCTCGGTAGCTTCAATCATCCCGATGTGGCGGCGGCCATTCTTCAGCCTTTCATTTCCGAGGCCAATCTCTGGATGGTCAAGCATCACGGCATCTTTCAGGGATACAACTTCTTTCATCACCTGGGCATGGATCGCAACATGCGAGATCAGTTCAAGGGCTCCGAGAATTACGATCGAACTGAGCGCTTCATTGCCAAGTACGACAACCTGGCATTCGATGCCGATCATGCGAAACTGTCGCTCGATCTATTTGCTCCCATGGTGCAAAAGGTCATGGCCATGCCGAAGAACGGTCTGTACAAGGTGGCATTCGATCTGGCCAGCTGAATCATCCACTTGATCTGGGTTTCGCGGCGGCACAGCGGGATGAGGACGCAGGTTCCTGGTCAGCACTTTTTCTGGTGGGCAAACGGGCCTGCTTTGTGGGTAGGCAAACCAGACCGTAGCTCTTTGGCGCCTCGCCAGTGATCATCAGGCCATCTGCCAACTGCGACCTCGAAGCGATCGTCGCCTTGTTCACGGCATCGGTGCATCAGATTGCCGCAAGCAGTTATTCGCCGGCTCAACTGGCCGCCTGGGCTCCAGTGCCTCCGGATTTGGAGCAGTGGCGCGCTCGCTTGGCAGATTTGGAAACCCTGCTTTCAGAACGCGAGGGGCAGGTGTCCGGCTTTGTTTCATTTACCTGGGCTGGCCACATCGAACTGCTTTTCTCGGCTCCAGCTTTCTCGCGCAGAGGGGTGGCATCAGGACTCTACGACGCCGCTGTGCAGAAACTTCTGGCAAACGGTGTCGCGGAGCTGTCTACGGAAGCGAGCACCGAAGCCCGGCCTTTCTTCGCATCCAAAGGGTTCAAGGTAGCCGAAGAGCAGGTGGTTGAGCGAAGCGGTGTTCAGCTCAAGCGCTTTCTCATGACGGTCAGTCTGGAGGGGAGCGCGGCCTGTCTGAAGTCTCGGGCAATTCCTGCCAAGCAGCGATCTGATGAATGACAAGCGGTTTCAGGATTTAGGCGGGCGGGTTCGCGAAGCGCTTGCAAGCGACGCGGCGTCACTTCAAGGCGTGTATCTCAATACCCGATTGGAGCGGTTTCACTGGCTTGATCCGGATCAGCTGCGCGCGAGTGATTTTGATCGGGACACGGCGGGAGAAAGGATATGGGTCGCCGAGCTTGACGGTCGTGTTGTGGGTTTTGTTTCTGTTTGGGTGCCAGACAACTTCATTCATCATCTCTTCGTGCTGCCAGAATACTCCGGTCAGAAGACTGGTTCGGTGCTCTTGGCAGCCTGTCTGGACGCCGTCGGCCGACCTGCTCAACTCAAGTGTGTATCGGCCAACTTGGAAGCCTTGCACTTTTATCTGGCCAAGGGCTGGAAGACCATTTCAAAGGGCTTCAGTGCTGACGGTGAATATCACCTGATGCAGAAAGATTAGGCAGGTCGGTCGATGCTGGCGCGGATCGGATTCATTCTTTTTGCGGCGGTTCCCCGGTGGACATGAGGCAAGGAATCAAGCTCATTCTGCGCTTGCGTGGAGAAGGGATGGTTCGGAAACGTGCTAGCGTGGATGTCTTGGGCCAAGCGCTCGCTAGAGCAACACAGCATCATGAGCGAAGGATACGAACTGTTGGAAACCCCCGGTAAAGGGGAAAGAATTTTTGCCACGGCGCCGTTCTCCCAGAGCGACATCGTCATGCGTGGGGTCATTCAGGACGACAATCTCGATAGCAATCATCCGCATGCGTCACAAATGGCTGAGTTCCGGTATGCACTGCACTCGGGAATGATTACCAAGGTTAACCATTCCTGCAGCCCGAACTGCGGCATCAAGCTGAATGCCGCCGGGGCTCATAATTTTGTTGCGTTCCGGAGTATCGCCATCGGGGACGAAGTAACCTTCGACTACGCGATGCGAAACTACTCAATCGACTACTTTCCCGATCAGTGTCGCTGTGGTGCTGGCAACTGCAGGGTTAGCATCACTGGCTGGAAAAATCTTCCAGACAGCTTCAAGGCGCGTTACCAGGGGTTTGTGGCGCCATACCTGGTAGAACTTGATCGCCGCTTGGACGACAAACGCAAGCACTAAGCGTTTCAGCATTGCCGCACCAGAGATGCGGACAATGCCTGCCCCAAAAAGCACGCTGACCATGTCTGGCGTGCTTTTGGGGCAGGTCTGGTACTGGGCAATTGGTGGGGGCGGTCGCCCCAGTTTCAGAATGCATGGGGCCAGGCGGACACCACGAAACGCCGTGATTTGACCGGGCTGTGGTACGAAAGCCTGCTGTTTCTTTCGCCCTGGACGCGACGGACAGCGGAGAACTCCGCTAGGATTCGTTGTCAAAGCTAGGCCTCAAATTTACCCGCGCCTTCGGGCCAACAGGTTCTCTTCGTGCTGTTACTCGACAAACTCCTGCAGGATGCACTCATCATCTGGGCGACGATTGATCCAATCGGCACGCTTGCCATCTTCACTGGTCTGACCGGCGGGATGGATGCCGTGCAGCGACGCCGGACCGCGTTTCGCGCCATTGCCTATTCCGCAGCGGTTCTGCTGGGGGCCATTGTGATCGGGCAGATACTGCTCACGTCCATGGGTATCCGGCTCATCTCGTTTCAGTTGGGCGGGGGGATCGTGCTGTTCCTCTTCGGGCTGCAGATGATTTTCGGCTCGGGAGCCAGCAGTGGTGAAAAGGAGCCAGGGCACGACATCGCGGTCTTTCCGCTTGCCATTCCTGCAACGGCAACGCCCGGCGCCATTTTGGCGGTCATTCTGTTGACGGATAACAGCCAGTACCCAGTTGCCACGCAGGCCCTGACGGCAGGCGTGATGCTGGTGATTCTGCTGGTGACCTTGGGCCTGTTGCTGATGTCAACGCAGATCATGCGGGTGCTGGGGCGGGGCGGAGCTTCTATCCTGACGCGGATCATGGGAATGATTCTGGCTGCGTTCTCGGTGGAGCTGGTCATGGATGCCATTGGCGCAGAGCGCTGGCTGGCCGGCGCACACTAGGTCGTGCGGCTAGAAGTGACATTGGCTGGGAGGTTCTGCCCATCTTTTGAAGGAAGCTTCAGATGCTGAGTAGATGTACTTGTGCATGTGGCGACGGCGACGGCGAGGTGGAGGTTTCCGGTTCGCCGCTCCTGCGTTTCAAGTGTCACTGCCGGATCTGCCAGTCGGTCTACGCAAAACCCTTCGCCGATATTGTTGCGGTTCGGTCCAATCAGATTGCCAGGCCGGTGAGTCCTGCACTGCAATTTCGCAAACTCAGGCTCCCGCCTGCTGTCTCACGTGGAACCTGTCCATCCTGCAACAAGCCGGTTGTCGGCTTTCTGCCCCTGGCACCGTTCTTCGGACTGGCGTTCGTCCCGGCGGAGAACTTCCCGGCATCAGTGACTTTGCCCGAGGCAGAGCTACATACTTTCTATGACCGGCGCGTGGCGGACGTGGATGATGAGTTGCCCAAGGTCAGCGGCTACTGGACCAGCCAGTGGGCCGTTTCGAGTCGGTTTCTCAGTGCTCTGATGCGCCGCTAGCTGGCGCAGGTGCCTGCATGCGGTCTGACCACCGCAATCCAGTTTTGTCACCGGCCCTGTTGCTGCGGCATCTGCAGTCGTTCGCAATACTTCCGAGCGCCCTCGGCGCTACTGTTCGCGTGGGCGCTGGCCGCAGCAGATGCGGCTTATTGCGGCGCCGCTGTCCGCGATTGGGGGAATGACGCGGCTCAATTCAGTTTGCCGGTTTTGGGCTTGCAGGCCTGATGTATTCTCTGGCCATCCGCGTGTTCGCAGGGTGTTGCGAGCATCACATCATCCATAGAAAACAGGAAGATCCATGTCTGATTCGCCGCAATACATCACCTATGAAATGCCCGCCAAGCATGTGGCGAGGATTACGCTCAACAGAACGGATCAGGCCAATTCCCAGGACACGAGACTGCTGTATCAACTCAATGAGGCGTTTGATCGAGCCGCTCATGACGATGACGTTCACGTGATTATTCTGGCCGCAAACGGCAAGCATTTTTCCGCTGGCCATGACCTCATGGAAAAGGATTACCCGAAGAACATGGCGGAATTCCGCACCGTGCATCCGGTTTGCGGATTCAGTTGCGGCGGAGTGGAATCGCAGATGGCGCGCGAAGAAGAAGTCTATGTCGGTTTCAGCGAGCGGTGGCGCAATATTCCGAAGCCCACTATTGCTGCGGTGCAGGGCAAGTGCATCGCCGGTGGTCTGATGCTGGTCTGGCCCTGCGACATCATCATTGCCAGTGATGATGCCAAGTTCAGCGACATGACGGTCACCATTGGCGTGGGCGGCGTTGAATACTTCAGCCACGTCTGGGAGCTAGGCGCACGCAAGGCCAAGGAGATGCTGTTCACCAGCGACGAGTTCACCGCTCAGGAAGCGCACAGCTGGGGCATGGTCAACAAGGTTGTGCCGCGTGAAGAATTGTCAGATACGGCGCTGAACATGGCGGAACGAATTGCAAGCAAGCCTGTTTTTGCACTGAAGCTGGCCAAGAAGGCCGTCAACGGCTGCATGGACGCACAGGGTCGAGACGTGGCCATGCAGAACGCTTTTCATCTGCATCAGATTGCGCACGCTCACAACCTGAAGAAATTTGATCAGCTGATTGATCCCACTGGCCTGCCGCCAGCGGTTCGCAAAGTGGGACCCATTAAAGGCTGATTGAGGCCTCCTATTCCGGCGTCGAAGGCTCGGTAACAAAACCGAGCTTTTCGATGCCGGCTCTTTGTGCGCTGGCCATGACGCGGATCACGTGTTCGTATTCCACGTGGCGGTCGCCGCGAATGTGAACCTGCGGTTGGGGCCTTTGTTTGGCGGTTTTGTTCAGCCGTTTTTCAAGTTGCTCAAGTGGCAGGATCTCTTCGTTCCAGTGGACCTTTCCATCGGCAGTGACTGCGACGGTAATGGTTTCAGGGTCGATCTCGTTGGGTTGGTTATCGACCCGGGGAAGATCAACCTTGACCGAGTGCGTGAGCACCGGAACCGTAATCATGAAGATGATGAGCAGAACCAGCATGACATCCACCAGCGGCGTCATGTTGATTTCACTCATCGGTGCGTTGACATCATCCAGGCCGCCTCCGAACGCCATGTCAGGCTCTCCCGCCAGCCGCTTTGAGCGTCGTTGCACGTGAGTGCGCCGGCGGCGCGCCGGTGAGGAAATAGGCGTGCAACTGGTGCGCAAAGCGATTCAGGTGTGACAGCAGGCCAGTGTTGGCACGCGTCAGCGCGTTGTAACCGAGCACCGCGGGAATGGCGACCGCGAGGCCGAAGGCGGTCATGATCAGGGCCTCGCCGACAGGGCCGGCGACCTTGTCGATACTGGCCTGCCCCGAGATCCCGATGGAGACGAGGGCGCGATAGATGCCCCACACGGTTCCGAACAGGCCCACGAAAGGCGCAGTTGCGCCTACCGATGCGAGTACCGACATGCCGCGTTGCAGTTGATCCACGGTCTGATCAACGCAGGCGCGCAGTGAGCCGGTCAGCCAATCAGCCATTGGCAGGTTTCCGTGCAGGTCGGATTGGTGCTGGCTGTGGTGATCAACAGCGGCCTGCGCTTCTTCGGCCAGACGCCGGAAAGGGCTTTTGTCCGGGTCGCCGAGACGGTAAAGACCATCTTCAAAAGATTGCGTGTGCCAGAAAGCCACCGCAGCGCGACGTGCGCGGCGTGCGCGGAACACGCCCCATCCGCGCCACAGGATCACAAACCAGGAAGCGACGGACATCAGCAGGAGCAATATGGCAACGCTCTTGATGACGGAATCGCCTTCAAGCCAGAGGGCTTCTACGCCGTAGGGATTTTCTTGCATGGTTCTGCTTATCGGTTGAGAAAGAATTCGAGAGGCTGGACGTACCAGAAGGAGATCGCCTTGTCGCCGCGCATGGCGGGCTGGTACTGCCACTGGCGGACAGCTTCCATGGCGGTGTCGTCCAGACGTTTGTGGCCGCTGGACTTGCGCAGACGCAGTTCGCCGACGCTGCCATCAGGCAGGATGAAAACGTCCAGCAGCACCACGCCTTCCTCACCTCTGCGACGCGAGGTGCGTGGATAGACAGGAGCAGGGTTGTTGACCTGATTGGCGTCGACGAAAGGAGGAACGATAGGTGCGCCCGATTCCTCTGCTTCTTTCTCAACGGGAACCTCAGGCGGTGCCGGTTCAGGAATCTGCTCCGGCAATTCTTCTTCCGGCGGCGTGCTGATGGCCGTTTCCGAAGGGGCGAGTTCTGGCAAGGGTTCGGACTTGGGCTTTGGTTTGGGGCGCAGCTTTTTCTTTTGCTTCGGTTTGGGCTTGCGTTTGACCGGTTTGGGTTTGGGCGGTGGTTCCTGCTGCTTGCTGGGTGCCTGAACCACCTCAGCCGGGGGCAGGGGAATGACGACGCCCTGAATCGTGGGCGGGACCACCGTGCTGGCAGGCGTAACGGAAGTGCGCAGCAGTGCGGTGAGTCCGGCGGCGTGTGCACTGAGCACAATCAGCAAGGCCACCAGGGCGCCACGAGATTGCCGAGGATTCATGGTTGGTTTTCGCTCGCGTGCTGCGCGCTGGCACAGCCGCCGGAGGACGGCTGTAGCGCGCAAGTTTGGCCACACATCAATCCTGCGTCCGGCGAGTGACGCAGACGCGGTCGGCTCAAAGTCTCTCTTGGTTTCAAGCGCAGCTTCCGGGCAGTACTGACAGACACGCGAGTGCACGTGCCCTCGCAACTCCGGGAAGTATTGCACCATCAAATACGTATGTAAACGAGAATGATTTGCATTAAATGAAAACTGAACCTATTGTTCGCTGCGCTTCTCACCAACTGGGATCAGATTCAAGCAGGGACTGGGGCGAAAAATTAATCGACTTATTAAGGGGTTAGACAAGATGCACGCAAAACGACAAAAGCCGGTGAGATTCGCGCGCAATGCGCTGGCGATCGCCATTGGCGCTTCGTTTCCACTCGCGGCCACGCTGGCTGAAGAGTCCAAGACCTTGCCCAGTGTCCAGGTTCAGGCCGATGCAGAGGAAGGCTACAAGGCCAATCGGTCCACATCCGAGAAGTACACCCAGCCCTTGCTGGACACGCCCAAGACCATTGCGGTGATTCCCCAGACGGTCATGCAGGACCGAAGTGCGGACAGCTTGCGCGATGCGCTTCGCAACGTGCCCGGGATTTCCCTGGCGGCAGGTGAAGGTGGCACACCCACCGGAGACCAGCTGTCCATTCGAGGGTTTGACGCACGCAACGACATCATGATCGACAACGTTCGTGATATCGCTGGCTATACCCGTGACATCTACAACGTTGAAGCGGTGGAAGTGGCCAAGGGTCCCGGCTCTGCGGTTTATGGTCGTGGCTCAACGGGCGGCAGCATCAATCTGCAGACCAAGACGGCCAAGCTCGATGACTTCACCGATCTGAGTGTGCGCGTGGGCACCGAGAGCGACTATCGCCTGCAGGCCGACAGCAACATCAAGCTGGGCCGCACCACGGCGCTGCGCATCAATCTTCTGGGTGACGACGGCGAGGTTGCCGGACGCGATGAAGTTGAGAACTCCAATTACGCCGGTGCGCTGTCCTTTGCTACCGGTCTGGGGACGGGTTCGCGGCTGAGCATCAATGCCGACTACCAGAATCAGGACAATTTGCCGGACTACGGTTTGCCCTGGGTGCCCAACTACTCCGGCGTGCCCACCAGCGTGATTGCTGATGACCTGGCCGCACACGAGGGCGGGCCTCCACCTGTCGACTACAGCAACTTCTACGGCAATGTGTTCCGCGACTTTGAGGACATCAAGGCGCACTCCGTGACCGGCAAGTACGAATACGATCTAAGCCAGAGCACCATGATCCGTGCGGTGGCACGCATCGGCGGCGTAGAGCGTCAGTCAGTGGTCAACGCGCCGCGATTCACATATGAAGAAGTGGGCGGCACCCGCATCTATGGAGAAGGAAATCGCATCAGTCTGGCTGGTGAGAAGACGCGTGACACCGAAGACAGCCTGCGCGTCGTCCAGTTGGAACTGATCGGCCAATACAAGACCGGCGGGATCACCCATGACGTGGTCAGCGGTGTCGAACTGGCAGAAGAGAAGTTTGAGCGCTGGGACTACGACGACGGCGGCACGGACAATCTCGATACCGGCCCTGAAACGGTTGATCTGTTCAATCCCAATGCGCGCGTGGCTTACACCGGAAATTACTCGCGTGGCAGCAAGATCAATGAGGCAACAGGTGACACCACCGCGTTCTTTCTGTTCGACACCCTGACCCTGTCTCCCAAATGGCAGGCCTCTCTGGGGCTGCGCTATGACATCTTCGAAACCGAGTACTTCTACGATCTGGGCGGCGCCGACCCGTCTGTCAAGATCGAGGCCGAGAACAAGGAGCTGAGCTGGAACGCAGGTCTGGTCCACAAGCCTGTGGAGAACGGCAGCATCTATCTGGGAGTAGGGACCTCATTCAATCCTTCGGCTGAAGACCTGACAGCATCTACCGCGGCAACCAGCAACCAGAATGATCTCGATCCGGAAGAGAGCATTACTTACGAGGTGGGCACCAAGTGGGAGCTGATGCAGGGCCGTCTGTTTACCAGCGCTGCAATTTTCCGCACCGACAAGAAGAGGGCGCGCACGGATGATCCCTTCGATGTGGGCACCAGCTTTGAAACTCTCAGAGGCGAGCAAAGAGTGCAGGGTATCGAACTGACTGCGGCCGGGCAGGTGACCCAAGCCCTTTCACTGACGGTTGGCTACGCCTTGCAGGACAGCGAAGTCGTCCGCGCCGATGGCGATGACCAGGTGCAGGAAGGCCAGGAGCTGGCACGCACCCCGCGTCATTCCATCAGCAGCTGGTGCCGATACGACTTTAGCGAGAAGTTTGCCGCCGGTCTGGGTGCCCAGTACATCAGTGAGCGCTACAACAGTTCTGATCCAGCGGGTCGCGAGAAGGCTGACGGCTATGTGGTGTTCGACATGATGGTGTCGTACCAGATCAACCCGCAATGGTCGGCGCAGATCAACGGCAGCAATCTTGCTGATGAGGAGTATGAAGACCAGCTCGGTGGCGGGCACTTCATTCCCGGTGACGGACGACTGCTCACCTTCAGCACGCGCTACTCGTTCTAGGCGCAGTACTTGTTTGTAAGTGTTGGGGATCGGCCAGCTTATGGCCGGTCGATCCCCGCGTTGATGAAATTGGATGGCGTGTCGGAGCACTGCACATGTTGTTGAAAATTCCCTCGGTTCTGAGCCGCACGCAGGTCAAGGAAATGAAGTCCCTCATGCTGGATGCAGAGTGGACCGACGGTGCGGTAACCGCTGGCTTTCAAAGCGCCCAGGCCAAGAACAACTTGCAGTTGCCGGAAAACGCTCCGCTGGCCCGCGAGCTTGGTGATCGCATTCTCGGCGCTCTGTCAGCCAACAATCTGTTCTTGTCCGCTGCGCTTCCCCTGAAGATTTTTCCGCCCCTTTTCAATTGTTATCAGGCGGGCGGCAATTTTGGTGTGCATGTGGACAACGCCATCCGCCAGGTACCCGGCACGCCGGTAAAGGTGCGCACTGACCTTTCGATGACCCTGTTCCTGTCTGATCCAGAGGAATACGAAGGTGGCGAGCTGACCATTGAGGACACCTTTGGCGCACAGAAAGTGAAATTGCCCGCAGGTGATCTGGTGCTGTACCCGTCAACCGCACTGCACCGCGTGACACCGGTGACCAGGGGGCGACGCATGGCGTCTTTCTTCTGGTTGCAGAGCATGGTGGCCAGTGATGAGAAGCGATCGCTGCTGTTTGACATGGATATGTCCATTCAATCGCTGCGTGAACGCCTGAAGGACAGTCCGGAAATCATCCAGTTGACGGGCGTCTACCACAACCTTCTGCGCCAGTGGAGTCATACCTGAGGCACAAGAGTGATGCAGAAATCACTGGGAAAGGTCCTGCCTCATCCCTCAAGCCGCGGCTCGCAAACGCAACAAGATCAATCATGAAGAAAACCCTTCTCACCCTGCATCGCTGGCTCGGATTCCCGATCGGCCTGCTGTTCATCGTGACCTTTGGCACCGGCGCGCTGACGGCAGTCGACGAGCTGATCCAGCGCTATGAGCAAGGCTCATTCAATGCCGAGTTTGTCTATCGCCAAACCAGTCATGAGGAGAATGCGGCCGCCATTTCCGTGATCACCGAAGACAGGAAAGGCATTGGACGTCTGGTGATGCCCACGCCGGAGACGCCCTACTACCAGGTGGCAACACGAGGCGAGAGCTGGACGCACCCCATAGATGATCTCGCCTCCGCAAGACATCAGGAGTCGCATAACGAGGGCTTTTTCAACACGGTTCTGCAATTGCACCGCAATCTGCTGCTGGGCAGGGAGGGGCTTTGGGGTGTGGAAGGAAAGGTCATTGTGGCCTGGTCCAGCCTCATTAGCCTCGCTCTGAGTCTGCTCGGCTTCTGGCTCTGGTGGCCGCGTCGGCGCATATTCAAGGCGCGGCAGATTTTGCCGCAGGGGACGGAGCGCAAACATTTCTATGTCAGTCACATGAGCAGTGGCGTGGTGGTGCTGGCAGCCATTGTTCTTCTGGCTCTGACCGGTGCATCGATCACCTACCGCTCCGTTGTGCAGGGGCTGTTGGGTATTGAGCGAGACGCGGCTCCGACCATGGATGCGGTGCAACTCGACGACAACTGGGAGGCATGGCTCACAGCGGCACAGGCGCATATGCCCGAGGGCGCACAGCTGACCCAGATCCGCTATCCGCGACAGCGCGGAAAAGGTCGCCAAAATGAAGCAGAGGCCGGGTCCGGAAAACCGCAGCCCAAGGTGCTGGACTTTGTATTTCTGGCACCGGGAGATTGGCTGGGCATGGCTGCGAGCCGGGTCAGCGTTGATCAGACCCATTCCCGGTTGACGAAGGTTTCGCTCTTCAGTGAACGCAGTTTTGCCGAGAAGGTCTTCTCGATCCTGGTGCCATTGCACACCGGACATCATCTGAATGCTGCCTACACGGTCTTGCTGCTGCTGATGAGCTTGCTCGGTTTTGTCATGGTTTTCTCCGGTTTGGTGAGCTTTGTCACCAAGAAGCGATATCTGCGTAAACGATTTGAGCGCTCGTTCGTTAATCAAAGAGGAAATTCAACGCCAGCAGAAATGCCAGCCAACGAGTAAAACTGATGACACAGCTTTTCAGAAGAGGCTGGCTTCATGCAGGCCTCTTTGCCTTACTGCTTGTTACCGCTATTGGCGGCTACTTCTATCTTCGTGGTGATTCTGAGCAGGCCGCGCTGCTCACCGAGCAGGTGCAGCGCGCCTCGATCGAAAACACCATCAATGCCAGCGGTACGCTGGAGCCCCGGCGCTACGTGGAGGTAGGTGCACAGGTCTCCGGCCAAATCGAGAAGATCCACGTTGAGGAAGGCGCGTCGGTTGAGGAAGGGCAACTTCTGGTCGAGATCGATGCCACCGTTTTCGAAACGCGTGTGCAGAATGCCGAAGCCAGCCTCGAGGGAAACCGCGCGCAGCTCAAACAGTTGCAGGCCGAACTGGAGTTGGCGGAATTGCGTGCACGCCGCAATCTGAATTTATTCGAGAAAAAAGCGGTCAGTCAGGACGCCCTGCTGGAGAGTCAGGCCAATCAGAAAATACTGCGAGCCCGCATTGGCGCGATGAAGGCGCAGATCAAGGCAGACGCTGCATCGCTGGCTGGCGATAAAGCCACGCTCGGGTTCTCAAGAATCTATGCTCCCATCAGCGGCACGGTCGTGAGCATTTCGGTGCGCCAGGGTCAGACGCTCAACGCCAACCAGAACGCGCCGCTGCTGCTCAAGATCGCGGACCTCAACGTGCTGACCTTGCGCGCGCAGGTGTCCGAGGCCGATGTCACTCGCCTCAACAAGGGCATGGATGTTTACTTCAAGACTTTTGGTAGCGGCGAAAGGCGCTGGTATTCCAAGGTCCGCCAGGTGTTGCCGACGCCGGTTATCCTCAACAATGTGGTCTTGTATCAGGCCCTCATAGACGTTGAGAACCCGGATGGCATGCTCATGGATGCCATGACCACTCAAGTCTTCTTTGTGCGCGACAGCGCCGAAGATGCACTGGTGGTGCCTCTTGGCGCGGTCCGCAAGAGCAAGCAAGGCTCGCAGGTGCTGCGCAAACAGGGAGAGCGATTCGAGTCGGTGCCCGTGAAGATTGGCGTGCGTAACCGGGCTTATGCTCAGGTGCTGGAGGGTCTGGAGCAAGGGGACACCGTGGTGGTCGGTGATCGCAGCCGCAGCCAGAGCGCGGAAAGCAATTCTCTGCTCGGCGGATCTGGCCGCGGTGGTCGCCGTGGGTTCTAGCTCGGCTGGGGCCGTCCTGCTTCAGTTGGATGGTGTCTGTCGCTACTTCAGCAATGGTGCGCATCAGGTACGTGCGCTGCACCAGGTTTGTCTGAGCATCAGGCGCGGTGAGTTTGTTGCCATCATGGGGCAGTCCGGTTCGGGCAAGTCGACCTTGATGAATATTCTTGGCTGTCTGGATCGCCCCAGCAGTGGCCGCTACAGCGTTGCAGGCCACGATGTTGCGTGTCTGGGTGCGGATCAGTTATCGGCCCTGCGCCTGCAAACCTTCGGTTTTGTATTTCAGCGCTATCAGCTGCTAAGCAATCACACCGCGCTCGACAACGTGGCGATGCCTGCGGTTTACCGGCACACGCCTCCGGCACAGGCACGCCTGCGCGCCGCAGAATTGCTGCATGACCTGGGCATGCAGGATCGCCAGTCCCACCGGCCTGCAGAATTGTCTGGCGGTCAGCAGCAAAGGGTTTCCATTGCCCGCGCGCTGATCAACGGCGCAGAAGTGATCCTGGCCGATGAACCGACTGGTGCGCTGGATTCCGCCAGCGGCGAGCAGGTGCTGGAGCTTTTGCAGAGATTGAATCGCGATGCCGGTACGACCGTGGTGCTGATTACCCACGATGCAGAAGTTGCGCGCTGTGCGCAGCGCATCGTGAAGATGAAAGACGGCCAGATTCTCTCTGACAGTGGCGCAAAATCTTTATCAGAATTCCCAGAGACGGGGACCTCATCTGTTGCCATGAGCGCAACACCAGGCAAAGCGCTGCCTCGCGTTGGCCGCGTGGGTTTGATCGCGTCCCTGAGACTGGCGATTGATGCGTTGCGCAACAACGTATTCCGAACGCTGCTGACCCTGCTCGGCATCATTATTGGCGTGGCATCTGTGATCACCATGATGTCGATAGGTGACGGCGGCAAGCACCAGGTTCTGGACCGCATCAGTGCAATGGGTACAGACATTCTCCAGGTACAGACCGGTGGACGAAACATTCGCGCCACAGGCGATATCGCAACGCTCAGCATGGCCGACGCCAATGCCATTTCCGAATTGCCGGGTGTGCAGAGTGTTGCGCCTGAGCGCGAGTCGCGTTCCACATTTCGCCACGGCGCCTATGACTACAGCGGGCGCGTTCGCGGTGTCACGCCGGTTTATTTTCCGGTGCGCGGATGGGAACTGTCGCAGGGCGTTTTTCTGGACGAGGCCGATGTTCAGAACTACGCATCGGTGATGCTGCTGGGCTCGACCGTGGTCGAGGAGCTGTTTCCACATGGGGGCAGCCCGATTGGTCAGTACGTGCTGATGAACAACACGCCATACCTCGTCATAGGTGTGCTGAAGGCCAAGGGTGCCAGTGCCGGTGGCGGCGATCTGGACGACGAAGTGTTTGTGCCCATGAGTACTGCACAGCTCAAGTTCTTCGGTAGTGAATATCTGTCCAATATCACCATCAAGGTAGAAGACACGGATCAACTGGAAGCCGTTGAGGCATCGATCACCGGCTTGCTCAAGGAACGACATGGCGCCGTGGATTTTCGCGTTCGCAATACGGCCTCGCTGGTGGAAGCCGTCACCGAAACCCAGGACACGTTGACCGGGCTGCTGGGTGCTGTGGCAGCAATTTCCCTGCTCGTAGGCGGCATTGGCGTGATGAATATCATGCTGGTCAATGTCTCCGAGCGGCGGCGCGAGATTGGTTTGCGCATGGCGACCGGCGCTAAACGTGGCGACATCCTGCGTCAGTTCAATATTGAAGCCTTGCTGGTGTGCATGCTCGGGGGTCTTATCGGTGTGGCACTTGGCTTTCTGGTGTCGCTGCTGCTTCAGTGGGCCAACATCGCGGTGATGTTTTCACTCTGGCCGCCGGCGCTGGCTTTTTTCACATCGTTGCTGGTGGGTTGGATTTTCGGCTATGCGCCGGCGCACAAGGCTGCATCGCTGGACCCGATCGCCGCACTGGCGGACGAGTAGATGTTCATGAGAATCCTGATTCTAAGTATTGCTTGTCTGTTCTGCAGCGCCTGCGCCTATCTGCCGCAGCTGCCGACACCGCAGATAACCCTGCCAGTGTACGCCGAGCAGTCAGACCTGAAGCTGGCTGAGCGACCCGACAGTCATTGGTGGCAACGCTACGGTTCGGCGGATCTGGAACTTCTGATCACAGCATTGCATCAGGACAATCTGGACCTGCTCACCGCCCGGGCCCGCATCGAGAGGGCCGGTGCATTGTTGGCCCAGCAAGGCGCTGCGAACTGGCCCTCCGTCAGTGCACAGTTGGCAACGCGCAACAGCCGCGACCTGGAGCATGGTGACAGTGCGCATGGCAGCAGTCTGGATTTTGGTCTTGCCTACGCAGTAGACCTGTGGGGCAGCCGCAGCGCGGCAGAGTACGGGGCAGAACTGGCCGTGATCGCTCAGCAGGAAATCTACCAGGGGCAGATGCTGGTTCTGCAGTCCACGCTTGCCCAGACCTATTTTCAGTTGCTCACGCTTCGTGAGCGCTATCTCATTGCGCAGAAAAACCTCGAAGCCAGTGAGTCGCTGCTGGAACTCATCCAATGGCGGTTTGAAGCGGGAAGTGCATCGGGAATCGAGCTCAACCAGCAACGCAATACCTTGCTCTTAACCCGCGCGCAGTTGTTGGATCTGGAGCGTGCCTTGTCTGCAACGGAACGCGCGTTGGCGGTTTTGCTGGGGCGGGAGCGACTGGATCTTCCGGAGCTGTCCGGAACGTTTGCAGACCTGATGCTACCGGATGTCAGTCTGATGCAACCCGCTTCATTGCTGGAGTATCGCCCGGACATTCGACTGGCAGAAGTTCTGTGGCGATCTGATGAGGCATCGTTGTTCCAGGCACGCATGCAACGCTGGCCCAGCTTGAACCTGAGCGCAGGCTTGGGTCTGGACGATGTGCTCAACGGGGGAGGTAGTTGGCTGGCATCACTGGCATCGTCTTTGGGAGCGCCACTGTTTGATGCAGGCCGCATCCGTGCACAGATTGAGGCAGCGGAGTCTGATCTGAGTATCAGCGAGATCAATTATCGTCTGGCTGTTCTTCTTGCCATGCAGGAGACGCTGGAAGCGCTGGATGATCTGTCCTATCAGCAACGACTTCTGGATGTGCGCCGCGAGGCGCTGGTGAACAACGAGCAACTTTATGAACTGGCGAGTCTTCGCTATGACTCTGGTGATACCGATTTCGTCAATCTTCTGATTGCACAGCGAAGCTGGTTTGATGCGCAGGACTCACTGGTGCAGACGCGTTATCTGCAGCTGCTGGCGACAGTGAATATGTTCAGTGCGATGGGGGTTTCGCCTCAAACTGAGGCAGATCGGTAGACCGCGCTTCGGATGTTTGTAGTCACTTTTCCTGTTTTCGGATAAGCGGAGTCATCCGCATTGGAGGAAATCAGCCACTTTTGTCAAATTGAAGTGGCGTGAGGAGGACGTAAAGGACGTTGGATGTCGCCACGCAAACTGCGCGACGAAATACCTCTTTGCGCTTCCAATTGCAGACACAAGCCTTGTTATAGATTGCTGACGGTATTCAGCTCGTACCCGGGATAAGAGCCTGATCGGCTGGTTCTTCGCTGAATTTGGTTTCGTCCTGAAGTAAAGCGGGAATGCCCCTGCGTCCGAATTGGTGTTGGGACCAGAGTTCCAAGCCGGCCCTGCACCTCTACCTTTGCTGGCGATGCGGCTGAAAGGCGGCACTCAGGCCTTGCCACAAGGCCACCGTTTTCCCCCACTACAGTGCCTAGTCGTACGAAATACCCCCGGATGGATGGGATGCCTCTACTCCCTCATCCGGGGATGCTCCGTCAGACTTGTCTTGGCGAATGCGATTAGCGAAATGCTTCGCTGGTTACATCCCATCTGCCGCGGATTCTGCCGATGATGACAATCGCCCGTCGTGTGGCATTGGCGACGCCTGCTGCGACCATCCGCAACTGCAAGGTGTCACCTGGATTCACGGTGCCATTGGCACGGGTGAAGGGCCCGCCGTTG
>JBFIES010000013.1:0-84485 GCA_041603235.1 Panacagrimonas sp. | reverse complement strand
ATCGCTGTCGTCGGCCGAGGAGCAACCGGGATCGGCGGGGTAGTCGATTGCGCCATCGCCATCGTTGTCATTGCCATCAGCACAGATGCTGAGCGGCTTGACCACAGCCACAGGGGCCGGAGGCGGCGGAGGCGGCGGATCGGAGCGCAGTCCAAACGGAAGCTGCAGGCCCAGATTGAACACGCTGTCGTTGAGGTCGATGTCCGGATTGCCTCCCGCTGCGGGCGTAGGAGAAATCTCGAGGTGCTGGTGGCGGGCCATGGCTTCGGCGCGAATCGCAAAATCGTACTTGCCAAAGCTCAGCGGAATCAGCCAGCCGAGTCCGGCCTGCACATACTCAGTTGAGTCGTGATACCGCACGGTGGTAGTAGTGGGGGGAGTGAGCAGACCGCCAGGTGTCGTCGTCGTGACGGCGAAATCATCGATGCTGAGGTTGCCCAGACCGATGATGCCGTACAAGCCTGATACGACCCCCTTTTTGAAGGGGAAGTACAGTAGATTGGCGCCGTAGGCTTCGAGGCCCACATCTTCCCCGCCGCTCTCTGCATCGAGGTCCACCATGGACCCAGCCAGTTCCAGCGCGAGACTGCCCATGCGATAGCCCAGCGCCAGAGTGCCGCCGATGCCGTCATCGGCAGGCCAGTCCTCATCGGCCAAAATGTAGGTGCCCATGGGTGCGACGTAAAAACCGCGGTCGCGCGGAGACACGACCTCATCGGCTGCAAATGTCGGCAATTGCATGCACAAGGCAAGCGTTGCCAGGCTCCAAGGTATGAGCTTCCTGATCATGTTTGGTGACTCCCTCAAATTCAGTTTAATTCTTTGACAGATGGCGGCCCAGTATCGACATAACGGGCCTCTGGAAATGCCCGGTTTGATCCGAGTCTGATTGTCGATCGTGCCGCTCAAGCAAAAATGCCCGTTCGTCCGATCACGGCAGGAACATACCACAGGGCAAATGACGACTGTAGTACTGGAGAAAGCTGAATGAATGTTCAGCTTAATCAGCGCATTCGCCATCACCGGCAGGGGCCGCGATCCGACTTGCACAGGGCAAGATCAAGGGACTACTCAATAATGCTTAGTCGCTAGGGGATTGTTCCGTCTGCACAGCTTTCATGGAGCCCCCCTACTATGCTTGATCAGAGGGACGGCGCACTAAGCAGACCGACCCCGGAATGAGGAGATCGCATGCTGACCATCGATATCGACACCGGCGGCACCATGACTGACGCGCTCGTCACCGACGGCGCCACACGTCATTGCATCAAGGTGGACACCACCCCGCATGATTTCACGGTTTCCTTCCAGGAGTGTCTGCGCGAGGCCGCTCGGGTATGCGGTGAGGGTGAAGACCTGAATGTATTTCTGCGCAAGGTCAGTCTGATCCGCTGGTCTTCGACCATCACAACAAATGTGCTCGCCCAGCGACGCGGCGCCAAAGTCGGTTTGCTCGTCAGCAAGGGGCAGGAAGAAAAGCTGTACGGTCAGGGACGTTCGGCCATTGTCGATGAACTGGTCGATGCCGACGCTGTTCTGGGGTTGCCGGAAAGCCCGGAAGCAAAGGACATCCTGCTTGGGGTGAAGTCGCTGCTCGAATCGGGTGTCCGACGCATTTGTGTCGCGCTGGAAGGTGCGTTCCCGGACAACCGCGAGGAGGTCGCAATCAAGCGGGTGATCGAGTCCCAGTACCCGGATCACATCATTGGTTCCGTGCCGGTTCTTTTAGGTTCGGATATGGCGCAGATCGCCCATGACCAGACCCGTGCGCACTACTCGGTCATGAACGCCTATACGCATTCACATCTGGCGACCAGCCTGTTCAAGGCCGAAGACATCCTGCGCGATGACTACGGCTGGCGTGGTGCTCTGCTCATTGGCCAGACCAGCGGCGGTGTGGCGCGCATAGGCAAGACCAAGGCAGTCGACACCATCGAGTCAGGCCCTGTTTTCGGCACCTTTGGCGGTGCGTTTGTTGCACGCGAGTACGGTATCAAGGACGTGGTGTGCTTCGATGTTGGTGGCACCACCACCAAGTGCTCGGTCGTGCGCGACGGCGCGCCCGTCTTCCAGCGCGGCGGCCATCTGATGGAGATTCCTGTGCAAACCTCCTTCGCCATGCTGCGGTCAGCGGCCATTGGCGGCGGGTCCGTGGCAAGAGTGAAGGACGGGCGTTTGCGAATGGGCCCGGAGAGTCAGGGCGCGGCGCCGGGGCCCGCCTGTTATTCACTCGGTGGGCGTGAAGCGACCTTGACGGATGCGATCCTGCTGCTGGGGTATCTGGACGCGGAGCGATTCCTCGGTGGGCGGCGCAAGCTCTCGGTCGATCAGGCACGCAAGCTGGTTGCGTCGCGTGTCGCCAAGCCCCTTGATGTCAGCGTTGAGCAGGCGGCGTTGATGATCCGTGATGAGGCGGTCAGCGTGATGGCGGAACTGGTGACGTCTACCCTCAAAGAAGCAGGCATGGATGCGGCGGAAACTGCACTGTTCGCCTTCGGGGGTAATGGCCCGATGTTCGCGGCGCTTCTGGCTGAGAAAGTGGGCATGCAGCGTGTTCATGCCTTTGAGTATGGGCCGGTATTTGGTGCTTTCGGATCATCCGTATCCGACGTTGCCCATGTTTACGAACGGGGCATCGGCCAGCAATGGGGAGAAGCGTCCAAAGCGATGATCCTGGATGCAGCGCATCGGCTCCATATGCAGGCCGTTCGTGATCTTCTGGGAGAAGGTTTCGATCCGGACAAAGCAGAGTTCACTGCAGAACTGGAGGTTCGTGAAAGTGCCGTGCAGGACGCGCCAATTGCTTTCAGATTTTCCGGAGCGCCCGATGCGGTTTTCGTGCAGCAGGCTGGCGAAGCGCTGCAAGGCCAGCAAGGTCAGGAGATCGTTCTGCTGAGACTGTCAGCGAATCTGCAGCTGGGCAAAGCCGCTTTACCGGCGCACAACAAGCCGGGTCAGGTCGCGGCCAAGGCTGGAGCCAGAGACCTGCAGTTCGATGCCAAACCACCCCTGTCGGCAGACACCTGGGTGTGGGAGCAGCTTGCCGCAGGCGCGCAACTCAACGGCCCTGCTGTCATCAACGGCGACACCATGACCTGCCCGATACCACCCGGATGGAACTGTGAAGTGGATGCCTATGGCAATGCTGCATTGCGCCGCAGCGCGCAGTAGTTGCCCCAAGGGATTTTCATGTCCGAGGCTGCCAAGCTGAAGGTCTCACACAACCGGAGATTCTCAAGATGAAGCAGAGTGACGTTCATTTCTTTAGCGAGGGCTGCAAGCTCCTCGGTGACCTCTACCTGCCAGACGATTATCAGGCTGGGCAGAAGCGCCCCGCGATTGTGCTCTGCCACGGCTATAGCGGCATTCGCTCTCTGATTCTGCCGGACTACGCAAAATTCTTTACTGATGCAGGTTATGTCGCCCTCGCATTTGACTATCGCGGTTTCAACGGTAGTGAGGGGCCGAAGTGGCGCATCCAGGCGCTCGAGCAGATTGATGATATCCGCAACGCCATTACCTACATCCAGACCCGCGACGAAGTTGATTCGGAAAATGTCGGCATCTGGGGCACTTCCAATGGCGGCGCTCACGTTGTCTATGCCGCTGGTGTGGATGATCGCGTGAAATGTGCTGTCGGCCAGGTGGGTTATGGCGACGGCTACCGCTTGCTGATGGATATCCGTTCACCGGCACAGCGCGAGGCTCTGCTCAAGCAATTGGCAGATGATCGCAGGCAGCGCGCGCTCACCGGCAAGGGCGGTGCGGCCGACACGGCGACGCTGCTGGCGAGCCCGCAGACGCAGGACTTCTTCAAGGCTGGCCTCGATGCCATGCCGGAGTTGTACTGCGAGATCCCCTGGCAGTCTGCGGAAGCCACGATGGAATATCGGCCCATCGACATGGCGCACAAGATTTCGCCGCGCGCGCTGATGTTGATCGGTGCCGAGGATGACGATCTCTGCAAGATCGATGGTTACAAGGCGGTGTTTGATGCCGCAGGTGAGCCCAAACGCTGGCTGCAGTATCCGATTGGGCATTACCAGATTTACACCCCTGAGTGGGTCGATCCGTCCGCGAAAGCGGCAGTGGAATGGTTTGACCAGCATTTGAAGCACTAACCGAGAGGCGGTTCCAGGTCGGGCGCGGAGAAGTAGACATCGGGTGTCGTCGCTTTTTAACCGACTTCTTCGCGTCCTCCTGTTGAACCCCAATTTTCCGAGGACAGCAGCATGAGCCAACGCATTCGCTTCACTGAATATCTGGACCTGGATATCGAATCAGAGTCGTGGCATTGCCACAGCTGCGGCCAGGTGCTGATTGCAGCGCGCGAAAGCTACAAGAAGGGCTGTCTGGTTGCAGAGCGCGATCCTCGTGAAATCCATGCGCCGGTAATCGAAGGCGAGTACAGCTTCTCGCCCGATCCGGACTGGGCACGCATCATCGAATTCTATTGCCCGCAATGTGGCCGGCAGATTGAAACCGAGTACTTGCCGCCGGGGCATCCCATCACGCACGACATTGAACTGGACGTAGACCGTCTCAAGCAGCGGATCCAATCAGGCGATCTGGTCATCCGCGAAGGCAAGCTGTGCATGGGAGAAGCCGCATGAGTAAATCAACCGATGTGATGAACTCCATCGATATTGATGTGGGCGGCACCTTTACCGATTTTGTCCTGACACTTGATGGTGAGCGGCATATCGTCAAATCGCCCACCACGCCGCATGACCTGTCCGTGGGCTTCCTCAATGCGGTGGAGTCAGGCGCGGAAAAGGCAGGGCTGGAAATTGATGAACTGTTGCCACGCATCGACATCGTTCGCTATTCGACGACGGTCGCCCTGAACCGCTTGCTGCAGCGGCAGGGGCCTCGCATCGGCTTCATCACCACCGAAGGCCACGAGGACATGATTCATATTGGCCGTGGTGCGCAGTGGGTGGATGGCCAGATCATCTCTGAGCGTCGCAATCTGGCTGCACAAAACAAACCACACCCGCTGATATCGCGCGATCTAGTGGTTGGGGTCAAGGAGCGGGTGGATTCAACCGGAGCGGTGATCCGGCCTCTCGACGAAGAAGATGTTCGCCGCAAGCTGAGAATCCTGATGGACCGCGGTGCGCGCGCTATTGTCGTGACGCTGCTGTGGTCCTTCGTCAATCCCGAGCATGAACGGCGCGTTCGCGAAATCATTCGCGAGGAATACAAGGAATACCACATCGGTTTTGTGCCGGTGGTGATGAGTCATGCGGTCACCGCCAAGCTCGGCGAGTACGAGCGAGCGATGACGGCAGTGCTCGACGCTTATCTGCAGCACGCCATGCAGACCGAAATCTGTGCGACATGGGACAAGCTGCGAGAAGAGGGTTATCGCGGCACTTTCCTCATGATCCACAACTCCGGTGGTTCGGCAGACATTTTCAAGACGCCAGCATCGCGTACCTTCAACGGCGGGCCGGTGGCCGGCCTGATGGGCAGTGCCTATTTCGCAGAGAAGCTGGGGTACAAGAACGTCATCATGGGAGATGTCGGCGGTACCAGTTTTGATGTAGCGCTGGTGGTGGAATCCGGGGTGCGCAATTACGAATTCAAACCGGTGATTGATCGCTGGATGGTCAACGTCACCATGATGCAGACCATTTCCATCGGTGCGGGCGGCGGCTCCATTGCCGGTGTGGATGCCAACGGCAGGCTCACTGTAGGGCCACGCAGTGCCGGTTCCATGCCGGGCCCCGTCTGCTACGACCAGGGCGGCACCGAGCCCACCACCACGGATGCAGATGTGGTGCTTGGGTACATCAACCCGGACGGTTACTTTGGCGGGCAGATGCCGCTCAACAAGGCCAAGGCCGAGAAAGCGATCAAGGAAAAGATTGCGGACAAACTCGGTGTAAGCACGCTCGAAGCGGCCGCCATGATTCGCAATGTCATCGACGAGAACATGGCATCGGCGATCAAGCGCGAGGTGCACATGCGGGGCTACCACCCTGAGGATTTTGTGCTGTTCGCCATTGGGGGCGCGGGGCCGACGCATGTCTCCGGCTTCCAGGCGGATGTGCCCAAGGCCGTGGTCTTTCCAGCTGCGCCTGTGTTCTGTGCCATGGGCTCGTCGATCATGGATATCGTGCACCTGTACGAGCAGTCACGGCGCATGGTTTTCATGGAGCCCGTCAGCGAAAAGCTGGTGATTGATCGAGAGTCCTTTAATCAGGTTGTGCAGGAGATGAAGGACAAGGCTCATCGCGAACTCGTTTCGGAAAATCTGGACCCGGCCGAAGCCAGATTTTCGCTCGAACTGGACATGCTCTACGGCGGTCAGGTCAATGTGAAACGCACCAGTTGTCCGGTATTGCAGATCAACAGCGACGACGATGCGCAGGCGACCTACGATGCCTTTGAAAAGGAGTTCTCGGAAGCCTTCAGCCCGTTGGTAGTCAACCGTCCGGGTGGTGTTTATCTCGACAACTTTGTTCTGCGCGTCACTGTGCCGATCCACAAGCCGGTGATCCCCGAGTTCCCGATGCAGGACGCAGATCCTTCTGCAGCGCGCAGCGGCAGTCGCCAGGCCTATTGGCTGGAGTTGCAGGAAAGCGTGGACACGCCGATCTATCAGTTTGATCTGCTGCAGGCAGGGAACGAGCTGCTGGGTCCGGCGATCATCGAAGCCGAACTCACAACGGTGGTTGTTCCGCCCGGCCGTCGTTTTTCCATAGACAAGCACCGTCTCGGCATTTTGGAACGGCTTGATCAGAAGCAGGGTGCGCGCCGCCGCCGCGTGGCCAGCGCCAGCAGCACAGAAACCAGCCTTGCCTGAGCGCGCTTGTCGCCATACGTATTCTCGTCCTGACCCGCATCGGGTCTTTCCAGAAGTCTGAATCCGGAGCCTGTCATGGCCATTCCAACACTCGAACAGAAACTTGCCTGGCTCAAGACCGTCCCGCCATCGGACGATGAATTGCGATGGGCGGATGAGATTGATGCCGCGCAATTCGAGATCGGTTTCCAGCGCACCAACGACATCCTCGACGAAGGCATGGAAGTGTTCCAGCGCTCCTGTCGCTGCGCCATGGGGGTTGCAGGAGACTCTCTGGTGGGCATCTGCACCGCCGATGGCGACATCATCAATGGATCGATGGGCACCTACCTGCATGCCGTGATTCCGCCCATCATCATCAAGTACATCAAGCACACCTTCGGCAAGAACATTGGCATCAACGATGGAGATCTGTGGTTTGCCAATGACGCCGTATATGGCGGCGTCCACAATCCGGATCAGATGGTGGCTATGCCGGTTTTCTTCGAGGGCGAGCTGATCGCCTGGACCGTGGCCTTGGTGCATACCACCGAGACGGGCGCGATCGAGCCGGGCGGTATGCCGGTTTCAGCAGTGTCACGTTTTGAAGAGGGCATGAACCTGCCGCCGATGAGAATCGGGCAGAACTTCAAGCTCAACGAAGACATCGAGAGCATGTTCCAGGCCTTTGGCCTGCGCGCGCCACAAATGATCGCGGTCGATTTGAAGGCGCGTTGCACGACTGCCGACCGCGTGCGCACGCGTCTGCTCGAACTGTGCGAACGCGAAGGCCCGGAGTTCGTGCGAGGGCTGTTCCGCAAAATGATCCAGACTGCTGACAGCGGCGCGCAGAACCTGATTCGCCAATGGCCAGACGGCAAGTATCGCTGCGTGAATTTTTCCGACGGTGTCGGCCTCAAGCAAGGGCTGGTTCGCAATTGCTACATGACCCTGCACAAGGATGACAATCGCATCCTGGTGGATTTCACCGGCACCGGGCCGGAAACGCCGTCGTCCTACAACGCACATCCGCAGGCCGCCATCGCGCATTTCACCAATTACATCTACGAATACCTGTTTCACGAGCTGCCGCTATCCAACGGCACATTCAACAATATTGATTTTCGTTTTGAAGAAGGCACCTGCCTGTCGCCAGACCCGCGTGCGGCAACTTCCAACTCGGTGATGATTTCCACCGGCATCATGAGCGCGGTGCACAACTGCTTCGCCAAGACCATGTTCAGCACCCCCAACTGGAAGCAGGCCGGAGCCTCAATGGCCAATGCTGGAAACGCTCTGGTGCTGGCCGGGCTTTCGCAGTGGGGCGCACCGTTCGCAGACATGCTGGCCTACTCGATCAACACTGAAGGCCAGGGCGCACGTCCCGATCAGGACGGCATGGACGCCTACGGATTTCCCTGGGCGCATGGTGGCCGCGCACCCAACACCGAGAACACTGAAAACGAGTTTCCATTGCTGATTCCGCTGTCCAATCACTGGACCGACAGCTGTGGGCACGGAAAGTATCGCGGCGGTGTCGGAACCGTACAGATGTGGGTCGCCCATCACGTGCCACAGGTGTACATGATGAGCATTGCCGACAACACCAAACTGCAAACACCTCAGCCGCTGTTTGGCGGTTATGCGCCCTGCACCGTTCCTGGCATTTCCATTTCCAAGTCGGAGCTCATGGACCAGCTTGCGGGGAGCGGCGAACTGACGCTGGAGCTACAGGACATTCTCAGCAATAAGACGGTCAAGGGCGACTACAAGACCGAATTCCTGGGGCGCTCGGTGCGGCCTTACGACAATGGCGATGTGATGACTTTTGGATTCTCGGCCGGTGGCACCGGGTATGGTGACCCCTTGGATCGAGAGCCGGAATCTGTCGGCATTGATCTGGACAAGGGCACCGTGACACCCGCGTCTGCACGGCACATTTATAAGGTCATCTGGGATGAGGACGCACGCCAGATTGATTTCTCCGCCACCGCCGAGGCCCGTGAGGCTGAGCTTGCAGCGCGCAAGAAACGCGGCAGGCCGTACCAGGAATTCGAGTCTGAATGGCTGAAGAAGAAGCCACCGGAGGAAATTCTGGAGTACTACGGGACCTGGCCCGATGCCAAACCTAACAAGGTGTTGATGCGTGCCTGATATTCACGACAGATGTCAGATCTCATGAGCGCAGCGTCCGGAAAGCCAGACTGGCAGCGTCGTCTTTCGCAGCTGGCGCGTGGCGCGGGCAAACCGCACTCACCGCTGTTTGCACCGCTGATGTACGGGGTCTGCAGCCAGATCGAGGCATTGCCCCCCGCGCAGGTCACGGCAGATCCGACGCGCCTGGCCAAGTGTCAGGGCGAACTGCGGCGGGTGTTGGGAACCGAGGCTTTCGTGGTTGCAGCGCCGTCGGCGATGGAGGCTCAGGCGCTGGGCGCGCACGTGGATCGCAATGTCTGGCCGCCGCGTGTGAATGATTCCGGCAGCGCAAGCTTGCCGCATTCTCTGGAAGATTTTTCTTCTGCTTGGGAACAGTCAGAAGCGCTCACAGCTTCTCTGGAGGCTACGCGACGCATCGCGCGAAGCGAACAGGACAAGCCGGTCATCCTTGCCGCGCTCACCGGACCCGCGACATTGCTGGGCCAACTGAAGGGTGACGCTGCGCCCGCTCAGGAAGATTTCGAGTTCATCGGACGTGCCTTGTCTGCCTTGTGCCGCGAGTTTGCACAGGGCGGCGCTTCGGCGATCCTGATTTGTGAGCAGGCCTTGCCGGTTGATATGGATGCCTGGCACGCAGCGCTTTCAACCATCGCCAATATCGCGCGTTTTCATCGAGTTCCTGCCTTGCTGGCGTTTGAGACGCCGCAGTCGCTGCAATGGCCCGATGGCTGGGTGGCGTGCCCCGAGCCTGCGTCTCTTGCACAGCAGGAAAAAGCCTGCGGCGTCTGCATCAGCACCGAGCCGGGTAGCTGGGCCGATGTTTGTGAGGCAGATTTGAGTCTCGCACGGGTCATGCTGAGTGCAGCCGACATTGACGCTAATGCAGACATCGATGCGCTGATCGATGCTTGCGAGCCGGCGCTGGAACGCCAGCAGCGCGAGGACCGCTGAGCTTCGATGAATCGCCACACCATTCCCGTCACGCTGCTGACCGGTTTCCTGGGTTCCGGCAAGACCACCCTGATCAACCGTATTTTGCGAGAGGCGCACGGCAGACGCTTTGCGGTGATCGAGAATGAATACGGCGAAACCAACGTTGACGCCGACTTGCTGCTCAACGATGGCGATGAGACCGTGGTGCAACTCACCAATGGCTGCGTCTGTTGCACCGTTCGTGGTGACCTGGCGAATGCGCTTCATTCGCTTGCAGTGCAGCGAGAGCGTGGTGAGATTGCATTCGATCAGGTGCTGATTGAACCGACCGGTCTGGCCGACCCGGGGCCCATCGTGCGCACCTTCATGGCCGAGACGGAACTGCTTTCCAGATTTCATCTGGATGGTGTTGTGACCTTGTTTGACGCCGTCAATGGACGCCGAAACCTGCGCGAGTCAGTCGAGGCCCAGGCCCAGCTTGGATACGCTGATCGCGTCCTGCTGACCAAGGTGGACTTGCTGGATGATCAGCCCGATGGCCGCAGCGAGAATGAAATTCGCGCAGGCATATCGGCGGCCAATGCCGCGGCGGAGATTGAATCCATTGATCTCAACACAGCGCCGTGGGGAGAGATGTTTGAAAAGCTGCTCTGTCTTCGCGGATTCCAGTTTGATCGGGTTGTGTTTGCCCCGGTTTCGCCACCAAACAATGCCAACGGCACTGCACATACCCCGGGAGTCAGCAGTTTGAAGTTTGAGGCTGAGGCGCCGCTGGATGGTGTTCAGCTCAACAAGGCACTGGCTCGCATCAACGAAAAATATGGTGAGTCCCTTTGGCGCATCAAGGGAGTGCTGGCGATTGAGGGCATGCGCAATCGTGTCGTGGTGCAAGGCGTTCAGGGTCTTGTGCAAGCCAATCCGACGACGGTGTGGCGGCCCTATGAGCCGCGTCATTCCAAACTGGTGCTGATTGGTCGCGAGCTTGATACCCAATGGCTGCAAGAAGTACTGCAGTCCAGTGTTTCGCAAAGCCAGGTCTTGTCCTGACGTGAGCGGTTTGTTCGCTTCGCCAAAGACGCTGCTGTATCGGCGTGACGATAAGGCCCTGATACTGACCTCTTCACAGGCATTGGGAGAACCTGTTCGCGCTGTCGGGTGTTGGCTGGAGCATTGGGCGCAAGTGACGCCGCAGCGAGACTTTCTTCTGCAGCGCGATGCTTCCGGGCAGTGGCGAAGGCTCTCTTACGCGACGGCTCTGAGGCAGGTCCGCGCCCTCGCGACAGGACTACTGGAGAATGCGCGTCTTCGGCCCGGACCGGTAGTCATCCTGTCTGAAAACAGTATTGAGCACGCCCTGTTGTCACTGGCGGCGATGCATGTCGGCGTGCCCGTGGCAGCGCTCTCGACGGCTTACTCGCTGGCATCACGCGATCACCACAAGCTGCGCAAGTTGATTGCAGAACTCGACCCCGGTCTGATCTACATAAGCGATCAGCAGATCTATGGCGCCGCGCTCGATGCCATTGCGGATGTGCATTGTGCGCAGCTGGTTGCCGATGCAGCGGTTGCCGGTGAATGCAGAGCATTCGCGGAGCTACTGCAATCAACGGACGAGCTTCAGGTGCAGGCAGCTTTCGAGCGCCTCGGCCCGGATGCCTTGGCGAAGATTCTCTACACCTCCGGTTCTACCGGAGAACCCAAGGGCGTTTTGAACACCCAAGGCATGCTCTGCAGCAATCAGCAGGCCCGGGTGCAGATCTGGCCCTGGCTGCAAACAACGCCGCCGGTCATTCTGGACTGGCTGCCCTGGAGTCATACGTTTGGCAGCAACCATAATTTCAACATGGTGCTGTGCAATGGCGGCACGCTGTACATCGACGAAGGTCGGCCGATGCCCGGGCAGTTCCAGGCCAGCATCCGCAATCTGCGCGACGCAGCGCCCAATTGTTATTTCAATGTGCCGCGTGGCTTCGACATGCTGGTCGCGGCGCTCGAGCATGATGACGCGTTTGCGCGATCATTCTTTTCCCGGGTCCGGGTGCTGTTCTATGCGGCGGCGGCGTTGCCACAGAATCTATGGGATGCCTTGCAGCGCTTGTCCGCGCAGCACGTCGGACATCCGGTACCCATGGTGTCAGCCTGGGGTACAACCGAAACCGCGCCGCTGGCAACGGATTGCCATTTTCAGGCCAATGCTTCGGGCAACATCGGCGTTCCCATTCCAGGCACCCGACTGAAGCTGCTTCCGGTTGCTGAGCACAGTTACGAGATTCGCGTCGCCGGACCCAACATCACGCCGGGTTATTTCAAGCGATCTGAGCAGACTCAAGAAGCTTTCGACGCAGAGGGTTTCTATATCACTGGCGATGCTGTTTGTTTTGCCCGCGAGGGGGACCCATCTGCGGGCCTGATCTTTGACGGGCGGATCGCGGAGGACTTCAAGCTCTCCAGCGGCACCTGGGTGAATGTTGGAAATCTGAGAATTCGTGCTGTAGCCGGTCTGGCCCCGCTGGCACAGGACATCGTGATCGCGGGACACGACCGGGATCATCTCGGCTTTCTGGTGTTCCCCAATTTGGCAGCCTGCTGCGCGCTGACCGGCCTGCCAGCTGAAACGCCTGCCGATGAAGTGCTGGCGCATTCAGCGGTGCGCGAGGCGATTCGTGAAGGTCTGCGCAAACTCAAACAGGAAGGCGGTGGCAGTTCCATGCACGCGCCCTGTGCCGTTCTGCTGGAGGAGCCGCCGGATATTGATTCCGGTGAAATGACCGACAAGGGCTACATCAATCAGCGCGCCGTCCTGAGCCGGCGCGCAGAGGTGGTCGAAATGCTGTTTGATGAATCAGATTCTGCAAATGCAGATGCGCGCGTCCTGCGAATCTGAAGCGCGACGTGACCCAAAAAAATCAGTGACGTCCGGAATGCCCGAAGCCACCGCTGCCGCGTTGCGAGGTTTCGAAATCTGAAACCATTTCAAATTCGGCGCGCACCACCGGAACAATCACCAGTTGCGCGATTCGTTCACCCGGTTCAACCGTGAATGGCTTGTTGCCGCGATTCCAGCACGACACCATCAATTCGCCCTGGTAGTCCGAATCGATCAGACCCACCAGATTGCCCAGCACGATGCCGTGCTTATGTCCCAGGCCCGAACGCGGCAGGATCATGGCCGCCAGACCGGGATCTTCAATGTAGATGGCAATGCCAGTGCGCAGCAGAGAGGTTTGACCCGGTTCAATGACCAGCGGTGCATCCAGCAATGCGCGAAGGTCCATGCCGGCCGAGCCATTGGTCGCGTGCGCTGGCAGCGCGATTTCACGGCCCAGTCGCGGATCGAGAATTTTCAGCTGGATACGGTTCATGCGTTTCCTTTGTTCGTCATCATGTTGAAGTTTGGCCAGACAGGTGCTCGGCAATCAGGCCCGCCAGCGCGCGGGCCAATTCCTGTTTGCTGCCACGGCCCAGGTCCTGGCTGCCGCCCTGCGGCCAGTAGACGTAAAGCTGGTTGTCGTCCTGATCGAAAGCACGGCCCTGGCCAACCCAGTTGGCGGCGATCATGTTCAGACCCTTGCGCGCCAGCTTGTCCTGCGCGTGTTGCGCAAGGTTCTCGGTCTCGGCGGCAAAACCCACCATGAAAAGATCAGGCCTTGCCGAGCGCACGCGCATGAGGATGTCGTCATTGCGGGTCAGCGCCAGGCTCATGTCCTGATTCTTTTTCTTGATCTTGTTTGCCGCCTGCTCGACGACGCGGTAGTCCGCTACGGCGGCAGTGCCGATGAACAGATCCGCTTGCGCACTGGCTTCAATCGCTGCGTTGCACATTTGTTCGGCGCTTTCGACGTCGATCTGCAGCGCGCCGGCCGGCGTATCCAGCTGCGTGGGGCCCGAGATCAGCGTCACGCGTGCACCCAATGCGATGAGCGCCGATGCCAATGCATAGCCCTGTTTGCCGGAGGAGCGATTACTGATGAACCGAACCGGGTCGATGGCTTCGCGCGTGGGCCCAGCGGTGATGACGGCATGCTTTCCGCTCAGCGGGCCACTGGGCGTGAGCAGACGCGCCACGTCACTGCGCAGGTCCAGGGGTTCTCTCATGCGTCCCGCGCCGACTTCGCCGCAGGCCTGGAAACCAGCGCCGGGTCCGAGGATGTGCACGCCGCGTCGGGCGAGTGTGGATACATTGGCCTGCGTTGCAGGGTGTGCCCACATCAGGCGGTTCATGGCCGGAGCCACTGCCAGCGGTTTGTCCGAGGCCAGTACCAGCGTGGTCAGGAGATCATCAGCGCGGCCCACGGCCAGGCGAGCAATGACATCGGCTGTGGCCGGGGCGATGAGAATCAGATCGGGCCAGCGGGCCAGTTCAATATGACCCATGGCCGCTTCGGCCTGTGCATCCCACAGCGTGTCGCGAACGGGTTTGCCGGTCAGCGCCTGGAATGTTGCTGCACCTACGAAATGCTGGGCGCCGCGTGTCATCACCACTTGTAGCTCGGCGCCAGATTCCATCAGGCGGCGGCTCAGGTCCGCTGCCTTGTAGGCGGCAATGCCGCCGCTGACACCGAGCACGATCTTTCGTCCCTGCAGATTGGGGATGTCGGGAGTGGAGTTCATGATGTGCAGTTTAAGGTCACGGGCGGCGCAGATGCCTGGCTACATGTTGGCCTCAACCACGGTCAACGCTGCCATGTTGATGATGCGGCGCACCGTGGCCGATGGCGTGAGCACGTGCGCAGGCGCAGCGCAGCCGAGCAGGATCGGCCCAATGGCTACGTTCTGTCCGGCCGCGGTCTTGAGCAGGTTGTAGGCGATGTTGGCCGCGTCCATGTTGGGCATGACCAGCAGGTTGGCAGAGCCGCTCAGCGTGGATTCGGGAAGAATGCGCTTGCGCAGGTCTTCGTTGAGCGCGCAATCACCGTGCATTTCGCCGTCCACTTCCAGCTGCGGCGCCCTGACCTTGAGCAGCGCCAGCACCTGACGCATTTTTACCGCGGAGTCCGCATCGCTGGTGCCGAAATTGGAATGCGATAGCAGGGCCACCTTGGGCTCGATGCCGAAGCGACGAATGTTCTGCGCCGCCAGAATCGTGATCTCCGCGAGCTGTTCGGCTGTTGGGTCCACATTGACATGCGTGTCCACGATGAAAATCTGCCGGTCTGACAACACCAGCGCATTCATCGCGCCGTAGCACTCGGAGTCTTCGGCCAGACCCAGCGCGCGGTCCACGTACTGCAGGTGACGTCCGTAGTTGCTCGACGTGCCGCAGATCATGCCGTCGGCTTCGCCCTTGCGAACCAGCATGGCTGCAATCAGCGTTGGGCGTCGGCGCATTTCAAGCTTGGCGTACTGCTCGGTGACGCCTCGGCGTGACATCAGGCCGTGATACTCACGCCAATATTCGGAATGGCGGTCGTCAAATTCGGTGTTGACGATCTCGCAATCCTTGCCCGGCTTGAGTCTGAGACCGAGTCGTTTGATTCTCTTTTCGATGGAAGCGGGCCGGCCGATCAGGATTGGGTAGGCCAGATCTTCATCCACCAGCACCTGCGCGGCGCGCAGCATCCGTTCTTCCTCGCCTTCTGCCAGCACGATGCGCTTGCGCTCGGCGGGCGCGTTGCGTGCGCTGTCCAGAACCGGCTTCATCAAAGCGCCGCTGTGCGTGGTGAAGCGCTGCAGCTGTTCGCGGTAGGCCTTGAAATCTTCGATGGGGCGGGTCGCCACACCGGAATCCATCGCGGCCTTGGCCACTGCCGGTGAAATCTGGACCAGCAGGCGCGGATCGAAGGGGCTGGGAATCAGGTATTCCGGCCCGAACTGCACATCCGACAGGCCGTAGGCGGAGGCCACGATGTCGTTCTGCTCCATGCGTGCGAGATCGGCAATGGCGTGCACCGTGGCGATTTCCATTTCCCGCGTGATGGTGGTGGCCCCCACGTCGAGCGCGCCGCGAAAAATGAACGGAAAGCACAGGACATTGTTGACCTGATTGGGGTAGTCCGTGCGGCCGGTGGCAATGATGGCGTCGTCGCGAACCTTGCGGACATCTTCCGGCAGGATTTCAGGGATGGGATTGGCCAGCGCAAAGATAATCGGCTTGTCGGCCATGCTCGCCACCATGTCGCCATCGACCACACCGGCAGACGACAGGCCCAGGAACATGTCAGCACCCTTCATGATCTCGGCCAGCGTGCGCGCATCGGTGTCTTGGGCAAAGCGTGCCTTGCTCTCATCCAGCGATTCCGCCCGCCCGCTATGAATCACGCCCTTGCGATCGGTCAGCCAGATGTTTTCCTTTGGAAGGCCCAGATCAATAAGCAGGTCAACGCAGGCCAGCGCCGCTGCGCCCGCACCGCTCACCACCAGCTTGATCTGCGAGATGTCCTTGCCCACCACACTCAGGGCATTGACAGTGCCGGCGGCGACGATGATCGCGGTGCCATGTTGATCGTCATGAAAGACCGGAATGTTCAGGCGCTCGCGCAGCGCCCGTTCAATGTAGAAACACTCCGGCGCCTTGATGTCTTCCAGATTGACGCCGCCAAAGGTTGGCTCCAGCGCCGCGATGATGTCGATCAGCTTGTCCGGATCGGATTCATTGATTTCGATATCAAAGACATCAATGCCGGAGAATTTCTTGAACAGGACGCCTTTGCCTTCCATGACCGGTTTGGCTGCCAGGGGGCCGATATCGCCCAGGCCGAGCACAGCCGTGCCATTGGTGATCACCGCCACCAGATTGCCGCGCGCGGTGTAGCGGCTGGCGTTCTTCGGGTCCTCGACAATTTCCTCGCAGGCCGCGGCGACCCCTGGCGAGTAGGCCAGTGCAAGGTCGCGCTGATTAACCAACTGCTTGGTTGGTGTGACCGAGATTTTTCCTGGGGTGGGGAATTCGTGGTAGCCGAGGGCGGCCTCGCGCAGGCCTTCGTTGAGTTTCAAAGTGAATCACGTCGGGTAGCTGAAAAGGGCGCATATCCTGCCATGAGGCGCGAATTCAGACGGCTCCGGGCAGGGGGCGGACCGCCGTAACGAGGGGTTTTCCACGTATTTTTCAGCAGCTTGCCGCTGATAGGCTCGGACGTATGTCGATCAGTCAGTGGCCAGCCTCGGAGCGCCCGCGCGAAAAACTGCTTGCCGCAGGTGCGGCCGGGCTTTCGGACGCCGAGTTGCTGGCCATCTTCCTGCGCACCGGCGTTACTGGAAGCAGTGCCGTTGATCTGGCGCGCGAACTTTTGCAGCGCTTTGGTTCCTTGCGCAGCCTGGCGGCCGCCGGCCCGGAAAGCTTTTGCGCCGCGCGCGGCCTCGGGCCGGCCAAGTATGTCCAGCTACAGGCAGTGATCGAGATGGGCCGCCGCGTCCTCGCCGAGGATCTGAAACAACGAGATGCCCTGTCCGACCCTGCCGCCACCCGGCGCTATCTGAGTGCCTGGCTGCGGGACCGTGATCACGAAGTGTTTGCGGCCCTGTTCCTGGATTCGCAACATCGGGTCCTGGCTGCGGAGGAACTCAGTCACGGCACGCTGGACGCAGCCAGCGTTTATCCCAGGGAAGTGGTCAAGCGGGCCTTGGCATTGGGCGCCGCTGCGGTCATTTTTGCCCATAACCACCCCAGCGGGGTGGCCGAGCCCTCAAGCGCGGACCGTGCCCTGACCGAGCGACTCCGGCAGGCGCTTGGCTTGATTGATGTGCGCGTGCTGGATCATTTCGTGGTTGGCGAGGGCGCGCCCACCAGTTTTGCCGAGCGCGGCTGGCTGTGAGTTGCGGATGAGCCGGCGAGGCCACCATCCCGGGCTGGGCGAGAGTTGGAGGGCCGTGAATCGCGAACATGTTCGCGATTCGGATTTATAAGATATTGATAATAAACACGTATAATCGTCTGCACGCCGGGCGCGCCGCTTTCCGGGAACATTTCTGTTCGCGCAGAAACACGCAGATCACAGCTGCCAAGCGGTAGAAAAGCGCTGTTTGTTGCTCCTGCTCGCGCCCGCTGGTATCGTTCGCGCCCCCAAAAATGGGTCCACCCGGGTAATTTGCCCGCTCCCAAGAGATCGCGTCATGTCCAAAGTCTGCCAAGTCACCGGCAAGAAGCCCATGGTCGGAAACACCGTTTCCCACGCCAACAATCGGGCCCGCCGCCGCTTCGAACCCAACCTGCACACGCATCGGTTCTGGGTTGAGAGCGAACAGAAATTCATCAAGCTGCGCGTGTCGCATCACGGTCTGCGTACCATCGACAAGAAAGGTATCGAGAAAGTGATCGCTGAACTGCGTGGCGCCGGACAGAAGGTGTAATTGAGTCATGGCTAAAGGCAAGAAAGACCGCGAAAAAATCAAGCTCGTGTCCACCGCCGGCACCGGGTTCTTCTACACAACGACCAAGAACAAGAAGAACACCCCCGACAAATTCGAGTTCTCCAAGTACGATCCCGTCGTGCGCAAGCACGTCGCGTTCAAGGAAGCGAAGATAAAGTGACCGAGCACTTGGCCAGCATCGCGACCAAGCAGCGAGTGTCACGCTGATCAGAAGATCAGCAAAACCCAGGAGCCTCAACGGCTCCTTTGTTTTTTAGGCGTAGTGACCGAGCACTTGGCCGGCATCGCGACCAAGCAGCGAGTATCGCGCTGATCGGAAGATCAGCAACATTCAGGAGCCTCAGCGGCTCCTTTTTGTTGCGCGGGTCATGGGGCTGAGTCGGGTGTGCTCCCCGTCATCAGCTTGCAGTCAGGACTGGTCACACTGAGTGGATTCCCAGCTTCTGTGGCGGGCCGTCAAACTTGTGCCTATGAGCCAGAGCGATACCCATAACAGTCACCACCGGCACCTGGAGCGGTCCAGGGCTCAGGTGATTGATTTGCTGTCACGTCAGGGCATTGAGCGAGAGCTGGTGCGCCGCAGCGAGGAGTCCGGGCCCGCCGCCAAACAGGACATCGTTTCGCAACTGGTTTCGCGTCAGCATCAGGCTGCGCTGGCCCAGCGGCTTTCGGGATTCCACCCGGCCGATATCGCCTTTGTGATGGAAAGTCTGGCGCCGCAGGCACGTGACCTGGCCTGGACATTGGTTGCGGCTGAGCAACGCGGTGCGGTGTTGCTTGAAGCCTCATCGGCAGTGCGCCGTTCCCTCGTGCAAACCATGCCGACTCGGGAAATCGCCTCCGTGCTGCGTGCCCTGGATGCGGATGATATTGCCGAACTGTTGGGCAGTTTGCCTGATGAGGCTCGGGCTTCTGTGCTGCAGCAACTGGATCATGAGGATCAGGCTGAGGTGCGTACGCATCTCTCATTCCCGGCTGGCAGCGTCGGCGCAGAAATGGACAGCGAGGTCATCAGCGTGCGCGAGGACGCGTCGCTGGAGGCCGTGCTCCGCTTGTTGCGTCGGCGAAAGGTGCTGCCTGCGCACACCAACGAGCTGATTGTGGTGACTCGTGAGCAGAAGCTATGTGGCTTTCTGCCTCTGGGAAGACTGGTTCTGGGCGAGCCAGAGACGAATGTCGCAGAACAGATGTCGCGCGAACCCGCCTATTTCTATACCGATGACCTGATGTCAGATGCGGTCACGGCATTCGAAAAATACGATCTGGTTTCCGCGCCGGTGGTGAACCTGCACGATCAGGTGGTGGGCCGGCTGACAGTGGATGCGGTGGTTGACGAGCTCAATGAGCGGGCCCGTAGCGAAGGACTGCGCCAGGTTGGATTGAGTGAAGAAGATGAAGACTTGTTCGCCCCGATACGGCAAGCCGCCAAACGCCGCTGGCCCTGGCTGGCCATCAACCTGTGTACCGCATTTGCCGCCTCACGCGTTATTGGCGCCTTCGAGGACGTGATCGGCGCCCTCGTTGCCCTGGCAGCCCTGATGCCCATCGTTGCCAGCATCGGGGGAAACTCCGGTAACCAGTCGGTTGCTCTGGTGATTCGGGGTCTGGCGCTGAATCAGCTTGGGCCCGCGCAGTTGCGGCGGATTCTTGCCCGCGAGCTGGGGATCAACCTGATCAACGGTTTGTTGTGGGGGGTGATTCTTGGCGTGGCGACCTGGTTCATGTACGCCAACTTTGCGCTCGCGCTGGTTATCGCTGTCGCGCTCATGCTGAATCTGGTGCTAGCGGCGTTCATCGGCGTTTGCACGCCAGCCATTCTTCATCGATTTGGCCGGGACCCGGTCATGGGCTCCAGCATCGTCCTCACCGCCACCACGGACAGCATGGGGTTTTTCATCTTTCTGGGGCTGGCGGCAGCCTTCCTGGTATGACGCCGCCGCAGACCCTGCCACATTGCCTGAGCAGGTGGCTTGTCTTAAGGTGCGCCGCCTGATGAATCCGCAATACGCCACTGACGCCCTGATTGCCGCCGGAGAGCTGTTCCACCGGCGTGGCTGGGTGCCCGCAACCGGCGGCAATTTTTCTGCCCGGCTGTCCTCCCAGCAGATGCTGATCACGGCTTCGGGTTGGCACAAGGGCGAGCTCACGGCGGACGCCTTTTTGCGAGCCGATCTGAATGGCAACCCGGAAGACGCCCGCCAGAAAACCTCCTACGAGACGCTGCTGCATTGCCAGCTTTACAGGTTTGATGCGGCGATTGGCTCGGTTCTGCATACCCATTCAGTCGCGAACACGGTCTTGTCGCGCGAACGTGGGAGCGTTGATCTCAAGGGTTATGAGTTGCTCAAAATACTGCCGGGGATCAAAACGCACGATGCAATGGTCCAAGTGCCGGTGTTCGAGAACGATCAGGACATTGCCCGGCTCGCGGCCCGCGTGGATGCTTACATGAGGGGTCGGCCACCGGTCGGTGCCTACCTGATTGCAGGCCATGGCCTGTATGCCTGGGGTGACACGGTGGCGCAGGCGCGTCACAGAGTAGAGGCCCTGGAATTCATGTTTGAATGCGAGCTGCACGCTCGCGAAAAAAATTAGATGGAGAGAGAAATGAGTGAACTCAGAATTTATAACGAAAATGACGTGCTGAATCCGACGCAAACACTGACTGACTTTGGTGATATTCAGGCCGCGCTGAGTGAGATCGGTGTTGATTTCGAGCGCTGGACGGCATCAAAACAACTGGATGCCCATGCCTCGCAGGACGAAATCATCGAGGCCTATCGTGAGCCCATTGACCGGCTGATGAAGAAATTTGATTTCAAGTCTGTGGACGTGATCAGCCTGACCTCGGACAACCCGCAGAAAGACGCCATGCGCGACAAGTTTCTGCACGAACACACGCACGACGACTTCGAGACCCGTTTCTTTGTCGAAGGGCAGGGGCTTTTCAACATCCGCAAGAACGGCAAGGTCTATGCAACGCTGTGCCAGCGCGGCGATTTGCTGAATCTGCCGGCCAACACCACGCATTGGTTTGACATGGGGCCAGAGCCCAACCTGAAAGCAATCCGCCTGTTTACAACCAGCGAAGGCTGGGTCGCTCATTTCACTGGCGACAAGATCGCAGATCGTTTTCCCAAACTCGAAGCGCCGCATTACCGCTTGAAGAAAGCCGCCTGAGCATGAGCAAGGAATCTGCCGTCCGGGCGATCGTGACTGATATCGAAGGAACGACATCCTCGATCGATTTTGTTCACCAGACTTTGTTTCCATATGCGCGAAAGCATCTTCGCGTCTGGCTGCGTGAAAACGCAGGTCAAAGCCAGGTTCAACAACTGATCAATGATGTCGAAGCCATCGAGCATGAAGATCTGTCCATCGACGAGGCGGCGGATGTTCTCGAACGCTGGATTGATCAGGATCAGAAACACACGCCGCTGAAGGCCCTGCAGGGCATGATCTGGAAGCAGGGCTATGCTGCCGGCGAGCTCAAGGGGCATGTATACGAAGACACGCCCGATGCCTTGCGTGAGTGGCACCAGCAGGGGCTATCGCTTTACGTTTATTCCTCGGGCTCGGTCGAGGCGCAGAAGCTGATCTTTGGTCACACGGACTACGGCGATCTCACGCCGCTGTTCAGCGGATACTTTGATACGCGAGTAGGGGGCAAGCGCGAAGCGGCGTCTTATCGCGCCATTCTCAGCCAGATTCAGCTACCCGGCGAGCAGGTGATGTTCCTGTCCGATGTAGGTGAAGAACTCGACGCCGCCCGCATCGCCGGCATGCAGACCGTGCAGTTGATTCGCGATGAAAAAACGGTAGCCGCGGCCCATCATCGCGGCGTCACCGATCTGTTTCAGGCCCTCTGAAACATCGACGACTTTGACCGGAGCGGCGTGCTGTTATCCGACAGTCTTGAGTAGCGGCAGCCAGTCATGTGTCGGGTCTGCAATCACGGCGAACAAGGGATTGAGCAGTGACTCTTTCTGGTTGTAACTCAGACGCGTCAGTTCAGGCAGGCGCAGAACTTGTCCGCCCGCTTGTTCTGCAACGCATTGGCCGGCTGCCGTATCCCATTCACAAGTGGGGCCGGTGCGCGGATAGAGGTCTGCGCTGCCTTCGGCCACCTGACAAAATTTCAGCGAGGAGCCGCGGCTGACCGCTTCATGTTCCGGTGCTTCATCGAGCAGTCGGGCGAGCTTTTCGTCTTTGTGTGAACGGCTGACAACAAAGGCCGGCACCTTCGGTACCTTGCGGGTCGTGATGGAAGTGCGTGAGCCGTTCTCAATCTTGAACGCACCTTCGCCTTCAGCGGCGAGGTAGGTGATGTTCAGAGCAGGCGCATGCACCACGCCCATGATCGGCGTGCCGTTCTCAATGAGCGCGATATTGACGGTGAAGTCGCCATTGCGCTTGATGAACTCTTTGGTGCCATCCAGCGGATCAACTAGCCAGTAGCGCGTCCAGGATTGGCGCGTTGCCCAGTCAATATCAGCATCTTCCTCAGAAAGCACCGGATACTTCGGGTCCAGCTTTTCCAGTTCGGCGACGATATGTCGATGCGCTGCAAGGTCCGCCTGGGTCAGGGGAGACGCATCATCCTTGCTGGTCACGCCAAAATCTTCTGATCCATACACGGCCATGATGCGATTGCCCGCTTCAACGGAAATATCGAGTACGGCCTGCAGGGTTTGGGAAAGATGGGCTGATGAGTTCACTGAGGGTCAGAAATTTTTTTGGATTGAGACCGCCTATCATAATGCGGATGACACTTCCGATAACGATTGACTGGTCGCGCGTCGACCACGTGTTGCTGGACATGGATGGCACCATCCTTGATCTGGCCTTCGACAATTACATCTGGCGCACTGCCGTGCCGGAACGTTATGCCGCAAAACACGGGATGGATCTGGCCAGCGCAAAACGCGAACTGGAGCCCAAGTTCATGGCCGTGGCGCATACCTTGCCGTGGTACGACATGGACTACTGGACTGAGGTCACGGGCGTGGACCTCGCAGCCTTGCACATTGAATTGGCGCAGCGCGTTTCAGTCCTGGATGGCAGCATCGCCTTTCTCGATGCTGTGAAAGCCAGTGGTCGCCCAATCTGGTTGCTGACCAATGCTCACCCGGACAGCTGGAAGCCCAAGCTCGCGCAAGCCGGCATCCAGCACTATTTTGAACATATTTTTTCGTCAAATGACGCACAGGCCGCGAAGGAAGAACCGGCCTTCTGGGCGTATGTGCGTGAGGCTCAGCGCTTCGATCCCAAGCGTTCACTGTTTGCCGACGACAGTCTTCCGGTGCTCAACTCCGCCCGCAACTACGGAATCGCGCAGATTGTTGCCATGTGTGCGCCGGATTCAACGCAGGATGCGCGAATCATCGATGGCTACTTCAATGCCAGACGGCTGAAAGAACTCCTGCCGATCAGTTGATCCCTTGGGATTTTGCCTTTACCAGAACCGCAGACTATTCAAACGACCATTCAACCGCAGCCTTGCCGGTTCCAACAAAGTGACCCAGTACTGTTGAGTTGCCATCCAGCGGCAGGTTGAGGCTCAGTTCGTCCTGAGCAGAGCCGGAGAGGGCAACAGGGCCTCGCATATTGGTGTTGACGAACTCTTGCAGCGGCGCCGCTACCGGTATTTCCAGTTCGCGTGATTCTGTCTTGCCAAACTCGGTGCGCACGCTGGTGCCGCGCGCAGACGGAATGTTCACGTTCTCCACGTACATCTTGTCGTCAATGGTGTCGACGACCACGGTGAAGAATTCGCAGAGTCCTGCCTGCTCCTGCTCGGTGCCGTTGGAGTCGCCGCTCATCTTCAAAGCGAAGGGCTGCACTTCGTCCACCTCGCGGCCGTAACCGGTTTCGCCTTCTGCCTCGATCACATTTCTAGCCCGAATGGTGTTCTTGCAACCGGGATAGCCAAAGTAGAAGCGATATCTTGGCTCGTGGTCGAACAGAGCGCTGTTATCTGGCTCCACAGCGGCCGCCATGATCATGGCCCATTTGTTGGAAGTCTGGCCCATGCAGGTAGAGTCGCCTTTGCAGTCGAACATTTCCTTCTGCATGCGGCTGGAGATTTGTCGTTGCAGATCAGGTGAGTCAGGATCAAGGCCGCTTTGCGCAATCATCTTCTGGCCTTTCTGGCGCAAGAATTCCGATTTGATGGCGAGACGCTCGTCCCGGTCCAGCGCCAGCAAATTGGCGCCGTACAACTTTCCGTCAGAGCGCAAAGCGGTGCTGATTTCATATCGCTGAGAAGATTTCACCTTGGCCCATTGAATGCCGTTCTTCCAGTCCTGTGCGCCGTCGATGGTGATGTCCACCTTGAGCGTGCGATCGGTATCGGCGGCGTCTTGCGCGGTTGCCGCGCCGGCCACGCCCAGCATCAGCACACTGGCAGTCGCGAGGCTGGAAAATGTTCGAGGTAATTTCATTTTCATGTCGTTTCAGTCTTTTGATTTGCGGGTGCTTGCGCGCTGCTTCTTCGTGCCTGCCTTCTTTGCTGTGGCAGAAGCGCTTCGCGGCTTCGGCTTGGAGCCCTGTTTCAAGTGTAATTTCAGAAACCGTCCGGTGTGTGAATGGCTCACTTTCGCAACTGTTTCCGGCGTGCCCTGAGCAATGATCTGTCCGCCGCCGGAGCCGCCCTCAGGGCCCAGATCAATTACCCAGTCCGCGCGTTTGATCACGTCCAGATTGTGCTCGATGATGACCACGGTGTTGCCGTGTTCGCGCAATCTTTCCAGAACGCCCTGAAGCTGTGCGACATCATGAAAGTGAAGGCCTGTGGTGGGTTCGTCGAGGATATAAAGCGTTTGACCCGTATCACGCCGTGACAGTTCCTTGGACAGCTTGACGCGCTGTGCTTCGCCGCCGGATAGCGTGGTCGCGTTCTGTCCGAGCGTGACATAGCTCAGGCCGACATCCATCAGGGTTTCCAGCTTGCGCGCCAGCGCCGGTACCGGCTTGAAGAAGGGCAGCGCCTCCTCAACCGTCATGGCGAGAACTTCGTCGATGGTTTTGCCCTTGTATCGAATCTCCAGAGTTTCGCGGTTGTAGCGGCGACCCTTGCAGGTATCGCAGGTGACGTAGACGTCTGGCAGGAAATGCATTTCCACCTTGATCAGGCCGTCGCCTTCGCAGGTGTCGCAGCGTCCGCCTTTGACGTTGAAGGAAAAACGACCGGCGTTGTAGCCACGTGTTCGGGATTCCGGCACTTGGGCAAACAACTCGCGGATCGGGGTGAACAGCCCGGAATAGGTCGCAGGGTTGGAGCGAGGCGTGCGGCCGATCGGCGCCTGATTGATGTCGATGACCTTGTCCAGATGTTGCAGGCCTTCGATGCCATCGCAATCGGCGTGACGCGTGCCGGCTCCGTTGAGTTCGCGTGCGGCAAAGCCGTGCAGGGTGTCGTTGATCAGGGTTGATTTGCCTGAGCCTGAAACGCCGGTCACGCAGGTCACCAGACCAATGGGAATCTCGACGGTGACGTTCTGCAGATTATTGCCGCGCGCACCCTTGATCAGGATGTTCTTGTCCTTGTCGCGCTCAACCCGCTTTTCCGGCACCGGAATCTGTTCGGCGCCGCTCAGGTATTTGCCAGTGATGGACTCCGGTGCGCGCTCAAGATCCGCCGGCTGGCCCTGCGCCACGACACGGCCACCGTGGACGCCCGCGCCTGGGCCAATATCAATCACATAGTCCGCACGGCGAATGGCCTCTTCATCGTGCTCAACCACGATCACGGTATTGCCCAGGTCGCGCAGACGGAACAGTGTTTCCAGCAGGCGCTCGTTGTCACGCTGATGCAGGCCGATGCTGGGCTCATCCAGAACGTACATCACGCCAACCAGTCCGGCACCAATCTGCGATGCCAGACGAATGCGCTGTGCTTCGCCGCCGGAAAGCGTGTCCGCTGCGCGCGAAAGACTCAGGTACTCAAGCCCCACGTTGTTCAGAAATCCGACGCGCGCGGTGATCTCCTTCAGAATTTTTTCCGCGATCTCGCCCTTGTGGCCGGGAATCTTCAGGTTGGCGAACATGTCGCGTGCGTCGCTGACAGACAAGGCCGTCATTGAGGGCAGGTTGCGGTCTGCAACAAACACATTGCGCGCTGCGCGATTCAGTCTCTGTCCGTCGCAATCCGGGCACGCTTGGTTCGACAGATAGCGGGACAGTTCTTCGCGCACCGCCATCGACTCCGTCTCGCGATAGCGGCGTTCAAGGTTCGGCAAGATGCCTTCAAAGCGATGAACCTTGGTGATGACTTTGCCGCGCTCGTTGGGATACTCGAAGCTGATTTTCTCGTCACCGCTGCCGCGCAGCACGGCGTCCTGAATTTTCTTTGTAAGCTGGTTCCAGGGCGTGTCGGTATCAAACTTGTAATGTTTTGCCAGTGACTGGATGAAGTGCCAGTAATAGGCGTTCTTCTTGTCCCAGCTGCGGATGGCGCCTTCGGCAAGTGAAGATTCGGGGTGAATCACGACATGCTGCGGGTCAAAGACCTGCATGTTTCCCAGGCCGTCGCAGGTCGGGCAGGCACCATGCGGTGCGTTGAATGAGAACAGCCGCGGTTCGAGTTCCTCCAGCGAGTATCCGCAGTGCGGGCAGGACATGCGATTGGAAAACAGCAGGTCCTCGTCCTTGGATTCGCCGTAGGGCACCACCATTGCCAGGCCACCGCTCATGCGCAGCGCAGTCTCGAAAGATTCCGCCAGTCGCTGCTTGATGTCACCGCGCACCTTGAAGCGATCCACCACGACATCAACATCGTGCTTGAGCTTGCGGTTGAGTACCGGCACTTCTTCGAGCTCGTAGATGCGGCCATCCACCCGCGCCCGTACAAAGCCCTGTGCGCGCATTTGCTCAAACCACTCTGCATGCTCGCCTTTGCGGCTGCGCACCACCGGCGCGAGCAGCATCCATGCCGAGCCATCTTTTTGCCGAAGCACCGCATCCACCATCTGTGCAACTGACTGCGCTTCCAGCGTGACGCCGTGATCGGGGCAGCGTGCGGTGCCGACGCGCGCAAACAGCAGGCGCAGGTAGTCGTAGATTTCCGTAACGGTGCCAACCGTGGAGCGCGGATTGTGCGAGGTGGATTTCTGTTCGATGGAGATGGCCGGTGAAAGGCCTTCGATAGCATCGACATCGGGCTTTTCCATCTGGCCCAGAAACTGCCGTGCATAGGCAGACAGTGACTCCACATATCGCCGCTGGCCTTCTGCATAGAGCGTGTCGAATGCCAGGGAAGACTTTCCGGAGCCGGACAAGCCCGTGATCACGATGAGCTTTTCGCGAGGCAGGTCGAGGGAAATATTCTTGAGATTGTGGGTGCGCGCACCGCGAATGCGGATCGAATCCATCAGCTTGGCAGGAGATGTGCAGGGAGAACCCGGTACTATAGGCAGACGCGCCGCTTCGCTCCATGTTGGGTCAATGCTGATCCGGGCTGCGCACCCAGCCAGCCGTCGGCCAGCTGCTCCTTGCCAGCCAGAATGCCAGTTAGATCGGCGGCCGCGTTTCTGAGCTTATCCCTGTCGTATCCGTCTGTTGTCCACCGTAATTCATATTCTCGAATGAACTCTGTTGAATGGCGTGCCGTGCTTTGCCTGGGTGTGATCTACGCCCTGCGCATGGTGGGCATGTTCATGATTCTCCCTGTGTTTGCCCTCTACGCGCGCGAACTGCCCGGCGGCGCAACGCCGCTTGCCATTGGTTTGGCCATCGGCATCTATGGGCTGGCCCAGGCCGGCCTGCAAATTCCGCTGGGCCTGCTGTCGGACCGCATCGGTCGCAAACCGGTGATCTATCTGGGGATGACGATCTTTGCGCTGGGCAGTCTGGTGGCAGGTTTGGCTGACAGCATCGAAGGCATCATTGTCGGCCGCGTGTTGCAGGGTGCCGGCGCAGTGTCATCTGCCGTGGCTGCGCTGCTGGCGGACGTGACTCGCGATCAGGTCCGGACCACCGCCATGGCCATTCTCGGCGCCGGGATGGGGCTGGCTTTCATCATTGCGCTGGTTGCCGGGCCCATCATGGCCGGCTGGATTGGCGTGGACGGCATCTTCTTCCTGACGGCGGTTCTGGCCATGCTGACCTTGCCCATCGTCAGGCTCGGCGTGCCAACGCCGGAGCTGAGCACGCCGCAGGTGGGCGGGTTTCGCATTGCCATGCGCGACCCCGATCTGTTGCGTCTCAACGCGGGCATCTTTCTGCTGCACGCCCTGATGACCGCGCTGTTCACCAGCGCGCCGATCGCCATATTCGAGACGCTGGACCTGGTCAGTACCGAGCACTGGCGGGTCTATCTGCCCATCCTGGTGTTGTCGATCATCCCGATATTCCCCCTGATCCGCTGGGCAGAGCGCAGTGGTCGCACGCGCGGCGTCTTTCGCTGCGCGGTGATCGGTCTGGCTGGCGCAATGCTGATCGCGGCCATGGGGCATGGCGTGGCGCCGGCACTGCTGGCGGCGCTGCTGCTGTTCTTTGTCGCGTTCAACTATCTGGAAGGCGCATTGCCGTCGATGATTTCGCGGCGAGCGCCCAGTTCCGCGCGCGGCGCGGCGCTGGGCGCATACGCCAGTTCGCAGTTTCTGGGCGCGTTTGCCGGCGGAGCGCTTGGCGGAACCGCCCAAATGCTCTGGGGTTTGACCGGCGCCTTTGCCGTCTGTGCCGCTTTGCCCATAATCTGGCTCCTGATCCCCCCTGTCGCCGCGCCGACCTCCGAGGTCGAAGCATCCGCGGCATCCACCCCCAGCACCTGAGGAGAGCGCCATGGCTCGTGGCATCAATAAAGTCATTCTGATCGGAAACTTGGGCAAGGACCCGGAAGCCAAGTCCTTTGCCAATGGCGGCTCGATCACCAATATCACGCTGGCCACCTCGGATTCCTGGAAGGACCGGGACGGCAACCAGCAGGAGCGAACCGAGTGGCACAACGTGGTCTTCCACAACAAGCTGGGCGAGATCGTGGCGCAGTACCTGCGCAAAGGCAGCAAGGTCTACGTGGAAGGCTCACTGCGCACGCGCAAGTGGCAGGACAAGGACGGGCGCGACCGCTACACCACCGAAATCCATGCCAACGAGATGCAGATGCTGGATAGCAAGGGTGGCGGCGATGGTGGCGGCTCGTCCTATGGCGGTGGCTCCAGCTCGCGCAGCAATAGCGGTGGTGGCGGAAATCGCCCGGCACCGGTGTCCAGCGACGATGGCGGTGAGGAGCCCATTGACGATATCCCGTTCTAGGCGCGCAATCGCGGCCTGAGGGCAGAAACCAGTATGCAGCCCGATCAGATTCTGGCGTTCTGGTTTGAGCAGATTGATCGCAAGCTCTGGTGGGCGACAGATCCTGATTTTGATGCGCGCATCCAGGCAGCTTACGGCGGCGTGCTGGAGCAGGCGGCTGCTGGGGAATGGTCTGCATGGCGCATTGATGCGCGAGGCCGTCTGGCCGAGATCATCGTTCTGGATCAGTTTTCCCGAAACATCTTTCGCGGCAGTCCGCGCGCCTTCGCCCAGGACCCGATTGCCCTGGCCCTGGCCCAGGAGGCGGTTACGGCGGGAGCACTCGCGCATCTTTCAAGCGACGAGCGGGCCTTCCTGATCATGCCGTTCATGCACAGCGAGTCGCCTCAGATACATGTTGCGGCGGAGACCTTGTTCCGTGATTTTGCGTCCAAAAGCAATTACGAGTTCGAGTTGCGACACAAGGCCATCATCGATCGCTTCGGGCGGTATCCGCACCGTAACCAGATTCTCGGCAGAAGCTCGACTCCAGAAGAGATCGAGTTTCTGAAAGCGCCGGGCTCATCCTTCTGAGCACGCATTTTTCAACACTGAATCCACTGCCCATGACGACAGATCAGGACGCCCTTTCCGAGCAGAATTTGCGAACCCTCATGGAGCAGCTGGCGGCTCGGCTCGGTGCCAGCGGGCAGATGCTGGCATTTGCCGAATCCTGCACCGGCGGCTTGTTGTCCAAGCTGGCAACCGACCTGGCAGGTTCTTCTGCGTGGTTCGAGCGCGGGCTGGTGACTTACAGCAACGCCGCCAAGCAGGAATTGCTGGGCGTTCCGGTACAGGTCATCGAGACCCACGGTGCGGTCAGCGAACCCTGCGCGCGGGCCATGGTCGCGGGGCTGATCGAGCGTGCGCCGGTTGACTGGGCGGTTGCGGTCACCGGAATCGCGGGCCCAGGTGGTGGCTCAGCCGACAAGCCGGTCGGTACGGTATGGATTGCCTGGATGCGTCGCGGGCAATCAGCGGAGAGTCGGTGTTTTCGGTTCCCGGGAGGTCGGGACAAGGTGCGCGCCCTGACGGTCAAGACCAGCCTTGAGCACCTGCTCGATCTGATCTCGCGGGCTGCCTGACATCATGTGTGGTCGATTCGTTCAGCCCGATCAAGGCGCCATCGAACGGGCCTGGCAGGTTACGCCGCGCGACCGCATTCCACTGCTGCCCGCCGGAGTCCGATACAACGTGACGCCCGGCAGCTACGTGCCCATCTTGCGGGTAGAGGCCGGCAAGATCGTCCTGCGCGCAGCCCGTTGGGGGCTGGTGCCATCCTGGTCGGGTGAGTCCGAGACCGGGCAGAACATGATCAATGCCCGGATCGAGACTGCGGCAGAAAAACCTGCTTTTCGCGCAGCTGTGGCCAGGCGGCGTTGCCTGATACCCGCGCAGGGCTGGTACGAATGGCGGGTGCTCGGCGCAAAGCGCAAGCAGCCCTGGTTTATTCATCTGCCTCAAGAGGGCCCGATGGCTTTCGCCGCCATCTGGGAGCAGAAGCCGATCAATGCGCTAGAAGTGCTGGAGACCGTCAGCATTCTGACTCGCGATGCGGCTGAATCTATCTCGCACATTCACCATCGCATGCCTGTTGTGCTCGATAAGCTGCATCAATCCACGTGGTTGGATGATGTCAATAAGGACGGGTCGTCCCAGGCCCAGCTTGCGCTGGAGGGCGCGGTGCTTGGCTTCAAGGCGCACAGGGTGAGTCCGCGCGTGAGCAAACCGCAGAATGATGACCCTGATCTGTGCCGCCCGGAGGCGCCGCAGGCCGATCCTCAGCGCGATCTGTGGGACAATACCGGCCCCTGATTTGATCGGCGAGATCACAGGCCTGTCTTGCCGCAGACGGCAGCACGCCTGAAGTTAGGCGCCAGCAAATCAACGAGCGCAAAGCGACTCGCGCTCCTGGGGGATGACCGACAGCAAAATTTTCCGCGCGCCTGAGCGCCGCAACGCATACGAAGAGAATTCAGCATGGATGACAATCGCCGCAAAGCCCTGGAAGCCGCCCTCGGACAAATCGAAAAGCAGTTCGGAAAAGGCTCGGTGATGCGCATGACCGGGGAAAATGCCGTCACTAACGTGCCGGTGATTTCCACGGGTTCCATCTCCCTCGACGCGGCGCTGGGCTGCGGCGGATTGCCACGTGGCCGCATCATCGAAATCTACGGCCCGGAATCTTCAGGTAAAACCACCCTGACCCTGCACGCCGTTGCGGAATGCCAGAAGGCCGGCGGTGTGGCGGCCTTTATTGACGCCGAACACGCTCTGGACGTGCAGTACGCGGCCAAGCTGGGCGTTGATGTAGACGAACTACTGGTCTCGCAGCCCGATACCGGCGAGCAGGCGCTGGAAATTGCCGACATGCTCGTGCGCTCCAACGCGGTGGATATCATCGTTGTGGATTCGGTTGCTGCGCTGGTGCCCAAGGCTGAAATCGAGGGCGAAATGGGTGACAGCCACATGGGTCTGCACGCCCGCCTGATGAGTCAGGCGCTGCGCAAACTGACCGGCAACATCTCGCGCAGCAAGACCATGGTGGTGTTCATCAACCAGATCCGCATGAAGATCGGCGTGATGTTTGGTTCTCCCGAAACCACCACTGGCGGCAATGCGCTCAAGTTCTACGCTTCGGTGCGCATGGATATTCGCCGCATCAGCGGGATCAAGAAGGGCGACGAAGTCGTCGGCAATGAAACCCGCGTCAAGATCAAGAAGAACAAGATGGCGCCGCCGTTCCGCGAGGCGACCTTCGATATTCTCTACAACGAGGGAATTTCCAAGCTCGGTGAGCTGATTGATCTGGGCGTAGCTAACGGGCTGGTCGACAAATCCGGCTCCTGGTATGCCTACAACGGCGACAAAATCGGGCAGGGCAAGGACAACGCGAAGCAGCACTTGCGCGACAACCCGGAAATGGCCGCCGAACTGGAAGCAGCCCTCCGCGAAAAGCTGTTGCCACAGCGTGCCCCGGCTGTCGAAAAGGAATAAGCTGCAGGCGCCTCTGACGGCAGAGGAGGCCCAGGCCAGGGCCATGCGCATTCTGGCCGGGCGGGAGCACTCCGCCGCCCAGCTGCGCCACAAGCTCAGTGAACGTGGCGCGGAGCCGGCGGTCTGCGACGAGGTGATCGCGCAGCTTGAGGATATGGGGTTCCTGTCAGAGTCCCGTTTCGCCGAGGTGCTGGTCCGTTCGCGGATCTCACAGGGTTACGGTCCCTTGCGAATTCGCGCGGAATTATCTGAAGCGCGCATCAGTGATGCGCTGGCACGTGATGCGCTGGCCGAAGCAGACTGCGATTTTCAGGCTCAGGCCGAAGCCGTCAGGACCCGGCGATTTGGTGACCCACCCGAGGGCGCAGCGCAGTGGCAGAAGCAATATCGCTTCCTGGCCGGACGCGGTTTCGAGTCGGATCACATCCGACGAGCCCTGAAAGCTGACTTCGAGGACTGAGCGCCGACGCAGGCTGCGCTAGAATTGCGCCCCTTTTGCCGCGAGCACGGCCCCGCAGGTATGAACAGTAACCAGTTGCGCGAATGTTTCCTGGAGTTTTTCAGGAGCCACGGTCATACCGTGGTGCCTTCGTCGCCTCTTGTGCCGGGCAATGACCCGACCCTGCTGTTTACCAATGCGGGCATGGTCCCGTTCAAGGAAGTGTTTACCGGGCAGGAGCAGCGCCCCTACGTGCGCGCGACCAGCAGCCAGAAGTGCATTCGCGCTGGCGGCAAGCACAACGACCTGGAAAACGTGGGCTATACCGCGCGCCACCACACGTTTTTCGAAATGCTGGGCAATTTCTCCTTCGGCGATTACTTCAAGGAAGATGCCATTGCCTATGGCTGGGAATTTGTCACCAGCAAGCAGTGGCTGGGGCTCGACCCGGAGCGTTTGCTGGTCACCGTCTATGAGAGCGATGACGAAGCCCACGGCATCTGGAAAAAAGTTGGCGTGCCGGAAAGCCGCATCATCCGCATTGGCGACAACAAAGGTGCCAAGTACGCCTCCGACAATTTCTGGTCGATGGGTGATACCGGCCCTTGTGGCCCTTGCTCCGAAATTTTCTACGATCACGACCCCGACGGCAGCAAGGGCATCGCGGGCGGACCGCCCGGTTCGCCGGACGAGGACGGCGACCGCTGGATCGAAATCTGGAATCACGTCTTCATGCAGTTCGACCGCCATCAGGACGGCAGCATGCAGGACCTGCCCAAGCCCAGCGTCGATACCGGCATGGGGCTTGAGCGCGTTGCGGCCCTGTTGCAGGGCACCAACGACAATTACCAGACCGACACATTTCGCTCGCTGATCAATGCCGTTGCCAGTCTGGCCGGTCAGGACCCGTATGCGTCGGCGTCGCAGAAGGTGATCGCCGATCACATTCGCGCCACCAGCTTCCTGATTGCGGACGGTGTGCTGCCTTCCAATGAAGGCCGCGGCTACGTGCTGCGCAGAATCATGCGCCGCGCCATTCGTCACGGTTACAAGCTGGGTATCAACGATGCCTTCTTCAACAAGCTGGTGGCGCCACTGGCTGCAGAAATGGGTGATGCCTTTCCCGAGCTCAAGAGTCAGCAGACTCTGATCGAAAAAGCCATTCGCCAGGAAGAAGACAGCTTTGCCGTCACCCTCGACAAGGGCATGAAGGTGCTGGAAGAGGAAGTGGGCAAGCTGATCAGCGATGTCATTCCCGGCGAACTGGTGTTCAAGTTGTATGACACCTACGGCTTTCCGATTGATCTGACCGCAGACATTGCCCGCGAGCGCAATCTGAAGATCGATGAAGTGGGCTATGCCGAGGCGATGGAAGTGCAGCGCAATCGCGCACGGGCGGCGAGCAGCTTCAAGGTCGGCTCCAAGCTGAGCTATGACGGCGCCGATACCTGTTTCGTGGGTTACGACACGCTGACTGCGCAAGCCGGTGTACTTGCCATTTATCGCGATGGCGAGCCTGTGGATGCCCTGGCCTCGGGTGAAGCCGGTGTTGTGGTGCTCAGTGATACGCCCTTCTACGCCGAGTCCGGTGGCCAGGTGGGCGATAAAGGTCTGATCGGAACATTTGAAGTCCGTGACACCCACAAGATCAAAGGCAATGTCTTTGGCCACGAAGGAGTGCAGGGCGAGGGCCGCATTGAAGTCGGACAGTCCGTTGAGGTGCAGGTCACGGAGAGCGTTCGCCGCGCCGTGATGCGCAATCATTCCGCGACCCACTTGCTGCACAAGGCATTGCGAGACGTTCTGGGGCCGCATGTGGCGCAGAAGGGCTCGCTGGTGGACGAACAACGCACGCGTTTCGATTTCTCGCATGGTCAGCCACTGACGGATGAGGAAATCGTCGAGATTGAAAACCGGGTCAACGACGCGGTGCTGAACAACGTCAAGGTCTCGGCCAAGCTGATGCCTTACGACGAGGCCATTCAGAGTGGCGCGATGGCGCTGTTTGGCGAAAAGTACGGCGATGAAGTCCGCGTGCTGTCCATGGGCGAATTCTCCACCGAGCTGTGCGGCGGCACACACGTTTCGCGCACGGGTGATATTGGTCTGTTCAAGATCATCACTGAAGGCGGCGTGGCCTCAGGCGTCCGCCGGGTCGAGGCTATTACCGGTGAGAACGCGCTGCAGTACCTGCGCGACAGTGAAGACCGCCTGCGTCAGGCCGGTGATCTGGTTCGCGCCGGGCGCGATGATCTGAGTGACAAGATCCAGCAGCTGCTGGATCGCAGCAAGCAACTCGAAAAAGAGTTGGCCGCGATCAAGTCCAAGTTGGCGTCCAGCGCCGGTGGCGACCTTGCCTCCAATGCGCGAGAGATCAAGGGCGTTAAGGTGGTTTCCGCCAAGGTCGATGGCGTCAACGGCAAAGAGCTTCGCCAGCTGATGGATCAGCTCAAGGACAAAATACAGTCCGGCATTGTGCTGCTCGGTTCGGCCGAGGGTGGCAAGGTCAGCCTGATTGCCGGCGTGACACCTGATTTGTCCAAGAAGCTGAAGGCGGGCGAACTGGTCAACTTTGCTGCCGGGCAGGTAGGCGGGAAAGGCGGTGGCAAACCCGAGATGGCGCAGGCCGGCGGCACCCAGCCGGACAATCTGCCCAGCGCAATCGAATCCGTCTTCGACTGGGTGGAATCAAGACTTTGACAGGCACGCAGTCTGAACGGACTGCGCCGATGCTGTTTCGCACACGACAAGTAACATGGCACTGATTGTTCAAAAATATGGCGGCACGTCGATGGGTTCGGTTGAGCGCATCGAGCACGTGGCCAACAAGATTGCAGGCTTCCACCGGGATGGCCATCAGGTCATTGCGGTGGTTTCCGCTATGTCCGGCGAAACAGATCGCCTGCTCAAGCTGGCCCGGAGCATCAATCCCCGTGGCCCGCAGCGCGAGATGGATCACATTCTCTCTACCGGCGAACAGGTGAGCACCGGTTTGCTGGCGCTGGCGCTGGACAAGATTGGTGTCTCCGCCAAATCCTTCACCGGCTGGCAGGTGCCGATCCGGACGGATAATTCAGCGGCCAAGGCGCGCATCAGCGATATCGATCCGGAAAAACTGCGTCGCGCCTGCGAAGCGGGCATCGTCCCCATCGTCGCCGGGTTTCAGGGCATTGATGACAGCGGCTCGATCACCACGCTGGGACGCGGCGGCAGTGATACCACTGGCGTCGCGTTGGCAGCGGCGCTCAAAGCCGACGAGTGCCAGATCTATACCGATGTGGACGGCGTGTACACGACTGATCCGCGGGTTGAGCCGCGCGCGCGGCGCCTGAACAAGATTACATTTGAAGAGATGCTGGAGATGGCATCTCTTGGCTCCAAGGTTTTGCAGATTCGTGCGGTTGAATTTGCAGGCAAGTACAAGGTTCCGTTGCGCGTGGTGTCCACGTTCGTAGACGGCCCCGGCACCCTGATTTCGCTTGAGGAAGACAACGTGGAAGCGCCCCTGGTATCTGGAATTGCATTCAATCGCGACGAAGCTCAGCTCACCGTGGCGGGCGTCCCCGACCGTCCCGGCATCGCTGCGGCCATCCTCGGGCCCATTGGTGACGCCAATGTGGAAGTCGACATGATCGTGCAGAACGTCGCCGCTGATGGCACTACGGACTTCACTTTCACCGTCAATCGCAATGATTTCGACAAGGCGGTGGAGATCTCCCGGCAGGTGGCCCAGGAACTGGGCGCAAAAGGCGTCAACACCGCCACCAACATCGTCAAGGTCTCGATGGTGGGGGTGGGCATGCGCAGCCACGCCGGTATTGCCAGCAAGATGTTCCGGGTTCTGGCGGACGAAGGCATCAATATCCGCATGATCTCCACATCCGAGATCAAGGTCAGTGTTGTTGTTGAGGAAAAATACCTGGAATTGGCGGTTCGATCGCTACATCAGGCCTTCGGATTGGAAGGAGAAGGCGCCGCCGAGGCCTAGAACTTTTGGCCATGGCTTGTCGCATGGCGGCTGGGTCGCTACAATCCGCGCCCGCGCCGGCGGGCCGTTTGCCAACACTGCATACGGAGAGTTGGCCGAGTGGACGAAGGCGCTCCCCTGCTAAGGGAGTATAGGGTTTATCCCCTATCGAGGGTTCGAATCCCTCACTCTCCGCCACTTCGTAGCAGCACGGCCAAAGGCCGGGGAATGAGCCCAGAGGGCTGATTCCGGCGAAGAAGGCTGCGGTATGGCGACACGTTGCAAAGCTGTAGAGTTAGCTTCAGAAGTAGGTTTCATCTGCGGGCCCGTAGCTCAGCTGGATAGAGTACCTGGCTACGAACCAGGGGGTCGGGCGTTCGAATCGCTCCGGGCCCGCCATTTCAATCAAATCCGAACTTTGATTGGCGGTACCTCTTGAAGTTTCGTTGCACCGAAACCAAGAAGGCCGCAATGCGCATTCCCCTCCGTGCCAATGATCTCCAGATGCGAGCGGTGTCTGGGATTTTCACGGCGAACGGCCGTGCTCAAGACTTTGGAATCGTCAGCGTGCTCCGGCAGCGCGGAAAGTTCGCGCACCCAAAGAATTGCTCCCCCTTGATTTTGCTTTTGCGCGCGATCAGCTTGATCCCGCAGTTGGCGCAGGTCGGTGTGCGGAAATCGCCCTGTGTAATTTCCGCGAGCAGGTCTGCCTGAACCCGTTCAGGCAGTTCCTTAATCATTGCCAGAAGTTGTTCGCCAGAGACCAGCTGGTAGTTCTTGTTTTGTGCGAACGCATGGCAGGCGTCCGTGAAGCCGGACAGTGCGAAAAAGACAGCCTTGGAAACCTTGTGATCGTCGCGACATCCCCATAGCGCGCGTACCGGCTCAATGCCGACTGGCTTGCTGCCGTAGCACTTGCACTGGCCAATAGCCTCAAGGCCAGGCTCACCGTTTGCGCTGTCGATCAGCAAGTCGACGCCACCATCCGCCCCGTAGCCGGTTCCTCGGGTCGGCCAGCCCCGTAGTGTCCACAGGCGTTCGCGCAGAAGCTCGAAGCGGCGCCATTCCATCTGAGCCAGGAGTTTCGGCCCCCATGCCAGCGGGATGGAGATGTCCGGGCTGGGTTGACGATCAAAGCCAATGGGCAAGTCGCTCACGCGATCTGCAAGGGGAGTAGTGATTCGTTGTGTCTGTGGTGAACCCGGTTCAGGGGCGCGCGTCATCTCGGGCGATGGTGAATGGCGCTGATATCCCAGCTTTGGCTTTCGGATACTTCGATCCGGATTGAGGAGCCGGGAAACCCAAAGCAAAGAGATAAAAGCAGCGACGATCATGACAAGCAGGGGCCAGGGATTACGCTTTTTCGCTGGCGGCGTCTCGAGCTGCGCGGAAGGGGGTGTTTTGCGTGCTATTTGCTGCTCGCGGACGGGCTCGAGATTCGTCTCCGAAGAGATCCTCGGCGTTGTGACCAACCGAGGCTCGCGGCCCTTAGGCCATCGCAAAGTTGTCTCGCCCGGGGCGCAGGCTCGGTCCTGTACCGGTTTCACTCCCGATGGACTCAGGCAGACCCAGTAGGCCTTCTCAGCGCCAAGAGCGAGACCGCCAATGCTGAGTACCGACGCCGCCAGAAGCGTCGCGCGACACAGTGATGCCACTGTCTCCCTGCTAATGATCCGTGCCATTTCCAAACCACCCATGCGAGGAGCAAAGATTACTGGTTATTAGGGGGTTCCAAGTGGTTTCCTGCTGGTCAACCTCAGCGAGGCGTGCAAGCCCCACCAAGTCGGTGTCCCTGTTTGATCGCTACTTCGAGACCTTTGGTGTTTACGGTAAAGGTGACGAGGTTCTGGGCGATGATATCGGGGACGCCTGCCGCTTTGTCGGGGCGGGAGCACGGTTAGTGTGCAGGGCGGGATTCGCCTGCGTTTCCAGGCGAGTCTTGTCGTTTGCCAGCGTATGGTCTGGATCGGCTCAGCGACCCTGAGCGGTCAAGGGATATCGAGGCTTCCCTGTGCATGCGGCCATGTCACGATGCCCCAGGGCAGATGTTTGTCGCCCAGGCGTTTGACCACCTCCAGGCTCTGGGCGTCAATCACCACCAGCTCGTGAGAGCGGCCGCAAGCGACCATGATCTGCGAGTTGTCAGGGGTGAAGCTGAAGTGCCAGCAACGATCACCGGTCGGGATTCGTTTGATTGATTCATAAGTCTTGGCGTCGAACACCTCCAGCGCCTTGCCATGAGCCAGCGCCACAAACAGTTTCTCGCCCTTGGCGTCAAAGCTGATGCCGTAGGGGACATTGCCGGTGTCAAAAGTGGTGACCGGTTCAAACTCGGCGTCGAGCACCAGCACCTTGTTGGCATGCTCAAGCGTGGCGAAATACTTTTGCCCATCGGGGCCGATCTTGATGCCGCGCGGCCTGACGCCGTAAGGCTTGATGTCGATGGACTTGATCTCTGAGCCAGTGGCGATGTCGTGTACCGAGATCGTGTCATCCGCTTCATTGGTGACCAGAATTTTCTGGCCATCAGCAGAGAATTCGATGCCTTCGGTTTCCATGCCGCCAACAATCCGGCGAATCACCACGCCTTCCAGCAGATCAACTACGGCAATCTGTGCCGGCTCGGTGTCCTCGTCTTCACGCTGCTCTTCCAGTGCCAGTGCTTCAGGCGAACCTGGCTTTGGCGGCGGGCCGCCGACGGCTGCAGGTTCGAAAGTCACGAAGGCCTGATTGCCGCGGACGCGCACGAACTCCGGGTTCTGGCCAATCTCGATCTGACGCAAGAGCTTGCCGCTTTCGCGATCAATCACCGACAGATTGCCACCGCCGCGATTGGCAGTGACCAGCAGTTTGCCGTCTTCGCTGATGCCAATGCCGCGCGGTCCCTCAGCGCCAGGGTCGATGGTGCCGACGGCGGTCATGGTGTCGATGTCGATGATGCTGACGCCGGCATCCTGATTGCTGACATAGGCGAAAGACCGGGTCTTTGCCGCTGCAGCTTCTGTTTCACTCACGCCATCACTGCTGCCAGTGGCGGTAGGAGACGCTGACGGTGTGCCGCCGTCGCAAGCGGAAAGTGAGAACAGGACGAGACTCAGAGGGAGCAGGCGGTGAGGCAAAAGCATGGTGAATTGATCCAGGCTGCGGGCAGCGCCCATGATCGCGCACTGTCCGGTGGTGAATTGACGATGCGGCTCACTGTGCGGGAACGCGATGCAAAAAACACCTTATTCAGGCCCTGGCTGTGATCCAAGGCGAGGCTGGCATCGGTTCCCGCACTTCAGTGCGGTGCCTAATCGATGATCAGAAAAAACCCAGCGGATTGATGTCGTAACTCACCAGCAGATTCTTGGTCTGCTGATAGTGATCAAGCATCATCTTGTGCGTTTCGCGCCCGACGCCGGACTTCTTGTAGCCACCAAATGCCGCGTGCGCCGGATACAGGTGATAGCAGTTGGTCCATACGCGGCCGGCCTTGATCTTGCGGCCCACCCGGTAAGCGCGATTGATGTCGCGCGTCCAGACGCCGGCGCCCAGGCCAAACTCACTGTCATTGGCAATGGCGATGGCTTCTTCTTCGGTCTTGAACGTGGTCACACTCACCACCGGCCCGAAGATTTCTTCCTGGAAGACGCGCATCTTGTTGTCGCCCTTGAGTAGGGTAGGCTGGATGTAGAAGCCGGTGCCGAGGTCGCCATCGAGTTTTTCGACGTCTCCGCCGGTCAGCACTTCTGCGCCTTCTTCCCTGGCGATCGTGAAGTAGCTCAGGATCTTGTCGTACTGCTGTGAAGAGGCCTGTGCGCCGACCATCACGTCGGTATCCAGCGGATCACCTCGTTTGATCAGTTTGACCTTCTCCATGACCTTGGCCATCAAGGCGTCATAGATGGATTCCTGCACAAGGGCGCGAGACGGGCAGGTGCAGACTTCGCCCTGGTTGAAGAACGCAAGGACCAGACCCTCGGCGCATTTGTCGATGAATTCCGGCTCGGCCGACATGACGTCTTCGAAGAAAATGTTCGGGCTCTTGCCGCCAAGTTCCACCGTGCTGGGAATGATGTTCTTCGCCGCCATGCTCATGATGTGCGAACCCACCGGCGTCGAGCCGGTGAAGGCGATTTTGGCGATGCGTTTGTTGCTGGCCAGGGCTTCGCCCGCTTCCTTGCCAAATCCGTGCACCACGTTGACTACGCCCTTGGGAAGCAGGTCGCCAATCAGCTCCATCAGCACGGTGATGCTTAGCGGTGTCTGCTCGGCGGGCTTGAGTACCACGCAATTGCCAGCGGCCAAGGCCGGTGCCAACTTCCATGCTGCCATCAGCAGCGGAAAGTTCCAGGGAATGATCTGGCCGACAACGCCGAGGGGTTCATGGATGTGGTAGGCCGTTGTTTTGGCGTCGATCTCGGCGAGCGTGCCTTCCTGGGCTCGGATGCAGCCCGCAAAATAGCGAAAATGATCAGCAGCCAGCGGCACGTCCGCGTTAAGTGTTTCGCGCACCGCTTTGCCGTTGTCCCAGGTTTCGGTCACGGCGAGTAGTTCGAGATTTTTCTCGATGCAGTCCGCAATATTCAGAAGCGCCTGCGAACGTGCCTGAACGGCAGTTTCGCCCCAGGCGTCGGCAGCGGCATGCGCAGCATCCAGCGCCTTTTCAATATCTTTGGCATTGGAGCGTGGAAATTCCGCGATGGGCTTGCCGGTTACGGGCGAAGGGTTGGAGAAATAATTGCCGTCCACCGGTGGCACAAACTCTCCGCCAATAAAATTGCCGTACTTGGATTTGAAGCTGACGATGGCGCCGTCGGTACCCGGACGTGCGTATTTCATGATGTTTCTCCTCTCGATATTTTTTGAAGTTAAACGCAAGGCATTCTGCCGCTCGTAAACTGGTCGGGGCAACCTAGCGAAATGGGTAGTATCCAGCCTGCCAGCGCCTGTTACGGTGCGAGTCTTTCGGCACCGGTTCGAGTCCCAAGTGGTCAGGCACAAAACTTCGCTGAGTGCCGTTTATTACGCTTTATGAGGAGTAAATACATGCGGGTTCATTTTCTTGCCCTGTCGCTGATGCTGTCGGGTGCTGCATTTCCACAGCTTCTTCTGGCAAGTCAGGCTGCCGACGCGTCGCACGGCAAGGCCCCCCAGGGAGCAGATTCGCCGAAGCTGCAGGCGCCCTCCGGTCGCTACGAAATGGACCCCAATCACTCCTACGTGGGGTTTAGCGTCAAACATCTGGGTGTGTCCAATTACCAGGGGCGCTTTACCGATGTCCGCATGCAGCTTGAGTTGGTGCCCGATAATTTGTCAGCTTCGTCGGTGCAGGCCCGCATCAACGCGGATTCCATTGCCGCCGACTACTCGGGTGACTTCAAGGCCAAGCACCCGGAATCAGCTTTTGCATCCTGGCCTCAAACTCTTGCCCGGAGCGAGCAATTCTTCAATTCGAAGAAATATCCCTGGATTGAGTTTCATTCCACCCAGATTGAGGAGGACGCGAGCGGGGAGCTGCTGATCTCCGGAAATCTGACGCTGCTTGGCCAAACGCACCCGGTCCGTCTCACCGCCAAGCTGGTCGGGTCAATGGCAAAGCACCCGTTCACCGGTGCCGGCGTCATTGGATTCTCGGCACAGGGCAGTTTTGAGCGCTCGCGTTTTGGCATGACCCATCTGGTGGAAACCGGTGCGGTTGGCGACGAAGTCCGCATCGTGTTTGAAGGGGAGTTCAAGCAGGTGAAGGCTGTCAATTAGAACCTGGACCTGAATTGTTGCGGCGCACAAAGCCGCCCCGAAAAGGCCGACTTCTGAGCGCTTGATGGATGTGCGCCCGGTGGGCTCCGGGGTCGGCTGGCCAAATACAGCGGGGCTCAAAACTACCCGATGTGGTAGCACTCAGTGGGCCCGGTTTGGGTTAGCCTCTCGGGCATCAAAGAAGGTCTGAAGCCATTTGTTGGGGCGCCATGCCCGACTTCAATTCCTTCAGGTTGCGTGGCCGCGAGCGCCACCCGGACCACCACAAGATTGAAACCATTAGAGAGGAGTGTTGCCAAGATGACAGCTTCAAGCCATTCCACCGTGCGACAGTGCGATGCAGTAGTCGTGGGTGCGGGCATTGCGGGTCTGTATCAGATGCATCGTCTTCGTGAACTGGGTTTGTCGGTCCAGGGCATCGAGGCCGGCACGAATGTCGGTGGCACCTGGTACTGGAATCGATACCCTGGTGCACGACTGGATTCCCAGTCTGAGCTCTACCAGTACTGGTTTTCCAAAGAGCTGTACGAGTCCGTGCCCCTTAGTGAACGTTTTCTGGCGCAACCAGAGCTGGAAAAGTGGTTGCAAGGTGTTGCTGATAAGCTGGACTTGAAGAAAAGCTATCAGTTCAGCACGCGCGTCGAGGCGGCAATATTCAATGATGAAACTGGGCGATGGTTGGTCAAGACGGACCAGGGTGACCAGATCGACTGCAAGTATTTTGTGAGCTGCGCGGGCATGCTCTCGGCGCCCATGTCCAATCTGTTTAAAGGGCAAGAAACCTTCAAGGGCAAGCTGTTTCACACCGCCCGATGGCCCAAGGAAGAGATTGATTTCTCAGGCAAGAAGGTGGGGGTCATCGGAATTGGCGCGACCGGCATTCAGGTGATCCAGTCCGTTGCGCCCCTGGCAGGTCACCTCAAGGTTTTCGTGCGAACGCCGCAGTACACCATTCGCATGAATAATCCGCAGTACACCGAAGCGGATCGCAAGAATTTCCACCAGGAATTCGAGAAAAACAAGGCATTGGTCAACACTACCTTCAGCGGCTTCCAGTACGACTTCGAGAATGGAAGTTGGCACGACGCCACACCGGAGGAGCGTCAGCAGGTCTACGAAAAGCTGTGGAGTGAGGGGACTTTGAAGCTTTGGCTTGCGGCGTATTTCGAGGTCTTCGTGGAGCAGGAAGCCAATGACGACATCTCCGAGTTTGTCCGCAACAAGCTGCGCGCCCGTCTCAATCATGATCCGGAGCTGTGCGATCTGCTGGTGCCGAAAGATTACGGTTTCGCCACCCACCGTGTTCCCTTGGAGAACGGCTATCTGGAAGCGTTCCTGAGACCTAACGTCACCGGCGTGGCAGTCAAGGAAAACCCCATCGTCGAGGTGGTTCCGGAAGGCATCAAGCTACAGGATGGCACCGTCCATGAACTCGACATGTTGATTCTGGCGACCGGCTTCGATGCTGGCACCGGTGCTTTGACGCGAATTGATATCCGAGGCCGCGGCGGGCGCAAGCTGGCCGACGATTGGGGTCGCGACATTCGCACCACCATGGGCCTGCAGGTGCATGGTTATCCGAATCTGTTCACAGTGGGCGCGCCGCTTGCGCCATCTGCGGCCCTTTGCAACATGACAACCTGCCTTCAACAGCAGGCGGGCTGGATCGCGGATGCCATCGCGCATCTGGAGTCCAAGGGGCTCCACACCATGGAGCCGAGCGCCGAGAAGGAAGACGAATGGGTCCGGCATCACGATGAAATAGCCAACGCCACGCTGCTGACCAAGACCGACTCCTGGTACATGGGATCCAATATTCCCGGTAAGCCGCGGCGGCTGTTGTCTTATGCCGGTGGCGTCAATGTGTACAAGCAGGCATGCGACGAAGCAAAGGCCTCGGGTTACCCAGGGTTCAATCTGGCTTAGACTTGGATTTGTCCGCGTGCTCGGAATTCGCTCCAGCGTAGAGCGGGAGTAATTGAAAGGTCGTACTCGTAACCCACTTGCAGGGGTTGCGAACTCATCATTCGGGAGAAGTTATGAAGAATCTTAAATTTGCTGCAACCTTGATCGCTGTCGGGCTGCTGTCTGCCTGTGGCCAGAAGGATGAAACATCCGCAGCCGCGGCGCCGGCTGAGTCCGGGCCAGCTGCCGGCGCGGAAACTGCAAGCCCTGCTGCCGAAAGCGCCGCGGCAAATCCTGCCGCTGGTATCGACACGCAGCGTATCGCCAACGCGCGCTCGGAGCCGGCCAACTGGCTGACCGTCGGCGGCGGCTACGCAGACCAGCGTTACAGCCCGCTCAAAAAGATCAACGCGGATAACGTCAAGGATCTGGGCCTGGCCTGGCATTACAAGATTGATGTTGATCGTGGTGCGGAAGCTACGCCGGTGGTGATCGACGGCACCATGTACACCACAGGCGCCTACAGCATTCTGTACGCGCTCAATGCCGTAACGGGTGAGTTGCTGTGGAAGCACGACCCCGAAGTGCCGCGCAACAAGGCGGGATATGCCTGCTGCGACGTGGTCAATCGCGGTGTCGCCGTCTACAAGGGCAAGGTCTACCTCGGCACTTTTGATGGTCGCCTGGTGGCGCTCGATGCAGCCGATGGCAGCAAGGTGTGGGAGATCAATACCGTTGATAATCCCAAGCGCACCTACTCGATTACCGGTGCGCCCATTGCCATCAACGACATGATCATCATTGGCAACGGTGGTGCCGAGTTCAACGCCCGCGGTTATGTATCGGCTTTTGATGCGGCCAATGGCGAACTCAAGTGGCGTTTCTATACCGTGCCCGGCGAGCCCGAAAATGACGGCGCGCACAAGGAAGCCATGGATGCCGCGCGCAAGACCTGGGACAGCACCTCCTATCTCACGCAGGGCGGCGGTGGCACGGTCTGGAACAGCTTCTCCTACGACCCTGAACTTGATTTGCTGTATTTCGGCACGGGCAACGGCGTGTCATGGAACAAGCTCGTACGTCAGGAGCCTGATGCGGACAACCTGTACATTTCGTCGGTTCTCGCGCTCAAGGCATCAACTGGTGAGTACGCGTGGCACTATCAGGAAGTCCCTGGCGACAATTGGGATTACGACGCCGCTGCCACTATGACACTGGCCGAGCTTGAGATCGGCGGAAAGCAGCGCAAGGTCTTGATGCATGCCCCCAAGAACGGCTTCTTCTATGTTCTGGATCGTGCGACCGGCGAGTTGCTATCAGCTGAGAAATTCATGCCGGTGAATTGGGCCACGCATGTTGATCTTGAGACCGGCCGACCTGTCGTGGACGAGAAAATCGCGGACTGGACCAAAGAGCCAAAGTTGATCAATCCGGGCCCCTTCGGCTCGCACAACTGGCAGCCCATGTCGTTCAGCCCTGACACTGGGCTGGTTTATATCCCCGCACAAGAGGCGGCCGGATATTACGCTCCGCATGCTGAGCCGACGTTCAACGATCGGGCCGGAATCTGGAATCTGGGTGCTAATTTCCCTCTGCCCGAAGACCCGAAGGTCTTGCGTGACGCCGTCAAGGGTGTCACCAGCAAGTTGCTGGCCTGGGACCCGGTTGCTCAGAAGGAGGCCTGGAGCGTCCATCGTGAAAGCATCTGGCATGGCGGCACCTTCACCACGGCAGGCAATCTGGTTTTCCAGGGCAGCTCGCAGGGGCAGTTTGAAGCGTATTCAGCCGACAAGGGTGAGAAGCTCTGGTCCGCACCTGCCAATACCGGTGTGATCGCAGGTGCTTCCTCCTATGAGGTGGACGGCGAGCAGTACGTGGCCATCATGGCCGGCTGGGGCGGCGCGTTCCCGCTGTTTACTGGCAATATTGCTAACTTCGCCAAGGTGAAACCCGAGGCGCGGGTTCTTGTATTTAAGCTGGGTGGCAAGGCGAAGTTGCCGGAACCCAAGAATGAGCCGAACCCACTGCCCGAGTTGCAGAAGGTGGAAGGCACCGAGGCGCAGATCGCGTTGGGCAAGCAGGTCTACTCTGATAATTGCGAGTTCTGCCACGGCATCAATGTGGTCGGCGGCGGTCTGGTTCCAGACCTTCGCTACGCCAAGCCGCAGACGCACAAGGAATTTGCCGCCATCGTCGCAGGTGCGCGTTCTGACAAGGGCATGCCTGCCTACGCGGGTGTGTTCACGGCAGAGGAAGTTGAGGCCATTCGCCAGTACGTGATCCAGCGTTCGCACGATCTGAAGGCGGAACTCGACAAGAAGGAAGTCGCTTCAAGCAAGAACTGATTCGTCAGTTGGTGCAGTACACGAGACCCGGCCATGTGCCGGGTCTTTTTTTGTGGCATGAGGTGCCTTAGTGCTGCGGTGTTCAGACTGGATTGGGAACTCGTCATAGCGCGCGGATCAAAATGGACAGCGCGTTGCCAGGGCGTGTGCTGAGGCACTTCATATTTGCAAATGGGAATCGTTCGCATTTAACATAGGCCCCGACGCTGAGGTTCATCAGGCTTCAGCGACGTCCTAAACCCAATCGGCAAGCCGCCGCCAGCCGACTCCCAATTCCTGGAGGATTCAGCTCATGGCCTACGCCCAAACATCAGCCGCAAAATCTCAACTGTATGCAGTCGCTCAGCCTGGTAAGCAGCGTCTGCGGCCCGATGCCGCACTGCCCTGCCTGCACTCGCAAGACCTGTTTCGCGACGGCAACCACGAGTTGCTGATCGAGCATCGTGGCCAGTGCTACCGCTTGCGCCTGACCCGTCAGGACAAACTGATTCTGACCAAGTGAGCCGGGCAGGAGCGCGGCCCACTCAACCGCTGCCCTTTGCGGAGCGACGTTCATGTGCCAGGTAGAAAAGCCGCTGTCCCGGGCTTGGCCGGGCAATGACAAAACGGGACTGGCGTCGCTGTTGGCAGACCGCCAGGCGACGCCAGTCCGGTGTCAGGCGTGTCAGCTGAAAGGCTGTCATCGCAGCGATCAGGCCGGACAGAAGGGGCCAGCTGCTGACCGTCGCGGTATGGCAGGTCCATAGCCACACGCCATGGCATCCAGAGAGCCGTCCTTGAACTTGTGACAGTGCCGCTCTCAGGCGCTTAAAGCCTTCCCCCCTCTCTTGCCAGCAAGTTTCACGGAGCCCGCACCAACTCAAATCATGGAGTATTCCGTGCAGACAAACCTGACCCCAGCGCTAACCCATTCGCCGTCTCAGATTGTGTTTGATCTTGACGCGCTTCTCATCGACACCATCCAGGGCGTCCGTCATGCGCTTGGCTCTGTTGCGCGGCTTCGGCGACGCCAGCAGCCCAGGATTCTGAGCTATGAGGACATTCGTGCGCGATCACTGTCCAGCATCATCGCCGACATCGCCGGTACCGATGATCCTGAACTGACTGCCGAGATGACAGCACACTATTGGCGGGTATACGAGCAGGAAAGTCGATATCGTGCGCCGCTGCTGCCGGGGGCATATGAACTGATTGAAGCGCTCGGCGCGCAAGGCACTCAGCTTCACTATGTCTCCAGTTACGATCCTGAGGTCGCGACTAGGCTCGTTCATCGTCACGGTCTGCAGCACATTCTGGATACGGTTTACGCGCCGCCCAAGTCGATCTGTGCCTGCCCCGGCGCTCGCGCCACGCTCTTTCAGAACTTCATCGCGGGGCGCGAGCAAGCGGCGCACGAATTTCTATTGATCAGCGACAGCACGATGGAAATATTCTGCGCCATGCGCCTGGGCGTGCCGAGCCTCGCACTCCGCTACGGCGGTGCTTCTTTGGCGCCGGTACTCGAATCTGTGAATGGCGTATTGGGCGTGGCACGCTCGCCCCGCGATGTGACCCATTGGTTACGAGCACATCAGGCAAGCCGAGAAGCATTCCTTGTGACATCACAACGGGCTTCCTCGCGCTTACACTGAGGGCAATGTCATGGCCATCGCACTATTCGTACTGATCGACTTGGCGGCCTGTTTCGCCATTGTGTTCTGGCTGATGCCATCAAGCGCGGCACGCCAGCATCAAGACAAGCGGAGTTGGTAGGTTCCCGGTTAGTGCTGCGAGTGAACACGGCCTGAGCCCACACTTGTTCTCACTTTGTCCTGCGCAGCAAGTCAGGCAGGAGAGCGGGAATCAAGCGAATTGCCCAGCAAAGCATCCGGGCCGAGCCGCAGCTCAGCTCGGCTGCTCGTAGTAATCGCGAAACCAGCTCACAAACTCGGCGATGCCTTGCGTCACCGGAGTGTCCGGCCTGAAATCCACCACCCGCGAAAGATCTTCAACATCGGCGTATGTGGCCAGAACGTCGCCATCCTGCATCGGCAGAAGATTCTTCTTTGCTGACTTGCCCAACTCGCTTTCAAGAAGCGAAATAAACGCATCCAGCTCAATGGGGGTATGACTGCCGATGTTGTAAACCTTGTAGGGGGCAAAGCTTGAGCCGGGGTCCGGCTTGTTGCCGCTCCAGTCCGGATTGGGTTGCGGTGTCTTGCCCAGCAGGCGATAGACGGCTTCCACAATGTCGTCAATGTAAGTGAAATCGCGGCGCATCTTGCCGCGGTTGTAAACATCGATCGGCTCGCCGGAGAGGATGGCCTTGGTGAACTTGAACAGCGCCATGTCCGGCCTGCCCCAAGGGCCGTAGACCGTGAAGAAGCGCAGTCCCGTGCAAGGCAGCGCGTAGAGATTGGCGTAGGTATGAGCCATCAACTCGTTCGCCTTCTTGGTTGCTGCGTAGAGAGACAGCGGATGATCCACGTTGTCATGAACCGAGAACGGCATCTTGGTATTGGCGCCATACACTGAGGAAGACGACGCAAAGATCAGGTGTGGCGTCTTTGCATTTCGGCAGGCTTCGAGAATATTGGTGAAGCCAACCAGATTGCTGCTGATGTAGGCACGCGGATTTTCAATGGAGTAGCGAACCCCGGCCTGCGCTGCGAGGTTCACAACGGCATCGAAGCTGTAGCGACTGAACAGGGCATCGATGGCGGCCGCATCCGTCAGGTCAACACGGTGCAATTCAAAGTGCTCGAATTGCGCGAGCAGCGCGGCGCGCGATTCTTTCAGCGAAACTTCGTAGTAGTCGTTGAAATTATCCAGGCCAATGACCCGATCACCTTCTTCGAGGCAGCGCTTTGCCAGATGAAACCCGATGAAGCCCGCCGCACCGGTGATGAGGATGGTTCTCACAGGCGCCGCCCCCCAGTGGTTGCATCGCGCAGATCATCCAAGTCATTCGCCGTATTGTGGGGCGGCAGATTTACGTGGGTCCATCGATGCATGGGCGTCGGATTGCCAGATTCTGTGAGCGGTCGTGCGGGGATTATCGCACTGAGGCGGTGGCCGTCGCTAAGCAGGCCGCAATTGACGTCCTCGCCCTTTGCTGGTTTGTTGCGGGCGAAATTCCAGCGACGCGGGGCGGGCGCAGGCTTAAACAGATAACGCTATTCGAATCTCAGTTCCGGCAAAGAAGGAAAGTCGATGGGTTCACTGACGCTCAGCAATGCCCAGGCGCAGCTAGCCAGGGAATTGCTGGGTCGCGATCGGGCGTAGCTAACCCTCAATCCCAGGCTTCCCGGCGCAGCAGATCCTGGACGCGCGTGCGAATGTCATCGCGTATCTCACGGACCAGATTTCCGGCCTGACCCTTGGGGTCCTGCAGCGGCCAGTCATCTCTGCGCAGACCGGGTACGTATGGGCACTTGTCGCCGCAGCCCATGGTGATGAGCAGATCCGCCGTCTGCGCCAGCGATTCGGTCAGTCGCTGTGGCTGGGCATCCGACAGATCAATGCCGGACTCAAGCATGGCCTCAAGAACTTCAGGGTGCACGCGATCAGCAGGCTCGGTTCCCGCCGAAACGGCCTTGGCCTTCGCAGGGTCTGCGAGTTGATTGAAGAAGGCCGCAGACATCTGCGACCGGCCGGCGTTGTGCACGCAGGCAAAGATGACTGTTTTCAAACCTGTTCTCCTGAAGCGTCTTCGTGTGGCAATACGACGTTGTCTGCCGATTGAGGAAGTGCGGGCATCAGCCAGCGGAACACTGCGGTGGCTGCGACCGCGCCGGCAAGCTGAAGCAGTACAAAAAGCGGCACGTCCTGTGGGCGAATCCCGGCGAAGGTATCGCTTGCGGCGCGCGCCAGCGTGACGGCGGGATTGGCAAAAGATGTTGAGGCGGTAAACCAGTAGGCCGCCACGATGTATGCCGCAACCGCGAAGGGCACGGCGGATGAACGGGTCTTGACGCAACCCCATATCACCGACATCAGCCCGAATGTTGCAATGAACTCACTGAACCCCTGAGCACTACCACTGCGTTCATGGGTGGAGATGGAGTAAGTCGCCTCGGCGAACATCAGATGCGCGATGGCTACGCCTGCAAATGCGCCAACAATCTGCGCGCAGACGTAGACCGGCAGATCGCGCCAGGGCAGGCCGCCGTGAATCGCATCGGACAGGCTGACCGCGGGGTTCAGATGCGCGCCGGACACCGGCCCGAACGCGAGGATCAGAGCGACCAGGGCGCCACCGGTCGCAATGGAGTTGGCGAGCAGCGCAATAGCGACATTACCCTCTGCCAGCCTTTCTCCCATGATCCCCGAGCCCACCACAGCGGCCAGAAGAAAGCAGGTGCCAAGACCTTCGGCGACCGCGCGGCGAGCCAGTGTCATCCGTCTGGCCTCAGCAGCAGCCAGAGGCTGCACCCGGCTTGCAGGAGCCCTGGCTCTGCGCGGCGGGCTTTTCTGCTGGAGCACAACAAGCGCTTGCTGATGTTGCGCCCTGTTCGCTGCTCGGCAGTCCGAATACAGGAATGCTGCCCAGCGAATGGAATGTCTCCCATGCGATGCCCTGAGGATCTTCCACCCAGTACTTGTCGGACTTGGCGTAGCAGCAAGCGGCGCCCATGTCTTCTACAGCAGCGATATCGGCTGCGGCCGTCTGCTCGCGGAGCGTGCCCAGTTCTTCATCCGAGTCGACCTGGAAGCCGAGGTGATTCAGGCCGGGTTTGCCGTCTCGGCTGGAGATGGCAAAGTTGATACGCGGCTCATCGAGCATCCACTTGGCGTAATCGTCTTTGGTGACTGTGGGCTCTGCACCGAAAAGCTTGGAATAAAAATTGATGTTGTGGGGCAGATTCTCGACTGAGATATGGACGTGAAATCTTTTCATGATCAGGACTCCTTGCAGGTCGTGGGTGCTGCGCAATGGTTGCCGGCAGAGCTGTCTGCACAGCAGTGCTCGGTTAGATAGGAAAGCAGGTCGTTCATCGCCTCGAAGTCGGCGGCATAAAACACGAAACGCCCTTCCTGTCGTGAGTTCAGCAGCTTGGCGTTGCTGAGTTCCTTCAGATGGAAGGACAAAGTATTGGGAGCCACCTTCAACTTGGATGCGATGTCACCGGCCGAAAGCCCCTCGGGCCCGCGCTGAACAAGCAGCCGGAAAATGGCCAGTCTGGATTCCTGTGCGAGTGCGCTTAGGCGCGTAACGGCGGTTTGAACTTTCATGTTTCAAAGGATATTGAAATGACCACATCGTGTCAACGTTTCGGGAAATATCGAAATAAAAATCTTCGAAGGGCCTCGATAAGCGCATGTCGAAATGCGCCGGCGAGCAGAAGCCACTGCAATATCGGACGTCCTTGGGGCGTTCGGTTGGCGCCTGACTCGCACCTGCGCCGGATATTTGCCACAGTGTCCGGCCGCCAGGCGAAGAAGCGTTCTCACGGCGCTGACTCGTTCTGCGAAAGGCGTCCGCGCGCAATAAAGCGGACTCGACAGGATCAGCCGCACCGCTTTGCATCACATGACCCAGCGCGATACCGCCTCCCATGCCCGAGCTTCCAGCGCCGCGTTCGCGCCGAGCCGCAGGCACTGCCGCAGATTGCGTGACTACTACCGCTCCGCAGGCTGGCCTTGCCTAGACACCATGGAGGTAGAGCTGCTCAATGCGGGTTTGATTGAGCGGGTGTGTGTTGCGACAGACCAACCGGAAGTCATTCGCGTGACGGATTCAGGCCTGCGCGCAATTGGCGAGGCCCTGGTCAGCAATCGCAGGGCATTTGATGCGCACGAGAATCTGGTCAGCGATATGGTTCGCGACCTTTCGCGCAGCGGACGGCTGGTGTTTCGCGGCCTGAGTCTGCGTGGTCGCGTTGGCGAGGCGTGGAGAAACTGCAAGCCGGATGTCTACTCGATCCGTTCAACCAGTGTGGCGGCTTACGCACATCCAGCCATTCACGAGATCAAGGTGCGCCGGGCAGATCTGCTCACGGACCTGAAGTCACCGGAAAAGCGCGCTGCATACATGGCGCTGTCCAGTGAGTTCTACTACGTGATGCCAGAAGGGCTGGCACGCGTCGAGGAAATTCCTGAAGACTGCGGCGTACTGTTTCGAACATCTGGCGCCTTCGTTTTGGCGCGTAACAGCCCCAGACGCGCGGTGGAACTGAGCATTGCCGAATGGATGGCGCTGGCGCGCCGCGGTGCGGACTCGGTGGAGCCCGAGGCCTTGCAGGGCCTTCTGGTGGAGCGCACGCAACAGGTGAAAGCGGGTGACTGACCAGGCGCCGCCCGTTGTCTACACCGTGTCGGTGCGGGAGCTGTGCGAGTTCACCGCAAAGCGCGGTGACCTGGACATGCGATTCACGCCCTCGCCCAGCGCAGAGCAGGGCATGGCCGGGCATTTCAAGGTCAGCCTGCGCAGGGGCTCCGCCTACGAGCGGGAAATTCCGTTGGAGCGGGGCTACCAGACCTTGCGCGTGCGCGGCCGGGCCGATGGTTACAACGCCGGGCAGAACGCGTTGGAGGAAATCAAGACATTTCGCGGTCACCTGGATCGCATGCCAGAGAATCATCGGGCCTTGCACTGGGCTCAGCTCAAACTTTACGGCGCCATGCTGTGTGCAGATCGGGGGCTGCAGGACCTGCAACTGAATCTGGTTTATTTCGATATCCGAAAAGAAAAGGAGACCGTGCTCTCACAGACCTGCACTGCGTCTGAGCTGGAGACCTTTTTTCAGGATCACTGCCAGCGGTTTCTGCTGTGGTCGCAACAGGAAAGCGTCCATCGCAATTCGCGCGACGCCGCCATGGCAGCACTGAAGTTTCCGTTTGCTGATTTTCACTCGGGTCAGAGAACCCTGTCGGAAGCCTGCTTTCGGGCAGCGCGTGACGGCTATCCCTTGATGGTTCAGGCACCTACCGGAATCGGCAAGACCGTGGGCACTTTGTTTCCGGTTCTCAAGACCTGCGCAACGCGCCCGCTGGATCGCATCTTTTACCTCACTGCAAAAACATCGGGGCGAAAGCTGGCGCTGGATGCCCTGCAGGTATTGCAGGAGACGGCATCCAGCAAGCCCCTGCGGGTTCTGGAACTGACGGCCCGCGAGAAGACTTGCGAGCATCCCGACAAGGCCTGTCATGGCGAGTCCTGCCCGCTGGCATCGGGCTTTTATGATCGGCTTCCGGCAGCGCGTGCGCAGGCCGCGCAAGCCGAATCAACTCTGGATCAGGCTTCGCTGCGTCACATTGCTCTGGCTCACGACATTTGTCCGTACTACCTGAGTCAGGAAATGGCGCGCTGGAGTGATGTTGTGGTCGGGGACTACAACTACTACTTCGATACCAGCGCCTTGCTGCATGCCATGAGCATTGGCAATGAATGGAACAGCGTGGTGCTGGTAGACGAGGCACACAATCTGGTCGAGCGCGCCCGCAGCATGTATTCAGCCTCGCTCGATCCCTGGCAGTTTGCGGCCGCACGCAAGATCGCGCCCCGCGCTTTCAAATCATCACTCGATCGCATCAATCGCGAGTGGAATCGCATGGCGCGCGATCAGGAGCAAGCCTACGAAGTACGCGATGCCTTGCCCTTGTCGCTGATCGACGCGCTCGACAAGTTCGCAACGGTCATCAACGATTACCTCAGTGATCAGGCGGAGCCACTGCCGGCGATCCTGCAAACCTTTTATTTCGAGTGCCTGCAGTTTCGGGCAATGGCGGAGGTCTTTGCGGAACATTCCATCTTTGACGTGAGCCTGCAGGGCGGGGCTCGCGACTCTCGAAAGCAGCGGGCCATTCCCTGTATCCGCAATGTTGTCCCTGCGCCCTTCACGCGCGAACGCATTCGTAACGCGCATGCAGCCATCCTGTTTTCCGCAACCCTGAGGCCACAGGATTTCTATCAAGACCTGCTGGGCTTGCCGAATGATACCCGCGGGCTGGATGTGCCCACGCCGTTTTCTGCCGAGCAGCTTCAGGTAAATGTGGCTTCCAACATTTCGACACGTTATCGACAGCGCGAGCAATCCCTGCTGCCCATTGCTGAACTGATCGCGCAGCAATACCGGCGTTGTCCCGGAAACTATCTGGCCTTCTTCAGCAGCTTTGACTATCTGGCTGATACCGCGCAGGTCCTGCAGTCGCAATTCCCCGATGTGCCGTTGTTCGCGCAACACAGGGCGATGCGTGAGAGTGAGCGTGCAGCGTTTGTTGCCCGCTTCACCAACGACAGTTCGGCGGTGGGTTTTGCCGTGCTCGGCGGCGCCTTCGCAGAAGGGATTGATCTGCCTGGCAACCGTCTCATCGGCGCTTTCGTGGCAAGCCTTGGCCTGCCGCAGTTCAACCCGGTCAACGAGCAGATCATGCAACGTATCGAGACCTTGTTTGAAGGCCGGGGCTATGACTACACCTACTTGTTTCCTGGCGTGCAGAAAGTCGTGCAGGCCGCCGGGCGGGTGATTCGATCCACCAGCGACGAAGGTGTCCTGTACCTCATTGATGATCGCTACGCGCGTCGGGCGGTCAGGTCCCTGCTGCCAGCGTGGTGGAAGATGCAGACCTATCGACCTGTCGCAGAGTAGGGCCAGATTTTTCCCTGCCGAGAACAGCGCTACTGCGCGCGTTTCATGCAAGCCTTGTGGCGCGAGGCAACACGCTCTGCAAACCATTTTGTGGTCAGGTTGCGCGTGATTTTCGGACTCTTCAGCTTGATGTCCGGAATGATTGCGCGTGGTACGCGAATACCCTCCTGCTCATCAGCTAGGTCAAAAACCTTCTCGTAGAGTTCGGAAGATTCAAAATCAAGGCCCAGGCCCTTCTCGAGGTCCCGCCGAATCTCGGATTCGCGCATGCTCAGGCGCTTGGCCAATACGCGGCTGGCCAGTTCGGTGGCACCGGGAGAGGTGTTGCGTGAAGAACTGCCATGCCGGATCAGGTCGCCATCCAGTTCCAGCGGGATGCCGGACGTCAGGGTCACCGCGTTCTGGAAAGCGGCGTTGCGGCTGGCATAGCGGCCTGCGTTGAAGTCGGCGTAGCGGAATATGACCTGCTCGTAATTTGCCGGGTATTGCAGTAGGTGGGCGATGCCAAAATACATGCCGCCTCGCCGTGTAAATACTTCGCGGCGAAGGCTGTGGTCGAGCGGATAGGGGTAGGGATACTGCTCGGCGTGTGTCTGGGCAAAGCTGATGCTCACCTGCATGGGGCCGCCGGTACGCACCGGGTTGCGGTTTGATAGCAGCGACTTCCCCAGCGGCAGATAGCTGATCAGGTCTTCGTAGATGCTGCTGAGCTCGGCTTCGGTGCGCGCCTCGTCAATTCTTGCGGCGAAGCTCTTTCCACCCGGCGAGGGGACGCGCAAGGCTGTTCGCACCACACTGATTGGAATATGAAAGCGCTTGGCGCGGTCTTCAATTTCTCTCCACGCAATCTTGGACAGGCCCGGAACCTGTGGGTCGTCGGTAAAGCCCGACTCCTGCGCCGTTACGGCGATGACCGAGCAGATATTGTCGGCAGAGGGGTGAAGCTCCATCGCGGCGAAGCCGGCATAGATGTCGGCTGTCCAGCCGGCCCGATCCTTGATGTTGCTGGGAAGCAAGGTGCCAATCAGGGCACGCGCCTCGCTGGCGCTCACCGGCGGCACGTCGGGTTTATCCGGCCAAGTTTTGCATCCGCCAAGCACCAGTGCCAGGACAAGTGGTGTCGCGCGAATTGACCAGCGCCGGTCGAAACGAAAAGCTGAATTCGTCATGGTGCAGAAATTCAAGGCAGCTCAAGCGAGCAGCAATCGAAGCTGCACCAAATTCACCGAAGGATCAACGCTGCGCCAAGCCCGATATCAATCCAGGGCGCACCTTGAGCGGCCTGGGCCGCCTGAGTTAACGCCTTCAGTTGCGGGAAAACAGCGAGGCGATACTTGAGCCGATTCCGCGATGATCGGTGGTATCCGCAGATTGAGCGCGATCGTCACTTCCATGAGCATTTGCGGCACTCAATTGAGAGGATTCAACATATTCAGAAGGGTCAAGACCGAAATGATTGAACAGTCTCTGGATGTCGTTGCGGGAATCGCTCATCTTGGTCTGCCTCCGGGGAATAAATACTTTATTCAGTGTTCTAGTAATTCAGCTGCCAGCCAGTTTCGACTTGAATCTGCTGGAAGCTGAAGCTGGGTCCAATGTAGCCATGAATCGCGCTGATTACCAGCAAATGGCTTGATTTCCGTCGGCCATCTGATGCCGCTCAACAATTAATGACCGCACAAACCGAAAAGAAGACCGTTGGTCGCGGCTTGTTTAATTATGATACTTGCCAGCCTAAATAAATCGAATGGCAGATGGGTCCGTTGGCAGGTGGCCCGTCAGTCACCCCATTACCGAGATGCCTGCGCAATCTCTTCCTGAAGGGCCTGGGCGCTTGCACGCGGATCTTCTGCATCTCGAATCGGGCGCCCGATCACGAGGTAGTCTGCCCCTGCCTTGATCGCATCAGCGGGCGACATCACGCGCTTCTGATCGCCAGTAATCCGGTTTTCCACGGGACGAATGCCGGGGGTGACACAGATCAGTTCGCGCGGGGCTTCCGCGCGCAGACGTTCGACTTCAAGCCCGGACGACACGACGCCATCGCAACCGGCGGACAGCGCCCGACGCGCCCTGGACAGCACGAGGTCTGCGATATTGCACTCAAAGCCCAGATCATCCATGTCGCCCTGGTCCAGGCTGGTCAGGGCGGTGACGGCAAGAACCCGAAGGTCGCCCGACTTGGCCCCGGCCGCTGCTTCCATGATGGATTGATTGCCGTGCACCGTGCAGAAATCAGCGCCGCGACCGGCCAGATTGCTCACTGCGCGTGCGACGGTTTCGGGAATGTCGAAGAACTTCAGGTCGACAAAAACCTTCTTTTCCGACTTCTTGAGCCATTCCAGCAGGTCGAAGAAGCCTGGCGCCATGCACAGCTCCATGCCGATCTTGAAGAAATTCACCGAATCGCCAAGGGTCAGGACCAGCTGGCGGGCGGCGTTGGCGTCAGGCACGTCCAGGGCCGCGATCAGGCGGTCCTTGGGGTCAATCTTGGGCATGTCAGGTTCCGCTAGTGTCTTGCGATAGACGGGATTCGAGTTCAGCAACACGTGCCTCAAGCGCTTCGATGCGCGCGGTCAGTCCAGATGAGGCTGAAGAACTGGTTTGATTGCTGTGTGATGCGGCGCTGTAATCTGCGTCCTCAGCCGTGCTTTCTGCGGTTTCCGGGCAAATCAGCTGCGTGTAGCGCAGGGCGGATTGGCCCATCTGGCGCGGCATCTGCCCGGCCAGTGGTGTGGCGCGATCAGCAAGGTCTTCAAGCGCGGCCAGTACACCGGCGGTATCGTCCGGGCCTTCCATGGGCGCAGCGTGGGCGCGCAGTTCCGCCAGTGTTTGCGGGCCGCGCAATATCAGCGCTGCGAGAACCGCCATCACCGGCGGTTTGAGCAAGAGTTCGTGTTGAAACTGATGGCGCCATCTTTGTGCGCGGCTGCCCTGATTGTCACGTTTGACCAGGCGCAGTTCCTCAAGCTGGTTGAGTGCTCCGCCGACTTCACCCTCGGTGAGATTTAGATGAGGGTTGCGCGCAGACTTCTGGTTGCAGGCCGCCAACAGCGCATTGGTGGTGAGCGGGTAGTACTGCGGCGTCGTGATCGATTTTTCTACCAGGCTGGCAACTACCCGTGCCTGTGTGCTGGACAAGGTCAGGCTCATCAGTTTGTCCGTTTAGTTGGATTCTTCGGAGCTGTCTTCTTCCTGTTCCTGCTCAGCGTCATAGGGCTCAAAGAACAACTCGATCCGGCGCAGATTGGCTGCGTCGTCCGCGGGTTCAGCCGAAGGCGTGCTATCGCCAGCCTCGGCGGCCGCTTCGGCCTGCTCTGCCAGACTGCTGGTTTCAGGAGAGCCAGCGGGCGCGGTCTCCAGCGCTTCCGGGGCCTCAGCGGACTGTCCGGATGGGATCACGAACTCAATGCTTTCTTCGCTGGTGTCTGCGCGGTCAAAGAACGACGCAATCCGGGCAAAAAAGCCGCCTTGCTCATCGCCTGCCTCGGCTGCTTCAAGCTCAGCTGCTGCCTCCCTGTCTCCTAGCTTGGAAATGGGGGTTGCCAGCGCTTTACGCACAATGGTCTGGTCCTGCGCAGCCAACAGCTTGCGGCTGTCTTCTGCCTGTTGCGTGAGCCCGCCCTTGTCGTAGCACTCGGCGAGAATGGCCAGCGCCTTGTAGCCGGCGAGCGTGCCCGGATACTGCGCAACGATCTGTTCAGCACGTTTGGCCGCCGCGACATAAGCGCCGCGACGGACGTAATAGTCCACCACATGCAATTCGTGCGCGGCTGCGCGATTGCGCACGTAGACCATGCGCTGATAGGCATCACCGGCAAAGCGGCTGTCCGGGAAGCGTTGGATCAGGATCGAGAAGTCATCGAATGAACGCCGCTGGCTGCTGACGTCGGATTTGGTCTCGTCGATTGGCAGGATGTTGATCGACGTGCCTTCGCGCTCGAAATTGATCAGGCCCTTCAGATAGTAGATGTAGTCGATTGCGCCGTGGCGTGGATGTTCGCGCAGGAATCGGTCAGCGCTGGACAAGGCACGATCAGGCTGGAAATTGCGATACATCGCGTAAATCCGCTCGAGCTCGCCTTGCGTCGCGTAATCCGAGAAAGGATAGCGTTCGGTGAGTTCGTCGTATGCTTCGATCGCCGCAGGGAAATCAGAGCGATCAAGGATGGTCCGGGCGCGCAGGTAGAATTGCTGCGCATCAAGTTTGGCGAGGTCGCGCTGGCGACGACGCTCCGTGAGAGGGTCGGTGTCTCTGGAAAGTCCGCGCGGCCGCTCCTGCGGGAACTGAGATTCGGGTGACGGGTCCGGTTTCTTGGAATTGGAGCTGCAGGCAGACACCAGCAGCGCGAGCACAATGGCGGGAACGAAGCAGTTTTTCATGCGAAAGACTGAAATTACGGGCGAAAAAAAGTGCACGAGTATATCCGATGACAATCCTGAAGCCGGGAGATCAGCCCCGCGAAGGGCTGCAGGGCCATGAGTCTGAGCATCAAGACTCCCTGGAGCGGGCAAGGGTTCCCGAGACCATGGTAGGCAAACGTCTGGATGCCGTCGCAGCCGTGCTGTTTCACGACTGGTCGCGCGCGCGCCTGCAGGGCTGGATTGCGGACGGACGCCTGCGGCTCAATGGCGAAGTTGCTCCCCGTGCGCGCATCGCGGTCAAGGAAGGCGATTTGCTGGAGCTTGAGCCGGTGGTGGAGGTCGAGACGCGGGTGGAAGCACAGGACATCGCATTTGAGGTTCTGTATGAAGATGAGCATCTGGCTGTCATCAACAAGCCGGCGGGATTAACGGTCCATCCCGGCGCGGGTCAGCCTGACCAGACCCTGCAGAACGGCTTGCTGAGCCGGTTCCCGCGCAGCGGTGAGATTCCCAGGGCCGGCATTGTCCACCGGCTGGACAAGCACACCTCCGGCTTGCTGGTCATTGCGCTGAGCCTCAACGCGCACGCGCAGCTGGTCAGGATGCTCGCGCGGCGCAGCATCCGGCGCGAGTACGACGCGATCATCAACGGCACGCCGGTCAGTGGCGCCACCATCGACTTGCCGATTGGCCGCAGCCCGCGTGACCGCCTGAAAATGGCGGTGGTCGAAGGTGGCCGAGAGTCCGTTACTCATTACCGGATTCAGGAACGATTTCAGCACCATACCCATCTTCGGGTACAGCTTGAGACGGGCCGAACGCATCAGATCAGGGTGCATCTTTCGCATCAGCGGATGCCGCTGGTGGGCGACGCCCTGTATGGTGGCGGGGGTGCGCGTGGCGCAGGCCTTTCTGAGCCCACGCGGACCGCGTTGCGTGATTTCCGGCGTCAGGCTCTGCATTCGCGCTCACTGGCCTTCGATCATCCAGTCAGTGCTGAGCCGCTGAGTTTTGAGGCAGAAATGCCCTCTGACATGCTGGACGTTCTGAAGGCGCTGCGCTCAGAGAAAAATTAGCGCACTTCTCAGCCCGACCTAGCGCAGATAGCGGTCAAGAAACGCTGCTGCGGCCTTGAAAGCCGGGCCATCGGTCAGAAAAGCCGTGATATGGCCGCGCCCCTTGAGGATGAAGAGTTCGCTGTGTACGCCGACCTTGAGCAGATCGTCGTGCATATCCTGCGCGTGATCCACGGGGACCAGCTGATCCAGGCCGCCGTGATAGATGAAGAACGGCGGGTCGTCCTTGCTGATGTAGGTCACGGGCGAGGCTTTTCGATAAGTTTCCGGGCTCTTATCCCAGGTTGTGTCCAGAAACTGGGGCACCAGCTTGCCGCCCTTGAATTTGCTCAGGTCGCTGGGGATGCCGCCCGCAACGACCGCAATGGGGCGGGGCTTTGCGGCCAACTCATCGCCGGGTGAGAGTGTTGCGACCAGTGCCGCCAGATGAGCGCCGGCGGAATAGCCCCAGGCGCCGATCTTGTCTGGCGCAATGCGGTAGTCCGCTGCATGGGCATGCATCCACTCCAGCGCCAGTTGGACGTCCTTGACCTGCTCAGGAAAGCGAAATGCCGGCGCCAGACGGTAACTGGTGCTGAACACCGCGAAGCCACGCTTGGCCAGGCGTTTGGCGATGCCTTCGACCTGATCGCGGTCTCCGCCCTCCCAGCCGCCACCGTAGACCAGCAGAACACCGGGCCAAGGCCCCTGTCCCTGCGGAATATAGATGTCAGCAAGCAGTTTCTGTGGCCAGCTGTCCGGTGAGAACCTCACGTCGCGAATGAGTTCGTAGTCGGTCTTGACCGGCTCCGGTGGCGGGCTCCCGGGCTTGCCGATATGGCTGCTGCAACCCACCAGCAGAAAACCGATTCCGGACAGAAGACAGTGAAAACGCGAAAAGGCACTCATGCGAGCAGATTGTCCAGTAGCAGGCCGATGAAGATCACCGCGCCGAAACGGTTGTTGGCCAGAAAGGCGGCGAAGCAGGCCTGGGGCTGACGGCCGCGAATCATGTGCTGCTGATGCAGGGCGAGCAGTGCAGCAACCGCCAGAGCGCCGAAATACCAGCCGCTCAGCTCGCGGCCTACCCAGGCCAGCAGCAACAGGCTCGAAATCTGCAGGAGCGCAGTGATCAGACGGTCGTATTGTCCGAACAGGATGGCGGAAGATTTCACGCCGATTTTCAGGTCTTCCTCACGGTCGGCCATGGCGTAGAAGGTGTCATAGGCAATGACCCAGCACAGGTTTGCAGCCATCAGGGGTAAGACCTCGGTCCAGGGTACCCTGTGCTGTACGGCTGCGAAGGCCATCGGGATGCCCCATGAGAATGCGAGGCCCAGAACGGCCTGCGGCATGGACAGCCACCGCTTGGTAAACGGGTAGATCGCAGCCAGAGCCACTGCCGGCACGCTCAGCCACAGGACCTGCGGGTTCTGCAGGCTTGCGGTTAGCCCAAACGCGACCAGACCCAGTACGACAAACAGGCGCAGCGCCTCGCTCGGCGTGACCAGACCGGCGGCCAGCGGGCGGTCCCTGGTGCGCGCCACGGCGGGGTCAAACTCGCGGTCCGCGAAATCATTGATGACGCAGCCCGCTGCCCGCATCAGCACCGTGCCCAGCACGAAAACCACCAGCACATGCGTTGGCGGGCGGCCGTCAGCAGCGAGCCATAACGCCCACAGGGTGGGCCACATCAGCAGCCAGATCCCGATGGGCCGATGAAAGCGCATCAGGCGCCAGTAGTGCGGCAATTGAGACATCATGGTTTTTCCGGCTGTGGATTACACGCGCGCATAGCGCTCAACATCGCCGACCCAGCGCAGGATGATGCGCTGGGCGTCGGCGCCAAAGCGCTCGAGCCATTCATCAGCCAGCGTTTGCAGTGGCGGGATCAGTTTGGCGTCGCGTACCGGGTCGGCCAGCTTGAGCCCCACCAGGCCGGTTTGGCGTCTGCCCAGCAGCTCGCCGGGGCCGCGCAGCTCGAGGTCGGCCTGGGCAATGCGAAAGCCGTCTGTGGTCTTGCGCATGACATCCAGCCGCGCTCGGGCCGATTGCGACAGCGGGGTCTGATACAGAAGGACGCACTGGCTGGCATTGGAGCCTCTGCCGACCCGGCCGCGAAGTTGATGAAGTTGCGACAGCCCCAGCCTTTCGGCGTTGTCGATGATCATGATGCTGGCGTTGGGTACGTCCACGCCGACCTCGATCACCGTCGTTGCCACCAGCAGCTGCGTGCGACCCTGCGAAAAATCGCGCATCTGCTGTTCTTTTTGCTGGGCCTTGAGCTTGCCGTGGACCAGGCCGACGCGCAGATCGGGCAGGGCTTCCTGCAACTTCTCTGCGGTCACCGCCGCAGCCTGCGCCTCGATCTCGTCATTCTCCTCGATCAGCGTGCACACCCAGTAGGCCTGTCGACCTTCTTGGCAGGCCTTGCCCAGACGATGAAGTACGTCGCTGCGCTGCGACTGATTGATCGCCACGGTCACGATCGGGGTGCGTCCGGGCGGAAGCTCGTCGATTACCGACACATCCAGATCAGCGTAGAGCGTCTGCGCCAGCGTGCGCGGAATGGGCGTGGCGGACATCACCAACTGGTGTGGCGATGCATTGTCGGGGCCCTTGTCGCGCAGCTGCAGACGCTGCTGCACGCCGAAACGATGCTGTTCATCAACGACGGCCAGTGCCAGATTCCTGAACTTCACATCATCCTGAAAAATGGCATGTGTGCCGACAATGATCGAAGCCTCGCCGCCGGCAACCTGCGCCAGGGCGGCGTCTTTCTCGCGCTTCTTGAGCTTGCCGCTGAGCATCACAACGCTGAGGCCCAGAGGCTCAAACCAATGCCGCAGATTCTGGAAATGCTGCTCGGCGAGCAGTTCTGTCGGCGCCATCAGCGCAGCCTGAAAGCCCGCGCGAGCGGCGGCGAGCATGGCGCTGGCAGCAACGACGGTTTTGCCAGAGCCGACATCACCCTGCATCAGGCGAAGCATCGGTCGTGTGGCGCGCATGTCCTGCGCCACTTCGCCGATCACTCTTTTCTGCGCGCCGGTGAAGTTGAAAGGCAGATTGCTTTCGAGCTGCACGGCCTGCGCTTCCACGTCCGTGAGTTGGGGTGCGGGTCGCGTGCGAATCTGCTTGCGCAGCAGGCGCATGCAAAGTTGATGAGCCAGTAGTTCCTCGCGGATCAGGCGTTGCTGCGCAGGATGTGTCACTTCTTGCAGCGCCCGCGTATCTGCAGCGTCGCCGGGTCGGTGAATCGCCTCGAGCGCGCTCAGGGTGTCCGGATCACCAAGGCCGGGTAGAGGATTGCGTAGAGACGCGTCCCGACTGGCAATGTCCAGCGCCTGTGCAATGAGCTTGCGCAGTCTCGCCTGCGTCATGCCAGCGGTCAGCGGATAGATCGGCGTGAGCGTGGATTCGGTTTCCAGGGTGGATTCGTCATCGGCCACCGAGTATTCCGGATGTACGATCTCCAGCCCGTTACGACCTGCACGGACGGCGCCATAGACCTGCATGATGCGGCCGACGCGAAGGTTGGCGCGCTGTGCTTCATTGAAGTGAAAAAACCGCAGCAACAAGCTGTGGTCGCCTTGGCGGATGGCGACCAGCAAGGTGCGGCGCGGAGAGAAGCGCACATCAGCGGCTTCGATTCGCCCGCGTGCCAGTGATTCGGCGCCTTCGCGCAATTCGCCCAGCGGCGTCGCGGCGCGCCGGTCCTCATAGCGCAAGGGCAGGTGAAACAGCAGGTCGCCGACGCTTTGCAGATCGAGGTTGCGCAGCGCGGTAGCGGCTTGCGGCCCTGCGCCCTTGAGATAGGTCAGGGGCGTTTCGAGATCTACCGCCGGACGTGAGCTGCGTCCCCTGGGATTTGCCTTGCTGCCGACGGGCACGTTCGTCTGATGCCCGGCAGTGTCAGTCGAGCACCATCACCGCATCGGCCTCGATACGGGCATCGCGCGGCAGGGCAGAAACCTGAACCGCTGCACGCGCGGGGTACGGCGCTTCGAAGTACTGCGCCATGACTTCATTGACCAGGGCGAAGTCCGACAGGTCGGTCAGAAAAATATTGAGCTTGGCGATCTTGGTGAGGCTGCCCCCGGCGGCCTGCGTCACCGCCGAAAGGTTCTTGAAAACGCGGTGAATCTGCTCTTCCATGCTTGCATCGCAGAGTTTCATGGTCTGCGGGTCCAGTGGAATCTGGCCCGACAGATACACCGTGTTGCCGCACTGCACAGCCTGGGAATACGTGCCAATGGCAGCCGGGGCCTGATCGGTCTGAATGATTTTTCGCGTCATGATTCTGAGGTTCCGTCAGTGTGATTGGCCGTGGTGATACCGCGACTTTCCATATTGGCGCGCATGCGCAGGTTGAGAATTTCAACGCCCACGGAAAAAGCCATGGCAACGTAGATGTAGCCCTTGGGAATATGAATGTGCAGCGATTCAATCACCAGCACGGCGCCCACCATGATCAGGAAGGCCAGGGCCAGCACTTTCACCGTGGGGTGACGGTCGACGAAGCGGGACAACGGGCCGGCAAAGAACATCATGGTGATGATGGCGATGGTAATGGCCGCCACCATGACCGGCAGATTGTCCGTCATGCCCACGGCAGTGATGACCGAGTCCAGCGAGAACACGATATCGAGGATCATGATCTGGACGATGGCGCTCAGGTATGACGGTCTCTTGCGTGGCTTCTGGTCCGGGATGCTGGGGTCGGTGTGTGCATCGCCTTGCAGGGTTTCCCTGATTTCAACCGTGGCCTTCCAGAGCAGGAACATGCCACCCAGGAACAGCACCAGATCGCGGCCCGAAACCGGGAAATCGCCGAGCGAAAACAAGGGGGCAATCAGGCTCGCCATCCAGACCAGAGAGAACAGCAGGCCCACACGCGTCAGCAGTGCGCCAGCCAGGCCCAGGGTGCGCGCGCTGGTCTGCTGCTCGGCCGGCAGCTTGGAGACGATGATGGAAATAAAAATGATGTTGTCGATGCCCAGGACAATTTCCAGGGCAGTGAGCGTCAACAGCGCGGCCCAGAGTTCGGGCTGAAGCAAGGCGTCCATCAGAGTCGGTCAGGTGAATTCATCCGTACATGATAACGGGGGCGCGATCCCGCCCGTCGGCCGCTGTCACAAAAACTTCGCATGGCCGTCATGCCAGCTTGATGACCTAACCCTAACTTGGCGTGCCTATGAAGAGGTCAAGTCAGCAAACCATCGGAGGCAAGCCATGCGAATAGCCTGGGGCGTCATGGGTTACGGTCGCGGTCACGCCATGCGAACGCTGAGTGTGTTGCCGGAAATGATGAAAGAGCACGAGATCACCGTGTTCACCGCTGGCGATGCGCACGATGTTCTTGCGCCGCACTTCCCGGCCGTGAAAATCCCCATGATCGGCTACCGCTACAACGATCGCGGCAGTCACTCTGTGCCGCGGACCATCGGTGGGAATGTGTCCGTGGTCTCTGACCTCATGCTCGGCGGGGCGGGCATGGCCAGCATCGAGAAGGAATTCACCGAGCGTGGTATCCAGCTGGTGATTTCCGACTCAGAGGCCTACACGCACCGGGTGGCCCAGCGCATGCGTATCCCGCGCATTTCATTCGATCACGTTGGCATTCTGGCGTACTGCAAGCCACATTTTCCGTCGGATTTGTGGCTGGCAGGCATGCGAGATGCGGTGGGCTACAGAACGCTCATGGGTATTCCCGAGCGCATCCTGATCTCTAGTTTTTATCAGGCAACGCCCGCCTATCCCGGGGTCCGGATCGTGGGTCCGATGCTGCGAGAGGCGGTGCTCAATGCCAGGCCTGTCAGTGGTGATTACCTGATGTGCTACTTCAACAAGGGCGAGCATCAGTACCAGCCGCACATCGACCGCGCCCTGCGGCTGCTGGATATTCCGGTGGTGGTCTATGGCACCCCTTACGTCGGGCGATCCGACAATCTCGACTTCCGTCCTCCGAGCAACGATCAGTTCGTCAAGGACATGGCGGGGTGTCGTGCGATCCTGAGCACGGCGGGAAATCAGACGATTGGCGAGGCCGTTCATCTGGGCAAGCCCATTCTGGCGCTGCCGGAAAATGCCTTCGAACAGCGCCTCAATGCGCACATCATCGAAACCATGGGCGTGGGTTGTCAGGCGGACCTGGGTAGCCTGACCCCCAGCGATGTCGATCGCTTTCTGGGTTATCACGACCATTACGTGTCGCACATGACGGCGCGTGCGGGTGATGGGCGTGCCGAGGCAATCGAAACCCTGCATCGCTTTATCGGCGAACTGGTGGGCAAGAAAAGCCAGGCGACACGGCCACGCTTGCTGCGCCGTCCGCAGTGGAGCCTGGGAGCTTCGCGACAGGGCGGGATACGATAGCGGCCCCTTCCTGTTACAGGGCTGTGCCTGATGTTCCCGTTTCTGTTGATGGCCGCAATCAGTGCCGGCCTGGCGATTTACTGCGAAGAGCGTGCACAGGGACGCCACCGGGCGTTCTACCTGCTCAAGCCGCTGACCACTCTGTTGATCCTGTTTGCCGCGCTGAGTGCTGGCGACAGCGACCCTGAATATCAGCGCTGGATCTGCGTGGGGCTGGCCTTGTCCATGCTCGGCGATATCGCCCTGATGTTTGAAGGCGACGGGTGGTTCATGGCCGGATTGAGCAGTTTTCTGGTGGCGCATGTGCTGTTTGTTGTGGCCTTTGCGCTCGACGGTGTTGCGCTTCCGCCGCTGCAATACTGGATACCGGCCGCTGGCGGCAGTCTGTTTCTGCTTTGGCTGTTGCCACGCACGGGCAAGCTGCTGGTCCCGGTGGTGATCTACGTGCTGGCCTTGACGGCCATGAGTCTGGCCGCGGGCACCCGACTGGAAATTCGCGGTGATACTTCTGCGCTGCTGGCGCTGGCCGGCGCCATCATTTTTCTGGTGTCTGATGCTGCGCTGTCGGTGTGTCAGTTCGGCGGGGCGTATCGCCGCGCACAGTTCCTGATTCTCAGCACATATTTCCTGGCCATCGGCCTGATTGCAGCGTCGGTGCAGGGGTCTGCGAGTACGGATGCTTCAGCCGATGTCGATGTGGCCTTCCATGACCTGCACCGCACAGCCGGCCAGATGGACCGCGCTGATCTGCCCTGATTGTTTTTCCACCGTGACCTCGATTTCACTGGGGCGGCGCATCTCGACGCCTTGGCGGATATCAACAGTCAGCGTCTGCGTGTCCTGAGCGGAATCCCTGGCAAGCCGCGCGCCCAGGGCCATGGCGGCTGAGCCAGTGGCGGGATCTTCGCCGATGCCCGGCGAGAACATGCGGCAGCGCATTTCGCCTTCGTAACCCGCGGCGTAGACATACAGACTGTGTGCGTTGTTGGCCTGCAGGAGCTTCGGCAGAGCGCTGGCGTCCAGCGATATTCCGGCCAGATGCTCGGGCGCTCTCAGCGGTGCGAGCAACATGGGCAGGCCGCAGTTGACCGTCATTGCCGGCGAAGTGGCCGGATCTGCCATGGCGTGTGTGTCTAGCCCCAGAACCGCTGCGATGGCGTCGGTATCAACCTTTTCCGGAAGAAATACCGGGGCTCGTACAGCACTGATGCGGGCTTTCAGGACCTGGCCCGGCTTGCTCGAAATCTTGACCGGTACCAGACCAATGCCTTCTTCAAAGATGAACTCGGCCTCGTCATCCGAAGGCACCATGCCCCTGGCAGCGAGCAGGCAGGCAGTGCCAATGTTGGGGTGGCCGGCAAAAGGCAGTTCTTCCAGTGGCGTGAAGATGCGCAGGCGGACAATGGCGTCGGCGTGTTCAGCCGGCAAAACAAAAACGGTTTCCGAAAGATTGAACTCGCGCGCAATGCGCTGCATTTGCGCGCTGCTCAGGCGATCAGCGCCGAGCACCACGGCCAGGGGATTACCGCAGAGCGCGGTCTGGGTGAAAACGTCGAGGGTGTCGAAGCGCAGCGCTGCCATTCAGGGACTCTCTTCCAGTTATTGGAACCTGCCACCAATGACCTTGCCCTGTTCATCCAGTTCCACGAAATAGCGGCTGTTGTCGCCGCGCAATTCGCGGGTCGTGATCGTGCCCGGCGTGACCACCAGCAGACCGGGGTACCTGGTACGCAGGGCCTCCGGGGTGGGGCGGGTGGCAATAAAGGCGTTGAAAGTGTCCAGGTCGGTGATGCTGGTTCGCATGGGCACGGTGTCCTGCTGAGTGGGCGGCGGAGGCGCTGATGCGGTGGATTCGACCGGCTTTGCACAGCAGGCGGACAGACTCAGCAGGCCTACCGCGATACACGTCATTTTGTTCATCTGGAGAATTCGCCTGATTTTTGAGCAAGACTAGCATTGCGCTCGCTAAACTATGCACTTGGCTGACCTCGTGGACGCGCGAGGCTTCTGCGCCGTTTTGACATCCTCCGGGCGCAGCACATTCTTCCAGTGGTCCGAGTTTTCTCATGCGCAAATTTGAAGTCATTGTCATCGGCGGCGGTCACGCGGGCACGGAAGCCGCGATGGCAGCTGCGCGCATGGGTCGCGACACCTTGCTGATTACCCAGAGCATCGAGACACTGGGGCAGATGTCCTGTAATCCCGCGGTGGGGGGTATCGGCAAGGGGCATCTGGTGCGTGAAGTCGATGCCATGGGCGGCCTGATGGCCCGCGCTGCTGATCACGCAGGAATCCAGTTCCGCACGCTCAATGCGTCCAAGGGGCCCGCGGTGCGCGCCACGCGCGCACAGACCGACCGGGCGCTCTACAAGGCCTTTGTTCGCACTGCGCTGGAGGAACAGAAGAATCTCAGTCTGTTCCAGCAGCAGGTCGAAGACCTGATTGTGGAAGGCGATGCCGTGCGCGGCGTGGTCACACAGCTGGGCCTGAACATCATGGCCGATGCCGTGGTGCTCACCACTGGCACCTTCCTGGGGGGACGCATTCACATTGGCCTTGAGCAGCACGCGGGTGGGCGCGCCGGTGACCCGCCTTCCAACGCGCTGGCACAGCGCCTGCGCGAACGTATGCCGCGGATCGGCCGCCTGAAAACGGGGACGCCGCCGCGTCTGGATGGCCGCAGCATCAAATGGGACATCCTGCAGGAGCAGCCAGGCGATCTGCCGGTGCCGGTGTTTTCATTCATGGGCTCGGCGCAGCAGCATCCGCTTCAGGTCAGTTGCTTCATCACGCAAACCAATGCGCGGACGCACGACATCATCCGCAGTGGCTTTGATCGTTCGCCAATGTACTCAGGCAACATCGAAGGCACTGGCCCGCGCTACTGCCCGAGTGTTGAGGACAAGGTCAGCCGTTTTGCAGATCGCGAATCGCATCAGATTTTTCTGGAACCGGAAGGCCTGAGTACGCGCGAGATCTATCCCAACGGCATCTCCACCTCGCTGCCCTATGATATTCAGGAGCAGTTTGTGCGCTCCATTCGTGGCCTCGAAGATGTGTGCATTACGCGGCCCGGCTACGCCATTGAATACGACTATTTTGATCCGCGTGACCTGAACAGTTCACTGGAAACGCGGGCGATATCGGGACTTTTCTTTGCCGGGCAGATCAACGGCACCACGGGTTACGAAGAAGCGGCGGCGCAGGGTTTGCTGGCCGGCATCAACGCGGCGCAGCGTGTGCGTGGCCTCGAGGCCTGGGTTCCGCAGCGGCATGAGGCCTATATCGGCGTTCTGGTAGATGACCTGATTACGCTGGGCACCAGCGAGCCGTATCGCATGTTTACCTCGCGTGCCGAACACCGGCTGATGCTTCGGGAAGACAACGCCGATGTGCGCCTGACGCCCATCGCCCGAGAACTGGGCCTGCTGGATGACGCGCGCTGGGCTGCATTCGAGGCCAAGCGCGCTGCCGTCGAGATTGAGCAGGAACGCCTCGAGCAACTCAGGGTCAAGCCGGCACAACTCAAGCAGGCTGATTTTGTCGAAGTCTTTGGCGAGCCGCCGGAGTCCACTGCGTTTACTGCACTGGAATTGCTGCGTCGCCCGGAAGGCTCTACCGCCGTGCTGCGTCGTCTCGGTCTGGCTTCGGAGTCAACCGATGACGTAGTGGCGGAGCAGGTGGAGATTCAAGCCAAGTACAGCGGGTATCTGCTGCGCGCGCAGACGGAGATTGACCGGAACCGACGCTATGAAGAAGCGCTGATTCCAGGCGATATGGCGTTTGATGCCATTCGCGGTCTGTCCAACGAAGTGCGGGCCAAACTGGCAGCGCACCGGCCGCAAACGGTCGGTCAGGCCGCTCGCATCTCAGGTGTGACGCCGGCGGCCATTTCCCTGTTGCTGGTGCATCTCAAGAAGCAGGGGCAATTGCGGCGCAGCGCCTAGACCAGCGGCGCGCTGACGGGAGACTTTTGGCAGTCCTTGCGTGTGCTGGAACTCTCATGAAGACGGACGTCGCGATAATTTCCGCGCTGGTTCTGAGATAGGCTTGATCCTCCTGGGGAGGAGAGAGAAAACGCCATGCCGTTCTACAGTTGGTTGAAGCCGCGATCAGGCGAGAGCAAATCCAGCCTGCAGACCAAACGCCGCGCCAGCACCAAATTGCGCGCGCTGCGTGAAGCCCTGGACCGCCATATCGAAGGGGCCGACGTCACCGGAGATTCCACGCCGCCGGCAAATTCTGCCGCCTATGTACGCATTGCAACCTGGAACCTGCGGGAGTTTGATTCGGCGAGCTATGGCTATCGCAGCCAGGAAGCAAAGGCCTACATTGCCGAGATCATCTCGCGGTTTGATCTGATTGCGCTGCAGGAAATCCGACGAGATCTGGATGCGCTCAATGACATCAAATACCTGCTGGGCCCTAACTGGGACTACGTGGCCACCGATGTTACCGAGGGCAGTGCAGGTAATCACGAGCGCATGGCCTATCTGTTCAATCGCGACAAGGTCTGGTTCCGCGACGTTGCCGGTGAGCTGACCCTGCCAGATGGGCAGAAGGTAACTGACCCTTTCGGCGAGCGCTTCCAGGTTGCGGGTGGCGTGCAACTCGAACTGCCTGACGGACAGAGGATTGTGTCCCCGCAAGGGCTGCGAAATGCCACGCTGGCCTCAGGGCAGACCAAGATTGAAGAGGATGTCGAGATCGCCGTCCCCGAAGGCGCCAAGATGGTCTTGCCCGCGGGCACGACGATCCGTTTTGCCGACAATGCCCGTGTGCCGGTCAATGCGCAGGGGGGCATTGAGATTGAAGACAGCACCCGGCCCAGGCTGCCCGAGGCCGCCGAGATCGTGTTGCCGCCACATTCGCTTCGCGGGGGTTCGCAGCAATTTGCCCGGACGCCCTACGTGGCGGCCTTCCAGGCTGGGTGGCTCAAGATCAATCTGGCCACCGTGCACATCTATTACGGAAGTGGCGATGTTGGGGTGCAGCGTCGCGCCGAAGAAATTCGCCGGCTGACGGCCTTGCTGGCCGATCGCGCGCGCAGCGACAGCGACTCCGATGCGGATGCGTATTTCGTCGCGCTGGGTGATTTCAATATCGTCGGCCCCGGACACATCACGATGGATGCGCTCAACAGCAACGACTTCACCATTCCCGAGCCGCTGCAGAGTCTGAAAGGGACCAACGTCAAGCAGGACAAGTTCTACGATCAGATTGCCTTGTGGACCGGCGCGTCAAAACGGCGCAAGTCGTATACGCGGCTGCACTCGTATCGCGCGGGTGTTTTTGATTTTTTTGACGTCGTTTATCGAAGCGACGAAGAGGACATTTACCGCCCCTTCATGAGAAAGCCCGATGGCAGTGGCACCTACTCCAGCTATTCAAGCTGGCGTACTCACCAGATGTCAGATCATCTGCCGATGTGGGTAGAGCTGCGTATTGATTTCAGCGGCGAATATCTCTCGGAGATAGAAGCGGAAATCGATCAGAAGCTGGCGCAGGATTGAAGCGCCGCAAGCTTCAGGTTGCCAGCCACCAGTGCAGACGTGGGCCGTGCTCGCCGAGCCATCGGCGATGCTGTTCAAATTCAGGCATCTGACGCGCAACCAGCTTCCAGAAGCGCTCGCTGTGGTCGTGATGCCGGATATGGCAGAGCTCATGAATCACGACATACCGCAGCACTTCTGGCGGTGCCATGACCAGACGCCATGAAAGGCTGATGCGGCCCTCGGCGGTACAGCTTCCCCAAAGGGTTTTCTGATCGGCAATACGCGGCCCGGAAAATTCAACGCCCAGACGCGCAGCCTCGGTTTCAAGCAGTTGTGAGGCGTCGTCGTGAGCTTCGCTCTTGAGCGCATCGCGCAGCAGTTTGTTGAGCCGCACCGTTTGCCCTAGCCATGCGCTGGATACAAAGACTTCGATCACGCCCTCGCCGTAGCGGATGGCGGGCTTTCGCAACTTGCTGACGATCAATTTGAGTTTGTGTTCCTGCCCGCGCAGCAGCAGCGTATCGCTTCCATCCCAGCGCAATTGCGGTGAAGGACGACGCGGTTGTTCTTCCAGCTTGAGTTTCATTTCCGCGATCTTTTCGCGCACCCAGCTTTCTCTGCTCAGGAGAAAAGCGCGTGCTTCGCGTTTGGGAACGCGTTGCGGAATGGTGAGGCGAACTTCAGTTGGAGAATGAATCTCGATGCGAATGCAGCGCGCACGCTTGCTGACGCGTTCTTCTACGCGATAGGCATCAAACAGGAGGTCAAGTTGCCCAGCAGATTTCATCAATGTCGCCAAGACCGGTTGGCAGCAAGCTTATTCGCGCCGCGCCCTGTGCGCTAGCGTTGACGCGAAGGCAAACAGCTGATCACGACAGACGGTTGAGTGCATCCAGATCAGCGGCATTGAGCAGAACAATCTGCTGTTCCCTGGCTGGACGATCACTATCTCCTCGGCCTATTCCGAGCAATCTCAGGTAGTAGGGCGCCAGCGCAACCCGCACCCGCGTCTCGCGCATGCCGTGCAGCATGCCGTGATCCTGCTCCACCACTTTTTTCTGCGCGGCACTGAGTTCGGGATGCGGTGCAATGCGCACCGCGACATCGTTGTTCCAGTCCCAGTCCTGAGCAGGATCACGTTCGCAGCGGTCTTTTAATTGTGGCATTCCGCAGATACGCGACAACAAAAAGTCACGATAACTCTCGTGATGCGCTGACCAAGCCCGCGCATGCCAACGTCCGGCAAACACGAGCACGTGCGGCGCAATCTGCATGCGCCGCGGCTCCGGATGTGACATCGACTGATACTCGATTTCTAGAAAGCGTTGTTCACGAATCGCAGTGGTCAGGCGCGCTAGAACACGCACATCGAATTCGCGTGCAGGAGGTTCAAGGGTTTCGGCCAATCCGTGACCTGACGCGGCCATGGCAAGAGGCAGATCGCTGTTCAGTTCGTGGTTGCGCAGCACCTGCAGGTATTCGCTCGCCGTGCCGCGAAGAAACTGCGGTTCGAAATCGTCACAGGGGCGGAACTCGCCGGTCTCGGGTTCGCGTTTGAGGTTGCCGGGCGCCATGCGGGCATAGAGTGCAAAGTCTTTGTCAGCCTTACCGGTGGAAATGTCGAAGCTGTCTCGCAGGTCGGCGGCGCGTACGGCACCGCACCAGATGGCATGGGCCTCAATAAAGCGAAATCGCTGCCGCTGGTCCCAGGGCAGGGGACGGGAATCAATGAGGTCTGATTTGGGCATGAGCAGATCGGGGATTACGGTGCGGTAGCAGCGTGGTCGCTGTCACCGGGTGGAAAAAAAATCGTCACATCGGTCCAAAGCCTTATGCCATATGGCACGGAGCAGGCTCGAAAGATGGTTATCCACAAGCTTATCCAGCCGCGGAGTGGATAACTTTCCAAGAGCTGAATTTCGGACCTAAGCGGCACGGTATCCCAGCCGGGCCAGCACGCCGTCGAGTTCGTCCAGCGAGTGAAAGCTGATGCGCAGCTCGCCGTGACCGCTTTTCTCCAGACTGAGGGCAACCGGGCTACCGACAAGATCGGACAACTCGCGTTCCAGACGCTCCATGTCGCCGGGTTTGCCGACGCCGAACACGGGCTTTGGGTGGCGGTGCTGCGAGACGCGACGCTCAAGCCCGCGGACCGTCAGCTTGTGGCGAATCACGTCATCGGCAAAGCGCACCTGGTCAGCGGCTGGTAGCGCCGCCAATACCTTGGCGTGTCCGAGCAGGATATGGCCTTCATTGACCAGCGCCGCCACCCTTTCGTCCAGATTGAGCAGGCGGAAATAGTTGCTGACGTACTCGCGCGACTTGCCGATGCGCTCGCCGACATCGTCATGGGTCAGGCCGAAGGTCTCGGCCAGACGTTTCAGGCCAGCCGCGGTTTCGATGGGCGACAGTGATTCGCGCTGCAGGTTTTCGATCAGGCCCAGAACAAAGGCTTCGTCGTCGCTGAGGTCATCGCGCACCAGTGCAGGGATTTCGTGCAGGCCGGCGAGCTGGGCAGCGCGCCAGCGACGTTCGCCGGCCAGCAGCTCAAATCCCCAGACCCGGGTGCGCAGCACGATGGGCTGAATGACGCCGGATTCGCGAACGGAGCGGGCCAGCTCCTCGAGTGCCGGCTGGTCAAAGTGGCGCCGCGCCTGCGTGCTGCCGGGGCGGATCAGATCTACCGGTACGGAGCGGACGGTCGGGGTATCGCGATGGGCCATGGAGACTGCAAGCAATTATGGTGTGTTCGGACGCAGCTCAGCTCTCGTGCCACAATTCGGCACACTTCGCATCACACTCAACCGTCCTGGACCCCCATTATCGTGGAAGAACAGTTTCGAGCCATCATCGAGGCCATCGGCGAAAACCCGGAGCGCGACGGCCTGCTCAAGACCCCGCAGCGCGCCGCCAAGGCCATGGAATTTCTGACCCAGGGCTACGAGCAGGATCTCTCGGAAATCGTCAATGAGGCGATCTTTGCCTCCGAGAATGACGAGATGGTGATTGTGCGGGATATCGAACTGTATTCCATGTGCGAACACCACATGCTGCCCTTCATCGGCAAGTGTCACGTGGCCTATCTGCCGGCGGGCCGTGTGATCGGCCTGTCCAAGATTCCGCGCATTGTGGATATGTACTCACGGCGCCTGCAGATTCAGGAAAACCTGACCAAGCAGATCGGCGATTCCATACAGGAAGTGACTCAGGCCAAGGGCGTGGCCGTCGTCATCGAAGCGAAGCATCTTTGCGCCATGATGCGCGGGGTGGAAAAGCAGAATTCCTCGATGATTACCTCGATGATGCTCGGCCGGTTCCGTGATGACCCGCGGACCCGCCAGGAGCTGCTCTCCCTGTTGCGGGCCTGAGGTTAGAATAGGGCGTTGCGCAGGTTTTTCCGCGATCTATCAATGTATCTGGTACAGAACTGAACCCTCCAATGAAGCGAACCGAATTTTCCTCCGCCCGTTTTGGCACAGCAGCACAGATTGAAGTGCTCAATGCGCTCGCACCGGCCGTGGTGAGGGAAACCGAGGCGCACGAGGCTCGCCGCAAGCTCTGGTTTCCCAATGACTTGTCGTCGGCAGACGCCGAGGCCCCGCCGGAGCGGGAAGAAGAAGTGGCGAAGATGCGCGCCGCCGCCCGGGATCTACCGGATATTGTTCGTGTGGCGCTAGCCTTGAATCTGCTGACCGAAGAAGGTCTGCCCCATTTCCACCGTCTGATTGCGGTGTATTTCGGGCCTGAGTCACCGTGGAGTGACTGGAATAATCTGTGGACGGCTGAAGAAGATCGCCACGGCTGTGCCATCCGTGACTACGTCCGCGATGCCCGCATCTTCGACATGCGCGCGCTGGAAGTCTTGCAGTTCCAATACATCCAGGCCGGTTTCGAGCCGGACTGGCAGCAGGATCCGTATCGCCTGCTTGCCTATACCTCGCTGCAGGAAAAGGCCACGCAGATTTCGCATGCCAACACGGGCCGTCTGGCGTCTGGTCGTGAGCCCGTGCTGCAGCGCATGCTGGCCCATGTTGCTGGGGACGAATCCCGGCACTACCAGTTCTATCGAGCGGTTTTCGGCGAGATTCTCCGCGCTGATCCCGAGGAAGCGCTGAACTCCCTGCTCAAGGTGACCCTGGGTTTTGCCATGCCCGGCCACAACATCGCCGGCTTCAGTGACATGAGCGAAGTGTTGATGCGCGGCGGTGTCTTCGGCACGCGCCACTACATGAGCATCGTTGAAGAGTTGCTGGCGTACTGGGATATCGGCTCCATTACCGGCCTGAGCACGCATGGGCAGAATAATCAGGAACGCCTGATGAAAATCCCGGCGCGTCTGGCGCGCATGGCGGACTACGCGGAGTCCAAGTCGAAAGCACAGCCGCGCAAATTCAGTTTTGACGTGATCTATAACCGCACGCTGGAACTCTGAATGCCCTCCGGGCCGCACGCATCTTGAAACTGGAAAATGCCCGCGTACTGATCAGCGGCGCAGGCAGCGGCCTTGGCCGTGCATGCGCGATCGGTTTTGGCGAAAAGGGTGCCCGTGTCATGGTCAGCGACCTGCGCGCGGACGGGGCCGCCGAGACCGTGGAATTGCTCACTGCACGCGGGGTGGATTGTCTTGCCCTGCAACTGGATGTGACTTCCGAAGACTCCTGGACGGAGGCCATGTCCGCTATTCAGCGCCAATGGGGCGGTCTGGATGTGCTGGTCAACAATGCAGGTGTGGCAACTGCCGGGACGGTGGAAGATGCGCCGATCGAGCAATGGCAATGGGTCTTTGACATCAACCTGATGGGCTGTGTGCGCGGTTCGCGTGCGGCCATTCCGCTGCTGAAACAAGGCGGCGCCGGGCATATCGTCAATATCGCCAGCTTTGCCGGCATCGCCAATCCGCCGGCCATGGCCAGTTACAACGCAGCCAAGGCAGCGGTTATCTCCCTGTCCGAGACGCTGCGGTTTGAGCTTTATCCGAACATCGGCGTGAGCGTGGCCTGCCCGTCCTTTTTCAAGACCGACCTGCTCAATAGCGGTCGCGGGCAGGTCTCTGAAGACACCCATGACAGTGCGCCACAGATGATGACTATCGTCGGGCGCCTGATGGAGAAAGCCACCGTCAGTGCGCAGGACGTGGCCGGTGATATCGTCAATGCCGTGGCAAGCGGTGAGTTTTTGGTGATCAGCCACGCTGATGCGCGCATGCTGGCTCGACTGAAGCGCCTGTCACCCGAGTTGTATTTCCGGCGCGCGCAGAAGTCCATGGCGGGCTTCCTGCAGAAAAAGTAAATCGCTGACCCGCAGTCTCTGAGTGTCAGATTGAGCTTGTTAGGGGCTCAGCGCCTGACCTGAAAGCCATTGGCCTGATCTTCTGCTTCGCAGGCTTGCCATTGCAGATCATTGACCTCAGCGCTCGGTGGGCCGCATTTCAGCCATTGCTGGAACGCCGCAATTGTCTCAGCATGGCCGCCACTGACCACGCCTTCCACCCGGCCGTCATCACGATTGCGGACCCAGCCATTCAGGCCCGATTGATCAGCCACTGCCTTGCAGGACTGGCGAAAAAAGACGCCCTGAACGCGGCCGCTCACCGTGAAGCGATATGATTCACTCATGCTGTTTCTCACATCTCTGAATAAGTTCTCATCGTGGGCATTCTGAATCGACTACGTAATCGAATCGATACCTTGGCAGCTTCTTCGTTGCCGATGCTCGCCAATGACGATGATCGCCTGCGCTTCAGCGCCGAGTTGCCGGCGGGTATGTTCGGTTCGCTGCTGAAGCTGGATGTGCAGTTGGAAACCGAGGCGCACGGCGACGGCGAGCGCGTTCGCATGCGGGCGCATATACAGAGCAACCTCGCATCGGTGCTCAAGCCCATGCTCAGTGCCCCGCATCCGGCCGGGCAGAAGCGAATCAGGGGAAGCAAGTCAAAGCGCGGGACCTCGCGGGCGCTGGCCTCGCGCGAGATGCTAGGTGATCTGGCCACACGCAGCGCGCGACGCGCATTCTCCAATCCCCTGGTGCGGCGCATGGCCGAGCCCTTGATGCAGCACGACATCAATAACTGGATTGAGGTCGTCGCGTCATCGGCTTCACTGGATCGTGGAGCGCAGGACCTGATTCCGCACCACGAGAAACTTGCCGCGCTTGGCATTCGCCCGGCAAAGAAGGACGGCCCGCATGTGGAGTCGTGGTCCGCGCAGATTGCGCAGGGTCTGGCCCAGGTCTCGACCTTGCAACTGGACAAGGACAGTCTTCCGGAACGGCTCCAAAAGCAGTTGGGGCATCAACCCTTCAATCTGGCGGCGATGATCATCAGCACCCTCGAGGAGAAGTAGCGCTGCGATCATTCGCCCAAGCGGCCGTGATCTGGAGGATGGACCGGGCACGTACGCGAGATGTCCTCACGCTGGCGATGCCCATCATTGGCGGCATGCTGTCGCAGAACGTACTCAACCTGGTGGATACGGCCATGGTGGGGCGGCTCGGCGCGGCTGCACTGGCTGGTGTCGGCATGGCGTCCTTCCTCAATTTCATGGCCGTTGCATTTATTGCCGGCCTGGCTTCTGCGGTTCAGGCCATGGCGGCAAGGCGCACAGGAGAGGGCCGCTTCTTTGAATCTGCGCTGCCACTCAATGGCGGCTTGGCCCTGTCGGCCATCATCGGCATTCCACTCGCGCTGCTGCTGATCTGGCAGACGCCGAACATCATGTCTGTTGTGCTCAATGATCCGGCCGCAGTTGAGCAGGGCTCGGACTACCTGCAGATGCGGCTATTGAGCATCTTTGCCATTGGCATGAATTTCTCGTTCCGGGGGTATTGGAGCGCGATCAAGATGGCGCGCCTGTATCTGTTCACCCTGCTGGCGATGCATGCCCTGAACATTTTGCTGAATTACTGCCTGATCTTCGGAAATCTGGGCTTTCCCGAAATGGGCGTCACCGGTGCCGGGCTGGGCACCACGATCTCCATCGTCATGGGCACGCTGGTCTATTTCATTCTCGGCTGGAAGCACGCCCGGCCGGGGGGCTTTCTCGACAAATGGCCCAGTCGTGAGCAGTTTTCCAGCTTGCTCAGGCTGGGTCTGCCGTCGTCCATTCAGCAGCTCTTCTTTTCAGGCGGATTCACGGCGCTGTACTGGGTTGTAGGCCAGATCGGTACCGACGAGCTGGCGGTGGTGAATGTGCTGCTCAATATTGCGCTGGTCGCCATCCTGCCGAGCATGGGTTTTGGCCTGGCCGCCGCGACTCTGTCCGGGCAGGCACTCGGGCGCGCTGACCCGGTCGATGCACATGGCTGGGCCTGGGATGTGTGCAAGGTCGCTTCGATCTTCCTGATGTGCCTGGGCTTGCCGATGATGTGGATGCCGGAGGCAATTCTGTCTGTCTTTCTGCCGCAGGAACGCCTGGTCAACATGGGAGCCCTGGCGCTGCAACTGTTTGGCGCAGGTTTGATCATCGATGGCATCGGCCTGATCTTGATGCAGGCGTTGCTCGGTGTTGGCGCGGCTAAGCTGGTCATGGGAATTAGTGTGGGTATGCAGTGGTTGTTATTCTTGCCCGCGGCCTACCTTGTGGGTCCTGTGTGGGGATACGGCGTCACCGGAATCTGGTTGACGATGATCGCGTATCGCGGATTGCAGGCTCTGGTGCTAGCCGTTGTCTGGCAGCGTCGCCGCTGGGTTCACATCCGCGTCTGATAGGGCAAGGGGGCGAAACCAATGCAGGAAATCGAAACGCGAGAAGCGGTATTTGCGCCGGAGCCATTCGAGTTCACAGGCAAGGGAAGTGAATACTTCGGCATCTGGATCGTCAATCTGGTTCTGTCGATCCTGACGCTGGGCATTTACTCGGCCTGGGCCAAAGTCCGCCGGCAGAAATATTTCTACCAGCACACGCGTGTGGCCGGTGGCGGTTTTGACTACCACGGCGATCCCATTTCGATTCTCAAAGGCCGATTGCTGGCTTTTGGATTGCTCGTAGCCTACTCGCTGGCCAAGGAATTTCCCGGTTGGCCGCTGGTGGTTGCGATCGTGCTGATTATCGTGATTGCGCCCCTGCTGTTGCGCAGCGCCCTGCGCTTCCGGCTGCACAACTCCAGCTATCGTGGCCTGCGCTTTACCTTCCGCGGTGGCGTTGGCGAGTCTTATATTCTGTTCTTCGTTTACGGCTTGTTCACGTTGGTCACGGCCTACCTTGCTGCACCGCTGTTTCATCAGCGCTTGAAGCGCTACCAGCATGGCCGTTCGTGGTTTGGAAAGACGCCATTTCACTTCAGCGCCGGGGTGGGGAGTTTCTTCGGGGTCTATCTGACAGTTATCGTGATTGTCATCGCTGCTTTCATTGGTGCAGCGTTTCTGGTCGGCGGGTTCGCGAGTGCATTAGCGCAGCTTCAAGAAAGCCAGCCTGATCCTGCGAGCATGGTCAGCGCCATCGCGACGGTCTTTGCATTGATTTTCCTGCTGTCCATGATCATCGGTCCCTTATTCCAGTCGCGCATCGGCAACCTGATCTGGAACAACACGCAACTTGGCGAGAGCCGCTTTGACTGCCAGCTGCGCTTCTGGCCACTGTTCTTCATCTACACCACAAATTTTCTAATGATTCTGCTCACGCTGGGTTTGTTCATCCCATGGGCAGCGGTGCGCGTGGCACGCTATCGCGCGGAGTGCCTGAGTTTCCTGCCTGCCGTATCGGTTGATGAGTTCGTGGCCGAGACTGGGGGGGAGGTGACGGCCAGTGGTGAAGAGATGACTGAGATGTTCGACTTCGATATCGGTTTGTGACGAGCCGGTGAGACTGCAGGCCAGCTATTTTGATGGCAAGACGGCGAGGACGAGGCAGGTCGATCTGCTGGAGTACCCAGCTCACATCCACGTCCAGGGTGATGACTTCAGTCGCGTTGAGAACATTGCCGATGTCGAACTCGGAGAGCGCCTTGGCTCTGCGCCGCGGATCATCAGATTTGCCGATGGCGCCTATCTTGAGATTGCGGATCACCCCGGATTCGAACGCTGGCAGACCAATATGGGATTGCACGATGGTCGAGTTGATCGCGCGCAACGCAGCCTGCCCCTGGCGATCTTGTCGCTGGTTCTCGTGCTGGTGTGCGGAATTGCTGCGTACCGTTGGGGGCTGCCCGCAGCCGCGAAGGCGATTGCCGCCAAGATTCCTCCATCGGTCACTAAAGAATTGAGTGAGCGAACGCTGTCGCTTCTGGATCAACGCATTCTCAAGTCCAGCGCTCTGGGTTCGGCTCGGCAGCACAACCTGCTGGAGAAATTCAGGCAACTCGATACGGGCAGAAATGCACGGCTGATGTTCAGAAGTGGCGGGCCCCTGGGCGCCAATGCCTTGGCCTTGCCGGATGGCACGATCATTCTGCTGGATGAGTTGGTCGACTTGGCGGACAACGACGACCAGGTGCTGGGCGTGCTGGCCCATGAGTTAGCCCATGTGGAGCAAGATCACGGGCTGCAGGGCTTGATCGAAAGCACCGCTGTCGGCGCGTTTCTGGCTTGGTGGGCAGGAGATTTCAGCCCCCTGATTGCCACTGCGCCTGCTGCGTTGTTGCAAGCGCGTCACTCGCGAAAGCTGGAAAGCGAGGCAGACATGATTGCAGCGGCTAAACTGGTTCGTATGGGCATCGATCCGGCGCGGCTGGCTGAGATGCTGGAAAAGCTTGAAGCCCAAGGCGCTGCGCCAAGCGAAAATTCTGAGAGAGAAACGTCCTCCGCCGGCGAATCAACGGAGAAATGGAGCGATTTCTTGTCGTCTCATCCGTCTACGCGCGCACGCCGCGACGCTTTGCGCGAGTTCTCCACAAGCGACGGTGTGCAGGCGTCAGATTCAGAGGCGAATCGCGAATAGCTTGCGCGATCGGCTCCAGACGTATCCGCCGGTGGCAAACGTTGCCAGCGCACCAAAGACAACGGATGGCACGGTGCCAAGCAGTTTGGCCGCGACACCTGATTCAACAGCGCCAAGTTCGTTGGATGCGGACAGGAAGATGCTATTGACGGAGGCAACCCGTCCGCGCATGTGATCGGCTGTCATGGTCTGCAGGATGGTGCCGCGAATGATGACGCTGACACTGTCAAAGCCGCCGCTGGCTGCCAGGGCCAAGGCTGAAAGCCACAGGTTTGTTGATAGCGCAAAGATCAGGGTGGCGACACCGAAGCCGGCGACTGCCAACAGCAGATTGCGCCACGCGTGGTAGGTGGGCGGTAACCAGGCGCAGAGCAGCATGGTGCCGGTTGCGCCCACTGCAGGCGCGGCGCGCAGAATGCCCAGACCCTCCGGACCTGCCATCAGGATGTCTTCGGCAAAGACCGGCAGGATGGCGATCACCCCGCCGAACAGCACGGAGAACATGTCCAGCGAGATCGAATAGAGAATGATCGGTGTGCGCCAGACATAGGCGAAGCCTTCGCTGAGGCTCTGCCATATTTTTTGGGGAGGTGGAATCTGCAAGGCCGCCGCCGGCATTCGGATGCGGCCGATGAGCAGGATGTTGGTGGCAATCAGCAGTAGGACGAGCATGAGCGTTCCATGTGCCTCCAGCGCTGCCAGCGCGAAGCCGCCAAGTGCCGGGCCGATGATGGCGCCGCTCTGCCAGGCCGTGCTGTTCCAGGTGGCTGAATTGCCGTAGTGCTCGCGCGGGATCAGGAATGGGCGCAATGAAGTTCCGGCAGGGCTGTAGAAAGCGCGCGCCAGACCTTCAACAAAAACCACGCCGTAGATCATCGCCACGTAGACCTTGTCTGGTATCCCCGGTCTGAAGTCGGGGAGCGAGATGGCGAGCAGACTCGCGCTGCCGATCATGAAAATCAGGCCGGCAAACTGCATCATCCTCTGTTTGCTGCGCCTGTCCGCCAGATGGCCTCCGAACAGGGCGATGCTCATGAAGGGCACCGCTTCGGCCAGGCCCAGAAGGCCGAGCGAAAGTGGATCGCGAGTCAGGACATAAAGGGTGTAACCCAGCGCAACGCGCTGCATTTGCAGGGCGCAGGTAATGAGAAATGTGCCGCCGGCGAGATTGCGGAAATTGGCATACCGCAATGCGGCAAAGGCATCGTGTGGAGCCGGGCGTTCTGACATGAGTGCTCGGTATTTTCGCAGACCCAGAGCAGTCTCATGGGTAAACGCTGGACATGAAAAAGCCCGGGTGCTTTCGCACCCGGGCCTCTTTGCTACTTGTCAGTAAAGCTTACTGACCTTTGCTCAGGACGCGGAACTCTACGCGTCGGTTCTGAGCGCGGCCGGCGTCGGTCGAGTTGGTCGCGACCGGCTGAGCTTCACCGTAGCCCTTCGATACCAGCTGCGTCGGAGAGACGCTCTGGCTGATCAGGAAGGAGCGGACAGATGCCGCACGCTCGTTGGACAGGCGCAGGTTGTAGCTGTCGCTGCCCTTCGAGTCAGTGTGACCCGCGATCTCGACCTTGAGATCCTTCTGGCTGTTCAGGCCCTTGGCAACGCCGCGAAGCACGTCCTGCGCACCGGCAGTCAAGGTGCTCTTGTTGAACTCGAAGTTGACGTTCTGAAGCACCAGCGTCTGGGCATCACGTACGCAACCCGAAGCATCAACCTTGAGACCCTTGGTCGTGTTGGGGCACTTGTCGAGGTAATCCGGCACGCCATCGCCATCGGTATCCAGCGGGCATCCGCGAACATCAACCTTCACGCCCTTGGGGGTGTTCGGGCACTGATCAGCGGAGTCGAGCACGCCATCACCATCTGAATCCTT
>JBFIES010000012.1:0-105280 GCA_041603235.1 Panacagrimonas sp. | reverse complement strand
TTCAGCATGCCAATCGCGTGATCGGCGACTGGATCAGTTTCTACAACAACAGGAGACCGCACCAAGCATTGAAGATGAAAACACCCGCAGATACTTTCAAATTAGCAGCCTGACCTGTGCAGATTCCGCTGGGTCATTACATCCACCCGCATCCATTGGAATGCGCGCACCAACGCCAATGAGATAACATCGCTCATCCATCGAGGCCCCTGTCCCGACACATTTTCCTTTTTTAGACGACGCACACCTGAGTTGCGTCCAAAACTGGAGAATGCAGATGAAAATCATTGACAGCCACCACCCTTTGGCGCCGAACCTCGTCGGTGCCGTATGCGATCACTGTGGCTTCCGCGTGGAGCAAACCAAGGCGGCCCTGGCAGACCCCGCGAAGGCCATTCAGATCGCGGGCGAGCTCGCCATTCATTTCGATTGACGTGCGCGAACACGAGCAGATCCAGCGACTGGATTTGTGTCCGCGATGTGCTGAGAAGTGCCTGACCCGGATTCGGCCCTTCCTCCGCAGCCTTCGCCAGATCACCGAGCGAGGTAAGCGCGGTGATCGCTGGCCGGGGTACAAATTCCGTTACATGGATCCCGATGGTCACATCGTGACGTGTCAGTCGGCGTTCGATGAGTTGACGAGGTGATGGCTCGCTTTCCGCTTCGCCGATCGCCGGCCAGTTACTACCCGCTGGGCTCCGAAAATAACTCATGGCCTGTAAGACCTGGATGCCCCGCAATTCCTCCGTCGGAATCCACGCCTTGCACCGATCCGACATGCCCATTCCCAAATATCCTGAGAAAAGGAGTCACCATGAACAAATCATTCAAAGCCCCCGCCCAGAAAGGCCGTCAATCACACAATGAGAACACCGTGATCTTCCGGTGTCGTGCCAAGGATTCGGTTTCCGGTGTGACCCGCGCCACCCTGCGCAGAGCAGCTGAAGAACTGCGGATGAACGAATCCGCCCTGATCCATCAAGCCCTGCGTGACTACATCGGAAATCGCCTCAACGCGAGGATGATGACCGGCATCAGCAATCTTGAAGAGTTCCTGGCCGAAATGCGTCAGAAGACGGTTCAAGTGCCGCTTCCGAAATCCGTGTTTCGAAGAAGCACGAAAGGCCAAACATCAAGGCGACGCATGCCTCGAGACTGACACGAACGCGCTTCAGCCCGTTAGCTGACGGCGCTGGCGCGATCCTCGCCGTCACGGAAGGGCTTAGCCCGAAAACAATTGATCGCTAGAGAGCAAGAAGCACCCTCAAGTACTGCCGCGTCCAAACATCGACGCCGGTATGAATCCCGCTTTTTGAGCTCAAAGCAGTTACGCCAGCGCCATTGCCAAGCAGAGACTCGCAGTTGCTGCATGTCGGAGCACTCGCAAGGGTTGAGGCTCCGGTCTTCGCGTCCACGGACTCCTTTGCCTTTTGGCCGGATAATCGCACCTTTTTCTCGACGCAACCCTCCCTCAAGCCATACCCAAGCGACCACCGCTCGCATCTGGCGTTCTCCCCAGAGCGAACATATCCTTCGGCTATGCGCATCACCACCTTTCATCTATACCGGACTTCCCATGCTCAGAATCGTCATGTTTTCACTCAGCACCCTTCTGCTGGCCGCGTGCTCCTCCAAACCAAGTGAAAGCACCATCGAGAAAGCCGTCATGGAAAGTGTGTATGACGAGGGTGGCCGCGAGTTGATTGACGTTGCCAACTTCAAACAGGTTAACGGCTTCCAAGAATCGAAAGCCCGCTACCTAGCCCACGTCACCTACGACATGGTGCTCGTCAAGAGCGCTGATGAATTTGCCCAGATGATGGCTGAAGAGTCGAATGGCAACCGCATGCTCGAGATGCAGAACAACGTCGCGATGATGGCCATGAAAGCGTTGTACGGAAACTGGAAGGCTGGCGACAAGTTTCCACAGTCCATCAAGGTTCAGATGATCAAATCAGAGAACGGCTGGGTCGCCGAGTCCATGGAAAGAGCCCAATAGCCAAGGCAGGCGCCTGTCCGCGCGACACGGAAGCATCACATCCGCGGACGAGGACAGTGCATTCGAAATGCTCACATTGATGCCAGCCATTAAACTGCGCACCACACAGGCCGAAGCCACGACAATCAAGAGATAGGCGTGACGGCACAGTCTTCCCCCCATCTCGCAGAGAAAAGCGGCCATCGATCGCTGGTTTGCTTCCTACATGCGTGTCGTCGATCATTTCGCGTCAGGCATGTCCTCGAACCGAAAGAAACCGCGGCGCGTCGGCCCTGTTGGAAACGAATTACGACGTCGACCAAGATGACTATTGTCGGCGCTTAAGAGGCTCCGCAGTTCAGTTCGATGGATCCCCAAGGTCCATTAATATGTCGATGAGATCGCGCAATAAAATATAAGGGCGCCCTTTCTTGGGACGATAGATCAGAATTCTAATCTTGTCCGCGACGGCGGGGGACCAAGCTTCCAGTTGCTTCCTCAGGGTAGGGGTTTCCTCTTGAAGTCTTATTGAAATGTCTTGATGTTTTCCATCCAAGTTCGCAGAGACTTTATTCTGAGAACTATTAATTCTCACATCGCGAATCTCCGCCAATGATGGCGGACTATTTTGATTAGAGGTCGCGTCGCGTCGTCCAGTCACTACACGCCCATCAGGGTGGATAAGCTTGTGCGGTTCCACGACTCCTAATTTGGAGGTTGATACCAGCGAAGCGAGCACCCTTGCGCCCTGCGATTCGGTATCCCTTTTGTCCAGCGAGGCGAGCTTGGTAAACGCGGAGTCAAGGGCGCCCTCCACTTCCGTCGACCTCCCCTGAATTGAAGACAGAAGGTCCTTGTCCGTCGGCCAAACCGCAAGTATCGGCTCGCTCAGGAAGGGCAACACTTTGCAGAACACCCGGAATCCTTCTGACTCCATTAGTTCAGTCATCGAGTTTTCAAAACGACCGGAGTTGCGCGGTATTGACGATAGTCGAGCGATAGCGCAGCAGTCGAGTAGATTGTGAGGAGTTCGAACGTTCAGATCGTCAGCCATAGAGTTCTCCGCTTAAATGTTCCGTGCGACCACTCTGATCTTGCGGGTCTCTGGATTCAACGGATAAGGGTGACCACTTTGGCGTGGTTACGGCGAACTCATGCCTTCAGCAGCCGAAACCAAACAAAGCACCAACAACACGTTGACGCGAACACTTTTGGGGGCTAAATCCCAGCCTTTCCAAGTGATCGAAGATCGAAGGTCGTTGATCAGGCGGAGTTCGAGCGCAGTGGGGCTGCGTTCGGAGCGAATCAGTGCAGGCAAGGCGGTCAGCGGATGCTCAGGGACGCAAGAGACGAGCAATTCAAGCAAGGCGTTTCGATCCAATCGACTGAGCTTCAGATGCTGAATGCGACCCGGCCTTTGGTCAGGCGGGCCGCACCCGAGTACAGCGAGATCTTCGAGAGAGTCTGGGATGATCGAGGCACGATGCGCAAGTACCAGATCGTGCAGGTTGTTAATCAGCTCGCGAAGAAAGCCGATGCTGAGGGCGATGCGTTCACAGGATTTCTCTATTGAACGATCACGGTGTAGATGCGCGACGAACTGACAACACTGCGTGAGTCGTTCTGCCCGGTCAACATTGGGCGCCACGAATTGGGAGGCGTCCCTGACAGGGTCGCAGGCCAGCGACGGATTGGACCAGTGCGACAGACTAAAAGCTCTTTGCCCTGCATCCGCGCGTCGTTTGACTGGGCCTTCGGGCGATGACGACGTCTGGCCGTGCCGTCGGCGATCTTGTCGAATCTTGCACGAGGTGGTCCCGGTCAGGATGGACAGCTGAGAGGATGTCAGTCGGTGCTTCGGAAGTGGGAGAGGCAACAGGTGAGCAAGGTGCCAGTAGTGCTCATGCGCGGTATGTACGCTGGCTTGACCAAAACGGGACGTTCGACGGGCGTATTCGAGGAGCAAGTCTCGGCTTCCTGTGGCGCCGGTAATCATCTCTAAAAGTTCGAAACTGATGCAGGAATGGCGCAATGCGTGCAGGGAAATGTTGGCATCTCCCGTGCAGCGCGCCAACGTCTCGCGCATATCGGATAGAGCGAGCCCAAGGTCACGCCCCCTGACCTCATCGAACAACAAGGGTGCAGAGCGTTCCGATCTCGAAGAATGCTTTACCGATAGCTCAGCGGGAGGCAGTGTGGCGATGCAGGTCTTGTCTGGGAGTGAGATCAATCGCTTCCCCGCTTCGGTCTTCACTCGCCCAGCGGAATTGTTCCGAATAAAGAGAAACCTTTCGCCATACAGTTCGCATGAGTCGCCCTTTTGAGCATGAGTGACCTCACCGACGCGCAAAGCCCGGCGGTGCATGAGGGTCATCGCGTCGGATCGACTCCTTGCGGTGGAGCGGCTAATCCCGCCAGAGGATGCTGCTGCCTCGAAAGAGTCCAGGCAAGCTTGATGCTCCCTGTGAGTGACAATCACGGGGAAGGATTGCGCCTCTTCCGAGTTCGAATAACCCGCAAAAGCGGACGTATTTTCAAGTTCCGGCAGTATTGAGCGATGGAAGAAGTAAAAACGTGCCAGGACCCGCGTAACGTTTGCTTGGCTGATTGCTGGTGCAGATTGAATGACGTCACGAAACAACGTCGCCAGGCCAAACTCATCGAGGGCTGTGAGGTCTTCATCGCCCAATGAAAGCAGGATCCGGCGTCCGATGGCGGTGAGCGATTTGTAGACCGTACTCAGGCGGACTCGGGTTTCTTGTTCTCGAAACAACTCAAACGCGAAAGACACGAGCATTGCGACCGTTCGGTCAGCGTTGGGATTCTCGATCAGTAGTCTCGCTTGTCTACGTGCTCGTGCGAATCGGGCCGGGGGAAGGCCTCGCTTGGCGGCGCCTGGCTCAGTCAGATAGTACAGCTTGCGCCGGTAAAGCATGTACTGTCGGTATCGGGCTTCGGGAATGGATTGGCGGCCAAGGATGGCGTGCCGCAAATCAACCGGCTCACTGGTTTTTGTGCTTTCTAAGGTTGTGTAGCCGCCGCGGCACTGGTCGTAAATGACATCGAGCGTTCGAGATAGGGAGAGCGTGCCTTGGTCATGTCGGTCACAGAGGCTCCAATCGATCCCAGGGCATTCAATGCGCGATCCGAGACTTGCCAGCCTGAACAAGACGTTGACCGCTGAACCGTCGAACGCGCCGAGCAGTGACTTGATTTCTGCGTGCAACTTCTTCGCGACTGCTTTCCAGCTAAACGACGAAGGAATCGGCTGATTTGAAATCAGAATGGAAAGCTCTTGGGATAGGGCGACGCAGCGTCGCGTGTCGCCTATAGGCACTTCCGCGAAGCCGGGAAGGTGGGCGGGGTCGGTGGGATCGCACGGCCTCGTTGCAAGCAGGCTTATCGTCCCCTTGAGCTGGTCGCGGTTGTACACGACACGATCCAGGATCAACAACGAGACTGTCCTGAGAAAGCGCGAATGTACATCCTTGCGACCACCAAACGAGCGAGGAGATTTCATGTGATCCCGGAGAACCTGGTTGAGTCTCGCGGCGTGAAGGTGCGTCTCGACAAACGCGGGGTGTACCACGGGTGGGGCGCTCGCGACGGGAGGCAGCAATCCAGACCATTTGTGGTTGCGGCGATGCCAAATGATGCGGGCGCGCAGGATGCGCAGGCATGCATCGATCCGAGCAGTTTCCTTGGGGTATTGATGGGCGACGGCTCGAACTAAATCTTCGACGTGGGTTTCCGACACCTCGATTCGTGGCGCGACAGACTCTTCGGAGGATCGCCGTCGTTCCAGCGGAAGCAGAAGGCGCGTTACGAAGTCACGATGCTGGTTCTTCTGTTCAACGGAAAAGCGCTTCCCTCTGCTGGGCGATTCACCGGCGGGTTGGACAGCTGCGTCCCTGAAGGCAAGGACATCAATCAAATGAGGTGAGGGCCATTCAACGGTACGACGGTCGGTCAGGGCTGCTGGCAACGCGATGTGCCGCCAGCCGTCCCGGGTCAGGACGCGTTCCAACGCGGGTCCGAGCAGCGCCGATGCCGCGGACAGGGATTCAGTGGTATGCGGGCCAAATGGCGCGTATCCGTTCCAGACATGCCCGAGTAGTGAATAGATGTGTCGCGGGAGGACGCCATCCCGTTTGAGGAGCATCCGATATCGGCTGCGCCCCCAATGCACCGGCAGTCCTGAGGATTCTGGCGGTCTGATGTCGGATGTTTGGACTGTTCGTGGCTGTGCGCCAGGATTGATCAGCCAGAAGATGGCATGTCGTGCTTCGCAGGCCTGCCGGAGGGCAGGTCTAAGGTGTTCGGACGCTGTTGTCGCCAGGTGGACTCTGAACCGAAACAGTTCTTCCAACTGGCGAAGCGCCATGTTCGGGGTAACTCCACCGCGGGTGCCGGGCGACGCCTTCGACGGCTTGTCTGGCCCTACCCACCACCCTCTCGGGTCGATCGAATCGAAACGAATCTCTCCGATTTTGCGGTTGCCGCGCAGCAGAGCTGAGGATTGAAACAGTCGAGCGGTATAAATCACGAGGGCGTCGTGAATCTTCAGCGGATCTCTGGTTTGGATCGTGGAAAGCAGTTCGTCGACATATCCAGCGGTCAGTGATTGGCACACCTCGTCCGGCAAGCCGGCGAGCGGCGCACCTAGCCAAACAGGGCGGCCGCCTTCCGGGTGATGATTTGGGCAGTCCAGTCCGGTTAAACGATGGACTACCGTTGACCACAAGGCGGTGGCGTCGACTTGGTCCATGCCGAAATACGCCAATGACGAGGTCAATTGCTCATAGTCCTGCCCTGTCAGTAGGTACACGATGGAGTTGTCACCTTCTGTGATCTCAAAGGTGGTAGCAGCGAACGCCTTGCGAGAGCGCTCCTCGCTGAATCGGTGAATGACACGGCGAAGCTGGCTTCGGAGGACGCGGCCTTCGTCTATGAACGCGGAGTGCGTCACGACTCGCTTGCTAGCCATTATCCGCTGCAGGAATTCGTGGATCACGGCCGGAAGAGGAAACTCGGCTTCCGATTTCCAAGGCACCAAGTTCTTGAGTTGCGGGGGAAGGCGATAGAAATCGCGTTTATATGGAATCGGCTGGATCAGGAAGGAGCCGGTCGTCTCGATCCGCAGGTGTTTTGCTTCTCTGTGTACGAGTCGCTCCAGATCAGCACGAATGTCCAGGCAACCGAGACTGCTGACCAATTCCAGCAGCATGATGAACGCGCTCTGGGCATGATCAGTCGGGAAGTCTCCCTCGAAATTCAAGAGGGGCAAGAGCGCGTCTGTGGTGGCCCGGCTTTCTTTGACCGTGAGTGCGTTGGTGTGGCTATTCAGGAACGACTTCTGCATCAGGTAGGCAGAACGCATCGTTGTGCGCTGGGCCATATTGGCCGGGACAGGATTCCTGTCGGGTTTTGAAAGAAGTGCCTCTTCTCCGCCGCGCGTGCGGATCTTGTCGGGCGCCCCTTCCATCCAGCTTCGCTGAATGCGAGACCCGCCTTCAATGGGATTCGCGCGCGCCACATCTTGGCGGTGAATCAGGAACTTATCGGCTTCCTCCAGCAGCCTGCGCAACGCTGTTCGCGCAGCTTTCGAAGCCGAGCATTGGCTCATGGCCGATTCAAGGTCGCTGCGCGCCGCTTCCAAACCCAATCCCGGCTGGGCGAGATAAGCCTTCAGGTGGAATGTGCTGTTAAGGTCCGGCTCCGCGTCGAGCTTCTTCACGAACGCATTGATCTGCTGTGCGAGTGCTCGAAGATCGTCCGTTTGTCCTTCCCACGCATGGAGCAGGACGAGAGCTCGGAGAGGATCGGCGGGCGTCCCCTCGGTGCGGCCGTGATTGAGGATCATCAGGGCCCAGAGCGAGCGCAGTTCAACATGACCGTGATCCGCTCGACTGAGCGAGACCTCGGACTCTATGGGATTGGACGCAGCGCGAACGTGCCTTGCCGCCGCGCATGTCGCGGCGTGTAGGGCATGCCAGCTCGGGATCAGGGCAGCTACTTTGTCGAGCCGGTTGGCAACGTAGATGCCGAGCTTGAATTGGACTGGCAGTTCGTCAGCGTTGTAGAGAATCTTCAGCAGGTCCCTGCTTGTCGGCTCACTGATGGCGCGAACTAAAGAGACGTCGTTCGTCGCGGAATGAAGCGAAGTGCTGTGTCCTGAGTTGTCGAGCACGGGTTCTCTGCGACGCCATGGGTGTGGCAGACACGGTAGCCACCGTCTTGGGGTACGCGAAACGCCTATGCCTGACCAAAAGGTCACGGTTAGCCAAGTAACGGAATTTGAACAGGTTTAAGTGCGGTTTCTAGGGTCGGCGACTGCGTTTCAGTGGAGCGATTGCTGTATGCGTCCAGGCTCGCCGCCTTTTAGCGCGCGACTTGTCCCCCCACTTCCCACCAGCCAACCTCCTCTGAGCGCCGGAGGGATGGCCTAATGCTTGTCGGCGAAATTCGTACCGCGAGTGGGTCGGCAGGTTCCCTGGCAAGTGTCAGGTCGCCATGCTCCATGTGCGCTAGGTGTGGTGAAGCCTCGTCCTCTGGGTGAATACAGCTCAGTTAGCCTGTCCGTCTTCTGACCGCGGAGTACCTGACTGAGCAGGCATTGGTATAGTGTGGGCAAGCGTCATTCTGAGTTTGAAAAGCCGTGCCCAAGTGCTGTGACAGTTATGGAAAACGGTCAATTTCAAAGGCAGATCTGTCACAGCGTTAATTGACCTTAATTGACTATTAAAATCAATTAGTTGTGGCAAAAAACAACTGCTTAGAAGTCGATTAGAAGCAGTTGATGTAGCGTAAAGTAGGCCTGAATCGGCCCCTGAAAGTGGGCTCCGAAGGCAGGGGTCGGACGTTCGAATCGTCTCAAGCGCGCCAAATTTGCGTGTCAGACCCAGCCGGAGTTGTTCGGTTGGGTTGGCACTAGGTCAAGTTTCTCAAGACCTTAGTCAGCGTCGCAGGCTGAACCAACTAGTGATACATGCCGATAAGCTTGTCGGGCATGAGACCATTTCTAGCCCACCCTCATAATGCATCGTGACAACAATGTTCTTATCGCAGCTTCTAAGTCGCAGCAGCGTAAGGCTCGTTGCTCCTGTTAGTGACGCAAAGTGACGCGACCATGAGCTTCACCGTCGCTGCGCTTTACCACTTTGCTTCGTTCGAGCGCTATCGGGCGTTTCAGCCGCTGCTAGAAGCGCAGTGCGAGGCGCTCGATCTCTGCGGCACGCTTTTATTGGCGAGCGAAGGCATCAACGGCACGATCGCGGGGAGTCGATCTTCGATCCTCGATTTGATTCAGTTCCTGAGAGACCAACCAGAGTTCAGGGATCTCGAGTACAAGGAATCAACGGCGGAACAGCGTCCCTTTCGTCACATGCGCGTTCGCTTGAAGAAAGAGATCGTCACGATGGGCGTGCCGTCCATCAATCCCGCAAAGCGAACGGGTCACTATGTTGACGCCGAGGCCTGGAATGAGCTGATTGCCAGAGATGATGTGATCTTGATCGATGCCCGAAATGACTACGAGTACCGCATTGGTCATTTCGAGAATGCGATTGACCCTCAAACGGTCAGCTTTGGCGAGTTCCCGCAGTACGTTGAAGACAAACTGGAAGCCAATCCGGATACGCCCATCGCGATGTATTGCACGGGCGGTATCAGGTGCGAGAAAGCGTCTGCTTATCTGCTGGACAAGGGATACCAGAACGTATCGCAGCTCAAGGGAGGCATCTTGCGTTATCTGGAGGCCGTGCCTGTCGAAGAAAGTCTGTGGAAAGGTGAATGCTTTGTATTTGATGGACGCGTCAGCGTGGGGCATGGGTTGGAGGAAGGCGATGCGCGGCTGTGTTTCGGCTGCAAGAGTCCGCTGACGATCGAGCAGCGCCAACATCCGGCTTACGAAGAGGGCGTGTCTTGCGAGTATTGCCTTGATCAGCTCAGCGAGCATCGCCGTGACGGCTTGCGTGAGCGGATCAAACAACTACAACTTGCGCAGGAACGTGGCGTAGAGCACATGGGCAAGAACGCCGAGAGCCGCCTTCGCAAGAAATCCTGAGCCATGCGCGCGAAGCTTCTCTACAGCTTTCGGCGCTGTCCTTATGCGATGAGGGCGCGCATGGCGCTTTGGGCTGCGGGTATTGACTGCGAATTGCGGGAGGTGTCGCTTGGAGACAAGCCAGCGGCCATGCTCTCACTTTCACCCAAGGGAACGGTTCCTGTCCTGCAACTGGAAGACGGCAAGGTTCTGGAAGAAAGCGCGGACATTCTGAAATGGGCCCTAGGCCAGGATGATGGTCTGGGCTGGCTGTCCAATTGTGATCCTGCAGAGCTTGATGAGCTCATCGAGAATAACGACGGCCCTTTCAAGCATCACCTTGATCGTTACAAATATTCCGGGCGTTACGATGACGTGGACGCAGACGAGCAATGGGAACTTGCCAGGCAGGCACTGACGCCGTTGCGAAGCCGTCTCGAAAAGCACGCCTATTTGTGTGGAAAAGCCATTTCAGCCGCCGACATCGCGGTGTTCCCTTTTGTGCGGCAATTCAGGAACGTGAATCCAGAAAACTTCGCTGGGGCGGAGCCTCTGATTGAGACCTGGTTATCTCCTCTGCTGCAGTCCGATGCATTCAAGGCCGTCATGCCCAAAGTCAAAGCGTGGCAGCCGGGTGACCCAAGAGTCTCATTCGCCAGTGTTTATGGTCGCGCTTGAACCGCGTACGATTCTTGCTGACTCAGGCAATACGGGCCCAGTCTGGCAACGGTGATTCGAGGTCCAGGCCTGGATCATCATTACGTGCAGACAAGATCAGTTTGTGCGCGTGCAGGCACAAGAAACCCGATGTGAACGGACGGTCGGAATCGGAGGCATCTGAAGGCTGCCCGTAGGCATGATCACCCATGATGGCGTGACCGCAGGACGCGAGGTGCAGGCGAATCTGATTGGTGCGGCCGGTCGTTGGCATGACTTTGAGCAAACTGCTGTTGTCCTCCTCGAAGTACTGGAGTAACTCCACGGCAGTCTCGGAAGGCAGGCCATTGGATGATTCGAGTGCTCTGGCCCCCTTATCGACAGGCGACTTGCCGATGGCCTGCTCGATCAATCTGGAACCGCCAGCCCAGCGACCGTGCACACGCGCAAGGTAAATCTTGCTGAACTGTTTGTTCCGAAAATATTGTCCGGCGGTGTTAGCCGATTCTTTGGTCCGGGCCAGTAGCAATACGCCCGTGGTGTCCGCGTCCAGCCGATGCACGGGCTTGAACGCAAGATCCGGATACATCGCCTTCAGAAATGAAACCACTGTATGTCTGTTGTAGCGTCCGCTGGGATGAACGGGCAGTGGCGCGGGTTTGTCGATGGCGATGTATCGATCATCCTCATACAGAAGACGCATGTCAGTTGAAACGACAGGTTCCACGACATTCTTGACCACGTGAGAAATGACATTCCCGGCCCGCACGTTTCGCTTCAGATCGCGAACCGGCTGGCCATCTACCGTCAGGCGTCCTTCTGTCGCTGCACGCTCCCAGGTATCAATCGATATATGCGGATGGCGAGCAGTGAGGAAGTCGCACATCAGTGCTTGATCGAACCGTCCTTCCACGCTGAGCCGACGCGCGCTGGTATATGGAGACAAGCCTGGTAGCGGGACGCTTACGGCTTGCAGGCGCGTACTCCAGTTGATTGCTAATGACATGCGGATTGATTCACGTACCTGCATCGCAGCTCGTTCAGGAATGGGGCGATTCTGCACCAATGCCAAGCCAGTGTCGTTGAGCAGCAAGCTTGGTCGCCTCAAATCTAATGACGGCCAAAGCGCAGGAGAACAGCCGCGATCAGGAACGGCCGTGCGTAATTTACTTCGCCAGAATCAGAGTCAATGAGGGGCTCTGATTCAGTCGCTAATCAGCGCGAATCAACATGAAGCGGTCAGTGTGGCCTCAAATTCCAGGCTCAAGTCACTACGGCAGATATCGCCCTGCATGACGACAAGCTTTGAAGGAGAGACGAGCTGAGACAGTTCGCCGATTGCGGCATCCGCGTCGGCACTGCTACGCACGTAGAGCTTTCCGATCTGTGGCACCCAGTCTTGTTCGCGCAGATTGATTCTCTCAGCAGCGCCTCGCAGGATCACCTGCATGTTGGTCATCGATTCGCTCAATTGCGCTGCCGGGTTGCCCGGGTGCAGGGTCTCGTGACCGACGACACTCGCGGTGCCGGATACCATTAACTCGGCGCCATCTTGCCAAGGTATCAGCATGGCACGCGAGAAACTCGGGCTGCGCGGGCCGTATTGCCGCGGATACCTGAACGCACTGACCTGGCGCGGATTCTCTATCTGCCAGCCGGCAGATCTGCCAGCCAAGAAATAGATCAGTAGCTCATCGCCAGCGGTGCCGATGGCTGTAGCGGCAGGCAAGTGATGCTCGAAGTTGTTCTGGAGCGACAAAGCCTTGTAGCGACCGGCCACGAACTGACGATAACGCTCCTGATCTCCGCTGCCTTTGTGCAGGTCTCCCAGGTAATTCCACACACGCAGCCAGTGGGGAAACTGGGTTTTGTTCAGAAGTTCGTCAATCAGCGCGTAAGTGTTGAAAACGCTGTTCTCGGTATCCCGCAGAGCGGCGGCGGATAGCCGAACCTGTCCCAGCAGAACACGCTCGTTATGTGCGAATGCAATGTCCTGTTGGAAGCCTGTCTGAACCGGAGAAGTGCTCTCCCAGATTTCAAATTTTGGACCGGCGAGCAGAGGCAGATCGACGCGGATCATGCGCGGATCACCCTTCAAAGCCTCAGCAATATCGACACAGGGGCCGTGAGCGACACAGGCCAACAGACGATCGCTCGGCGTCGGCGGCTCGTTCGCATAGCGCACCCGGTACGGTCGCGCGAGCTCATCGCGACGTGCCTCCGTGCCCTTGGTAACTGAAGCTTTCAATACTGTTCCTGATTGGCCAAGCTGGATCAGAGGGGCCGCGTACTCATGTTGCCACCTGAACAAGGGGCGCATTCTATTGAACCCCTTGTCGTTCTGCGCGCCAGTGCTTCGTCCGCTCCCGTGAAAGTAGTTGGGTCGCGGCAAACTGAATTTTAAGTCCAAGAAAAAGCCCCCGCCGAGTTTCGGCGGGGGCTCATGTGTAGCGGGTGGTGCAACTTACTTCAGCAAGTCTTCCACCGCTGCGCGTTCTTCACGCAGTTCTTTCTCGGTGGCGTCCATGCGGCTGCGTGAGAAGTCGTCGACCGGCAGGTCTTTGACGATTTCATAGTCGCCGTTCTTGCACACGCAGGGGTAGCCGTAAACGATGCCTGGCTCGATGCCGTAGCTGCCGTCAGACGGGACGCCCATGCTGACCCACTTGCCGTCTGAGCCCAGTGCCCAGTTGCGCATGTGATCAACCGCAGCGCTGGCTGCAGATGCGGCTGAGGACAGACCGCGTGCCTTGATGATGGCTGCGCCGCGCTGCTGCACGGTGGGAATGAAGTCGCTTTCGATCCAGTTCTGGTCAACCAGTGACTTGGCCGGCTTGCCGCCAACGGTGCAGTGACTGATGTCGGGATACTGAGTAGAGCTGTGGTTGCCCCACACGACCATCTTCTCGATGTCGTTGCCGCTCTGGCCGGTCTTGGTGGCGAGCTGGCTGACAGCGCGGTTGTGGTCAAGGCGCAGCATGGCGTGAATCTGGCGCGGATCAAGCTTCTTGGCCGCGGTGGCGGCGATCAGCGCATTGGTGTTGGCAGGATTGCCCACCACCAGGACGCGCACATCGCGTGAGGCTTTTTCCGACAGCGCCTGACCCTGAGGGCCAAAGATGCCGCCGTTGGCGGTCAGCAGGTCCTTGCGCTCCATGCCGGGGCCACGCGGACGAGCGCCGACGAGCAAAGCGTAATCGGTGCCATCAAACCCTTCCATCGGGTCCGAGTGCAGCTCAACGCCAGCGACCAGCGGGAACGCGCAGTCGTCGATTTCCATGGCTGTGCCCTTGAGCTTCTCCATGACTTCCGGCACCGGCACTTCGAGAAGTTGCAGGATGACCGGCTGGTCGGGGCCCAGCATGGAACCGCTGGCAACGCGGAAAATGAGCGAATAGGCGATCTGGCCGGCGCCGCCGGTAATGGCGACCTTGACGGGCTTTTTCATACTTAAAAGGCTCCAGGGTGACGTGATAGAAACTGAATTTTGGGGTCAGTCAGGGCGATATCAGAGGCTGATACCAGGATCGCGGGGCGATCGGGGCGGGCATTTTAGCCGCTTCTGGGTCCTCGCTCCCGAAGCGGCGGCTCTGCGCCGCTGCTGGGCTATGCTGCCCGTCCATTTCAAGCCTCATTGGAGTGCCTGCCTTGAGCCGTCCGCTTGCGCTGCTTGTTTCCGTTTTTTTTGTCGCTGGCCTTGCAGCGCTGGTGTGGCTTCTGGGTGCGGACACCGCGCTTAGAAAGATTGTCCTGCCTTCCAGCTCACTTGCGGCCGGTCCGGCGGGCGAGGCGGGCCCCATCCAGCGTGGCCCGGCAGAGCCCCGGCTGGACCTGCGGATTCTGGTTGATCAGTTTGGTTACCGGCCCCAGGATCCCAAGCTTGCGGTGATTCGCAGTGCGCGGGTCGGTTTTGATGTCGGCCAGGCGTTTGATTCCGGGCAACTCATTGAACTGCGCCGCGTGAGTGACGATGCGGTGATCCTGTCGGCCCCGCCCGCAGCCTGGAATGGCGGCGCAGTACAGGCCTCTTCCGGCGATGTGGGCTGGTGGTTCGATTTTTCCGAGGTCCCCACGCCCGGCGAGTACTACGTTCACGACCGTGACAACAACCGCCGCTCTGCCGTTTTTCGCATTGGTGCTGATGTTTATAGCGAGGCCCTGAAAGCCGCGGTGCGCATGTATTTCTATCAGCGGTGCGGGTTTGCCAAGCAGGCGCCGCATGCCCAGGCCTGCTGGACCGATGAAGCGGCTTATCTGCGCAAGGGTCAGGACATGCAGGCCCGAGATGTCCGTTTCAAGGATGATCCGGCCAGCGAACGCGATCTCAGCGGCGGCTGGTTCGATGCTGGCGATACCAATAAGTACGTCACTTTTGCCAGTCAGGCGGTTCATCAGCTGTTGATGGCCTATCAGAACCATCCGAATGTGTTCACCGACGACTTCAACATTCCCGAGTCCGGCAACGGCATTCCGGACCTGCTCGATGAAGTGCGATGGGAAATGAACTGGCTGCGAAAAATGCAGAACCATGATGGGTCGGTACTGCTCAAGGTGGGGGTGCTGGAGCACAAGACCGCTTCACCTCCCAGTTCTGACAAACTTCCCCGCTATTACGTCGGCGCCTGCACTTCTTCGACCATCGCGGCCGCCGCAATGTACGCACATGCCGCGCATGTTTTCAGCGGTTTTCCGGCATTGAAAGGTGACGCGGCAGACTTGTCCCAACGAGCTGCCAAGGCATTTGCCGCCTATCTGGCAGCGCCAGAAAAACAGGAAGACTGCGACAGTGGAGAGGTGCTCTCCGGCGACGCGGACCGCGACGCTGACACGCAAGATGGATTCGCCGCCATGGCCGCAATTTATCTTTTCGCCGTTTCCGGAGAGGGCCGCTATCACGACTATCTCAAAAAGCACTATCGGGATCTCTGGCCGTACAAGCTGCAGGGTTGGTCAACGTATAACCCGCAGATGGGCGAGGCATTGCTGTACTACGCCCAGTTGCCGAACGCAGACAAAGCACTGCGAGAAACGATTCTCGCGGACAAGCTTGAAGACGCCCGGTCGAACTCCGACATCTACGGTGATGGCGCAGACGATCTGTATCGCAATCCATTGCGCGGCGAGCAATACCACTGGGGTAGCAACTCCGTGCGCGCGAGCTACGCCAATACCAATATCGACATGCTGGTCTACGACATCGATGAAGCCAAAGCTGCTCAATACAAGGGCCGCGCCCTCGACACCCTCCATTACTTTCACGGCGTCAATCCTTTCGGCATCGTTTATTTGAGCAACATGTATGAACAGGGCGCGACCTACTCCGCCAACGAAATCTTTCATCAGTGGTATGCGCATGGCACGCGATTCTCTAACGCGCGTCTTTCAGAATGCGGGCCAGCGCCGGGCTACTTCGTGGGCGGGCCCAACGCCAATGCACAATCCGATGGCGTACCCCAGGACATTCAGCCGCCCGTGAACCAGCCGCCGCAGAAAGCCTATCGAGACTGGAACACGCCCTGGCCGGATGCTTCCTACGCCGTGACCGAGCCTTCGATCGTCTATCAGAGCAACTACGTCAAAGCCCTGGCTGCATTTGCCCGATAGCCGTCGGTCAGAACCCTCAAGAGATTGAATGAAAGGTGACGTTCGAAGCGCTCTGCAGCGCTAGCGGCGCGCTTTCGAGGCAATACGATGTCCGGACTATCCGGGTGGGTAGGGTGCTCGCCGCCTTTTGTATGCACAATCAAGGGCTAGAACCAGCGAGCGTCGAAGCCGGTCAACAAATAAACGGAAGAGGAGAATTTTGCGATGAGCAGTTCCAAGAAAATGTCTGCCAGGACGGTTGATGCCGTTGTCATGGGCGCCGGCTTTGCGGGTCTTTACTCTCTGCACAAGCTGCGCAATCTTGGGTTGAACGTGATCGGCTTCGAAGCCGGCACCGGGGTCGCAGGCACCTGGTACTGGAATCGCTACCCTGGCGCCCGTACCGATTCTGCGGCAGAGGTGTACCAATTCTGGTTCTCTGACGAAATTCTCAATGATTGGAACTGGAGCGAGCGCTTCCCTGCGCAGGAAGAAACCGAGCGCTATCTGAATTTCGTGGCGGACCGCCTGGAGCTCCGACCTCTGATCGAGTTCGGGCAACGCGTCAGCGCCGCTCACTGGGATGAGGCGGACAAGCTCTGGACCGTGAGCACCGAACAGGGTCAGACCGTGCGGTGCCGCTACCTCGTGTCTTGTCTGGGGCTCCTGTCCGAGCCCAAGATGCCGGATATCAAAGGGCACGAGAATTTCAAAGGAGAGTTGCTGCATACCTCGCGCTGGCCGCAGGGCGGGCTTGATCTGAAGGGTAAGCGCGTCGGCGTGATTGGTACCGGCGCAACCGGTGTGCAGGTGATTCAGACTTTGGCCAAGGAAGTGGGCGAGCTGTTTGTCTTTCAGCGCACGCCGACCTACGCCATTCCCATGCGGAATCCCAAGTACAGCGATGAGGACCGCGCGGCCCTGCGCAAGCGTTATCCGGAACTCAAGGAGCAAGTCCGTCAGACCCTGACGGGTTTTGCCTTTGACCTGCAGACCCATCCTTGGGCGGAAACGACCAAGGAAGAGCGCCACGCGATTTTTGAACAGCTCTGGGCCGACGGTTCGCTGATGTTCTGGGGGGCAAATTTTGGTGAAGTGCTGTCAGACGAAGCGGCAAATCTGGAACTGTCCGAATTCGTGCGCGCCAAGATGCGGGCCAGAATCACCAAGCCGGAAGTCGTCGACAAGCTGGTTCCAAAGTACGGTTTTGGTACGCGGCGCCCGCCTCTGGATACCGGTTATCTTGAAGCCTACAACCGGGACAACGTACATCTGGTAGATATCAAGGAATCACCCATCCAGGAATTCACTGCCGCCGGAATCAAGACGGAAAACGGCGAGGAGTACCCGCTGGATGCCATCATATTTGCGACCGGCTTTGATGCAGCAACCGGCGCCATCCTGCGCATCGACATCCGCGGCAACAAGGGTGTGCCGCTCAAGCAGATGTGGGACCGGGATATCACTACCGCGATGGGGCTGCAGAAATTCGGCTTCCCGAACCTGTTTACCTGCGGTGCTCCGCTGGCCCCGGTGGCCGCCTTCTGTAATGTGCCGACCTGCATTCAGCAGCAAGTGGAATGGATCTCGGACTGCATCGAGCATGTCGAGAAAGCCGGCACGGAAAAAATCATTGAGCCTACGCAGGAATTTGAAACCAACTGGGTCAAGCATCATGACGAGGTGACCCAAGCCACCCTGATTCCGAAGACGGACTCATGGTGGACCGGCGCCAATATTCCGGGCAAACAGAAGCGCGTGCTGTCATATATCCACGTCGGCAACTATCGCCAGCTATGCGATGACGTGGTCAAGAAAGGCTACGAAGGCTTCGAGATTCGCTAGCTGTCTGCGCGATCCGGCAGCCCGTCTATCGACGGAGCTGCCGGTTCTCAGCGTTTTCTATTTGGCCAGTGCTTGCGCCACGTAAGTTGGCAGCGCAAAGGCTGCCTGATGAGTCTGAGCGTTGTAATACCGGGCATCCAGAGCACGAATGGCCTCAGCGTCCAGTCGCGCTGCCAGCGGAGCTGCCGACTTGCTGGCAATGGAGCCTGACCACCAGCCTGAAGGGTAGATCGGTTGCGGAAAATTCAGCAGGTAGGTATTGGCGAAGCCCGACTCGCGCATGGCGGCGTGAACATCCTTGATCAGGTCCAGGTGAAGCAGCGGTGATTCAGTCTGCTGAACCAGCATGCCATCGTCCGCCAGCGCCTTGATGCAATCCGCGTAGAAGCGTTTGCCGAACAGGCCCTCCGCAGGGCCGACCGGATCGGTGGAATCAATGATGATCAGGTCAATGGAACCGGGCTTGGCGTCCTTCATCCACTGAATGCCGTCGCCAAAGAACAGGGTCGCGCGCGGATCGTTGTTGCGGCTGCACAGTTCGGGGAAGTGGATCTCCGACAGGCGCGTGACGCGTTCGTCAATCTCGACCTGCGTTGCCGATTCCACCTCAGGGTGCTTCAGCACTTCGCTGAGCGTGCCGCAATCGCCGCCCCCGACCACGACCACGTTCCTGGGCGACGGATGCGAGTTCAGCGCTGGGTGCGACATCATCTCGTGATAGAGAAAATTATCGCGCGTGGAGACCATGGTGCAGCCATCAATGGTCATCAACTTGCCAAAGGTATCCGTCTCCCAGATGGCGATCTGCTGAAAAGGTGTCTGTTCTTCATGCAACTTGCGCCCTTTCAGCGAAAACGCGGTGCCGGTTGCTTCAACGGCCTCGGAAAACCAGGAATCATCCAGTGACATATGCAAACCCTTAGAATTGAGCGACGATGATTATATGGCCTCGGGATGACAGCCCGATGTTGTCTTCCCCCTCTGGTAATGCCGACGTGACTTCCTGGACCCCGGCGCAGTCTCGCGCCTTGTACAACATCCCCAACTGGGGCGAATCCTATTTCGATGTTTCCGATGCCGGTCATCTGGTGGTCCGGCCTCGCCCCGGCGCGTCCGAGCTCAGCATTGACCTGCATGAGCTGGCGGCACAGCTCCCGGCGCAGAATCTGCAACTGCCGGTACTGCTGCGCTTCACCGATATCCTGCGGGACAGGGTTGAAGCGCTTGCAGGCGCCTTCGCCACGGTCATTGAGGAGTACGGATACGGCGGCCGTTACACCGGTGTCTACCCGATCAAGGTCAACCAGCAACGAGCGGTGGTGGAGACGATCCTGAGTCAGGGCGGCACGCGAGTCGGCATTGAAGCCGGTTCCAAGCCCGAACTTGCCGCCGTGCTAGGGCTCGCCCTTCCGGGCAGCATCATCGTCTGCAATGGTTACAAGGATCGCGCCTACATTCGTCGGGCCTTGATTGGTCAGAAACTTGGCCACAAGGTCTATATCGTTGTTGAAAAGCTCTCCGAGTTGCCGCTGGTCATCGAAGAATCGAAGCGGCTGAGCGTGGCGCCGCTCATTGGTCTGCGGGTGCGGCTTGCCAGCCAGACGGACTCCTCACAGCAAAATACCGGTGGTGAGAAATCCAAATTCGGCCTGGCGACGGTGCAGATTCTGGAAGCTCTGGAAATGATGAAGCAGGCCGGGCATCTGGATGCGGTTCGCATGGTGCACTTTCACCTGGGTAGCCAGGTTGCCAACGTGCAGGACATTGCCCGTGGCATGCGCGAGGCCACACGCTTTTATGTTGAGTTGCGCAGGCTCGGCGCGCCGCTTGATGTCATTGATGTAGGTGGCGGCCTTGGCGTGGATTACGAAGGCACGCGATCACGCAGTTACTGTTCCATGAACTACTCCGTTCGCGAGTACGCGCGAAGCATCGTGCGAACCGTGCAGGAGGTCTGTGCGCAAGCCGGTGAGCCGGAGCCGAACATCATCAGCGAGTCCGGGCGCGCCTTGACCGCGCACCACGCGGTGCTGCTGGCCAACGTGGTAGATAGCGAGATTATCGGGGAGGGGCAGGTTTCAGCCTTGGCTGAGGACGCACCTCCGGTTTTGCAGGAAATGCGTGATCTCATGGCTGAGATTGCGGAGAGAGGGCCGCTGGAAAGTTTGTTTGAATCACGAACCCTTCTGTCAGAAGCACACGCGCACTACACCGAAGGCAGTCTGAGTCTTGAACAACGCGGATGGGCGGAGCAGGCCCACTATGCAGTTGCAAGAGATGTCATTCCGCTGCTGGACAAGGACATCCGCGCGCATCGGGAAACGCTGGAATATCTGCGGGAAAAACTGTCGGCCAAGTACTTCTGTAATTTCTCGGTTTTTCAGTCAGTGCCGGACGCTTGGGCCATCGACCAGGTGTTTCCGATCGTGCCGATCCAGCGGCTTAACGAACATCCCGGGCAACGTGCACGTCTGTGTGATCTCACCTGCGACTCAGACGGTCGCCTCGACGCCTATGTCGACCGTGAAGGTATTACCCCAACCCTGGCATTGCATGGCTTGAAGAAGGATGAGTCTTATGTGCTCGGATTCTTCATGGTGGGTGCCTACCAGGAAATTCTCGGCGACATTCATAATCTGTTTGGTGACACCAATGCGGTCAATGTCATTCTGGATGCCGACGCGCCGGGAGGCTGGAAACTGGAAGGCCCGGAATATGGCGATCGCACCGATGAGTTGCTGCGCTACGTGCACCTAGAGCCGGAGGCACTTGCTCGCAGCTATCAGGAAAAGATCGCCAAAGCGGGTCTTCCCGACGACGAGAGCGAGGCGTTGATGTCCGAATTGCAGGCCGGATTGAGTGGTTACACCTATCTGGGCTGAGCGGGCTGCATCAAGATCAAAGCATTCACTTCACGCGAACTCAAATTCAATCAGGAGTAACACATGAGCAAAAACGCAGTTGCCGTTTGGCACGAACTGGTCAAAGCCCGTAATGCAGCAGGCATTGCTGATTTGCTGGCAGAGGATGTGACCTTCTACTCTCCTGTGGTTCATACGCCTCAGCAGGGAAAGGACATAACCAATCTGTACCTGGTTTCCGCCTTCTCCGTGTTCTTCAATGATTCATTCCGCTATGTGCGCGAACTCCACGGCGAGCGAGATGCCGTTCTCGAATTCGAGCTGGAAATTGACGGCATCCAGGTCAATGGCGTCGACATGATGAGTTGGAACGATGACAACAAGATCACGAGCTTTAAGGTCATGCTGCGACCACTCAAGGCGGTGAACCTGATTCATCAGCACATGGGTGCGATGCTGGAGAAGCTGAAAAACAAATCAACTTCCTAAGCTCGCCAGTTTGCGTTGTTCTCCCAGAAATGCACGCTGCGGGCATAGGCGTCGCGATCCAGTGCGACGCCTGATCCGCCTTCCTCAACGCCCAGTGCATTGCGCATCATGGTGATCGGTGCCATGGGAATCTCTTCAGGTTCGGCGGTTGCAAGGCAGCCGACGACACCCCAATCAGCATCGATGTTGTCGCCTTCTTTGTGCATCTGTTCTCGCGAGTAAAGGATCACCACCAAATAACGGGCGACCGGCGCCTCCACTCCTTCAAACCAGCGGGTGAGGACGGGCAATTCACCGCGTGATCGCGCTTCGTAGGCAGAGCGTAGAAGGTGGGCGTTGTCCTTGGTGATCGGCACGGTCAGGCACCGTGTCGATGTCCAGTTCTCGTAAACATGCAGCTTGCAGAACGGGGCATAGCCGTCGAGAACCTTGATCGGCGGCGTCTGGTTCAGGTGCTGTTCGAATGAGCCTGGGCTAGCGTCCTTGATGGTATTTTTTCGTGATGCTTTGGGAAACAAACGCGCACGCGCAAAATCTGTCAGGACAATAGACATTGGAATCAAGGTTTGGATGACAAGGCCGTAGCTTAGCCGAGCGATTGCAATGCCGTAATGCAAATTAAAAAGCCCTGCGGGCTGCTCGCGCGCAGGGCTGATGGCTGGGTTTTGATGCAGCCCGTTTGCGTCGACCTACTTGTCGAGTAATTCGTTCACCTTGTCCTTGACGGCGCCAACGCCGGCTTTGACCTTGTCGGTGGCATCGTCGATTTTCTCCTTGAACTCGCCCTTCATCCTTTCGGCCTTGCCTTCGGCATTCTGTACTTGCCCTTCAGCTTCGAGCTTGTCGTCACCGATGACACTGCCAACTTTCTCCTTGACTGAACCAACGAGTTCGTCACTGTGGCCACGCGCTTTGTCGGCTGCGGCGCTGTTGGAAGCGTCGTCCAATTTCTTTTCGACTTTGTCTTTAGCTTGATCAGCGTTCATGCGTTACTCCTTATGACATGTGAATGTCGTCTTGCGTCTAAATCAATGAAGCGGAAGTACAGCTTACGGAGCAGCGCTTAGCGCAGCCTGAAGTCTTCTTGGCGATCTGATGACGTTTCGCTCTCGGGACTGCCGCATACTGCGAACGTCTACTTGCGACATGTATTAACTGAGGTCGTCTAATGAAAGCGCAGTTGCTCAAGTATGTGGATCGCATTTCATCAAGCTTCTGGTTCCTGCCATCGTTGATGGCCGCAGCAGCTGTCTGCCTGGCGTTTGTCATGGTGGCAGCAGATGAATCGGTAGCAGAAGGGGCGATGAAAATGCCGCAGTGGGCTTACGCAGGCAGCGCACAGGGTGCAAGCGCAGTGCTGCAGACCATCGCGGGTTCCATGATCACCATTGCCGGCGTGGTGTTCTCGCTCACTCTGGTTGCGCTTTCACTGGCGTCTTCGCAATTCGGGCCGCGGCTGCTGCGAAACTTCATGCGTGACAACACCAATCAGATGGTGCTTGGCACCTTTGTCGCTACGTTTCTCTACTGCCTGCTTGTGCTCAGGGCCATTCGTCACGGCGCAGACGATGCGTTTGTGCCGCATCTGTCCGTGACGCTGGGCGTTGCGTTTGCATTGGCGAGTCTGTGGGTTCTGATCTTCTTCATTCATCACGTCTCAGTGTCCATTCTGGCTGACGATATCGTTGCGAGGATCGTCAAAGAAATGGATCGAGGCATCGGCCGGCTGTTCCCTTCTGAGATCGGGCAGGCGGCAGATCCTGACGACAGGGCGTCCGATGATGATCCCGAATCCCTCTTGCGTGGAACGCCGACACCTGTGAAGGCCATTGGCGATGGGTATCTGCAGATCGTCAATGCGGACCAGTTGATGGAGATTGCAGGGAAAGAGGATTTGCAGATACAGATCATGAACAGGCCCGGCCAGTACGTGGTTGAAGGCAGTTGTCTGGTCCGGGTCTGGTGCGAGCAGGGCATTACCTCCTCATTGGAGGATGAAGTGCGCAGTGCATTTGTTCTGGGCAGTGAGCGAACGCCTGCGCAGGATTTTGAATACTCGATTCACCAGCTGGTGGAAGTTGCGGTGCGTGCCTTGTCACCCGGTGTGAACGATCCATTTACTGCGATTCGCTGCATCGATCGGCTCGGCTCCGGTCTGAGCCGTTTGGCCCGCCGCGAGATGCCTTCAATGTTGCGTCTGGATCAGCACAAGAAGCTTCGCGTGCTGACACCTCAAACCAGATTCGCGGACCTGGTGGATGCGAGCTTTGACCAGATTCGTCAGAACGCTCGGGCGAACGCGGCGGTCAGTATTCGGCTGCTGGAGATGATCACGGTGATCGCGGAGGCTGCGACTCGAGCTGACGATCTTCGCGCCCTGAAAAAGCAGGCTGAGATGGTTGCCAACGGGGCCAAAGACGCGCTGCCAGAGTCGCATGATCGCGCCACCGTTTCAGAGCGTTATGCCGCGTGCTGTGAAGCGCTTGGCGAGCAGGTCTGAATGCGTCGCCAGACCTCTACTTTCATTTGGACGCTTCTAATCGGTTCTTCTCTCGTGTCCTCTTTCGGACGCACCGTCAAAACTTGAAATAAGTAGCGGAGAAGCCGCCGAAGTGAGCGATGTTCCGATCTCACTCCAGCGGCCAGTCGCAGGCTTTACTCGGTGATCGTTGCGGTTGTGATCAAGTTGCCATTGAGCACATCGTAATAGCGGTACTGCCAGGTCAGACTGTCGTTGGCATTTCCTCGCAGGTAGGCGATGCGAATCTCGTCATTGCCATCATCGCCGAGGAAATCGCCGACCATCGCGAAGTCCGGAAACAGCTTGAAGGTGCCGACATAGGCAGGAAGATTCCGGCTCCATCGCTGACTGTTAAGCACATTGTTGTAAACGGTAACGCTGTACCGGGAAATGTTGGTGTCCGGACTGTCGTCATAACCCACATCATCATTGAAGAACAGGCCTTCAAGGCCCAAGCCAATCACGATGACGCGGGTTCCGTTTGAATTGGCAGCGCCGACGCTGAAAAGATCGCCTGTCGGATAGTCGCTGCAATAGTCGAAGTCGCTTCCCGGGGTAGGTGCTTCGTTTCGAAAATAGGACTCGTAGTCGTAGCCCAGATGCTCGTACGACGCTTCGTATCGAGTTTCGTCCGATCCGCCTTGCTGGAAGCGAGCGAGACTCGGGTCAGGGAAAAAGCCGGACGTCACGGAAGGCAAAGTGGTCGGGTTGAATACCGTGGTGTTGTCCAGAGCTTTGGCCGATATGCGAAAGCGCTGGGTGACGCGAATATGATCCTGTCCATTGCGCGGCGATTCGATGCAGTCGAAGCGCAGGCCGAGTACTTCCTTGCCCGGTCTGGTCGGGTCAACGTCCAACATCATCATTGAACGTGTGTCGTCGGCAGCTTGCGCGAAGAGTGCGAAAGGTTCGTCGGCGACTGAATGTGTCGAGATGCCGGCCAGAAAAAGTGCGGCAAAAGACGTGCTGATTCGATTCATTAATCCCTGTTTCCTGTTTTCCTTTGAATAAGATGTATCGCGACTGATTGTTCAGTTGCGATACGGAAACAAGCTAGTAGCTGACTTTGCTCAGTGCAAGCGGCGCGCGTGTTGTTGCGCGCATCGTTCAAGGAAGTTTCTGGATCTTTTGCTGCCGCCATGAACGACTTGCCATTTCAGAATTTTGTGCAACGAAAAAGGTGAGTGGCCTGCCAGTGAACCTGCTGAAGTGTCGGCTGAACGGGGCTTCATGGTGCGAAGTGCATTGCTGGGTGAAAATGAATGTGCGGCGCCGTAATTCATCAGAATGGATCTGATGCTGACGCATTACAGACTGAGGGCGGAAGTGAGTCAGCAGCTTATGAAACTGTCGGACGTCATCACCTGCCCGATGAGGGGTCAGCGCAAAATTCGCGGGATACCGGTCTTGCGCATGTCACCGGCTTCATTCTCCGGAAATCTGGATTTTTATTGAGCGAGGTGTAACGCGAGTTCCAGCAGATTCCTGACGGCCTGCATGGACTCTTCGCGACGATGAATGACACTCATCTGGGCAATCGGTGCATCGCGCACCAAAGGGCGATACGCGATGCCTTCAGAGTGAATCTTTCGCATGGATGCCGGAACCAGGGAAACGCCCAGTCCGGCCGCAACCAGATTGACGATCGAGGTGACCTGCAGTGCCTCTTGCGTTACGCGCGGGCTGAAACCTGCGCGATGACAGGCGGAGATAATCTGGTCGTACAGTCCTGAGCCGATGTGCCGGGAGAACAGGACAAAGGGTTCTTCGGACAAAGCTTCCAGCTTGATGTTTCTGCGCCGCGACAGCGGGTGGCCGGAAGGCAGGGCAACCAGCACCGGTTCGTTGAACAGATGCTCTGATTGGAGGGCGGGCGGGGTGTCCAGCAGTGGCCTGACAAATGCGAGATCCAGTTTGCGCGAGACCACGCTCTCTGCCAGTTCCGGGGTGCTGGCTTCTTCCAGTGTCATCCAGACACCGGGGAAGCGGTTTCGGTATTCACGAAGGATCTGCAGGATCAGCGGGTGGAACGGCGCTGAATTGATCATCCCCACCCTGAGTCGACCGCGTTCGCCCAACGCTGCGGTGCGTGCCCTGCCCGTCGCATCCTGGGCTGCGGACAGAATGTTGCGTGCATCTTCCAAGAACGAGCGGCCAGCATCGGTCAAGCTGATGCGGCGCTTGCTGCGAAGAAAAAGGGGCGTCCCGATTTCCAGTTCCAATTGCCGAATCTGCATGCTCAGCGGAGGCTGCTGAATGCCCAGTTTCTCGGCGGCACGTCGAAAATGCAGTGCTTCGGCCACGGCCACGAAATAGCGAAGATGTCTGAGTTCCATTGGATACAAAATATATATCAATAACGCCGAATATATATATTGGACATGAAGCCTTGGAACTCTCTATGGTGAATCCGAGTCTTGCCGGGTAGGCGAGGACTCATTCAGCGCGAGCAAGGAGAGCACATGAGTTTGCCGGACAAAGATCACGACCCTCAGGAAACCGGGGAATGGATAGACGCACTGCAAAGTGTGCTCGACAAGGAAGGACCTGAGCGGGCGCATTACCTGCTGGAGAGTTTGATCGAGAAAGCGCGTCTCTCCGGCGCCTATATTCCGTTTTCTCCGAACACGGCCTACGTCAATACCATTCCGCCACATCTGGAAGAGCGATCGCCGGGTGACCATGAGCTGGAATGGCGACTGCGTTCCTATATCCGGTGGAACGCCATGGCGCTGATCGTCAATGCCAACAAGGAGCACGCAGGCATTGGTGGGCATATCGCCAGTTTTGCATCGTCTGCCACCCTGTATGACGTGGGGTTCAACCATTTTTGGAAGGGGCCCGAGCATCCTCAGGGTCAGGATCTGGTTTACATCCAGGGCCATGTCACGCCCGGCATCTATGCACGCGCTTTTCTGGAAGGCCGCCTGACGGAGCAGCAGCTGGATCGATTCCGCATGGAGGCACTTGAACCGGGTCTGTCCAGCTATCCGCACCCTTGGCTGATGCCAGATTTCTGGCAGTTCGCCACGGTGTCGATGGGCCTGGGGCCGATCATGGCGATCTATCAGGCACGCCTGATGAAGTATCTGCATCACCGAGGTATTCAGGACATGACCGGCCGCAAGGTCTGGTGTTTCTGCGGCGACGGCGAGATGGATGAGCCCGAATCCCTGGGGGCCATCGACATCGCGCATCGCGAGGAACTCGACAACCTGATCTTCGTCGTCAACTGCAATCTGCAGCGGCTGGACGGACCGGTGCGCGGCAACGGCAAGATCATCCAGGAGCTGGAAGGTATCTTCAGGGGCGCGGGCTGGAATGTGATCAAGCTGATCTGGGGCGGCGCCTGGGATGGCCTGTTGGCGCGTGACAAGGACGGCCACCTGCAGCGCATCATGAATGACACTGTCGATGGCGAATACCAGAGCTACAAGGCCAAGGGCGGTCGCTTCACCCGCGAGAATTTCTTCTCCAAGGATCCCGAGGCGGCCAAGCTCGTCTCCACCATGAGCGACGAGGATATTGCCGAACTCAATCGCGGTGGCCATGACCCGCACAAGGTTTATGCAGCGTATGCCGCGGCGGTAAAACACAAGGGCGGCCCCACGGTAATTCTGGCCAAGACCGTGAAGGGTTACGGCATGGGCGAAGCCGGTGAAGGTCAGAACATTACCCATCAGGCCAAGAAGATGGGTCTGGAGGCGCTGAAGAAATTCCGCGACCGTTTCAAGATTCCGGTGGGCGACGATCAGATCGAGGAACTGCCGTTCTACAAGCCGGCAGATGATTCTCCGGAAATTGCCTACCTGAAGAAACGTCGCGAAGAACTGGGCGGGCATCTCCCCGCGCGCCTGCCGAAGAACGAAACGCTGGAAGTGCCGGAGCTCAAGACTTTCCAGCGTTTGCTCGACGGCAGTGGCGACCGTGAAATCAGTACCACCATGGCCTTCGTGCAGTTCCTGCAAGTGCTGGTGCGCGACAAGAAGCTCGGGCCGCGCGTAGTTCCGATCATCCCTGATGAGGGCCGCACCTTCGGCATGGAGGCGATGTTTAGAAGCCTGGGTATTTATTCTGTGGTCGGGCAGAAGTACAAGCCTGAAGACGCGGATCAACTGGCCTTCTACAAGGAAGACATCAAGGGTCAGATTCTGGAAGAGGGCATCACCGAATCCGGCGCAATGTCTTCATGGATTGCGGCCGCGACCTCCTATGCCAATCACGGCACCACCCTGATTCCCTTCTACGCCTTCTATTCCATGTTCGGTTTCCAGCGCGTGATGGATCTGTGCTGGGCTGCTGGCGACATGCGCTCGCGCGGCTTCCTGATGGGGGCTACCGCCGGGCGCACCACCATCAATGGAGAGGGCCTGCAGCACGAAGACGGGCACAGCCACGTCATGGCGTCGCTGGTACCCAACTGCAAGGCCTATGACCCCGCCTTTGCCTACGAGTTGGTGGTTATCGTCCAGCACGGCATGAAAGAGATGGTTGAAGAAAACAAGGACAACTACTACTACCTCACCATCTACAACGAGAATCACGCGCACCCGGAAATGCCAGCGGGCTGCGAGAGCGGCATCGTGCGCGGCATGTACTTGTTCAAGTCGGAAGAGGAGCCCGCCAAGACCCATGTGCAGCTGCTGGGCTCGGGCTCCATTTTCCGCGAGGTGCTGGCCGCCGCCGAGATTCTCAAGTCAGACTGGGGCGTGAGCAGTGACATCTGGAGCGTGCCGTCGGTCAACGAGTTGACCCGAGATGGTCAGGCCTGTGAGCGGTGGAACCTGCTGCACCCGGAGAGCGAACCGCGCCGTAGTTATATTGACGAATGCCTCGGCGGAATGACCGGCCCGGTGATCGCCAGCACAGATTATGTCCGCGCCTACAGCGAACAGCTGCGGCCCTACATATCGGCGCCGTATCACACGCTCGGAACAGACGGTTTCGGACGTTCGGACAACCGGCCCGCGCTGCGTGACTTTTTTGAGGTGGATCGACGCTGGATTGCGATCAAGGCGCTGAAGGCGCTGGCCGAGCAGGGCTCGCTGCCGATGGCACGCGTCTCGGAAGCGATCCAGCGTTATGGCATTGTGCCGGAACGCCCGGCGCCCTGGACGGTATAAGAAATGGCCAAGAACATTGATATCGATGTGCCGGACATCGGCGATTTTGACGAAGTGCCCGTCATCGAGGTGCTGGTCAAGGAAGGCGATGTGGTGGAGATCGACCAGGCGCTGATCGTGCTCGAATCAGACAAGTCGACCATGGAAGTGCCTGCCTCCAGTGCCGGGGTGGTGCGCAATCTATCGGTCAAGGTGGATGACAAGGTTTCCAAGGGTGACCGCATCTGCCAGCTCGAGGCTGAAGATGCAGTCAGCGGCAATGCCGAGGCTGAGGAAAAGCCTGAGTCCTCTGCTCAGACGGAGTCAGAAGAGGATGATGAGAAGGCCCGAACGCCTGCGTCCGACGAGAAGCCGGAGAAGTCCGAGCCCGACAGTGGCTCCGCTCCGGTGATGCAGACCGTGACGGTGCCGGATATAGGTGACTTCGAATCGGTCCCGATCATCGAGCTGCTGGTGGCCGAAGGCGATGAGGTTGAAGCTGACCAGACCCTGTTGGTTCTTGAGTCTGATAAATCAACCTTGGAGGTGCCTAGCCCTCACGCGGGCAAGATTGCCAGCCTCAAGGTCAAGGTCGGTGACAAGGTATCCGAGGGCGATGCTCTGGTTGAGGTGCAGACCGCCGGGAGCGGCGAATCGGGATCTGCGCCTGACGAGGGCACTGCCAAGCCAGCGTCCGAGCCGAAAGCGGATGAGAAGTCCGAACGAAAGGCTTCCGACACCTCGTCCGAAAAGCGTTCTTCTTCAGAGAAGGCACCTCCTCCAAAGAGTAAAGAAGGGGGCGGCCTGGCTCACGCTGGACCGGCAACCCGCAAGTTCGCCCGCGAGCTCGGCGTGGATCTGAGCGAGGTTTCGGGCTCGGGCCCGAAAGACCGCATCCTCATCGAGGATGTGCAGCGTCACGTGAAGGCGCGAATCAACAACAAGACGCAAGCAGCCCCTGCTGACGGCATGGGGATTCCACCAATTCCGGCGCAGGATTTCTCACGCTACGGGGAGATTGAAGAGAAACCGCTTGCGCGAATTCGCAAAATTTCGGCTGCGCACTTGCATCGCTCGTGGCTGAATGTGCCGCACGTCACACAAAGTGACGAAGCCGATATCACCGAGTTGGAGGCCTTTCGAAAGCAAACCAATCAGGAGGGCAGTGCCAAGCTCACGCTGCTGCCTTTTATCGTGAAAGCAGTGGCTGCCGCCCTGCGCAAGTACCCCGAATTTGGAAGCTCGCTTTCACCGGGCGGCGACAGCCTGATCATGAAGCATTATTGCCATATCGGTTTTGCGGCAGACACCCCCAATGGCCTGGTGGTGCCAGTGCTGCGGGACGTCTGGAATAAAGGCATTTCCGAGCTCGCGCAGGAGTCGTCAGAGCTGGCCGGAAAGGCGCGTGACGGCAAGCTCAAGCCTGATGAAATGAAAGGCGGATGCTTTTCCATTTCCAGTCTCGGTGGCATTGGCGGCGGGCACTTCACCCCCATCGTCAATGCTCCGGAAGTGGCCATTCTCGGAGTGTCCCGAGCGGTTACCAAGGCGGTCTGGAACGGGAAGGAATTTGTTCCGAGACTGATGGTGCCCTTGTCGCTTTCCTACGATCATCGCGTGATAGACGGTGCCGCCGCCGCTCGCTTTGTTGTATACCTGAGCCAACTTCTGGGGGATATCAGGCGACTTAGCTTGTAGCCCCGGATCGACCGCTCGGATATCAGCCCATCCCTGATGGGCTGGCGCGCGGTGCGAGGTCTTCAGACGAGGCGAGGGATACAGGGGTGAGTCAGACCATCGGCGGCAGGCTGAACCGATTGCTCGGGCTGGATGAGATCCAGCCTGCCGGGCGAGCCGCGTTTGCCGAACATTGTTATCGCGTCAGCGATGAACGAGCGCGCCTGGCAATGCTTGTCGCCCTGATTGTCAATCTGGTTCTGTGTGCCGTTGTCGACTACGGGACCTGGTCTGCGGGGCATTGGGAACTCGAGCCGTCGCACTACGAGATATTCGCCTGGCGTCTCGGTGTGTTCACGATTCTGCTGCTCCTGTTTGCGCTGCGTCACATCGGACCGAGCAAGGCGGCTCGAGACCGAACCTTCTCCTGGGCGGCAGCAGTCGCGGTTCCCCTGCTGGGCGTGTGGTTCTGCATCGCGTTTCAGGGCCTGGCAAATGATGTGTCGATCTTTGCAATCTTCATGCTCGGCACGGCGGTCATGCTGCCCTTGCCCAATCCCGCCAAGCTGCTCATCTATCCGGCAGCATTGGCGCCCCTGTTGCTGGGATTGAACCTTTCGCCAATGGATTCGGCGGGGGCCCTGCACACCTCGATCAACGCTGCCTGTGTCTGCATTGCTGCCCTGGTGATTGATGCGGCGGTCATGCGCAGCTGTGCCGCGGCATTTGCCCAGAAAGAGCAAATCAGGCTGGCCAGGCTTCGCTCAGATGCGATGCTGAGCAATATCCTGCCGCCCTCCATCATCCAGAGGCTGCAGAGCAATGATGAGTCCCTTGTGGAATTGCACCCTTCGGCAAGTGTGCTCTTCGCCGATTTTGCAGGGTTCAGCAAGCTCGCGGAAACGATGTCGCCCGGGGAGACCATCGGTCTGCTGGAGGCTTTATTTCAGGAGTTTGACGAGGCCGCAGCCCGCTTCGGTGTCGAGAAGATCAAGACGCTGGGCGATTCCTACATGGCAGCCTGCGGGGTTCCCGAGGCGCGCGGTGATCACCCCGAGCGCATCGCGGCACTGGCACTGCGTATTCGCAGTATTGCGCAGCGATTTCGATCCGACCGTGGCCAGCCAGTGCATTTCAGGATTGGCATTGCCAGCGGTCCGGTGATCGCCGGCGTCATCGGGCGGAAACGCTTCTGCTACGACTTGTGGGGCGAGACGGTCAACACCGCCTGCCTGTTGCAGGCGTCCTCGGCATTGGGCGGAATCCATGTGAGCTCCGCTACTCGCAAGGCACTGGGGTCGACTTTCAGTTTTGCCGAGCGTGAGCCGATTCGTATCAAGGGTCGCGCACCGATCCAGACGTATTACCTGGTTGGCCGTTCGGTTGACCGTGAGTCCGTTCGTGAGGCCTTGCGTATAGAGCAGCGCAGAGAAGACAAAGTTGCGCAGATACACGACCTGGCCAAGCACCAGCGCCGGGATCGCTGAACCTTCGATCCTGCCGTCTGAGGATATTCAAGGCGTGCGAGTTGGCCTTGCGATAGCATGATCACATGCGTCACTTCCCAGACCGTTTCCCGCCCGGAACCTCATGAGCGAAACCACCATCATTGGTTGGCGCGAGTGGGTGGCGCTGCCGGAACTGGGCGTGGACCGCATCAAGGCAAAGATTGATACCGGCGCCCGAACCTCCGCCATCCATGCCTTTTCGATTGACCGTATTTCTGCCTCGCGCGTGCGTTTTGCGATCAACCCTGACCAGCGCGGCAATCGCGAAATCTGGGTGGAGCGAGACATTGTGGATGAACGATGGGTGACCGATTCGGGCGGGCACCGCGAGTTTCGTCCGGTTATTTCAAGTGAAGTCGTGCTTGCCGGACAGCGCTGGAATATCGAAATCACCTTGAGTGCGCGACACAGCATGATGTTCCGAATGTTGCTTGGGCGAACCGCCCTTGCCGAGCGATTTGTGGTTGATCCTGGACGCAGTTTCGTGGCCGGCCCTTGACCTGAAACCCATGCATCAGAATTGGACCCAATAGATGAAAATCGGAATACTTTCCCGTAACGCAAATCTCTACTCGACGCGTCGCCTGGTCGAGGCTGCTGCTGCGCGCGGACACGAGACACAGATCGTCAACGTGCTGCGCTGCTACATGAACATCGAGCCCAATCATCCTGAGATTCACTATCAGGGACAGCAGTTGACCGGCTTTGACGCGGTCATACCGCGTATCGGCTCCAGCGTCACGTTTTATGGCACCGCGGTGGTCCGGCAGTTTGAGATGCAGGGCGTCTTTTCTTTGAACGAGTCGGTGGCCATCACGCGCTCGCGGGACAAGCTGCGCGCGCATCAGTTGCTGGCGCGCAAGGGAATTGGCATGCCGGTCACCGGATTTGCACATGCCCCGGATGACACCGCAGATCTGATTGATCTGGTCGGTGGTGCGCCCTGCGTGGTCAAGCTGACCCAAGGTACGCAGGGTCGCGGCATTGTGCTGTGTGAAACCAACAAGGCTGCGAGTTCCGTTATCGACGCGTTCCGCGATCTGGACGCGCATTTTCTGGTGCAGCATTTCGTCAAGGAAGCCAATGGAGCGGATATCCGTTGCTTTGTAGTGGGCGAGCGTGTGGTCGCTTCGATGATGCGTCAGGCCAAAGAGGGCGAGTTTCGCTCCAACCTGCATCGTGGCGGCTCGGCTACAAAGGTGAAGATCACGCCGAAGGAGCGCGAAACCGCGGTGCGCGCCGCGCGTGTTCTCGGCTTGAATGTGGCCGGCGTCGATATTCTGAGAGCCAAGGATGGCCCGGTGGTGATGGAGGTGAATTCCTCACCCGGCCTGGAAGGCATTGAGAAGGTTACGGGTGTGGATGTCGCGGCGCGCATCATTGCTTTCATTGAAGACAATGCGCGCCCGGGCAAGACGCGCACCCGTGGCAAAGGCTGAGAGATGAATATGGGCCAAGACCCTTGGGCGGCGCCGTTCGTGATTGCAGGTCGTGAGGTGGCGCCAGGCTCGCGCGTGAGCCTGCAGATTCCGGTGGCCAGCCTTTACACGAACACGCCGGTGGAACTGCCGGTGGTCGTGGTGCGAGGCCAGAAGGCCGGGCCGACCATGTTTGTCAGTGCCGCGCTGCATGGCGACGAAATCAATGGTGTGGAGATCGTGCGCCGCGTACTCAATCTTCCAGAACTGGAAGACCTGAGCGGCACTGTGGTCGCGGTGCCCGTGGTCAACACAATGGCTTTTATCCATCAATCCCGTTATCTGCCGGATCGGCGGGATCTGAATCGCAGTTTTCCCGGCAGCGAGACCGGCTCACTGGCGGCGCGCCTGGCCTATTTGTTCGTGAACGAAGTAGTGGGGCGCTGCGATTTTGGTGTGGACCTGCACACGGGCGCGATCCACCGGCCCAATCTGCCGCAAATTCGCACCGATCTGCGCAATGAGACCAACCAGCGTCTCGCCAAGGCATTTGGTACGGCGCTGTTCCTGGATTCGCGGCCAGTTTCCGGAACGCTGCGCGAGTACACCACCAAAAAGAGCATTCCCGTCATTCTTTATGAGGCGGGGGAGGCCCTGCGTTTCGACGAAACCGCCATACGCATTGGTACGCAGGGCGTCATCAATGTCATGGTCGAGATGGGGATGTTGCCGGCGCCGGTTGAGCCCTCAATGGGGTCGGAGCCGGTGCTGGCTCATTCGAGCTATTGGGTGCGCGCCCCCCAGAGCGGCATTTTGCGGGTCCACCTTGATCTGGGTGTGCACGTGGAGGAAGGGCAGGTGCTGGGAATCATTGGTGACCCGTTCGGGATGGAGGAAACAGCGGTGGTGGCGCCATCGGAAGGTGTGGTCATCGGTCGGCTCAATCTGCCATTGATTCATGAGGGCGATGCCCTATTCCACATCGCCACATTTGATGCGCCTGCAGAGACAGCATTGGCTGTGGATCAGATGGAAACCGATGTGCGGACACTGGACGGTGAGGAGCCCCCGATCGTGTGATCGCATGAGCTGCGCCGGGCGCAGAAAATTCCGTCTGGGCTAACAGGCGGACTGTTCGTTCCCCCAGTCGCGGGCATCTTCGTTACAATTCCGAATCATCACCGTTCGGATGATCCATTTGATGGGCATCTCCGGACGCACTCGAAACGATCCAATGATGGACGACAAGGTATGACGGGAGCAGCATCGGTTCCAACCGAAGCGTGGGCAATCGCGGCTTACGTCGGGCTCGTGGTGGTGATTATCGCCATCATGCTGGGCCTTTCATGGCTCTTGGGTGGTAGTGCCTGGGGGCGCGCCAAGAACGAGCCTTTCGAGTCCGGTGTGGTCGGCGTGGGTTCGACCAACATGCGCCTGTCGGCCAAGTTTTATCTGGTCGCCATGTTCTTCGTGATCTTTGACGTGGAAGCCGTGTTTCTGTTCGCCTGGGCGATCAGCGTGCGCGAATCCGGCTGGCCGGGCCTGATCGAGGCCTTCGTCTTTATCTCCATTCTGCTCGCCAGTCTGTTCTACCTGTGGAAAATTGGGGGGCTCGAATGGGCACCTGATGGTCGCCGCAAACTGGCAGAGCGCAAGAAGGCCGCCGATCGCGCGCGCCTGACCAACTCCGAGGGAGCCTGAGCTCTAAACCATGGAATACACCCTCACACGCGTCGACAAAGACAAGCAGACCTACCCGATGCACACGCGCACCACGGGCCCCGACCCGATGGAAACGCAGGTGCACAAGAACATCTTCATGGGCAAGCTGGAAACAATGCTCCATAACGGTGTGAACTGGGGGCGCAAGAATTCGATCTGGCCGTACAACTTCGGCCTGTCCTGCTGCTACGTGGAGATGGCCACCGCCTTCACGCCCACGCATGACCTTGCTCGTTTTGGTGCCGAAGTCATTCGCGCCACCCCGCGGCAGGCGGATCTGATCGTCATTGCCGGCACCTGCTTCATCAAGATGGCGCCGGTGGTGCAGCGCCTGTACGAGCAGATGCTGGAGCCGAAGTGGGTCATCAGCATGGGCGCCTGCGCCAATTCCGGTGGCATGTATGACATCTATTCCGTGGTGCAGGGTGTGGACAAATTCCTGCCGGTTGATGTCTATATTCCAGGCTGCCCGCCACGGCCGGAGGCGTTTCTGCAGGCCTTGAACCTGCTGCAGGACTCCATTGGCAAGGAGCGCCGGCCGCTGTCCTGGGTGGTTGGCGAGCAGGGCATTTACCGGGCAAACCTGCCGGCCCAGCGTGACGTCAAGCATGCAGAGCGCGTGAAGGCCACGCACCTGCGCTCCCCGGATTCAGTCTAAGAGGCCCAGATGGCAGACGACGCGCCTCCCGCAACCGGCTTGCAGCACGACATCGTGCGTGAGCTTCATCGCCGTTTCGGCGAGGGCAGCTTCCGTTTTCAGGTGACTGTGGATGATGTGCCGACCCTGTGGGTTGAGCCGGGCCAGATCATCGCGGTGCTCAAGTACCTGAAGAACGAGGTCGAGCGCCCCTACCGCATGCTGTTTGATCTCACTGCCATCGACGAGCGCGTCCGCAAGCATCGTGACGGCCAGCCGGACAGCGATTTCACCGTGGTTTATCAGTTGCTGTCGATTGACCGCAACGCGGATATTCGCCTCAAAGTGGCGCTCAAGGGTGATGCGCCCTCGCTGCCGAGTTGCGTGTCGGTCTATGCCAATGCCAATTGGTATGAACGCGAGGCCTGGGATCTGTTTGGTGTGACCTTCGACGGCCACCCCAACCTGCGTCGTATTCTTCTGCCGCCGCGTTGGGAAGGGCATCCCGGCCGCAAGGACTATGCTGCGCGCGCGACCGAATTCGACCCCTTCCTGCTCGATCAGATGCGTCAGGATCTGGATCAGGAAGCGCTGCTGTTCAAGCCTGAAGATTGGGGCATGAAGCGGGGCAACGCCGATTCGGATTTCATGTTCCTGAATCTGGGCCCCAACCACCCGAGCGCGCATGGTGCGTTCCGTATTGTGCTTCAGCTGGATGGCGAAGAAATCGTCGACTGCGTGCCCGACATCGGCTATCACCATCGTGGCGCCGAGAAGATGGCCGAGCGTCAGTCCTGGCACTCTTATATTCCCTACACCGACCGTATCGATTACCTCGGCGGTGTGATGAACAACCTGCCCTACGTGCTCAACGTGGAGAAGCTGGCGGGCATCAAGGTTCCTGATCGCGTGCAGACCATCCGCGTGATGATGTCGGAATTTTTCCGCATCACCTCGCACCTTCTGTTCTACGGCACCTATTGTCAGGATGTCGGTGCCATGAGCCCGGTGTTCTTCATGTTCGTCGATCGCCAGAAGGCATATGACGTCATCGAGGCTGTTACCGGGTTCCGCATGCACCCGGCCTGGTTCCGTATCGGCGGTGTGGCCCACGACCTGCCCAAGGGCTGGGAAGTAAAGGTTCGCGAGTTCCTCGACTGGCTGCGCCCACGCATGGACGAGTACGAGAAGGCCGCGCTGAAGAATGCGGTTCTGATTTCGCGTTCCAAGGGTGTTGCCGCCTATGACGCTGCCGAAGCTCAGGAATGGGGTGTGACCGGCCCCGGGTTGCGCGCAGCCGGCTGCAACTTTGATCTGCGCAAGGCGCGGCCCTATTCCGGCTACGAGAATTTCGATTTTGAAGTGCCGCTTGCCGACACCAGCGATGTCTACACGCGCGCCATCCTGCGTGCTGAAGAGATTCGCCAGTCGATGCGCATCATCGAGCAATGTCTCAACAACATGCCTTCAGGGGCCTTCAAGGCAGATCATCCGCTGACCTGTCCGCCGCCCAAAGAGCGTGCGCTGCACGACATCGAAACCCTGATCACGCACTTCCTGGGTGTGAGCTGGGGCCCGGTGATCCCGCCCGGCGAGTCGATGACCATGATCGAGGCCACCAAGGGCTTGAACAGCTATTACAGTGTGTCGGATGGCAGCACCATGAGTTATCGCACGCGCATCCGAACCCCTAGTTTTGCGCATCTGCAGCAGATTCCAGCGGCCATCAATGGCCACATGATTCCCGATCTGATTGCTTATATTGCTTCCATTGATTTCGTCATGGCGGATGTCGATCGCTGATATGGAAAACGTCGTCAAACTTGCAGACCTCAACAAGGCGGAGCCGTTTGTGCTCAGTGATGCCGAGCGCGCCGAGATTGCCGAGGAGATGCATCACTATCCTGATACCCGTGCGGCGAGCATCGGCGCGCTGAAGATCGTGCAGAAATATCGCGGCTGGGTGCCAGACGCGGCGATCGGCCCCATTGCCAGCATGATCGGTACCGATGCAGCTGACCTGGAAGGCGTTGCCACGTTCTACAGCCTGATTTTTCGGCAGCCGGTCGGGCGCCATGTCATCACTGTTTGTGACAGCATTTCTTGTCACCTCACAGGTTATGACGAACTGCGGGACGGTCTGGAATCCAGGCTAGGCATCAAGATGGGACAGACCACGCCGGATCAGAAGTTCACCCTGTTGCCGATCTGCTGTCTGGGCAACTGTGACCGCGGCCCGACGCTGATGATTGACGAAGACCTGCACAGCGATGTGAGTGTCTCGGGCATCGACAAGATTCTGGGCGGATACGAATGAAGATCAGTGCAGAAACCCATCCGCTGACGTACAGCATCGACAAGGCACGCGGCCCGCTGGACCTCAAGGCTTACGAAAAGGTCGGTGGTTATGCGGGCCTGAGAAAAGCCATCAAGGATGGCGATCCGCTTGCCGTGCAAAAGGCCGTCAAGGACGCCAACCTCCGTGGCCGCGGCGGTGCGGGCTTCCCCACAGGCATCAAGTGGAGTCTGGTCCCCATGGGGCCGGATTCAGGGGCCAAGTATCTGGTCTGCAATGCCGACGAGATGGAGCCTGGCACGTTCAAGGACCGCCTGTTGATGGAAGATGCGCCGCACCTCATGGTGGAGGCGATGATCGTGGCGGCTTACGCCATCGGTGCCTGCACCGGTTATATCTTCCTCCGTGGCGAGTACATCAAGGCTGCGCAGAATCTCAACAAGGCGCTGGCCGAGGCGCGCGCCGCAGGGCTGCTTGGCAAGAACATTCTAGGCACCGGCTGGGGCTATGACTGCTTCGTCCACACCGGAGCGGGTCGCTACATTTGCGGCGAAGAAACCGCGTTGATCAATTCGCTGGAAGGCCGTCGCGCCAATCCGCGTGCAAAGCCGCCGTTTCCAGCCATCAGTGGTTTGTGGGGCCGGCCGACGGTGGTCAACAACGTCGAGACGCTGTGCAATATTCCGGGCATCGTCATCAATGGTGGCGACTGGTTCAAGGGCCTGAGTCAGGGCAAGACCAAGGACGGTGGCACCAAGCTCTATGGATGTTCGGGTCGTGCCAACAAGCCGGGAACATGGGAATTGCCTTTCGGTACCACGGCGCGCGAACTGCTGGAAGAGCATGCCGGCGGTATGCGCGACGGCAAGAAACTCAAGGCCTGGCTGCCTGGAGGCGCATCGACTGATTTTCTGTTGCCCGAGCACCTTGACCTGCCGATGGATTTCGACACGATTTCCAAAGCCGGATCGCGCATGGGTACGGGCCAGATCACCGTGATGGCAGAAGGCCAGAGCATGGTCTCCGCCGTTCGTAATCTGGAAGAATTCTTTGCGCGTGAATCCTGCGGCTGGTGCACGCCATGCCGCGACGGGCTGCCCTGGTCCGTGCGTATTCTTCGCGCAATTGAAAAAGGGCAGGGCAAGCCCGGAGATATTGATCAATTAATGAAACTGACGCGGCAACTGGGCCCGGGTCGCACGTTCTGTGCGCATGCGCCCGGTGCAATGGAGCCGCTGCAGTCTGCCATCAAGTTCTTCCGTGAAGAATTCGAGGCAGGTATTCGTTCCGAACCAGCGGCATCAGCCGCGGTCACCGCTTAATCAGACGGCACAGGCGCATGGCAAAGATTCACGTCGACGGTAAAGACTTTGAGGTCAGTGGCAGCGACAACCTGCTGCAGGCCTGTCTGTCGCTGGGTCTGGATATCCCGTATTTCTGCTGGCATCCGGCGCTGGGCAGCGTAGGTGCCTGCCGCCAATGCGCGGTCAAGCAGTATCGCGATGCCGACGACAAGAACGGTCGTATTGTCATGTCCTGCATGACCCAGGCGCAGGACGACATGTACATCTCGATTGCCGACGAAGAGGCGGTCGAGTTTCGCGAAGCCATCATCGAGTTCCTGATGACCAACCACCCGCACGACTGCCCGGTCTGCGAAGAAGGTGGTCACTGTCATTTGCAGGACATGACGGTGATGACAAAGCATCATTCGCGTAGTTACCGGTTCGACAAGCGAACGCACCTGAATCAGGACCTCGGACCCTTCATTGGGCATGAGATGAATCGCTGCATCAGCTGCTACCGCTGCGTGCGTTATTACCGCGACTACGCTGGCGGAACTGATCTTGGCGTGTACGGCGCAGCCTCAAACGTGTACTTCGGTCGTGCCGAAGATGGCGTGCTCGAAAGTGAGTTCAGTGGCAACCTCACCGAAGTCTGCCCCACCGGTGTCTTCACGGATCAGACTCATTCCGAAAAATATACGCGCAAGTGGGACATGCAATACGCGCCGAGCATCTGCTCTGGCTGCGCGATGGGCTGCAATGTGTCACCGGGTGAGCGATACGGTGAAGTGCGTCGAATCGAGAACCGCTACCACGGTGCGCTCAACGGATATTTTCTCTGTGACCGCGGCCGTTTCGGCTATGGATTTACCAATAACAAGGATCGGCCCAAACAGCCAGTTCTGAAGGTCGAGACACGTCGCAAAACGGTGTCAGCCGAAGTCGGCGCCGAACAAGCACGCGCCATCGTTGCAGGCGCGAGCAAGATTCTCGGTATTGGGTCGCCCCGCGCATCCCTGGAGTCCAACTTCGCACTGCGCAAGCTGGTGGGTGCGGACCGTTTCAACAGCGGCATTGCCCGGCACGAACACGAACTTATCGAGCTGACTGCAAAGATTCTTCGCGGTCCGGTCGGCGCGGCGAATATTCGCGATATCGAAGAAGCGGACTGTGTTCTGGTGCTCGGTGAAGACAGCACGCAAACCGCACCGCGCGTCGCGCTTGCCGTACGCCAGGCCGCTCGCGGCAAGATGGTGACCGAGGGCGCAAAGAAAAATATCCCCGAATGGCAGGTCATCTCACTGGCGGATCTGGTGCAGCAACAGCGCAATCCAGTGTTCGTCGCAACACCAGAAGCCTCTCGTCTGGATGACATTGCCAGTGCGCTGCTGCGTGCCAATCCGGAACGTCTTGCGCAGATTGGCCATGCCATCGCGCATCGCATTGACGCCAGTTCGCCAGCTCCAGCCGGACTTGGTGAGGAAGCGACCAAACTGGCTGACGAAATTGCCGATGCGCTGCTGGCAGCAAACAAACCGCTGATTGTTTCTGGAACTGCGGCAGGCTCTGCCTCCATTATTCAGGCGGCCGCCAATGTTGCCTGGAGCCTCAAGAAGAAAGACAAGGACGTCGGTCTGAGTCTTTCCGTGCCTGAGGCCAACAGTCTCGGCGTGTCGCTGTTCGGAGCGCCGGACGTGGAAGCGGGCTTGCAGGCTGCCGCGAATGGCGAGGTCGATGTTCTGGTGGTGCTGGAGAACGACCTGTACCGCCGCGCCGAAAAATCTCTGGTCGACGCCGCACTGCAAAGCAAGGCTCGGGTGATCGTGATTGATCATCAGATGACCGCCACCAGCGAACACGCCGACCTCTTGCTGCCGGCGGGCACTGTGTTTGAAACCGACGGCACCTTTGTCAATTGCGAAGGGCGCGCGCAGCGCTTCTTCCAGGTCTTCGATCCCACCTATTACGACCGCAGCGTTGCAGTGCAGGATGCCTGGCGCTGGTGTGCTGGCATGTCTGAACAGGTCTGGCAGTCCCTCGACGACGTCACAGCGCAATGCGCCAAAGAGATGAGCCAGTTCTCGGTCATCACTGAAACCGCACCGAACGCACAGTTCCGATTGAAGGGCATGAAAGTCGCCCGTGCACCGCATCGCTATTCCGGTCGAACCGCAATGCGCGCCAACCTGTCTGTCCACGAGCCGCGCGCAACGCAGGATGCAGATTCAGCGCTGGCCTTCTCCATGGAAGGCGCCAACGGCTCCATGAAACTGGATCGACCTTCGGAGCTGCTGCCGTTTGCCTGGGCGCCGGGCTGGAATTCTCCGCAGGCCTGGAACAAGTTCCAGGCGGAAGTGGGCGGCGAAATGAAGGGCGGGGATTCCGGTGAACCGGTCTTGGTGACGGATCCGGACGCAGGCATTACCTACTTCGGTGCTGATCAGGCCGCTGGCTCGGACGGCCTCAAGCTTGTCGCGATCCACCATATCTTCGGTAGCGAAGAACAAAGTGCCCGCGCCGCTGTGATCCAGAAGCGCATCCCGCAAAGCTGTGTGTTTGTCAGCCAGAAAGATGCCGATAGCCTGGGCCTGAAGGATCAGGCGCAGGTGACGCTGGGGCAGGTCACGGTAAACCTCCCGGTCCGCATCAGCGAGAGCCTGCCTGCTGGTAGTGTCGGACTGCCGCAGGGTTTTGCCGGTGTGCCGTTTGCTGTTCCCGGTACCAGCATCAAGCTCGGAGCCGCCTGAGATGAGTTTGCCTGCCTGGATTACGCCCGAGTTGATCAGCATCGTGCTCAGCATGGTGGAGGCTGCCGTCATTCTGGTCGGCTTGGTCCTGACTGCCGCATGGATGATCTGGCTCGAGCGCCGCTTGCTGGGACTCTGGCAGGATCGTTACGGCCCGAACCGCGTCGGCCCATTGGGGCTGGGCATCGTTATTGCCGACATGATCAAGATCTTCATGAAGGAAGACTGGACGCCGCCCTTCGCGGACAAGGTCATGTTCTGGATTGCGCCGATGATCGCCATGAGCACCATGATGCTGGGATTCATGGTCATTCCCTTGACGCCCTGGCTCGGCGTGGCAGATCTGAACCTGGGCATTCTTCTGTTCCTGGCCATCTGCGGTCTCGGTGTCTATGCCGTGATGCTCGGCGGCTGGGCGTCCAACAGCAAGTATGCGTTGCTGGGCGGCCTGCGATCGTCTGCGCAGATGATCACTTACGAGGTCTTCATGGGCCTTTCCATCATGGGCGTCGTGATGATGGCAGGCAGTTTCTCCTTGGTGGATGTGGTGACCTCGCAGCAGGAACTGGGCGTTTGGAATGTCATTCCGCAGTTCTTCGGTTTCGTCACCTTCGCACTTGCCGGCGTGGCCACCACGCATCGCACACCCTTCGATTTGCCAGAAGCAGAGCAGGAGCTGGCGGCCGGATTCCACACCGAGTACTCCTCGATGAAGTTCGGCATGTTCTTCGTTGGCGAGTACGTTGGAATCGTGCTGGTGTCTGCCATCATCGTGGTGCTGTTCTTCGGCGGCTGGGATGTGCCCTTCGTGGATAATGAAGGCCCAATCCTGTCCTTCTTCGCATTCGCGGCCAAGACCTTCATGTTCATGAGCAGCTTCATTCTTCTGCGCGCGGCGCTTCCGCGTCCCCGCTATGACCACATGATGTCTGCGGGCTGGAAGGTATGTCTGCCGTTGACTCTTATCAATGTGATGGTGACCGGCCTGGTCATTGTTGCCACTCAATCTGGAGGAGCGTGACGTGAGCTTTTCAAGCGTCATGAAAGGAATCGGAACGCAGTTCCGGAGCATTGGCATGATCTTCATGCACAGCTTCCGCAAGCGCGACACCATCTCCTATCCGGAAGTCCAGCCTTATCTGCCACCACGCTACCGTGGCCGCATCGTGCTCACGCGCGATCCAGATGGCGAAGAACGCTGCGTGGCCTGCAATCTGTGCGCGGTTGCCTGCCCGGTCGGATGTATCTCACTGCAGAAGGCAGAGAAGGAAGACGGGCGCTGGTATCCCGAGTTTTTCCGCATCAACTTTTCCCGCTGCATCTTCTGTGGTCTGTGCGAAGAAGCCTGCCCGACGACGGCCATTCAGCTCACACCTGACTTTGAAATGTGTGAGTACGATCGCCAGAATCTCGTTTATGAGAAGGAGCACCTGACCATCAGCGGGCCGGGCAAATATCCTGACTACAACTTCTACCGCGTCGCCGGCCTTGCCATCAAGGACAAGGGCAAGGGTGAGGCCCTGAACGAGGCCAAGCCCATCGACGTGAAGAGCCTGATGCCCTGACGCCATGGAATTTACTTTCTACCTCGCAGGCTTCGTCGCCATCATCGCCACCATTCTGGTGATCGTGAACCCCAACCCGGTTCACGCACTGATGTTTCTGGTGACGTCCTTGCTCGCAATAGCCACGGTGTTTTTCACCTTGGGCGCGCCGTTTGCAGCCATGCTGGAAATTATTGTCTACGCGGGGGCAATTCTGGTTCTGTTCGTCTTCGTTGTGATGATGCTCAATCTGGGAGAGGCAGTCACACGGAAAGAACAGGAATGGCTCAAGCCCTCGGTATGGATTGGCCCCGGCATTCTGTGTTCGCTGCTTCTGTTTCCGATTCTGCACCTGATGCTGAGCGGAGAGCAGACACCGGCAGCACTGGAGGAAGTGGGCGCCAAGGAAGTGGGCATACAGCTTTACGGCCCATATCTGCTCGCGGTGGAACTGGCATCCATGATGCTCACCGCAGGCCTGGTTGCCGCCTATCACCTGGGCAAACACGAAGTCACACAAGACTAGATGCGTACGCAGTTATCAAGTCACGACACGACAGAATCTGATGTGAGAAATTGGGGATGACAGACCTAAGCGGCATACCGATGGAGCATGGCCTCGCACTGGCCGGCGTGTTGTTCACGCTGGGGCTGCTGGGTTTGCTTGTGCGTCGAAATGTGCTGTTCATGCTGATGTCGCTGGAAGTGATGATGAACTCCGCAGCAGTTGCATTTGTGGTCGCGGGCAGCCGATGGCAGCAGGCCGACGGCCAGATCATGTTCTTGATGATCCTGACGTTGGCGGCGTGTGAAGCCTGTGTCGGGCTTGCCCTTCTGTTGCAGCTCTACCGCAGATTCGGCTCGCTTGATGTTGATGCCGCATCGGAGATGAAAGGCTGATGCTGGATTACCTCTACCTCACGTTTGTATTCCCCCTGCTGGGTTTCACAACCCTGGCTTTCGCCCGCGGGAAACTGGCGGATACGCCGGCCGCCATCATCGGCGTTGGCTCTGTTGGTGCAGCCTTTCTGGTGGCGATCGCGTGCTCCGTCACCTTCCTGCAATCGCAGTCTGAAGGCGGCGCGTATACCCAGCACCTCTGGCAGTGGTTGCAGACCGGAAACCTGAGCGTCGACTTCGCCCTGCGACTGGACGGTTTATCTTTGGTGATGCTCAACGTCATTACCGGTGTTGGCTTCTTTATTCACCTGTTCGCCTCCTGGTACATGCGAGGTGATGACAGCTACGATCGCTTCCTGTCGTACATGAATCTGTTTGTCGCCTCCATGTTGTTCCTGGTCCTCGGCGACAACCTGCTCTTCCTCTACTTTGGTTGGGAGGGTGTTGGCCTGGCCTCGTACCTGCTCATTGGCTTCTGGTACAAGGACGCGCAGAACGGATACTGCGCTCGCAAGGCTTTCGTCATCACGCGCGTTGGCGACACTTTCATGGCCATCGGCCTGTTCATCCTGTTCCATCAGTTCGGCACCTTGAACATCCAGGACATGCTGAGCCAAGCATCGGTTGAGTGGAAAGACGGCCCGCTGATCTGCACTTTCGCCGTGATGATGTTGTTGGGCGGTGCGGTGGGTAAATCAGCGCAGTTGCCGCTGCAAACATGGCTGCCCGACGCGATGGTCGGTCCAACACCGGTTTCGGCACTGATTCATGCCGCGACGATGGTTACGGCGGGCGTGTATCTGATCGCGCGTACCCATCCGCTCTTTGAGCTGTCCCCCATCGGCTTGGAAGCCGTGGGCTGGGTCGGTGGTCTGACCGCCGTCATGGCTGGTTTCATTGCGCTGATGCAGAGCGACATCAAGCGGGTGCTGGCTTATTCCACCATGTCGCAGATCGGTTACATGTTCATGGCGCTCGGTGCCGGCGCCTATCAGATGGCGGTTTTCCACCTGATGACCCACGCCTTCTTCAAGGCGCTGCTGTTCCTCGCAGCAGGCTCGGTAATTCTCGCCGTCCATCATGAGCAGAACATGTTCAAGATGGGCAGGTTGTGGAAAGAGATTCCGTTTACCTTCGCTGTCTTCCTGATCGGCTCCCTGGCCCTGATCGCCGCACCATTTACCTCGGGATATTTCTCCAAGGACGAGATCCTGTTCGAGGCATATGCCAGCGGAAACCATCATCTCTTCTATCTGGGTTTGTTCGGCGCTTTCATGACCGGGCTGTACACCTTCCGAATGATCTTCATCACCTTCTTCGGGCCGGCGAATCACCACGGCGTCGAAAAGCCAAAGGGATTGTTCTCGCACCATTTGCCGCTGGCTGTACTGGCTGTTGCCGCACTGCTAGGCGGCTATATCCATCTGCCACTGGATCAGGTACTGCCCGCCCAGGAATTCAGTGCCGAACTGATGCAGAAGCATTCCATGGTGGGATATCTCTCTGTCGGTGTGTCACTGGCTGGCGTCTTGCTCGCCTGGCTCATATTCGGACGCTCGCACCAGCGCGCCATTGCGCTCCAGCAATCGGGCAACCCCATTCTGGTCTGGTGGCGTGAGGCCTTCGGATTTGACTGGCTCTACGACAAGCTCTTCGTCAAACCCTATCTGGCGTTCGTTCGCATCAACGCCAAAGATATCTTTGATCAGGCCATTGGCCTGATTCCCGAGACGTTCCGCATTCTCAATGGCTGGTTTGCACAAAGCCAGAACGGCATGGTGCGCTGGTATGCCGCTGCATTGGGTGCCGGGGCTGTCTTTGTCGTTGCCGCCGTAGTTCTAATCTGACGCCGCCATGGTCCTTGTCTGGCTCATCCTCATCCCCTTCATTGCCGGCCTGCTGAGCTGGCAGGCTGAACTTCGCTTCGGCACCAAGTACCCGCGATGGATTGCGCTGGCCGGCATGCTGATCGCCAGCGGCATCTCCATCTATCTCTGGCTGAGCTACGACTACAGCCTGCCGTCGCTGGTTGGCGAAGCCCCGACGTGGGTGATCGAGTATCAGGCGCCGTGGATTCCGAGATTGGGTATCTCGTTCCACTTCGCACTGGATGGTCTTTCCATCCTGCTGATTCTGCTTACCAACCTGCTGGGCGTGATGGCCATCATCTGCTCCTGGCGGGAAATTGATCGCAACGTCGGATTCTTCCACCTCAATCTGCTGTGGAATCTGGGTGGCGTGGTGGGCGTGTTCCTCACGCTCGATCTGTTCCTGTTCTTCTTCCTCTGGGAGATGATGCTGGTTCCGATGTACTTCCTGATCGCACTGTGGGGGCATGACACCCCAGGCGGAAAGGGCAAGGTGTACGCGGCTACCAAGTTCTTCCTCTTCACGCAGGCTTCGGGTCTGGTGATGTTGCTCGCCATCCTGGGATTGGTATTCGTCAATTATCAGGGCACCGGCGTCATCACCTTCAATTACGAAGACCTGCTCAAGACGGAGATGAGTGCGAATGTTGAATACATTCTCATGCTCGGATTCTTCTTTGCCTTCGCGGTAAAGACACCTGCAGTACCGCTGCATAGCTGGTTGCCAGACGCCCACTCACAGGCGCCGACAGCAGGCTCGGTCGACCTCGCCGGAATTCTGCTCAAGACTGCGGCTTACGGCATGCTGCGCTTTGCCATTCCGATTTTCCCCAATGCTTCGGCGGAGTTCGCGCCGATCGCCATGTGGCTGGGTGTTGCCGGCATTATTTACGCAGGCATCCTGGTATTTGCACAAACCGATGTGAAACGGCTGGTTGCCTACTCCTCGATCTCGCACATGGGATTCGTGCTCATCGGGATTTATGCAGGAACCGAGATCGCCTTGCAGGGCGTTGTCATCCAGATGCTGGCGCACGGAATTTCCGCTGGCGCCCTGTTCATCCTCTGCGGTGAGATCTATGAGCGCATGCACACCCGAGACCTGAGAAAGATGGGCGGCTTGTGGTCGCGCTTCCCCTATCTGCCACCGATCATGCTGTTCTTTGTGGCGGCCTCTCTTGGTCTTCCGGGCCTGGGCAATTTCGTCGGCGAGTTCCTGATCCTGGTCGGCTCCTGGAATATTGATCCCATCGTCACCATCTTCGCGTCTACGGGCCTGATCATTGCAGCTGTGTACTCCCTGATGCTGATTCAGCGGGCATTCCATGGCCCCAGCCAGACAGACGAACTCCCGGAACATCTGGAAGATCTCTCAAAACGCGAACTCGTCATGCTGGGCACGCTGATGATCATCATGTTGTGGATCGGTTTGTATCCACAGTCATTCCTCGATACCTCGGCCGCCTCCATGCAGCATGTCGCCGCAATCTATGCCACCGCGCAACCTGTTGAAGCGCTCACTGCAGCTGCCAGCAATGGAGTGACGCCATGAGCATGACCTGGCACCACTGGGCCGCCCTGTCGCCCATCCTTTTCACCAGCATTGCGGTCATTGCGGTGATGCTGGCGATCGCCATCAAGCGTCACCATTTCTGGAATCCGACCGTCGGGATCTTCTTTGGAAACCTGGCCTGGGTTTCCGTGGCGATCTTGTTCTTCGGCCCCGCGCTGGCCCCGGAAGTCGTGCCCAAAATCTTGCCGATCCAGGTCACACCCCTGTTGCGCATCGACAACTACGCACTGTTCTACTGCGGCATTATCAGTGTCTGTACCTTAGCTTGCGCCACCTTGTCGCATGGCTATCTGGAAGGCTACAAGGGCAACAAGGAAGAGATGTATCTTCTTCTGGCGCTCGCGGCCCTGGGCGGCATGGTGCTGGTGTCGAGCTGCCACTTCGCCTCCTTCTTCATCGGCCTGGAACTGCTGTCCATCCCGCTTTACGCGATGATTGCCTACCCGACGCAATCGCGTGGCGCACTCGAAGGCGGCCTCAAGTACCTGATCCTGTCCGCCGCTGCATCCGCGTTCCTGCTGTTCGGCATGGCATTGGTCTACGCTCAGGTCGGAGACATGAGCTTCGACAAGATCGGTCAGTATTTCGTACAGGCTGAATCACTCGACGGCATCGTTGGTCTGGGGAGCGCGATGATCCTGGTCGCCATCGGCTTCAAGCTGTCCGTGGTTCCTTTCCACCTGTGGACACCGGACGTATATGAAGCAGCGCCCGCGCCGGTCACCTCGTTCCTGGCCACTGCGAGCAAGACAGCCGTGTTTGCCGTACTGCTTCGATACTTCATCGAGGCCCAGGTCTATGAGAGTGCGAACCTGCTCAATGTGCTGACCGTCCTGGCCATCCTGTCCATGATCGTGGGCAATGTGCTGGCTCTGCTGCAGGACAACGTCAAGCGAATGCTGGCGTATTCCTCCATCGCACACTTTGGCTACTGCTTGGTGGCGCTTATTTCCTCCGGCGAGTTCGCCGTTGAGGCCGTGGGCGTCTACATCCTGACCTACGTGGTGACAACACTCGGTGTTCTCGGCGTTGTGACCCTGCTGTCCAGCCCCTTCAACAACGAAGGTGATGCTGACCAGCTTGAGGATTACCGTGGCCTGTTCTGGCGTCGCCCCTACATCAGCTCCATTCTTACCGCGATGCTGCTGTCGCTGGCAGGCATTCCGGCCACCGCAGGATTCATCGGCAAGTTCTACGTCATCATGGCCGGTGTCGATGCGCAGCAATGGTGGTTGCTGGGCGGTGTGGTGCTCGGTAGCGCGATTGGTCTGTTCTACTACCTCAGGCTCATGATCATCATGTTCATGGACCGCGACAGTCAGGAACGCTTTGAAGCGCCCAGAAACTGGGGCTTGCAGACTGGCGGTGCCGTCGTGTTGGCAGTCACGCTCGCCAGCTTTGTGCTCGGTCTATATCCGCAGCCCTTCCTGGACATCATTGCGCTCGCACCACTGACCGCTAACTAAAAAGCGACTGGCTTGCAAAGGGCGCGGTCAGGACCGCGCCCTTGAATCACAGCAAGCTTACATGCCGCTGGGTCTGCGTAGATCGAGCGTGCAGGGGAAGTCCGGATTCGGTACTTCCTGCTTCGGCACGTAAGTGTCCGTGGAGTGGCCATTGGCCTCGAACCGCGAAAGGCGGCGCGCCTCGGCTTCGTAACTGTTGACCGGATAAGTCTCATAGTTACGACCCGCCGGATGCATCACGTGATACACGCAACCAGCGACGGCGCGCTGGTACTGGGCATCGTATAAATCAAAACCCAGCGGGCTATGCACATCAATCGTCGGATGCAATGCAGACACCGGTTTCCAGGCGCGGTATCTCAAGCCGCAGACAAATTCGTCCCGCACCCCGGTCGCCCGCAATGGCAGGCGGCGCCCTGCGACGGTGACAAAGTGACGGCCTGGAATCAGCCCCCGCGTCTTGATCTGCATGCGTTCCAGACTTGAGTCTACAAAGCGCGTGGTACCCCCTCCTGCAGACTCCTCACCGAGAACCGGCCAGGGCTCCAGTGCATGGCGCAACTCAATTTCGATGCCCTCGTGATTGATCGCGCCATGCTTGGGAAAGCGAAACTCGAAATGCGGATCAAACCATGCCGCCTCAAAACCAAAGCCCCAGCCCCGCAGTTGGCCCAGCACATCAAGAAAATCTTTCCAGACAAAATGCGGCAGCATGAATTCGTCGTGAAGACGCGTGCCCCAACGGATCAATGGCGCCTCATAAGGCTGCTTCCAGAACGAGGCCAGTAGCGCCCGGACAAGCAACTGCTGCACCAGGGACATGCGTGCGTGTGGCGGCATTTCAAAGCTGCGAATCTCGGTCAGGCCCAGACGGCCTGTGGGGCCATCGGGTGAGTAGAGCTTGTCGATCGAGATTTCTGTGCGATGGGTATTGCCGCTCACATCAATCAGCAGATTGCGGAACAGCCGATCCACCCACCAAAGCGGAAACTGATTCTGATCCAGAATGCTCCCGGCCTGCGGCAGCTGTGCGAGCGCTATTTCCAGCTCGTACAGCGCGGTGTCACGGCCCTCATCGGGGCGTGGATGCTGCGAGGTGGTTCCCACAAACAATCCGGAGAACAGATAGCTCAGTGAAGGATGGTTCTGCCAGAAACGGAGCATGCTCGCCAACATGTCCGGGCGGCGCAGAAACGGAGAATCTTCGGGTTTGGCGGCGCCGACGACGATGTGATTGCCGCCACCGGTGCCGGTTGCCCGACCATCGATCAGGAATTTTTCGGTTGCGAGCCGGTTCTCCCGCGCTTCCTCATACAAGCCTATGGTGATGTCGCGGAGTTGCTCCCAGGAATGCGCAGGATGAATATTGACCTCGATAACGCCGGGGTCTGGCGTTACCCGAAGCACGTTGATCCGGGAGTCGACCGGCGGCGCATAACCTTCCACCCGAACCGGCACATCCAGCGTATTCGCGGCCTGCTCGATGCAGGAGATCAGTTCCAGGAAATCTGCCGCGTCTTCTACTGGAGGCAGGAAAACACAAAGCCTGCCCTCGCGAGCCTGAACCGCAATGGCGGAACGTGGATTGCCTTCGTCGGCGCTGCCTTGAGTCGCCGTCGGTGCAGGTGCGGCGGGCAATTGCGATTTCGCAGGCAACGCGGCGCGCGGGGCGAAGGAATCCAGCGGAATGATTTGTGGGTAGGCTTCCTTGGGAATCCAGGGCAAGGCATCCAGGGGAAGACGCAAACCCATGGGCGAGTCACCGGGGATCAGGAACATGCGCCCGGTCCGGAACGTCCAGGCTGCCGATTGCCAACGCGCCTTTCCGGCCATCTTCTGCGCAGGCAGAACATAGCCGACAGGCTCATCAAGACCCTCTGATAGTGCTGCGGCAATGCGCGCACGTGCTTCGGCGCTATTCAGCTTGCCTGCTTCCGGCGTCAGGTTGTCCGGCAGACGCTGCTCGCGGTGCACCGAGTAGAACGCATCTTCGAATCCGGGAATGGCGAAGCCGGGATTGATCCCAAGTTGTTCTGCGAGTGCGCGGATGAATGCCTGTGCAGACGCGGTATCCGCTTTTCGTGTGCCTTGATTGAAATCGCGACTCACCACGGGCTCGCCATCTTCGCGCCAGTAAAGCGCGTCAGCCCAGCGCGGCAGAGGCTCGCCGGGATACCACTTGCCCTGACCGTAAGTGATCAGTCCGCCAGGAGCAAAGCGATCGCGCAGTCGCTGAATCAGCTGGTCAGCAAGTTCCTCCTTCATGGGGCCCAGCGCCGCGGTGTTCCATTCATCTCCTTGCATGTCGTCAATGGAGACGAAGGTGGGCTCGCCACCCATGGTCAGGCGCATATCACTCGCCTTGATCTGCTCATCCACCCGATAACCCAGGGCGTCAATCTGCTCCCACTGCGCCTCGCTGTAGGGTTTGGTCACGCGCGCGCTTTCTTCCACGCGTGTCACCTTCATATCGTGCGAAAACTCGGTTTCAATCTTGCCGCCCTTGGCCGAACTCATCGCACCGGTGATCGGCGCAGCACTGGAGGGCTCCGGTGTCGCGCACAGGGGAATGTGTCCTTCGCCTGTCATCAGTCCGGACGTGGGATCAAAGCCGATCCAGCCGGCGCCGGGCAGGAATACCTCGCACCATGCGTGAAGATCAGTGAAGTCGTATTCCGTTCCGCTGGGGCCGTCGAGTGATTTCACATCCGGCGTGAGCTGAATCAGATAGCCGGAAACAAAGCGCGCAGCCATCCCCAGATTGCGCAGCAATTGGACCATGAGCCAGGCGGAGTCGCGGCATGAACCCGAAGCCTTGCTCAGGGTTTCTTCCGGCGTCTGCACACCCGGCTCCATGCGAATCAGGTAACTGATCTTCTGCTGCAAGGATTGATTGAGGCCCATCAGGAAATCGACGGTGCGTTGCGGTGCCAGAGAGATCTCATCGAGGGTCTTCTTGAACACCGGCGTCAATGGGTCGCAGCGCAGGTAAGGTTCCAGGTCCCGACTCAGCAGGCTGTCGTACTTGAACGGAAAATGCTCTGCGCTGGGTTCGATGAAAAAATCGAAGGGGTTGTACACCGCCATGTCGGCAATCAGATCGACATGCACCGAGAAGTGATCCACCGGTTCAGGAAAAACCGCGCGCGCCTGCCAGTTGGCAAAGGCATCCTGCTGCCAGTTGATGAAATTGGGTGTGGGCTCAACGCGCAGGGCATAACTCAGCACGCGTGTACGAGAATGCGGCGCGGGTCGCAGGCGAATGATCTGCGGTGACAGCGTCACCCTCCGGTCGTACTTGTAGTCGGTCTTGTGGCTCAGAGCAGCGTGCAGCGGCATGTTTGATTACCTTGAAAAGGTCTGATGATCATACGCACTAAGTGGGTCGGCGCATGAGACTGAAGGCGGTGCAATGCCAGGACAGCTTTGATTGGCAAATATCGCTCCAAGTTCAGCCTGGAACACAGGTCGACTGTGCTTGACTATGATGGTGAACCATCTTTCAGGGCCCGCCATGAGCGTTTTTGACCACCCCGAGTTCGACGAACACGAAGAGATTGTCTACGGATTCGACGCTGAATCGGGTCTGCGGGCGATCATTGCGGTCCACAGTACCGCACTTGGACCCTCGCTGGGCGGCTGCCGGGTCTATGACTACGCCAATGATGCGGACGCGCTGACCGATGTCCTGCGCCTTTCGCGCGGCATGACCTACAAGGCGGCACTGGCGGGCTTGCGGCAGGGTGGCGGCAAGAGCGTGGTGATCGCGGACCCACGCCGGAACAAGACGCCACAGATGATGCAGGCCATGGGCCGTCTGGTGCACTCACTCGGCGGTCGCTATCGGGTGGCCGAAGATTCAGGCACAGATGAGGCTGACATGCGCGAGATGCTTCGCGAAACCAGCCACATTGGCGGGCATGGCGCCGCGCCCAACGCCAATGACCCTGGTGATCGGGACACCTCGGCGGCGACGGCCCTGGGTGTTTTTGTCGGCATCCAGGCGGCCGTGCGATTCAAGCTGGGCCGCGATGAGCTTCAAGGCCTGCGCGTTGCGATCCAGGGCGTGGGCAAGGTGGGGCAGGTTCTGGCTCGGCATCTGCACGAAGCCGGCGCAAAACTGTGGGTCTGTGACAGCTATGCGCCGGCTGTTGAGGCCTGTGTGCAGCAGTTTGCGGCGCAAGCTGTCTCCATGAATGACGTCCTGCATCAGGATGTGGATGTTCTTGCGCCTTGTGCTCTGGGCGCTGTCCTAAATGATCAAAGCATTCCCTTATTGCGTGCGGGCATCGTGGCCGGTGCCGCCAATAATCAACTGGCCGAACCGCGTCACGGTCAGGCTCTGCTGGATCGCGGTGTGTTGTATGCGCCTGATTACGCGATCAATGCCGGCGGCATCATCAATCTCTACTACGAGGGCGATACGCGGCGCTGGGCCGATGTCGAATCACATGTCCGGCAAATCGGCCCGACACTCACGCAGATATTCGCAAAGTCAGAGGAGCTGAAGCTTCCGACCAGCGATATTGCCGATCAGCTCGCAGAAGAAAAATTCAAACGCTGAATTTTCCAGTCTATTGCTGAGCCTCAGCTTCCGGCGCTTCTTCTGCCAGTGACTCGCCGTCAGCTTCCGGCGCTTGGGCTGGCAATTGCAGCAAGGTCTCGGTCAGGGCTTTGGACAGCGTGTAACGCATGCCCAGCGCCGGCCGCGACAGAATCAGCTGCGGATTGCGGGCCGCCACTACCAGATCAATCTGCTCGCCATCATCGAGCACGAGCGTAATGGCATCCCCACTGGAGCCTTCGGCGGGCTCCGCTGCATTCCACATCGCCTTAGCAGTACGCCAGGACTCTGCCAAAGCGCTCAGGTCGGAGGCTTTGGCATCGGGCGCCTCCGCTGCCTTCCACCCACCGCCATCTGCCTTTTCCAGTGTGAGTGCGGGCAGGCTGATCCGCGTGATCTCGCGACCTTCAGGGACAATTTGCTTGGCCACCAGATCTGAGTAATCGGCGTCCAGCGCAGCGCTGGGCGGATCAGGGACCAGGCCCACTTTGCCGCCCGTCGAGACATAGCGGCGGAACTTGATGGGCTCCGTGCCGCCCAGATCGATACGAACATCATCGAGCGTGACGCTGTACTTCGGTGGTTCGAGTCCAAGCTCAGACAGGTTCGTTGCGCCGTCCAGCTGTTTGCCGATTTCCAGCGTGGCCAGGGCCAGAATGCCGTTGACCTCGTACTTGTCTGCAATCGCCTTGACCGGTGACACCAGCCGCCATTGACCTTCGATTTTCTCCAGTTCGATTGCGGACTGATCGGGGTGAGCGATGCTGATGTGCGTAACCTGATCCTGGCTCAAGGCTGTCAGGGGCGGACCTTTTTCCTCTTCTTCCTGAGCCAGCCAGATCGCAACACCGAGCCCGGCCAGAACGGCGAGCAGAACGAGATTGAGGTAGAGCCTTTTCATGTGAATTGCTTTGTGGGCGGGGCAATCCTGCTCATCGGCGCCGTCTCAGAACCCAGCGCGTGACACCGATGCCGATCAGCAGCAGGGGCAACACAATGACAAAACCGGCGCTGAGGACAATCACCGCCCAGCTCGGCAGGAACAGGTTGGTGTCCGGCGCCTTGGGTACGTCGATGTTGAGCTGCTCGTCGCGACTCGCCAACCACTGGATGATGTTCAGGCCCAGCTGCTGATTGCCCAGCTGACCGAGGTTGCTGTTGGACATGAAATCGGCGTCGCCAATCAAAACCACGCGCTGCTGCTTCTGCGCTTTGGCCGAATCCTGATCCTGTTCAGACGCCGCTGACGCATCCGGGTCATCGATGTTGCGGGTCAGACTCATGCCGATGGTCAGGGGGCCGGCAATGTCGCCCTTGTCTACATCCAGCGCGACACCGGACTCATCCAGCGGCTGGGTTTCCAGCCAGGCAGCGGGGCTGCTGGTCAGCATCGGCTGGGCCACCCAGCCGCTGTCCTCGCGTGCCGTTAATGACCGCACTAGCGGGAACAGGGTGATCTGATCGAGGCCCTGGGTGACCGGACTAGGCGGGTAGTCCAGCGCGGCGAAAATGCCGGGGTGGCCGGTGCCGAGCAACTCGTACTCGGGAAACACGGCATAGCCATCTTGCCATTCAATGCCCAGCGTATCGGCAACCATCTGCAAACCCGGAGGGTTGTCAGGGTCGGCCAGCCACAGCAGGTTGCCGCCCTTCTCGATGTAGTCGTTGATGAGCTTGATCTCGCCCTCAAGCAGCTGGCCGCGCGGGCTTGCGATGACCAGCGCCGAAGCGTTGTCCGGCACGGCGGGGTTGCTGACCAGACTCAGCGGCTGGACCTTGAGCCCCTTGCTCTGGAGCACTTCCGCGAAATGTGTGAACGCGCCCTGCGCGTCTGAGTCCAGCACCGCGCGCTCACCGTGACCTTCCAGAAACACGATGAATTTCTCGCCTGAATAGCTCAGCCGCTGCAGCGTCTCGGTGATGATCTGCTCGGACATCGTCCGCAAGGTTTCACGACGTCCCTGATACTCGATCACCACTTCGCCCGCCAGGGATATCTCGTACTCCTTGACCTTCTGCGGCTGCGTGCTGGGGTCAACGAACTCGATCTCGAAGTCTTTCTTGAAGCGCGAATACTGGTCGACGAAATACTGGATCGAAGCACGCTCCGGCGCACCGGGATAGGCGAAGGCGATCATCCGTACCGGGTCCTTCATCGACGCCAGTTGCTTCTGGCTCGCTTCGGAAATCGTGTTGCGATTGTTGAAGGTCCAGTCCTGCTTGAAGTTGTAGCGAACCGACAACCAGCCCAGCGCGATGATGACGGCAATGATCAACAGTCCGCTGATGATCTGCTGGACAAGATTTTGTGCTTTGCTTTTCATTGATCGAAAAATTTGCGATAGCGACGCGGAGAGGCGACCTGAAATTTCAATTGCGTTCCATGTCCAGGCGAACCACCGTCAGCCACAGAAAGAGCGTGGTAAACAGCAGGTAATACGCCACGTCCGAGGAATCAAACAGGCCCGTGATCAGGTTCTGGTAATGACTGATCAACGACAGGTAATCGAATGCTGCAGCAAAGGGCGTGTCAAAACTTGCCGGCATCTTCAGCAGCCAGATCAGCAGCAGGGCAGCAAAGGTTCCGACCGCCGCAATCGTGGGCTCGCGCGTGAGCGAGGAGATGAACAAGCCGCAAGCTGCAAAAGACATGGTGAGCAGGAAAATGCCCAGCAGGCCTGCGGCCAGGCGACCGATGTCCAGATCAACTGCCAGCAACAGCGAGGCGGGCATCAGGGCCAGCAGGCCCAGCATGGCGGCAATGAAAACCATGACGCCAAAGAACTTGCCGAGCACGATTTCAATCAGGCTCACGGGCGCGGAAAACAGCAAGGTCAGCGTGCCGGACTTCCGCTCCTCCGAAAACAGGCGCATCGTCATCAAGGGCAGGATCAGCAACAGGATGATGGTGGCCGAACCATAGAGCCCGCTTCCCACGTAATCGGAGACGCCTACAGACTGGTCTGCAACATCAGAATTTCTCAGATACTGAATCACCGAACCGGCAAAGATGTAGCCGAAAATGGCTTGGGCAACGCCCAGAACCGCCCAGGCCAGAGGCGAGACAAAAATGCGCCGCGTTTCGTGAGCGGCAATCGACATCACATTCTTCATGCGGCTTCCTCGTAAGCGGCCTCGCTGGCGACTTCGCCAGACGTCAGTTCCACAAAAATTTCTTCCAGGGTCTTGGATTGCAGGCGCAGCTCCTGCAGCCCCCAGTCGTGCTTGACCGCCAGCTTGACCAGCGATTCGCGCGGATCAGCGCCAGGGTTCAAGTTCAGGGTGAACTGTCCGTTTTCCTGCGCGGTCACGCGGGCTACGCCGCTGACGCTCGCCAGCTCCGACAGTTCTGGTGCACGTGCCAGCTGGATGATTACGGCACTGTCTTCCGCCTGCCGGTCCGTCGGAGCGTCGTAGACCAGTTTGCCGCGGCTGATGATGACCACGCGAGAGCAAACCGCCTGTATCTCGGGAAGGATGTGGCTGGACAGAATCACACTGTGGTTGGCTCCCAGATTGCGGATCAGGGACCGAATCTCGCGAATCTGAATCGGATCCAGCCCAACAGTGGGCTCATCCAGCACCACCACCGGCGGGCGATGAATAATGGCCTGTGCCAGCCCCACGCGCTGCTGGAAACCCTTGGATAGATTGCCGATCACGCGGCGGCCCACCTCACTCAGGCCGCAGTCCCGCTTGGCCGAGGCCATGGCCTCGGCGCAGTCCTTTCGGGAAATTCCGTGCAAGCCGGCGCAGTAGCGCAGGTACTCGTCGACGGTCAGTTCCGGATACACCGGCGGCTGTTCCGGCAGGTAGTCGAGTTGCTGCTTGGCTTGAATCTCATGGTCGCGCAGGGATTGGCCGTGAATCAGGACCTCACCCTCGCTGGGTGCGAGATTGCCGGTCAGCATCTTCATAGTGGTCGATTTGCCAGCCCCGTTGGGACCGAGCAGACCAAGGATTTCCCCCTGGGCCAATTGCAGGCTGACATTGTCGACTGCCACATTGGGGCCAAAGCGCCGTGTGAGGCCGCGTGCCTCTATGAGAATGTCCGAGTTCACCATCTGCCTTCGTTCTTGAAATTGTGGGCGGTTGATGGACCCTCTGACGGGTCACTGGTTCCGCCGGGCCGCCAATTTTACGGATCGTTGCTTTGCTCACAAGGGCATCGCCGATGCAAATGTTGCACACTTAGCCCCGGTCCGTTGTCACAGTGACCAAGACGCCATCCACATTCCCAAGATCCGCCGTGAACCCAACAACTATTGATGTCGTGGCAGCCGTAATCTTTGGTATTGCGCTGATCCACACGTTTTCGACCAAATATTTCGAGCATCTTGCGCACAAGCATCCAGCGCATGAGGGCATTTTCCATTTGCTGGGTGAGGTCGAGGTGGTCTTCGGCTTCTGGGCAATGGTGTTGATCATGACCATGTTCGCGCTGGTCGGAAAAGACGCCGCAGTGGAATACATCGATGGGCGCAATTTCACTGAGCCCATGTTCGTGTTTGCGATCATGATCGTGGCCGGTAGCCGCCCCATTCTGGATCTGGCCTCGATGATGGTTTCGGGCGTATCCAAAATCGTGCCCCTGCCGTCCGGGCCGGCCACCTTCTTCAGCATCCTGTTCTTTGTGCCTTTGCTGGGCTCCTTCATTACCGAACCTGCCGCAATGACCCTCGGCGCGCTGATGTTGCGCGATCGCTTCCTGCACCACGAGAATCTGTCCAAGCGCTTCAAGTACGCCACCGTCGGCGTGCTCTTCGTCAATATTTCCATCGGCGGCGTACTCACTCCGTTTGCCGCTCCGCCCGTACTGATGGTGGCGAGCAAATGGAACTGGGACATCATGTTCATGCTCACCCATTTCGGCTGGAAAGCGGCGATTGCAGTGGTGACCAATGCCACCCTGATTTGCCTGGTCTTTGCCAAGGAATTGCGCGCCATGCCAGCACCGCCGGTTTCGAAGCGCGAGGCTGTGCCGGTACAGATCATGGCGGTGAACGTGGCCATCCTGTTTGGCGTGGTGTTCTTTGCCCACCATCCGGCCTTGTTCCTGGGCCTGCTGCTCTTCTTCATGGGCTTTGCCACGGCTTATCAGCATTACCAGGGCCGCCTGATCGTGCGTGAGGGCCTGTTGGTGGCCTTCTTCCTGGCAGGCCTGGTCGTACTGGGCGGCCAGCAGCAGTGGTGGTTGCAACCCTTGCTGCTCAACATGAGCCCGGATGCGGTTTACTTCGGCGCGACCGCGCTGACCGCCATTACCGACAATGCGGCGCTGACCTATCTCGGTTCATTGGTGGAAGGCTTGAGCGATCAGTTCAAGTACATGCTGGTGGCGGGTGCTGTCACCGGTGGCGGCTTGACCGTCATTGCCAATGCGCCCAACCCTGCTGGTTTCTCTATCCTCAAGGTTCGCTTCGAGGATGAGGCCATCAGCCCCTTGGGTCTTTTGTTTGCAGCGATTCCGCCAACTCTGGTGGCGATCGTGGCCCTGCGCTTCCTCTGATCAGCTGATATGGAGCGGATGAATCCAACTCGAGGCGTAGAGGAACTGGCAGAGCGTCTAGCGGCCATCTTGCCGCCGGGCGTTCGAAGTTTGCGGGCTGAGCTGGAGGACAATTTCAGGGCGGTGCTGCGCAGCAACCTCGAACGCTGGGATTTGGTCTCGCGTGAGCGTTTTGACGTGCAGGCGGAAGTGCTCGCGCGAACACAGAAGCGCCTGCGTGAACTTGAGGCGCGCCTTGAAAAGCTGGAGCAGGGTGCTTCCGGCAGCGATGGCAGTGCTGCGAAATAGCATCTGTCGTCCTGTTTATTGCGGCGACAGCGCGTAGCTGATCGCCGCTCGCCATGTCGCTGGCCACCGTCCTATCGCGCGCACAGAACGGGCTGGCCGCAGACCTGGTCACGGTGGAGGTCCATTTGGCGCCCGGCCTGCCCGGACTGAATATCGTGGGACTGCCCGAAGCGGCGGTTCGCGAAGCCAAGGACCGGGTCAAGGCGGCACTGCAGACCTGCGGATATCAGTTTCCTAATCGGCGCATGACCTGCAATCTGGCGCCCGCCGATCTGCCCAAGGAAGGCGCGCGCTTTGATCTGGCGATTGCACTGGGCCTGCTCGCGGCCTCTGGCCAGATTCCCGAGGCGGCTATTGCAGATATCGAGGTGCTCGGCGAGCTGTCGCTGTCGGGGGAGATTCGCCCAGTGCGCGGCGCACTCCCAGCCGCGTTAAAGGCTGCGCAGGCGGGACGGCGCATGCTGGTCCCGGCACAGAACGCCGAAGAGGCAGCGCTGGCGCGAGATGCGAAGATTTATCCAGTACGGCACCTCGGGGAACTCTGCGCGCAGTTGCACGCCAATTCGCTGGTCCAGGTAGCGTCGAGCGCGAGCGGTGTGACAGCAGCGGCGGTAGCGGATCTGGGAGATGTGCGCGGCCAGCAGCAGGCCAAGCGCGCACTGGAAATTGCCGCAGCCGGATCTCACTCGATGCTGATGATTGGCCCGCCGGGCTCGGGCAAGAGCATGCTGGCGGCAAGGCTTCCAAGCTTGCTGCCAGCCCTGACTGAGGCCGAAGCCATCGAAGTCGCCGCCATTGCCTCGGTTGGGCAGGGCGGGTTTGATGTGAGCCGCTGGGGGCAGAGGCCTTATCGCGCGCCTCACCACACGGCTTCCGGCGTGGCGCTGGTCGGTGGCGGAGCGGTTCCGCGCCCGGGTGAGATCACGCTCGCGCACCTGGGCATCCTGTTTCTGGATGAACTGCCGGAATTCTCCCGGTCCGTGCTGGAGGTTCTGCGTGAGCCCCTGGAATCTGGCCAGATCACCGTGTCGCGGGCAGCGCGTCAGTCGGATTTTCCCGCAGGTTTCCAGCTGGTGGCCGCCATGAACCCTTGCCCCTGCGGCTTTCTTGGCGATGACGCAGGAAAATGTCGTTGTACCCCGGATCAGGTCAGCCGATATCGAGGCAAGATTTCGGGCCCGCTGCTGGATCGAATTGATCTGCAGTTATTTGTCCCACGTGTCGAACGCGAGGCTTTGCTGAGTGCAACTGACACCGAAGCCGAATCCAGTGCCGATGTTCGAATGCGCGTGCAAAGTGCGCGGGACAGGCAGATGGAGCGCAGTGGCATCGTCAATGCCTTGATGAGCCCGAAGCAGATCGAAGCACACTGCGCGCTGGATGCTCAGGGGCGAAAACTCCTGGAGGCCGCCATGTCTCGTCTGGGTTTGTCGGCGCGCGCTTATCACCGGGTCCTCAAGGTAGCCCGAACCATCGCAGATCTGGCTGGCGCTAGTGGCATAGGCAACGTGCATCTGGCGGAAGCACTTCGCATGCGAGAACTGGATCGCGGGCGTACCTGAGCAGCAGACCGCTGGAGCGGCGCACAAAAAAGGGGCCTTTCGGCCCCTTCTTTAACGCTTGAGTTCGACTTAGAGATCGAAGCCCTTGTTCCAGCTCAGGACAACTTCCAGATCGTCGTCGTCCAGATCGGTGTCAACAATGGTGAAACCGAAGTCACCGAAGCCTTCCACGGATTTGGCCAAGCCAATCGTGTAATCGCTGTAGTTGTCATCGGTGCCAAGAACAGCCTCAATCTCGTCGCCGTGGAAATTACCGTAGGAGGCAACGAAGGCCAGTGAATCCGTGATCGGCAGCTCCATGCCAACAGAAACATAACCTGCGGATTCGGCGTTGCCCGTGCCCATGAAGTAGTTCAGTTCGCTGGAGTAGTAGTAGGTAACGCTGAACGGGCCATAACCGAGGCCGCCGTAATATTCGAGCGTGCTGTAGTCGGCGCCGGCTTCATCTTCTTCCGGGTACCAGTAATAGAGCAGGCCCAGATCTACGCTGACGCCGCCAAATTCCTTGGACCAGCCGCCGTACAGATCCACCTCAGCGCCTTCGTCGTCGCCGCTACCGCCGGCGAAGCCGATGTTCGATACCCAGGTGCCTGCGTACAGACCGGTTTCATCGTGGCCGTAGTCAATGCCGCCCTGCACGGCCGCGCCACCACCCTGCTCAATACCTCGGAACAAATATTTGCTGGTGACCCCGATATTGCCGGTGAAGCCTGCAAACGCGGCGGGGCTGGCCAGCATGCCGGCGCCAATCAGAGAACCTACCACTGCTTTCTTGAAATTCATTGCTGAGAACCTCTCCTGAGGAAGTTTTATTGGGAACCATCCCAGAACGGACACCGACATTGGTGTGCGCCCCCGCAGGACTCTCAGCAAAGCCCGTGCCTACTGTAACAAAATCATAATAAACAACAGGTTATGTATCTTTCTTGAGCGCGCTGCGCAGCTTCGGCTCGGCTTGCACCAAAACAAGGCATGCGAACAAATAAAAAGGGGCCGCGCGATGCGCGGCCCCTCTGTCATTCAGCTCTGGTAGGTTCAGAACTTGAAGGTCGTGCGCAGCGTGCCGGTGACCTGATCGTCCTCTGCGAACATGTCGATCGGTGCAAACGGGGCTGAATTTGCGTCGCCGGTGGCCTTGTCATGACGGGCTTCCAGTGCAATTTCGAAATTCTCGATGCAGCTGTAGCCGAGAGTCAGTGTGTTGGAGCGCAGGATATCGCTACCACTGCCAGCGCCGGCATCCTTGAATTCCAGGTACTCGTTTCGGTAAGCCGCACGCAGCTTCGAGTTGAACTGGTAGTTGAGATAGCTCGCCACGCCAACAGCCTCGCTGCTGCCGCCTGTCGGGTCCTCCGAGTTGAAGTAGTCCGCGTTCAAGCCTACGTACAGCTGTGGAAGGACCTGATAGTTGACGACCAGATCCATCGTGTCAAAGCGCAAATCGGCGTCGTTGACCATGCCGGGAGTCTGGGCGCGATCACCTGCGTCCTCGTTGCCGGTATAGCCGGTCAGGAACATCGAAAGGCCTTCAAAGGGGGTATAGCCGACTTGTGCTTCGAATGTAGTGTCGGTGTTGTTGTCGCCAGCCATGGAGCTGCCGGTGTTGGCAAACTGCGCATTGTTGACGCCGGCCGTGAAGGTCCACGTATCGCCTAGCGCATACGTGGCGCGCACGCCGGTATGCACGAAAGGCTGGAAGCCGAACAGGAAAGAGCGCGTAGCGTTGAGGTTGTCGGTCGGGTTGATGACTTCCATGCCAGCCAGCGTGACGAAACGGCCGCCCATGACGCTCAGGTTGCCGTGTGTCTTGGACAGATAGGCCTGAGTCAGGTCGAAGTCATCGTCTTCGCCATTGCCGCTGATGACATTGGCGTCGTTGCCGAGCACCACATTGACGTGAGCACCAATGCCATTGGACCACTGCGCACCGCCGCGCACATTGACCTGGTGCATGACGAAGCCATCATTTTCTGTCCGGAACGTGCGGCCGACGGTTGTGTCGTTTGCCGCCCAGTCATAGGACATGTCGAAGCTGGCACCGATGTCCAGATCAGCTGCTGACAATGCGGTCACAGCACCGGAAACTTTCCGCTTGTCTGCCGCCTGCACGCCGGCCGAAGCAAAGGCCGCCAGCAGGGCGGTCGAGCCCAACAACGCTTTAGATATTTTCATTTTGTAACTCCTGAGGTGATTTTCCCTGTCTGTCGCTTTCCGCGATCAGATTTCACTACGGCCAAGCTACCCAACCGCGTGACTTGCACGCGTTGCCCCCGGCCAGGCCATGGCCGGTTGCCTCGTAGTAACCTCAGGTCAACCCGATCGTCCCCACGAGACGGGCCCCACTTTCCTGCGTGACAACTGCTTCGATGGCAGTCGTTAATGTCGGCTCATCATCCCTCTGCGCCGCTCTGTAAAACCTTAAAGCCTTAGCGCTTGTACTAAGGCTTGTTACTGCATCATCAATTCGATGGCAGCCTTGATCTCTTCATCCGACAGATCAGCCATGCCGCCTCTCGGAGGCATTGCGTTCTTGCCCTCGATAGCGGAAGCGACCAGTCCGTCGAGACCGCCTGCAGCGCCGGCGCGTGCAGTCCAGGCAGCACTGTCACCGTTCTTCGGTGCGTCCAGCACACCGGTCTGATGGCAGGCATTGCAGGCCTTGGCCATTACTTCTTCACCCGTATAGGCTTCGCGCGCTTCGGCCTTGGCCGAAACCTTGACCAGCATGGCGGGGTCAGTCACGACCTTGCCGACAGGCTGGATTCGCTGTTCCAGCTGCGCCAGCGCATCCGGATCTGGTGATTGATCGGGAACGAGAATCCGTGCCGCGACGATGCAGATGACAAAGATGCCACCCAGCGCAGCTAGAACCGCTCCAAAATTGACAAAGAAAACACTGTCATGGTCTTCGTGTTCCAAGCCCAACTCCCTTGAACGCATTCAGTTGATTGATATGGCCCAAGTATAATCGTTACAGGCGGATTAGCGGTATTTCAGAAGCCATGTGACCTCAGAATTGCCCCTTGTCCGGTGGCCAGGCACTTCTTTATGGCAACGCGGTGGACGCGGGCGAGGCCATATCGCCGGCAAAATTGACGCGATCCTCGTCACTCGCGGCTTCAACACACTCACCGCGAATTCTTGCTGCCATGCGACTGACATCACTGTTGAGAATCAGATAGCCGTCCCGGCAGAAGCCAGTTTCTGTGAGTCTCTTCTCCAGTAATTCGCGGCTCAGGGCCCTGAATTTTTTCAGGCTGATCCGGGAGCTCTTGCCCCCGCCGGCCTGCTCTCGCGCGTGCGCATCGTCGTCTTCCCCGCCGTTCTGGTCCACCGGCTGCTCATGGCCAAACTTCACTGGTGGAAACCGGTCTTGGCCGCTGAGGGCGACGTAGTCAAATATCTTCAGGCCGCTGACGGTGATCCTGGTGTCAAAGGAGTCCGTGATTTCGATGGGCCTGCGATTGCTTCCGAAGCAGGCGGTAAGAATGGCTGCCGAGACCAGAATCGTTAGCCTGCATTTCATGCTTGGAGGCGAGCCCTGTGCGACAAATCAGTAGGGGAATCGAGCTGAATCATTGGGAATTCCGGACAAAGGGCGAGCATGTGACTGGCGTGATGTCCGGCCTTCTGCGGAGCCTGTAATCAAAGTTGAGCGAATCTGCTCTCCGGAAGGGCGGCGCACGAAAGCGGTGCAGAGCATTGCGGGTTGTTGCGCTGATCAGCTGCTGCCTTCACGTCGCAGAACAAAAAAGAAAGGTCGCGACATGCCCTTGAGGTCCATCGCGCCGAGCAGAGTGTCTGCGTCAACCCAGCGAAAGACGTCGTTGATTGGCAGGTTGTCGTAACTCATTGTGGCGCTGGTCTGCCCACGGTATTCCGTCGCACGCAACCGCGCGCGACTGCGGCGTGTCGAAAAAACGGGCAGCAGCCATTGAAAGAGGGTGCCGAGCCAATGCCATTTCGGCACGCGCTCACTCGCGAGGATGCCGACCAGGGGCAATGCCCAGACCGGGTTGACGCTCCAATGCTTGCCCGATCGGCTAGAGAAAATCAGGGGATGCACATGCTCCGAGTCGACAAATCGCTTGCCGTGCCAGTGGAAAGCCTCCAGTACGCCATCAAGCGGATGCGCAGTGGGAAAGCCCGCACCTTTCCAATGCCCAATCATGGCTTCAAGCGGCGCTACGGGCAGGGAATCAAACAACGTCAGCGCTTCATCAGTGCTGCACTGACCGTCCGCGAGTGCGCGATCAAATGTCGCGCTGCTCATCTCAGACGTCGCCATAGACCGCGGTCAGCGGGTAGCGACGTTCGCGGCCAAAAGCGTGGCGCGTGACCTTGGGCCCTGGAGGCGCCTGGCGTCGCTTGTACTCGGAGCGACGTACCAGCGCAGCGATGCGCTTGACGGTGGCCTCATCGAAGCCCATGGCAATAATGTCCGAGATGGACCGGCTATCCTCCACGTAGGCTTCGAGGATCGGGTCCAGCACGTCATAGGGCGGCAGTGAATCCGAATCTTTCTGATCCGGCCGCAGTTCGGCAGAGGGTGGCCGCTCGATCACGCGCTCCGGGATGACCGGTGAAATCGTATTGCGATAGCGCGCCAGGTCGTAGACCAGCGTCTTGTAGGCGTCCTTGATCGGCGCAAATCCGCCGCACATGTCGCCGTACAAGGTGGCATAGCCCACTGCCATTTCCGACTTGTTGCCGGTAGTGAGGACCACGTGACCAAACTTGTTGGACAACGCCATCAGCAACATGCCGCGGGTGCGGGACTGGATGTTCTCTTCGGTGATATTAACATCCTTGCCGCTGAAGGCCTCGGCCAAGGTATCCGTAAAGGCGCCAAAGCATTGCTCGATGGGCAGCACGCTGTACTTGATGCCCAGCGCTTCGGCCTCGATGCGCGCATCGTCATTGGACATGTCCATGGTGTAGCGCGAGGGCATGGAGACCCCCCAGACACGATCCGCGCCCAGCGCGTCAGCGGCAATGGCCGCGACCAGCGCTGAATCAATGCCGCCGGACAAGCCGATCAGAGCGCCCGGAAATCCGTTGCGATTGGTGTAATCGCGCACGGCCTGTACCAGTCCCTTATAGACGGTGGCCTCGCGCGACATCGGCGGATGAACGTTGCCGGTCAGCCGGCCATCTTCAAACTCGACGACAAACAGGTCTTCTTCGAAAGCCGGCGCGCGGAAAACAATTTCGCCCTGTGCGTTGATCGCTGCGGAATCGCCGTCGAAAAGGAGGTCATCCTGGCCACCCACCATGTTGACGTACAGGATGGGCAGACCGGACTCCTCGACCCTGGCCTTGAGCACCGCTTCGCGTCGAGGCGACTTTCGCCGCGCAAACGGTGAAGCATTGATGTTCAGAATCATCCGGGCACCCTGATCGCGACTCTCGTCGATCGGGCCGGGGCTCCAGATGTCTTCGCAAATGCAAAGACCCAACGGTACGCCCTTGAGGTCGAATACGCAGGCGCTGCTGCCGGCCTGAAAATGCCGCATCTCGTCGAATACGCCGTAGTTGGGCAACAGGCGTTTGCGGTGACGACGAACCACTTCGCCATCGCGAAAAACAGTGGCCGCGTTGTAGCAGGCATCGCCTGCGTACTCCGGATGGCCCACTACCATGTGAATGCCCTGAACGCTTCTCTGAATACGATTCAGACCACTTTCCACTGCAGCGGGTAGCCCCGAACGCAGGAGAAGATCATCCGGCGGATAGCCCAGCAGGGCCAGTTCCGGGAAGACGATGAGGTCTGCGCGCAACTCGTCACGCGCACGGATGGATGCCTTGATGATCTTCTCGGCATTACCCTCAATGTCGCCCACCCAGAGATTGATCTGGGCGGCGACAATACGCAGAGGCTCGCTCATATTGTGGCTCGACGCGTTCGGGCTGATGACTGTGTAGTCATCTGCAACGGGTTCAGGCCAGCAGCGCCTTCATTGCTGCGCCCAGGTCTGCCGGTGAGCGCACAGTCTTGACGCCCGCGGCTTCCAGCGCAGCAAACTTCTCGTCAGCTGTGCCCTTGCCGCCAGCGATGATCGCGCCTGCATGGCCCATGCGCTTGCCCGCCGGGGCAGTGACGCCAGCGATGTAGGCCACAACCGGCTTCTTCACGTTGGCCTTGATGTACTCGGCCGCTTCTTCTTCTGAGCTGCCACCAATCTCGCCCACCATGATGATGCCGTCGGTGGCCGGATCGGCTTCGAACATCTTGATGACTTCGATGAAGCCCCAGCCGCGAACGGGGTCGCCGCCGATGCCGACGCAGGTGCTCTGGCCCAGGCCGTTCTGCGTGGTCTGGTGCACGGTTTCATAGGTCAGGGTGCCGGAACGCGACACAATGCCAATCCTGCCCGGCTTGTGGATGTGGCCCGGCATGATGCCGATCTTGCATTCGCCCGGGGTGATCACGCCGGGGCAGTTCGGCCCAATCAGGACGGTGTCCGGATAAGTGGACGCCAGTGCAGCCTTGACCCGGATCATGTCGCTGACCGGAATGCCTTCGGTAATGCAGACCACCACCTTGATGCCCGCATCGGCGGCTTCAAGAATGGCGTCGGCAGCGCCCGGGGCGGGCACGTAGATCATGGAGGCTTCGGCGCCGGTTGCAGCCACCGCGTCATGGGCGGTATTGAACACAGGCAGCTTGAGGTGGGTTGTTCCGCCCTTGCCGGGGGAAACGCCGCCAACCATCTTGGTGCCGTAAGTGATGGCCTGGTCAGAGTGAAACGTACCCTGCTTGCCGGTGAAGCCCTGGCAGATGACCTTGGTGTTCTTGTCGATAAGAATGCTCATGAATACTTAGCCTTTTGCCAGTTTGACGACCGTCTGGGCCGCTTCTGTGAGATCGGAGACGGGGGTAATGGCCAGGCCCGACTCGCTGAGCAGCTTCTGACCCTGCTCCATGTTCGTGCCCTGCAGACGCGCGACAACCGGCAGCTTGAGGCCGGTCTGCTTGCAGGCGGCGATGATGCCTTCGGCAATCAGGTCGCAGCGAACGATGCCGCCAAAAATATTGATGAAGATGGCTTTCACGTCGGGGCTGGACGTAATCAGCTTGAACGCCTCAGTCACTTTCTCGGCAGTTGTGCCGCCGCCAACATCCAGGAAGTTGGCGGGCTGGCCGCCGTGCAGCTTGACGATATCCATGGTCGCCATGGCCAGGCCGGCGCCGTTAACCATGCAGCCGATGCTGCCATCCAGAGTTACGTAGTTGAGGTCGAACTTTGCAGCAGCACGCTCAACGGCATCTTCCTGGCTGGGGTCGCGCTGTTCGGCGATCGCTTTCTGGCGATACAGCGCGTTTTCGTCAAAGTTGAGCTTGGCGTCCAGCGCGAAGACATTGCCTTCAGCGGTCACGATGAGCGGATTGATCTCGACCAGCGAGGCATCACGCTCAGTGAAGATTCGGTACAGGCCCATCATCACCTTGGTGAACTGCTCGGTCTGCTCTTTGTTGAGGCCCATGAAAAAAGCCAGCTCGCGTGCCTGATAGGGCTGCATGCCGGCTGCTGGATTGACGTAGACGTGCTTGATCTTCTCTGGCGTCTTCTCGGCAACTTCTTCGATGTCCATGCCGCCTTCGGCCGAAGCCATGAACACTACGCACTCGCGTGTGCGGTCCACCAGGCCGGATACATACAGCTCACGAGCAATGTTGGAGGGCTTTTCAACCCAGACCGAGTTGATCGGCAATCCAGCGGCGTCGGTCTGCTTGGTCACCAGTCGCTGGCCGAGCATGCCCTTGGCTGCTTCTTCTGCTTCTTCCGGGCCGTTGACCAGCTTGACGCCGCCTACTTTGCCGCGGCCACCAGCGTGGACCTGTGCTTTGACGACAACTTTCTCGGTTCCAAGCTGTTTGGCAGCAGCACGGGCAGCTTCGGGACTTTCGGCAAGAACGCCCTCTGGAACGGGAATGCCGTAGCGCGCGAACAGCGCCTTGGCCTGGTATTCGTGGAGATTCATGCGGCCCCCTTGGGCGTACAGATGAGTAAATTGAGCCCGCGCAAGATTCAGCGGGGCCGAGATTCTCCCCTACTCGCAGGGTGGGTGCAAAGCACTGCGTGCAATCTTTCGCGCGAAGTTGTTGCACCATTTGTGGACATCGGGGTCGATGCCAGTGTCAGATCATGGACAATGGCCGCTATCATCACGGTTCAGACAAATAGTGCATACCCTTGAATGTCTTACCTGTTTGCCCGCGCCCTGGCTGTTGCTGCCATTGTCTGGCTGGGCTTCAGGCTGTATCGCACCTGGATGTCCCGGCCGAGCGAATCGAAGATGCACGACAGCAGACCCAATGAATTTGAGCCGATGAAACCCTGCAGCAAATGCGAGGTGCATGTGCCGGTCAGCGCCCTGAACTCTTCCGGACGGTGCAAGAAGTGTCGGTAATCGCAGGACTGAACTTAAGTGCAGGTGATGCGCGTTTAGCAGGGGATGTCGCTACGCCCGAAGACTGGCGCGTCCTGCGATTGCTGTCGTTCTACCGACTGGCATTGGTCGGCTTGCTGCTTGCCTTGATGGCGAGCAGCTACACGCCGCAAATCCTGGCTGCGGTCAAACCGGACTGGTATCGGTGGACCTGCCAGATCTACGCCGCCGCAGGCTTGTTGCTCACCTGGCTGGTGCAAAACCAGCGCCCACAGATTCTGGTGCAGGCGCTACTCAACTTCCTGGTCGATCTGGGCGCAATCGCGACGCTGGTTTTCTCCAGCGGCGGCATTGATGCTGGCCTGGGGACCTTGCTGCTGATCCCCACTGTGACCTGTGCTTTGGTGGTATCGCCTCGTATGGCGCTGGCGTTGGCGGCCATTGCAACTCTGGTGATGTTTGGAGAGGAGTTTCTTCGCACCGCCGGCACCGCCATCGACAGCAATGGTTTCACCTCTACAGGCGTGCTTGGACTGATTCTGTTCGGCACTTGCATCACAGCAAACACCGTTGCCCAGCGTGCGCGAAAGAGTGAGGCGCTGGCGCGTCGCGTGGGCAGCGAGTTCGATAGCTTGTCGCGGCTCAATGACGTCGTGCTCGAGTCAATGGATACCGGCCTGCTGGTGCTCAACGAGAATCTGGATATCGCCAACCTCAATGCAGCCGCGCGCGACCTGTTGCGTACGACCAGCCGAGCCGAAGGGCGCAGTCTGGAATTGGAGTGCCCGCCACTGGCAGAACGCCTGCGCTACTGGCAGGCGTCACGGGAATCCGATGAAGGGCCCTTGTCGCTTGGCAACAACATGGGTGAGGTCAATGTACGAATCACCCGGCTTGGCTCCACTGCCCAGTCACCCATCATGGTTGAGCTCGAGGATGCCTCACGGCTGCGCGAACAGGCGCAGCAGATCAAGCTGGCGGCGTTGGGGCGATTGTCAGCAAGCATCGCGCACGAAATCAGAAACCCGCTGTCGGCGATCAGCCACGCGGGTCAGTTGATGTACGAAACGCCTGATCTGAGCAACGAAAACCGGCGTTTGCTCGCCATGATCCAGCGGCACAGCGACCGCATCGACAAGATCATCAATGACGTCATGGCGCTGTCGCGTCGGGAGACCGCCGCACCCGATGTGATCCCGCTGGCCGCTTGGCTCAAGGAGACCATCAGCGTCTATCAGGAGGGCAGTGGCAAAGTGGGACGCGGGGTGGAAGTTGCGGAAATCAGCAAGGACACCCGGGTGCTGTTTGATCCGCGCCATCTGCAACAGCTGGTGTTCAATCTATGGGACAACGCATTTCGTCACGCGACACGCGCCGGCACTGAGATCGAGGTGCGGGTGAGTTCCGGGCTGGAGCGCAACGGGCGACCCTGGATTGATATCGCGGACAATGGCCCCGGCATTTCACCGGAAGTGCTGGAACGCATATTCGAGCCGTTTTTTACGACCTCTCACGGTGGCACTGGCCTCGGGCTGTACCTTGCGCGAGAGTTATGTGAGCTCAATCAGGCACGATTGAGCTATCAGCGCAGGCCGGTCGGGGCCTGTTTTCGCATCAGTTTCTTGCCGGGGGATGGCTCGTGACCAGAACTTCAAATGGCGCCAGGCGAACACCGCTGGCCTTGATCGTTGATGACGAAGCAGACATTCGCGAGTTGCTGGAAATCACTTTGTCGCGGATGGACGTGCGCTGCTGTGCTGCGGCGACGCTGGCTGAAGCGCGGCAGTGGCTGTCCGAGAAAACCTTTGATTTCTGCATTACCGATATGCGTTTGCCGGACGGAAATGGCATTGATCTGGTACGCGAAGTCCAGACCGATCATGCGCGTCTCCCCATCGCTGTGATTACCGCTCACGGCAACGCAGAAGCTGCGGTGGACAGCCTCAAGGCAGGCGCTTTCGATTTTGTTTCTAAGCCCGTAGACCTGCGTATCCTGCGCAAGCTGGTCGAAACCGCGCTGAACATGGGTGACCCCGCGGTCTCGCCTGAGCCTGCTTCCGACGGCGGTTTGCAGGGCTCCCACGCGACGATCATCAAGCTGCGTCAGCTGATTGAGCGGCTCGCCCGCAGTCAGGCGCCGGTGCACATCCACGGTGAGTCGGGAACGGGCAAGGAGCTGGTGGCGCGCCTGATTCATGATCGCAGTCCGCGCGCCAAGGCCGAGTTTGTGCCTGTCAATTGTGGCGCCATTCCTTCGGAGCTGATGGAAAGCGAATTCTTCGGACACCTGAAGGGCTCCTTTACCGGCGCCATGCGCGACAAGAGCGGCCTGTTCCAGGCGGCGGAGGGCGGCACCCTGTTCCTCGACGAGATTGCTGATCTGCCCTTGCACATGCAGGTCAAACTCTTGCGCGCGATTCAGGAACGTTCGATCAGACCGGTTGGGTCTGAGCAGGAGGTTCAGGTCAATGTCCGGCTGATTTCAGCGACACACAAGAACCTGGCAGAGCTGGTCGCCAAAGGCAGTTTCCGACAGGACCTGTATTACCGCGTCAATGTGATCGAGGTGCGCACACCGTCCCTGCGGGAACGAGGGTCGGATATCCCGATGCTGGCAGAGCATTTGCTGACACGCCTCGCGCAGGTTGCAGGCATGGATCATAAACCGGCCCTCGACAAGGACGCGGCACTGGCGCTGCTGGCCTACGATTTTCCCGGCAACGTGCGTGAGCTGGAAAACATTCTGGAACGTGCGCTGACCTTGTGCGACGGTGAGCGCATCACCGCGGATGACTTGCAGTTGCGTGCGGGGCCCGCGCCAATACCAGAGTCCACAGCCCCGGCCGGGGCGCATCCAGAACCGGCTGGCGCGGCTCAGCCGCGCCCTCCCGGCGCGCCGGGTGCAGTTGCCCTGGATGACCGCGTTGAGGAAATGGAGCGCCAGGCCATCCGTGAAGCGCTGGAGAAGACGCGCTACAACAAGACCAAGGCAGCGGCCTTGTTGGGTCTGACGTTCAGGCAGCTACGCTACAAGGTCAAGAAACTGAATCTCGAGTAAGCAGTCAGACGTGCTGCCGGGTGTACTTTCAATCAAAAATTTGGAGATGTGGATGATTTCAGGTTTGCGCTGGACAGCGACTGTGATGGGGGGCGCGATCATGTTTGCAGGCCTGACGGCCTGCTCCAAGACAGAGGAATCCACGTCATCCGCAGCGCCTGTAGTGCAGTCGCAAGCCCCGGCGACCTCCAGTCTGGAGCAGTTGCGCAGCCTGTTTGATCAGACCTGGCAGCGCCGCCTGGCGCGCAGTCCGATCATGGCCACCTATCTGGGCGATACACGCTACAACGATCGCTGGGATGACCTGAGCCAGGAAGCCTTCGAGGCAGAGCTTGAACAGGACAACGAAGCCCTGCAGCAACTGCGCATGATCAACCGCGCTGATTTGCCAGCCAGGGAGCAGTTGAATTACGACCTATTCCTGCGTGATCTCGAAGATCGTATCGAAGGGGCTCAGTTCCACGGCGAACTGATGGCCATCAACCAGCTTGAAGGTGTTCAGTTGCTCGGTGAGATTGTCGAGTTCACGCCCTTCAATACACTCAAGGATTACGAGAACTGGCTGTCTCGGCTTCAGGCCTATGACCTGCTGGTGGATCAGAATATCGCCCTGCTGCGCCGGGGCATCAGTACCCGGCGGCTGCGGCCCCGGATCGTGATGCGTCGCGTGCTACCGCAGATCGAATCGCAACTGGTCAGTCGCGCCAACGAGAGCGTTTTTTTCAAGCCTTTCGAGTCCATGCCGGAATCGGTTCCGGAAGACGTGGCGGCGCAGCTTGAGTTGGCGGCGCAATCGATCGTGATGGATACAGTGGTGCCGGCCTTGCGCCGCCTGCATCAGTTCCTGGAGCAGGAATACATTCCGGCCTGCCCTGAAAACGACATGGGCCTGATGCATCAGCATCGCGGCTCGGAATATTACGGCTGGCTGGTTCGTCATCACACCAGCACCACACTGACTCCTGACGCCATCCACGAGATCGGTTTGCGCGAAGTAGAGCGCCTGACGTCTGAAATCAATGTGCTGATGCGGGACGCGGGTCATCGCGGCAGTATTTCCAGGTTCAAGGAAAAGCTGAGCTGGAATCCGCGTTATCGCTACAAAAAGGCAGACGACCTGCTGGATGCCTATCGCGCCATTGGCAAGCGAATTGATCCGGAACTGCCGCGCTTGTTCGGACGTCTGCCGCGCACGCCTTATGGTGTCAGGGCTACTCCGGAGGTGTCGGAGTCATCTGCGCCTGCGGCTTATTACTACCCGCCCTCGGCGGACGGTCGGCGCGCCGGATACTTCTATGCCAACACCTCCAAGCTGTCCACGCGCCATGGATGGGAAATGGATGCCCTCACTGCACATGAAGCAGTGCCCGGCCATCATCTGCAAATGGCGCTGGCCAATGAGCTGACCGATGTCCCGGACTTTCGCAGACTGGGTCTGGAGTTGAATGCTTTTGTCGAAGGCTGGGGGCTTTATGCAGAATCTCTGGGCACGGAGCTGGGCCTGTACAAGAACTATGGCGCGCGGTTCGGGCGCCTGAGCTTCGAGTTGTGGCGAGCCGTTCGTCTGGTGGTGGACACTGGCCTGCATGCCAAAGGCTGGACCCGGCGCAAGGCACGCGAGTACGCCGCGCAGCATGTGCCCAAATCATCGTCCGAAATTGCGGTGGAGGTGGATCGTTACATCGCCATGCCGGGGCAGGCGCTGGCCTACAAGATCGGCGCGATGAAGATTGTCGAACTCAGGGACAAGGCAAAAGAAAAGCTCGGCTCACGGTTTGATATCCGGGATTTCCACGATGTTGTGCTAGGAAGCGGTCCGCTACCACTGGATCTGCTTGAGCAGAACGTGGACGTGTGGATAGAGGCGGCTTCCGATTCCGCTGGTGACACGGAGGCGTCACAGCTGCCGCAGTGAATCAGGGGCTGTCGTAGACCAGGATGGATCGACCCTGGCTGACCAGGATGCCGTCTTCTTCGAGCTTCTTGAGCACGCGGCCCGCCATTTCGCGTGAGCAGCCCACAATTCTCGCCAGCTCCTGCCGGCTGATCTTGACCGAGGTGCCGCCCTCCTTGCGCACGGCGTCGGGCTTCGCGCAAAGCTCGAGCAGTTCGTGGGCAAGGCGGCCTGCCACATCCAGAAAGGCGAGGTCGCGCAGGCGGCGGCTTGTGTCGCGCAGACGAGCGGCCAGTTGCCCTGCCACCTCGTACATGATCTCAGGTTCGCGGCGAACGAACTCGCGGAAGGTTTCCAGCTCTACTTCCGCAACCAGAATTGGGGTGCGGGTGCGGATGATGGCGGAGCGCGTCTTCTGTTCCGGAAACAGGCACATTTCGCCAAAAAACTCGCCGGGATTGAGGTAGGCCAAGACCATTTCGCGGCCATTTTCCTGGGTCAGGACGCTCACTGATCCTTCCAGAATCAGATAGAGCGCACGCGGTTCGTCTCCGGCATTGAGAATATTCTGCTTGGGGCCAAAGCTGCGTTTGGTCGAATAATGAATAAAGGCCTGTACCGCCGGCTTGTTGAACATTTCCATTTCCCTTGTCCGGCGCTGATGTGCCAGCACCTTGATTTAGCGGAAAATAACACAAGAATGTGAGGCATCTGCTCGTGTCGAGCGGCCCCAAACCCGGAATTTCAATGAAAGCAAGAGTCAAATGGCTGGAGAACGCAGCACTGGTGGGAGAAACCGGTAGCGGCCACGCCGTGGTCATCGATGGTCCGGCAGAAATCGGCGGGCGCAACCTGGGTGGTCGGCCCATGGAGATGATGCTGCTCTCGGTTGGTGCCTGTTCTACGGTAGATGTTCTGCACATCCTCAAGAAGGCGCGCCAGCCCGTTACGGACTGCTATGTGGAGGTGGAATCCAAGCGTGCTGACACCGAGCCCAAGGTATTCACCGACATCCATCTGCATTTTGTCGTGCAGGGTGAGGGTTTGAGTGATGCCCGGGTCAAACGCGCTGTCGAGTTATCTGCGGAGAAGTACTGTTCTGCTTCAATCATGCTCAAGCGCGGAGGCGTCAACGTCACGCACAGTTACGAGATTCAGGCCTCAGGCTTGCCAAGTCAGGATTAAACACACGATTGTCATCTGAGTTGGGCCATAATTTGCAGCTTGCCGCGCCCCAGGCGCGAGCATCAGGACTGAAGTAACACATTTGGAGAAGCCGCCGTTGGCGAAATCAACCCGCAATACCAAGCTCAAGCTGCATGGGTTCAACAACCTGACCAAGACGCTGTCGTTCAATATCTACGACATCTGTTATGCCCGTTCGCCTGAGCACACGCGCGAGTACATCGAGTACATCGACGAGGCCTACAACGCCGAGCGACTGACGCACATCCTGACCGAGGTCGCTGACATCATCGGTGCAGAAATCCTCAACGTTGCGCGGCAGGATTACGATCCGCAGGGTGCCAGCGTGACCATGCTGATCTCTGAAGGTCATCTGGATGGGCTTCCTTCGCCCAAGCCGAACAAAAAAACCTCGGTGGTGAATCATCTGGACAAGAGCCACATCACGGTCCACACCTATCCGGAGACACACCCGGACGCCGGTATCAGCACCTTCAGGGCGGACATCGATGTTTCCACCTGCGGAAAGATTTCGCCGCTCAAGGCCCTCAACTTTCTGATCAAGAGTTTCGAGTCAGACATCGTGGTCATGGACTATCGTGTGCGCGGTTTCACCCGCAACGTCCGTGGCATGAAGCATTTCATTGACCACGCAATTGATTCCATTCAGAACTTCATTGCGCGCGACATCAAGGAGCGGTACGACATGGTGGACGTCAACGTCTACCAAGAAAGCATGTTCCACACCAAGATGCGTCTCAAGGAACTTGATCTGGATACCTATCTGTTCGGTTCTGGTGTTTCGGAATTGTTGCCGCGCGAAGCCAAGCGCATTCGCCAGCGCGTGGATCACGAAATCATGGAAGTTTTCTACGGCCGAAATATCCAGCGCTGATCGGCCGGAGAAATGCTGCATATTTTTTCGGCGCATTCATGCTCGAAGTGCATGAGGCGGCGCTGCGCAGAGAAATGATTTGCCCTGACCTGGGGCTTCAGGACTTCGAAGCTTTCATTCCATTCAGGCCAAGGGCGTCTTGCCGAATCCATCGTAGAAGGAGCGTGACTCGGCGGCTGATACGGCGGGGCTGAACAGGAAGCCCTGAACTGCGTCGCAACCGAAGGCCTGTAGATAGGAGAGTTGCTCGGCGTTCTCAACGCCCTCGGCGAGGATGCGCACATTCATGCTGCGGGCCATGCCAATCGTGGCCTTGACGATGGCCGCATCGCCCCGATCGCGTGCGAGATTAGTGACAAAACTCCGGTCGATCTTCAGCCATTGCACCGGGAGGCGCTTGAGGTGACTGAGCGAAGAGAATCCGGTGCCAAAGTCATCCAGAGAGGTGTGTATGTCGGCCTCATGGAGTCGGTGCAAGGTCTCGCGGGTGTGATCAATATCCTCGATCAGCGCGCTCTCGGTCATTTCCAGCTCCAGCCAGTTGCCCTGTGCGTTGTGCCGCTCCAGAGCGCGCAAGATTGTGGGAACAAAGTCCGGGCGGGCGAACTGGTCTGCGGACATGTTGACGGCCACGCGACCTCTCTGTCTGGGGCGAGCGTTTCGCCAGTGGGCCGCCTGCTCCAGGCTGGCATCGATGATCAGATCATCCAGTGGCTGAAGGAGTCCGGCTTCTTCCGCGATCATGAGAATATCCGGCGGTGACACTGCACGTCCTTCATGTTGCCAGCGGATCAATGCCTCAAACCCATGCAGCGCCAATGACCCGACCACGAACTGGGGCTGAAACTTGACCTCTACCGTGCGCTGTTCAATCGCCTTGCGTAGTGCAGATTCGATGGAAAGCTGACGCCGCAGGCTCACTGCATCAGAGTCACTGTCCAGTACCAGCACGTTGTCGATGCTCTTGCGTTTGGCAGCGCGCATGGCGAGCGCCGCTCTGGTCAAGAGGTCGACACCATCGCTTCGGGCCCCGTGCTCTGCGGTTGCGCCCGAGATGGAGCACTGCAGGTGAAACCTGTTCTGGTCGATGTCGATGGCTTCGTGCAATGCACGCCGAACGCGCAGCGCCAATCGCTCCAGGTCGAACCGGAGTGCCTGCTTGTCGACACTGACAATGACGAACTCGTCCCCGTCCAGACGGGCCAGAAAGTGATCCTGTGAAATGAGAACGTTGAGGCGCTGTGCGATGATCTTGAGTACTTGATCGCCGCCGGCATAGCCCACGGTTTCAACGACGCTGCGAAAACGCCGGATATTGATCATCAGAACACTGCGTCGCTCCAGCATGAGGGATTCAAGTTCGACCAACAGACTGGCTCGATTGGGCAGGTCGGTGACTGGGTCGAAAAGCCGCAATCGGTCAATGGTGCTGCTGTCTCGCGCCTGATTCTGAAGTAAGCGTCGCCGCAATCGGTCCATGCCACGCGCCAGCAAAGCTGCGCTCAGGAAAAGCACCAGAATCAGCAGCGGTGCCCGCCCCGCTGGCAACCATGCCAAGGACCACGGTGACCGAACACCAAGCGAGTACAGGGCCCATTCCCGGCCCGCAAATATGATCTGTGCAGCCGGTGCCTGTGTTTGCCAGAGCTGTTTGATGCTCAAAGGCGAAGCCGGCTTGTCTCTCTTTCTCGAGGGGTGGAAATGGATCAGTTCGGGGGGGCCTTCAGCATCGGTGCTGCGATCTACCAGGTACACGTCTTGCCCAGAGATGTCATCCTCGCTGAGGACGCCCTCTACCAGTTCGGGAATGTTGATCACTGCCGTGATGAATCCCATGATCTGGACGGTGGCCGGGTCGGCACCGGCGACCATTTCCTTCACGACCGGCAGGAACGCGATGGTGCGGCGACCGCCGTGGGGATATTCGCTGTTGTGCATCGGGACCAATGCCGAAATCGTGAAGCGTCCAGTGCTCATCGCGGATCGAATTGCCGCCCTGCGCGTAGGCTCGCTGCCAGCGTCAAGCCCTAGTGGAATGTTCTCGCTTGGATCTCTCGATGACACGTAGGTCAGCGGGAAATATTCTGGGGCTGCATCAGCTGGACCTAGTTCGCCCGCGCGCGAAAACGACAAGATTCCGTGGCCTTTGCCGATACCTGCTTCGTACTCGGCGCGGGCGCTTGCCGGCACACGAGGTATCCAGCCAATTTTCTCCACCCCCGGTCGGCGCCATGCCAGATGCTCTGCAAAGCTGGCAAATTCATCCGAGTAGACCGTTTCGCTGGACACCAGAAACGCGGCAAACGCGTTCATCAGGTGATGCACTGAAATAATCTTCGACTGGATTTCCGTGCTGCGGTGAGCAGAAATGTGGCGCAGTTCCGTCTGAATCCGAGAGGACTCCGCATCGAGCTGAATGGCAAAGCTGGCGAAGGCCAGCAGGATGCCGGCCAACAGCAGGTTTCTCGGCAGGCTTGCCAAGCTCAGCCAACTGTTAGACGCAATGTTTGCGCGATTCATGCGAGCTTTCCTGCGTGCTGGAATATCTGCTTGTTATGAGACGGTGATGCACATATTCCTGAGCGCAGATGCTCCTGACGATAAACCTTGAAGTGTACGCTGGACCGCCATACTGAGTAGAGTGAAATTGGCCAGCGTTTTCGGCACTGTTCAAGCTCAGGTTCTGCCGTCCTCTGAAATGGGGCGCTACGATAGCGGTGGGAGAGGGGAGTCTTTTATGTCGGAACCATCGTGGGTTGTGGGCAATGCTCGTGCAGCAGAAGCGTCCGAGTCGGGTGATCGGGGCGGAGCAGTACAGGTAGAGCGTCTGCTGTATGTAGCGCAGTTGGGTCAGGGCGTCGGTTCGTTGCGTTTCGCACCGTCTATCGAAACCCAGTTTCGCGACGACTACTTCGAGCGCAGCCTTGCGCGCTTGCGCGTTGGCCTCGGTGTGGCGATCGGTCTGTATCTGCTGTTTCTGAGTATCCGCCTGCTGACCGAATCTGGTCCGGCGGCAAGCTGGGGTTTGGGCCTGCGCGCAATCATCATCGTCACCATGATGTTGGCGGCGTTGGCGAGCTATCGGGTTTCCCGGAAAACGCTGACACCGCTGGTGGTACTCACCTATTTGATTTTCGGCGCCGGAGTAACTGCCATTGAGTGCGTTGCGCAGCATTTTGGAATCGATCGCCGTTACGAAGGTCTGATCTTCATTTGCATTCATTGTTTCGTGTTCAGCGGATTGCTGTTCCGGACGGCATTGCTGACCACTATCGGCATATTTCTGATTTATTTGTACGGCGGCTGGCTGGGCGGTCTGTCTGGAAAGACCTGGGGTTATGAACTGTTCTTTCTGGCCTTGATGATTGTAGTGGGGTCGGTCGCACAGTATCTTTTTGAAAGCGCCGATCGGGAAAATTTCCTGCGCCGTCATATCCTGCGCGAAATCACCCAGCAAGGCGCGTTGACGGGCATGCTGGGCGGCTCTGTACTGGCGACGCAGAATGATCGTTTGGTAGCAACGATTCTGTTCACCGATCTGGCCAACTCCACCGCACAGGCTGCGCAGATGGGTGACAAGGCCTGGCGCGGCCTGCTGGCGCGGCAGGAAGAGGCTACGCGTCGCGAGCTTAAGCGTTTTGGCGGGCGGGAGATTGGCACCGCAGGTGACGGGTTTCTTGCCGTTTTTGACCGTCCTGCACAGGCCATCTACTGCGCCGAGTCGATCGTGAAAGAGGTCAAAACCCTGGGCCTGCATCTTCGGGCAGGTTTGCACTCTGGCGAGATCGAGCTTGAACGTGACACTGTTCGCGGAATCGCAGTGCACATTGCGTCGCGGGTCAGCGACATCGCACTCGCTGATCAGGTGCTGGTATCACGGACGGTGCGTGACCTGGTGGGGGGCTCGGGAATTCAGTTCATCGAACGCGGCATGCATGAGTTCAAAGGCGTTCCGGAGCCGTGGCAGGTCTATGAAGTCAGCAGCGACTGAGACTGCACTGCATGCCATGCTCTCCCCTTAGGTCAAAGGCTTGGAACCAAGCCGTGCTGAGGTGTTCCAAGAAGGCCATGTGCAACAGCATCGAGACTCAACCATGTCCAGCCTGAAAAATTTCACTGTCGGCCTGAGCTTTGCGCTCGCAAGCGTCCTTGCTTGTGCAAATGCGGCCTCTCCCATTGATGACGCCGTGGCTGGCGCGCACCGCAATGCCAAGGATGTGGCGCGCGATGTTTATCGTCATCCCGCGCAGACCCTGGCTTTCTTTGAAGTAAAGCCCGAGATGAATGTGGTGGAAATCTGGCCGGGCGGCGGCTGGTATGCGGACATTCTCGCGCCGCTGCTGCGCGACAAGGGCAACTACGTGGTGGCTGGTTTTGTGACCGATCCCGACAGTGCGCCGCAGTGGCGGATTGATCTGATGGATCAACTGACCGCGCGTTTTGCTGGAAAGCCGGAAATTTATGGGAAGCCCCTGATCACTCAGTTGGGTATTCCCGATCAGTGGACGGCCGCGCCAGCGTCGAGTGCTGACCGCGTCCTGACCTTTCGCAATGTCCACAACTGGCTCAAGGGCGATTATGCAGAGGCCATGTTCCAGTCCTTTTTCCAGGCGCTGAAGCCGGGCGGTATTCTCGGTGTGGTTGAGCATCGGGCGCCGGAAGGAACCACGGTCGACGAGATGAAAATCTCGGGTTACATGACCGAGGCCTATGTGATCCGGCTGGCCGAGGACGCAGGGTTCAAACTGGTGGAGCGCTCGCAGATCAACGCCAATCCCGCCGATAAAGCCCGGCATCCCAAGGGCGTGTGGTCGCTACCGCCAAGCCTGCGCATGGGTGACGAGGATCGCGAAAAGTACATCGCAATTGGTGAATCCGACCGCATGACCCTCAAGTTCCAGAAGCCCGAATAGGGTCGGGGACAAGCGAGGGCTCAGGAGTCTGCGCCACGCAACTGGCGGACCCGGGCTTCCAGATCTGATGCGCGCAGCTTATCGCCAGGCATGGGCTCTCCGGCAATCAATTCGATGTGGGCCCGGAAACGGCGTGGCAGCCGCGACCGGCCCATCTTGCTCGCACGCCTGGACCACATGCTCTGCCACAGGCCGCGCACCGCCATCGGCACGACCGGCACCGGCGTCTTGGCCAGGATTTTTTCGATCCCCGGTTTGAATTCCTGGATCTCGCCGTCCGGCGTCAGGCCGCCTTCGGGAAAAATGCCGACCAGTTCGCCGTCACGCAAAGCCTGCTCTATATCCGCATAAGCCCGTTCCAATAGCGCAGCATCTTCGCGTGCCGGTGCAATGGGAATGGTGCGCGCCGTGCGGAAAATGAAGTTGAGAAACGGAATGCGAAAAATCTTGTGGTACATCACGAAGCGCACAGGCCGGCGAATCGTGCCGCCCAGAATCAGCGCATCAACAAAGCTCACGTGATTGCAGGTCACGATGGCGGCGCCTTCGTCGGGAACGTTCTCCAGTCCGCGCGTGCGAATGCGGTACAGCAAGTTGATCAGAATCCAGACGATGAAACGCATCAGGAATTCCGGCAGCAGGGTGTAGATGAATAGCGCCACGGCTGCGTTCATCACGGCAACGGTGAGTAGCAGTTCCGGGATGCTTAAGCCCGCGCGCAGCAGCAGGATCGATACGATCGCAGCGACAACCATGAACAGCGCATTGAGAATGTTGTTGCCTGCAATGATGCGTGATCGATGCGAAGGCTCTGATCGGGTCTGGATGAGGGCATACAGCGGCACGATGTAGAGGCCGCCAAAGATGCCGGTCATGAGCAGGTCTGTCAGTACCCGCAGATTGCCTGCTTGCGCCATGAATTCACGCGCTCCCAGGCCGGTCTGTTGCGCCGCTTCATGCGCAGCGAAGTAGAGGTCGATGCCAAACACGGTCAGTCCGATCGATCCCAGGGGTACCAGACCCATCTCGACCTTGTGGCCCGACAGACGCTCGCACAACAGTGAGCCCAGTCCGATTCCGAGTGAGAACACGGTGAGCAGGAGGGTGACCACCTGCTCGTTACCGCCCAGGACGACCTTTGTGTAGTTCGGAAGCTGCGAGAGAAACGTGGCGCCGTACAACCAGAACCAGGATATGCCCAGTACAGACAGAAAAACCGTGCGGTTGGTCTGCATGAACTTCAGGTTGCGCCAGGTTTCCGTCAGCGGGTTCCAGTTGATTTTCAAATCTGGTGCGCCCGCCGGGGCCGGAGGAATGCCCCGCGACACGAGATAGCCTGCAGCTGCAATCAGCAAGACACAGCCGCCCACGGCCAGTGCCCCGCCTTCCCGCGCAATCAACCATCCACCGACCAGTGTGCCGAGCAGGATGGCTAGGAAAGTCGCTGCCTCGACCATGGCGTTGCCGCCGATCAGTTCTGATTCACGCAGGGCTTGCGGGAGGATCGAGTATTTCACCGGGCCAAAGATCGAAGACTGCGCGCCCATCAGAAACAAGACGAACATCAGAAAAACAACGTTGGCACTCCAGAGCGCGAGTGCCCCCAGAGCCATGATCAGGACCTCGGAAATCTTGAGCGCACGAATCAGTCTGGATTTCTCGATCTTTTCCGCTATCTGGCCCGCAGTTGCAGAGAACAGGAAGAACGGCAGGATGAAAAATCCGGCGGCGAGATTCACGTAGACATTGATCTGCTCAATGCTCAGGCCGGCAATGCCAAAGGTGACCAGAATGATCAACGCGTTCTTGAAAACGTTGTCATTGAATGCGCCCAATGTCTGGGTCACAAAGAACGGAGCAAAGCGTCGCGCACGCAAAAGGCTGAACTGGCTTTTCTCACTCATGACCGGGAGATTCCATCATTGTTTTGGCAGCAGTGCGGCAGGGCCGCCAGATGACTCACCGATGCGCTGCAGAGCGGCGTTCCCTTTCGGCCTCGGCTTCGGCCTTGCGCTGCATGTAAATGCGACGCGGCGCGTCCGGGCCGCAGTACTCATCTGATTCGGCTGAAATTTCGGCCAGCATGAGACGGGCTTGGGTGCTGGACAGCTGATAGACATTGCCGCTGGGGTCGCGCCCGTAGATCACCGGCGCTGAACTGTAGTTGGCCAGGCGCTCTCGCGCGTGGCTGCAGCGCTGAGCCACTTCTTCGACCAGCTCGGGAGGCACTACACCGTCCCAGTCGGGGCGGTCCGGAATATTCTGTTTGAAGATGTCACGGGTGACGCGCTCAGCGACGGTGTTGGTGTCGTCGTAATGGACCACGCCGTTCTTGTCGACCCAGCGGTACACGCTACCCGCACTGGCAACCTGAATGAAGAACGCAGACAGCGCCGCGAGCGCGAGGCTCAGAAAACGACAAGATCGCATAGGCCGCTCCGATTACTCTTCGACGCCGCCGCAAAGCACGTCAATCTCCACTTCAGTGCGACCGATCAGCAGCGCCTTCTCTTCTGCGGTGTATTCCCTTTCATTGCCCAGGCTGTCCTTCTCTACCAGCCGAGAAGCATTTCGATAGGTTTCAAGCTGACTGCGCTTCTGGTCGCATTCGGCGCTGCGCGCGTCGATCTGGCTTGCGGCGATCTCGTTCGTATCGGGTGCCTGCGTCTTGTTGTCACGTGCCGTCCGGCGATCAATCTGAACCACATTCCTTGCGCCGGAGGGAGGCAGGTCGCCGTAGACGACTTTGCCATCTGCATTATTCCAGCGAAAAATTTTCTCGGCATTGCTGGTGCCGCAAATGGTGAGCAGGCAAAGGGCCAGGATCGCAGCGCGCATTGTCTTGTTTCCGGATTCCGCAGAACCTGCAGTCTAGTTCAGATTTCCGGCTTGCACGACCGGGGCGGCTTTTCGGCATGGTTTTCGGGGTGTAACGGTGATTGGCGGCCTCCGTCGCATGCCGATGTTGCAGTGCGTTATGGAGAACAGCCCATACAATTGGCCGATGAAATTATTCACTTTCCTGTGGCGAACGATGCTGGTCCTGGCGATCTGTGCCGGCGTCGGCCAGTGGTGGATGGTGAATCGCGCCCACGAGGAAGCGGCCAAGCTGGTTTCGCGTCTGGTGCCGCATGGCAAGCTACGCTACGAGCGCCTGTGGCCTTATCTCTGGGGCGGCGGGCGCGTCTGGGGGCTCAGTTTTGAATCGGACGGACTGCTGGGCCTGAGCATGCAGATCCCCCAAGGTCAGAAGTTCTTTGTCCGCGAGTTGGAGATCAAGTCCCTGCGTCTGGATGGCGATGGCGAGCTTGAGTTTGTCCACGGCATGATCCACGGGCTCGAGATTCCGGTGGCCGAGTCCCACGCACGGCCGGTGACCCAACCGCACCCTGCGGATCATGAGCTGCCCACCCTGGCAGACATGGGCTATGGACAGATCGGCATGGATGTGGAGTTCGAGGCGCGATACATCAACGAGGCCAGTCTGGCGCTGGTCAAGATCAATGCGCTGGCCGCGGAGATGGGCCATGCCTTCATCGACGCACAGCTCGAAGGCACACCGGGCGTGTTTACCCGGGCGCAGGATCAGATTGTCCTACGCAATGTCGTTCTGGACTACACCGATGCAGGTCTTCTGGCGCGCGGCAAGAAAGTCGCGGTGGAACGGGCCAAACTGCGTCCCGAGGTTTGGGAGCAGGCGCTCATCAATCGGCTTGCCCTACTGCGCAGCAAGGGGCTATGGAAGTGGGAGCCGCGATCGGATCAGGCTCTGCAGCGCCTGATTCGAAACCCGCAGGTATTCCGAGCACAGATCGATCCGGCCAGCGATGTTCTCCTGCGTAATATCCGGCTTTACCGCACGGCAGATTGGCCCGTGCTATTGGGTTTCAGCCTTCATATTCAGGACGAATTTCCCCATCCCACGCCGGGCCAGGGCCTGGAGTGAGATGGGTCAGAACTTGTAACTGACCCCTTACAGGTCGTAGCCGCGTTCGTTGTGCAGGGTGAGGTCCAGACCGACGGTTTCTTCGTCGGGGGCGACGCGCAATCCCACCAGCATGCCAACCAGTTTGAGCAGCACATAGCTCACGATGGCTGTGTAGACCATGGTTGCCAGTACGCCGGTCGCCTGCACCAGCATCTGCGAGCCGATGGTGATTTCAGGGGATGCGAAGCCCTGTCCGCTGAACACGCCTAGGGCCGAGGAGGCAAATATGCCTGCGAGCAGGGTGCCGAGAATGCCGCCGACACCGTGAACCGGAAAGACGTCCAGCGAGTCGTCGATACCCAGCTTGCGCTTGATGAAATTGGTGGCGTTGAAGCAGACAAAGCCGGCGAGAACGCCGATGACCAGTGCCCCGCCAGGGCCTACGAAGCCCGAGGCCGGCGTGATGGTGCCCAGACCAGCAACCAGACCGGTAACGGTGCCGAGCGCAGAGGGTTTGCCATAGCGAATCCATTCCACCAATGCCCATGTGGCAGCGCCGGCAGCCGCCGAAACATGTGTGACCAAAATGGCCATGGCGGCGTTGCCATCGGCAGCCAGTGCGGACCCGCCGTTGAAGCCGAACCAGCCGACCCAGAGCATGGCTGCACCCGTGACGGTCATGGTCATGTTGTGCGGCAGCATCGGAGAGTGCGGGAAACCGTCGCGGTGGCCCATGACCATGGCTGCAACAAGAGCGGCCACGCCAGCGGTAACGTGCACCACGGTGCCGCCGGCAAAGTCGAGCAGCCCGAGCTTGAACAGCCAGCCATCTTCTGCCCACACCCAGTGGCAAACAGGGGCATAGACCAACGTGACCCACAGGGCTGAGAACAAGAGCATTGCGGAGAATTTCATGCGCTCCGCAAAGCCGCCCACAACCAGTGCCGGGGTGATGATGGCAAAGGTCATCTGGAAAGCGGAAAAGGAGGTCTCGGGAATGCCGCCACTGAGCGAGCCTTCTCCAACGCCAGCGAACAAGACTTTGCCCAGGCTGCCAATGAAAGGTCCGCCTTCACCGAAGGTGAGGCTGTACAAAAACAGAACCCACATGATCGACACCATGCAGGCAATGGCAAAGCACTGCATCAGCACCGACAGGACATTCTTGGTGCGGACCAGGCCGCCATAGAACAGCGCCAGACCTGGCAGCGTCATGAACAGGACCAGGGCGGTCGAGGTCATGATCCATGCGGTGTCCCCGCTGTTGAGTTCCTGTGCTCCGGCCACAACCGGAAATGCCGCGGCCAGCGCCGCCCAGTACCAGCGTTTCATTGTGTTCCCCTCCTGCTCGCTGCTGCTTGCAGTGCGGCAGCCTGTTGCCGTGATATCCGTGCCGACTTCAGTTCCCCATGGCCCGGCTTCGGTACCAGCCCCTGAGGGGCTGGTGGAATCCCTGCTTCTTGTCAGACGGCTTCGTTGCCGGCTTCCCCGGTGCGGATGCGCACGGTTTGCTCCAGGTCATAGACAAAAATCTTGCCGTCGCCGATCTGACCAGTCTTCGCGCTGCGCGAGATTGCATCAAGTGCCTGTTCAACCAGTTCCGGTGGCAATGCCAATTCCAGTTTGATCTTGGGCAGGAGGTCAACGGTGTACTCCGCCCCGCGATACATCTCGGTGTGCCCTTTCTGCCTGCCAAAACCGCGCACTTCGGTCACCGTCATGCCTTGTACGCCGATGTCGGCCAATGCCTCGCGTACGGCGTCGAGCTTGAACGGTTTAATCACTGCAATGAGCATCTTCATGGCAGAGCTTTCTCCCTGATTTGGTATGGGTTTAACCGCGTGAGTTTAGCTGAGAGCGGCGACGCATCGAAACTCGTGATTCCTGAATGCATGAAAACCCGCTGTCAAAACAGGGTCATGGGCGCGTCTCGATGATGTTCGAGGATGCGCTGATAGACCACTGGATCCTTGACGTGAACGATTCCGCCTTCGCGCGGGTGCAGCCAGTCTTCAAGCCTGGACAGATAGAAACGAAGCGCAGCTGCGCGTAGCAACATTGGCCATGCCGCAATCTCGCCGTCGTCAGGCTGACGCTGCTCGACGTAGGCCTGTGTCATCGCCTTGACCTTGCCAGTCTCTGGTGCGCCGTGCGTGTCCATGCACCAGTCATTGACCGCAATGGCCAGGTCATAGAGCAGCGCCTCGTTGCAGGCGTAGTAGAAATCAATGACACCGGAAAGCCGGTCGTCGATGAACAGCACGTTGTCGCGAAACATGTCCGCGTGAATGACGCCCTGTCGCAGCGATGTCATGTCGAACGATGCCTGCTCTGCGATTTCAGATTCAATGAGCTTGCGCGCATCCTCCGGTAATTCGGCAGCCAATGCCTGTGCAGTGTCGCGCCGCCAGCCTGCACCGCGGGTATTGACTGCGGTGCCATCAAAACTTTCAGTGGCCTTGTGCATGCGGCCCATCAGTTCGCCGGCGGCGCGGCATTGCGCCACATTGGGAAACAGCACGCTCTGCCCGGTGAGTCGATGCACCATGGCGGCCGGTTTGCCGTTGAGTTCCACCAGGCTGCGTCCGTCGCGGGTTTTCAGTGGTGCCGCGCAGGGCAGGCCGACGTCCGCCAAATGTTCCATCAGTCCGAGAAAGAACGGCAGGTCATCGTAATTGAGGCGTTCAAACAGGGTGAGCACCCAGCGACCCTGTTCGGTGTCAACGAAAAAATTGCTGTTTTCCACGCCTTCGCCGATGCCCTGAAAGTCGAGTACATCGCCGATGTCGTACAGCGTCAGGAACTTCAGCAACTGCTTGTGGCTGACAGGGGTAAAGACACTCACGGTCAGCGTCTCCAGAAACTGGGGGTGAACACAATCAGCAGCGTGAAAATTTCCAGGCGCCCCAGCAGCATTGAAAACATCATGATCCATTTTCCGGCTTCGCTGACCGAAGCCACCGAGCTGTTGAGCGGGCCCAGTCCGGGGCCCATGTTATTGATGGTGGCTGCCACCGCCGAGTAGGCGATAACAGGTTCCATGCCGGTCGCCATCATCGCAAACATGAGCAGAATCGTCAGTCCGATGTAGACGGAGAAGAATCCTCCAACCGCATATACGACCGAATCGTCCACGATTTTACCGTGAAGCTTGATCGCCAGCTGCGCACTGGGGTGGACCAGGCGCTGGATTTCGCGCAGCGCCTGCTTGACGAACAACATCAGGCGAACCACCTTGACGCCGCCCGAGGTCGAACCTGAACAGCCCACCATGAAGGCGCACAGCATGAGCATGATGGGGGTGTAGGTGGGCCAGTGCGTGGGGTCGGAAGTCACGAAACCGGAGTTGGTGCCGAAGGAAATGACATGAAACATCGCTTTGCGAATCGATGTTTCAGTGTCATCAAAGGTGCCGGCCAGGATCAGCGGCAGGCTGACCAGGAATGAGAAGCCCAGGACAATGGCGATGCAGGTGCGAAACTCGCTGTCGCGCCAGTACATCCGCAAGCTGCGAATGCGCCACACGCCGAAGTGCGTCGCAAAATTGATGGTGCCCAACATCATGAAGAACATCACCGCCCATTCCAGCGCGGGGTTGTCAAAATAGCCAATGCTGGCGTCATGGGTGGAAAAACCGCCGGTGGCCAGTGTGGATAGCGCATGGCACACCGCGTCGAAGGGCGACATGCCCATCAGCCAGTAAACCAGTCCGCAGATTGCCGTGAGGGTGAGGTAGACCAGCCACAACACGCGCGCGGTTTCGGTGATGCGTGGCGTGAGCTTGGCGTTCTTCATTGGCCCGGGCATCTCGGCGCGATACATCTGCATGCCGCCGATGCCGAGCATCGGGAGAATTGCCACGGCGAGCACGATGATGCCCATGCCGCCCAGCCAGTGCAGTTGCACGCGATAGAAGTTGATGGCTTTGGGCAGGTTGTCCAGGCCACTGGAAACTGTCGTTGCCCCCGTGGTGGTCAAGCCGGACACCGCATCGAACAGGGCGTCCGTTGGATCGTTCCAGGCGGTATCCGACATATACAACGGAATCGCGCCAAAGGCCGCGAGCACGGTCCAGAACAGGACGGTGATCAGAAATCCATCGCGAATCTTGAGTTCGGATCGTTCGCGCCGTGCCGGCCACCAGACCATGGCTCCGGTGCTGAAGGTGATCCACATGCCGGTCAGGAATGGCAGTGTCGCAGTGCCATCGTAGATCTGGTCGACGAGGATCGGTGGCAGCATGGTCAGGCTGAACAGCATCAGCAGCACGCCGGTGATGCGTTGCACGGCAACAAAGCGGTGCGCGCGCGGGCTCAGGCTGAGCGACCAGTTTGCCATCAGCAATGTCGCTCATTCATGGCAAGGATGTCCGGTGCGATGGATGTGCAAATGCAGGGCATGGCGCATGCGTTCCCGAAGGCGTTCAGATGAACGCGAATCCAACCTGGAACAGTTTCTCCACATCCTTGGTGTACTTGCGATCCACGATGAACATGATGACATGGTCCTCGGCCTGCACCACGGTGTCGTGGTGCGCCATCAGCACTTCGTCGCCGCGCACGATGGCGCCAATCGTGGTGCCCTTGGGCAGCGGGATATCTTCTAGTTTGTGCCCGACAACCTTGCTGTTCTTCGCGTCGCCATGAGCAACCGCTTCAATGGCCTCAGCTGCGCCACGACGCAGCGAATGCACGCGCACCATGTCGCCGCGACGCACGTGTGCGAGCAGGGCCGATACTGTCGATTGCTGTGGCGAGATGGCGATATCGATGGCGCCGCCTTCCACAAGATCAACATAGGAAAGGCGGTTGATCAGTGACAAGGCCTTGCGGGCGCCCAGACGTTTGGCCAGCATCGCAGAGAGAATGTTGGCTTCATCGTCGTTGGTGATGGCGCAGAAAACATCGCAATCTTCGATGTTCTCTTCGCTCAGCAGATCCTCGTTTGCAGCGTCCCCCCAGAGCACGGTGGAACGCTGAAGTTCTTCCGAGAGGAATCGCGCGCGCTCTCGTGAGCGTTCGATCAGCTTGACCTGCACCTTGGATTCGAGCGCGCGGGCAAGGCGCAGGCCGATATTGCCCCCGCCGGCCAGCATGACGCGTTTGACCGGTTTATCCATGCGCCGAAGTTCGGCCATGATCTTGGGAATATGCGGCGCCGCTGCAATGAAGAAAACCTCATCTTCGGCTTCGATGATGGTGTCGCCTTCTGGCAGGATTGGCCGGCCACGCCGATAGATGGCAGCGACTCTGGAATCGATGCCGGGCAGATGTTCCGGCAACTCTTTCAACTGATGGCTCACCAGCGGCCCGCCATAGTAGGCCTTGACGCCGACCAACCTGACGCGACCGTCGGCAAAGTCCACAACCTGCAGCGCGCCCGGATACTCGATCAGCCGGTGAATGTAGTCGGTAACAAGTTGCTCGGGCGAAATGTGCAGATCAACCGCCAGTGCATCCTTGGAGAACAGGTTCTTCTCGGACAGATACTCGGCCGCGCGCACACGCGCAATGCGGGTGGGGGTCTGGAACAGGGTATGCGCGATCTTGCACGCAAGCATGTTGGTTTCATCGGACTCGGTGACCGCGATGATCAGGTCCGCATCATCGGCACCCGCACGGCGCAAGACGTCTGGATGTGACGCAAAGCCGTGGATGGTGGCGAGATCGTAGCGCTCGGCGAGATCGCTCAGCAGGCCTGCGTCGGCGTCGACGACGGTAACGTCGTTGGCTTCACTGGCCAGATTCTCTGCCAAGGTCGCGCCAACCTGGCCTGCGCCGAGAATAATGATCTTCACGTCGTAGGAGGACCGTCAGGCCGTGCGTGTCGAAAGGCTGGAACGTCGACTGGCTGGGCTTTGAACACAGATCATGGGTTCGGATGTTCTGGGAGTCTCGATGGTAGGCATCGCGGAGCGGACGGACCTTACGCCCGACGTGGTGCCGCCGCAAGAAGAAATCGCGTACCTGATTCCGGATTCATCGCGGGACCAATAGGCTGAGGAGCTACAAGCAAGGGCCATGCCCTTGCTGCTTGATCGCGCGGATCGGCAGCTGGGTTCAGGTCGAGGCAGGCTTGCGTACAGGTTTGCGCAGGCTGGCATAGAAAAAGCCGTCAAAGTCGCCGCCGGCCGCGATGCGCCGCCCGAAACGGCGCGTTTCGCCCCAATCCGCCTCGATCGGCTCATGCTTGGCGTCGGCCTGCTTCATCATGAAACGCCGGACGACATCTTCACCTTCGGCCGCGAGGATGGAGCAGGTCGCAAACAGGAGTCGCCCACCCGGTGCGAGCAGGGGCCACAATCCAGTCAGCAGGCGCAGCTGTTCGTCTGCCATGCGCGGGATATCGTCGTGACGGCGCAAGTATTTGATGTCGGGGTGACGGCGGATCACGCCGGTGCCGGAGCACGGTGCGTCCAGCAAGATCCGGTCGAACTGTGGTCCGTCCCATCGATCGGCAAACTTGGCGGCATCGCAGCAGATCAGTTCCGCCTGCACACCCAGACGTTCAAAATTGTCCTTGACCCGCTGCAGACGCATGCCATCGCTGTCGAGCCCGACCAGATTCAGGTCGCAGCGCTCCAGTAGATGGGCGGTCTTGCCGCCCGGCGCGCAACAGGCATCGAGCACGTTCTGCCCCGGCTCGGCGGCGAGTATCCCGGCGGCGAGTTGCGCCGACGCATCCTGTACCGACACCGCGCCACTGGCAAAACCCGGCAGGCGTTCCACCGGCACAGCGCTGACCAGTTGCAGAGCATCTTCAGCGCACGGAATCTCGCGGGCCTGCAATCCAGCCTGATTTAACATCGCCAGATACTCATCACGCGACTGCGCGCGTCGATTCACCCGAATGCTTAGCGGGCCCTGCGTATTGCCGGCCTCAAGCAGTTGCTCCCATTGATCCGGCCAGTCGCAGCGGATGGAATCGAGCAACCAGGTGGGATAGGAATAGCGTTTGGCGCCATCGCTGGCAGCCGCCACCTCCAGCGCCCGGCTGTCGCGTTGATAGCGGCGCAACAGGGCATTGACCAGGCCCCGGCGTGATTCGAGTCCGAGGATTTCGCAGGCATTGACGGTCTCGCTGACTGCGGCATGGGCAGAGACGCGCGTGGAACGCAGTTGATGCAGCCCCACCTCGATCAGTGCAGCGACGAGGTCCTGATCCACCAGCGGCGTTTTCAGCATCTGGTCGCGAATCGCGGCGAGCAGCAGATGCTCTCGCAAAACGCCGTAGCTGAGTGCGCGCAGCAGGCTGCGATCGCCCGGCGACAAGGGGCGTTCGAGTTTGGGCAGAACGTGATCGAGGCTGCGGCCGGACAGTACGGCGGCGACGGCCTGGGCGGCGGCGGATCGGGGAGTGGCTTGTTTCAAGGTGCTGTTGGAATGTCCATCTGAAAGCAGGTGCCCGGTGACGGACTCCTGAGGCGGATCTCGCCACCGTGTGCCTGTAAGAGTGATCGCACGATAGAAAGACCCATGCCGGTATTGCCGGCGCTGCGCGCCGTGGTGAAGAAAGGCTCAAAAATTCGGGCGGCATTATGCGCGGATATGCCGCCGCCATCATCGCTGACGCGAATCCGCACGCCCTTGTCGACCGCGGCGGCGTCGATATGCACCTGTGCCGAACTTCCCGCGTGCTGGAAGGCGTTGTCCAGCAGGCTGCCCAGGATCGAGTCGAGCATGTCGGCTGACAAGGCGACTGCTGGCAGGTCCTGGGTTATCGAGAGCGTGACCGCGTACTGCCTTGCGCGGTATTGCGCAACAAGTGCGGCGATGACGGCTTCGGGTTCGCAACAGGCGGCTTCACCCGATGTGGCGGACATGTCTGCGCGGGCCAATTCCAGCAATCTGCGAACCAGACGATCGAGACGTTCGGCATCTGCATCAAGAATATTGAGGAACTTTTCGCGCTCAGCGGTCTGCATGGCATCGCCGTGATCGCGCATCAGTTCCACCGTGCCGCGAATGGCCGTCAGCGGCGTCTTGAATTCATGAGAGATGTGCGCCGCCAGATCCCGGATGTAACTGGCGCGTTCTTCCAGGGTGCGCGCCATGGCGGCAACGGTGTGCGACAGCTCGGCAATCTCGCGCGTGGCTGAATGTTTGAGTGGCGTCACTGCCCCTGCTTCACCGCGTGCGGCGCGGCGCGCCTGTTCAATCAGCGCACGCACGGGTCGGCCGATGGTGACCGAGGTGAACAAAGTGAGGCCCAGCACAATCATCACCAGCGCTGCGCCGCCCAGCATCAACTCGCGCTTCTTTCCGCGAATGGCCTGGCTGATGTTGGCCGGGGTTCGCAGCAGGGTCACTGCACCAATGACGCGACCCTCCATCAGAATGGGAACCGAAACCGAAACGCGGATGCGGGCGCCGCGTGAGACAGCATTGAGGGGCGCCGGGTCCGAACTTTGCCCGCGTCGCCGCATGAGGCTGACGTATTCCCCGCTCAGCGCACGCAGGGCTTCTTCGCGATTGAGGATCGACTTGCCCAGATCACTGCCGGTTGTCGCCACAATGACGCCGCGATAATCCACGACACGAATGCCGGCCAGGGTGTTGACCTGTGCATCGCGCAGGATCGGTTCCAGCCTGCGCCCGACCGCGGCCGAGATCGGGTCCGGAACAAGCTGGCTGGTCATGGGGCTGGGAACGCGCGGAAGAATGGCATCGCGCGCCAGGTCCAGCTTCACCAGCCGTGGGCGCCACGGACCATCCGGCGCCGCCTTGGGTTCGAAGTACTGACGTTCGATGCCGTAGGACTGCAGCTCGGTGTCTGAGAGCGGGAAAGCGCTGTCATCTGATCCGGACGTGGCGTCGTGAAATAGGGTGCGATACGTGGCGCTGACAAACACGCCCTGGGCGATGAGTTCAGATTCTGTTTGCCGGATCAGGGCGCTTTCGTAGACGCGCAGCACCGCGATGCCGCCGAGCGGCAGAACCAGAATGACCAGATTGATCAGGATCAGGATGCTCGACAGCCGGGGCCGCCATTTCTTCTTCACGCGCAGTTGCCAAGCTTGTAGCCAATGCCGTGGACGGTTTCGATGGGGTCAGCGCCGATGGCGGCAAATTTTGCGCGCACGCGGCGAACATGGCTGTCGATGGTGCGATCAGAAACCACCTTGTGGAGTTCGTAGGCCTGATCCATCAGATGTTCGCGGCGGCAGACTTTTCCCGGGCGCGCGAGCAGCGTCCTGAGAATGCCGAACTCGGTTAGCGTGAGCACGATTTCCTGTTCTTTCCAAAGCGCCTTGTAGCGCTCCAGATCAAGGGCCAGGTTGCCATGCGAGATTCGCGTGGGCGTGTCGGCGGGCGGTGCAGTCTGGGTGCGGCGCAGGATGGCGCGGACCCGTGCGACCAGTTCGCGTGGAGAAAAGGGTTTGGAAATGTAGTCGTCGCCACCCAGTTCCAGCCCGAGAATGCGATCGATCTCGTCGTCTCGCGAACTCAGAAAAATGATCGGGGTATGGGCGCGCTCTGAATGGGCGCGAATGCGTTTGCACACTTCCGTGCCGTCGAGTTCCGGCATGAGGATGTCGAGCACAACCAATGCCGGGGCAGTGGCTGAAAATTTTTCCAGTGCCTCAATTCCGTTCTCAGCTGTGTCGACCTCAAAGCCGGCCTTGCGCAGGGCAAAGCTCACAACCTCTCGAATACCGGCGTCATCGTCCACGATCAGGATGTTCTGCATGGGGGCAAGCTTAGCAACGCACTGCACTGCCGAAACGGCTTTGCACTGCCTTTGCACGCAATTCTGCTGAGATTGCACGGCGGCGCATTCCGGCGGGCACGCCTGATGAGCATGCTGAGGGTCCGCGCAATACAGGCGTCACCCATCGGAATCTGCACATGACTTTGAACAATGCCCACTCGCGACTCGCGCCATTTTTTGCCAGACCCGGCGGGCGGCTTCTGGGCCTTGGGGTGCTGATTCTGGTGCTGCTGATTCCACTGGGCATGATCAACGATCAGGTCAGGCAGCGTAGTCAGCAGCGTGATATTGCGGTGGCCGATGTGGCGCAATCCTGGGGCGGGCCACAGACGCTCGCCGGACCTCTGCTGCGGTTGCCCTATACCCATCGATGGCAAGAGGCGCGCGATGAGGAGATCGTCGAGCGAGAACGGCGCGGATGGCTGGTGCTGACGCCACAAACACTCTCGGTGGTCACGAACCTTGATTCAGAGGTGCGTCGCCGCGGCATATTCGAAGTGCCGGTGTACCGCGCCGAGGTGAGGATGCGCGGTCACTTCCTGCTACCCGAGGCCGGCAGCTTGCCGGTCGCTCAGGACAGCATTGATTTTGGTCGGGCAGAACTGCTCATGGGGATGCAGGGCCCCGGTTCTATTGCGGCCGACAGCCGGGTGCGTGTTGCCGGCCAGCCCCTGCAGCTTGAGCCGTCCGCAGGTCAGTTTGGCGGGCAGGGGGTCCATGCGGTTGTGCGCAACGGCATCAGCGCACAGGCGCTCAGGCAGGGCCTTCACTTCGAGCTGGATATCGAGGTACGGGGATCGGAGCAGTTCGCGCTGGCACCGGTCGCGCGGCAAACCACGCTGGAATTGGTCAGCGGCTGGCCGCATCCCGGGTTTCGTGGATCGAATCTGCCGGCCGAGCATGAAATTTCCGATCGCGGATTTAGCGCAAGGTGGTCGGCTTCCAACCTGGGTAGTGGCTATCCGCCAGTCTGGCTGGATAAGGCGGTCACGCGCGAGCAGCTTGATCAGGCCAGCTTCGGTGTCGCACTGGTTGTCCCGGTAGATCCTTACACCATGGCCACGCGCGTTGCGAAATACGGCGCCTTATTGCTGCTGCTCAGCTTTGCGGCGATCTGGGTCATGGAACTGCTGGGCGGGCGCCCGATGCACCCGGTGCAGTACCTGCTGCTGGGTGGTTCGCTGTGCCTGTTCGGGCTGTTGCAACTGGCCCTGGCGGAACACATCGGATTTGCCGCTGCATTTCTCGCCGCTTCGTCGGCGGTTGTGTTGCAGGCCTCGTGGTACGCCTACATCGCAACGCAGCACCGATCGCGGGCCCTGTTTCTCGGAGGCTTGCTGGCGGGCTGGTTCGGCTATCTCTACGTCATTCTCCAGGCTGAGGATCTGGCTTTCCTGCTGGGAGCCATGGCGCTGTTTGTTGCACTGACCGGCGTCATGTGGGCCACCCGCAAGGTCAACTGGTCATCGGGTTCCAGCTGGGATGTGGCCGACGCGGTGGTAGAACAACCCTGAGTTCATCCGTGGATTCAGGGTGCCTTGCCCTGAGCCATATTCTGTTGCCTGATCTCTTCGCACTGCTTTTCCCAGGCCTGAACCTCCTCCACGTAGTCTTCCAGCACGCAAATCGCGCAGCCGCCGCCACAGCAATCCGGTCGCTCGGGCGGTTCGGGGAGTTTTAGTTCGAGGTCGGTCTGAGGTGGTGGTTTCGTCATGTTTTGTGCTGGCTGACGGGCAAAGTGCCACTGGTCGGTTGCAGGATTCCGTTGATGCGGAATGCGCCTGAAATCAAGAGCTGCAGGCCTAGAATCGCCGCATGGTAAAGCTGCTCAACAATCGCACCCTCGGCATGTTCGTGCTCCGTTTCTTGTCGCTCGCCGCATTGACCGTCGCGATCCTGGCGAATATCGGCAATGCGCGTCCGGTGGCAACGGCTGTTGACGAGATTGCGGATGAAGCCGACCCGGCAATTGCAGCTGTGACCTCGCAGACGATTCGATAGGCCGATTCAGGCAAAGCGCTGGCCAATCGGCGCTTGTTGGCCAAAGGCCTGATGTGCGGGCATGGGCTTCGCGCCAGGCCGCTGAATTTCAGTCAGGCAGAGCGTACCGTCCCCTGTTGCGACGTGAATGCCGTCCTGATTGATCTCCAGAATATCGCCGGGGGATGAATGCCCTGCGTGACTGAGGGTGGATGCTTTTGCGCGCAGCAATTTGATGCGGGCATCAGCCAAAAGGCTCCAGGCGCCCGGAACCGGGTTGTAGCCGTGTATGGCGCGCAGCAGTTGCGTGTTCGTAAGCTGCCAGTCGATTCGCGCTTCCTGTTTGTCGAGTTTGCTGGCGTAAGTCACGCCGGTATCGGGTTGCGGCGTCTCATCGAGGTCGCCATTGTCGAGACGGGCCAGCGTCTCGACGATCAGACTTGCGCCGAGGCTTGAGAGCGCGTCATGCAGTTGACCCGCTGTGGTCTGCTCAGTGATTGGCGTCTCGCCGCGCAGCAGCATGGCGCCGGTATCCAGCCCCTGGTCCATGCGCATGATCGTCACGCCGCTCTGGGTGTCCCCAGCCAGTATCGCGCGCTGAATTGGCGCGGCGCCGCGCCATCGCGGGAGCAGAGATGCGTGAATATTGATGCAGCCGTGGGCGGGGATATCCAGCACTTCTTGCGGAAGGATCAGGCCATAGGCCACCACCACCATGCAGTCCGGTGCCAGCGCACGCAGTTGGGCAATGGCCTCATCATCGCCACGCAGTTTTGCCGGTTTGAATACTGCAATGCCGAGTTGTTCGGCGCGTTGTGCTACCGGTGATGCGCTGAGCTTGCGGCCGCGACCCGCAGGCCGGTCGGGTTGGGTGTAGACCCCTGCAATCTCATGGCCGGCCGCAACCAAAGCCTCCAGCGCCGCAACGGAGAACTCCGGCGTGCCCGCAAAGACCAGCCTCAAGCGACTTGCCGCTGTTTGCGCAGTTTCTTGTTGATCCGCTCCCGCTTGAGGCTCGAAAGCTGATCGATATAGAGCTTGCCGTCGAGGTGGTCGATCTCGTGCTGGATCGCCTGTGCGCGCAGGCCTTCAACTTCCAGCTCAAAGGGCTGGCCTTTGCGGTCCAGCGCTTTCATGCGCAGATGATTGAAGCGCTGCACCTTCTCGTTGGTGTCAGGCAAAGACAGGCAGCCCTCTTCCATGACCTTTTTGTCAGAGGCTTCCAGAATCTCGGGATTGATGATGACGATGGGTTCTGGCGAGGCGTCCTTGTCGGAGCAATCCATCACGGCGACCCGCAACATGACGCCAACCTGATTGGCAGCCAGACCCACGCCTGGAGCGTCGTACATGGTTTCGAACATGTCGTCGATCAACTGGTCGAGTTCGGCATCAAACTGCTCGACAGGAGCGGCTTTTTTCCGGAGACGAGGATCGGGATGTTGGAGTATGGTGAGAAGCGACATAAGACGAGTTGCGAATCTACTGGTAGAGTCAGCGCCAAGCCTGTGTCGTAATTCGAGTTTGTGCCAGAATCACGTGGGGAACCCAAGGGAAGCGCCGTCATGGGAAATTATAGTCGGTCTGGGCTGGACATGAAGTGTCTGCCGAGAGTCATCCTGCCAGTTATGGCGGGAATGGCTTTGGCAGCCTGCGCCAGCCGTGCGCCAGTTACGCAGACCAATCGGCCCGCGCCGGCGCCAGTCGTTGAGCCTCAAACTGCGCCGCCGCCCGCGCCTGTAGCGGCGCCAGCTCCGGTGGCCCAGGGCCCAGGGTCGCTGACCTATACCGTCAAACGCGGCGACACATTGTGGGGGATCGCCAACCGTTTTCTGCTGGATCCGTGGCAGTGGCCGGAGGTCTGGTACGTCAATAATCAGATTCGAAACCCGCACAAGATTTATCCGGGCGAAGTACTCACATTGGTCTATGTGAACGGGCGGCCCCAGATTCGCAGCGCGGGATATGCCAGCGCGAACAGCGGTGTCGGACTGGAGCGACTGTCCCCGCAGGTGCGTGAACTGCCGCTGGAAGGCTCAATTCCGCTGATTCCAATTGACGCCATTCGTGATTTCCTGCGTGGGCCGCGTCTGGTAACTACAGATGAATTGAACGCCGCACCGTACCTGCTCGCATTTGCCGGGCGGCATCTGGTGGGCGGCACCGGCTTTGATGCTTATGTGCAAAACCTGCCCGAAGGTGAGGCCTACAGCTACGCTGTGGTGCGTCGTGGCCAGCCTTATCGGGACCCGGATGACGGTGCCCTGCTCGGGCACGAGGCGATTCCGGTCGGTGACGCAGAAATACGTGAATACGGCGCACCTGCAACAGCCACACTGGCCAGCACCACACGCGAGGCCCTGATTGGCGACCGGCTGCTGCCGACCGAGCCCGAAGCCTTCAACGCCAACTTTGTGCCGCGCGCGCCTGAGCAGGACATTTCCGGGCGCATCATTGCCGTTACAGACGGGGTGTCCCAGATCGGTCAGTACCAGATCGTGACGCTCAATCGCGGCATCAATCACGGTCTGGAGCCGGGCCACGTGCTGGACATATTCCAGGCCGGTGAGCGTGCCACGGACCCGTATACCGGGCGCCGTGTCTCCTTGCCGGAGACCTATGCCGGGCAGTTGCTGGTCTTCAAGGTCACCCCGCGGGCCAGTTTCGGCCTTGTCATGACGCTGCTCAAGCCGGTTCACACCCTGGACAAGGTCGCTTCACCTGTGCCCGGACGCGCGCGATAGCCGCCGGGATGCCCGCGCGTGTCGCTTTCCGGCGATAAGGGGGAACTCGAAAGCTGGCTGAAACTGATTCGGTGCGCCGGGCTGGGTGCGCGCCCCATCATCGCGCTCATCGAGCGATTCGGTAGCGCACAGGCGGCGATCGATGCCGGGCCTAGTGCCTGGCGCAACGCAGGCGCGTCGCAAGCCAGTATCGACGCCCTAAGCGGTATCGACCCGGGGCGTATCGAGCAGGACATCGAGTGGTGTCTGATGCCAAATCGAGGTCTGCTGACCTGGCAGGACCCAAAATTTCCGGCACGTTTGCGGGAAATTGGCGGGTGCCCGCCGGCCCTGTTTTTTCGCGGCGACCCCGATTTGCTGGCCCTGCCGCAGATGGCCGTGGTGGGTTCGCGCACAGCGACGCCACAGGGCCTGGAAACGGCCGAGGGTTTCTCCGCCGAGCTTTCGCGGCGCGGCCTGACGATCACCAGTGGACTCGCGCTCGGCGTTGACGCCGCCGCACATCGGGGTGCGCTGATGGCGAAGGGGCCGACCGTTGCGGTTTGCGCTACGGGCCTGGATCGCGTTTATCCGGCCCGTCACAAGGCGCTGGCGGAAGAGATTGATCGCAGTGGGCTGCTGATCAGCGAATTCGCACCCGGCACCGCGCCCCGCGCAGAGCATTTTCCGCGACGCAATCGGCTCATCTCGGGCTTGGCGCTGGGGGTTCTGGTTGTGGAGGCGGCGCGAAATTCAGGGTCGCTGATCACCGCGCGTCTGGCGGCTGAGCAGGGTCGCGATGTGTTTGCCATTCCCGGTTCAATTCACAATGTTATGGCCCGCGGCTGCCACCAGTTGATCCGTAATGGCGCCAAGCTGGTCGAGAGTGTGGACGACATTCTCGAAGAGATTGGGACTCAGGTTGGCCAGTGGCTGCGCACGGCCCCACCTCGCGAAGCTGTTGCTGGGAGCAGCAACCACCCTTGCCAGGACATTCTCGATGCCTTGGGTGATGATCCGCAAAGCATTGATGTTATTGCACAAAGAACGGGGCGTGCCGTCGATGTGCTGAGCGCCGCGCTGCTGGAACTGGAGCTGGAAGGGCGCATTGCGCCGGCGGCAGGCGGCCGGGTCATGCGTCTGGCCTAGCGGCAGTGGCGATCAAGGCGGCTCAGCCCGGCGTGGACAGACGGCCACGTGCCCGGTACCGTCCGCCTTGTGGGGTGCCGGCTTCAGGTGCCCGAACGCCAACACGAGGGAGTGATGAAAGAGACCGTGCTGGACGTGCTGATGTACCTGTTCGAGAACTATCAGCATGGAGAGTTCTCTGATATGGACAATCAGGAAACTTTGCGTGATGAACTGACCGCTGCCGGATTTCCGGTCGAGGAGGTCAACCACGCCTTTTCCTGGCTGGATGGCCTGACGGAGCAGCGCCAGCGACCGCTGATCTTTGGTCCGCGCAGCGCGCTGCGCCTGTATTCCAAGGACGAACTGGTGCGGCTTTCGGTCGAATGCCGGGGCTTCCTGCTCTACCTTGAGCAGCTCGGAATTCTCGACGCAGCGGCGCGTGAACTGGTCATTGATCGCCTCATGGCCATTGAAGACGAGGTGGATCTGGACCGTGTGAAATGGGTCTGCCTACTGGTCATGGTGAATCAACCTGATGCCGAAGAGGCCTTCGATCATCTCGAGGATCTGGTTTATTTTCAGGGCGGATATCTGCACTGAATGGCAGCATCGGCTGCCCGCGGCAAACCCCTTCCGGGCCATTGGAGAATGGCGGTGGCGCTGGACAGCACCATGGCCTGCACCTATAAGCTGTCGCCCCCTCGGGTCGCACCGACCCCGAATCTTGTGAGCTGATGAGCAAAAATCTGGTCATTGTTGAGTCGCCGGCCAAGGCCAAGACGATCAAAAAATATCTGGGCCCGGATTTCGAAGTCCTGGCTTCCTACGGTCATGTGCGTGATCTGGTGCCCAAGGATGGTGCGGTCGATACCGCCAACCAGTTCCAGATGAAGTACCAGATCATCGAGCGCAACGAAAAGCATGTGCGGGCGATATCGGCGGCGCTCAAGAAGGCGGATGCCCTGTATCTGGCAACTGACCCTGATCGAGAAGGGGAGGCCATTTCCTGGCATCTGGTCGAGTTGCTGCGCGAGAAAGGCGCGCTCAAGGACAAGCCGGTCAAGCGCGTGGTCTTCCACGAGATCACCAAGGCCGCCGTCAATGAGGCGATCGCCAACCCCCGCGATGTGGCTGGTGATCTGGTCAATGCGCAGCAGGCGCGCAGGGCCCTGGATTATCTGGTTGGATTCAATCTGTCGCCGCTGTTGTGGCGCAAGGTATCGCCCGGGCTCTCCGCTGGCCGTGTGCAAAGCCCGGCCTTGAGGCTGATCTGCGAGCGCGAAGAGCAGATTCGCGCGTTTGTCCCGCAGGAGTTCTGGACCATTGAAGCCAAGGTTCGGAAAGAAAATTCGCCGTTTTCGGCGCGGCTCGTCGAGTTTGACGGCAGCAAGCTCGAGCAGTTCACGCTCACGGATCAGGGCAGTTCGGAGTCGGCCAGAGATCGCATCCTCGCAGCGGCAGCGGGAAGTCTGCTGGTCAAGAAGGTCGACAAGAAGCAGCGCAAGCGAAATCCGGCACCACCGTTCACCACCTCCACGCTGCAGCAGGAGGCCAACCGCAAGCTGGGTTTCACCTCCACGCGAACCATGCGTGCTGCACAGCAACTGTACGAAGGTGCGGATCTGGGCGGAGAAACCGTCGGCCTGATCACCTATATGCGTACTGACTCGGTGAGCTTGGCCAAGGAGGCCATCAGCGAGATTCGCGATGTCATCTCCAAGGAATACGGCGCCAAAGGCCTGCCGGAGGAGCCTCGCTTCTTCAAGGCCAAGTCCAAGAATGCGCAGGAAGCGCACGAAGCGGTGCGCCCGACATCGGCTGCGCGCCTGCCCAAAGATGTCGCAAAGTTCCTGAATCCGGATCAGGCGCGCCTGTATGAGCTGATCTGGCGCCGCGCCGTGGCCTGCCAGATGACGCCGGCCGTGTCCGATACGGTTGCCGTCGAGCTCCGCGCTTCGGATGAGCACGCTTTCCGGGCCAACGGATCGGTCCTGATCGAGCCCGGCTTTCTGGCGGCCTACAACATCAAGGCCGAAGACCCGGCCGATCGCGACGAAGGCGACGAAGATGACAAGCGCCTGCCAGCCTTGGAAGAAGGTGAGCGGGTTGAGTTGCTGGAAGTGATTCCGGATCAGCATTTCACCGAGCCGCCGCCGCGCTATACCGAAGCGAGCCTGGTCAAGACGCTGGAGGAATATGACATTGGCCGGCCATCGACCTATGCCTCCATCATTTCAACGCTCCAGAGCCGCGAATATGTTCGGCTCGAAGGCAAGGCCTTCAATCCCACCGACGTGGGCATGATCGTCAATCGCTTCCTGAGCGAGCACTTCGGTCGCTACGTGGACTACGGGTTTACCGCCAATCTTGAAGATGAACTGGACAGCATTTCGCGCGGAGAGCGCGAATGGGTGCCGGTGCTGGAGGCATTCTGGGGTGACTTCAAGAAGCAAGTTGATTCCAAGCAGGAGTTGACGCGTCAGGAAGTTGCCGAGGCGCGTGTCATTGGCACTGATCCGGCTTCCGGCAAGCCGGTTTCCGCCCGACTGGGCCGCTACGGGCCTTTCGTGCAGATTGGCACCAAAGAGGACGAGGACAAACCCAAGTTCGCTTCCATTCGCGGCAAGCACCGAATCGACACCATCACGCTCGAGGAGGCGCTGGAGCTGTTCAAGTTGCCGCGCGATCTCGGCCATATGGAAAGCGGTGACGAGGTCGTGGTGAACATTGGTCGGTTCGGGCCCTATGCGCGTTACGGCAAGAAGTTTGTCTCGCTCAAAAAGGACGACGATCCCTATACCGTGACTCTCGAGCGTGTGATCGAGCTGATCGAGCAACGCGAGGCAGCGCTCAAGGCGGCGACCATCAAGGAATTCGCTGGGACCGAGATTCGCATCATCAAGGGTCGGTTTGGTCCTTACATCACGGACGGCGAGCGGCGGGCCAATATCCCCAAAACGCGCGATGCGGAAAAATTTTCCGTTCTCGACTGCGAGTTTTTCCTGAACGAAGCAATGGAAAAAGCCAAGGCTGCAAAGAAAGGCAAGGGCGGCAAGAAGGCCGCGACAGCCAAGAAAGCGCCTGCGAAAAAGACCGTAAAGAAGGCCACAAAGAAGAAAGTTGCCAAGAAGACGGCCAAGAAAGCCAGCAAGACCGTGAAGAAGAAAGCGCCAGATGCTTGACGCATCGCGGGCACGTCACGAGAATACGCGCCCGTTTTGTCTGTTGCAGCACGCGGTCTGACAGATTGCAGCGCGGAGGGGTACTCAAGCGGCCAACGAGGGCAGACTGTAAATCTGCTGACTAACGTCTACGTAGGTTCGAATCCTACCCCCTCCACCAACTCGGACGGCACGGGATGTTCTGAAGCTCCAGCGGTGATATCGCTGGCGGCGGAAGATCAAAGATTCAAGTTTGTGGCGCGCCGTAACAGGCGGGCGACAAACAACAGATTTTGCGGGTGTAGTTCAATGGTAGAACTTCAGCCTTCCAAGCTGATAGCGTGGGTTCGATTCCCATCACCCGCTCCAGTTTTGATCTGATTTCAAGCAGTTGCAGTAGCGGAAAAAGATTATTGCCCACATAGCTCTAGTGGTAGAGCGCACCCTTGGTAAGGGTGAGGTCGCGTGTTCGAATCACGCTGTGGGCACCATTTTTAGACTGAATATCGAGGTAGTGCGCGATGGCCAAGGAAAAATTCGAACGTATCAAGCCGCACGTGAATGTCGGCACGATTGGGCATGTGGATCATGGCAAGACCACGACGACGGCGGCTTTGACGAAGATTTCTTCTGACAAGTACGGCAAGACCAAGTATGTGGCG
>JBFIES010000011.1:0-149117 GCA_041603235.1 Panacagrimonas sp. | reverse complement strand
GGATTTTCCCTCCGCGAGTCGTCATATACGCCATTGGCATTTCTGGATTTGATAATGCCTCACTGCTCTGCGCTTTTCCCGAATGGGCTATTTCCGCTTTCGGGTGCTGAATGTCACCGGGCGCATTTCTGCTTTCCGCCCTTACGCCCCATCATCTCCAATCAGGCCAATAAGCTTCTATGTGGACATTATTGAAATCCGGATCATCAATGTGACCTCCATGACGGAATAACCCACCGTCTGGCAGTGCTTTGATTCTCACTTCCTGACCTTCGGGTATGAGCCCACCCAACGCTTGGAACTCAATGAGCCGATTGCAGAGATCATTTACGCCACCTTCGTGCTCCGCCGAAACATTGTGGACTGAGATGTCTGGTCGAGCGAATTTTCGCATTCCCCGAGTATGAAACCACTTTTTCCCTGAAATCTCCTCGGAAACTAGGATGGCCGTGTGGTGCCGGGGAACGGGACCATTTGGAGCAAATAGTTCGTCGCGCCACTTCTGAGCGGACCACCATCGAAACATCAGCGGGTCATAAATCGACACGGCTCCAGATTCAGCGAGGTGAGCAATCAGCCCCACTGTGTCCCTCAGATAGTTCAGATTCTCGGTCGCCGTAATTTCACCCCTAAGCACCAGGCAATCACTCTGGCGGAGTGTCGCGTTAGCAAGCTCCGAGTCTTCTCGACGAAGCTCTTCCCACAAATGACCTCGCCTGAATTCGTCCAGGACTTCTGGTCTCGATCGGGGGCCGTATGATGTCAAGCTCAGGCCGGTAGGCATCCCATTCGATCACCACTTACTTCTTGACAAAGGAATCGAGGGATCGATCGTCCCGAAGAGCACATAGAACAGGAACGCGGCGCCATCGTGAGCGTCTCCATACGGCCTATCCCAACTGCTGAGCTGTGATGACATTGGTCTCCGTGGCGGTCTACTCGAAAGTTCACGCGGCAAATAATCATCGCGCGCGAGCGGTCTGACGATAGCCGCTTATGGGTACTGAGTTAAAGCTTTCCGTTGACCGCTATCCGCCCCTTCCGGGCATGGCGTTCCCTTGGCAGCTTCCGGCCTAGCGGCCATTCCGTTTCCGCCGCTCAGGCGCATGACCGACCATAACGTTCTGTCAGCAGCCGGCGACGAAGTGGGCCAATTTTCGCGAAAAGTCGGCCTCCAGCACGTTCAACAGAAGACTGGTCAATTCGGATGCCAATCGCTGATCAATTTGAGGCGAATCCGCAACAACCATCTCCAACTCCAAATCCAAATCCAAATCCAAATCCTAGAATGACCCCCTGCCGAAGCAGGGGGTCAGAATGTCGGTCACCGAAGTGATCGACTTTGCGATCGAACTGCCTTTGCAGATCGATCAGCCGGTCGGCCAACCATCACCAGTTCCGCTGGTGCACCGTTGCGATTGGTTCCGGATGCAATCCGGATTCGATTTTCATCGTTGCCTCCTGATTCTGAGTTAAAAGATCCCGACTCCCGTCGGGTCCGCTCGTGAGTGGGTGTGGAGATAAAAAGACGGGGACGTGCACTTACCAGGCACACGCCGGAACCGGTTACCAGCCGGTCCTGCTCCCGCTCCACCACACCTCGTCACTTCGCTTACCGCTCGATTGCGCCACCACGGCGCATGCGACTTTTCGACCGCTGGCAACTTTCGTATCGGACTGACGTCCGTACATGTGGTTACTTCGACCGCATCGTTCCACATGTCGCCCGAACCTCCGGGCTTCCTACTCATCACCGCTCCTCGCTACCAGCCTGATCCGGAACCACCCGGAACTGACAGCGTTTTCCCTCGTTCGCATCAAGGTTCACGGTTTAGCTGCTGTCCATCACGTTTGTCAGCTGACCCTCTGGGTCTCCGGCCTATTGGCCTTTCAGTCGGGCGAGATTCCAAAGCCCCTGACCTACCACTGACAACGCTTCCAGACGCGCGTCGCCCCAACTGAAGTGGGGACTACAGCATCACCGCTACTCACGGCAGCATCCTCGAGGGATGCCGTTACACGCTTGAGCTATCCACCGATCCGAGTTGCTTGCGCTCCTCGGTACCGCTCTACCACGGACGGCCATCGCCGCTACCTGTAGAGACTGCCGGCTTATAGGGTTGCCCCCTTTCACCGTACCAATACCACTGCAGCCTGAGCCCACGTGCCGCGCAAGCGTCTGACCATTGCTGGCCAGCCGCCAGGGGGACTGGTTACCCCCTTCTCCAAGACGCGGGTTGGATGTGTTGCCACATCGCCCGTGCCCGAGTCGCCCAAACTCGACTTCCATCAGTGTCGTTACCTCCAACAACGGTTGCATCGATTGGGTCAAGGACAGGAGTTGCACCTGTCCGTGCCCGTTGCCATCGTGCCAGCCCCATTACGGGCACACGACGACGGCGGTCTGCCAGCCTGGTTAGAACTGGCGCGCATTCCCGAAGGGGAATGCGTCGCATCGAGCGGAGGTCGGTATTCCTCCGTTAAAGCGGTCAGGCGCTACGAGTGGGTGCTCGCGCTACATGACCATCGGCTTGGTGGCCGCGGAGGTCTTTCCGGCCTCTCGGTATCGAGGCAATAGATCGGTATCAACAATTTTTGAAACCGATTCCGGATGGCGAATAGGCCCGCTTCATCGCGCTCCCGAGGCTGCCCGAAATCGCTGGTCGCTACCGTACCGTCGGCCCGCCTTTTCGCTCGGACGGACTCTCAGACATTCGCTTCCCTTGGAATCTCTTTTAGCAGCGCAACGCATTCGGAGCGCCTATAGCACCTCGGCGCGCCCGGCTTTTCTGCTGAATCATCGGAATCACTTCGAGGTAGATACCGATATACCAGGCCCCTTACCTATTGACCCGATGAAAGCCGCCCATCCGGAAGCCCAAACCCCCGCCGTTCGCCATCCCTTCCAAGGGGTGCGCAATGCTTGATCCCGAGATCCGCGCCACCATGACCGGCACCATGCAGCGCATCCAGAAATTGGTTTCTAGCGGCTATTACTGGTACGTCTCTGGAACGGTTGCGGCAGATCGCGCCGCCCCGCTTGTTCAGAAGCTGGACGATCGACTGGACCTGGCAGCGACTGATGGGCAGCGACAGCACAGCCGCCGCCAAGGACGATGTGCGTTCCGTCTGGTTTTGTTTCCCATTCCCGGAAAAACTGATCTCAGTTTCTGGTTGCTCAGAACCGCTGGCGACCATCCTCTGCTATCCACCGAGCATTGGCGCGATGCCAGGGCCGCGCCCATTCAATGGCCGTTCCTGTACGAGCTGCGACAAGTTCCAGTGCCACCGTCCCTGCGTCAGCGATACCTGCGACCCGACGGAGAGCACCGGATCAATCACGTCACCTGGACCTGGAGGATCACACGCGAGGAGATGGACAGGATGCGCGCCAACATCCGCCATTGGACGCAGCATCAGGATGAACGCCTCAATCAATTGATCCGAGGACTCGCGCAGGCGCCTGGATTCCGTGCGGTCCGGGACGATGTTTTCGTTTTGCACCGCTACATTGCAGCGCAGTGTGCGCGCCGGAACAGGCCGATCCCAGAGTTTCCCGTGCGTCCCTGGGTCCGCGGCCGACGCTACAAAACCTATCCCCTTTCTCTGCTCCTTGCTCGCATCGGGCGAGGCGACACCTGGTTCCCGTCGTGTTCAATTTCAGCGGATACCAGTATTGAACACACCACGCTGGAGAATTCTCATGTTGCTTCGAAAACCCAAGACTCTCATCCGAAAAAAACTGGTCGTCACGCTCGAAGCGGAGGTCGCGACTCGACTTGATCGAATCGTCTCGAACGCCAAGGCGGCCGGCCTGGAAGCGGACATTGAGGAGGCACTATCGTCCTACCTGACACGCGCGGTGGGCCAGGCTGAGAAGGCCCTGCGGGCCTCGCGCGGATTGTCGGGCCAGTGAGAGCTCGAAAGAGAATCGGCAAAGCGAATTCGTCCGGGAAAAAAGCTTCTTCCGACCCGCGCTAGAGAGTTTTCTGGGTGGCGCCTTCTCGACGGACAAACCCATTGTCGCGAGTTCCCGGCGGAGAGTCCGTGGCCGTTCAACGCGCGGATGGGCAGATTATTGGCTACGACAATGTGAAGATTCCTGACCGGTACTGCGCCGCGCTGAGGGATCGGTTCGAGGTGATCTCAGAATGCGAGGATGAACGATTGCCTTCGGAAGACATATCTTCCGAAGGCGCGGCGCAATGACCGTGGAACGCGGGGAAGAAAGTGCCCGGCACATTGGGGGGACGACGGCGCCGTCCGCACCGCTCGCTCCCACACCTCCGGTGAGTATTTCCCTTTCATTCTTCTAAGCTCCGCGGGATTAGACGCCTCCGGGTAAGCCGGGGCGGCTCACTACATCCGCGAAGACCTCCCGATAACAGTGTTTGGCAGCGGCACCTGGCAGGTTTCCTTGCGCTTGCGTTCGAGGAATCCTTCGAGATTGTCGATCCCCGTGATCATCTTGTAATTGATTTTCCTTGAGATGTACTCACGCAAGGCTTTGTGGACCAGTGCGGTTTCATTCATCCCCAATTCTTCGGCCGCTCTACGCAGCGTCAACCGGGTTACGCCAGAGGTCGAATTCTTGGATCGGAATCGCAACAGCATCGCGTTTTCATCGATCGCTCGCGGACTCGACGAAGCCACTTTCTGGGCGACTTTTGGGGTGGATTTGGGCATGAGAACTCCAGCGGCCTGGGAAGGATCTCAGCTTATTGAAAGTGATATCACTTTGGAAGTCTATTTATCTGTTTTAAATGTAATGTACATAATTATTTAACTCTTGAATGAGTCAACCTGATTTCAGGATAACTTCGTCAAACTTGTTCCCCGGCCATAAGACTACGGGGGTGGCGCAAAACTCCGGAAAATTAGGCACCATTTCAATGATCACCCGAATCAGAGCTGCTCAGTTTTGCGTGCGAATTAACACCCAAAGGGGAGAATTCAGGTCCGTTCCACTCGCTGATACGGCGCATCCGCGATCCTCTCCAACATGTCGAACAATTCGTCTTTAAAGAAGCGCGACACGACCCAATTGCGAAAGGACGGCTTGTAACTGCCCCCGAGTTGCTTGCAAATGGCGGACACCGTGGGTGTTACGTCCGGGTGGAAGCTCGACCAGACACAAATGCCCCAAGACCGTTCGACCGCGTCCACGATCATCCCTTGGACATGCCATCGGTACCTCACCGGACGAGTCTCGATAACCGGCGCGGCCCGAGCTTTCTCGTCGGCCTGCTTCTCGGCTTCTATCAGCATCGCCTCGCGATCAATCGGGCAGAGCCAGCGCTTGTTGCCTACGTCTTCGATCACCTCTCGTTCAAGGTCTTCCCAGGACCATAGACCCCGGTGATCCAAGGACAAAACGATTTCCATGGCCGGCAGCCCTATCTGCTCAAGCACCCCGACCTTTGCCTCGTCCACTGGGTGGGTCACTGCAATTTCCACGAGGACTTTCTGCCCCCCTGACACCAGCGTGATGTCAGGGCGAACGGGTCCGATCGTCTCTTCAGCCTTGGCCTGGTCGTAGTCCATCCAAGCCGCTCGATATCGAGACCGCCCGCGGAACTTCCTGCCGTCCGCAAGCTGTTTCATGACCGTGACCTTCCCTTTGGGGACCATCAATCCCGATCCTCGTTGGAGGATCGCTTTAGCCGCCAGGTGAAGGGAGCTTTCGACCGCCCCGCTACAGTCTGCCCCTTGGCCATGGGCAAAGTGCCAGTCCCGTATCATGCCCTGCTTGGCCACCAAACTCTCCCCGCAGGCCGGGCACCGGCAATCACAGGCAGCGCCCCGGGCCACGTCTCGGACGTGCACCAGCACGTAGTGTTTGTTGAGCGCGAAGGTTTGTCGCACATTGTGGTTAGCTTCCATGGTCAGCACTCTCGGATTGAAATGACGGACTCCATCTCACTGCCGCCGGCGCCGACAAAACACGGGAACAACCCGGATCAAACCCCGATGGGACCCAGCCTCGATCTGCTTCTGAACGCGGTCTCCGAATGGCAGGAGCGCGACCATCTCCCGGGGCAATTCATTCGCAGCCTGGCCCTGTGCGCCAGCGCCAATCCGGATCAGGCTTCCGCCGGTTTCACTCCACTCGAGCTCCGTGAGGCCATCCGAAAGCTTCGTCCCGGCTGGATGCCTGACGCATCAAATCCGGACGATATTTCCAAGCGAATGCGAACGCTGTTCAACCAGGCCGAGGCCTTAATCCAACGCAAGCAGGAACACCTATTCCAGTCGGCCCGTGACGACGGCCACGCTCACTTGCCCGTCCTCGACCGGTCCCCTGGGGGTGGCTCCGGTCACATGACCCGCTACCTGTTCCGGCTCACCTCCCTCGCCACGCTTCCCTCTGAGGACGACCACCCTGCGCCCATCAGTGCTCTACAACCCGGGAATGTCCGATACCGCTGCGAGGACAGCCGAACCTCCCGCGCCCTCGGAAATCTGGCCGCGGGAATCGATATTCGAGGTTGGAAGAGTTGGATCTATCTCGGGCTCGGCTTACTCGGCATGCTCTCCACGTTGGCGCTCTGCTGGCTGTCCCTGATGGCGCTACTCGTGGCACCCAAGGCCTCGGGGACCATTCCCATGGTCGTTACGGCGGCACTGGTTCTGACCATGGCTTGGCGTTGGGGATTTCCCCTCTTCCAGGTCCTCGATGCTCGGATCCTTAGCGCTCCGGGCTGGCTTCAGTTGATGAACGCCGACGAGGACCTGCTGCTTGAGTGGCGTCGACCACCCCGTCACACCGAGCGACGTCTGCAGCTCGTTCGATATTCCGGTAGCTGCCCGGTCTGTTCGGGCCCGGTACGCGTGAAGCGTAGGACCTGGTACACATCTCCCACCAACCTGATCGGCCGCTGTGAGGAAGCACCCCATGCCCATCGGTTCACCTTCGATCACATCACCCGGTGTGGCCAGCGAATAGGGCATTGATTCCGAAAGACGCGACCGCTGAGTCCGGCGGATTCCAATCCGCGCAGGAAATTCTGGACAGTCAGATTTGAGCCCAGAGCACGCATCAGTCGAATCTTGAATTGCCGGCTTCTAAACGGAATCGGTTCTGCAGATAACCGCCTGACCGTCCATCTCGGCTTCCAGAGCAAGTCCCAGCTCTGAACCGAAATGGCTCCGGGCCTGTGCCGCATCAAGCCCTGTCGCCAAGCTGACGAGCGGCGCCAGAAGCCGCGCCGCCTCGACGCCTTGGCTACACCGGCTTCGCCGGCAAGGGGCCTGACTCGTGCTCGGACCCTTCGCCCACTGGTGGCCATGCCAGATGCAGGGCATCCCTGCCCCGCATCGTGGCCCGCTCCGATTCAACTTCATTTTCTCGAGATACCGGTAAAGGAGCAGTTACGGAATTACGAATCTTTCTTTACGCAAATTACGAAATGAGGTGACAAATGAACAAACCAGGGAGACCGGCCAAGGTAACCGAAGAAATCGTGATGGAGGCGGTGAGAAAGCTGCGTATCGCAGGGAGGCCTGTAACGATCCCGGCCGTACGCGAACACATCGGCAGTGAGGGAGGAAACGGCACTGTCAGCGACCTCATCAAGGTTTGCGAGGAAAAGCTGCGAGTGGAAGACGCTTCATTACGCAAGCTGAGTACTTCGCAAGAAGCGCTGGCACAGAGGTTGATGCGGCAAGCCGTCTCGGAAATCGTTGGCGAGTGCGAACGTGATTCCAATCAAAAAATTGAGGAGGCTCGGCTGCACGCAAATGAAGAAGTGGACAAAGCTTCGCGCTCCGCGAGCGAGGCATGGCACGAAGTGGACGAGCGCGTTCGGGAGCGTGACGAGGCCCGCGCAGAAGTTATCCAACTCCGCAGCGAACAGCTGTCAGCCATGGCTCGGGAAGCCAGGGCCGAGGGCTTGGCTGCCGCGCACGCTGAAGAAATAAAGCGATTGGCCGAGTTACTAAAGCAATCCGAATCGGCAAAAGAGAAGGCCCAGACCATAGCGGCAGAAGCTCGCGGCCAAATCGAGCTGCTTCGTGAACAATTGGCCATAGCAAAGCAAGTCAAACACTGCCCAGATCCGAAAGCAAGGAACGCTTCTTGATTCAACAAATCGTGTTGATGGCGGGCTGCCGCCACCTACGAAGCGCGATTTGACACAACTGCTCCTGTCGAAACAACTCACTCTGCGCGGCATTAGCACAACGGCATCAACTACTCCATCGTCTAAATCTTGCACCGTTCTGGGAGCCTTCACGCGACATCCCCTGGCCTACCAGGGGATGTCGCGCATTCTCCAGATCAGAGTTTTTTCGGCTCCGAACAAGAGTCGTCGTCCGGCGCGTCAATGCCCATTTCGTCAAGATTCAAGAAAGGAAAGTCAATTTCCCCCGTGGCTGATCGGATTCGACGAATACACGGTGAGAGCAACTCATGAGCGCATCGCTCGCACAGGTCCGCAACCAAGCTTTCGCCCGCCACGAAGTACTGCGCATCAGGGCCCGCATCGATTGTGATCTGAATGAACTCGCGCAGCCTGCTCATTCCATCTCCACTTGCGGAAGTTGACTCCTGGCAACGCTCGCAACGGATCAGGCTTAACTCCATGTCACCATTCTCGGTGTGATTCCAGATTCTCATGGCGCCTCCTCAGTAGATGCTGGCAGTGAAATTCAGGTCAAGCGACTTGCGGGACCCGGACCATGCGAAATGCCGTGCTGAAGCTCGACAGCTGCGACTCTCTTGGAACGCTTCCACGTCCAGAATCAGTGAACCAGCGGCAGCAGTGCCGAAGAAACGCAGGCCCTGCATGAGGCGGATTACGACCGCCATCCCCGTAGCTTGGGCGCCAGTGACCGTCCTGACTGGGAATCCGGCATCGGTATCGTCATCGCTTTGGCCCGGTCTGCAGGAGAAAAGCATGAGCGATGGTGAAGCCGAGGTGAGGTTCGCCCGCCCGGGTAGAGCGGCGTGGGACAGGTGCTGGGAAATGAGACAACGGAATTTCATATGTTTACCTCCGAATCGAAATGGACGAATTCCAGACGCACGTTTCCTGTGCGGGTCCGGACTAAATTTCGAATCGGAGCGAAATCGCTGCCGTCGTGCTGCAACTCGGGAAATCGGCGTCTCGCGACTCCCAGCCAGCGCATTAATTTTAACTCGAGGACATTACCCGGAGCAATTCAAATGGTGACCTCGCCTCCTCCTGACGCCTTCACAACGCTGCTTGGGTTCGCCCCCACGGCAAACATAATCCTTTGCAGACTGATACCTGATGTGTACCTAATCAACGGAGACACTCATGGCCCGCTCACTCAAGTACAAGATTTCCTGCTTCCCCGATATGCTTTACCCAACGAAAGACGAAGCATTCAGCGAGGCAGTTACCCAGTGCCGGTCGCGCCGGGAGCCGATCGCGCTGATGGGGATCGGAGCCAGGGGCATGGTCCGACGATGGGAGGTGATCAGCACCAACAAACTGTACGACGTGAACCAGCGCTACGGGGCGCTGGTTTGCCTCGTCGACCCACCCCCGATTGTGGGTAGAATCCACGATGCACAATCAACTCATCATTCAGCGGCAACCAACTTGGTCGAGCTGTGGTGAAATTTCTCACAACCAGATTTGGGCGAGAACTGGCCTGTTGCAGGCTCGAATTGGGGCGATTCCTCTGCAGGCCGCCGGGTGAACCTTATAGGCACTCCTGCGCCATTGCAGTGAAAACGGGTTGGCCGTTCTAGGACAGATAAAAACTGAGCCTGGCTCGGATGGCCCTTCCTACAATGAAAGCAAATCTGCGGCTCAAGGACTTCAGATCTTGCTCATCATTCCCTACGTGCGCACGGCAAACCCGAATAGCTGTAGCCTGACTCTGTGTCTCAGCGCTCGACACCGTCACAGTGAAAATATCACCGGACGTCCTTTCGGGGTATCAGGCGGCAAGTGAGCAGTGGATAGAATTCCCCTATTTACGCCACCAAATCATTCGAAGAAACCGTTGGTTATTGATCAGCAAGGGCGTACGATGGTGACGCCTCCGGGCCTTCAAAGGAAAGCCACCAATGCGACTCAACAAGCTTGCAAGTGCAGCAATGGATATTGGCCATAAGCAAGCGGAAACGCTTCTCAGATCGCGGCGAAAAGTGAAGAAGGCGCGGGCGAAGGTGCTCGCACAGTTGCCCTCGCCGCAGGTCCCGGGCTTGGCGGCGACCGAATCGAAAGCGGCGGCCAGCACATCGACGCGAAACGCAGGCTGGCTGGTGGCAGAAGGTGATTCATGGTTTGACTATCCCTTCCACGATGTCCTCAAGATTTTGGAGGACGACTACGGGTACGAAGTGGAGTCGGTCGCGCACAAAGGCGACACGATTGAAGGTATGGCCTACGAAGGCAGTCAGCTCTCAGATTTCATTCGGCGCCTGGAGAAGATGCTGCGTTACCAGCAGATTCCCAAGGCGGTGTTGCTATCCGGCGGCGGCAACGACGTGGCGGGCGACGAGTTTGCGATTCTGCTGAATCACATCAACTCGCCGGAAGCTGGGTTCAACCAACGGATTGTGGATGGCGTCATCAACGAGCGGGTGCGCTCGGCCTACATCACAATAATCGGCGCGGTATCGCGCGTTTGCGAGGAAATGCTCGGGCGTCAGATTCCCATACTCGTGCATGGCTACGACTATCCGGTACCAGACGGCCGTGGTTTCGCCGGAGGCTGGGGGCCGCTGCCCGGACCGTGGCTGGAACCGGGATTCCAGAGAAAAGGCTTCACGGGCCGCACCCCCGCTGAGAGGCAGAAGCGCATCAAAATGTTGAAGGCGGTCATGGACCGATTCAATGACATGTTGAGCGGCGTCGTATCGTTGTCGACTTTTGCGCACGTACACCATGTGGACCTTCGCGAAACACTTTCTTACGGGGTGGGCTACGAGAAGTGGTGGGCGAACGAACTGCATCCGACCAAAAAGGGGTTCGAGTTGGTGACTGCCAAGTATCAAACGATACTGAGCGCTCTCTGATTCGTTCGCGCTATACGGAGAGCCCACAAAATGATGGTCAGCGCACTTATTCAACCGGAATTGCAGTCGCGTGGCGTGGCCACCGTCATTGTGGAGTTGAGCGATTCCACTGCTGAGTCAGCTGTGGGCCTCGCTGCGTCGTCACCCGGTCTGGCGGCGGGGCTTAGCCTTGCGGACGGGGTGAGGTCTTGTGCTGGCGGCACACCTTGCGGCGCTCGAATGGCTCGTTGCTCAGCTGATCAAGGACCTCCTGCCGGAACGGGAAGCAGAGCGGCAGGCTCAGGCCCCTCATACGCGAGCGGAAACCCGAGGAAGCCGCATTGCAATGGCCCGTTATCAACATCTGCTAGTCTCTAGTAAGGCCTTAGACCCGACCTGGCTGTCGGCCAGGTCGCCAAAAATCTGGTGATCGAATAGTGATTCGAGTAGCACCTCAAATTGCGAAGGACTCGTTGGGGCGGTCGTACCTAAGGTGCTCTGTTCATCAGCAGGAAGTTGCGAACCATTTGACCGAAATGGAGCTGCTTGTCGGCGCTCCTCGATATTGCCTTTTGCGCTCAAATAAAGAAGCGCGTGACGGAGCTGAATTTCACGTAACGATCATCGATCCTGTCGAAATGAAATCGGTGGTTTCCGACCAGCTGTCCTTTGTAGTTCAAGGCGAAATTGAGCTTGCCCTAGTGGGCCTGGCGCGGCTGGCTAGTGATCGCAGGGAGGCTTGGTATGTAATTGTGGAGGCTGAGAGTGCCCAAGAGCTTCGTAGATTGGTCGGCCTCGGCCAAAAGGACCTTCATGTCACATTGGGATTCGATCCTGAGGACATTCACGATCAAGCAAAGGATTCATCAACGTTGGTCTCGCGTTGGGACGCTTCACCATCTGCATCGCGCTAAGGTACAGCCGCCGTAATGATTCAGTGGACAAACAACGCTTCGAATCATTGATGCAAGCGGCCTTACCGAATCGGCAATAGCGACTGACTAAAAGGATCTGCGTGGAGGCCAAATTCATGAATGGCGTGAGCCCACAAATGAAACCCATCCGCATAGAAGCGGTGGCGCCCTCATCGAACTGGGCGAGCCATCAGTCGCTATTGCTCATCCTGCCTCAGAACAATTTATCCACTGCTTTCTTTACCTCGCAATTGATTACGTCCCCCGTTTTATTGAAATACGTTCTTGGCAGGGATCCGTGCCTCAGAATAAGCGCATTCTTCGAGAACTTCCAACCTATCGAGGAATGAATGCGCGGCCGTTCCGCTATTTTTCTGCGATCCAACTCCTTCCAGAAAAATTCACTGTTGCTGGCCCCACTTGGCAACTCTGCGTGGGGCGGCGCAAGCACAGTTTCCTGCGAAATTCCGAGCAAATCAGGTGCATTTCGAGGCGATCCGTCTGCTGATTCCCATCGTTTTGGTGCTTCGAAGGCCGGGTTAGATCTTTCATAGACCTTCACGGGGGGCAGATATTCCGCTTCACCATTGGAGCGATCCAAGCGAATGACTTCAAAACCGCACACCGCGTTCAGCGCCCCCCTTTGGGTCAACAAACCGTAAGTAAAGTCGGTACCGTACTCCGTACGAATTTTCGCTCCTCCATAGCCTTGATGTTCGGCAAAGCTGAGCATTCTTGACTCGCCAAACGCGATCTCAATATGAGCGCTAAACAAATAGAACGTACTGGAAGTGGAGCGCATAGCCAAATACATCGTAGAAAAATGAGGCGCGTAGCACTTTTCGCCATAGGGCTTGAATGCGAGGAAGAAATGTTCGTCGGTTTCTTTCCACTCATCTGCGGGGACGCCGTTGACCGAGGGCTTTGAGCCTTCTCCGTCAGGCAACTTGACGGTATTCTCGCCGCAACTGAGGGTTACGGATGCGTGGGTGACCGGGGGCAACAAGCACAACAGAACCATCGCAAATTTTGTCAGAGAGCGACTAACTAGAATCTGCACTGGCTTCATGGGACTTTCCTCTCGCAGTTGGCAGTTGTTGGCGTCTCGGTTATTTCATGCATTCTCGATTCTGGCCTAGGGTACTGAACGACGCGGTCGCGGTAACCGCCGAACACACGCTTGTATTTTTCGTCCCCCGCATTAGCGTAGGACCAGCCAAATGTGCCCATGAGTGCCACATAAATGCACAGCAGACAGATCAATCGGACGACCAGTCGAAGGTTGAATTGTTCGTCGCCTTTCCAACATATTGGGAGTCTTCCAGACGCCTTGGCGATGGCGAGGAATATAGTTGCGATCAACGCAACTGCCATGAAACGAAGCGTTATAAAGTGGCAACTGCTGTAAAAGTTTTGCTTGTCGCTGAGACTGCGGTACTCCTGATATAAATTGTCGTTTTCTTGCTTTGCATAATTGACGCTTTCGTAATAGACGTCACTGATAATCTGGGTGCAGAAAGATTCTTTCTCAGAAATTTTATCGGCACATGAGTTGATCATTGAACCAGCATCTTTTGTCATTGCCGAAAAGACTCTGCGACGGGCGCTGTGCTCACAGGCGGCGAACTTGTTCAGGTAATGGCGCTGATATGGCTCGCTAGAGATAGATGCAAGAATAGACTTGCCGACGTGCGTGAGGCTTTGACTTTCGACATTGATCAATGTCCTCCACCGGAGAACGTCTGCCTCGGGCAGATCGAAAAACAAATCGATGTCCGTGGAGTATTCATAGCTTTTTATCGCATCGGACCAGGCTTGAAGCGTGATGCCCGCTCCATATGACAAAAAGACTGCCATAAAGCCCAGCATCGTGCTCCTGCCCTGTCCCGGCTTTGGGAGATAGGGTCCGTAAATGGCTCTCAGAATCTGTACGAGTCCTGGGGGCGTGTTCTTGTACTCGATAGGCTCGTTACGAATGAACCAAAGCAAAAGCAGGCCGGACAAGACCAGAAATATGCCGATCGTGATCGGCGCAAACACCTCTTCAATCGTAGACTGGAGCATTGCTTAAGCCCTAGCGCTTCTCCGCCGTGCTGATCAAATTGCAAGAAGCCTGTTCGGCCTCGTCGCCCCATAACTGCACAGTTCTGCTTTTCATGGAATCGCTCCTCTTCGGGGCGCCTTTATTGGTCTCGTAAAACCTTCGAAAATTCTTGCCAAAGACGGGCTCCTGATCTTCCTCCGGGAAAATATAAATATCGCCAATTCTGTGGGACTCACACGTCATAGCCCCGGCGAAAGACTGGTTGGCCACTGCCAACCTGCCACGTATCCAGACGCCCAACATGGAGGGTGCCTTTGATTTGGTGGCTGAGCCAAAAAACCGCTCAGGCTCCAGAGCAGCTTCGTCGCTCGCTGATTCCAACGGCGCCATGAAAAGGCTTGCCGCACGCCCTCGGGCCAATTCTCCGTACTTCTCTTCGATCCCCAGTGCGTAGGAAGACCCCTTCGTGGCCATTTCCCAAAGAGTCTGCTCGCTAAGCTGGTCGCCATATAGCTTGCGGGCACAAGCGAGTTCTTCGAGCATGCTGAACGAACCTGTGGGAGACCAATCTGTTCCGAGTCCTATGGTCACGCCCGCATTTTTTGCGGCAGGTACATCCAACGTTGTCCCGTACAACGCAGCGTTGGAACGCGGGGACCAGATCACCGATATGTTTCGCGAAGCCATCTCGGAAAGCTGCGCTTCGTCTGCGGACACGGCGTGGATGATCGAGACACGGCTGGCCTTTTCAAGATGAGGGTCGGCCAGGAACGCATTAATTTCGTTCTTGGCCACGCAGTTGGTACCTTCGCCAACATGCGCGATGTAGGCCTTTCCAGGCTTGATATTCTTGACGGTCGGCCAGTCTTTATTGTCAGCCTGGCAAGTGAATTTTCCAAACATTGCCAGAGCGTCACTGGCAAATGGAAACGTTTCTGATTCCAGGTCAATCTGGTCACCACTGTCCGCGTTGTCCAGCCAGCCTTTTGCACTGCCTGAGCCAGCGACCACCGAAGTACCGGCAACCAAGTGGCGCAGTTCAATCCATGCCCGCGCCGTTTCTGTTTGTTCCGGACTTTCCGCCAGTCCCAGCAGGACGCATAGCTTGCCCAAAGGGCAATTAAATTCACTGATGGGCTTCGGATCGGGAATTTTTCGTTTGTGATTTTTTCCCAGGCGCCACTCGTCCCTATGCTCATAAACGGCGGCCAGCTTGGACGACGGGTAGGCATGGCTGTATTTCAAGTGCTCATGCGCGTTGACCCAGCCAGGAGAGATAACCGCTCTAGGACAGTTCGAGATACGGTCGGGCTCCTTAGTGGGGGCTTTGCATCCCACTGACACTATGCCCTTGTCAGAAAACTGGATATATCCACCGACCAAGACACCGGCGCCGGTAAGAATATTTGAACGGATCAGCCAGATGTCATCGGTCCTCGATCCATCTACCGTACAGGTGGATTTTGATTGGAGGTAGGACGCCTCACAAATAGTGACAGACGGCACCTCCTCGGCAAGCGCAGGACCACTGCCGACCATAAGCACCATCAACGCAATCAAGAATCTTGCCACCATGCCCTCCCCTACGCTGATCCAATTTATCCGTCCACAGCTGTCCAGCTCTTGGCACGCTCGAAATCAGTAGAGAGAGCCATGGCCAATAGCCGCGAGACGTCATTCAGATTCTACCCAGATCATGGCTCCATGAGGCCCATAATCGAGAGACGGCACTGGGAGGAGCATCGGACCGTCGCACAACCACCATTTATCGCAAAACCATTCTCAGGCAGTATCAGCTTTCATAGAACCCCAGAGGGCCACGCATGCACGATAGCCAAATCCAGCAGGATCGGTGCCTGGAGGAGCAGCATCATTTCAATAAGCTCCAGCAGTCGCTGCGACAGTTGGCTGTGACAATCTCAGTAGCTTCGGGCACGGTCATCGGCATCGTGCTCGGGCTTTGGGGTTTGGAGTACTCGCCCTCCCATCTGAATCTGATGGTTGCTGTCATTCTGTTTTTCGCGCTCTATCTATCGGCCATGTACGTCTTGTGGTTGCTGGATCAGGACCTGTATCAACGTCTACTCAGCGCGTCCTTCTTGGTTGGCCTGCAACTGGAACTGCGAGACAAGCGACTCGCGCCCTTGCATCTGATGATGTACGACCGCAGGACTAGTGGCGGAGCGATGCCAGCGGCATTGATTTACGCAGCGCCTATCCTTGTTTATGCGTTCGCGACTGTCGTAAGTGGCCTGCTTATCTATTGCGACGCTGAAGGTCGCGAATCAGTTCCAGGTTGGCTTGCTCTCGTTACAGTTCTTGAGGCAGCTTTCGGCGTGTTGGTTTGCTGGTTGATCCACCAGAGTGGCAAGCACATTTCCTCCAAATCAGCCCGCAATGATTATTCTGAAGCTCTCAGTTTAACTCTTGCGGATGATCTCGCTTATCGTCGCAGGCTGATTCGCGAACGCCTCAGACCCCCTTCTTCGCCACTTCCCGGTGTTTTTGGAGTCGTGCTGACGGGTGGGTCTCGCAGCGGCAAGAGCTCGCTGATTGATTTACTTAGAGACCAAGGTCATGCGGTAATTCCGCAATCCGCCACAGCGCACATGCAAGATAACCAAGGCCCAAGGCCTGCCAGCATCAGAGATGCTGCAGGACACGTTCAATTTCAGAACGACCTTTTGAAGATTCAATTCGCGGCTGAGAAGAAGGCCTTTGAGGCAGTGCAAAAGAAGGCAGGTAATTGCGCGCCAGCTTCAAATTTCATCTTTCTGGATCGCGGAGCGCTTGATGGTTTGGCGTACCTCAGAAAGCGGCTGGCCGGCTTAGTCTCGGTGGATGAAAGAAAGGCCGGCGAATCTGACCAGATGGCAATTGATCGCCTGGTTAGGGCTCTGGAAGCTGAAGCCGTCAAGGGGAGAAAAGACATGGTGTTTGTTCTCGAGTCTATTCGCCCGTTTCCGCCCCCGTCTGAGTGCCAGCTGAGTTCAGAGTCGGAATCGCGTCAAATGGCGACGATTTTGTACGATCTCTACGATGCGCACGGGGGCAACCCGATCTGGGTGCCGTACATGAGTCCGGGACAACGGCTGGAATTTATTCTACGGGAGATACGTGAGCGGCAGGCTCAATAGTGGCAATCGAAAGTGAGAGAGTAGTCAAAGACTCACTCGGTTGCGCTCTGATCAAACTGCGAAACTCTAAAATTTAGGGGCAGTCAAAATCTCGCAGATCCCTTCACCGGAGTGTACTATGTCGACGTTTTTATCGCAGCGAAATTCTCGTTTAAGGGTCATGTGCAGGGAATGCCGGTCTAGTACTGCGATTTGTGCAGTTGAAGTACAGTGGAGCGATTTTTCGCCTGCGGGTCTGATCTCAGCAATGCATTCGTAGTCCGTGCATTTAGCTTCGCCAGCGTATCCGCCGATTCGAAATTCAATTTTCTCTGAAGATTTCTCTACGAGTATTGTTGACTGAAAAGGCCTTGGGGGAGACGTGTCGCCATTATCTTTATGTGTCACAGTTTGTCCTTGAATCCGACACCGTAAACGGTTCGCGTATTCCGGCTCAGCGCCAGCGCTGGGCTCGACTACACCCTGAGCAGTGACCCCAGTCCAGCTGCAGGTGAGCAACGCGCCCAAGAAAGCAAATGTCTGCCAGCTCAATAAAGGCTTTGTCGAATTAGCCATCGGGGTCAGCTCCTGAGCATTGATACAGCGCTTTTCGAAATATGCGGGCAGCGCAGCCTCCTCGCTCGCAACAGGAATCAGGAGTAAAAGCTCCGCTAATCTGGAGCCTATCTGCCGATTCTGGCGGGTGTCAAACCTGCGTGTCGGTTTGGGGCGCGAGCGGATGCGATCGGGACGAGACGGCATCATCGGGTAGCGCTCCAGAGCTTTATTCTTCCAATCCTTCCGGCGTGTGGGTTGAGACTACAAATCCAATCCTTCAACCCAGCTGGGGCAGTTCCGTCTGCCGCGGCCACCGTATCCGCCGCTGGGGGAACAAACGTAGCTGCCGTTTCGGTCGTAAAGGCCATGTTGACCATCCGTGCCCGACGAAACTGCCAAGTAGAATGACGCGCTCCCCCCTTTTCCTTGCACCGTTCTGACGTGGGAGTAACGGCCGCTGCGGATGGCCCTACATAGATCGGTGCCACCGCCATAGTGCCGCTGATCCTCACAAAATTGACTCTCAAGCGGACTTTGAGGTCTTGAATGCGGGTGTCTGGTTTCAGGCGGTGGAGGACGTGATGTCGCGGATGCAATGCCGGACGCGAGGAGCAACGACATCAGAACAATGGAAAGCCGAAGTACCTGCACCGTCATGATTTCCTCCCGACCCTACGCTTGCCTGTCTTGTGTCATATGTGCCCTTTTGTCACTACTCCACACACTCACACGGACTGATCTGCGCCAGATAAAAAGGCGCTGACCGGGGATTCTTGGCATCGCACCGCATGAACTGCTCGGTGAGTTCGTAGGGGTCTTGGTTCTGCAGGAACTTGAGGAAGCGGTATTCCCATTTCCGATCCGTGCTGGCTTCTACGCTGTAGAAATACCAATCGATGGTCATGGCGCCGGGGTGCTGTCGCACGATGATGCGGTCACGCCCGGTGGTTTTGGATCGGCAGAACCCGGCCACTTCGGTCTTGTACCAGCGATCCATTTTGGTTTGACCATCCTTGATCGGCGTCCGGTCCTGAATGCCGTCGTAGAGCCTGAGCGGATCATCAACGAAATTGAGCGCACCTTCGGTCATTGGTTGGACCAGCAACAAGGGTTCGATCCTGCTCTGGCTGTACCAGCGACCGCACAGCTTGTAGCCGTCTCGCTCGGATTCGCGATCGCAAGACGCAAGGTGGTGAGAGACAAGGCCTGCATCAACGCCGGGCACCCCGTGCATGTCACAGCTGGTGGCAAATGCCACGAAGATCTCGTCGAGCGGGGTATGGCAGGTGAAGGTAAATGGCGTTGTCAGGGGGTGATGCGAATAAGGCGGGTCCACATCCTGGAACTGTTTCAGGGTTGGCCCATCGTCCGGGTCTGCGGCCATCGACGCCGGTGACAGCGTGGCAAGCACGCATGCCATGAGGAGATGGCTGATTCGCAGTGGACGTTTCATCGGGCTCCCCAAAGGGTTTCTGGCGTCATGGGCGGCAATGTTTCATCCATTCTCGCTGATCAGCCGCCTCAAAGCTTGAGCCATTTCGCCGCCTGATCGTCATCTGGCAACTTCACCCGATCCGGCTTGATGACCCGCGTACGGCCCGTGTCCGTGTCGTGCCAGCGGCGTTGTCGCAGGGCGGGCAGCGGGTTCTGGGCTGGCACCTTTTCGTCCCCGGCCAGCGCCCGGGCGGGCCGGGTCCTGGCGTTGCGTGAATCCGGCTGACGCGGACTCGAGCCCGGCTGTGCGCATCACCCCCGCTGTCCGCATCGTTGTCCGTTCTGGTGAGACGCTTTCCAAGAGAGGGCAGAAAAAGGAGGGGGAATTACCGGGCAGCTTCGCGCGCGGCGAAGGGCTTGCCGGCTTTGATGTCGCGTTCGAGGGCGAGTCTGCAGAATTTAAGGTGTTTTGTGAGGTCGCCGATGTCGAAGGTGATGGCACCGTTGTCGCTTAGGGCGTAACTGCATTCCAGTGGAGTGCGAGCGAGGCACCCGTAGATATTGATCATGGTAATTCTTCGTTTGTCTTTAACATTGGGCAGGTAGCGATCAATGTTCACCACTGGCTCGATCATGAGATCCAGCACCAAATCATCTCGACACGATTCAGGATACTTGGCTAGTTCACCTGCAATTTGCTTCTGGGTGGACTCAATGTGAATGGGTATGCCTGGCTTGATGGCATCGATCACGATTTGGTCGGGGTCTTTAACTCTCGCGTTCAAATTCAACTTTGGCGCATTGTCCTCATCAAAAATGAGAAAGTTTGGCACGATCACTTCGTGGTACTCATCATCAACGAATAGTCCTACGTTGGCGCTAAAGGCAAACGTGGCAGGCTGATAGAGTGCAAACAACACAGGGACAATTAGGCTGCTTATTCGAATCTTTGCGTGGGTCATTGTCGGGCTCTCCTGCGGGCACCTCAATTCTTTGCTGACAAAGGCCAAAGTACTGAACGAAGCTATCAGTTGGGGATTTTGGTCACAAGGCAATGACCTACAATAATCGGGCCATGCATACCCCCTATCCTCAGGCCCATGCCATGCTCGCGGACCTGGAAGCGCAGTTGCATCAATCGCTGGAGCAGCGTCGTGCGGGAGCGGTCACGGACTTCATCATCGCCGTCAAATCCCGTATCGGGTCCCGCAGTTTTTCCGAGATGGGCATTGACGACGCTTATTACGATGCCCTGGCGTGGGCCTGCCCCTGCAGTGGGTCGATCGCCCTGCAGAATCGGGCGCTGCGACGGGCTCAGGATCGGATTCGGCAGGACGGCGATTGCCCGCCGCCGGTCCGCGCGCTGATCCAGATGCGATGGGCGCAGGAAGCACGGCATCACAGCGGCATTGGCAGTGAGACGGCCCGCTTGCTGACGGCCTACACAGCATTCAGCATCCCCGGATGTGTGCCCGATGGACGCTGGTTCTGGAAGGCCTTTCAGGACGCATTGGCCATCAGGCAGCCCGAACCGATGGCGCGTTTGCTACGCGGTTTCGAGAAGGTGGTGGCCATCCGTTGCGAGCACGCAGATCCCGAGCATGACCACTGGTTTGGGCTGCGCTACGCCCTGTCCGGATCACCCAAAAGCGATGACCACCCAGAGTTCTGCGACTGGCACCGACGCGTCCGGGCACTTCTGCCGCCCGAGCCCCCTCGGGTTGTGCGTGACATATCGCCAGAGCAAATGGCGGACTTCAGGGCTCGGTCTTCTCTTGGATTTGGGCGGGGTTCGTCCCGGCGTCCCGTTGATACTGCTGACGCCGGCCGGAGCCCGGCTGTGCGCATCATGGGGCCCTGGAAGCTTCCTTGACGCCTTTGGCGGGAGGGTTTGGGGACCACCGGACCATATCGACGGTATAGACGTCGTTGCCGCCGGTGCCGGTTGTCAGGATTTCCAGACCCTGAAGGTCTGAGCTGGGCCTGAGGCAGAACCCGTTTTCCTGTGTGGTCGCCCAGTGGGTGCTGATGACCCGGTCGCCTTCAAGCTCCATGACCATGCCCGGGCAGTTGCCGGTGGCCCCGCACAGATAGACAGCGGCGCCGCCGACATCCACCAGCATCAATTGAGCCCCTTGCGTCGGCCCTTCAATGGAAAAGGCGGCGATCTCCGGATAGGGATATTCACCCTGAATGACTCCGTCATGCAGAAAGTCGCCCATCAGGCCATCCGCCGTCTCAATGTGCTGGAGTGCCATGGCGTACTGGGCGGCCGTTGGGCCTTCATGGGTCAGATTCAGCGGCGTCACCTTGAACGGGGCCATGGCCTGCTTCGACTTGGCGTCATCCCACTCGCGTGGCGGCGTATCACGCAGGGCGCAGTAATCGTGACCATAGAGCGCCTCGGCCGTGGGCAGGCCAGCTTCTTCCTCAGTGAGCACTGCCGATACGGGGGCTGAGATCAGGCAGATCATCAGCGTTGTGATCAGCGCGGGGAGAGCGGGTTTCATGGCATCAGACCGGGGGATGGGGAGGGCTGATTGTGGCGGATGGAGCTGGATTGGGACACGGGGGCTCACATGCCTGCTGGCGCGCCGTGCTGGGGCCAGAAACATAAGCCGGGACCCTCAAAGCCTCGATCCACTCTGGATCCATTGTATTGAGGCTGCCCCGTCCTGATTCTGCCCGCTCGCACCTCGCACCGCGGCGCGGGTTTGATCCCCCCAAATTCAGCCCATATGATCCAGCTAGAGTTGGTCGGCATGTGCCTTGCAAATCCGACAGTTTCTTGTGCTACCCAGCCCAATCTTCCAGCGTTCCAATAGGCGAAAGAACAATGAAAAAGCACCTCACAAACTCCATGACGTTTTCGTGGGCAAACGCCGCCCTGAACCGCAACCCCCTTCTTCGGGCAAAGCGTCCCGCCACAGCCAAGTCACGCATGGGCGCTGTCGCCATCGGGATTTGGCTGGTCCTGCTCGGGACAACTTCCCCGGCCGTGCTTGCAGAATTCAGCTGCTCGCAAATTGGGCAGGAGCGCTGCTTGCGCGGCGCGATTGAGGTCTGCCAAGGGCGCCAACACCCCTTTGGAAATGGGCCGTCGGCTGGCTCGCGAGGCCTATGGGAGCGCACAGGCCGCCCGTGCCCGGTGCAACAGAATCCCGGCTACGGCGCTTCGCCCATAGCCTCTCCGGCGGAATGCTCTGCGGGCGACTCCCGGTGCACCGCCGACAATCAGTTGCAGAACTGCTCGGGGGGGCGCTGGTTCACGCTTTATGGGATTCCCTGCAGCAAGCCCCCGAGACAGGAAACGCAACTGCTTTGTACCCCGGGAGATCAGAAGTGTGGCCCCAGAGGGACCATTCTCGAATGTCGATCGGCACCTTACGATTCGAGCAAGTACGCGTGGAACGACACTGGATTGGGTTGCTCAAGGTAATGACCTGATTTTCTGCCACATTCAGTGCGCGATTCCGCGTTCTCCGATGCTATTGCAAGCCATCAAAACGCGTGTGTGGCGACCGGGCCAATCGCCACACCGGCGCGATCGCGCGCGAAAATCGGCGTCAAGGCTCGGTTGGCACGACCCCCCGCCAAGGGCCAAGGGCCCAAGGGTTCAAGGGCTGGTCCTCAGGAGGCGGAAGCCAAGGCCGTAGCTGCGACCGCCCGGCGTGCTGCTGCCGCGGAGGCCGGGGCGAACGCTGGCGGCGGCGTGGAGCCAGCTGCCGCCGCGAACCACGCGGATCTGCCCAAAGGCTGGGCCCTGCGGGTCGGAGTCTGGACTGGCCTTGTAGTAACTCCCGTTGTACCAGTCTGCTGTCCACTCCCAGACATTGCCGAGCACGTCATACAGGCCCAGTTTGCCGGGGCGTTTGGAGCCAACCTCTGCGGTCCCTTCACCCTCGTTCCAGTCGCGGCCGTACACCGCCTGCCGGGTGGTCGCGCCATCCAGCTTGGCCATGTATTCCCACTCTGCTTCTGTCGGCAGCCGATAGCAGTCGCAGCCGGTGCGCTCGATCAGCCGATCGATGAAGTCCATCACATCGTCATGGCTGACGTTCTCGACTGGCCGGCTGTCGCCTTTGAATTTGGAAGGATTGCTGCCCATCACCGCCTTCCATTGGGCCTGGGTGACTTCGGTCTTGCCGATCCAAAAATCTCGGGTGATCGTCACCTTGTGCGGCGGCTGCTCATTGCCCGTGCTCTCCAGACAGCTGGCATCGCCATAGCATTCGGTGCCCATGGTGAAGCTGCCGGCCGGCACCTTGACGAATTCAAGGCCCGGCAGGTCAGCGGCCAACACTGCGGGGCTGACAAGCCATAGCAGCGCGCTGATGAAAGCAACGCGGATGCGGCGTCTGGGCAACAGGTGGTGAGTCATCGTAAGGCTCCTTGTAAGGCTCCTTGTAAGGCTCCTTGCAAGGTTAAAAGATCCCTTGCCGCGTTCGCGCGCAAAGCGGGCTACCAGCGGATTGGGATGGCTGGATTCAGCACATCGCACGTGGGCGGATGGTAGATATGAGCAGTAATTTGCCACATTTTTCCTTCCGCCGCCTTTTCTTACTCTTTCGGAGCCAACGCAACTTGGGTGGCCAACATAAGAGTTCAGAGATCAGGCCCAGAAGGACGCCCCCTCCGGAGAGGGGGCGGGGTTAACACGCCTACAAAACAGTCATCGCAGTTTCGATCGGGGCCAACTCATACAACTCCTTCGATAAACGACCGAATCCGAAGAAGTCTGTGACTTCGCCAACTGTGCTGCACACTGCGGCGTCGCTCACCGGCCTCCGTTCATTCTCGTAACGAATTCGCTCGCAAACGAACGCCCCCGCTTGCGTGCGATACAGCCGGAGTTCGACCCATCGGGCGTTGGGGGTTTCTGTACGTTCGGAGCTATTGTCGATCTCGGCAAGGATCTCGCCCTCGAATTGGATGTCCGCGTCACCGTCTCGGGTTACATATTGAAAGTCAGTTGTATCGATGTCCATCAGTACCTACCTCAATCCCAGAGAATGGCCGGTGGGAGAGCCGGCTGTGGAGACATCCACAGAACATCGGTATTCAGAAATTTTGAATATTGAAATTTTTTGCGAAGGGACTCGGTAGGAAGCGTCTATTGCGAGGCTCGTTTCGCGCCGCGTCCGCTTGAATTCCCATTTATTTTGTTGCGCGGGAAAGACTCTCATCTCCGTCTACCGATGCGAAGTACTAGCTCGAGCTCCTGCTTGCGTCAGGCCGCCTCAGCGGCCGCATTTTCAGTACGCAGCCAAAAGCCACGCACAGGTTTCTCAACTTCCAGCCTCGAGCAGGCTTTGTGGACTGCGACATCAGACACGCCAAACTCGACCGCAATTTTGCTAACGGGCCGGGCACTGACCAGTGCCGAGAGCAGCTCTTTGCTTTGACTCACTGCGCGCCACGCAGCCCGCTTTTGAAGCGAGTCCGGAACGTCCTGATCCAATGTAATCCCTTGATCACGAATCACGCGCAAGGACGCGCCGCCACCTTCAAGCGATGCCATCTGTGAGGCAAGGTCCGCACTGCGCAGGTGGGTATAACGGGCCAACATGGCCGCCGTTTTGTGCCCGGTGACCGCCTGAATTTTCGAATTCTCCCAACCCGTCCGTTCGATGAGGCGCGACGTGCCCTCATGACGGAGGTCATGAAATCGCAGATCGGAAAGAGAGTTAGCGAGCTTCTTGTTCCCCCTCGCCTCGGCTGCGACAACAGCGGCCGCCTTGACCCGCCGCCAGGCGCTCCGGATGGCTTCGTAAGCGCCCCAAACCGGTCCTTCCTGCTTCGGCCCCAGATCCCGCAGTAGTGCACGCACTTCTAGCCATAGCGGCACGGACCGCGCATCGCCATTTTTCGTGTCGGGCAGGTAGACCGTCCCGCGATCAAGATCGACCCGCTCCCATCGCAATCCAGCGATCTCTCCGCATCGCATGGCGGTATCGCACGCAAAGCGGATGATCGGGCCGATCGGAACCGTGCTGGTGAGTTCGTAGATTGCCGCCTGGGCGAGAAGCGCGACTTCCTCCTCCAGCGACAGACGCCGGACACGACCACTGGGCACACGCAGACGGGTCGTCGGTCCGATCGGGTTGCGCAGGTGCGTGCACTCGAACTGGCTCCTCGCGAGATTGAAGGTGTGACTGAGGATGCACAGGTCTCGATTGACCGTCGCCGCCGCAACCTGCACTGAGCGCGCCTCGATAAATTCCTTGATGTCGATCTCGTCCACGTCGTAAATCGGCCTTCCGGTCAAGTCAGGAAAATCTCGCAATATGCGCCTCACCGCGTACCCCTCGTTGCGGTGGTTCTTGTTCTCCGTGATGTGGTCGAGCCGCTTCTCCAGCGCTTCTCCCAGCGTCAACGAGGCGGCGGCAACTGCCCTCTGTCGTCGATCGGGACGCCGGTGTTTCGCACAGATGTCATCGAGCCAGGCACGTGCTTGCACACATGTTTGGAAGGTTTGAGTCAGCGTCGCCCCGTTGATCCGGATTCGTGCGCGGTACTGACCACCTATTCCGCGACTGTCGATGCTGCCCTGTGTACTCCGGGACTTCTTTGATTTGGCCATTTGTAGCTCCAGGTAGAGCTACAGCGGTATCCAGAATTTTTGAACTCGAATTCTTGGACACTCGATTTGTCCAAGCATTTGTCCAAAAACAACCACTTGGCGGCATGCCGCCTCGTTAAGCCATTGATTTAATGGTGGTGATGGCTGGATTTGAACCAGCGACCTCAGCATTATGAGTGCCGCGCTCTAACCAACTGAGCTACATCACCCCTTTATAATCAATAGCTTGCAAATTGCGGCCTGGAAGAAAAACATCTATTTCGGTGTTTCAGTGTCCCAAATTGTCCCCGTTTTCGGGTAGTCCCGTAACCCGGCGCAGACCATGAATGCACGTCGCGTCCAGCCCTTCTATTCGAACTCAGGGACTCACATCTAGAAAGAGTGCCTCAATCATTTCCCGCCGAAATGGCGTAATGGGCGGATTGGTCCCGTTTGATACTCGGCGCACAACCTCGATGATTGATCGCTCTCGGGCTGTCAGCAACATGCTAGGCCCCCATCGAACCCACTTATGGGTTTCAGGGGCATAGCTCTCAATCATCAGTTGGATGAAATGGACCGGATCGTCTTCTACGGCAATGGCCAACTCCCCAGCGATGCTCAGAGGAATTCTCATCTCCCCTGTTTCGAACATTGAGATGACCCTACCCCTCTCATAACCAATCTCATCGGCAATCTGCGCTTCAGATTTCCTGCACGCCTCAATCCTCGCCTTTAAGTGTAAGCTTATTTTGGTGTCCGTCATGTCTACTACTCCTTGATTTCGCTCACATTGAGCTGAGAAATACATTTTCGTTCAGGGACAGCGGGAAGTCGGGCTAGGCGAGCAGGATTCCCGCGGGAAACGACATTCCGGGGATTGGCATCAAAGAGCGATCAGGGGGCTGAAGTGGTTCACGCACGAGTGAAAAGCAACGACAAGGGATCTACTTGCCATCAGCAATTTCCCTCTGGCTTACCCCATGAATAAGGATGAGAAGCTGCAACTCAGCGAAATTGATATCTGCGACCTCTTCATAACGCCCGCAATCAAAAGCGCTGGCTGGGACCAGGTCACGCAGATACGCCGGGAAGTCACGCTCACCCCTGGCCCAGTTGTCGTTCGGGGCAATTTGTCTTCTCGAAACAAAAAGAAGAAGAAGTTCGCCGACTACGTCCTGCTCCGGGAATCCGGTGTCCCCATCGCCATTGTGGAAGCCAAGGACAACAAGCACACCGTTAGTCAGGGCATGCAGCAGGCCCTTGGCTACGCGGAAATCGTTGATGTGCCTAGCGCCTTCAGCTCTAACGGCGACGCATTTGCCTCTCACAACAAAGTCCCGGCAGCCGGCGAAGACATTGAGTGCGAGCTCCCACTCGAGGCTTTTCCCCCGCCAGACGAGATTTGGAAACGCTACAAACAACACCGAAACATCCGTGACGACGAAGAAAAACTGGTTCTTGAGCCGTATCATCTGGATGCTTACGGCAAGGAGCCACGCTACTACCAAGGTGAGGCGATCAATCGGGTCCTGGAAGCTGTTGCCAAAGGCAATGACCGCCTCCTTCTCGTCATGGCTACCGGCACTGGCAAGACTTACACCGTATTCCAGATCATCTGGCGCCTCTGGAAAGCCCGAAGGGCCAAACGCACGCTATTCCTCGTAGACCGGAACGTCCTTGCCGACCAGACCCTTGTCAACGACTTCAAGCCATTCGGCTCTGTCATGACCAAGATCAAGAATCGCAAAATTGATCCCTCTTACGAGATCTACCTCGGCCTGTATCAAGCCCTTACCGGCCCAGAGGAAGAAGACAAAATCTTCAAAAGCGTCTCTCCCGACTTCTTCGACCTCATTGTCATTGACGAGTGCCATCGAGGCAGCGCCTCAGAAGATTCCGCTTGGCGCGAAATTCTCGATTACTTCTCCGGCGCTATTCAGATTGGCCTCACCGCCACCCCCAAGGAAACGAAATACGCTTCAAACATCACTTATTTTGGAGAGCCTGTTTACACCTACAAGCTCAAGCAGGGCATTGAAGACGGATTTCTGGCCCCCTACAAGGTCGTCCGCTACCACTTGGACAAAGATCTAATGGGCTGGACCCCAGAGCCGGGCATGACCGACGACCTGGGCGAGGAAATTGAGCACCGCACCTACAACCAAGCGGACATGGATCGGATTCTGGTGCTCAACCAACGCACCAAACTGGTCGCCAAGTGCGTCATGCAGCTACTTAACGCCACCGACCCGTTCTCGAAGACCATCATCTTCTGTGAGGACATTGACCATGCCGAGCGCATGCGCGTGGCAATAACTAACGCGGCAGGACAGCTAGCGCTCGACAACCCCAAATACGTCATGCGCATCACCGGCGACAGCGTCGAAGGCAAGGCTGAGCTAGATAACTTCATTGACCCAGAGTCGAGGTTCCCGGTTATCGCGACCACTTCCGAACTCCTGACTACCGGCGTGGATGCCAAGACCTGCAAGCTCATCGTCCTGGACAAGACCGTCAAGTCCATGACCACCTTCAAGCAGATTGTCGGCCGGGGCACCCGCATCGAAGAAGACTACGGCAAGTATTTCTTCACCGTCATGGACTTCAAGAACGCCACTGAGCTGTTCAAGGATCCGGACTTCGACGGCGACCCTGTCGTCATCTACGAACCGGGCGATGATGACGATCCAGTGCCACCCGACCCTCCCTTACCGCCAGACGATGAAGGCGATGACGAAGATCCCACTCCGGGCACCAAGAAAATCCACGTCAGCGGCGTCGAGGTCAAGATTCTCGCAAAGTCGGTCGAATACCGTGGCGACGATGGCCAGATGGTCACCGAGTCCTACTCTGATTACAGCCGCAAACACATTCTCAGCGAGTATGCCTCGCTCGATGACTTCATCAACAAGTGGAACACCACAAAGAAGAAGGACGCCATTGTCAGGGAGCTGGAGGAATACGGCATCGAGCTCTCCAAGCTCGCTCAGGAGGTCGGAAAGGACTACGGAGACTTCGACCTCATCTGCCACATCGCCTACGACGCGCCGCCCCTCACACGAAGAGAGCGAGCAGACAATGTCAAAAAACGCGACTACTTCACCAAATACGGCGACAAGGCGCGCGCAGTCTTGGAAGCCCTTTTGGAAAAATATGCGGACGAAGGCGTGCTCACCATAGAGAGCCCCAAGGTGCTCAAACTTACGCCTTTTGACCGGATGGGCACCCCCGTCGAGATCATCAATGACGTTTTCGGTGGCAAGGCCAATTATGAAACTGCCCTCCAAGAACTCGAACAACACCTCTTCAACCAGAAACTCTCTGCATGAGCAACGTTAGCGGAACCATCAAATCAATCCAGGACATCATGCGCAAGGATGTTGGCGTCGACGGCGACGCCCAACGCATTAGCCAGCTCGTCTGGATGTTCTTTCTCAAAATCTACGACGACCGCGAAGCTGAGATCGAACTCCTCGAAGACAACTACGCCTCGCCCCTTCCTGAGAAGCTCCGCTGGCGAAACTGGGCGGCAGATCCTGAAGGGATGACTGGCGACAATCTTAATGAATTCGTAAACAACGAACTTTTTCCCACGCTGAAGGACAAGCTGGTCCTCGAAGGCCCGCACGGCAAACGTGCCCAGGTCATCCGCAATGTCTTTGAGGATGCCTACAACTACATGAAGTCCGGCACCCTGATCCGCCAGGTCATCAACAAGATCAGCGAGATCAACTTCAACAACACCGAAGACCGCCACACCTTCGGCAGCATCTACGAGCAGATTCTCAAGGACCTGCAAAGCGCCGGCAACGCAGGCGAGTTCTACACCCCCCGCGCAGTGACCCAGTTCATCGTCAATCGCGTTGACCCCCAGCTTGCCGAAACTGTGCTCGACCCCGCCTGCGGAACCGGCGGCTTCCTCGCCTGCGCCATCGAACACAAGCGGACCAACTACGTTAAGTCAGCCAAAGATGAAGAGGCATTGATCAACAGCATTCATGGCGTTGAAAAGAAAGCCCTGCCGCACATGCTCTGCACCACCAACATGATCCTGCACGGCATCGACACCCCAACCAACATCCGCCACGACAACACGCTCAGCCGCCCCTACAAGGACTACGGTGAGAAAGACCGCGTCCACGTCATCGTCACCAACCCGCCCTTTGGTGGCACCGAGGAGGACGGCATTGAGAACAACTTCCCGGCCACCTACCGCACCCGCGAGACCGCCGACCTCTTCATGGTGCTCATCGTCAAGCTGCTGAAAAATCACGGCCGCGCCGCCGTCGTCCTGCCCGATGGCTTCCTCTTCGGCGAGGGCATGAAAACCCGGCTCAAGCAGGAACTCATGGAGAAGTGCCACCTCCACACTATCGTTCGCCTGCCCAACGGCGTCTTCAATCCCTACACCGGCATCAAGACCAACATTCTCTTCTTCACCAAGAAGCCCGAAAGCGAGCAACCCGGCACCGAGCACATCTGGTTCTACGAGCACCCTTACCCGGAGGGCGTCACCAGTTACAACAAGACCAAGCCTATGCGCTTCGAGGAGTTCCAGACCGAGATCGACTGGTGGGGCTCTGAGGACGACGGCTTCAAGTCCCGCGCCCAGACCGAGCAGGCGTGGAAAGTCAGCGTCGAGGACATCGCCGCACGAAACTACAACCTCGACATCAGCAACCCGCACGTCGACGAAACGGTCAGCCATGACCCCGAGGAACTACTGGCGACCTACGGCAAGCAGCAAGGCGAAATCCAAAGTTTGCGCGACGAGTTGAAATCAATTTTGGCCGCCGCCCTCGCGGGAAAAGAGTGATGACGAATCCGGCAACAGTTATCACCGACCACCTGGACACTTGGTCTGGGGCGATCAAGGCAAAGTCGTCCGCCGGTCGCGGAAGCGGCAAGAATCAGGAGTTCTACGGGATCAAAAAGCTGCGGGAGTTGATTCTGGATCTTGCGGTGCGGGGTTTGCTGGTGCCGCAGGATGCGAAGGATGAGCCTGCGTCAGAGCTCTTGAAAAAGGTGACAGCCCAAGAAGCTCGACTGGTCAAAGCTGGAACCATTGGAAAGCGAAAGCCGCGTCCTGAGATCAAAGAAGGCGAGAAGCCATTCGCGCTTCCTCCAAGCTGGGTCTGGATCCGTTTGGCGGAAGCAGGACATGACTGGGGGCAAAAAAACCCAGATGCTGCGTTCACTTACATTGATGTCGGCTCGATCAACAAAGAGCAGGGGCTGGTTTTTGACCCAAGCGTGCTGTCAGCAGACCAAGCGCCTTCGCGAGCCAGAAAGATTGTGAAGGAGGGCACGGTCATTTATTCGACTGTAAGGCCCTATTTACTGAATATCGCGGTCGTTAGTGAATCATTCGATCCTGAGCCGATCGCAAGCACGGCTTTCGCCATTGTTCATCCTTTTGAGGGTATTCTTGCTCGCTTTGTTTATCGTTACCTCCGTTCGCCCTCGTTCATCGATTACGTTGAAAGTTGCCAAACAGGCATCGCTTATCCCGCCATCAACGACAAACAGTTCTTCTCCGGAGTTCTTCCCCTTCCGCCACTAGCCGAACAACACCGCATCGTCGCTAAAGTCGATGAACTGATGGCGCTGTGCGATCAGCTTGAGCAGCAGCAAGAGGACAGCGTGCGCACGCACGAAACCCTGGTGCAAACGCTCCTCGGCGCCTTAACGGCCGCGAGCGAACCCGATCAGTTCGCGCAAGCCTGGCAGCAGATTGCCTCCCACTTCGACACCCTCTTCACCACCGAAAGCAGCATCGACCAACTCAAGCAAACCATCCTCCAACTTGCCGTCAAGGGGAAGCTCGTTGAGCAACAAACAAATACGGAAGATGCAAAGCTGGACTTCCCAAAGTGGAAAGGAAGATCAAATGCAAATAGCGGTGACTTTCTTCCGAGTAACTGGATGAATATACCTCTCGGGGAAATCGGCGAATGGAGAGGCGGCGGAACCCCTTCAAAAAACACCTCAGCATATTGGGATGGCTCAATACCATGGGTGTGTCCAAAGGATATGAAGCGCCCACTTGTATCTGATTCGATATTACAGATCACGGAGACTGCCCTGGAGGAAACGTCGGTCAAAAGCATCCCCCCTAATAGCCTTTTAATGGTGGTTCGCGGAATGATTCTAGCGAGAGACTTCCCGGTAGCGATATCGGCAAGCCCGGTGACGATAAATCAAGATATGAAGGGGCTCATCCCAGCGTATTCGAATGTCGTCAATTACCTCGCACTTGTTCTGCGAGCATTCCGTCCGCGAGTTCTCGCGATGGTGGAAAGGTCATCTCACGGGACCTGCAAGCTCCAGACGGAGACAATCCAAAGCCTAACAATTCCAATTCCACCTCTAGCCGAACAACGCCGCATCGTCGCCAAAGTCGATGAACTGATGGCGCTTTGCGACCGCCTCAAAACGAGCGTCCGCACCGCCCAAGTCACCCAATTGAATCTCGCCGACAGCCTCGTTGAAGCCGTCATTCATTGAGCCACTCCTCATGTTCGGAATTCCAGAAACTTGGTGCGAGCGTGAGAAACGAAAACTTCTGAATGCTTCATCGATTTTAACGATTGGCTGGACAGGGAAAGAGGCAGGCCAAAATCATCTTGCGCAACTCCTGCAACGAGTCAAGATGCAAACCAGCGCGACATCCCTAGCCACTAATCTACCCGATCACATGGCCCGCCGGGCGGCAGATCGAGGGGAGGCATCGAAGCAGATCAGCGTGTCAGTAAGCTTCTTCAAAGTATCCCCGAGATTGTATGGCCACAACGCCTGCAAATATCCAATGCCCAACACTTCATCAATCTAGGCCCATGAAATTCGAACAGCCGAAACCTGACTCAAAGAAATATTCTGATCTGATCTCGGATATTGAGAAGGGAATCATCAAGATTCCTAAATTTCAGCGCGAGTTCGTCTGGGGCATCGACAAGACTTCCAAGCTTCTGGACAGCATTCTGAAAGGCTACCCGATCGGCACATTTATCCTTTGGAAAACCGACGAGCGAATTAACGACATCAAGAACGTCGGCAATCTGGATATTCCGCCTACTCCTGACGGAACGAAGGTGGAATACGTTCTAGATGGACAACAGCGGATCACTTCTCTCTTCGCTGCCTATCGTGGGGCAAAGATTCAGAAGACTGGAGAGAAGAAGGTGACCGACTACGGCGACATTGTGGTCAATATTGATGTCGATATCAGCGACAGCGAGGGCCAAGTGATCTCCGCCGAGCCGAGCGGCGCCAAATCTATTTCCCTGAGCACCGTCCTGAACTTCAGTTTCGCAAAGGCAAAAGAGCTCGAATCTCAATTCAGCGGGCAGGAACTCGAACTGATCGATTCGTATGCGACCGCTTTTCGCACCTATGAGTTCTCCACCGTAGTCCTGAGAAAGGAGGACATAGATTCTGCGATCGAGGTGTTTACGCGCATCAACACCGGCGGCCAGACCTTGACTCTTTTCGAGATCATGTCCGCCAAGACCTATGACGAAGCGCAGAGCTTCGACATGACGTTGAAGTGGGGCAATTTCCTCAAAGAGCTGAAAGACATCAAATACGAGGGCGTATCCAATACAGTGGTCCTGAGCCTGTTGTCTCTTGTCCTCAGCCGGACAAAGGAATGTAAACGCAAGACCATTCTCGCCCTAGACAAGCAGGCAATTATCAGCGCGTGGGACTCAGCCATCTCGGCCCTGAAGGAAAGCATCGACTACTTTCGCACCACTTATCGTATTCCCGTCTCTCAGATACTCCCCTACGACGCACTTCTCATCCCCTTCGCCTATTTTTTCTACCACAAAGGTGACAAGCCAAATGGGTTCCAAAAGAAATGCCTTGAGGAGTTCTTTTGGCGCATCTCGCTCGCTTCCCGATATTCCAGCTCTACGGAGTCAAAGCTGGCGCGGGACATTAAACGGATCGACGACATCCTGAATGATGAGCGGCCTGACTACGCCGACATCAAGGTGCATCTGGAATCTCCGCGCGCACTTGTGGATACGAGCTTCAGTGCTGGCAATAGCTACTGCAAAGCAATTCTGTGTCTATTCGCCTATCAGGAGCCAAAGGACTTCAGGGACAACGGAAAGGTGATCCTGGACAATTCCTGGCTCAAGATCGCAAACAGCAAGAACTACCATCACTTCTTCCCAAGGGCCTATCTCAGGGGCAAAGAAACGCCGAATAGCAATAGCTTGATGAACATCACGTTTGTCAGCGACCATCTCAATAAGCGCAAGATCGGCGCGAAAGCTCCGTCGGTTTATATTCGTGATTTTCATGACGAGAACAGCGAAATTAATATCGCGCTGAAGTCCCACTTCATAGACCTGAGGGGGTTCGGCATCGAGAGTGACGACTACGCGACATTCTTGGCGAAGCGGTCGAAGCTGGTCTATGACGCGCTGAGGTCGCGGATTGAAATGACCCACCAGGAGTCGATCAACGAAGAGTTGCAAGAGCTCATACTGGCAGGCGAGAGTGATCGAACGGAATTCAAATCAACCCTCCGATACGATCTGAAGACGAAGGCCGTCAACAAAAAACTGGAATTTGTTATCGCAAAGACCATAGCGGCCTTTCTGAACTCCGAAGGGGGAGATCTCTTAATCGGCATTGACGACGATTCAAACGCCTTGGGGCTGGCTGATGACCTCCAAACACTTGGCAAGAACAATATTGATGGTTTCGAGTTGAAACTCATTGAGATCATCAAGAACATCATCGGATTGGAACTTGGCAGCCATATCAAGATCTCCTTTCCGCTCTATGACGGCCAACAGATATGCCGTGTTCATGTGTCCAAAAGCGGCACTCCGGTCTTCACGAAGTATGAAGGCAAGGACGAGTTCTTCGTCCGCACGGGTTGCTCGTCTCAACCCTTGAGTCGGGGGGAACAAAGCGTCTATGAGAAAGAACATTGGGCCTAACCAGTAGCCGTAGACTCTTGTGCGCTCTGATTCACTGGATATGCCCGCAAATTTGAAGCCTGACTACGATCGGATCTATTGCATCCGTAGACGGCCCCATTCGGCACGCCGCCACTGCGCGAGATTCCCTATCAGGACAGGCTCGGCCGAATACAGAGCGCAATCCCGAGAGAAAGGACCACGAGAGTCAAGCGACTTATCGCAGGGACGATCTCAGTTCTCGACCTTTATAGCTAAGGGGGCGCATTCCACCTCCTCTACGCGTGCGGGTATCACCATCAGGCACCATGCGAATGCGCCCACCCGCATCGAACTTTCCTGCCTCGATCATTTCCCGCAATGTGCGCTCATCAACGCGCTGATACTGGTTGCTCGCGCCAGATGTAGAGACGCTAAAAAGGCCCGCGGACGCTCCACGCGAGCCCATGTAAGGGTGGCACAGCTCTCCCTTTCTGTTCCGCCCCTGCACGTCATGCAATATCACAAGTCTAGACATCGTCGGCTTCCTTATTCCGCTAAATATCCCAGAGTAGCTTAGGACCCTGGAAACCCGTCCAGAAGCTTGGCCCTCTGACGCACAGTAGCGCATCAAGTCCATATAGCTAGCCCAAGCCAAACCTATCTGCGTCCCATCCAGCACTCCGTTATCTCCCTTGTGCTGCGCATTCGCCTGGCTACGATTGGGACAGTGTGAGATGGCCAATAAGGCTCATGTGCGCGAAATCTGAGGTAAAGCTCCGCGTCTTTGACGATGCTCACAAACTACTACCACACAAAGCTCCCTCTACATGGCAAGCGCGAAGTTGTGCCTGATCACACGATTTCTGTGGGCATCACGGCGCCCGCACAAGCAGAGCTGGTCGTGAACACGGGTCTGCGGCATGCTGGCCCGCACTCAACCTAAGTCACACTGTTTTCGAAAGCCGCGACGACGCGTGGCTTCGCACCACCGAGAAGCCAAAAAAGGGAATAAAGCAGACATGCACGAGATCATCTGCCCGCATTGCGGCAAAGCGTTCAAGATTGATGAGGCTGGCTATGCGGACATTCTCAAGCAAGTCCGCGACAAAGCCTTTGATGAGCAGCTGCACGAGCGTCTCGCGCTCGCCGAACAGGACAAGTTGAACGCTATTGCTTTGGCCAAGACCCAGGTGACCAGCGAGCTTCAGAAATCAGCCACTGCCAAAGATGCTCAGATTCAAGAACTGAAAGCCAGACTCGACGCCGGGGCCGTAGAGCGAAAATTGGCCGTGACTGAGGCTCTAAGTGCAGTGGAGAAAGAACGTGATGCGTTAGCTACTGCACTAAAGCAGGCCAAACTGGACGAAGAAGCCGCCATGAAAACTGCGGCGGCAAAACTCTCTAGCGAGCTGCAAGGGGTGGCAAGCGCCAAAGATGCGGAGATCCAGAATCTGAAGGCAAAACTCGATGCAAATGTCGTAGAGCAGAAGCTAGCAATCAGTGAAGCACTAAGTGCGGTCGAAAAAGAACGAGACGATCTGAGAAGCGGCCTTGAGCGCGCTGCACTTGAGAAGCAGATTTCCGAGAAGTCTCTCAAAGACAAGTATGAAACTCAGATCAAGGACCGTGAGAACGAAATCGCACGAATCCAGGATATGAAGGCGCGCCTATCCACCAAAATGATAGGCGAAACCCTAGAGCAGCATTGCGAGACAGAGTTCAATCGAATCAGAGCGACCGCGTTCCCGAGGGCCTATTTCGAGAAGGACAACGACGCTCGGAGCGGGAGCAAGGGCGATTACATCTTCCGAGACTCAGACGAGAGCGACACCGAGATCGTTTCGATCATGTTTGAGATGAAGAACGAGAGTGATCGCACCGCGACGAAAAACAAGAACCAGGATTTTCTAAAGGAACTGGATAAGGACCGCACCGAAAAGGGATGCGAGTATGCCGTGCTCGTCTCCCTGCTCGAGCCAGATAGCGAGCTCTATAACACCGGAATCGTCGACGTATTTCATCGCTATCCGAAAATGTATGTTGTCCGGCCGCAATTCTTTATCCCGATCATCACGCTGTTGCGCAACGCTGCAATGAAATCCCTGCAATACAAAACAGAGCTAGCTTTAGTCCGGGCCCAGAATATTGATATCACCAATTTTGAGCAGGAGCTCGATACCTTCAAGGCTGCGTTCGGCAAGAATTATGATCTCGCTTCACGACGCTTCAAGACTGCTATTGATGAGATCGATAAATCAATCGATCACCTGCAGAAGACCAAGGATGCCCTGCTCGGCACCGATCGAAATCTTCGGCTTGCAAACGACAAGGCTCAGGACGTAACCATCAAGAAGCTGACGAAGAGAAACCCGACAATGGCCGAGAAGTTCAACGATTTGAAGAACGGGGATTCCTGAGGGCGGGAAGAGGCGCCCGGCCACGCAATGAAGGGCCTTCTCGCGCCCTACAGCGCACCTACAAGCCGCGATAGACGCAAAGACTAGTCTGTGGGGCACTGACCATCCCAGTGGGCTTGTTCGCCCCGCTAGGAGCTCCCACTCATCAGCGCTCGAGTAGACGCGACCGATCACCGGAATCGCTAGTGAGTGCCCCGGCAAAATTCAGAAAGCCTACCAAGAGGCAGAGCATGATCGTGGCGTCCGCTGAGAAGGATCGCCGGACATCTATTCACCCGCCATGCCAACAGTCTCTCAAGCTCCCCACCTCCACATTGTCTGCTCCGAGCTTGCAAGAGAGCCACTCCCGAATGAGGGCTCTATCTGAATGCCGCAGGGAGCTTCCGCGCATTGCGACAAAACCAGAGAGGCGACCATCTCCTATGCCGCCACCGAAATTCCAGCCGTTGGATTCAACGAAATCAATCCATTCGTCGACGGTCGTATCAAGGTCAGCCTTCTCAACGGGAAAGGAGGCATCAACCTCTACCCCAAGCTCTTGAAATTCTGCTGTTCGTAGCTTCTTTCTCAAACGCCGACTCCGGGGCTTGCTTAAATCCTTGGTAAGCAATTTTTTCATGTCGAATATGTCTAACGAGCACGCGCAAACCCAGAAGGGTCGCGAAGAAGGGTGAAGCACTTTACTCGCCGGAACGCATGTGTGGGCACGGTGATGGCTATTCCGGGCAAACTTCTTTGGCCTTGCCTTTCGCAAACATCTCCCAAGCCGCCAGAATTTTTTCTTTCTTCGCGGCATAAGTTTGAACGCTGAAAATTACCGAACTCCCGTTTTCCTCGGGCATGAATTCGGCACGACCAAGAACGAAACTTGATCTGCCGCCATAGAAGCCCTCGAGATACATGTCACACACAGCCGAACCATCCGGCCGTATTGGCGAACACTCCGGAATTCCGTGAAGGGTAACGAAGATTGCGCCGCCGCTTTCGGGCCCGCAAAAGCGTAGCCCCTCATAGAAGATTGACAACGAATGTGAAGCTGGGGTGAGGAGGCCCACTTGTCTAGATGTGTAATCTTCTGGGCCCAATTTACCAGGCGCAGTCACACAACCCGCCAAGCCAACAAGCGCTAACAAAAGGACTGTGAGTTTGAGTCTACGCAATGCCTTGCCCCTATGGCCGAATCATAGGCTGGGAACGCCTTCCACCACTCGGTGAAGTCCGATTTTGCGAAATAATGCCTGACATAGCGGGGACATCTCCAACGCCCACACGCAGCGCCCCGCACCAAGAGCAGACATGATCGCCAAGGACCGGCCGTTCTGGCGGTAATTTGCGATTCTGCCGCATGCGGTCATATCAAAGGCACAAGCTTGATGACGACCAACTCATCTGGGACGCTTTGCAAGCACATGCACTTCTTCGTCCAACATTCACTCGACGATTAGGTGCGTCACTAGGGATCCGACCCCGGAACTCGGGTGCTCTTGAATCGCAACCTGCTATTGCGTATCAAGCACCCGAACGGCCTCAATCACGGCAGTGACTTCTGTGGCGACTTCACGGAGTTTAGAAACTACCGGCTCGCCTTCAAATGGGTGTCCAGAATCGAAAATTACCGCTATTGAAGGCACTCCCAAGTTCGTGATGTAGAGCTTTGCTCGGGTCCGAATGAGATTCATGCGCCCTCCAGGCCCAACAGCCACGGTCATGTTCTGAAAAACGTTGTTGTTTTCATCTCTCGCAGAAAGACCACTAAGCTTAGTCACAGCAAACACTGGAACAATAAGTCGATGCTTGTCGACGATATCCAGCTTATTCAAAGCCCAAAGGAGGAAATTGCCGTCCTTGAAGGGACAAATACTTCCGAAGATTAGATCTGCTAATTCCGGGTAATGCTTTCGTATATTCCCTTTGTCGATCTTATCTCTTAGGTTTTCCTGGCTCTCGTGCAGCGGAAAACTGCTGGAAGCTGCGTTCTCTGCTCTCGCAGACACAAGCATGTTGACCAAGATGTCTAAAGAACTGCGCAGGTTATGGGCCGCATCGCCTAATGCCAGTGGAATATCCGTTGGCAGCTGCTCTTTGGTGCGGAGCACCAGATTCCAGCTCTGTGCACCTTCATCCTCATCCACTTCAACTGAACAAAAGTCGGTCCGGAGTAGATCTTTGATTACTAGCTCAAGTTCGTCGATGTGTCGACGCGCGCGGCCAACTTTCAATAGCGCTGCTTGAAATGGATCTATCGGCACGACGCTCTCCCTGCACCCTGACGGCGGCATCCAATGGCATTAATGAAGTTCACCACAACGGGCGGACAAGCGCGCAAAGCCAGGCGCTACCTACACTCAGTGGAGCCCTCCACTACCCACGCCTTCACCAGGTCCGCCGAACGCCGCCAGGCCGCGAAATCGAGTGCGCGCGTAACTAGAACATCGGTTAGTCCGTTCGCGTTTTTTTGAATGTCGATTGCCAGCATGAGGTCATCACCAAGCGGACCATGCAACAAGAGCTTTATAACCCCTTGCCCCATCGCGTCTGGCGTTCCGGTCACTGAACTTTGCGCAGTCCGGAATTGAAAGCCCGAGTCGAGGCAAAGCTGATACTGATTGAACACTAATGACCAGACATCAGTCGCCGGCATCTCACTACTGAAAGACAAGGTGCCAGCGTTGTTGCCTCGAAGCTCATCGTAAGTTGACGGAAGGCAAGAAACCAAAAAAACAGCTAAGGCGAGAATGCTCTTCTTCATTCGGTCCTCCTGTGACGCAATCAACTGTAACCCAGACCACCGCAGGGTCGCCGATTCCAGGCATTTCCGCCCTAATGAGAACTTCAACTTCCGGACACTGAGAGTGCAGCGACGAAAGGACCTGACCGTGGTTGGCGGGGACCAGTAGCGCCCAAAATCACCAAAATTTTGTGCCGGCATTGTGATCAAGGTTCGCCCCTGCTTCTAGGACTTTTGTTCTGAGCAATGCGATCGTCGTTCCGTAGGACATTTGTTGACCTTGGCTTGCAGGCGAACCTTGAAAAAATTAGATCCCCCCAAAAGACTTTTTGCTGCTTCTGGAAATTCAATATCGCAGATGACAACGGGCCACCCACAGATTGGTTAGACGCTTTAAGAGGCCCGCTACGGCGTTCTGAGAAAAAATTGACCCAACCCCCTACCCGCGATCTTCGGGGCCTCTCCCATGAGCCCACAGGAGCTTAGGAGGGCGTTGCGAAACTCAATTCCAAAATTACTTGCATCGAAGCACTGATTCGACACTCAAACGAAGTAATACCGGGAATGCCCACCCCAGGGAATCGATTTCCGGAGCCAATAGAGTTGGGGATAAGGCGATGGGCGCGAAAAGACACAGGAAGACTTAGTCAGGTTGATTACAGATTTCTGGTGGGCTTCCGTATGTAGGCGCTATTCCGAACTTTGAACCCTGAAGAATCTTACGCTCCGGCCCGTTGTCCCTAAGGGGTGGCGGCTCGACACAATTCTACGCCGAAAGACCCTTTCCCAAATTCTTATAGAACCCGACATCAGGCGGCGGAACGGACGCTTTCGAGCATTCGCGCTACTCGTCTCCGGTGAAATTCGTGGACCCGTTTGGCCAACTGGGTAAGAGGCTGGTCAGTAACAGGCTTAGTGACACGATGAAGGCCCTCCCGGTGGCGATTACCTTTGATGGGATAAGAAGCTCGTCGCGTGAGATGCTCAAAGTCGGTGTATTCCGTCATTCGAAGCGCATACCCTATTGCCGAGGGCCCAGAGGTCGTTGCATTAGGAGTAAAGCCCGCCACGCGAAGAAGATCTGACCTACATTGCTTATTGCTTTGAGTGCCGGACTGAATTGCGATTGAGCCATGAATATGTAGGCGACCATTTACAGGAGCTTCCTCAAGGGCAAACCAATAGGGAGTCTTGTCGTCGAAATTTTTCGCGATCCGCCGACGCATGATTTGGCTGGGTGCCCTGAGCGTGGAATCTGCCGAAGCCTCAGAGCTAAGACGAGCCTCTAGGGAAGTTTCGAGGTTTAGGTCAAAGGAGTGGACCGTCCACTGCCCAAGCCGAGCATTCTTGCCTCCAGTGGAATTTGCTCTAGCAAGCATGGCATTGGTGCTCGAATCCCGGGATAGCCTGAGCCAATGCTCCCACAGCACCAACGCCAACTGCCGATACTGATTGACTGTCACGGGATCCAGCTGCCTCCATAGGGCCGGCGTGATTCTGGACTCACCCTCGAATATCAGTCCACGCCTATCCAAATGCTTATCGATTTTCTCCAGAAGATCTGAGGTAGCGGTGCCTGGCATTCGCTTTGTGCTTCGCCCCAACCCTTCTGAAGGAACTGTGTCTTCCTCTAAGTCTTCTTCTATTACTAAAGCCATCTCTCCCGGATACTCAAAAATCAGCTTGCCAAATGCCCCTGAAATGTCATCTAGAAGCTGGGCTTTCCGCATTCTGAGGTCCCTAGTCGGAGTCAGTTTTCTTAACGATCTTTTGGATACTTTTTTGTTCACTCAATGGGACCTTTTTTGTTCTCAAATAGAGACCCATTGGATACAGTCAGCCATGACTTATCAAGCACTTATTTTTTTACCGCAACTCCTTGTTTTCAGGTTGCAAATTGAAATTTAATCAAAAGTAAAGCGCTGGCATACGCCCGATTCCCGAGCAATCGGTCGACAGCGTTGTGTCAGAACTTTTTTGTTCGCTGCAACGACAAATTGTTCGATGTTCGCCAACGTCCGTCTTCAGGTGCTAGCGGACGCGAGTCACATCCACCACATGGTGCGTTCTCTACGAGCGTCAGAGTGCTTGTTGATCGCTTCAAATTACATCAGGAGGCTGGACTCGGGTCTCCACATGCTGGTGAAGTCCCAATAGGAAGTCAGCTCGCCAACCCGAGTAACCGTTCTCGAAGTTTCTTGGCATCCGGCTGGTAGTAGCGCAACATCATTCGAGGATCTTTGTGCCCCGTAATGGCCATCACCTCGGCCATACTGAAACCCATTTCAACGAAACGCGATGTCGCTTCGTGCCGAAGATCGTGCAGCGTGAGGTCCATTATTCCGGCGCGATCGCAGATTCTTTTGAAGGCCTGCGTAATACTCATCGGCCGCATATTGAATAACGACTCGCCATGACGCTCCCTGGCTGCCTGAGAGGCCGCTAGAGCGCAGATGCTCAATGGTATGTATCTAGCGCCGCCATTCTTCGAAGTCTTAACCAGGGCAACGCCAGAGACTCGGTCAATATCAGTCTCTTTGAGTGACGCAGTTTCCTCCCGCCGCATTCCGGTTTCGATTTGCCACTGAATCACCCAACGCATGGCGCCCCCATAGTGTTCAGCTCCTTTGAGCAACAACTCGAGCTCGCCATTACGTAAGCGCCGATCTCGCGCCGGGTTCGGGGAAGGCAGACGAATGCCCCTGACAAAATTGTCGACGGGCAGGAACCATTCTTTACGAGCGGTTTCCAGGACATGCCGGAGTATGGAGAACTCGCGCAGCACTGTTCCAGATGAAACCTGTCCAATACGCCAGTCACGGACCTCTGCGGCGTCTTGAGCGGTGATGGCAACCACGGGCCTCAAGAAGAGCGGGTGACGCCTGTAGGGTGCCAGCTTGCCCCTTTCCATAGATCCGCCCCGCTTCCGGGGGCTGACCTCCTTCAGGTATCGGTCAATGAGATCAACAAACGAAATCTGACTGATGGCTGCCTTATTGATAAAGGATCCGGAGTCCAAGTCAGACTCCATTCGGCGCGCCCAGGCTAAAGCCTTCTGGCGGCTATCGAAGGTTCTAGATAAAGTTGGGTAGAAATCTCGCCTGACTTTCGCCTGCCAACGAGACGAATTTCTCCGCGTGATTGTCGCCATAGCCTGTCGACTCAGTGACGGCTGACTGTCCCAAATTGTCCCCATCCGGGAAAATCAGCTCTTGATAAGGATCAGACCTCATCGGCAGACTATTGATTTTTATTACAAATTTGGTGGTGATGGCTGGATTTGAACCAGCGACCTCAGCATTATGAGTGCCGCGCTCTAACCAACTGAGCTACATCACCGTTACGTCTAGCGCCCTTGCGGGGCGCGGATTGTAAAGGACACGCGCGGCAGCGTCGATTCCCCAGACCAATAAAATATGACTGACCTTGCATACCGATGGCACCGTGAGCGGCTGGAAGTCGTCTCTTTTCCCCATTTGATCCCGCTTGAGAGTCTCTGCGGCATTGACCGCCAGAAGGCGGCGCTGCGCCAGAACACCGCGCAATTCGTGGCGAAAAAGCCTGCCAATCACGCGCTTCTAACGGGCTCGCGGGGCACCGGCAAGTCCAGTCTGGTCAAGGCAATGCTGTCTGAATTTGGCGATCAGGGGCTTCGCATCGTGGAGATTCACCCCCACGATCTGACCGAGCTTCCCGAAGTGGTTGCGCCGCTGCGCGAGCGCAAGGAGCGCTTCATCCTGTATGTGGACGATTTCAGCGTGGCCTCAAACGACGCGCGCCTGACGGCGCTGAAAACGGCTCTGGACGGCGGTATAGAAGAACCACCTGACAATGTCCTGATTTACGCTACGTCCAATCGTCGGCACCTCATTCCGGAGCTACGTAGCGAGAACGAGGAATATCGTTGGGATGGCGACGAGCTCCATCCCGGCGAAACCACGGAGGAGAAAATCTCCCTGGCCGAGCGGTTCGGCTTGTGGCTCAGCTTTCAGCCTTTCACCCAGGCTCAATATCTGGATGCGGTGAGGCTTCACCTGAATCAGCTTGGATGCACGGACTTTGACGAAGCAACCCAGAAACTGGCCTTGCGCTGGGCTTTGAACCGGGCCTCTCGCTCTGGCCGCGTTGCACGCCAGTTCGCACGAGATTGGGTGGGTTCGAAAGCGGTCTGAAGGCTGTTTGTGTAGAACCCATTTTGCCGCCAAACCTTGAAGCACCCGGCGGCAGGCTAATCAGGCGGGGGCGCGCTGCAACTGCGCCCTCGCCTTATTTGGTGAATCCGCCTTCAGACCCCACTCAGCCTGCCAGCAGGGATTTCACCAGAGCGACGTACTTCTGCATGGCCTGCTCCTGATCGGTCCCCTTGAGCTTGGCCCAGGCGTCGAATTTGGCGCGACCCTTGATATCCATCATGCCGGGGCGCTTGCCGCTGGCGTCACCTTCAGTCCCCTGCTTGAACAGCGAATACAGGGACAGGAGCTGGTCGTTACTAGGACGCGATGTCAGCGTCTTGACGTCCTTCTGAGCCTGCTCAAACTGTGATTTCACATCGGCCATGAATGCGCTCCTCTGGATTTTCTGATTTGGAAAGGCCGCAAAGCATTACAGAATTGCGCCGCCGCTGCCCGCCCGCCCGCCGACAGACCGAGCGGCGTAGATTATTTTCGATCCAGCGTCAGGAACCGGTAGGGATAGGCGTGACGCTCGTCTGCCGGATGATTTTCCTGGGCGCTGACGCGAAACCGTGTGGCATCGAATTTCGGAAAATAGGTGCATGCCATGTCATCCGGTGCACTGACCTCAGCCAGCACTTTGGTGACGTACATGCGCGATGCCTGCGCCAAAGTCTGTCGGTACAGATCGCCGCCGCCGATGATCATCAGCTCACCCTGTTCGTGCGCATCCAGCGCCGACTGCAAGGACGAAAAGACTCGCGCGCCTTCGGCCTGAAAATCATCTTTACGGCTGATGACCCAGTTCTGCCGACCGGGCAAGGCCCGCCCGAGTGAATCCCAAGTGCGCCGTCCCATCACAATGGTCTTGCCCATGGTGACCTGCTTGAAATGCTTCAGGTCATTGGGCAGACGCCACGGCAGCTCACCATCGATTCCGATCAGACGTTGCTGATCCATGGCGACAATGAGACTGATCATTCGGCCTTGCTGCACCTGCTCCGAGTTCATACCGCCACCGGTGCCTTGATATGGGGCATCGGGTCGTAATCGCAGAGATTGAAATCTTCAGGGGCGAAAGCGAAGAGGTCTTTGACTTCCGGATTGATCACCATCTTCGGCAGCGGCCGCGGCTCACGCTGCAGCTGCAGACGCGCCTGATCCAGATGATTGGAATACAGATGACAGTCGCCGCCGGTCCAGATGAACTCGCCCGGCTTGAGGCCGCAGACCTGCGCCATCATCAAGGTGAGCAGCGCATAGGACGCGATATTGAAGGGAACGCCTAGAAAAATATCGGCGCTTCGCTGATATAGCTGGCAGGACAGCTTGCCCTGCGCCACATAGAACTGGAACAGAGCATGGCAGGGCGCCAGGGCCATCTCATCGAGCTCGCCCACATTCCAGGCTGACACGATCAGCCTGCGGGAATCCGGGTTGCCCTTGATCTGATCGAGCAGCAGGCGCATCTGATCAATCTCGCGATCACGGCTGGCGGGCCAGGCCCGCCACTGGCGGCCATAGACCGGCCCAAGCTCGCCAGATTCGTCTGCCCACTCATCCCAGATGGAGACGCCGTGCTCCTTGAGCCAGGCAATATTGGTATCGCCGCGCAAGAACCAGAGCAGCTCCACCAGGATGGATTTCAGATGAAGCTTCTTGGTCGTCACCATCGGGAAACCCTCAGCCAGATCAAAACGCATCTGGTGTCCGAAGACGGAGAGTGTGCCGGTGCCGGTACGGTCGGTTTTTTCGGCGCCGTGCTCAAGCACATGGCGCATCAGATCAAGGTATTGGCGCATGCGGCCATTGTAGCCGCGCGCCGATGCAGACCCTAGGCCTGCCCCAACCTAGACCGCGAAGCTCTCCCCGCAGCCGCACTCGGCGGTGACATTGGGGTTGATGAACTTGAAGGACTCGTTAAGACCTTGCTTCTGCCAGTCCAGGGTCAGTCCTTCCAGCATGGGCAGGTGCTCGGCCGCAACCACCAGCTTGGCACCGTTGGATTCAAAGATCTGATCGGTGGCGGCGGCTTCATCGGCATAGTCCATGGTGTAAGCAAAACCGGAGCAACCCGACTTCTTTACGCCCACGCGCAGGCCAATGCCTTTCCCACGCTTTGCAATCTGGGCATTGACCCTCTGGGCTGCGGCTGGAGATAGCTGGAGACTCATGACCACTCTTGTTCAATTTCGCGCAGAACATCCTGCGCCATAAGCCAACAATGGGCGCGATCCTCCGGTATTTCAAGGGCTACGCGCATTTGGTCAACCTTAAATTCGGCCAGTTCAGCAATCTGGCGGCCTTCACACCACTGGGCCAGCCAGCTTCCTACCGCAATGGTGTAAGGACAGCCATAGGCCTGAAAACGTGACGCACTGACCCTGCCCTGTTCGTCCAACTGGCAATACAGCCGAAGTCGGAATTGACCGGCCGGGGTACCCACCTCCGCGGCATAGACGCGCGGGCCATTCGGAAGCACGCCACCCCGCGGCGTTTCGCTGAACAAGCGCCAAACCGGTTCCGGGTACGGCGACTGAGTACTCACCTTGGTCTGCGCTGGCGTCTGAACCATCCTGCCTCAGGCCAAGCGATTGAGGCCGTTGTGAGCAGCGACACGATAGGCCTCGGCCATCGTCGGGTAATTGAACGTCGTATTCAGGAAATAGCTCATGTGATTGGTGGCCGGATTCGCCATTACCGTCTGGCCGATGTGCACGATCTCCGAAGCGCGGTCGCCAAAGCAGTGCACGCCCAGGACCTCCAGCTTTTCGGAATGAAAGAGGATTTTCAGCATGCCGGTGGTTTCGCTGGTCATCTGCGCACGGGCAAGGCTCTTGAAGGCGGAGTGACCGACTTCGTAAGGCACATTGGCGGCGCGCAATTCGCGCTCGGTAAGGCCCACGGAAGAAATCTCGGGAATGGTGTAGATGCCGCTGGGGATCATCATCTGCATGCTGGGCCGGGCCTCTGCATCAATGATGTGCTGCCCTACAAAGCGCCCCTGCACGTAGGCTGCGCTGGCCAATGCGGGAGGGCCAATGACATCACCCACTGCGTAAATGTGGGGCTGCGATGTGCGAAACAGTTCATCCACCTGAATCTGCCCGCGTGAATTGATTTCGATACCAAGCGACTCCAGGCCCATGCCATCGGCATTGCCGGTTCGTCCGTTCGCCCACAGCAGCAGGTCGGACTTGATGCGTCTGGATGACTCCAGGTGCAGCACCACGTCCCGCTTGCGGGGTTCCACCGCGCTGAATGTCTCTTCGTGCAGGATGATGCAACCCTGCTCGCGCAGATGATAAGACAGGGCTTCGGCAATTTCGTCGTCGAGAAACGACAGCAATCGGTCCTGCGTGTTGACCAGCGTGACCTTCGCACCAAGATTGAGAAAGATCGACGCGTACTCGCAGCCGATGACACCCGCGCCATAAATCGTGACCGAGAACGGATGTTCGTCGTATTGCAGGATGCTGTCGCTGTCGCGAACACGTGCATGCGAGAAATCAATATTCGGCGGGTGATACGGACGAGACCCCGTTGCAATGACGACGTGCTCTGCCTGCAACAGTTCTTCGCGGTTGCCGTCGCGCAGAATCTCCACGTGATTGGCATCCACGAAGCGTGCATCGCCTTCATAAAGAGGCACGCGGTTGCGCTCGTAATATCGCTTTCGGCTGGCAACCTGCGCGTCCACCACCTTGTCCGCACCCGCCAGAATCTGCGGATAAGTTGGCGGATTCTTTGAACTGAAATCGCGGAGCAAGGGGTTGTTTCGCACATCATTCAGCGTCTTTACGGCGTGGCGCAGTGCCTTGCTCGGAATAGTTCCCCAGTGGGTGCAGCCGCCGCCTACTTCACGATGGCGCTCAACCATCGCCACCGACTTGTGATTCTTGGCGGCCATCATGGCGGCGCCCTCACCTGCCGGACCGGAACCTATGACAAGAACATCGTATTTTTTCATGCAATCTGTTTTATCTGGAAAGCGAAACCGGCGGGCAAAGCGCCCGCAATCTTTGTACCTGCTCGGCCACCATACGCGCCGCGGATTCAATGTCCGTGACAGAGGTGGCAGGCCCCACGGAGAGACGCAAGGAGGCGTTGGCAAGTTCGTCATCCCGCCCCAGAGCCCGGAGCACATAAGATGGCTCCGATGTGGCCGATGAACAGGCCGCGCCGCTGCTCACTGCCAGTTGTGGGAGCGCCGCGCGCAGAGACTCTCCCTCCACGCCGGGAAAACTCAGGCTGAGAATGTGCGGCGCGCAGGACTGAATATCGCCATTGCGGACCACCTCGTTGATCCCCAGTAATCGGGAAGCGAGACCGTCGCGCAGACTTTGCATGTGCTGCACTTCTTCCGAAAACCGGGCTTGCACCGCCGCCGCCGCCGCCCCCATGCCGACAATCTGATGCGTCGCCAGCGTGCCGGAGCGCATGCCCCACTCGTGCCCGCCACCGTGCATCTGGGCAGCAACCCGCGCGCGTGGCTTGCGTCGCACGAATAGTGCGCCGACGCCCTTGGGACCACCCAACTTGTGGGCTGACAGCGACATCAGATCAATCGGAATCTGTTCCAGATCAATCTCGATCTTTCCCGCTGCCTGCGCCGCATCCACATGCAGCATGACGCCGCGTTGGCGCAGTAGCGGCGCCAAACGCGCAATGTCCGTCACATTGCCAATTTCATTGTTCACCCACATCAGGCTGACCAGCAGGGTATCGGGTGTGAGCGCCTGCAGAACCTGCTCTGGATCAATACGGCCGAGCGCATCGGGCTCCAGATAAGTCACGCGGGCATTGCGCGATGATTCCAGCCAACGGCAAGTATCCAGCACGCACTTATGCTCAATCCGCGATGTCAACACATGCATCGAGCTTCGCCGGTTGAACTCGATGGCGCCCTTGATGGCAAGGTTATTGGCCTCGGTTGCGCCGCTGGTCCAGACCATTTCCCGTGCCTGTGCACCAACCAGTGCCGCCACTTGCGCGCGGGCCTTCTCTACTGCCTCGGCAGCCTGCCGCCCCGCCGCATGATCCGACGCCGGATTGGCGAAATTTCCGCCGGGCTCCAGCCAGCCGCGCATGGCTTCCCAGGCCTCGGGGCGAAGGGGCGTGGTTGCGGCGTGGTCGAGGTAGATCAAGTGTTGGTGTGGCATCTGAATGCAACAAGAAGCACGCATTATCGCAGCACTGCGCAGGCTGTGAGCTTCCGATGCGTCTGATTGCGACGCCGACAGGGCCTCACCGTAAGGCGCCCGAGCACGTAAACTTTCGGCCTGAGCCCCATTCAGTGCCCTTTTTGGAGTTGCCGTTTGAAAATCACGATCTTTGGTTCTGGATACGTCGGTCTGGTCACCGCCGCCTGCTTTGCCGATGCAGGCAACGACGTGCTCTGCGTAGATATTGATGCCAGCAAAGTCGAACGGCTGCGACGCGGCGAGAGCCCGATCTACGAGCCAGGCCTGGATGACATGCTGCTGAGCAACGGTCAGGCCGGTCGACTGAAATTTACCACCAGCGCTGCCGAAGGCGTGGCTCATGGCATGTATCAGTTCATTGCCGTAGGAACCCCGCCTAACGAAGACGGCTCGGCCGACATGCAGTACGTGCTGGCCGTGGCCAAATCCATTGGCGAGCACATGGACGGCTATCGCGTCGTCATCAGCAAATCAACAGTGCCCGTCGGAACTGCCGACCGTGTGAAGCTAACCCTGGACGAAGCGCTGAAACAGCGCGGCGCGCAGATCGAATTCGACGTGGTGTCCAATCCGGAGTTCCTGAAAGAAGGCGCCGCTATTGCCGATTTCAACAAGCCGGACCGCATCATCATTGGCGTGTCCAGCGACAAGGCGGCAGGGCTCATGCAAGACCTCTACGCGCCTTTCAATCGCAATCACGATCGCACCATCATCATGGATGTGCGATCCAGCGAACTGACCAAGTACGCTGCCAACGCGATGCTCGCAACCAAGATCAGTTTCATGAACGAGATGGCCAACCTGGCCGAGCATGTCGGGGCAGACATCGAGAACGTACGGATGGGAATCGGCGCTGATCCGCGAATCGGCTTCCATTTCATCTATCCCGGATGCGGATATGGCGGCTCCTGCTTTCCCAAGGACGTCAAGGCGCTGGCCCACACCGCCGCAGCCGTTGGTTTTGAGGCGCCACTGCTGCACAGCGTCGAAGCGGTCAACCGCAAGCAAAAGCATCGCCTGTTCGAGAAGATCATCCAGCATTTCGGCGACATCAAGGGCAAGACCATCGGCCTCTGGGGCCTGGCCTTCAAGCCCCGCACCGACGATATGCGCGAAGCGCCGTCACGCGAACTGATGGAGGCGATCTGGGATGCTGGCGGCAAGGTTCGCGCCTACGACCCGGTGGCCATGGAAGAAGCCACCAAGATTTATGGCCAGCGCGATGATCTGCTGCTCGTTGATCATCCGGACGCCGCCGCAGAAGGTGCTGATGCACTGGCCATCGTGACCGAATGGCGCATGTTTCATTCACCTGATTTTGCGCGACTCAAGTCGTTGCTCAAGACGCCCGTCATCTTTGATGGCCGTAATCTGTACGAGCCCGAGCGCGTAGAACAAGCCGGTATTGCCTACTACGCAATCGGCCGCGGCCGGGTTTGAGTGCAGGCGCTTTCGGCAATCAGATGAGTAACGCGCATCTTGTAGTCCTGAGCACCTGCCCGCAGGAGGTGGCGGATGATTTGTCCGGCAAGATTGTTGCGGCGCGCCTCGCAGCCTGCGTCAACAGTGTGCCCAAGGTCAGATCAACCTATCTCTGGGACGGAAAAATCCAGACTGATGACGAAGCGCTTCTGATCATCAAGACCACGCAAGACTGCTTCGAACGCCTGAAATCCAGGATGATCGAATGGCATCCTTACGAACTCCCGGAGATCATTGCGGTCAATCTGCATTCAGGCCATGCGCCTTACCTCGACTGGATCACGCAGTGCACACAGCCCGCTACGCCACCCTCGCGCTGAGCCTGCTCTGCGCCTTGCCAATCGCGCAGGCTGGCCTGCTGGGCTTTGGCAGCGGCAAGCAGCAGGAGACGCTTCTTCCGGCTGAGCAGGCTTTCATGCTCCATGCCCCGTTGTGGGATGGGACGGAATTGATCGTCGGCTGGGACATTGCGCCGGGCTATTACCTGTACCGCGACCGCATTGCGGTTGACGCGGTCCAACCCGAGGGCTACGAGCTTGGACTTGCGTCCATGCCTCTGGGCGAAGCGCACGTCGATGCCCACTTTGGCGAAACTGCCATTTTCCGGGATCAGGTTCGCATCCGGTTCAGGCCGAAATCCGGCCAGCCACCACAGCAAATTCGCGTGAAGTATCAAGGATGCGCGGAAGACAAGGTGTGCTATCCCTCTCAAACAAGCGTTCTCAATGTGGATGCCCGCTGATTCATGAAACCTGTATTTCTCGCGCTTTTTCTTGCTTCAGCCGCGGCAGTGGCCGGTTTTGCCCTGTATCAGAAGCTGTTTTACGCGCCCACTGAAGTGGCTTCAGAGGCCAACGCGGACATGGCGCCGGATTTCCAGCTACAGAATCTTGCCGACGAGACCATCAAACTCTCTGATCTGCGGGGGAAGCTCGTTCTGGTCAACTTCTGGGCAACCTGGTGCGCACCGTGTTTGAAGGAGATTCCAGTACTGGTGGAAGTTCAGAATCGCTTCGGTGCGCGAGGCCTGCAGATCATCGGGCCTGCCATGGATGATCCAGCTGTGGTCCGTTCGAGCATTCCGCGCTTGAACATCCAGTATCCGGTGCTGCTGGGAGAAGAGCAGATTCCTCTGGTCATGGACGCACTGGGCGATACCATCGGCGCCCTGCCCTTTTCGGTGCTGATCTCGCCAGGGGGCAAAATTCTGCTGCGCAAGCATGGAGAATTCGAACTTGAGGAGCTGAGCGAACTGGTTGAGGCCCACCTGCCCAAAACATAGGCTTCTGCCGCGAACGGCCGGGAAATTGCCGTGAACTGCCGGTAACTTTCCTTCCACATGCGCTTAGTGCAGAATCTGAATCTTCTCTGACGCTGGATTGCTCCATTTGAGCCATCTGCTGCTCCTGAACGGCCCCAACCTGAACCTGCTCGGCACCCGCGAGCCGCAGGTTTATGGGTCTACGACTCTGGCCGAAATTGAATCGGACCTGACGCAGCGCGCGGCGGCCCTGGGGCACCAGCTGAGCTGCCTGCAGAGCAATCATGAAGGCGTTCTGGTGGACCGAATCCAGCAGGCGCGCGGCCAGGAACAGTTCATCCTGTTCAATCCTGGTGCATTTACCCACACCAGCGTCGCACTGCGCGACGCCTTGCTTGGCGTGGCGATTCCGTTCATCGAGATTCACCTTTCCAACGTCTACCAGCGAGAGGCGTTCCGGAAACACTCTTATTTCACCGACATTGCCGTCGGCGCCGTGATTGGCCTGGGACCTCAGGGTTATGGGCTGGCACTGCACGCGGCGGATCAACAACTGAAAATCATGGGGAACTGAGCAACATGGACCTTCGAAAGATCAAGACACTGATCGACCTCGTAGAGCAATCCGGCATTACTGAACTCGAAGTCAAGGAAGGCGAAGAGTCCGTGCGCATCGGCCGCAACAACGGCCCGGTCACGCAGTACGTGAGCGCGCCGCCTGCTCCGGGGCCGGCCGCACCGGCCGCTGCGCCGGCACCCGCGCAACCGCAGGCCGAAGCCCCTGCTCCCGCCGCGGCGCCAGCCAAGGATGACCGCCACACCGTGCGTTCGCCGATGGTGGGTACGTTTTACCGATCCTCCTCACCCGGCTCCAAGCCCTATGTAGAGGTGGGCCAGACCGTCAAGGCCGGCCAGACGCTGTGCATCATCGAGGCCATGAAGATGCTCAATCAGATCGAGGCGGATCGCAGCGGCGTTGTCGTTGAAATACTGGTCGAGAACGAAGAGGCGGTCGAGTTTGACCAACCTCTGTTTATTTTCGAATAAGGCGGCGACTTTAAGATGGGTGAAATCAACAAGATCCTGATCGCCAACCGCGGCGAAATTGCACTGCGCATCCTGCGTGCCTGCCGCGAAATGGGCATTAGCACTGTTGCGGTCTATTCGCAGGCAGATCGTGACCTCAAGCATGTTCTGTTGGCGGATGAGGCCGTTTGCATTGGACCGGCTTCACCACAGAAAAGTTATCTCAACATGGCCGCCCTGATCAGCGCGGCGGAAGTAACCCAGGCCGATGCCGTGCATCCGGGCTACGGTTTTCTGTCTGAGAATGCCGACTTCGCCGAGAGCGTGGAAAAGTCCGGCTTTGTGTTCATCGGTCCTCGAGCGGAAACCATCCGGCTGATGGGTTCCAAGACCAACGCAAAAGCCGAGATGATTGCTGCCGGTGTGCCCTGCGTCCCCGGCTCCGACGGCGAGCTTCCAGAAGACGAAGAAGCCTGCCTGGCCATTGCTGAGAAAGTGGGCTACCCGGTCCTGATCAAGGCCTCGTCCGGTGGCGGTGGTCGCGGCATGCAAGTGGTGCGCTCTGCCGACGACCTGATCGGAAAGATTCAGGTTGCACGAACCGAAGCGCTGAATGCCTTCAAGGACGCCTCGGTCTTCCTCGAAAAATATCTGGAAACCCCGCGTCACGTTGAAGTGCAGGTGCTGGCCGACGGCCAGGGCAATGCCATTCATCTGGGCGAACGCGATTGCTCCATGCAACGCCGCAACCAGAAGGTCATTGAAGAATCCCCCGCGCCAGGCGTCACCGATGCGCAGCGTCAGGAAATCGGCGCGCTTTGCGTCGCGGCCTGCAAGCGCATCAACTATCGCGGCGCCGGCACTTTCGAGTTTCTCTATGAGAAGGGCCAGTTCTATTTCATCGAAATGAACACCCGCATTCAGGTGGAGCATCCGGTCACGGAAATGGTGACCGGGGTAGACCTGATTCGCGAAATGATCCGTATTGCAGATGGCAACAAGCTCACCAAGAAGCAGGCCGACATCACCATGAAGGGCCACGCCATTGAGTGCCGCATCAACGCGGAAAATGCACGCACCTTCGCACCTTCTCCCGGCGCGCTGACCAAGTACCACGCACCCGGCGGGCCCGGTGTGCGCATGGATACACACATCTACTCCCGCTACAAGGTGCCGCCGCACTACGACTCCATGATCGGCAAGCTGATCTGCTGGGGCAATACACGCGAGTCCGCCATCAACCGCATGAAAGGTGCCTTGTCCGAGATGATTCTGGAAGGCATCGAAACCAATATCGCCCTGCATCAGCGCATCATGCGCGACCCGGCCTTCATCGAGGGCACGCATGAAATTCACTATCTTGAAGGCATGCTGGAGCGCTGGGCGAAGGAGTAAATATTGCTGTCCCGGCCCCAGCCCTTGAAGCAAGCCTTGCGCGTTTCTTCGCGAGCTGTGACTTGTCATAAGGCCTCCACAGACTCAGCGCATCATCTCGCTACATTTGCCGTGTTTCACCTCCCGCCTCTCGTCGCCAAAGCCTATTCATGAAACCTGTATTCCTGACCCAATTCCTGATCGAAGAGCAACGCGAACACGGCGAGCAGATGCCCGACCTGCGCCTGCTCATCGAGGTCGTCGCCAGAGCCTGCAAACGCATCTCCATTGCTATTGGCAAAGGCGCGCTGGGCGGCGTTCTGGGTGAGGCCGGCACGGGCAATATTCAGGGCGAGGCGCAGAAGAAGCTGGATGTGCTGTCCAATGACATCCTGATGGAGGCCAATGAATGGGGCGGCCATCTGGCGGCGCTCGCGTCAGAGGAGATGGACCATCCGCAGCAGATCCCTGATCAGTACCCCAAGGGCGGCTATCTGCTTCTGTTTGATCCTCTGGACGGCTCGAGCAACATCGACGTCAATATTTCCGTCGGCACCATTTTCTCCGTCTTGCAGGTACCGCGCCGGAACAAGGGCACAGCCGAAGAATCTTTCCTGCAGCCGGGAACGGCGCAGGTTGCCGCTGGCTACGCGCTGTACGGTCCGAGCACCCAGCTGGTGCTGACCATCGGAACTGGCGTGCATCTGTTTACGCTGGACCGCGAACTGGGCAGCTTCATCCTCACTCAACGCGACATCCAGGTTCCGGAAGATACGCAGGAATTTTCCATCAACGCTTCCAACGCCCGTCACTGGCAGCCGCCGGTACAGCGTTATATCGATGATTGCCTGGCGGGTGAAAACGGCCCACGCGGCAAGAATTTCAACATGCGCTGGGTCGCGTCCATGGTGGCTGACGTGCATCGCATCCTCAGCCGAGGCGGTGTTTTCATGTATCCGCTGGATGCCAAGAATGCCAAGCAGGGCGGCAAACTGCGCCTGCTCTACGAAGCCAACCCCATGAGCATGATCATGGAGCAGGCCGGCGGCGCTGCCAGTACCGGTCGTGAGCGCATCATGGAACTCAAGCCTGAAAAGCTTCATCAGCGTGTGCCGGTCATCATGGGCTCAAAGAATGAAGTCGAGCAGGTCGTGAAGTATCACAAAGAAGGATAAGGACGGATCTCATGCCACGGAACGCGTTCTACGCGCAGTCAGGTGGCGTCACTGCCGTCATTAATGCATCGGCTCAGGGCGTTATCGAAACCGCCCGCAAGCACCCCGATAAGATCGGCAAGGTACTGGCTGGACGCAACGGCATCATTGGCGCCCTCACCGAAGATCTCATCGACACCTCGCTGGAGTCGGACGCCGATATTGCCGCCCTGAGCCACACCCCCGGCGGCGCGTTTGGCTCCTGCCGCCACAAGCTCAAGGGTCTGGATACGCATCGCGAACAGTACGAGCGACTGATCGACGTGTTCCGCGCTCATGACATCGGCTATTTTTTCTATAACGGTGGCGGAGACTCAGCCGACACCTGCCTCAAGGTCAGCCAGCTCAGCGAGAAAATGGGCTATCCGCTGCAGGCCATCCATGTGCCCAAAACCATGGACAATGACCTGCCCCTGACCGACTGCTGCCCCGGTTTCGGTTCCGTTGCCAAGTACACCGCCGTTTCCATCCGCGAGGCCGGCTTCGATCTGGCCAGCATGTGCCTGACGTCGACCAAGGTATTCATTCTGGAAGTCATGGGCCGGCATGCAGGTTGGACAGCTGCCGCAGGTGGTCTGGCAGCAGAAAAGCTGGGCGATGCGCCGCAGCTGATCCTGTTTCCGGAAATCGTTTTCGACGAGGCCGCCTTTCTGCAGGCCGTGCAGTCCAGCGTTGAGCAATACGGCTATTGCGCCATGGTGGTCAGCGAAGGCCTGCGCAACGCCGATGGCGAGTTTCTGTCTGAAGCCGGCGGCAAGGACGCCTTTGGTCACTCGCAGCTCGGCGGCCTTGCCCCCCTGCTGGCCCGTCTGATCAACGAAAAGCTTGGCTACAAGTACCACTACGCAATTGCGGACTATCTCATGCGTGCGGCCCGGCATGTGGCCAGTGCAGTTGATGTGGAACAGGCCTATGCCACCGGCAAGGCTGCGGTCGAGATGGCGCTGCAAGGCGCATCCGGCGTCATGGTCAGCATCGAACGTGAAAGCGACTCCCCGTATAAATGGACAACCGGCAGCGCGCCGCTGGACCAGGTCGCCAACGTAGAAAAGAAAATGCCGCGCAGTTTCATCAGCGAAGATGGCTTTCACATTACCGATGAATGCCGGCGCTACCTGCTGCCATTGATTCAGGGCGAAGCGTCCACGCCCTACAAACAGGGCCTGCCTGATTACGTCACCCTGAAAAACGTCGCCGTGGGCAAGAAACTGGCGCCCTTCTCGATCTGATCAGAGGCAGATTGGTAACGTCGCCGCCGCTGCACATCGGCGACGCACAGGCACCTCAGGGCGTTGTACCGTAAATCTGATGGCTGTGGTGATCCGCCGGCTCCCAGAGATTAATGCCGGTCTGTATATCTTCTGCGGGTAGCAGGCTGTCGATTCCACGCGAAGCGCAATCAACGAAAGCGGCCTCCAAGGTCCGCACCAGGGCACGCGCATTGCCATGCCAACGGCACTGACGGATCAGTTCCCATGCATCATCCTGCAAGCCGGTGGGCGCTTTCCAGTTGGTGCAACCCGCGGCCAGCTTGGCCAACATGCTGGCGGTGACGGCAATCATGTCTTCCTCACGCTGAGACAGTTCGGGAACGTTGAGCGTTGCCGCGCCCAGTCGCGTGAATTCATCGATGTTGACGGACTCCATCAGGTGCTGCCAGCCGCGGTTGGTTGCAAACAGCAGCGCGCAATCCAGCTTCTGTTTCGCAGCGGCGCCAAATGGCAGGTACTGGCTGTTATCCAGTGCCTCCATCAGAACTTCCATCACCGGCCCCATCACCCCGTGGCTTTCATCCAGGAAGCAGACACCATCACGCGCCTGCGTGAAGGCGCCGATGCGCGCGCCAGCGCCCGGAAACGCGCCGGCTACATGACCACACAGGAGTGATTTGACGGCAGACTTGTCGCCGGTGTTTTCCGCCGCAAGGTTGACCGAGACGAAGCGTCCCTTGTTCCGCACCAAGAAATAGTAGAAGGCCAGCGAGGTCTTGCCGCTACCCGGCCCGCCCAGCAGGTAGGCGCGATGAATACCGTTCTGCGCAAACGCGCGCACCCTGGCCACCAACGCCTGCAGCTTGTCGCTGAACACATAGAAATTGCGGTAGCTCGCATTTTCCACTTCGGTGGTCATCGGCATGCGAATCAGGTTGGTTTCGGTCACCGGCACCATGCGTGCTGACAATTGCTCCCAGACCCGATTCTCGGTGTTGGCCACCATCAGGCGGATACCGGCAAGGCGATCTTCATTGGCGCGCCGGTCCAACCATTGGCCCAGTGCGACCAGTTGAGAAGGCATGACTGCAATGATCAGCGTCAAAGGCGTGCCGTCTCGCCGACGCGCCATCACGGTATCGGCCAGTGCATCCAGTGCGGTGGTGTTGATGAACATAGCCATGACGAAATCACTGTCGATGGGCTCACGTTCGAACACGGTTGGAATCTGGCGAAACTCGAAGCGACGCCCTGCTTCTAGGTGTCTCTGATAGGCCTCGCCGCGCGACAGGTCGAGCTGCGGTCCCGCGTCGCTGTACACGATCAGTTCGGGCCTGGGCCCGCCCTGTGATACCGAGTCCTGACGCCCTTTCTTCGATCCCATTCCAAACATTGCTTGTCCCCTGAAATTGCGGCCAGACTAAATTGGCAACAGCCTGCACGGACCACGAGGCCGACAAACAGTTGCGGCACTCTGACATGCGGCCAGATGCAAGGCTGGCGAACGTGCCGCCAGCAAAAATTTATCGCCGGGTCAGACGCGACCTCAACTTGCGAAGCTTGGCCTTCACTTTTCGCGCATTGTCTACACCAATCCGCAACATCACTTTCTGACCGGATGAGCGGTCTTCGAGATCCGGGTCGGCAAACTTGTATATGACCTTGGGCCTGACCAGCTCTATGGGCCCCTCGATTTCCGGGGTTGCGAGCAGATGATCAATGATCTGTATGAAACGGTCATTGAAATAGCGCGATTGCGGATTGCCAAGTTGATCGTAGCTGTCCTGCATCAGCGGGTAGTAGCGCCGGTAGGCTGCAGCGAGTTTGTCGACGTCCGCAGCCTCGACCATCGCCATCAACGGAGCATAGCGTCGAAGGTTTTCATCACTGGTGGTGATCTTCTCGGGTGGCGGGAGACGCGCCGATTCCGCATCTTCTCCCTCCTCACGCGGCAACTCTTCACGTTCTACCTTGTACAGGCCGGGAACACGACGCACCGGACGCAGCCACAGGGGAAGCGGATCGCGGTCCAGCGAGTCCACAGTCAAGACAAACCGGCGAACAATGTCCTTGGGGACCAACAGGGATTCAGCTGGCGCGGCGCCAAACAATTCGCGCAGCGTTTTGCCAGTGACTTCGTCGCTGGCTTCCAACTCGGGCAGATCTTCTAGCTCTTCGTCTGCCTCTTCTTCCGGCGGGGCTTCAGGCAGCGGGTGTTCTATAACCGGCTCGGACTGCGAGGGGTCAGGCACGTCACGCGTTTCAAGGGTCGGCGGAGGCGGCGCTTTCAGGATGTCCACCGAGTCCTCTGGTCCGTACATGAACCAGTAAATTCCGGCCAGCATCGCGACGCCAATGGCTAATCCCACCCAGGCTGAGCGCGTCATATCGAGCGATTCCTATCGTGATTTTTCGTATTGTCACACGAACACTGCGACTGCGCCGTCCGTACCTGCACTACACCAATCTGTGTCCTGGCGCTCACTGGGCGAAGGCCTGCCCCACCAACTCGTAAGAGCGAAGACGCGCCTCATGGTCCGAAATATTCGACACCAGCATGAGCTCGTTCGCTCCACATTCGTCTGCCATGGCTTGCAGCTGGTCTCGCACCAGATCAGGCGTTCCCACAATGCTGGGCCCGCGCTGACGCCGCAGTGACTCCCGCTCGACATCGGTCCAGGGATACGCGCGCGCTTCTTCCCGGCTGGGTAGCGGCAGGAATTCTCCTCGTGTGATTCGAAGCCAGGTCAGCTCCATGCTCAAAGCCAGGTCCTCGGCCTCTTCCTGCGTTTCCGCACAAACGGCTGCGACAGCCAGTACGGCATGTGGCTCTGGGAATGCATCCGATGGCTTGAAGCTGGACCGATACGTGTTCAGTGCGGGGCCCGGTGGGGCCGGACTGAAGTGCGAAGCAAACCCATAGCCGAATCCGGCAGCACCGGCTGAGGCTGCACTGGCGCCACTCGACCCCAATATCCAGACCGGTGGCAAAGGCACATCTGTGGGCATGACCGTGACGCTATGCAAGGGGTGAGACGCACGCAACTTTCTACGCGAAAGCGCCAGCATTTCCGACATCAGCTGTGAGAAATGCTCGCCATCGGCGGCCCGCATGGCCATGCTCGCCGCCCGGTCCGAGCCCGGGGCCCTGCCGATACCCAGATCGATTCGCCCCGGATACAGCGCTGCCAGGGTCTGGAACGCCTCGGCCACTCGCAGTGGAGCGTGGTTGGGCAACATGATGCCTCCCGATCCCACCCTGATGCGCTTGGTATGCGAGGCCACGTGCGCAATCAGGATCTCCGGCGCACTGCTGGCGACACTGCCCAGACTGTGATGCTCAGCAAACCAGTACCGCGTATATCCGCATCGCTCTGCCAGAAGCGCCAGGTCTACAGTGCGGCGCAGGGCGACTGATGGCGGGGTATCCGTCGTCACCGGCGCCAGATCAAGGACAGATAGTGCGGGTTTGCTCATGGCGTATAGGGAATCAATTTGAATGGAATGAACAGCGCCATGGCGCTGTGGAATCTGGCCGGCCCTCGACCCGCTGATATCTTCTGGGACCCGTCATCACAGCGTGGGTTCCTTTCGCACTTTGGCCTCGATGGGCGGCTCGATGAATTTTTCGTCTTCCGGCTCGCTGGTCACCACCGCCAGCAGGTTCTTTCTTTGCCGGTCTGACAGTGACTCAAGCTCGATCATCAGGGTGATCGAACCCTTGAGTTCGATGTTCTTTCCACGCACCTGATCACGAGCCTCTGCACTGAATTCGCCGGGGGTCATGATGGCACCGTACTCACAGCGGCGCAGCTTCATCAGGCGGATCAGCTCATTGACGGTTTCCGCGCCAAGCGCGTCTTTAGGGCTACACATGCACATGGCGATCCCATAGGGCTTGCGCGGTTCAGCAGGCCGCTGCAACAGGATCAAGGTGTGCTTCGACAGGTCCTTGTCAGGATCATAGGCCGCCCGCAATCCTCGCATTCGCCAGAGCCTGACGCACATTTCCCCAAACTGAGCGGCCTCGAGACCCTGCAGCAATGCAGGTGAAAAGCGGTCTGGCCCCAGAATGGATGCACTATCGCCAACGACCGCGGGCGCCTCGATTTCGGCTGTAACGGAAACCGCTTGCTCAACGCTTGGCACTTTGCGGGCCTTCTTGCCTGTCGATATATCTGCTCGGACTGATTTGCTCTCAACGGGTCTCTGGGCGTAATGCTCGGTCCAGGCGGAGGGTCGCCTTCGGTAACGCCAGTTTCTGAATGACCAGAGCAAGCGCCGACTCAATCGAACCAACAACCAAAGCGCGATCAGCGCGCACAAACCCAGCCATAACCAGGGGCGCTTCAGGGAATCGACCAGCGGCGCAAGCGAGGGCACCTTGCCCTCAAGACCAGCGCCTACCCGATCCAGCTTTTCGACAAACCGACGCCACTGGTTTCTCCAGATGCCCAGAGGGTCTGCTGTGACCTCATCTCGGGAGGCCTCGGGCCGCTGCTTCTCTGGCTCATTTTCGTCCGCAATCTGCCCGTTTGGCGGCGCATCCGGGTCGTTTGCGCAGGGCTGGTCCTGTACTGCCCTGCTTCCGGATTCGGTCGTGCATATCCAGTAGGGCAACTCGGCGCGCAGTTGAAGCGACCAGAACAATACCGCTGCGAGCAATCCGATACGCATGCGCGAACAGACTCAGGGCCTGCCGAGAAAATCCATTTTCCCGAGCACGACACCGTTGTGTCTCAGGATGTTGTAGACCGTTGCAGCATGAAAATAGACATTGGGCTGAACAAAGTTCATCAGGTAGTTCTGACCGGTGAACTGAAGTTCGCCGCGGGGCGTTTTCATCACGATCGACTTTTCTTCCGTGCCATCAATCGCGCTCAGATCCACTTCCTTGATGAATTCAACAGTCTTGTCGATGCGCGCCTGAAGTTGCTCGAAAGTGCTCTCGTCATCGGCAAACTTGGGTGCTTCAATGCCGGCCAGGCGAGCAACACAGCCCTTGGACATATCCGTGGCAATCTGCACCTGTGCGCTCAGCGGCAGCATGTCCGGGTAGAGCCTGAATGACACTAAAGCCGACGGATCAATCTTTCTCTCCGTGCAATGCGCTGCCGCCTTTTCCAGCACCGCGCGAAGATTGCCCAGTGCCCGCAGCAATGCAGGAACCGCAACCTGAGACATACTCAATGACATGCGACCGTCCTCTTCTCGTATCCAACGATGCTGGCGATTCTACGCTGGCTTCAAGCGCTCGGAGACCCGCCAAATGCTCGGGACTTTCCAATGGGTTGCATCGCGGATGCCCGGTCCAGAGCTGGACTCCCTCGTCGCGCTGCCGCCGAAGCGCAGCTGTCCGTGCTCAGTCCTGATCACCAACCTTGCTGCGCAGACGCTTGACCTGCCCTCGCGCAGCCTTGTGATCCACGCGGCGCTTCTTGGCCGACTTTGAGATTCTGGTCGGCCTGCGCGCCTTGGGCACCTTGAGCGCACGCTGGATCAGCGTGCGCAAGCGGTCCAAAGCCGCTTCCCTGTTCTTGGGCTGGCTACGGAACTGCTGCGCCTTGATCACGATGACACCGTCAGAAGAAATTCGCTGGTCGCGCTGTCGCAGCAGCGCCTCTTTGCAGTGCTCCGGCAAACTCGATTGACGCACATCAAAGCGCAGATGTATTGCTGTCGAGGTCTTGTTGACGTTCTGTCCGCCGGCACCCTGCGCACGCACGGCGCTCAGTAGAATCTCTGAACAGGAAATCACGACTCCCGGCTGGATCAGAAGCTCAGATCCCTTGTCAGAATCAGCGGCATCCATCAGCGCGTGCCACGTGTCGTGATCTCACTCAGGGCCACAAGGAACGCGTCCACGTCTTGTCGCGAATTGTCCTTACCCAAACTGACACGGATGGCGCCCTTGGCGGTATCTCGGTCAAGCCCCATCGCGAGCAAGACATGGCTGGGCTCGCCTGAGCCGGATGCGCAGGCGGACCCCGAAGACACGGCAAACCCCTTGCGATCCAAGGCCATCAGCAGCGCCTCGCCGTCCCAGCCTGACACCGCGAATTGCAGGGTGTTGGGCAAACATTGTCTGGCCTGTTCGGCAAAAATCCGGATACCTGATTGCGCGCGCAAGCCGTCTTCCAGCGCTTCTCGCAGGGCCTGGCAATGGGCAGCACGCGAAGTCAGCTCTGCCTGAGCCAGTTCTGCCGCAGCGCCAAAACCGACAATGGCGGCGACATTCTCGGTGCCACCTCGCAGGCCGCGCTCCTGCGCCCCGCCGTGCTGGGTTGCATACAGATCGACATGACTGCGAACCACCAGCGCGCCGCAACCTTTCGGACCATAAATCTTGTGCGAGGAAACACTGAGCAGGTCAGCCTGCAGTTCGGAAACATCAACAGCAATCTTGCCCAGCGCCTGCACTGCATCCACATGCACCAGGGCTTCTCGTGCATGAGCCAGGTCCGCAATGTGAGTGAGATCCTGTATGACGCCGGTTTCGTTGTTGGCGCGCATGACAGAAACCATGAATGTCGGCGCCTGCTCCAGCTGTCGGCGATACGCTTCAAGCACGATTTCGCCATTGGCATCAACCGCAATCGGCTCCACCTTACATCCACGATCACTCAGTGATTCGGCAGCCTCCATGACAGCGGGATGATCAGTTGCGCCATACAAAACCCGCGCATGTGACTGTCCCGCCGTCATGCCCTTCAGCGCCAGGTTGTTTGCCTCCGTGCCGCCCGAAGTCCAGACAATCTCACGGGCATCACAACCCACCAGCTGCGCGACCTGCTGACGCGCCTGCTCGACTGCATCGCGGGCCATGCGGCCATACCGATGGAGACTCGAAGGATTGGCGGACGGGCCCGACAAATACGGCAGCATGGCTTCCAGCACACGGGCATCCAGATGCGTGGTCGCATTGTGATCAAGATAGGTCGGCATGGAGTGCGGCAACTGTCAGGAAAGCGTCGAAGTATTGCAGTATCGCAAGACACGACGATATCGAGGCTTAATCAGTCGCCAGTGCCTCGCGCAAAGCAGCGTGGAAATGAATGATCGCGCCCTCAAACTTTCCGAAGCTCAGTGCGTCGTTGGCTCGCGAATGCAGCCCGCGCTGAATGGCGCAGACAATGTCCCTGTCTTCGACCTGCCCGGTCTTGTCCAGGAAATCCGCATCTTTTTCAGCGCGGGCCAGAATCTCGGATTCACTTCCGGTACCACGTGTAAGTGAGTAAGTCAGCATGCGCGTCCGGGAAGCCGTCAGCGGTTCCAGAACGATCACCGCGATGTGATGGGACAGAACGGCGATGATGGTGCTCGGAAAGATCTGATAGACATCTGTTAGAAGGCCATTCAGATGCAAGGGTTCCGGCATGCCCTCCTTCAGTTTCTCGATTCTGCGGAAGGGAAAGACCACACGGCTATTGGATCCAAAATATTCCTGCAGATTGAGATTGTCGTAGCCAAAGGGGTAGAACGTCTGCTTGTGCGCCGGCTTGATGTGATACCCCTCTATGAAGCTTTCCAGGAACAGCTTCCAATTGGCATCGAGTTCACGCACCCGGGTTCGAAATAGCCTGTCCTGTGGGGCGATCAAGCCGTCAATCGCTGACAGGGCCGCCTGCGGCATCACGCCCTGATCGCCATCCTGGGACACGAAGATCAGGCCATGACGTTCCCAGACCTGTAGCGGAATCAGACCGTGCTGTGATTTATCCAGCCCTGGAAAACCATGTTCGCCAGGAACGTGGCGCAGAGCGCCATCCAGCCGGTACGTCCAGCCGTGGTACTGGCAGGAGAACGCACGCGCACACCCTTCGCCATCTGCAAGCTGCATGCCCCGATGCCGACATGCGTTGCGAAACCCGCGTACCGTCCCGTCCTCACCGCGCACCACAAGCAAGGGGATGCCCGCCGCTTCACGGGCCAGATAGGACCCCGGCTCCGGCAATGCTGCTGCAGGACAAAACACCACCGGCCAGCGCCGCAAAACCTGCTTGATTTCAGCATCAAGCCGCGACGCCTCGACATAACTGGCGACGGGTTCGCGCCAAGTGTCACCCGGCCACATGTCGGTGGTGCCATTCGCCAGGTGCTCGAGAATACGTTGGGCGACCTGGCGGTCAGAACTCAAAAGCGCGTTGGGCAATGCGGGCCTCCATGCCGAACATCCCATTCGGCATTTTTAATGTACCTCTCACGCACACTGCCACACTACAAGCAATTTTTCTCTTCGCCAGGAGCTTGTTCCAAAACAGCCGGCTCGCCTAAACCTGTTCTTCTACTGGAGCGACGGCCGAAAAATCAAACGGGGTATTCGCGTCTGGCTCAATCAGGACATCCCCGGCGCCAATGAACCCGATTGCATCGTCGCTCGGCGCGGGGGCGTCATCCCCAGCCTGACAACTCAGGGCAACGGTGTAGTTTCCAGCCAGCAGGAAGCCCACTTCGTAGTCGAACGAAATGACGTTCTCCGCGTCATCCACCACAGGGCTAAGCAGCGCTGTGGTCAGTGGCTCAGGGTCGTTGCCATCAAAATCATCCGGGATCGTACCGGCCCCATCGAATACATAAACAGCCGCGCCGGCTCCGGATGCCGGGTTGGAGGTGCACGACGCATCCGCCAGCAATACCGGGTCCACACTTCCGGACAGGGTGCCTGTCTGCGCATTGTCGACGACCCGCAAAACAGGCCGGAGGTTGTAGCAACCGGTCGCGCCACGCTCAGAGATAGATTTTCTCAGGTCGAAATCGACGGTGTAGGCCGCCGAGCCTCCAGCTGCAATTGTGATGGGTCCTTTGACTTTGAATCCTGAACTGCCGCCGCTCGGCACGATCAAGGGATAGTCCACGCCGCTGACTGTTATGTAAGAGGGATAGTCGGGGTTACTCAAAGCCTGATTACAGCTTGAATTGGTCATGCCCTCTACCTGCAAGCGCACCTCGCGATAGATTCCAGCCGGTACGGGCTCGTCGCGGATCAGGAAAAACTGCTGATCCCCTTGCTGACTGAGCAGGTCTACTTGCTGGGGCTCATCAAAGGTCAGATCCTTCGCGACACCTCCCTGATTATTCAGTAGTTGGATGCCGCTAAAACTCACGACCACCGCGTCCGCGTCGTCGACAGGCGCGTCCGTCACGCCAAGGGAGAGCGATCCATCGCCACCGCCGAATCCGTTCGACGAGCCTCCGCAAGCCGCCAGAAACCCGCTTACAACGCCCGTCAGGATCATTCTTGTTAACACGGCTTTTCTCCGAGGTGATCGATGGACAATCCAACCGAGCCGGTACGCAGACGCTGATCGGCAGGACTGATCTTCGCAGTCAAGCACGCAGGAAATGAACTGTGCATGAGCGCAAGCAGAATCGGCCTGGTGCGACCCCGGCCCTAGGCGCGGTTTATTCGCCGCGATCTTCCTTGCCCGGCCGCGACTCTCCAGCAGCCAGTGAATCCAGACCCTGAGATTCCTTGCAGAAGTCCGGCAGTTCGTACTTGGTGGTTTCCATCTCTGGCATCCGCTCGTCCATGGCATGCAATACCTTGCACACCTGCACGAGCCGCTCGTCGAGCTTGTCGATGTGCTCGGCAAGACCCGCGAAAGCATTTGCAACCGGGTCGGTCATATCGCGGGTCAGACCGTAGGCATCAAAGCCCAGCTTCTTGGCCGCTGCGCTCAGGGCCGCAGATGGCTCCCGGCTTTCCGTTGCAACGACGCGCGCGGGAATACCCACTACCGTTGCACCCGGCGGGACTTCCTTGACGACAACCGAATTGGAGCCCACACGCGCGCCGTCGCCAACCTTGAATGGCCCCAGCACCTTGGCGCCGGCGCCGATGACCACGTTGTCGCCCAGCGTGGGGTGCCGCTTGCCCTTGTCCCAGGCCACACCGCCCAGCGTGACACCGTGATAGAGCGTGACGTCGTCGCCAATCTCAGCGGTCTCGCCGATGACCACGCCCATACCGTGATCAATGAAGAGGCGTCGCCCGATGCGCGCACCCGGATGTATTTCGATGCCGGTCAACCAGCGGGCCAGATGCGAATTGAGCCGCGCCAGCCAGCGCAGGTTATGCGTCCAGAGCCAGAAGCTGACGCGGTGTCCCCAGACCGCATGCAGACCGGGATAGCAGGTCATCACTTCCCACACGGTGCGGGCTGCGGGATCGCGTGCGAACACGCTGCGAATATCTTCACGCATACGGGACAACATGGCTCTGACCTTCCTGAGTAGGCGCTCATTTTAGCGCGCCTTCCGCTGGGGTCCGATTCCCGCCCCTGATTCCGTGCTCCGGGACCAGAAATTATTCTGGCACTGCTCCGACAATTGTCCGAAGCAGCGCCCGACAAACCTCAGAACGCGTACTGGTAGCTGGCGCTGAGCACCTGCCGCACTTCCAGCTGCGGACCATTGAGGTTCTGATAGACCGGCTCCAGCCACTCCACAGAGAGCCGGTGCCCGCGCAGCCTGCCCTGCCCGGCCAGATTGATGCCAGCGCCGATATCGACCCGGTCACCGCCGTGATGATCGGGGTCAGCCGTCTGTACCGGTGCAATAATCTGCGCGTCCGAGCCGTCGATCGTGGCCTGATTCTGGCCACGCACTCGCAGCGACAGACTCATCATGCTGACGGGCTGCACGCTGGCCCAGGCACTGATTACGTGGGTATCTCCGAAGGAATAATCCTCATTGTTTCGGCCCAGACGGATCTGGCCTTCGTACTGCGCGCCCCAACCCCAGATTCCAGCGTGGCCCGAGTGCGTAAGCCCGGGGAGCAGATCATAGGTGCCCGAGCCCACCTGCATCGGATATGGCAGGCGCGGCGTGGGTGTGGCGCCCATCGGCGTGAGGATGCGGTCTGTCGCGGTGATGGAACCTGTCGGCAAACTGATGCCAAAGCTGGCGTGAGTCGACCGGTCCGCTGAGTGATCAACAGAGAACAAACCACGGACCTTGACGTCCCCCAGGCCACTGGACTGCGTCTGGAAGCTGCCAAGCCGCGTGGTTCCCATTCCGCCCTGGAAAGTGATGTGATTCATGGTGCGCGTTGCGTACGGCAGCATCAGCATCAAGGTGAAATGATCGTTCGGTGCATACATGGCGCCAAGCATGTGCATTTCCATGCGCATGTCGGTGGGCACCACGCGCAGTGTCGGCGGTTGCATGGGCTGGCCTGCGAAGGGGTTAGCCACGGTTGTCACAATTTGCTCTGGCGAGACTTCGTTTTCGTCAATCGCGTTGTCCTGCATCAGCATGTTCATGTAGCGATACGAGAACATCCATTCACCGGCCTTGTGAATGTGGTCAGCCATGACCCCGGCGGGCGCATGACTGTCCGGACGTACGGAGGAATGGGAATGCTCGGCAAAAGCAGGTGCAAGGCCAAGGTTCAGGAGCAGGCCGCTGGTGGCGGCCAGAAAAATAGTTCTGGTTTTCATCTGGAATCCGGGTGTTCTTTACTTGAAAAGACGCCGATAGCGTCCCTGACAGATCAGCTTCGGATTCGCGGTGGACCTCGGGCATCAAAGCCCTCGCCTGAGCATGACTCGAGCACCATGCAGTCAGACACTGGCAGCGGCAGATCGAGTACACCCAGCCTTGGGATCGTGGTCGGTCCGGCGTGATGCGTGATATCCGTCAGGCCCAGACACAGATCGCAATGACGATCATCCAGAACCGGCGAATAGCCCAGTGACTGGATCAGCTCTGGCGGTGCAATCGCGAGCAGTTTGCGTTCCAGAACGCTGAATCCTGCACCGTTTCCACACAAGGCAACGCTTGCATCGGTGTGCGCCATCGCCGCCGGCATCAGCAACTGAGCCAACAGCGCCAGCGCGGCCAGGCAGCGGCCTGTTGTCTTCATCGGCAAGCGGAACATGACGGCAATTAAACCACAGCCCTAACTGGCGTCCGGGTCAGCAGGTTTTCGCGATGAGAGCTTTGCCTCACTTGCATCAGAAGTTGCAGTGCCAGTCAGCAAGCTGCCTGCATCCCTCTCCGATGGCGCAGCCGGCGGCACTGCGGCGTCGCGGCCTTCTGCCACAGCTCCCTCCTCCGACAAAGCTGCTGGCGACTCGCCACCGACGCCTCGGCGCGCAGAGGCTTTGGCGATCTGACTGCTGAGAGAGCGTACCAAGCCGTTCCCGACCCGCCACGCGCCGCGAGAGAACTTCTGGACACCCTCGATATGACGATCCGCGCGCGCCAATCGCGCAGCTTCAGCCCTGGTGGTTTCCTCCTCAATGACGTCTTCGCGTAATGCGCTGACAGCAAAGCCGAACTTGAGAATCAGACCCGCAAGCGCAGTCGCAGCAAGCAGACAAAGCAGAGCGAGCCACAGCATGTCAGCGATGATCGACGGCCTTGACCTGAGCCACCACGCCAAAGCGTTCGAGCTCGCGATCAATCTGCTTGACGGCTTCGTGCGCCACGATGCGGCGAATGCCGGTTGGGGTGATGCGCCCCGCAATGCCGGCCAGCCAGACCTTGTTGATCGCGAGTTGCATCGGATTAAGGATGCGCAGCGAAATCAGCACCGTCCCGGCCTGAGCCTCCTGCATCAGTTCGTTTGATTGCCGCGGCAGGGCATCAAGATGCTCGAAGCGCATGCGCAGCTGCTGCAGCTCACTGCGCAACAACAACTGACGCCAGATCAGCAGACCGAGCAGTGCGAGATTCACACTGAGAAGGACAATTATGGCGATATTCACGATGGATCCGAGGTGTTCTTATTGCGCGGGTTTCGTCGCTTGGGGGTTTCGATGGAAGTCAGAATGCCGCGCAGGATATTCAGCTCATTGAGGTCTGGACGCCCCCGACTGACGAACTGCCGCAGCCGCCGCATCAGCAACCTGGGATTGTCCGGATCAAGAAATCCGGTCTTGAGCAAAACTCTTTCAAGGTGCGCGTAGAAATCCTCGCCCTGCTGGTGCGTGGGCGCAACGAAACGCGGATGTCCGTCCTTGGGCGAAACCTTTTGGGGCTCCACCAAGGCCTTGCGCAGTTCCCAGGCGTAAATCTGGACGGCGGCAGCCAGGTTCAGCGAAGAATATTGTTCGCTGGAGGGAATCATGGTGTGTACCTGGCACAACTCAAGCTCACTATTGCTCAAGCCGGTGCGCTCGTTTCCAAACACCAGCGCAACCGGCCCCGACCCGGCAGCCTCGATCAGCCGGCTTGCCGCGGGCCCGGGATGTATGGGCTCATCTCCCAGATGGCGTGGGCGGGCTGATGTCGCCAGGACGTGCGTGCAATCTGCGATGGCCTGCTCAAGTGTCTCGACCACAACGGCTGTTTCGAGCACACGCTCGGCACCTACAGCGCGGCTAGTCGCCTGCTCGTCGGGAAACAGCCGAGGCGCAACCAGTGTCAGCTGTGTCAGTCCCATATTGAGCATGGCGCGCGCCACCCCGCCGATGTTGCCGGGGTGCGATGTGCGCACCAGCACGATGCGAATGTTGCGCATCAAGGCCTCGCTGTCATTGGGCTTTTCAGACATTTGGGCACTCATCGCGTAAAAACCGCAGATGTCGAGGCCGGTGCTGCATTAAACTGTACAGATGCATCCATTAATCAATATTGCCGTGTCTGCTGCGCGCAGTGCGGGAAATCACATCATGCGCAATCTGGATCGTGTTCCGCAGCTGCAAGTGGAACGCAAGGGTCGGAACGATTTTGTCACTCTGGTTGATCGAGGCGCGGAACGCGAAATCATTCAAACGATTCATAAAGCCTATCCGCAGCACGCCATTCTGGGCGAGGAAGGTGGAATGATCGGTGAAAACGAGATCGTCTGGATTGTTGATCCGCTTGATGGCACCACCAATTACCTGCATCAACTGCCTCATTTTGCCGTATCAATTGGAATTCAGGTCAGAGGCAAGATTGAACATGGCGTCATCTACGCCCCCTGCACGCAGGATTTGTACATCGCCAGCCGCGGCGTGGGCGCAACATTGAACAATCGCAAAATTCGCGTCAGTGGCTGCAAGGACATGGACGAGGCGCTCATCGGTACCGGCGTGCCACTGCGTGAAGAGAGTCTGGAAACCTACGCCCCCATGCTCAGCAATATTGTGGCCAACACCGCTGGCGTACGTCGCGCCGGTTCGGCCGCGCTGGATCTTGCCTATGTCGCGGCTGGTCGACTGGATGCATTCTGGGAGATCAATCTCAAGCCATGGGATATTGCGGCGGGCCTGCTGCTGGTAGAAGAAGCGGGCGGCATCGTGACAGAAATTCACGGTCGCAAGGACGTACTGGACACCGGAAACATCCTTGCAGCCTCGCCCAAAATTCACATGGAGATGGAACGCCTGCTGCGAGAAACCAGCTCGGGCTATGTGGCCAAACGCGAGAACTGATTCATTCTCATCGGGCTGCGGCAGCCAATTCGGGGACTACCGTTTCTGCAGAGCCCAGGCCGCGCTGTAACCCATTTTCTTCTTGAGCTGCCCCACTACTCTCTGCGCACCTGCTTCACTGCCAATGCCCGGCACGATGACCCGATAGGACGCGCGGGAGCGCACCGTCTCTGAGCGCAGTGTGGCTGGGTAGCCGGCATTGTTGAGTCGCTGGATGTGCTCCATCGCAGTTTCCTGACTGGTCACCGTCATCACGTTGATGATCCATTCCGGGCCATCCGGACCCGCTGAGAAATCACTGGACGGCACGGCCACCACAGGTCTCTCGGGTGCCCGGTAGATCAGCGACTCACGCTGCGGAGCTGGCGCTGCAGAGGACGAATTTTCGGATTGAGCCTCGATGGGTGCCACCTCAACCACGGGGATCTGAGCAGGCACTGCGGGTGCCGTCACCGGCACAAAAGTCTGCTCCACAACTGCAGACTCGGGCACTGCGGGCGCTTCAAGGGTCTCGGCTTGTGGTCTGAACGATTCTTCCACCACTACTTCTTGCTGCGCAGGGGGCGAACTTGTTACAGGTGATGCAATGCTCTGACCCTGTGCTGGCGGAGCCGCAACGACCGGCTCCTGGCGTGTATCGAGAGTGGGCGTATTCTCTGGCGCATCGATGGGCCTCAGGCTTTCGGCTTCACGACGAACGCGTGATTCGGCTGGCGACAGCTGCACAAGAGAAACTACGGGAGCGCCATCTGACACCCGCACCAGCTGATTACTCCAGAGCGAATTCCAATGGCTCGCAACCAAGGCGACCCGTTCCGGCGAGTCATCATTGCGCAGATTGAAGCACTGCCCCGGCGAAAGGCTCTGACGGAAGCCCTTGCCCTCGTAGCGGACCTCCATCGTGCCGGAAACATTGCAGACACTGGCGCGCTTGCTGTCGCCCCGGAACAGAAACTCGCCGGCGCCAAGGTCGGAACGCCAAGGGCCTACGGAAATCGTCAGGGGCCAGCGATCCGCGTGGGCAGGGCGCCGCCACACCACATGCAAGGCGCCGCCATCGACGCGCAATTCAGTGCTCAGATCAGTTGCCCAGCTGGAGAACGGCAGCTTCTCGGACACCAGTGCAGCGCTGCCATCCAGTGGTACGAGGTCGAGACGACCATAACGACCCAGTCGAAGACTTGCGCTGGCATCATCACCGAGCTGCAGGGATTCTTCGCCAAATATCAGGAAGCCCGCCTGCATCGCAATGGATTTACTGTCTCGTTGCAGACTTACGTTGCCGGAAACAGATTCGATCTGCAGAACGCGCGTCGGCGCATCATGCGCTGCCCCCGGAACCGTCGCTTGCGCACGCGTCACATTCGACACGCCTGAGAACGCCACTGCGGACGAAGCAATCAAACAGTTTCGGAGATAAGGGTGCATGTCAGGACTCGGCGGTCATGAAATTTCAGCCGTTGGCGGCAAGTGCAACAGAACACAATTCTGCACAGGCAGCATCAAGGCTTCGAAGCCCTTCTGCTGCCTCTGATTCGGTCAGGAGCAAAGATGGCGCAAGACGCATGACGTCAGGCCCCGCAACCAGCACCCAGAGTCCGTGGCGCAGGCAGGCCGCCATCAACTCGCGTGCACGGCCTTTCCATTCGGGCGTCATCGGCGCGCCCAGCAGCAGGCCCATTCCGCGCGCCGCCTCGAACACGCCGTGACGCTCGGAGATGCTGCGTAGCCCTTCCCGAATCTGTTCGCCGCGAGATTTAACGTTGGCCAGCGTTGATGGCTTTGCGATTTCGTTGATCGACGCCAGTGCCACGGCGCTGGCCAGAGCGTTACCGCCATAAGTCGAGCCATGCGTGCCAAACGCCAGACTTTCTGCAATCTCATGCGTCGTCAACATTGCCGCCACCGGAAAGCCGCCACCCAGTCCCTTTGCGGTGGTCAGGATGTCTGGTGTGACGCCTAATTGTTCGTAGGCGAACAAGGTTCCGCTGCGTCCGTTGCCTGTTTGTACTTCGTCGTATATCAGCAGCGCCTTGTGCTGATCGCACAGCTGGCGCACAGCCTTTGCAAACTCTGGGTCCACCGGCGTGACACCGCCTTCCCCCTGCACGGGTTCCATCACCACAGCACAGGTCTTGTCAGAGATAGCCGCCTTGAATGCTTCCAGATCATTGAAAGGCACGTGGTCGATACCACCTGGCAGAGGTTCGAAGCCCTCGGTGTACTTGGATTGTCCGCCCACACACACCGCGAACAAGGTGCGCCCGTGAAAGGCGTTGTAAAAAGAAATGATCTGACGTTTTTCAGGGCCGCCGTGAATCGACGCGTGCTTGCGCGCTAGCTTGAACGCCGCTTCGTTGGCTTCCGATCCACTGTTGGCCAGAAAAACGCGATCTGCAAAGCTCAGCTCGGTCAGCCTCTTGGCCAACCGCAGTGCGGGTTCATTGGTCATTACATTGGACAAATGCCAGACCCGATTCGCTTGCTCGTTCAATGCGGCCACCAGCGCCGGATGGCAATGCCCTAGCCCGGTTACGGCAATGCCACAGGCAAAATCCAGATACTCGCGACCCTGCTGATCCCACAGTCGTGCACCGACCCCGCGAACCGGGACCACATCGAGCGGGGCGTAGTTGGGGACCATGACCTGGTCAAATGTTTGGCGCGAAACCAATGCTTCAGTTGCTTCGGTTGCTTGGGCAGTTTCCATCAATGCGTCTGACTCTGAAGGCCTGAATCGGCGTCCAGAACGATCTCCTTGTCAATTCGGGCAATAGTAACGGATCACAAAGATGTGATGCAGTTCTCATTGCAAATACGAAAAAGGCGGGCTGATCACACGATCAGCCCGCCCCGGTTCCTGCTGCAGCAGGCCTCCATTGTTACATCTGTGTTACTGCACACGCTCCAGCAGGGTCGCAACGCCCTGCCCCATGCCAATACACATGGTGGCAATACCAAACTGGGCCTTCTTGTCGTTCAGCACATGAGCCAAGGCACCGGTAATACGTGCACCGGAGCAGCCCAGCGGATGCCCGAGTGAAATCGCGCCGCCGCGAATGTTGATGCGATCCATGCGATCACCGAGCTTGAGATCCTTGATGACCGCCAGCGACTGGGCAGCAAAGGCCTCGTTGAGTTCGAAGTAATCGATGTCCTTGATGTCCATTCCTGCCTTCTGCAGCACTTTCTGCGTCGCAGGCACAGGACCGATGCCCATGATGGACGGGTTGCAACCGGCGGCGGCAGTGGCCACGATCTTGGCCAGCGGCTTGAGACCCAGGGCCTTGGCCTTGTCTGCACTCATGACCAGAACGCAGCTGGCACCATCTGAAATGGCGGAGCTGTTGCCGGCCGTGACCGAGCCCGTGGGGGAAAACGCCGGGCGTAGCTTGCCAAGATCTTCAAGATTGGCGTCGCGGCGAACGACTTCGTCGAAGTTCACGAGAATCGGCGCGCCATCAGCATCATGGCCCTCAATTCCGATCATCTCATTCTTGAATTCGCCGTTGTCATAGGCATCGCGCGAGCGCTGGTGCGAAGCCAGTGCGAACGCATCCTGCGAGGCGCGATCAATCTGGTGCGTCTGGGTCAGCATTTCTGCGGTCAGACCCATCATGGCAGCCGCTTTGGCGGTGTTGACCGACATTTCCGGCGCGCCGTCAAAGCCATGGGTCATGGGCACGTGCCCCATGTGCTCGACACCGCCGCAGAGGTAGACGTCGCCATCACCTGCCACGACATTGGCGGCCGCGATATGAATGGCGGACATGCTCGAACCACAGAGGCGGTTCACGGTCTGGCCCGGCACGGTAATCGGCAGGCCAGCCAGCAAGCCGGCGTTACGGGCAATGTTGAAGCCCTGTTCGAGCGTCTGGATGACACAGCCCCAGATCACGTCTTCGATTTCCTCGGCCTTGACCGCAGGATTGCGCTTGAGAATTTCCTTCATCAGGGTGGCGGACAGAACCTCTGCCCGCACATTGCGGAACACACCACCCCTGGAGCGGCCCATGGGACTTCTGATTGCATCAACGATGACGGCGTCAGTCATTTGAATCTCCGAAATTTGTTTACAGCACGTAAGGCTAATTGGGTGAAATCCGGCTACGGGTGGATCAGCTGTAGTAGGTCTCGCCCTTGTCCGCCATTTCCTTCATGCGATCGGTCGGCTCGTACAACTTGCCGAGCGCTTCGTACTTCTTGCAGGCCTCGACCACGTTCTTCATGCCCAGAGTGTCGCAGTACTTGAGCGCACCGCCACGGAACGGCGGGAAGCCGATACCCAGGATCAGGCCCATGTCGGCTTCGTTGGCAGAGGCCACGATGCCGTCTTCCAGGCAGCGCGCGGTTTCGATGATCATCGGCAGCATCATGCGCTCGATAATCTCCTGCTCGTCCATGTCGCGTGTGCCATTGGCCTGGACTTCCTTGAGCATTTCGTAGGTCTTGGGGTCTGGCGTGCGCTTGGGCTTGCCCTTGGGGTCGGTCTCGTACTTGTAGAAACCAACGCCGTTCTTCTGACCATATCGCTTGGCTTCGTACATGATGTCGATCGCGGTGCGCTTGGTGCGCGCCATGCGATCCGGATACCCCTCGGCCAGCACGTCACCCACGTGGTGCGCGGTATCAATGCCGACCACGTCCTCAAGATAGGCCGGACCCATGGGCCAGCCAAAGGCTTCCATGACCTTGTCCATCTTCACGAAATCGGCCCCGTCGTTCACTGCAAACTCCCAGCCCGCGAAGTAAGGGAACAGGATTCGATTCACCAGAAAGCCGGGGCAGTTTTTCACCACGATCGGCGTCTTGCCCATGGCTGTGGCGTAGTTGGCCACGGTGGCAATGGCTTCCTTGGAGGTCTTCTCGCCGTAGATCACCTCAACCAGCGGCATGCGATGCACAGGATTGAAGAAATGCATGCCCAGGAAATTCTCGGGGCGCTTCATTGCGGTGGACAGCTCGTCAATCGAGATCGACGAGGTATTGGACGCAATAATGGTTTCCGGCTTGACCAGCCCTTCCACCTCGGCCAGGACGCTCTTCTTCACCTTGGGGTTTTCGACGACCGCTTCGACCACCACGTCCACGCCGCCAAAATCACCGTAATTCAAGGTGGGCCGGATTGAGGCCAGCACCTTGCCGGCTTTTTCCGGGGTCTTCTTGCCGCGCGCAACGTCTTTCGACAACAGCTTGTTGGCCTCGCCCATGCCCAGCTTGAGTTGCGCCTCGGCGATGTCCTTCATGATGATCGGCGTGCCCTTGGAGGCACTGACAAAGGCAATGCCGCCGCCCATGATGCCGGCGCCGAGCACCGCCGCCTGCTCGATCGGCTTGGACGCCTTCGAATAACCCTTGGCCAGCTTCTTGAGAATCTGGTCGTTCAGGAACAATCCGACCAAGGCGTCGGCCTGCGTGGTCTTGGCCAGTTTGGCAAAGGCTTCGCCCTCAATCTTGAGCGCATCGTCACGCCCCTTGGAAGCCGCTTTCTGAATCGCCTTGACGGCGGCAAGCGGTGCCGGATAGTGCTTGCCTGCCTTGCCGGCAATGAAGCCCTTGGCGGTCTCGAAGACCATCATGGATTCCATCGGGCCCAGCTGCAGCGGGCTGGTCTTCTGTGCGCGGCGAGCCTTCCAGTCGAAATCACCCGCATCGGCCTTCTTGAGCAGGCCAATCGCGGCTTCGCGCAGCTTGTCTGCTGCAACCACGCCGTCAACTGCGTGCATCTTGAGCGCAATGTCAGGCTTGCGCGGAGAACCGTCGGCAATCCATTCGATGGCATTGTCCGCACCAATCAGGCGCGGGCAGCGCACGGTTCCGCCAAAGCCCGGGATGATGCCGAGCTTGACCTCGGGAAAGCCGATCTGGGCATCGGTGGACATCACGCGGTAGTCGGTGGACAGACACATTTCGAAGCCGCCGCCCAATGCCAGACCATTAATGGCCGTCACTGAGGGAAATGGCAGGTCCTCGATGGCGTTGAAGGCCTGGTTGGATTCCAGTGTCCACTTGGCGATCTCTGCTTCCGACAGCGCGAAAATGGCGCCGAATTCGGTGATGTCGGCACCGACGATGAACACGCTCTTGGCGGATGTGACCAACAAACCCTTGATATTTTTAGCTTTTGCCAGCTCAGCTGCAGCTTCCTTGAGTTCCTGCACGGTGGCAGCATCGAACTTGTTGATCGGCATGCCTTCCCGGTCGAACACCAGTTCAGCAATTTGCTCTTCTTGATTAACGACTACTTTCAGTGACTTGCCTTGATACATGAAGATTCTTCCTCAATAGATGCTGGCGTAACGGCGTAAGCCGCCCTGGCTCGGGGACATTTCCACGAGCGGCAGCGTACGGCTTGGAATGGAGGGCGATCATAGCGCTCGCAGGCAAAGCGGGTAAACCTCCCTTAGTTCAGGTACGGGCAGCGTAAAAGGCACACAAATCCTTCATTTGACAGCCATTCAGGCGCCACCTAATCTCGATTCGACAAGCAATAATCAGCATCAACAAAGCCTGATAACCAACGACTCACAGGGGAAGAAAATGGCGGCCAATGACAAGATTGAGCAGCTCAAATCGCACGTTGAGCGGCTTCGCCGCGACTCAGTGGATGTGGTCAGCAATGCCAGCCGAATCGTGTTCGAAGGGGTTCAAAAACTGGCCGAGCAGGAACTGAAGGCGCTCAATGACTACTACAAGAGCGCGGTCAGCAGTGCAAAGAGCAAGAAAGGCGACAAGCCCTATCAGGACCTCGCCAGTGAGCAGATCGACCTTTTGCAGAGCACGGTCCAGACCGTCATTGGCCATGCACGCGATTCTCTTTCCATCATTGCGGACACGCGCGCCGAACTCAGCCGGCTGACGGCAGAGTCCGACGCGCCGCTCAGCCAATCCGCGGTCAGCCGCATTACCGGACCGGCCCAGAAAGCCATCAAGGAAATGAAGGAAGCGGCCACTAAGGCCCAGAAAGCGGCAGCGAAGACCGCCAAGGATGTGCAGAAAACCTTGAATAAAGAGATTGCCGCTGCAGAGAAGAAGGGGAAATCGGTCTTGAAGCAGGGCGAAAAGGACGCCAAGAAGGTGGTTAAGAAAGCACGCAAGCGGCTTGACACCGTGCTGGACGTCAAGCCACCTCGCATCGTCAAAAAGACAGTCACGACCCGCCCCTCATCTACATCTCGCGCCGCCCGGGTCGCCCGAGCAGCCGGCAAGACACGGCCTGCGCCGACCGCCGCTAAGAGCAGCACGAGCGCAAAGAACAAGAAATAAATCTCACCTCTCCCAGGCCATGCAACAAGGGAGCTGGCACGGGTAAACACGATGCAACAGATTGCCGGCGTTCCCGCTCATTCGGGAATGCGGCTATCTTGTTGCTGTTCAGCTCCCAACATCACTTGCAACCACTGGCCATATGCCCGCTGCCGGAATTCCACTTTCCATTGAACTGAGTACCGATGCCTGTCGCCTTCTGGCTGATGCAAGCCGCGTCCGGCTACTCTTGCTTCTCGAAGCGCACAGCCTCTCCGCCGCCGAACTGACCGAGATCACCGGCCTGGCCCAGAGCCGCGTCTCAACACATCTGACCCGACTCAAAAAGGCCGGGATGATCCTCGACGAACGTAATGGCGGAGCGGCGCTTTACTCGACCAACGCCGATGCCCTTGATCCGGCTGGCGCCATCTGGCACCTGTTACGACCCAATCTTGAGGATGCACAGGCCCGGCTGGACCGGGAGCGCGCCGATGAGGTCGTTCGCAACCGCCAACGTGACCGCACCTGGGCGGAATCCGTGGCTGGCCACATGGAACAACATTACTCGCCGGGCCGCAGTTGGGAAGCCACTTCACGTGCGCTGATGACGCTGCTCAGTCTGGGCGACGTACTGGATCTGGCTTCTGGTGACGGTGTTTTTGCTGGACTGATCGCCCCGCATGCGCGCAGCGTGACCTGCGTGGACATCAGCGGCGCGGTCATCAATGCCGCCCGCAAGCGCTTATCAGATATCGGGAACGTCTCCTTCCACGAGGGTGACATGCACCAGCTGCCTTTCCCTCCGGCCAGCTTTGATCATGTGTTTGCCATGCATGCCCTGAGCTTCAGCACCGATGCGGCCAAGCTGCTCGCTGAAGCACATCGCCTGTTACGCCCCGGCGGGCGCCTGGTGCTGGCTGTGCTTCGAAAGCATTCGCACGAGGAAACTATGCGTGCCTTTGACCATGTGAACCTTGGATTCCAGGAAGCTGAGCTTCGAGCCATGCTCCGCGCAGCCGGCTTTGAGGCACAGGAATGCGGTGTCACTTCTCGCGAAAGTCGCCCGCCATACTTCGAGGTGATCACGGCGATGGCAAAACGTGAGGAGCCCTGATTTCGCACGACCTCACCTAATCGGGGCAATAGTGGTCTAGGTTCGGTCCTGGCTCCAGATCAAGGTAGATTTCTTTGCAATGGCATCGAGCCGCGCTCGGTGTGCCTGTAGTTCTTCGTCAGTGGCTCGCAGGACGCTGAGTGGTTTCTGCTCGACGCCAAGCTGCCTGCTCCAGGAGAAGATCTTTCCGCCCGCATCACGCGCCTGCGCCGCATCCAGCGACAGGTCGGACTGCCCGCCCGTCATCGCAAGATAGACGTCGGCCAATAGCTCGGCGTCGAGCAATGCGCCGTGCAACTCGCGGCGTGAATTGTCCACTGCGTACCGCTTGCAAAGCGCGTCGAGGCTAGCCTTTTGCCCCGGGTGCAGCTTGCGCGCCATTTTGACGGTGTCGATAACCGAACACACTTTCTCGAGCGGGCTTCCCACATTGCAAAGTGCAAACTCGGCATCAAGAAAGCCGATGTCGAACGCCGCGTTATGAATGATCAGCTCGTCATTACCGATCCAGTCCCACAAGTCCTGCGCAACATCTGCAAAAGATGGTTTGTCGGCCAGAAACTCGTTGGTTATCCCGTGGACGTCAATCGCGCCCTGATCGATCTCACGGTCGGGATTCACGAAGCGATGAAAGTGATTGCCGCTGTGACGACGATTCAGCAGTTCGACACAACCGATCTCGATGATGCGGTGTCCCTGCTCTACCGACAGTCCGGTTGTTTCGGTGTCCAGGACAATTTGTCTCATCGCGCGTCATCTAAGAAGGTCAGGCGGGAAGCATATCAATGACGGTCGTCGGGCTGGCCTGCAGCTGGCCAGCGTCAGCAACCTCAATCGCCGCACAGGAAAGTTTCAGGCAGTCGAAAGATTGTTAATTCCCTGATTCGCCAGTTCGTCGGCCATCTCATTGCCCTCGTCCCCCGAGTGACCTTTGACCCAACGCCACTGCACCTCGTGATTGAGTCGCGCCTGATCCAGCCGCTGCCAGAGATCCACATTCTTGACCGGCTTGCCGCTGGCGGTACGCCATGACTTTCGCTTCCAGCCCGGCATCCATTCCGTAATGCCCTTCATGACGTAGGTCGAATCGGTAAACAGGGTCAGGTTGCAGGGCTGTGCGAGCGATTCCAGCGCCTGGATGGCGGCCATCAACTCCATGCGATTGTTGGTGGTCAGTGGCTCCCCGCCGCAAAGCTTTTTCTCGTGCTCGTTAAAGCGCAGCCAGACTCCCCATCCGCCAGGACCGGGGTTTCCCTTGCAGGCACCATCGGTATACGCCAGGACGTCCTTCATGAGGCCGAAGCAGGGTCCGAAGGACCATCACGCCGGGCGGCCGGCGACGCAACACCCACCAGTGAGCGAACCTGAGCGCGGTTGGTCCGACCGACGAAATTGACCGGCAGAACTCGTTTCTTGGCAGACAACAGATACGCCTCCGAAAAAGGTCGCGCCAGGCTGGCCAGATTCCAGGCGTCGCCATCGGATCGTGGTTCATTCCAGGGAAACCCAACGCTGAAGCGGCGCACCTCGGTGACTTCCAGATCCAGTAGCTCCAACCAGTCGCACATGCGACCTACGCTGTAAAAGCGGGCGCCGACTGGAAAAGCTCGGTAACGAAGGCCAAGGCGCTGGCGCGCACCCCAGATACCCCAAGGGTTGAAACCCAGGATGTAGATGCGCCCGCGATCGGTGAGGATGCGATTGGCTTCGCGCAGAATATTGTGCGGCGCGTTGGAAAACTCCAGACAATGCGCCAGGACTACCGCATCGACAGACTTTCCTGCAATTGGCAGGCACTCGGCCTGGATGCGCGCAGCCTCGCCGTAACCCTCCACCGAGCCTATGACGGCGTGGTGGCGCGTTTCACATTTACCCAGAAGCTGGCGATCGCGCCCCCAGGAACCGATCTGCAGCAGATGCCGCCCAAAAATCTCTGGCAACATCCGGCCGAGTTCCTCTCCCTCCAGGGAGATCAACTGCTTTCCGCGCGGCGAATCCAGCCACTGCGCCAGACTCTGCCGTGAAAAAGGCCGTCCCGTGTTTCCTTGCCGCCTTGTGTTCATCTTTTGCTCCATCTCCGGCGCTTGCCCGATGATTCTACCTGTGGCGGTATGATCGATGTTCAGGCCTGCCAAGTGCCTTCTCCAACACGGAACCGATATGAGCAGCGACATGCCAGACGCCAAAGGCGCACTCGAAATTTCGCCAATCCCGGCTTTTCAGGACAACTATCTGTGGTTGCTGTCCCGGGGCGGGCAGGCTGTGGTGGTTGATCCGGGCGACGCGGCCCCGGTAGAAGCAGAGCTTGAGCGCCGCGGCCTTCAACTCGTTGCAATCCTTATCACGCATCACCACCCAGACCACATCGGCGGTCTCGACGCCATGCTGAAAAAGCACAGCGTGCCGGTTTATGGTCCCCTGGCGGAGCACAAGACGATTCCGCAACTCAGCATCACCCTGGGTGATGGTGACGAAATTGAAGTGCTGGGCAGCAGATTTAAGGTGATGGAAGTACCGGGCCATACGCTGGGTCACATTGTGTACTTCGCCGGTGCAAGCGATCTGGACCCACCCGTTCTGCTCTGCGGCGACACGCTGTTTTCTGCGGGCTGCGGTCGTCTGTTCGAGGGCACCCCGGTTCAGATGCACCACTCACTCGAACGTCTGGCCGAATTGCCGGGTGCTACGCAGGTGTACTGCACTCACGAATACACGCAGGCCAACCTGGCCTTTGCCAATGCCGTCGAGCCAGACAACAAGGATCTCGCCGAGTACGCTGAACACGTTGCGCAATTGCGCAAAGCCGGAAAGCCGAGCTTGCCGACCTCCCTGGAACTGGAAAAGCGCATCAATCCCTTCCTTCGGGTATCGCAACCTTCGGTCGTTGCTGCAGTCACGCGCGAGCAGGGCACAGCACCCGAAGACGATGTCGCTACCTTTGCTTCGCTTCGCCGCTGGAAAGACAACTTCAAGGCGCCGGCGGCCTGAAAGCACAGGGACCAATCAGCGATGCCCCATAGCGGCAACTCCCGCACAACAGGCTTGTGCGGGTAGCAAAGGCCCTGTGCGAACCGATGCCTCGACCGGTTGTCGGACAAGACAGTCCGTGTTTCGGCACAAAAAAGTTCCCGCTTCCGATGCGAACATCATTTGTTAAACTCGCCCGCCTCCGATCTGCCCACCTCCTATTAATGCACTTTCGCCCCGGCTTTCTGGCCATGATCAAACTTTGCGTCTGCGCAATGGTGGTTGGCGTTGCAACAAGCGCGGCAGCGTTCGAGCCTGTTGCGCCCGACGAAGAAGGCATCCAGATCGATCAGGCGGTGCAGGCGCTCAAGGAAGAGGCCACGCTGCTCGAACGCGATGCCAATCTGGCTCGCAATGCATTCCTATTCCCTCCCGAGACTCGCCTGTCCGTATATCTGAGCAACAAGGTCCGCAATCTGCTTCTGCACGAAGTCAGTCTGTCTATTGACGGCGGCGCCCCAGTTGTCCACAAGTACGACGAGTACTCGTCACGGGCCCTGCTGGAAAAGAATGCCCTGCAGCGAATCGAGCACACCAACGTGAATAATGGCCCCCATCGGCTGGTACTGACGTACAGCGGCGAAACGCCGGAAGGCGAGAAAATTTCTGGCCGCCACGAGGCCGCATTCGACAAGACGCTGGACCCCAGCGAAATCGAGATCCAGATTCTGCCCGGCGGACGCAAAGCCCCCCCAGCCATGGGCGTACGTCAGTGGAAGGCGGCCAGCCAATGAAGGCCGCCCGCTACATCACCCTGTTTGCCGGTGCCTTGAGCGCCCTTGGCGCCACAAGTAGTGCCTTTGCCGTGGATACCTACGTGCGCGGCTCTGAAAATGATCCGCGCTTGCGCATGGCGCGCTTCCAGGGAGCGAGCAAGCAATACTACTCGGCCATTGCCACGCTGCTGGAGATTCAGCGGGAAGGTGGCAAGGACTTTGAAGCCTCGCCCGAATATTGGGAAATGCTGGCCAGCTACCAACTGGCCTACGGCCTGCACGATCGCGCTGAAAAAACCTACAAGACCGTCGCCGCAGCGGCTTCAGATCCGCTCGACGAGGCCGAGGCCGAACTCGAACTCGCCCGTTTTGAATACGAGCGCGGATACCATGATCTAGCTCGTTCATCCTTGCTCAGAGCCAAGGAATCACTGCCGCGGGAACTCAACAATCGCTGGAAGGACCTCTACTCCAGAGTCTTGATGGCGCAGGGCCGCTACAACGAGGCCATCGAGATTCTCGAAGATGTCGAAGGTTCGGTGCAGGACGAAATGTTCATGCAGTTCAACCTTGGCGTCGCCCTGATCAATGACGGGCAGTTCCCCAAGGGGCGCAGCCTGCTCGACCGCGTCGGTCGTGCCGGTGGCGATGAAGACATCGAACGAAACCTGCGTGATCGCGCCAACGTCACCTTGGGCTGGCATTTCCTGCAACAACAGCTTGGCGGTTCAGCAAAGCCGATTCTGATGCGGGTCCGCAGCAAGGGGCCATATACCAATCGCGCCCTGCTCGGCCTGGGCTGGGCTGAGCTGGCACCGGAAGGCAAGCGTCAGTTGCGCGCCAACGCGATTGAAGGTCCCGGCGGCTACCTGGACGATGGCAGCCAATATGGTTCGCTTGGCGTGCTTCTGCGTCGCGGTTACCTCGAAGACCCCTACGATCGCGCCGGTATCCGCGGTTTTCGCAAGTCCAATATCTCTGACGAGCAATCTGACGGCTTGCGCCGGGCCCTCGTGCCCTGGGTAGAACTGCTGGATCGTGATCCACAGGACCCGGCCGTGCAGGAAGCCTGGCTGGCGGTTCCGTTCGCACTGGACCGCCTGGGCGCACATACACAGGCCGTGAAGTATTACGAACAGGCGGCCGAGCGACTGGAGCAAGCCTACAAACGCACGCTGCGAGGCATGCGTTCGATCCGCGGTGGACGCATGGTGGAAACCATCATGCAAAGCGAAGGCGACAAGGAAAGTGGATGGGCTTGGGAGCTGCGAGAACTCCCCGACGCACCGGAAACCTATTACTTGCAGACGCTGCTGGCCGAGCACCGGTTTGCAGAAGCGCTCAAGCAGTATCGTGATCTCCGGCAAATTTCTTCCAGCCTGAACACCCTTCGCGGTCAGGTCGGCAAGATCAGTGCGGCAAGCAATAGCGGCAGCAGCCGGCCATCTATTGATGCGTCGCTACTGATTGCCAAGGCGCGTCTGAACTGGACGCCAATTGAGGTCAAGGCAAATACGCCGCTCAGGCAGGCTAAAGGCTTGGCACAGCCGGGTGCCTACTCCGCGCCCATCAGCAAGATCACGTCTCGGGTGATGGGCCTCAAACTCAGCGCCATGCCAGACAGCTTTGATGGCACGTTCGAGAATCTGGACGGTCTTGCGGCGCGAAGCCAAAGTCTGGCCGAACCCATCAAGGCCGCTTCACAGCAGTCTGCGGCGCGTCTGCGCAAGATGGCGACAGATGAGCTTGAAGCGCAGAAGCAGAAGATCGACAAGTATCTGGTGGAGGCCCGATTCGCTCTGGCACGCCTGTATGACAGCGCCCTGCCCGATGAGGATCAGGACGAATTCGAGATTGACGAACAGGGCAACCCGATCCGGCAGCTTCGCCTGGAAAGCGGCGAGTATGAGATCGACAAGGACGAGCCCATCGAACAGCAGCTCCAGAAACGCAGGGCGCCGCCAACCGAGCGCATAGACGAGGAGTACGAGGTCAAATGATGTGGCCGCTTTCCCCTTTCGTTCGCGCCCTGGGCATGACCTGTCTGGCAGCTTCCGTAGCCGCTTGTTCACTGGGCCCTAGCAAGGACCCCACAGCCCCTCCGATCCGGGACGTACTCGACAAGCAGCGCGCGCCGGATGAGAGCAAGCTGCCCATCATCACTTCTGAACCCATCGCACCAGATCCAGACAAGGCGCTGGAAAACTACCGCAAATTGCTGGGTCTTGATTCCGATCCGGAAACCCGGGCCGAAGCGCGTCGCCGTATCGCCGATCTGCAGGTTCAGGTCGACGACATCCAGGGCGAGAACGAGCAGAGTGAGAATCGCCTGAATCAGGCGGTCAGCCTGTATAAGAAATTATTGAAGGAGCGCCCTCTCGATCCGCGTAATGATCGGGTGCTCTACCAATTGGCACGCGCGCAACAGAATCAGGGCCACTCGGACGAAGCCATTGCGACGCTCAAGACGCTGACGGACGAATACAAGGACTCGGCTCTGGCGGGCGATGCCCATTTCCGAAGAGCCGACCTGCTTTATCGCCTGGACCGCTATCCCGAAGCCGAAAACGAGTTCGCGCTGGTCATGGATTATCAGGACCGCACGCCTTTCTTCGAGCCTGCCCAGTACATGAAGGGCTGGGCGCAGTATCGGCAGTCCAAATTCGACGATGCCATTGGCACCTTCTTTGATGTGCTCGAACGCGAACTACCTGATCCGGTACCGCTTGAAATCGAGGATGCCATCAAGCAGGTCGCTCGCGGCAAGAGCGATCTTGCACAGGATTCGCTCCGCGTCGTCTCGCTATCATTTGCCGCCCTCGGTGGCGGCGAAGCGGTCAGCGAGCGATTCGCCAAGGACGGCAATCCCCGCTTCTACCCCCTGATCTACAACGCTCTGGGCAAGACCCTGCTTGAAAAGCAGCGTTACACCGACGCGGCGCAGGCATTCACCGCCTTCCCGACGCGCTATCCCAAGCACACGCTCGCACCTACGTTCCAGTCACTGGTTATCGACGCCTATACCCAGGGCGGCTTCGGCGATCTGGTGATTCGCGAGAAAGAGCGCTACGCCACTACCTACGACCCGGACGCACCATACTGGGAAGGCCTCACGCCAACGCAGGATATCCTCACGGCGCTGCGCGGCCACATGGACGATCTGGCCAAGCTCAATCACGCTCAGGCTCAGGCGGACAAGGAAAAGAACAGCCAGCAGTTCCTGGTTGCTGCCCGCTGGTACAAGCGCATTCTTGAAGTGTTCCCGGACGACCCCAAGGCGCCTGAGATCAGCTACCTGCTTAGCGACGCACTGCTCGACGGTGGCAAGACACTCGAAGCTGCCAAGCAGTACACCGCCACGGCCTACGACTACCCGCCCCACGCAAAGGCTGGTGAAGCCGCGCTCGCTGCCTTTCAGGCTTACGAGAAACATGCCGAGCAGGTCCCCAAGACCGAACGTCCCAAGGCGCTGCGCGAAGCAGTCGATTCCGGCCTGAGACTTGCCGAGAAATATCCGCAGCATTCTTCCAAGCTGCCGGTGCTAAGCCAAGCGGCAGAAGATCTGTACGAACTGAAGTCCCTGGAAGAAGCCATCGAAGTTGCCGGCCGCGTTCTGAATGACACGCAGAAGGCGCCTGACGTCCTGCGTCGCAATGCCTGGAGCGTGACGGCTGATTCCCAGTTTGAATTGAAAAACCACGCAGCCTCCGAAGAAGCGTACGCAGAGGAACTCAAGCTCATCCCGCCGCAGGCGCCTGAGCGTTCCGAAGTTGTGGAGCGCCTCGCTGCCAGTATCTACAAGCAGGGCGAGGCAGCGCGTGAGGCCGACGATTTGCGCGCCGCAGTCGATCATTTCCTGCGCGTTGGACGTGTGACACCTAACTCCAAAATCCGCGCCAATGCGGACTATGACGCTGCATCGAGTCTGGTGGTGTTGGAAGATTGGCCCGCTGCGACCCGCGTGCTGGAATCCTTCCGGACCCAGTTCCCGCAAAACAAATTGCAGGCCGACGTCGACAAGAAGCTGGCACTGGCTTACGAGTCTGATGGCAAACCCGCCAATGCAGCGCAGGCCTTTGAACGCATTGCAGCCCGCTCATCGGAAACGCCAGAGGTTCGCCAGACCGCCGCATGGCAGGCTGCCAAACTGTATGACAAGGCAGAACTGCCCAACGACGCGTACCGCACTTACGAAACCTATGTTGCGGCCTTCCCCCGCCCTGTCGATCAGTCCATGGAAGCGCGCACGCGCCTGATGGAGTTGGCCAACGCGCGGGGCGACACTGAGGACCAGAAGCGCTGGCTGCGCGATATCATCCGCGCCGACCAGACTGCCGGAAATGAGCGCACCGAAGCCACCCGCAGCCTCGCTGCAACATCAAGCCTGACCCTGGGTCGCATGGCAGCAGCGCAAGCCAAGACACTGCGCCTGACGGCGCCTCTGGAAATTTCGGTAAAGCAGAAGAAGGACGCGATGCAAGATGCCATTCAGGCGCTGAATCGTGCGGCCGAATACGGTTTTGCCGAAACCACGACTGCAGCCACCTTCGAGATTGGCGGCCTCTATCAGGATTTTGGCGTCGCGCTGATGAAGTCCGATCGACCAGCCGGGCTCAGTGAACTGGAGCTCGAACAGTACGACCTGCTGCTCGAAGAGCAGTCCTATCCGTTCGAAGAAAAAGCAATTGACGCACACGAATCCAACATCAAGCGAATTCTTCAGGGACGCTATGACAAATGGATCAAGCGCAGTGCAGAAACACTGGTGGAGTTGTCACCAGCCCAGTACGAAAAGCGCGAGCAGCGCGAGGAGACCTATGACTCCCTGCGCTAAACATTCGACAAGCATGGACCTGCTGCGCACCGGCCTGGCTATCGTGCTCGGTGCTGCTATCTTGGCCGGCTGCTCAACGAAATCTGCGAAGCCGGATCGGCCGAGCCCTCCAGATGTGATGGACCAAAAGCCAGCCGATGGGGAAGGTGAGGAGCCAGCAGCCGAGAAGGCAACTCCTGAAGAACGGTTTGCCGAGGCATTGACACTGATGAAGCAAGGCAAGACCGCGGAGGCCGAGAAAGCCTTTCTGGACTTGTCTAAGGATGTACCTGATGCGACCGGCCCACACACCAACCTTGGCATCATCTTTGCTGCCACAAAACGCACGGATGCAGCCATTGCCGCATTCACACGGGCAGCCAATGCAGATGGCAGCAATGCTTCGGCATTCAATTGGCTGGGCATTCTCAATCGCAAGGCAGGCAACTACGAACGCGCCCGACTCAGCTTTGAAAAGGCGATCGAGGTTCAGCCTGATTACAAGGCTGCGCACCTGAACCTGGGTCTGTTACTGGAGCAATCACTGAATCAGCCAACCGCCGCCGTCGAGCACTATCGCGCTTACCAGAGACTGGCAGGCGACAAGGACCTGCGCGTGTTGCCGTGGATTGCTGAAATCGAGTCACGCCAAACGCAGAATCAGGCGGCCTCTGAATCAATTGATGAAGTGGAGGTCAAGTAATCATGCGAAACCTTTTTGCACTGATGCTCGTCCTGCCCTTGTATGCGCAAGCGCAATCAACAGCCGATACACCCGCGGACAATGAGCAACCCGCATTGAACGCAGCTGCTCGAGAAGACCTGCGTACGGATGCAGGATCATCAAAAGACGCGGGCACTACCATCGTGGGCGAGCGCGAATCTCCTATTGGCCTGTACATTACGCCTTGGCGAAACGCGTTTTCCCAGCAGAACATTGATCGTCCACCGCGCCTCATGGAAGTTGACATGTCGCCGGTCGATCGCGTGGTATTCGCCCGCCAGGTGGAATATCACGAAGCCCTGAGCAACGCGCTGGCGGCAAAGAACCCTGCCCCAGCACCCGCAGCATCTACTCCTTCACCCTGATCAGCTTTCAAGCCGGTCTCCCTTTTCAGTCGATAACCGAGAAACCCCATGGACTCATTTTCTGCCGCAGTCACCTTCTTCCAGAACGGCGGCCTGTTCATGTATCCCATCGCCCTGGTGCTGGTCGCCACGATCGCAATTGCCATCGAGCGATATGCCTTCCTGCGCCGAACCGAGAAAGAAAATCGCGTCATCTGGGATAACGTTCAGCCCCTGATTGCCAAAGGCGAATTTGACGGCGCCGCGAGCGTGGTCAAGGACTCCGAGACTGCGATCGGCCGCATCCTGAGCAACGGCATCAGCCAGTCGCGTGTTGATCCCAAGCGAAGCGAAGTGGAAATCGCTACTGAAGAAGGCCTGATGGAAGTCCTGCCGGCCATCGAAAAGCGCACCCACTATCTCGCCACCTTCTCCAACCTCGCCGTGTTGCTCGGCCTGCTCGGAACGGTTATCGGCCTGATCAGTGCCTTTGCCGCGCTGGGTAATGCCGATCCCACGGAAAAAGCCGATCTGCTTTCAGCCGGCATTTCGGAGGCCATGAGCTGTACTGCGTTCGGTCTTTTGGTCGCTATCCCCAGCCTGATGCTGCATTCCTACCTGCAGGCTCGCGCAACAGCGCTTGTGGACGGCCTTGAAGGTGTTTGCGCTCGCTTTGTCAGCATCGTCTGCGGCGGTACTCGCAGCGGCTCCTGATTCGCGCTGACAGCTGACAAAGGAATTCTCCTGATATGAAGATGACGCGCCGCGTGCGCCGCCTGAAGCGCATCCACAAGTCGAGCGCACAGCAGGTGCATCTCAACATCGTGTCCTTGATCGACGTATTTGCGGTGCTCGTCTTCTTCCTGCTGGTGAGCTCATCGCTGGCGGCGGCACGTCTGAACGTCATCAACCTCAACCTGCCCGCCCCCGACCAGCAGCCGGTTCCGGAAAACCAGAACCTGCAGCTCACGGCCACTGTGCGCAAAGGCGTCATCGAGATTGCAGACAGCAACGGTGCGGTGCGGAATATTCCGAGCACGCCAGTTGGATACAACTTCAGCGCCCTGTCGGAATTGCTGGTTCAGGTCAAACAAGCCAAGCCTTCGGAGCAGAACATCACCCTGATGATTGAATCCGACGTGCCCTATGAAAGTGTCGTGGAAATCATGGATACGGTTCGTCTCACCCCGGCTGAAGCACGCGCCGGCGGCCTCCCACGTGAACTGTTTCCGCTGATCTCAGTTGGCGAAGCACGCAAGCTCGATGATTCGGAGGCATCTGCCCCATGAAGTCGAGCTCACGCAGAAGCAGGAAGATCGTCAGGGAAATTCGCGCAAGATCGCATCAGGGCGAACTCAATGTCGTCTCCCTGATCGATATTTTCGCGATTCTGGTTTTTTATCTCCTGGTCAACGCCCTCGTGGTGGAAATCCTGCCGAGCCCCAAAGCCCTGCAGCTGCCCGAATCTGTCGCCAAGGAACAGCCCAAGCAAACGGTGCTGATCCTGGTGACCAACAACGACATCATCGTGGACAACCAACGCGTGATGAGCACGGCCGATGCCGCGTCATCACAAGTGAGTGTTCTGCCTGACCTCAAGTACAAGCTCAATGAAAAGCAGCTGATGCAGGTCAAGGACGGAGGCCCATCTGAAGTAACGCGCGGTGACGTCAACATCATGGCGGACAAGGCCATCCCCTTCCACGTGCTGAAGAAAGTCATGGCAACCTGCAGCGATGCCCGCTTTGCAAAAATTGCGCTGGCCGTCATTGAAAAGGAAGGAGCCGGCGAACTGTGAGCCTGTTTGCACTTTCAGCTGAAGGTTGGGACTTCAACGAACGCGCTGACCGGCGCTTCCGTCGTGTCCTGGCTGCAGTTCTCATCCCCTACATCATCCTTGCCATCCTGATCCCATTTCTTGATCTGTTCGGCGTACAGGAAGGTGGTGGCGAGACCGTTGACACAACTTACGTCAACATTCTTCCCGACGCCGTTATTGCGGAAGAGGTAGAAGAGCCCAAGCCCGCTGAGGAAAAGAAGCCGGAGCCGGAGCCTGAGCCCGTCAAGGAAGTGAAGAAGCCGGAGCCCAAGAAAGAACCCGCGCCAAAACGCGAAGCACCGGTAAAACCACAGCCAACCCAGCAGGAACTGGAGCAGTCCGCTCGCGAAGTGGCCAAGCGAAGCGGCATCAATGCCCTCTCAGACCAACTTGCAGATCTGCGCGACAACTCGCTGTCAGGCCTGGATTCAGCGCGTCAGCTCAGCGATGAGGTTGTCGCGGCCCGACCTGGAGCCGGCGGTGGCGGCGGTGGCGCATCCTCAATTGCAGCCTCGGCGGCGAGCGGCAGTGGCGGTATCGGCACTGCAACCCCGACCACTCCGCGAACCCAGAGTGGCGCCGGGCTTGGCGAACGCAGAACAACTGTTGTCAAAGCACCCAAAGGTGTCGGCCCGGATATCAAGAAGCCCGGTCAGGATGGCACTTCACGTCGCCCTGGCAGAACACTGGAAGAAATTCAGCTGGTGTTTGACCGTAATAAGGCTGCGTTCTACTCCATGTTCAATCGCGCCTTGCGCAATGACCCCGGTCTGCGCGGAAAGGTGGTTGTACGCCTGACCATTGCACCCAATGGCTCTGTCACCTCATGCGAGCTGGTGTCCAGTGAGCTGGGTAATGCGGAGCTTGAACGCAAGGTGGTGCAGCGCGTCAAGCTGCTTAATTTTGGCGCCAAGAACGTTCCGGAGTTTACCTACCCCAACTATCCGATCGTCTTCCTGCCCACCTGAGCTTCAGCAAACGGTTTTGCGGGAAACGCCTGATATCCAGACCAGCGTGAGCTAAATCCAGCAAACGGATTGATCGTGCGCGCGCCGCAACTTGCTGGCGATTCTGCTACGACATTCCGGCGCAACAGGCCTGGCACTGGAAAGTCTGGCCCGGAACGCGGAAACTTCCGCATTCAATACGCACAAGAGGAATCAACGCATGGGTTTCATGGCCGGAAAGAAGGCGCTCATCACGGGTGTCGCCAGTGATCGTTCCATCGCAACGGGCATTGCCGAAGCCTTCAAGCGCGAAGGCGCAGAACTGGCATTTACCTACCAGGGCGAACGCCTGAAACCACGTGTAGAAGCCTTTGCCGCCGAATGTGGGTCCAATCTGGTGTTGCCGCTCGACGTCAGTGAAGACAAGCAGATTGAAGAAGTGTTTGCCGAATTGAAGCATCAATGGGGCGGCCTCGATGTGCTGGTTCATTCCATCGGCTTTGCACCCCGTGAGCAACTTGCAGGGCGCTATCTCGACTCCGTGACGCGCGAAGGTTCACGCATCGCACACGACATCAGCAGCTATTCCTTTGCCGCACTGGGCAAGGCCGCCCGCCCGCTCATGGAAGGCCGCAATGCCAGCATGCTGACAATGACCTATCTTGGTGCCGTGCGAGCAGTGCCGATGTACAACGTCATGGGCGCTGCCAAAGCCAGTCTGGAAGCCAATGTCAGGTTCATGGCAGCCGACCTCGGTGAGATGGGCATCCGCGTCAACGGCATCTCTGCCGGCCCCATCAAGACGCTTGCCGCGGCCGGCATTTCCGGCTTCCGGGATATGTTGACCAAGGCCAGTCAGGCCGCCCCTTTGAAGAAGAACGTCACCGTAGAGGAAGTTGGCAATGCGGCAGCCTTTCTCTCTTCTGACCTAGCTTCCGGAATAACCGGTGAAATCCTGTACGTCGATGCCGGCTACAACATCATGGGAATGAGCTTCGACGCTTGATCGCGAATTGACGGAGAGGGCAGCCAATAGCGATGAGTGCACGCCCCTCTCCGTCAACGAAGCTCCGGTAGGATGCCCCACTGATGAAGGGCCCGAATCAGACGCCAAGCATGGGTCTCAGGATCGATAGCTGCTCGGGACCCGCCCGGTCCACTGTTTGAACGCACGCCTGAAATTGGCCGCGTCGCTGAAACCAAGCTGATCTGCAATGTCTTCAATGCTCATGTTGGTTTCGCGCAGATAGGCAATGGCAAAGCGCTGCCGCGCGTCGCGCTGCAGGTCCTGAAAGCTGACGCCCTCCTCTGTAAGTCGTCTACGCAAGGTTCGCGAAGACATCCGGAGTCGGCCGGCAATACGCTCGATGTTGTGATATTCGCGCAAATTCTGGTTCAGCAGCGACTTGACCGCTTCTGCGGCCCCTTCACGCGGGGCCATGCTGGCGAGTACCTGGTCACAGACCTTCTGTGTCAGGTCAGCGGTTACAGCACTGGCATTGCGAAGAGGTTGCCTGAGCCACCATTCCTTGAATCGCATCTCGTTTGCATGTTGGCCGAAGTACACCGGACATCCAAAGAAATCCTGGTACAGCGCCGCGTACTTCGGCTCTGCATACGTGGTCGAAATCGATTCAAAGCACAAATCATCACTCACCATGTCTCGACTGAGGGACTGAACAAGACTGAACTGCAATTCAAGATTGAATACATGCAGTTCGGGGATATGAAGGACATCCTGAAGCCGCATGACGGCGACTTCATCGTCGTCATCCACACTGAGGGACATGAGCACAGTAGGGCTGGCGAGTTGATGGTAGCGAATCGAAAAATCCAGAGCATGCCGGAAGTTGGGGCTCGTCATCATCGCAAAACCATACATGCCGTAGGACGCCAGCCTGAGGCGCCCTCCAGCGCTGAGCGCTAGCCTGCCGGGATGTTGAGTGAGCTTGCAGGCGTTTTTGTAGACCGCAACAAGTTCGTCGCGGGAAACACGTGTTTCGGATGAGCGAATAAGATCGGGCCGAATCTGGGTGCCCGCAAGAAGACGTTCCGTATTTATGCCTTCGCTGGATAACAAGTCATCCAGCACTTCAATCTTGAAAGTGGGGTACGACCGATCATCGATATAGCTCGCATTTCCCATTGAAGGTCGTTTCTTGATGGTTTGACCGAGATTAACCCTATACCCGTCCGCAAGTAACCTATCTTCGGATAGGGATTTCTCTAGGATTTACGACAAATACTGGAGGAATAGAAAATGGCGTTTACCTTTGCGACCTCAACCCGAGAAGTTCTCGAACAAGTCGTCCGCGAACCCCGCTTCAGAGCGGTTAGTACGCCCCCGCTGATCTCCCTGCATCAGTTCGGCCTGATTGCGCTCGTCTACGCCGCTTTCGGCCTGTCCACATGGGCCTGGATGGCAGGCTACCTTCATTGGCTTCCAATGATGGTGATCAACTCGGTTTTCATCTACATCATTTTCACGCCACTGCACGACGCGACTCATCGCTCCGTGTCGAGCAACCGGAAATTGAACGATGTGCTCGGCAACATCGCCGCCTTCATCATGATCCCCGGTCTGACAACACAGTTCTACCGCTATCTGCACCTGGAACATCATCGGCACACCGGGAACAAGATTCTTGATCCAGATGAGGTTTTTGTTGCGTCACGAGGTCTGCAGAGATTCACGGCGTTCTTCGCGCCCGACTTCACCTGGCTGTACTGGTTCTTCAAGCGCTGGAGCGAACGCCCCAAGTCCGTGCGCAGAGAAGTCATGGTCGTTCTGACGGTCTACGTCATCGTTCACGCTATCGGGCTACTCGGACCCTACGCTTTTGAGTTCTTTCTGGCGTGGATGATTCCGTCACGACTGGGTTTTGCCCTCGTGATATGGCTCTTTGCCAGTATCCAGCACCCCGAAGGCGTTCGTTGGGAAGACGCCCCGTTTCAGACCACGGTAGAGGTGAAAGTCAGCACGTTCGGCAAATATTTCATGCTGGGCCAATCTGTTCACTGCCTGCATCATCTCGCCCCCAACGTGCCGTTTTATCGCTATCACGAAGCGTGGCGCTTGGGTGAGCAACTTTTCCGGAGCCAGAACATACCGAACAGGACCATCTGGTCCGAATGCACCGACATCAAACTCCCGAAGCCCGCAACGCAACAGTGGCTCAATGCAAAGCTTGAGCGCGTCAGCGTTGTCGGCGCAGATATTCAGTCTTACGAGTTTGTGCCCGCAGACGGATCCGACTGGCCCGCATTCGACGCAGGCGCTCATATCGATGTCAGAATCAGCGACAAACTCGTACGACAGTATTCGCTGTGCAACGACCCATCCGAGCGCAATCGCTACGTCATCGCGGTGAAGAAGGATGTGCACGGTAGAGGCGGATCGAAACTGCTTCACGAATCCATGCGGCCAGGCGACGCAGTCGAGATTGGCAGCCCGCGCAACAACTTCCCGCTCAATCTGGACTTTCAACAATATGTTCTGATTGCAGGCGGCATCGGCATCACTCCCTTACTTTCCATGGCGCACCGGCTTTGGGCCGCGGCCAAGCCCTTTGAATTGCACATCTGTGCCAGGGACCAGGCAGCGCAGCCCTTCGCTGATGCGCTTTCCGAGATCCCTTTTTCGGATGCCGTTCATGTGTATCTCGACAACGCCGATATGCAGCAACGCTTTGACGCCGGACAAATTCTCGGTCAGTACAAGCGCAATACCGCCCTGTACATCTGTGGGCCCGGTGGCTTCATGTCGTCTGTAATGCAGACCGGAGAGCAACAAGGCTGGCCGCAGACCGCGATGTTCTCAGAAACTTTTGCACCACCAAAAATTGATGCTACAGAGAACCAGTCGTTCGAAGTCTTTCTGGCTCGCAGCAAGAAGACGCTGCAAGTTCAGCCTGATGAGTTCCTAATAGACGTCCTGCATGGCAACGGACATCAGGTCATGTGTTCCTGCACACAGGGCATATGCGGCTCATGCATCACGCCGGTACTGGAGGGTGTCCCGGACCATCGTGACGCAGTCATGAGTGATGCCGAGCGCAACTCCAACAAGCAGATGTGCGTCTGCGTCTCAAGGGCGAAATCTGCACGCCTGGTGCTGGACATCTGAGCAATGAGCCGTTGCGGCGTCTGCTTGATGACCCGCCGCAACGGCTCTGACATGCAAGAATCGCGGCCTTAAACTCCAGCGGGTGACGTAGCAGAGGCGGATGCGTCCAGACGCAGCAATTTCCCGACTCGGGCGGTGAATGCAACCGTTACCCGCCCGCATTCATCGGCATCTGGCAACCCGTAATTGTTCCGTGGACTCCAGGTCGAGCCTTCAGATCAAGCCTCAACCAACAACAGCCGGAAGATCAACGACAAACATTTCCGGAGCGGTCTGCTGGAACGAGTCGCGAGATTCGAGCGCATCCACATAAGCCACCAGATTTGGGTGGTGATCACGCCAGCGCGCTTCCGGGATTTGAGAAAACATTCCGTTGGAAAGCATGAAATCGAACCAGGTCAGCATCGGACCGGTGGCGCAATCGGCATAGTTGATCGCTTGTTCCGGCGGAACTACCCGAGACGCGACCAGCCTGGAGACTTCAGCCAGACCGCTTCCGATCTTGCGCCTTTGTCTCGCCGTCCAGGCTTCACTTGGATGTTCTCTCTGCTCTTCAAAGACGCACAGAACAATAATCTCCATAAGGCGCTCTGACAGGAGTTGAAGTCGCTTGACCACAAGAACCTCGTCGTCGCCGCGCGGCAGGAGCGCAGGCTCCGGATAGCGCCGCTCCAACCACTCCAGAATGTACATGGAATCGTAAATTTTCTGGCCATCGTCAGTCACCAGAATCGGCAGCTGCTCAAGCGGACTGAATTGCGGCACGATCGTCTGGTCATTCCAGGGCACGTCCATCACCTGCTCAAACGGGATGCCTTTCTCCGTCAGTGCAATTGCAACTTTTCGTCCGAAAGCGCTAGGCGTTGAATTAACCAGTTTCATGGGAAGACCCTTGCAAGTAACTCCCATGAACATAGCGGGCAAACAAGGGAGCGTCTATTGGGGCTTGCCCATGCGTGGCTCGCCGAGTATCCCGTCTTCGCCCTGCCATCTGGCCATCAGAACCGTACAGACGGTGTCTCCGAATACGTTGATGGAGGTCCTCGCCATGTCAAGAATGCGGTCCACGGCCAGAATCAGGCCAATACCCTCTAAGGGAAGCCCGATGGCCCCCAGAATGACGGCAATCGCGACCAGACTCGCCGAAGGAATGCCAGCAACGCCAATGGCCGTAATCACGGCCAACATGACGATCAGGAACTGCGAGAAAAAGGACAGCTCCAGCCCGTAAGCCTGCGCTATGAACATGGCTGCAACGCATTCATACAGCGCGGTTCCGTTCATGTTGAGATTAGAACCCAACGGCAACACGAAGCCACTGATCTTCTGCGAAACCCCTGCTCCGCGACGCATGCACTCCATGCTGACCGGAATAGTGGCCACAGAAGAACTGGTGGAGAAAGCAGTCAGCATCGCTTTCGCGGCCGCCTTGAAGTGCGCGCGGGGCGAAACCCGGGCAAGAAGCTTGAGAATCAGGGGCAACCAGAGAAAAGCCTGAATCGCCAAAGCCAGAACCACCACCCAGAAGAACTTGAGCAGGGGCCCCACGGCGCTCCAGCCGGTCAAACCAATTGTCTTGGATACCAGCGCAAAAACCCCGATTGGCGCAAACATCATCACCCAACCGGTAATCGCGATCATGGTCTCGTAGAGGCCATCCCAGAATTGGCGCTGTGTCTGCGCCAACGATCCTTTGAGTCGTGATGCAAAGTAGCCATACAAGATGCCGAAAAAGATGACAGCAAGCATTTGGTCAGACGACGCCGCCTCAATCAGATTTGGCGGGACCATACGCAGAAAAACACCGAGGATATCGCCCGAACCGCGACCTTCTATCGACCCAATAACGGCGCTGGTATCCATCGCCAGACCTAGTTGCTCACTAGCTGGTGCGCCATTGATAAGCCCCGGTGAAATCCAGTTCACCAGAATCAGACCTGTCAGTACTGAAACGGTCGTGGTCAGGACAAAGAAAAGGCCTGTAAACAGCCCAAGTCTTCCTAAGGCGCCCTGATCGTTCATGCCCATCATCGAAGAGACCATCGACGCCAATATCAGCGGAATGATCATCATCTTGAGCGCGTTCAGAAACAGCTTGCCGACGAAGTCGGCACTGGCGATGAACGTCGGGTTATCTCCCAGGGCCATTCCCGCAGCGCAGGCCAGCACCAGGGCGATGACAATCTGCCAATGAAGCGCGGGAAGTCGAGACTTGCGCTCCGGGTTCAAGCCTGCAGATATGTTCTCATCGCTCATTCGCGCCACTCCGAACTGAATGCACCTGATTGTCACCCGCCAATAGGCTTGCCGGACAATGACACATTCACCGGCGCCCGACGTGACGCTTCAAGTTACGGGAGCTCGCGCTCCCACGCAATTCAGCCCGCAAGCAGCAGATCAGAATTCCGGATTATCGGCTTCCAGCTCGGGCGCGTTGACCATCTCTACGGAGATCGCATCTTCCACGGCCTGCTGATAGGCAGCAAACTCTGCGCCTGCCACACCGTCTCGCACAGGATCGCGGGCACTATCCATCGCACTGCCGGCGTCGGTGGGTCGCTCTGGGTCATTGACCGCGCTCAGGGCGACGACCGTCATGCCACCATCGCTGCTTTGCAGGGCCTGTACTTCGACGTCTCCCGAATCGGGACGCGACATCCGGAATACAGCAGACGCCACCCTTGCATCCAGTTCTGCCTGGCCACGCTGTGCATCTCCAGAGAACTGCACTTTCAGCCCACGTTTCTGAGCAATGTCAGACAGCTTTCCACCGGCTTTGACCTCCGCCACGATCGATGCGGCTGCTTCGCCCGCGAGCCTCATGGCCTGCTCCGTGACGAGCCGTTCACGCAGTTCGTCGCTGACTTCTTCCAGCGGTAATTGCCGTGCCGGCTCATGTTCCGCCTTGTGAACGACGACTAACGCATCAGCGCTGGCAGCAATGGGCTTGCTGTTCTCGCCAGACTGAGCCACTTCAGGGGCAAATGCAGCTGATCGCACAGCGTCGTTCGCCGCAACACCCTGACCTTCGCTTCGCGTGAACCAATCGCTGGTCTGTACCTGAAGCCCGAGCTTTTCTGCTACGGGTTCGATCTCAGTGTTTTCGAAGGCCAGCAAGTCAAGCTGATCAGACAATTCCTTGAAATGCGTTTCCCGCTCGCGATTGCGGAATACTTCGAGCAGTTCGGCCTGAACCGTTTCATCATCGAATGGGCGAACCGATGGTTCGCGAACTTCATCCAGACGGATCACATGCCAACCAAAATCCGACTCCACCGGGTCCGACACTTTTCCGGCTTCCATATCGAACAAGGCGGCCTCGAACTCGGGCACCATCACGCCCATTCTGACCCAGCCCAGATCACCGCCCTTTTCCTTTGAACCAGGGTCGGTCGAATGTGTACTGGCCAATTCCGAGAAATCCGTTCCGGCCCGTGCCTGCTCTGACAGGCCCTCCGCCAGCTTGCGGGACTCAGCTTTGTCGTCACCGAACTCAATGAGAATATGGCGAGCTTTTCGTTCTTCAGGGCTAGAAAAGCGCGCATCCTTCTCGGCGTCGTACAGGACCTTGAGCACCTCGCTGTCGGGTTTCTCGATTTCCGGCAGCTTGTTGCGGTCCAGCTCTATGTAACGGACCTTCATCCGTTCCGCCGACATGTAACTTTTCTTGTCGCTGGCATACAACTCAGCGATCTGCTCCTCACTAACTTCCGCCTTGTCGCGAAAATTCTTGGTTGAAACGGGGACAGCCGTAATGCTGCGGGTCTGCTTCTCCAGGCGGTACGACTGCCAGACTTCCTCATCGGTTACGAAAGCCGAGGTTTGTATTGCATTTCGTAGTTGATCAATGACCAGCGATTGCCTGAGCTGACTCTCGTAGCTCTCGGGTGTCATCCCCTGGCGCTGAAGGACCTGCAGGTAGGTATCTTTGGAAAACTTTCCATCACTCTGGAAAGCTGGGATTTCGAGCAAGAGATCGCGCACAGACTGATCACTTGCACGGTAGCCCTGCTCGATTGCGAATTGGCGCATCGCAGAATCCTGGATCATGTCGTCCAGAGTCAGCCGGCGAAACTGGCTCTCATCAAACAAGTCAGCGCGGAAGCCGTCGCCAAGCAGTGCTCGATACTGCTGGTAGCGCTGATTGAAGGCCTGCTGAAATCGATTCTGGGTGATGTCCTGATCACCAACCTTGACGACAACCGGATCGCCTCCGCCAAAGTTGAAGGTGCCGATACCCCAGAACGCGAATGGAATGCCGATCAGACCCACTACAAACCAGACCAAAGGTCCAGTCAGACGATCACGAATGTTTTGAAGCATGGCTCAGATCACCTTGAAAACTTTCTATGGCAGAAACAAATGAGGCACCCCGCAAGGTGCCCCATTTGAAACCACATATTGGCGGAGCGGACGGGACTCGAACCCGCGACCCCCGGCGTGACAGGCCGGTATTCTAACCAACTGAACTACCGCTCCAATAAATAATCTGGTGGGTGCTGACGGGCTCGAACCGCCGACATTCGCCTTGTAAGGGCGACGCTCTACCAGCTGAGCTAAGCACCCCGTGACGAAAGAAGGATTTACCGATCAAGCGCCCCGCAGAGCCAGCTAGTTTATAGCGTCCTTGAGCGCCTTGCCAGCTTTAAATGAAGGAGTTTTGCTCGCAGCGATTTTGAGCTCCTCTCCAGTCTTGGGATTCCGGCCTGTTCTGGCTGCTCTTTCGCGCACCAGGAACTTGCCAAAACCTACGAGGGTGACTTCGTCATTGGCCTTGAGGGCGTCAGTCAACACGGAGACAAACGCGTCGAGTGTACGGCCAGCAGCTTCCTTGGAAATGTCTGCCTTGTCGGCAACTGCGCTGATCAGCTCATCTTTTTTCATGCGGTGTGTATCCCCTCGATTAGGAATCAGTGGAAGGTATTCCGGCTTGTTCCGGACAACTTGTTATTGAGATCCGGCTACTCGTGATGGACGCAAATTCTTGAACACTAATGTGGTGCGCCGCACCAAGGATTTGTCGCAAACAGCTTGTTGAATTTCGTTGAAGGTCGCGACAGAGGCGGCTTTATAGCAAGGCGCTCTCCGCAGCGTCAATTGAAAATTTTGCCTAGAAAACAGGCCCAATGCAGATGCACGAAAGCAAAATTATTGCAAGCGGATTGCCAGCTCAATGTGGCCGGCTGCTTTCAACACTATTGTCGTCCGATACAGTCTTGGGCTTGTCTGAAGGCTTGGCTTCTGGCGTGCGCTCCAAGGCATGGCGCAATACATCTTCTATCCAGCGCACAGGCTCGATCTTCAATTCATCTTTAACGCTTTGAGGAATGTCCGCGAGATCCTTGATGTTTTCTTCTGGAATAAGAACCGTCCGAATGCCTCCGCGACTTGCGGCGAGGAGCTTTTCCTTGAGCCCACCGATGGGTAGAACTTCACCACGCAAGGTGATCTCTCCTGTCATGGCGACCTCGGCCTTGACCGGGATTCCGGTCAGGGCGGATACCAGTGCCGTGCACATCCCTACACCAGCAGACGGGCCATCCTTGGGTGTTGCGCCTTCTGGCACGTGAACGTGAATATCGTTCTTCGCATGGAACTCAGCGTCAATGCCCAGCTCTTCTGCGCGTGATCTGACGACGGTCAGCGCGGCCTGGATGGACTCCTGCATGACATTCCCGAGCGACCCGGTCTGCGAGAGCTTGCCTTTTCCTGTGGCCAAGGCCGCCTCGATTGTAAGCAGTTCTCCACCCACTTCTGTCCACGCCAGACCGGTCACCTGCCCGACCTGATTCTTCTCTTCTGCGCGGCCAAAGCGATACTTCAGAACACCCAGGTAGTCGCTCAGATTCTTGTCATCGACCTTGATCTCGCCGGAGTCAGGCTCGAGCAAAATCTCCTTCACCACCTTGCGCGCAACTTTGCTGATCTCGCGTTCGAGATTTCGCACACCCGCTTCGCGTGTGTAATTCCGGACAATGCCCTGTACGGCGCCGTCCAGAATCTCCAGTTCACCTTTTTTCAAGCCATTGTTCTTGAGCTGCTTTGGAATCAGGTAGTGGCGCGCGATGGCCATCTTCTCCGGCTCCGTGTAGCCGGCCAGACGGATGACTTCCATACGATCGAGCAGCGGCCCTGGAATATTCAGCGTATTGGCTGTTGCCACGAACATGACATCGGACAAATCGAAGTCGACGTCCAGATAATGGTCGTTGAAGTTGTGATTCTGCTCGGGATCCAAGACCTCAAGCAGCGCGGACGAGGGATCGCCGCGAAAATCCATCGACATCTTGTCGATCTCGTCGAGCAGGAACAACGGATTTCGCACGCCAACCTTGGACATGTTCTGGATGATTTTGCCCGGCATCGCACCAATGTAGGTACGTCGATGGCCGCGGATTTCGGCCTCATCGCGAACTCCACCCAGCGACATACGCACGAACTTGCGGTTCACCGCATCTGCAATTGATCGCCCCAGAGATGTCTTGCCAACACCCGGTGGCCCTACCAGACAGAGAATGGGGCCCTTGAGCTTGCGTACTCGGCTCATGACGGCCAGATACTCAACGATGCGCTCTTTGACCTTTTCCAGGCCGTAGTGGTCCTCATCGAGCTTGGCCTGAGCTGCAGCCAGGTCAATCCGTGCCTTGGTCGATTTCTTCCAAGGCACATTGGTCAGCCAGTCCAGATAATTACGGACGACCGTCGCTTCCGCCGACATGGGCGGCATCTGCTTGAGTTTGTTGAGCTCGGCTCGTGCCTTGCCCTTGGCTTCTTTGGACAGTCCGCCTTTCTCAATCTTGTTGCCGTACTCCTCGATCTCATTGGGAGCATCCTCGTTCTCGCCGAGCTCCTTCTGAATCGCTTTCATCTGCTCGTTGAGGTAGTACTCGCGCTGATTCTTCTCCATCTGCTGTTTGACGCGTCCGCGGATCTTCTTCTCGATCTGCAGAACGTCAATTTCACTCTCGAGCTGCGCGTAGACATGTTCAAGACGCGACTTGGTGTCGGCAATCTCCAGCACCTGCTGTTTGTCTTCCAAACGCAGGTTCAGATGTGCCGCAATGGAATCTGCCAGTCGGCCGGGGTTATCCATGCTTGCCAGTGATGGCAACAGCTCTGCAGGGACCTTTTTATTGAGCTTCACGTAGTGCTCGAACTGGGCCAGAGTCGAGCGGTTCAGCGCGTCAATCTCCTTTCCATCATCGGGCTCATCCGCCGGTAGCGGCGTGCACTGCGCAGTAATAAAAGCGCCGTCCATATTCATGTTCTGGATCAGCGCCCGCTGCTGGCCCTCAACCAGAACCTTTACCGTGCCATCCGGCAGCTTGAGCATCTGCAGAATAGTGGAGAGCGTACCGACGGCGTACATGTCGTCTGCTCCGGGATCATCATTGTCCGCGGTGCGCTGTGCAACGAGCAGGATGCGCTTGTCATCCTGCATCCCTGCGGCCAGCGCCTTGATCGATTTCTCGCGCCCGACAAACAGCGGAATCGCCATGTGCGGATACACCACCACGTCACGCAGTGGAAGAACGGGCGTCATTTTTTCTGGATTTGAAGGCACTGTGGAATCCTGTCTGGAGCGCGCTGGGCACGCTTTCAATTATTGCAGATGAGGGCGAACCCACCCGGATTCAAGGCAGGCCCGGCAGATACGCCCTACTTCGCCCTGCGCGAGTCGTCTCCAATTCCGCTTCAAGCGGAGCTTTTAGCTTCCCTGCGCGGCTTGTCCGCATTCTCGTAAACGACAAAAGGCTTGGATTCTCCACGCACGACGGCGTCGTCTACCACAACCTTGCTGACGTTCTGCATCGAAGGCAGGTCGTACATCACGTCAAGGAGAATGTTTTCAAGGATGGTGCGTAGCCCTCGCGCGCCGGTTTTGCGTTCCTTTGCTTTCACGGCAACCGCGTGCAAGGCATCTTCCCGGAACTCGAGCTGAACGCCTTCCATCTCAAAGAGCTTTCCGTACTGCTTGATCAGCGCGTTCTTCGGCTCCTGAAGAATCTGGATTAATGCCGCTTCGTCCAACTCATTGAGGACGGCAGCAACGGGCAAACGCCCCACAAACTCCGGAATCAGGCCGAAGCGCACAAGATCGTCCGGCTCAATGATGGACAGCAACTTGTTGATCTTCTTCGAATCTGTCTTGGATTTGACGTCAGCAGAAAAGCCGATGCCGGCCTTCTCAGTGCGATCCTGAACCACACGATCCAACCCGGCAAAAGCACCACCGCAAATGAACAGAATGCCCGCCGTATCAACCTGCAGGAATTCTTGCTGCGGATGCTTGCGGCCACCTTGCGGAGGCACCTGTGCAATCGTGCCCTCAATCAGCTTGAGCAGCGCCTGCTGCACGCCTTCGCCCGAAACATCGCGGGTGATGGAAGGGTTTTCCGACTTGCGCGCGATCTTGTCGATTTCATCAATGTAGACGATGCCGCGCTGCGCCTTCTCAATGTCGTAATCGCATTTCTGCAACAGACGCTGAATGATGTTCTCGACATCCTCACCGACGTATCCAGCTTCGGTCAGGGTCGTTGCATCGGCAATCGCAAAGGGCACATCGAGCAAACGTGCCAGCGTTTCCGCCAATAGCGTCTTGCCCGACCCGGTTGGCCCAATCAGCAGGATGTTGGATTTGGAGAGCTCGACACCATCTTGCGAGCCCTTTACCGACAAGCGCTTGTAGTGGTTGTACACCGCGACCGACAGCACCTTCTTGGCCTGCGACTGCCCGATGACGTATTCATCAAGAACCGCACAAATTTCCTGCGGTTTGGGCAAGCCCTTGGTCTGCGGCTTGGCGTGGACTTCTTCGCGAATGATGTCATTGCAAAGGTCCACACATTCATCACAAATGTAGACGGAAGGTCCGGCAATCAGCTTTCGCACTTCGTGCTCGGACTTGCCGCAGAAAGAGCAATACAGCACTCGTCCGTTCTGGGTCCCGCTGCGCGAATCAGCGCTCATGGTCTAATCCTTCAGTTCTGGCGAAGTTGCGCCGTATGTCTCTTGTATAGCATGCCCGGGCATGTTGGCAAAACGCCGTTCTTCAGCTCTTAGGATGCGGCTGGCGGAGCGTTTCGTTTGTCCAGAATCTGATCGATCAGACCGTACTCTTTCGCCGCTTCTGCGTTCATGAAGAAGTCACGCTCGACGTCCCGAGCAATTTTCTCCAGGGGCTGCCCAGTGTGATCGGCGTACATCTGGTTGAGACGCTCGCGCAGGTACAGAATCTCCCGGGCCTGAATCTCAATGTCCGTGGCCTGGCCCTGGGCACCGCCAGAGGGCTGATGGATCATGATGCGCGAGTTCGGGAGCGCGAATCGCTTGCCCTTGGCCCCGGCTGAGAGCAGGAACGACCCCATCGAACAAGCCTGTCCAATGCACATTGTCGCCACATCCGGCTTGATGAACTGCATGGTGTCGTAGATCGACAGGCCCGAGGTGATGACACCGCCGGGAGAGTTGATATACAGATGAATGTCCTTGTCCGGATTTTCCGACTCCAGGAACAACAACTGCGCAACGATCAGATTGGCCATGTGGTCATCAATGCCGCCGACGATGAACACCACACGCTCCTTAAGCAGGCGCGAATAAATGTCGAAGGCACGTTCGCCACGGGCTGTCTGTTCGACAACCATGGGGACCAGAGTAGAGGCGCGCGTTTGAATATCTGACATGGCTTTGGGATTTAGATTGAATTCCGGGTCTTAGATCAGCTGGCGGGCTTTGGCTTGGGCTGAGGATTCAGCAGCTCTTCGAGCGTCATGTTCTTCTCGAGCTTCTTTGCACCTTCGAGCAGGCTATCAACAACCTGATCTTCCAGCACCATGGAGTGAAGCCCTTCCAGCATCTGAGGGTTGGACCGATAGTAGTTCATGACCTGCTCGGGCTGCTCGTAATCACCCGCCAGTTTGGCAAGTGCTTCATCCACCTTGGCAGGGTCAAGCTTGATCTCCCTGAGCTTGATCACTTCGCCCAGAATCAGGCCCAGCGTGACTTTGCGCTTTGCGCCGTCGGCAAACAGCTCGGCTGGCATCATCTCTGCCAACTTCTCCGCTGGCACGTTCTGCATGTTCATGCGCGCCGCGGCTTGCTGACGCATGCCGGGCAACTCGGCATCGATCAAGGCTTTGGGCACTTCGATCTGGTTGTTCTGATAGATCTGCTCCATCAGCTGAGACTTCTGATTGCGCTGCACGGCCTTGGCGCATTCTCTGTCGAGCGCTTCCCGGCTCTTCTCACGAAGTGCGTCCACCGACTCCACACCATGCGCCTTGAGAAAATCAGCATCTTCGACGGCTGGCAGAACAGGCTCCTTAATCTCCTTGATCGTGACCGCGAAGTCAGCCAGCTTTCCACGAAGATTCTCGCTGTGATAATCGTCCGGGAAGTTGACGGGCACGTTGAAGGACTCTCCGACGGAATGACCGACCAGCCCCGTCTCCAAGTCAGCGATCATTTGACCACTCCCGATTTCGATATCGGTGTCGTCCCCTTTGCCACCCGGCACCGGCTCACCGTCAATGCTGCCGGCGAAGTCGACCTTAACGACATCACCTTCTGCCGCAGCGCGCTCCACCACATTGAGCTCACGCTTGCCCTTGCGAAGTTTCTCGATCAGGGAATCAACGTCGGCTTCGGTCACTTCGAACACGGGCTGCTCTACTTCAAGCGAATCAATGCCCTGAATCTGAATTTCCGGAAACACCTCGAACTTGGCGACGTACTCGAGCGCTTCACCCGGCTTTTCTGCCACCACATCAATCTGGGGCTGGCCGGCTGGCCGAACACCGGCCTTGTCGAGCGCTTCCGGATAGCTGCTCTGCACCAGTTCGGACACCGCATCCATTCGCGCGGAAGCGCCATATTGCTGTTCAACGACCTTGCGCGGTGCCTTGCCGGGACGGAAGCCTGGGAATTTTGCGCGCTGTGACATGGTCTTCAGGCGCTGGCTGACCGCTGCACTTAGCTTGTCTGCGGGAATCGTGACGCGCATTTCGCGCAGCAAACCGCCCGGGGCTTCGATACTGACTTCCATTAAACGTACTCGTGAAAAGGTGAATGAGATTGCTCTAAATGCGGCGAAGCGTACTGGTGCGCAGGCCGTCCCAGATCATTCCGGGACAGCAAGTGCACTGTAACTAAACACATTTTTACGCTCGCCCAAGCCGCATTAGAGCGTTTTGGTGCGAAAGGCGAGACTCGAACTCGCACGCCTTGCGGCACGGGTACCTAAAACCCGGACGTCTACCAATTCCGCCACTTTCGCTCATGAGCCAACGCGATTCGGGAGTATATCAGCAGGGATTTGGGATGCTCTGTGGCGGGTCGCTTCCAAACTGGCAATTCGGGCCTGTAACCCCGCCAAACTGCCGGCTCCATGTCAGGCAAGGGTCATCGCCCAATGCGCTTTCTTATCATTGGATGACAATCTTCACAGTCTGTACCGTCGCGAACCCTTGAGACAGGTCCGCGCCGGACGGATGGCTCGTGCCAACCCGCCCAACCCAGTCCAGGCAGCGAGCATCGGGTCCGGCACCCGCCGGAAATCCGATTGCGCCTCACAGGCAAGGCCAAACCCGCATCCAACGATTAGCAGCATCACCTGAATCGAAGTTGCCGGGGCGCAGGGCGAGGCACAATAGGTGATGCCATTTTCCGCCCTCGCCTCTGAAACCGCCCATGGCCGCCGACTGCAGCGACGCCGGACACTCACATTTGCCTCACTTGCGGCATTAGCAGCACTTTCGACCGCCGTCGGGCTGAGCATTGGCGCCGTCGCGCTGTCACCGTCAGAACTGATCGGGGTTTTGTTCGGCGCTGGCGAGATGAACGAAACCCTTTCGAGTGTGATCTGGAATCTGCGGGTTCCGCGCGTCCTGCTTGCACTGTTGGTCGGGGCCTCATTGGCCTGCGCGGGCGCTGCCATGCAGGGCCTGTTTCGCAACCCACTGGCCGATCCCGGACTCGTTGGCGTTGCCAGCGGCGCTGCCCTTGCTGCCGTTGCCAGCATTGTCTTGTTCCGCAGCGTCTCGCTGCCCGCCGGCCTGCATCCCTACCTGACTCCCATCGCATCGTTCACGGGCGGCATGATTGCCGCTCTGTTGGCCGCCAAGCTGGCAAGCCATGAAGGACAGACGCGGACTGCAACGCTCCTGCTGGCGGGACTGGCCATCAACGCGATTGCGGGCGCAGGCATCGGCCTGCTCATTCAGATTGCTGGCGACGCCGCCCTTCGCGAGGCCACCTTCTGGCTTTTTGGTTCGCTCGCAAAATCTGGCTGGACAGAGTTACTAGCTGCCGCCCCGATCCTGCTGCTGTGCCTGTTCCTGCTGCCCAGAGAAGCGCGGGCCTTGAACGTCCTGCTGCTGGGTGAGGCAGAAGCAGGGCACCTTGGCGTGCAGGTTGAGGCGCTCAAGAAGCGAGTGACACTGCTGATTGTGCTCGCGGTAGCACTGAGCGTTGCCCTGGCCGGAATCATTGGCTTCATTGGACTCATCGTCCCCCACCTGCTCCGCCTGTGTCTGGGACCCGATCATCGATACCTTTTGCCCGCTGCTGCCATTGGCGGTGCCGCATTGCTGGCCACAGCTGATCTGGCAGCCCGCAGCATGATGGCACCTGCAGAACTGCCCGTCGGCATACTGACTGCGCTGGTCGGCGGCCCCTTCTTTCTCGCCATGTTGATCAAACTGCGCGGAAGGACTGAACTGCTGTGAGTCTGCAAGCCAGCGGCATTTCATATTCTCTTCAGGGCGTCACGTTGCTCACGGCACTGGATATGCATGTCAGCCCCGGAGAAGTGCTGGGCATCATCGGACCTAACGGAGCTGGCAAATCGACCTTGTTGCGCATTCTTTCTGGCGAAGTTGCGCCCACCACCGGCGCCATCGTTCTCAACGGACAAAAAATACAGGACTACGCCCCCCTCGCGTTGGCGCGCACACGGGCGGTCCTGACTCAAACCCAGAACCTCCATTTTTCCTTCCCTGTACGAGATGTCATCCGCCTCGGGCGATTCCCGTGGCCAGACCATGACCGCGCAAAACAAGCTGAGCTCATCGAACACATCATTCAGTCACTGGATCTGGGCGAACTCAGTGACCGGCCATTCACGAGACTCTCCGGAGGCGAAAAGGCGCGTGTGCATTTCGCGCGCGTACTGGCGCAAACCTGGACAAGCGAGCCACCAGAGCACGGACGCTACCTCCTGCTGGACGAACCCACCGCCAGTCTCGACCTCGCCTATCAGCAGCAATTGCTTGATCTGAGCCGTTCGAGTGCGCGAGACGGCATGGGCGTAGTCGCTGTTTTGCACGATCTCAATCAAGCCATGCAGTACTGTGACCGCGTCCTGATCCTGAAACGTGGCGAGATCATGGCTTGCGCCACGCCGCGCGAAGCACTCACTGCCGAAGCTATTTCCAAGGCCTATGGTGTCGATGTCGAACTGATTCAGCGTGCCCCTGGAAAGCTTCCCTGGATAGCCAGCGTTACGTCCAGAACCGCCCAGGCAAACTGCGAATAAAAAAACTATTCAATTACCCATTGAGACCGCACCCTTGCTTGGATATACTGCGCGCCCTTTTTGGGGCTATAGCTCAGCTGGGAGAGCGCTTGCATGGCATGCAAGAGGTCGTCGGTTCGATCCCGACTAGCTCCACCAAGGTTTCAAGATGTTTTTGGGTAGAATGCGCCTGCAGACCCAAAGCACTGCGAAAAGCTTCACGACGTTCCCATCGTCTAATGGTTAGGACACTGCCCTTTCACGGCGGCAATCGGGGTTCGAATCCCCGTGGGAACGCCATCTAACATTCCGGCCCAGGCCGATGAGATGCTCAAGGCCTCGCTAAATGCGAGGTTTTTTTGTGGGCTCATCTTGCCTCGCCTGTCACACGCCGGCTTGCCGGGTTTCTGAGAACGATTCCAAAATTTGAAATGTCCTGATGCTACCCAGCAATATCCATGTCGCGCACATCGACAATGGAACGCGCGGCGAAGTCGAAGCGATCAGGCTGATACCGCTTCTGCATCCAGGACAATGAACTCGCCCCACCCCGGACGCGCACAAAAATCTCTTGCGACCAGCGATATATCCCGCTCCCAAATTTGCATCAGGATCAGGTCTGCTCAGCTTTCGGGAATCGCGCCGCGCTGATCTCTACATACTTTTCTTGCGCAACCTTGCGAGGCAGCCGGGCTTCCTTACTTTAATCCGCACAGCCTTAGAAACATGCTGGCGCTGATCGCCGAGCAAAGTTGCAAGTCAATTGAAGAATTCAAAGCTTGGAGTCAGAACCTCGGCCACGACGGCGTGCTGACCACACTGGTTTCCTACGGGACCGTATCCGACAACCGCCAACGCCAAATTTTGCAGGATATGGAAGATCGAAAGAAGACCAGACCAAAGGTAAGTCCTTGAGTTTTATCGGGGGTCCGGGGTCCAATTCCCTGGCGACGCCGAAAAACTCAGAGACCTGAACCGAAACCTAAATACCGGCCGCGTTCTCGTCAAGCACAAGAATCGTAAGATTGCCTACGCCGCTGGTGATCAATGCGTTCGACAATGACCGCGGCGCCCCGCCGATCAATAGGTGGGTAGACGATGGTTTGCTGCGCTATATCGACCAAAGAAAAAGCCCTGAATTTGACCGAACGTCTGGACTCCAAATCTCCAGGGTCTTCGGGCAAGCTCAGGGCCGCAATGGAAACGTACGCACTGGCGCTGATCTTTTTAAGTACAGCAAACGTCGAGCAGCTTACGCCGCCAATCGCCAGTTGACTCACCATCTCTGCCCTGCGCCTAAAATGGCCCGATACACTTGGCAAGGCCGCATCGAAGTCATTCGTTGCACACGGTCACACTCTAAGAAATTCAGGAGTCCATCGATGCCAAGCGAAAAGAGGCGCATGATTACGGAGACAAGCTGCTACATCTCAAAGAATCGGTAGTTGGAAAGCCAGAGCGCGGAACAATGGGGCCGCCCAAACATCGCGGCATGACAGCCGAGCAGTGGAAGAAGGTGCCTTACTGGATTGACAACCCGGTGACCGTATTCAAGAGCAAAAGACCTACTGGAGAACTCGTCCTGATCGCGCCGGAACTGGTTGATGGCAAGCCAGTCAGAATCATCCTAGAGCCCAACGAGGGCATGGATGTTCATGTCTTGGCCAACGTTGTCGTGGAAGGGACGGACAGCGGAAACCCGTTCTACCAATGGGTTTAGAAGACAAGTCTTTGGTCTATCTCAACCAAGAAATGAGCCCCGAGTATTCCGAACGGTCTGGAGCTCGATTGCCCAGGGGTGTCCGGATACTACGGGGCTACACGCGCAAGGTACTGACAGACGATGATCTGGTCAAATACCAGAAAGATAGGGCAGCTTACGCCGCCAATCGCGAGTTGACTCACTATCTCTGCCCTGCGCTTAAAATGGCTCGATACACTTGGCAAGGCCGCACCGAAGTCATTCGTTGCACACGGGCAAACTCTAAATAATTCAGGAGGCTATCTATGCCAAGCGAGAAGAGGCTCAAGATCAGGGCGATGGCGATGGAGTTGAGACGAATTCGGGCCAATCCAGAGATTCTGGAAGAGTGGAAGCGTCGCAAGAGTCAGCCAGCCAGCCCAGAGAGCCTGAACAAGCTGAAAGAGAAGTTCAGCAAGTAGTCCGGAAGCCCTCGCATGCTGGATTCGTCGAAAGCATCCGCGAGCTCATCAAGCAGAAATTCGGGGAACTGAAGGGGGCGCTCTTCCAAGGAGAGGTTGGCCCCATCGACATCGTGTATGGCGAGGCGGGGACCGCATCAGACAATTACTCTGACGGCTACGGTCTGGCGCACATCATGGCCAAGCATCCTGAACCGGAATCAGTGGGTGCAGGTACGCACGGAGAACTTCAAGAAGTGGTTCGGAGATTGGGCGGCTGCCGAGGGCCGCAAGGAGTTGCTCGAAGGCAAGCCCGTGGCGCTGACCGGGAATGAAGTCTTCCAAGCAGCGGGGGGCACGCTGGACATGAAGGCGCTGCATTCAGATGCGCGGAAGTGGGCCAACGCTAATGTGACCGGCAACTTCACGAACCGGCGCAGCGGCATTGCCGTTGAAGTGCGGCCTAGGGGCATAAAAAATTCAATCAACCACGGCGGCGGCCCTGACAAGTTGCGCGCCTTCGCCGCCATTCCATCGTTGCTGACCGATGGCGTAGTGACGTTCTTGGGGAAAAACCCCAAGAAGCCGAACACCGACCTAATCGTGATTGCCAAGCGGGTTCGCATCAGCGATTCCGAGTTCGTGGTCAGCGCAGGTATTCAGAAAGACCCGAACGGAAAGCTCTACTACGACCACGAGCTCCTGGATGTTAGGCGCGTGGAGGGGCTTTCATCAAAGTCGGAGGCCGCTACCGAAGTAGCCGAGGGCGCATCCGTGCCGACCTCCACGCGGCTTAATGATTACACCGTCCGGTTCATGGGGCAAGCCGACGATGCCAGCAAAGTGACAGACGCCAACGGAGAGCCGCTGGCGGTGTTTCATGGGACGAATCAAGGCTTCGACACTTTCAAGCCGGACGCATTCAGAAGTGCCTACTTCTTTTCCTCAGATCCAAAGGTGAGTAGCGAATTCGCGGATGCCAAATACAGCGGGGCGAATGTCGTTCAGGCGTTTTTGTCCTTAAAGAATCCTCTCATCGTCGATGCGGACGGTGCCTCATGGGTGAACATTCCATACAAGGGGCGGACGGCTGGCGAAAGAACCACTATGAAAGAGGCCGAGGAAGCTGGGCACGATGGAGTCATTCTGAAGAGCGTCCTAGATGGCGCTGGTCCGTATGGTGACATGAACCCGGCAGACGTTTACGTGGCCTTCGCCCCCAACCAAATAAAATCCGCTATCGGCAACAACGGCGACTTCAATCCGAACGATCCGCGAATCACCCATAGCGCGACGCGACCCAGCGAGAACTTCTTCTATTCTCAGATGGCAGAGGCGCTGGATCTGAAGTTGAACCCCAAGGGGCACGGCGAGGCGATGGCAAAGCAGATCGAATCGCTCGCCAAGAACGGCCAGTTCAAGCAAGAGGAAATGGAGTGGTCTGGCGTCGTGGAATGGCTGCGCTCGAAGGAGAACGTGCTACGCAAGGTGGCCAAGCAAGAAGTCATGGACTACCTGAAGGCCAATGAGGTGCAAGTCAGCGAGGTCATCAAAGGCGGCCAGCGTCAGTCAGTGGAAGAAGCTGAACGGCTCTTGATGGATGCGGGCTATGCCCTAGAAATGAACGTGAACGACACGCCGCTGATAACGGTTGCGGAGACGGGCGAGGATGCCATTCCGGGCGATATGACGGAAGAAAATCGCCAAGCCTACGATCTCTTGATGGCTTCAGGAGCGGACATGGACGGAACCCGCTACTCCAAGTATCAGGCTCCAGGCGGAGAGAACTACCGCGAGTGTCTTGGCCAACGTTGTCGTGGAAGGGACGGACAGCGGGAACCCGTTCTACCAATGGGTTTAGAAGACAAGTCTTTGGTCTATCTCAACCAAGAAATGAGCCCCGAGTATTCCGAACGATCTGGAACTCGATTGCCCAGTGAAGTCCGGATACTGCGGGGCTACGAACACAAGGTACTGACAGACCATGATCTGGTCAAATACCACAAAGGTAGGGCAGCTTACGCCGCCAATCGCTAGGTGACTCACTATCTCTGCCCTGCGCCTAAAATGGCCCGATACACTTGGCAAGGCCGCACCGAAGTCATTCGTTGCACACGGGCAAACTCTAAATAATTCAGGAGGCTATCTATGCCAAGCGAGAAGAGGCTCAAGATCAGGGCGATGGCGATGGAACTGGTGAGGATCAGGGCCAATCCGGAGATACCGGAAGAGTGGAAGCGAAGCCGGCGCCAGCAAGTGAAAAAAGAAGGTCCGAACGCTTCGCATGAGAAGCTGAACAGCAGGCCACCGACCCACGGTGACATTGACTAGCCCAACGCCCAGGCAATCCTGCTGCCCGTTCTTAGGTAGCGCAGTGCCGCTACTATCGAATGATCGACACCCCCAGCGCGAGGATCGGCGCCGCTGAGATACTACCTCCGGGACTCGCTCAGAGGAGGTCGACAGGGGCATCGTAGACCTTCGGCGCGACACCGCACAAGAAAAATGTCTTGCAGCAAATCTTAATGTAGAGATTCCCGAAAGAGGACTCAGAATCGCCAACAACTAGATGATCCGAGATCATTGGGGGCATTTTTGGGGGCACACGATCCATTCATCGATACGATACAGTAAGTTTTTCCGTAACTTATCCTCACTATTAGTTTCCCCGTGGGACGCCATATAACATTCCGGCCCAGGCCGATGAGATGCTGAAAACCTCGCTAAATGCGAGGTTTTTTTGTGGGCTGATCTTGCCTCGCCTGTCGCACGCCGGCTTGCCGGGTTTCTGAGAACGATTCCAAAATTTGAAATGTCCGGATGCTGCCCGGCAATGCCCACGTCGCACACATCGACGATGGAACGCGCGCCGATGCCAAAGCGATCAGGCGTATTCCGCTTCCGCATCCAGGACAATGAACGCGCCCCACCCGGGACGCGCACCAAAATCTCTTGCGACCAGCGATATATCCCGCTCCCGCATTTGCATCAGGATCAGGTCTGCTCAGCTGTCGGGAATCTCGCCGCGCTGGTAGCGCTCAAGCTCATCCGGGTCATAGCCCTGATCAAGCAGGACCATCTCATCGAGATCGAAATTGAACTTGAGCACTCGGTCCAGCAGCCTGCGAATCAAACGGTCGGACCAGCTTTGATTACGCGAAGCACGCTTGGCAAGGACGACTGCGCCTTTCGCCATGGCAACTCGAACCCAGTACGGCTTCATGCTGCTTCCTCCCCAGCAATTTTCCGGATGCGACAGGGCACGCCCTTGAGATGCGGAATGCCTTGCTCAGTATCCAGGTAATCGTCATGGTCCGGGCACAGCAGCGCGTCAGCGTAAAGCATGGCCCCTGAAAGTTTGCCGAGGCCTTGCTCCATCTCGGGCTTCCACCAACCGTGCGGCACACGGATCAGGCCATCGGGCATGGCGTCGCGGATACCCACCATGATTCGAATCTGGCCGGTCATGGTCGTGATCTGCACCCAGTCTCCCTCTTCAATGCCCGATTCGGCTGCGGTACCAGGGCTGACGAACATCACTGGCTCCGGTTTGCGTGCCCGCATTTCCGGCACATGACGCCCGCCGGTTTGGAAGTATTCACCCTCGCGAACGCCAGTAAACAAGGTCAGCGGATACTCTGCCTCGGCGGCCGGAGCATCTCGCCAATAAGGCAGCGGATCAAAACCCAGGTCTTCGAGAATCGACGATTTCAATTCCACCTTGCCACTCGGCGTTGCGAATCCGGTCTGCTCATACTTTCGAAACTTCGGTGTCTCAGCATGAACTTCATACACCTTGGAAAACGTGTCGAAGCTGACCCCGAGTTTCTCCAGTCGCCAATCGTAGAATTCTTCGATGCTGGACCAGGGCACGACTTCGGGCTTGCCAAGCTGAGCAGCCATAAGCCGCCAGAATTCAAAGGTGCTCTTGCACTCGCCCGGCGGCTCCATGGACTTCTCCGAAGGCCGATAGATCGAGAGCCATCCGAAGCCATCCCACAACCATGGCCGCTCCAGCCAAGAATCACCCGGGAGAACATAGTCTGCGAGCTGAGCCGTGGGGGTCATCACGTGCTCATGAACCACGATCAGGTCCTGATTCATCATGCCCTTCAGGATTTGCGGCATGTTCGCAAAACCCATTGCAGTGTTGTTGCCCAGTGAGAACAGGGCTTTCACAGGATATTCACCCTCGCCTGCCATCGCCCGAAAAACGGCCGATGGATTCGCCATGTAGCAGCCAGTGATCTGGTTGGCATACTCGCGGCCCCACACTCGTTTGAGAGGCTCTCTGAGTGCGGCCTGCCCCCGATAGGTGAATACCGGGTGATCCTTGGAGCCCAGCTGCTTTGCTTTCTGCTCTTCGGGAAGCACTTCGTGCATCTCGATATCGGACTCGGGAATGATGTCGGGGTTGAACCCCATCAGGGCTTCGCCACCGGGCACGTCAACGTAACCGCAGACCGAACGCAGAATGGTTTGCAGACGAATGGCGGAGGTGCTGTTGCGTTGCATGTCCGTAATCGGCGTCCAGGGGATGACCGAAGGCCCCATCTGGGCATACATGCGAGCCGCTTTGGCAATTTGCTCGGGAGTGCAACCGGTGAGCTCGGCAACGCGACTGAGAGGGAATTCATCTACCCGCCGACGAAGCTCATCAAAGCCGATCGTCCATTTGGCGACGAAGTCCTTGTCGTAAAGCTCTTCGTCAAAAATGACTTTGAGCCAGCCAAACATCATGGCTGCGTCGCTGCCCACCTTCAGTGGCAGCCAAAGGTCCGCCAGTTCCGCGCATTCGCTACGGCGCGGGTCCAATACGATGAGCGTTCCTCCGCGAGCCTTCAGTCGCTGAATCTGATTGTAGATCGGCACCCAGCTGTTTCGGTGCGGGTTGTGTCCAAACAGCACCACACAATTGGTGTTGTCGAAGTCTGGCCACGGATACCAGCCATAGGTCAATCGATTAACCGCCGCCGTGTTGCCCGCGCAGAGCGCCACGCCGCTGATCCAATTGGGCGAGCCCACATGATTCATCAATCGGCGGCCCAGCCCATGATCGGTAGCCGTGTTCCATTGGCTGGTTGCAACGGCCCACGCCTCTGGCCCGTACTCATCAATGATTTTCTGCAGACGCTGGCCAATGTCGGACAGCGCTTCTTCCCAGCTGACGCGTTCCCATTTGCCAGAGCCACGTTCGCCGACGCGCTTCTGCGGATACAGCACACGCTTCGGGTTGGCAAAATTTTTCGGGGCCACGATGCCCTTGATACAGATGTTGTCCTTGAACAACGGGTTATCTGAAGAGCGCACACGGGTAACTCGCCCCTTCTTCACTTCAGTCACAACGCTGCAGGCGATGTCACAGCTGGCGCACAGGGTTTTGTGTGTCGTGACCCCGGGGCGCAAATTGGTGCGCGGGATGCTGCGGCTACCCGCTGCTGATGGGCTGATTGATGGGGATCCTGGCACCTTGTTTCACTCCTTGCTCATGCATTGCGGGACGCTTGATCTGCCGATAGGCCCAATTGGGACAACTCGGACGGAGGCAGCACAACGAACCCACTCAGCTCATTTCGTTCCATTTTGGAACTATAATGACTTGAATGAAAATCTTGTCAAACTAATTTGACTTGCCGCCTCTCGGAGAGAGTGATGAAAGTTTCAGATCACGCGGATAAACCATGCCCAGTGGCCAAGGCGACCGGCCAGGTCGGTGATACCTGGACTTTGCTGATTCTGCGCAATGCCCTGTTGGGCGCGCGCCAGTTCGATGATTTTCAACGCCAGCTGGGACTCACACGCCATGTCCTGGCGCAGCGCCTGCGCTCGCTGGTCGAGATGGATATTCTGAAACGTGTGCCCGCCCGCCCTGGCAGCACGCGCTTGGCATATCAATTGACAAGCAAAGGGCGAGATCTTCAACCCGTCATCCTTGCGCTAGCCAATTGGAGCAACAAGTGGTTGTTCGATGACAAGCCCCTGCCCTTGAGTTATCACCACAAGGATTGCGCTCAGGCAACCCAGCCCACGATGTGCTGCAGTGAATGCGGCGGCGAATTGCACGCTGGAAATACCGCGATGACGATGGGACCACAGGTAGCCAATATTGTTGACCAATGCGAACACCCACAGGATGCAGAAAACCTGGGTTATCCGGTGGCGTTCATCGCAAGAGCGAAGTAAGCCCGCTCACACATGGTCTCAATGCCACAAATTGCATGTGGCCTGTTTTCGAATGCCAAGCATCAATGAACGCCCGGCCTTGGACTCAAAGCTATTCGTTCAATCCAGTTGGCGCCAGGACAAAGCCTTCACTACCCCTGAAAAAGCTTCTCGATCTGCAAGTGCCATGCGATAAGCACCGCCGGCGACCTGATGCTCGAGCTACCGGAACGACCTCACCAGCGGGGGTAGCGGGCGGGATCAACCTCGGCGAATAATTCGCGCACCACCCAGCCATCACCAAAGAACTGGCGGGCACTTTGCAAAGAATCCACTGTCTGGCTGCGGACACGGGAAGGATCAGGACCGCGATTCTTCACGCAGACATATTTTCCTGACGAGATCTGCCAGATGCGCAGACTTGTCCAGGATTTAGACGTGGCGTGTGCAGTTGCCGGTCGCGTAGAAAACTGCGCCAGCAACTTGTCCACCCGCGGCGGTAACGGCAGCACGCTGGCGCTCATTTCTGTTTCTCCGCCTGATTGTAGTTGCATGATCCTGATCCTAGCGGCTCGTGCCAAGCCCTTGAAGCTACGTTCGTGCCGATCTTGTTGTTACCTGACACCTATGTCACATTCTGATTGGGGTTTTCGATTGGTGCCCTTGTTTTTCCACGTGTTTAATGGGTCTCTGCGCCAGACATTCAGCAAGCTGAATGAACGACAGCGCTAAAGAGTGAACAGAATTTCCCCCAGACCGTTGTCAGAGTTTGCCCGGGGCCGTCAGTAACAAGCCATTAGTGTTGATCGCCCCCGTTCATAGCTCCAATGCTGTGAAGCCTCTGCCCGCATCATGCGCTTTCAAGTGCCCGTTGATTCAGCGACGTCGACCGGCTCCGGACTGTCGTCGCTGCCGAACAAACCCTTGATGTCTTCAATCATCAGATAAAGACAAGGAACCAGAATCAAGGTAATGGCCGTTGCAAACAGGATGCCGTAGCCGAGCGAGATGGCCATCGGAATCATGAATCTCGCCTGACGCGATGTTTCAAAAATCATGGGCGCCAGACCGCCGAAAGTCGAAAGTGTGGTCAACAAAATGGGACGAAATCGCCGCGTACCCGATCGCACAATCGCGTCGTAGGCAGAGTCTCCCAAAGCGCGCCGCTGATTGGCGTAATGCACCATCACCAATGAGTCATTCACGACCACGCCAGAGAGCGCTACGACCCCCATCATGGAAATGATGCTCATCGAGTAGCCCATCAAAAGGTGGCCGATGATGGCGCCGAACATGCCAAAGGGAATGGCCACCATCACAATCGCCGGCTGAATGTAACTTCGAAACGGAATGGCCAGCAGCAGATAGATCATGCCGAGCACGCCAGCGAAGCCCAGCATCAGGGCGCGAACGGCGTCCCGCAAATCTGCCTGTCGTCCTTCCAGACTGAAGCTCAGCCCGGGAAACTCCTCCTGCAGGCGCGGAAGAATTTCGGCCTGCGCCGTTGCCAGCACCTGATTGGATTCGCTTCTGGGTGTCACATCACCGCTGACTTGGACCGTGCGCCGCCCTTCCCTTCGACTGATGGTGTCAAACGCATGACCCGGCTCGATGTGCGCAACAGTCTTGAGCGGGACATAGGTTCCCGCCGCGGTGCGAATCAAGAGTTCGTCTATGTCCCCGATCTGGGTTCGTTCACCCTCTGGCAGACGCACGAGTACGCGTACTTCATTGCGACCCCGTTGCTGACGCAACACTTCGGCGCCGAAGAAGGCGGCGCGAATCTGACTCGCGATATCGCGCGCGCTGAGCCCAAGACTGCGACCTGCTTCCAGGACACTGACATCGAACTGCATCTTGCCCGCCTGGAAGCCGTCGTCCAGGCCCGATACATTGGGGAAATCTTCAAGCGCCGCGGCCAGTGCTGAACTCGCCTTGTCCAGCACGGCGACATCACGATGACTCAACTCAATAGTCAGTGTAGGGCCAGCGCCAGGGCCGCCGGAATCAGATGCAAAACGAAGCGACTGGGCATCCGCCATCGGCGGCGTCTGCTCCCGCCACAAACGCGTCACCTCAGCGGTACTCAGTGGCCGGACCGCAGCCTCTGTCAGAAAAATCTGGCCCCGAATGCGATTGCCCTCAATCTGCATGAAGATGCCTTCTGACAAACGATCTCCACCATTGGCATCAACAACGGCCTGTGCAGATTTACGCAGGGTGTCAGCTGCTGCTTCTACGCGATCCGGCGGTGTGCCCAAGGGCAGCAACGCCGTGACCTCGGACAAATCCGACTCCACGCTTGGAAACAGCTCCAGCCCCATGCGTCCGCTTGCAGCGTAGGCAATGACGATCATCAAGGCACTGAGGCCCACCGCCATGGTGAGATAACGATGCCGCACGGCCTGCACCACAATCGGCTGGTAACGGCGTTCAACCCAGGCTGAGAAATTGGAGGAAAATTTCTGCTGCCATTGACGCATGCGCGACTGCTTTGACAGTGGCTTGGAGTGCGCAAGATGCGCCGGGAGAATGAACAGGGCCTCGATCAGACTCAGCGCAAACACCGAGCACACCACAATCGGAATCACCCCCCAGATCTTCCCAATGAAACCGGGAACAAACAGCAGCGGCATGAAGGCCACAATGTTAGTGAGCACGCTGAAGGTCACCGGCATGGCGATGTCCTTGGCGCCCTCTACTGCCGCCTCGATAAAACCCAGACCGCGCTGACGATATTCGTAGATGTTCTCACCCGCGATCACCGCATCATCAACCACGATGCCGAGACTGATGATGAACGCGAACATCGACACCATATTGATGCTGGCACCAAAACTAGGCAGGAACAGCATCGCACCAAGAAACGATATCGGGATGCCCATGGTGACCCAGAAGGCCAGCTTGAACTCGAGAAAGAGCGCGAGCAGTACAAACACCACCAGCAGGCCAATGAAAGCATTCTTCATCAACAGCTCCAGACGCTGCTGATAAATCTCGGAACGATCATTGAGCAGAACAGCGTCAATGCCATCTGGCAGGCTTTCGCGTACGGTTTCCAGAGCGGCACGCGCTGCCTCGGAGACCCCGATCGGAGTCTGGTCGCCAATTCGGTACACCTGCAGCGCAATCGCGCGCAGACCATTGAATGTGGCGGACTGGCTCATCGTCTCGTCAAAGCCTTCGCGCACACGCGCAATCTCACCTAAGCGGACGACGCTGCCCTGCTCGCTACTGATAACCGGAATCTGTGCAAATTCCTGCGCCCAGTCACGACGCTCGGACACCCGCACCAGCACTTCTCCTGCCGAGGTATCCAGCCGGCCGCCACCCACATCAATGGCAGCGTCACCGATGCGCTGGGCCAGTTCTCCAAGGCTCAGGTCGTGCGCCTGCAGACGTGCTGCAGGAACATCGACATGAATTCGGTAATCGCGCGCGCCCTCAAACTCAACTTGCGTAATACCAGATGAAGACAGCATCTGGTCGCGCACCGTCTCCGCTATCTCGCGCAGAACCTGCTCACTGCTGTCCCCAAACAGCAACAGCGTCACGACACCACGAGCGCGCTTGTCGAGCGAAACGTTCGGGTTTTCGGCGTTCTCCGGAAAAGTGTTGATTCTGGAAATCGCCTGCTGCACGTCCTGAAAGACGGCATTGGCATCGGCATCCTCATCCAGCTCCGCAACGATCTGCCCACTGCCCTCACTGGCGGTGGAGGTCACTTCCTCGATGCCATCGATGCCCAGCAGCGCTTCTTCTGCAACCAGCACGATGCCCTGTTCGACATCCTCGGGGCTTCCACCCGGGTAACCCACCGAAATCGTGATGCGATCCAGCGTGAACTCGGGAAACACTTCCTTCTTGATCTGCAGACTGGCGATCAGTCCGCCAACGACCAGCACGATCATCAACAGATTCGGGCTGACCCGGTTGCGCGTCATCCACGCGATGGCACCACCAGAGCGCTCACTCACTGCTCACTGCTCCGTTGCCGTTCAGTTGCCTTTTCAGCGGCCGCCGGCACAGAAGCCTCAGGCAGGCGCACCTTCATTCCGTCCACGCCACTCGACAAGCGGCTGCTTACGATCTTTTCGCCTGCATTGAGAGCGCCGCGAGCCAGCACCGCATCGGTACTTCTATGGAGCACATTGAGCGGCACAAGTTTCAATCGCTCGTCCCGCACTACCCAGACCGATTCTTCCTGCAGCCAGGCAGGATCAAGCTTGAAAACGTCCTGCAGCTCCCGCCCTTCAATGAGTGCCTCAACGTAGCTGCCGATCAGCAGACTCTTGCCCTGCTCACTTCTGATGTCATTGACCTCAACCAGCAGTCGCGCTCGCCTGCCCTGCTCTTCCACTGCATCCAGCAGCTGAATGACCTCTCCGGTCCACGTCACCGATTGCGCCTGACTGACGTCATGAATCCGGACCTTGGCTCCGGCATCGCTTTCAGCGTCCGGCACATCGATCCACTGCAGACTTTCCACGGGCACCAGCAGCGTGACCCAGTAGGGGCTGGCCTTTGCAAGCTCGCCGAGCACGGTCGCCGGCCCGGCTACCTGCGCACCCACGCCCACTTCCCTGCTCAGAATCAGGGCGTCGACAGGCGAGCGGATGCGAGTACGCTCCAGATCCAGCTTCGCCCTCGCAACGCTGGCCCGCGCGGCTGCCACGGTCGCCTGCGCTGCTCGCAGCTGAGGTTGGCGCAGCATCAGCGACTTCTCAGCCTCATCTACATCCAGACCCAAGAGATCGAAATCTCCGCGCGCAACCGCCTGACTGCCCTGTTCCTGCGCCAGGCTTGCCTGCGCCGAGGACAGGCTGGATTCGGCGCTATCGAGTGCAACGCGATAATCACGATCGTCCAGCTGCACCAGCAGCGCGCCCTTCTCGACACGCTGGCCCGGCACAAAAGCATCGCTGATGTTCGTCACCACACCCGAGACTTGTGCCGACAGAGACACTCGTTGGGAAGCCTCGACCTGTCCATAGGCACTGATCCACGCACGCTGCGGCCCGGGCGTGACCTCGATAACTTCGACCAAGCGTGCACGACGTTCCGGCGCCCGGCGCTCGGCCTTGGGCGACGTCAGAATGAGTTGTCTGCTTACCATGAACGCAGCAAACAGCACTACGACCGCGACCACGCCAAACAGCCATTTCCTGGCCGGCTTTCCAGATTGGCTGCTCATGCTTTCTTCTCTTCGGTATGTGTATTTGGCAAGGGTCCAGCCGTGGCCCTGAGCAGGGCGATCTGCTGCTCAAGCTGTAGCTGCCGTGCGCTCAGGACATCGCGGCGCAAGCTGCTGTCTGCAATCTGGGCATCGAGCACCGCGAGGTAATCTGTTCCGCCTTGCCGCAGTTGCCGTTCTACCCGCTCCAGTACCGCCGACGAAATGCGCAACTGCTCTTCCAGGCTGCTGATTCTCAGGTGCGACTTCTCCAATCTGAGCTGGGCGTCCTGAATTTCGCGAAAAGCCGCCAGGACACTGCCGCGATACTCCGCGATTCGCTGATCCAGAACAGCCTGAGTACGCGTTACTTCCGCTAGGCGCGAACCGCCGTCAGTCAGCGGCAGGGCCAGCGAAGCAACGAAGGTATCAATCCAGTCCTGAAACAAAGCAACAGAACTTGAGTTCTGGCTCGCGTAGGAAAAGCTGAGATTGATCTGAGGAAACCGGTTGGCGATCGCGGCAGCCACCGCCTCATCCGCGGCCCTGACCTGCAACCAGGTCTGCTGTACGTCGGGCCGTCGGTTGACCACCCTGGCCGGAACCCCGCTGGGCCCGGAGATCACCGCTTCGCCGGGTGCAGCACCCAGATAGGCACCACTACCCGCGACCTTTCCCAGCAATTCTTCAAGGGCATGCTGGAGCACGCCGAGGTCTGCCTGGGCTTGTGCTTCCAGGGCTCGCGTCGATTCCAGCAACTGGCGTTGTCGCAGAACATCACTGGCGGCCGCCAGTCCATTGCGAAAGCGCACCTCCATCAGTTTCAGGATGCGTGTGTATCGCTCGCGCTCCTGCCCGATCAGTACGAGTTGCTGCGCGGCGGTGCCGGTCTGAAACCAGAGGATGGCCACGTTGGCGCTCAAGCTGACCTGGGCCGCAAACAGTTCCTGCTCGCTGGCCTGGGCATTGAACACTGCAGCATTACGTGAGGCCCGCACCCGCCCCCAGAGATCTACTTCGTAGGCCGCGCTAAGGCCGGCGCTTTCATCCCGCGCCGCTACACCTGCATCCTGATCACCGCTGCGATGAGACAGATCAAACGACACACTCGGGATCAAACCGGCACCGGCGGCATTTGCGCTGGCCAGCGCAGCGCGAAGCTGAGCCTCCACGCCATGGATGCCAGGATTATTGTTCAGTGCCTCCCGGATCAGGGCGTCGAGCTGCGCATCTCCAAAGACCGACCACCATAACGCCGGCGGAGGCGCCGTTTCCGGTGCATCAAACTGGGCTGGCAAAGCTGGGCTTACTTCGCCACGTTGTGGCATGACCGTGCAAGCGCCCGTCATAAGACCCAGCGCGGCAATTAAGGCTGTCGTGAATTTTGGTTTCATCGGCACATGCAAGTTTCGGACGCGTATTAGAACCGTTTGGGATGTCAGAACCATCGCGCGAGACATGAGTTTTGTAACAAGCTGTCGTAAACCGGCCTCTCGGCGACAATTGCATACAGCAGCGCATTCCTCGACCGCTGATCGCGCCGTATAGTTCGCCAGAATGAAGACCGAGGAAAACAATACCGAAGCAGCGCACCTGTTGGTCGTGGATGACCATCAGGAAATTCGCCAGAGCCTGAGTCGATACCTGCGCAATCAGGGCTTCCGGGTCAGTGCTGCTGATGGCGGAGCACAAATGAGGGCCGTGCTACGCGACGCCATTGTAGATCTTGTCATCCTAGACGTAATGATGCCGGGCGATGATGGCCTCACGCTGTGCAAGGAACTGGCAGCCAACAAGACTGCGCCGGTGATCCTGCTGACAGCGCAGTCGGACCAGACCGACCAGATCATCGGCCTAGAGCTGGGCGCTGACGACTACGTCACCAAGCCCTTCAATCCTCGCGAGTTGCTGGCACGCATTCGCGCGGTACTCAGGCGCGCCAACAGCCTGCCGCGCCAACGTCAGTTGCCCGGCAAGGAAATCCTGCGCTTCTCAGGTTGGTCCCTGGACATGGGGCGCCGTCAGCTGAGCGACCCCAATGGTGTGGAGATTCCGCTGAGCAACTCGGAATTCCTGCTGCTCTCTGCCCTTGCAACGCGACCGGGCCGGGTACTCAGCCGCGATCAACTGCTGGACCTCACTCAGGGTCGTGAAGCCGGCGTTTATGACCGCGCCATCGACAATCAGGTGATGCGCCTGCGCCGCAAAATCGAGGCTGATCCTGCCAACCCAACCCTGATCAAGACGGTCTGGGGCGGTGGTTACATGTTTGCGGATTCGAGCGACGATACGTGCTGAACCGGCTGATTCCTCGACGGCTGTCCTCACAGCTGATTCTCGCGGCAGTATTGGCACTGATCGCTGCACAAGCGCTGACATTCCCCTTGTTTGTCAAAGCTCGACTCGGGTCGATCGCCGGCGCCATCCAGGAATCCACCATCGCTCGGACGGCCAGCCTGGCACGGCTGCTGATGACAGCACCGCCCAATCTGACAGACGCCATCCTGGAAAGCGTCAACAGCCGCGCGCTCAAGGCTCGACTCTCTACCATCGAGAATCCGCCACCCGCTGAGCTCCCTGAATCCGAGCCCCTGCGTCTGAGCTTGCTGGAAGCAGCGCCAAGCGCGATCGCCAGCGCCACTGTCTATGCAGTTGACGCACCATCGCCGGATCAGCCCGTCATCATCATCCAGGCGCAGCTTCAAAATGGCCTGTGGTTGCATACGCAATTACAACTTCCAGATCCCACCCCCACTTGGGCAGCCAGTGCGGTGATCACGGCCGCTGCCTTGTCGCTGTTATTGGCTGCGGTCATGGCACTGATCCTGCGGCGTATCACCCGTCCGCTGGCGCGCCTGTCACGCGCTGCCGAGTCGCTTGGGCGTGGCCAGCAGCCTGAAGCCCTACCTGAGGAAGGACCCGCGGATATTGTTGAAACTGTCCGCGCGTTCAATCAGATGCAAGTGCGCATCAGCGAGCACATTGAAGAGCGCACACGAACGCTCGCCTCGGTATCGCACGACCTGCGCACCCCCATCACCGCTTTGCGCCTGCAGCTTGAGTTCATCGAAGATGCAGATCAACGCGAGCAGATGCAGGCCACGGTTCAGGAAATGGAAGCGGTCACTGAATCAGCCTTGTCCTATCTCAAGAACACGCGATCATCTGAAGAACTGCGAAAGGTTGATGTCGCCGCGCTGGTCGATAACGCCTGCGAAGAGCTCGGACAGATCGGTTTCGACGTCAGCTTTGAATACGCCAGCCGGCAGACCGCAACCTGTCGGCCTGTGCTGCTCAAACGAGCGCTGTCCAATCTTATCCGCAACGCGGCGCAGTACGGGGAACGGGCACGTGTTCGCATTTCCAGATCGGATCGTCAGCTGGAAATCCTGATTGACGACGATGGTCCGGGCATTCCCGCCGAACAACTTTCCGAAGTTGTGAAGCCTTTCGTACGGCTGGATCAATCCCGAAATCGTGACACCGGCGGCAGCGGCCTGGGCCTGGCCATTGCCAGCGAGATTATCGCCAAGCATGGCGGCACACTTGAATTGATCAATGCCCCGGAAGGCGGCCTGCACCAGCGCATTCGAATCCCGGCCGAACAGTCCATCTGAAGTTTCGGAGAGGCGAGCGCCTCACTTCGCTACGGGACGTATCGCCTTCAGAACTTCCTCCAATGAGCCTTTGGGGCCGAAGTGATGTCCTTGCCGGTAATCGACACCAATGTCCTTGACGATGCCGTTGATGTCCTGGTTTTCTACAAACTCAGCAACCGTTGCAATACCCAGCAACTGGGCAATGCCATGGATCGCGGAGACCAGTGATCGGTCGGATTCATTAACCACGATATCCCGAACAAAAGCACCGTCAATTTTCAGCAAGTCACAGGGCAGATTCTTCAGGTAGTGGAACGACGACAGTCCGCTGCCAAAATCATCGAGGGCGATCTTGCAGCCCAGGCCACGCAGGCGCTGCATGAATCTGGCAGCACCTTCGATGTTGGAAACCGCGGCCGTCTCGGTCACCTCGAAACAGAGCTTGGTTGGCGGGATCCGGCTTCCACGCACGGCAGCCTCCACGTTTTCCATGAAGTCCACGCGACCCAGTGATTGTCCCGAAATATTGATCGAGACAAATTCAACCAGATCGATTCGTGAAAGCTGCTGACTGATCTGCGACAAAGCCAGATCAATAATGTACATATCCACTTCAGGCGCAAGGCTGTACCGCTCCATCGCCCTGATCACGGTTCCGGTACTGATTGGAAAACCATCCTGCTTCATACGGAGCAGGAATTCGAAGCCCACAACCTTGTCCTTTGCGCCCCGCACGATCGGTTCGCAGGTCAGCCCGATGCTCCGCTCAGTGAGCGCCGTGCGAATGACCTTCGCCCATTCCATGTCCGAGCGCCGCGTGGAAAGTTGCGCCTGATCAAGATCAACGGCCTGCACACTCCCCGGGCCTTTCTCCTTGGCTTCGTAACAGGCCGCATCCGCAGACCTCAGCACTTCCTCTGCAGTGGATTCCTGGCCGCGGATCGGCACGATGCCGATGTAACACTCGAGCACGAAATGATGAGCTTCGAACTTGAAGACCGTGCTACGCAGCTCCTGAATGATCTCGGTGGCAACCCGCAGGGACTCCTCGGGCATGCAGAATTCCAGAATCAAAGCGAACTCGTCGCCCCCCAGTCGAGCGACCACGTCACGACTCCTGAACTGCCCGCGCTGCAACACATCGCTGATCAGCTTCAGTGCTTCGTCACCCGCGGCATGGCCTGCGGTGTCGTTGATGAGCTTGAAATTGGCCAGGTCGATGTACAGCAGCGCATGGGTTCCGGGCTGGCTACCGGCAGAAGAGCAGACCCGATGGAGAATGCGATCAAACTCGCGACGGTTCAGCAATCCGGTCAGGTAGTCGTGTGTCGAGTAGTAGTAGACGCTCTCGGACAGACGCTTCTCTTCCGAGATGTCATAGAGCGAGACGAGCAAGGCAGGTTCGCCATCCTGCATGACGCGCCGGGTCACACCTCGTGTCCACGGATCGCCAATATCCTTGAGCTTCATCCGTGCTTCCCAGCGCTCTACCGCTCCCCCACCAGACAAAGCGGCATTGAGCGCACCCCGAACCGGCTCACTCTGCGCATAGAGACCCGTAAAGGGTTGCCCGATCAGCTGATCTTCCGTCAAGCCCAGCTGCAATGCGCCATGCGCGTTGACGGAGCGAATGCAAAACGTCTCGTCGAGCGTGAAATAGATCGAAGGATTGTCGTGGTAGAGCAATCGATAGCGGGTTTCGCTCTCACGCAATGATCGCTCGGCAACCTTGATCCGTGTGATATCTGCAAACGTGACCACAGCCCCGTCTATGCGCCGGTCCGTAGTGCGGTAAGGCGCAACGCGCCGTGAGTACCATCGTCCGTCCTCGGACTCGACCTCGCCTTCGATCACAATGAGTTCTTCGCTTGAACGCAGAACTTCCGCGGCAATATCCAGCCGCCCGCGGATCAAATTGGAGATGTCCTGAATCGGCCGTCCGATATCACTCGGTATCAGCTTGAAGATTCTCTGTGCAGACGGCGTGAATCGCCTGATCACGCCCTGGGACGTCAGAAACAAGGTTGCAATATCAGTACTGGACAGCAAATTGCTCAGATCGTTGTTGGTCTTCTCCAGCAGGTCTAGCTTCTCCTGAAGCTCCGTGTTGACGGTGGACACTTCTTCATTGAGCGACTGCAATTCCTCTTTCGACGTCTCGAGTTCCTCATTGGCCGATTGCAGTTCTTCATTCATGCTCATCGCCTCTTCATTCGAGGTTTTGAGCTCTTCGTTCGATGACTCCAACTCCTCGATCGTGCCCTGCAAATCCTCCCGAGTAGAACGCAGTTCCGCCTCTAGCTGGGCAAGAAAGGCTTCATCAGCGTCCTGGCTGTCCGCGGGGCCAAGTAAAGCTGTCGATGGCTGGGACGTCCCGCTTGCCTTCGGATTAGCGCTGAAGGTCAGCAGGCAGACTGGCGTCTTGAGTTGTGAATTGATGATCGGACGCGCATCAATCTGCACTGCGTCATGGCTTTTGCCAGGTAACTGGCCAAACTCGGTTGCCAGTTCACCGGTGGCGAACGCTTTGCGGATGACCTTTCGCAACTTGATGCGCAAACCGCGACGCGCCACCAGAAGAAGATCACTGGTGGGTTCGCCGCTGGGAAAATGCAGGAACTCTGCTGTCTGCCCAGAGGCATAAACAATTCGGTAATCTGCCGTAACAGCGACTGCGGGCGGCGCAATCTCATCAAGCAAGAGATTGCGAATCAGCTCGGTCGGCCGCGCAACATGCTCTCTTCGTGCCTGTTCGACAAGATATCGCAACTCACCGCCAGGCTCGCCGCTGACGATTGGAAACGAAGGTCGCTGAATTCTTGATTCTCTGCGGCTTTTCGAATAAATCCGGGCGTGTTTGTCCAGAGGACGGAACAAGTGCTCGCTGGTGCCGATCGATTCTGAATTTCCAAGAAACAGATAACCATTTGGATTCAGAGCAAAATTGAACAGCGAGAATAGTTTCTTCTGAATGGGCGATTCGAGATAGATCAGCAGGTTCCGGCAGGAGATCAGATCAAGCTTGGAAAAGGGCGCATCCTGAATCAGGTTCTGCGGCGCAAACACCACCGCCTCACGCACGTTCTTGTTGACCCGGTAGCGATGCTCTTCCTTGGAAAAGTAGCGGCGCAGACGATCCGGGCGAATGTCTTCAGCAATGCTCTCCGGGTAGGCAGCGCTACGAGCAATTGCAAGGGCGCGTTCGTCAATGTCAGTCGCGAAAATCTGCAAATCGGCGTGCCGATCGGCCTGCGCCGCTGCCTCCATGCAGCTGATGGCGATACTGTAAGCCTCTTCACCGGTTGAGCAGCCCGGCACCCAGATTCTAAGAGGGGTACCCTCAGCGTGCTTCATCAACTCGGGCAAGACGAGTTGTTCGAGTTGCTCGAAGGCCTGCTTGTCCCTATAAAACTGCGTCACACCGATGAGCAGATCATCCAGAAGTAGCTTGGCCTCATCGGGACTGCTCCTGAGCAGTTCCAGATACTGGGGCAAATCATGAATCTGGTGGAGCCCCATCCGCCTTTGCGTGCGGCGTTTGATGGTTCCACGTTTGTAGTGCCGAAAATCACGACCCGTCCTGGCATGCAGAACGGCAAGCGCCTTCTCCAGATCATCACTGGTCTCGAGCCCTGAATCTGGTGGCATCTGAGCCGCGCCTTTCACGTACTGGTGCCCGACGTACCTTCTCAGGATCTCCGGCATCTGCTCGGGTGCCAGCACGAAATCAACAACGCCGGCGCTGATGGCAGACCGTGGCATACCATCGTGTTCGGCGGAGCCAGGCTGCTGTGCCATCACCATTCCGCCATGTTCCTTGATGGCCTTGATTCCCAGCGTTCCGTCGGTTCCGGTACCAGACAGCACAATCCCGATGGCGCGCTGTCGCTCAGACAGGGCGAGAGAACGAAAGAAAATGTCGATCGATCTTCGCGGTCCACGACTCTCTATCGGCGTCTCCAGCTTCATGACACCAGCTTCAATCACCATGAAGCTGTTCGGCGGGATGACGTAGACATGATCGGCCAGAACTTTCGCGCCATCAAAAACTGACGCTACCGGCATCCGAGTGTAGTTGCCGATCAAATCCGCCATCAGGCTATGCCTGCGAGGGTCGAGATGCGGAATAACAACAAATGCCACCCCCAAATCAGGAGGCGACGCTCTAAAAAATTGCTCGAACGCCTTAAGCCCACCGGCCGAGGCTCCGATTGCCACGATCACCGGCGGCTGCGCTTTAGCGCTCAAATTGTTGCTCGCTTCAAGTTGTTGTTTGGGACCAATTCTTGCTGTGCGACCTACCTAATGCAAGCTTGCATCGCTGTAGTGCGATAAGAATTGGCGGCGACTGAAACGTCAGGATTCAGACGTGCCGAAGGAGTCTGGAGCGCCAAGCAAGGACGCAATTAGAGGACGGTTCGTTCTTAAGGAACCATACGCCAGAGACGTGCCAGATCTCGTGCCCCATCCTTGCCGGTCACTTTTCCAAACGCAGCCTTGGCTCTGGCCTTGTCTCCAGCGTAATAGTAAGCGTAGCCGAGGCGAAGCAGAGCCTGATCCGGGGACCGGAGGCTGCCTTTTCTGATTCCCGCCTCCATCATTTTCAGGCCTTTCTCGGACTCGCCGTAGGTCACGTAAGCCAGACCGGTCTCTACCATGGGATCACCGGAGTCAGCGGCGATAATCTCGGCATCAGAGTCGGATATGGTCTTGAGACCCGCTGCATAACGCTCGTCAATCAATTTTCTCAGTCGCCCCTGGCGTTCGACATCACGCTCCTGCCCCTGGCCGAGCACTTTCTTCTCGTAACCCTCATCCACAATTGCCTTGGCTTCTCCGGGCAGCTCTGCCTGCAAACTCAGCTGCGCCATTTCTACGTAATCCCTAGCCTGATCGAGATTGCTTGTTGCGCGCAGCAGGCGCAGCTTGTCCAGTTCAAGATTTCGGGAAAAACCAGGCTTTCTGGCTGTGCGCTGGATCACATCCTGCCAGTACTCTGGTTTCGGGTAATAGCGAACAAGGCGCTCCAGCGCCTGTGAATAGCCCGCCATGTCATTGATCTTCGCCAGACTCGCGGCAAACAGTTTCAGCTGTGTCTCACTGGGCTTTTGCTTCGCTTTTTCCAGGCTGGCGATCTGCGCCGCTGATTCTTCTGCACTGCGCTTGTAATCGCCCGCCAGATAATAAGCCTGAGGCAGGAAAGCGAGGGTGCTCGGCTTGGCGCCGCCCTGCGCCTTGTATTTGTGCAGCCAACGGATAGCCTCCGGGTACTGTTTGGCGCGCAGATAAAGACCGGCAATGGCTTCGGTCGTTTTCAAAGTCTCCTGGCCTGAGAGGCGACCCGAAGCCAGCACTTTCTCGAAGGCACGGACCGCACCCGCGGTATCGCCTGCAGCAGACAATGCGGAGGCCTTCATCTGATTGATGATGAATTGCTCATAGGCGCTGAGTTGACCCACTTTTTCTGCCGCCTCAATCGGGCTCAGTGCCGCCTTGTTCTTGCCCGCTGCCATCAGCTTCTGTGCTTCCTGCAAGGGCTTGCCTACTGCTGGCCGAAGCTGATCCTCGGCGCTGACATTGGTCAAAGATGCCAGCAGCAGAGCGAGGGCCAGCAGATAGAAACGAGCCAACTTGCATAGGACAAGCTTCATTCAAAACATCCCCTTCAACGACATTGCCTGGAGTCGCCTGCACAGCGCAGCGCGCTCTGCATTGAATCTGCCTGCAATGGCACGCGCTTTTTCTGATCGATAAACATAGAGCAACTAATTAGCTCCGATGACGCCCATCTTGGTCACACCACTTCTCTGGGCAGCCGCCATGACCGCAATCACATGCTTGTAAGCGGCCAGGCGATTGGGTCGCACATGAAATTCAGGTTGCTCGGGCAAGCTCACCATCTGTTGCAGACGACGATCAAGCTCACTCGAATCCTTGAGAATCACGCTATTCCAGTAAAGCGTTCCGTCAAAGTCTATTTCCAGCGAGACCGGATCAAGCGGATCAAGCTCTGGCGGAACTTGCTCCTGCTGATCAACAGGAAGGTCGAGCTTGGTTGCATGCTTCTGCACCGGAATGGTGATGATCAGCATGATCAGAAGCACCAGCATCACATCAATCAACGGTGTGGTGTTGATATCCATCATGGGTTCCGGATCGCCATCCGGACCGCTGCTGCCAACATTCATGGCCATATGACTAAGCCCCACCCGGCGGTGGTTCGGTGATGAAACCGACCTTGAAGATGGAGGCGCGCTGGCAAGCTGTGACGACCTGATTGACGTTGTCATAACGCGTCTCGCGGTCGCCGCGGATATGTACTTCCGGCTGCGGCACCTTGACCGCCGCTTCATTGAGCATTCTCTGCAGAACGGCGAGGTCCCTGATCTGTGCAGTACCCCAGAAAATGTTGCCGTCCACGTCGACTGAAATATTGATGTTCTCCGGCTTCGTCTGCAGCAGCTGATTGGACTCGTCCGGCAGTGCCACTGGTACGGTAGCTGTCACCACCGGAATGGTAATCAGGAAAATAATCAGCAGGACCAGCATCACGTCTACCAACGGCGTGGTGTTGATGGCAGAGACCATTTCATCTTCGTCTCCGTCATCACTTCCGATATTCATACCCATGGAGCCACTCCCTGTTGCGGCATCAATTCGCTTTCTTGTCGTCGCCAACACGTGTGCCGGACAGCAGCACCGAATGCAGGTCTGCCGCAAATGCACGGACCGATTCCATTGCTGTCTTGTTCCGGCGGATCAGCCAGTTGTAGCCCAGCACTGCCGGCACGGCGACGGCCAGTCCAATGGCCGTCATGATGAGCGCCTCGCCCACGGGCCCCGCCACTTTATCGATTGATGCCTGCCCGGAAATGCCAATTGCCGTTAGCGCGTGATAGATGCCCCAGACGGTTCCGAACAATCCCACAAAAGGTGCTGTAGAACCCACCGTTGCCAGCACAGCCAGACCGCTGGTGAGATTGGAATTGATCGCCTCTACTGCGCGGTTGACGCTCATGGTGATCCAGGTCGAGCGATCAATCTGCTCAACCATGGTGCCCTCATGGTGCTCATCGGCGCTGACGCCGCGCTCGACGATGTACCACATCGCGCCGCCTTGTTTGAGTGTGCCAAGACCCTCGCGGACACTGCCCGCAGTCCAGAAGCTGCTTTCAGCCTTCTTTGAATCTCTGAGCAGCTTTGCCTGCTCAATCAGCTTGACCACCATCACGTACCAGGTGGCTGCCGACATGATCACCAGAACGGCAAGCGTCCCCTTGGACACGTAGTCGCCCGTTTCCCAAAGCGCCTTCAATCCGTAGGGATTCTCAATCACGCTTGATTCTGCCGCCTCAACAGAGACAGGCGTCGGCGCTGCTTCCAAAGGCTCCAGAGCAAACTCTTCGGCAAGCGCCTCTTCCAGAGCGGTCGAGGTTTCGTCCTGTGCTGTTGCCATCAGCGACACGCCGGCCAGAATCAGGCCCAGACTCAGGCTGCGAAGGAAGGATGAAAAGCTGGACATGAGGTGAATCTCCTGACGGATAAATCTATTACAGCCGTGATGAATGAAGAAGAACGAATGAAGCATTGAAGAATGCAGACCTGCCCTTGCCTTATCTGGGTACGATCCACTTGTAGCGAACAGAGAACCACGATGGCTCCGGCTCGCCATCGGTTGTGCCCACCTGAAACTTGCAACGACTGAAAGCCTTGATGGTGGCGTCGTCCAGACGCTTGTATCCGCTGCTCTGAATAATCTTGCTTTGCTGGACTTTGCCCTCGGTACCAATGAGCAGACTGATCTGTGCGGTCCCCTCTTCACGCAGGCGCACGGACACTGAGGGATAGGCGGGCTGACGGCAGGCACGTGGGCTGCGTTCAAAATCAACCTTGGGCGGAACGCGAACCACCTTGCGTGGTTGCGGCGGTGGTGCCGGTGGCGGCGGCACTTCAGCCTTGGGGGTCGGTTGCGGCTGGGGCTTGGGAGGCACAATGGTTTTTGGCACATCCGGCGGCGGTGCGATGTTCAGTTCGGGTAGCGTGAATACTGGTGGCGGTGGCGGCGGCGTGAACTCCGGAGCTGGAGGTGGCGGCTCATCTATTGGCGCATCAGCTTCTTCGATGATCCTTGTCTCAATCGGCGGCGGCAGAATCTCTACTGTCTCGCGCGACAGCCCGGCCACCAGCCCCCAGACCAAGAGTACGTGAAAGCCGAGGACGAAGCCCAAGCCGATCAGACGACTCCTGGGATCGTGGTGTTTCCTGAAATTCATGCGACGAATCCGATCGGCGATAGCAAAAAAGCGCAGGCTTAGCGACGTTAGATTCCTAAGGCCTCACTGCCCTGCGGGTCTCGTTTCCCGCCATATGAGTACCACCGACCGGCGACACTCGCACCGACTGCGCGTGCCTTTGACGCTTTCCGCGGGATCATTGCCTGAAGGGAACCATGCAAAAGGATTCGGCTGAACAAGCGTGCCGATCCTTCGCAAGTATGCGTGCGTTCGCCTATGGACTCAAACTCTCGCCGAGCTTCAATCTGATTCGGCTCGGCCTTGCCACAGCCACTGCGAGCGGGCCACTGCCAGGCTCATGTGAACCCGGCACACGTCAGCAAGAACACCTCGAATGGGTTCCTCAGACCTTCCGACTACTCCACCACAATCGTCCCGGACATGCTTGCGCCATGGATGGCGCATTCGTAGGGATAGGTGCCCGGAGTCGAGAAGGTTCGCGTCCAGCTTGAGTGGTGCTTCATGCGCGGCCCAAGCTGGTCAGCAAACTTGACGTTGTGGTTGGACCCGTCCTGATTGACCCAGGTCACGGTGGTGCCCTTGGGCACTGTCAGCGTGGCGGGCTCAAACCACATGCGCAGCGAGCTGCCGGAGATTTCCCCCTTGATCGCGACGGTCGCTCCATCTCCCTCTGACTCTGACTCTGCCGAGACATGGGGAATGGAAAAAGTGAGCATCAGTGCCAGCCATCCGAACACGGATCGCCGAAGCCAGGTCTTTAGAGTCATTTGGAGCTTCCAGTAGAGGTTGAACTGGCGAGGCACCATTGGCTCGCATGGGCACAGACGCAACGCAAATCATGTGCCACAAACAATCAGGCATGAGGCTCTTGCCAGTGCGCAGAAGTCCGCTCCGGAAACGTTCGCCAATCAGTTGTCAGCTGCCGCTGCCTCGGACCACCTCCGTCAGGGGCAGGCCCATGCACGCCAATCTGGATTCACGGACATTTGCCTATTCAAACTCGACGCCCTCCCGCGCGATGATTCTCTGTACGGCATCGCGCTGTCGCACCGCATCCATGACCCGTGTGTACTCGGGAAACCCGGATCGCATGCTCAGGCCGCAGCGCGTACCCCATCGGTAAAACACCAGCAGGTAGGCATCAATGGCAGAGAATGAAGACCCCAGTGCCCAGGGCTTGCCTCTGAGGCGCGCCTCGATGTCCTCGTAGCCTGCGCGAACGTTGATCCGACCTTGTGCGGCAATCGCCTCGGACTGATCCGGCTGTGCGGTGAAGTAAGCGGGGCGAAATACCGTGCGAACACCCGACTGATGCATGGTGGAGCCGAGCCAGCTCATCCATTCGATGGCGCGCGCAAAAGCCTCTCCAGCTGTTGGCAGCAGCTCGCCGTGCGTTTGCGTCAGATACACCATGATGGCCATCGCCTCTGTCAGTATCCGCTCGCGCTGCGCATCTCGGATCAGCAACGCCGGCACCCGCCCCCGAGGATTGACTGCCAGATATTCCGGCCGCCTGCCTTCACCTTCATTGACCAAGACGCGGACCGGCTCGTAAGGCACGCCCAGCTCTTCAAGAACGATGTGCGGAGCCAGAGAGCAGGCACCGGGTGAGTAATAGAGACGATATGCTTCAGACATGAGCGACCCCGAGCTATTGAACATTTTTTGCGAGTGATCGCTGATCTTCTCGCAGTGCCAGCTTCGCGCACAGCCCGGATGAACTGCAAACCCGCTGCAGCCTGATCGCCCTATGACGAACATTCACCAGAAGAACGACCCACCACCCATGCGCAAGGATTTTCTCTCAACCGTGCTGGCAGCACATCATCTGCGCCGCACCGGCCTGATCGCATTTCTCGTGGGCAGCTGGCTCACCGCATTCAATCAGGGCGATGCCATTCTGGCCGGCCCGTTCTCAGCCGCGTTGGGGCTGAAAATTTTCCTCAACTATCTGACCCCCTTCGTGGTGGCCAACATCGGGCTCCTGTCACGAAAAGTCTGAGCTGGCAGCACTGCGCGCGGCTTCTGATCTCCGCGCCGCCAAACTCGCGGCGCAGATCAGCTCAACCAGCCGAACTTGTCTTCCGCAGTACCAAATTGGATCGAGGTCAGGGCCTGACGCAGGCGCTCGGTGTTGCGACCCACTTTGCCATCGGCAACCGGGTAGGTCTGGCCGCGGTGCACAAAGCTGCCCACACCGGCCAGCACCGCAGCGGTGCCCGACAGCGCAGCTTCGCCGGTCTTGATCCAGTCCTTGACTTCGTCGACGGTGAAATTACGCTCGATCACTTCATAGCCCAGTGATTGCGCCAAGCGGATGATCGAATCTCTGGTCACACCGTGCAGGAATGAGCCGTCGAGCGGCTTGGTCAGCAGGCGCTTGTCATCGAGCAGGAAGAAATTGGACGCGCCGGTTTCCTGCACGTCGCCACCGGGGCAAAACAGGACCTGATCAGCTTCGTGTGCGCCGCGCGCACTGACCACATGACGCAGCGCCGCCGCGTAATTGCCGCCGGTCTTGGCCTGACCAAAACCGGGCGTGCTGCGCATCTGCTCATCCTCGATCAGGATCTTCAACGCGCGGCCACCGCCGGTGAAGTAATCGCCTACCGGGGCAGCCAGCACGTACAGCAGGACTTCCTCCGGAGGCACTCCGGCGGCACCAATATTGGGGTCCAGGCCGATCAGGGTGGGTCTGAGATACAGGGCACCCGGAGGCGCGGGCAGATCGTTCTGGCTCAGTGCCACGACATCGCGCACCATCTTTTCCAGAATCTGCGGCGACGGCAGTGGCAGACAGAGCAGCTTGGCGCTCTCACGAAAGCGGGCGAGATGACGATCTGCGCGGAACATGCGGATGCCGCCGTCGGGCATGCGAAAAGCCTTGAGACCTTCAAAGCAGGTGCTTGAATAGTGCAGGACGTGAGCACCCGGATGCACCGACAAGGGCGCGACGGGCACAGCCTCCGGCGCAGTCCACTGCCCCTTGGAATAGCGGGCCTGGGTCATCTGTTCTGAAAAAACGGTGCCGAATGCGGTGGCCATCTTAATGTCGGTGTCTCATGGAAATGTTGCGCCCTGGGGCACATTCTGGGCCGCAGATTATGGCGGCACTTTGGCCAAGTCCCAAGTCCTGAGTCCGCGCGTGCAGGCTCAGTTCAAATAGCCCTGCGCTCGGAACCACTCAACCGCGTCCCGCAGAGCCGCTTGCGCAGGTCGCGGCGCGTAGCCCAGTTCCGCCCCAGCCCTGGCGCTGGAGAAGTACATTTTCTTGCGCGACATCTGCACCTCATCCACCGTCGCCACTGGCGGTTTGCCGGTCAGCCGGGCCACCGCCTGAGCCGCCTTGGCAATGGCCAGAGCCGCCGCATGCGGAATCTCGACCGTCGGCGGCTTGCGCCCCACCATTTCCGAAACCTGTTCCAGAATCTGGCGCAGGCTCATGTCGGTGCCGCCCAGCACATAGCGGCGGCCTGCCCGGCCATGCCGCCAGGCCAGCCAGTGCCCCTTGGCCACATCCTCCACATGCACCACGTTCAGGCCGGTATCCACGAAAGCAGGCATTGCGCCCTTGCCGGCATCCACCACCATGCGACCCGTCGGGGTGGGCTTGATATCGCGCGGACCAATTGGCGTGGAAGGGTTGACGATCACAACTTCAAGTTCGCCCTCTGCATTGATCTGGCGGGCAACTTCCTCGGCCTGAAACTTGGAGCGCTTGTAGTGGCCAATCATGTCGTCCAGAGAAACCGGGGTGGTTTCGTCGCCGGGCGTTCCGTCTTCCGGAATGCCGAGCACGCCAACGCTGCTGGTGTAGACGGCGCGGCGGATACCGACTGAACGCGCGGCCAACAGCACCCCGCGCGTGCCTTCCACATTGCTGGCATAGATTTCAGCCGGCTTGGGCACCCACATGCGGTAATCGGCCGCGACGTGGAACAAGGCGTCGCATCCCTGGCAGGCCACTTCCAGTGTCTCTTGCTGGCGCAGATCACCTTCGACAACTTCAATATCCAGCCCGGCCAGATTGCCTCTGTCAGAGCCTTTGCGCACGAGTGCGCGTACCTGCACGCCCTCGTCGAGCAATTTGCGCGCGACCGCCGCGCCGACAAATCCTGTCGCGCCCGTAACCAGCGCCTTGCGGGGCGGCGAAATATCTTCCCGAGTACTCATCGCGCCTTCACCGGCATCTCGGCCGCAGACAGGCCGAAGCCACTGCCAAGTGACCTGACCACTCCGCGCAGGCTGCGCGCAGCAAAGCGGTAGCGCTGGGCGAGTCGCATCAGTGGCAGGCCCACGCTGGGGCGCTGCAGCACGCGTGCCGACAACCTTGCCAATGAAGCGCGTCCATAGGCGTCAATGCACTCAGACAGATCAGGAAGCGCGTCCTGATACTCATCCAGCACGATCTTGATGGCCATGAACGGCAGTCCTACAACATGCGCCACCCGGGCAAGCGCGGCGGCTTCCATATCAACGGCCAGTGCGCCGTGGGCATCGAATATTTTTTTCTTTTGGGCCGGACCCGCCAGCACGCCTGATGCTGTCCACAGCTCTGCGCTCATCGTGGGCTGCTGAAGCAATTCACAACACTTGGCATGCCACTGCGGCGTCGTCGGCCAGGCATCCCCGTGACTGCGAACCAACTTCGGGAGCAGCACCGTTCCGCACTTGAGATCGGGCGACAGCGCGCCTGCGAAACCCATACTCAACAAGCCGCACACGCCCTGATCCACCAGAGCCTGCGCGGCGGTTTTCGCCCGCTGCATACCCATCCCGGACAGCACGAATCGGGCATCGCCTCGCAAATAGCTTTGCTGCGGCGCTAGCGAATCTCCAGCCACCAAACGCGCCTCGCCATGCAGCGCCAGCACCACCCCGACCGGTGCATCAGGCCGCATTCAACTGCCGGAAGCGCGCCAGTGCCCACAGCGGGAAGTAGGCCGTGTAGCCGTAATACTTGAGATAGAACACACGTGGGAAGCCGGGGGCATTGAAGCTCGGGTCCGACCACAAGCCTTTATCCTCCTGCGCCTGCATCAGCCATTGAGCGCCGCGACGCACACAGTCATCGCTCGCTTCACCGGCGGACATCAGGGCCAGCATGGCCCAGGCTGTTGTCTGCGGCGTACTCACCTCAGGACGCAGGCCGGAAAGTTCGGGCTCAGCATAGGTGTCGTTGGATTCGCCCCAGCCGCCGTCCGCGTTCTGCATCTCCTTGAGCCAGCTCACCGCGCGCTGGATGTAGCGCTGCTTGGGGTTTTCTCCCGCGAGCACCAGACCGGCGAGCACGCTCCAGGTGCCGTAGATGTAATTGGTGCCCCAACGCCCCCACCAGCTGCCGTCCTTCTGCTGCCTTCGCTTGAGATAGCGAATGCAGCGCCGGATGGCCTTGCGATCCTGTGGACGATCCAGCAACCCCAGACAGGCGATGACGCGCCCGGAGACATCTTCGGTGGGCGGATCGAGCATCGCGCCGTGATCGGCAAACGGAATGTGGTTGATGTACTCGCGGTCGTTGTCACGATCAAACGCGGCAAAACCGCCATTGGATGACTGCATCCCGGCAAGCCAGTCGGCAGCACGATTGATGCGATCCCGATACCGATCGGCGTCCGGCGAATTGCGAACACTCAGATGCAGCAGACTGGCGACGACCGCCGTGTCATCCAGATCAGGAAAGTGCGGATTGTTGTACTGGAAGGCCCAGCCGCCCGGAAGAAGATCGGGTGCCTGCGCGGTCCAGTCACCGCGCACATCCAGAATCTGCCGCGGTGCGAGCCATTTCATGGCCTCGTCCACGGACTTGGCGCAGGCCTCGGACCCGGGCTCAGCACGCAGCAGCGCCATCGAACTCCAGACCGTATCCCACACCGGAGAAACACAGGCCTGGCACATGGCACTGCCGTCGTCCCGATGCGCAATCAATTTTTGCAGAGCGCGCACGCAGGTGGCACGCGCCGGATGATCCTCGTCGTAACCCAGCAGGGCCATGGCCTGAAGGGCATGCACCATCGGCGGAAAAATGGCGCCGATGCCATCCTCTCCGTTGAGTCTTTCAACGAACCAGGCCTCGGCCTTTTTCAAGGCCTTGTTGCGCACCATGGCCGGGATGAAGCGGTCCACCCTGCGTCCAACCTGGTCCAGGGCCAGAAACAGTTGATCCATGGGCCCTTTGGATTCAAACCACTGCGTTTCCTGCTCCGGCGGAACGGTATACAGCTCGCGCACCGTGATGCCGCGTGGATTGACGCCGCGAGCCTTGTGCGCACACAGGATGAACAGCGGCACCATAGTGGCGCGCGCCCAGTAGCTGATCTTTTCCAGGTTGAACGGAAACCACTTGGGAAACAGCATGATTTCAACCGGCACATAGGGCACGCCTTCCCACGGCATTTCACCAAACAGTGCCAGCAAAACATGCGTAAAGATGTTGCTGCGGGCTGCGCCGCCGCGCTGCAAAATGGCTTCGCGTGCCGCACGCATGTGCTCAGCATCTTCTGAATCCCCCGCGGCCTTCAGCGCGAAGTAGCACTTGACCGTGCAGGAAAGATCGCACTCGCCCTCGTCATACAGCGGCCAACCGCCGTCGTAGGAAACCTGCTGCATGGAGCGGATGTATCGGGCCAGCTTCTCCTGCAGCACATCATCGATCTCATCCATGTAATGCATCATCAGGATGTACTCAGCGGAGATCGTGCAATCTGTTTCCAGCGGGAAACACCAGTGGCCGTCTTCATTCTGCAGATCACGCAGGGCCTGACTGGCAGCAGCGATGGCGGCCTGCAGGGCGGCGTCATCAACGCCTGCGTCGCCGCCCAGCAATGAAGACTTCAACTCAGATTTCCGAACTGCGGATTCAGACAACATCATTCAACAATCTCACTTGATTCATGAATCGGTTTGGGGAGGGCCACCAAAAGCAGGCAGCCCGCTCAACATTTATTCAGGCACATACACAGATGCATGAAGCCGCAGCTGCGACGCGGTTCTGGGCTCCAGCGAAACCTCCAATGCCAGGCCCTGCGCCAATTCCTCGAACAGCGCCTGCAACTTCTGATTGTCATCCAGACAGGCTGATGTTTCGGACAAGGTGCTGCTCACGGTTTCACGAGAAATCTTGATGCTGCCATCAGACTGTTCTGGCCGAGTGACCTGAACCTTCTGCAAAGTCTGTACCGCCAGCATCACGGCCCACGCACAGAACCGGCGCACGTCAGGCTCGCTGCTTGGTAGCACAAGGCAATATTCCAGTGCATTGCGCAAATGTGCATGCGCGATGCCGACTAACTTCTGCTGGACGACGGCCTGCGCCAGCGAGGCGTCGCTTGCCGCCAGCCATTGCTGCGGCAGCCAGCAAACGCCGCGCGCAAGATCATCTGACTGATCCTTGAGAATGTTGGTCATCTGCAGGCCTTGCCCGAAAGACACTGCCAGTGCTTCCAGCTGCGTTCTGCGCGCCGCAATGGCCGGTGAATAGTCACAGAACAGCTGGGTCAGCATTTCTCCCACCACGCCGGCCACGTGATAGCAGTAGCTGTCGAGATCGAGCAGGGTCTGAATCTGCTGAGCTTGCTGAAAATGGCGCATGCCGCGTCCCATGATGGACACGCATCTTTCAATGGCGTCGATCTGTGGCGGCGTGAGGCTGCGCGTGATTTCGATGATCAGCGGCAGATTGGCAACCAGCTGACGCTCAGCGGGCAAGGACTGCGCGGACAGTTTTCCGGACAAGGCCTGCTGCAAGCTCTCCGGCGCTGCCTTCCCGGACACCACCGCAGTCAGGGCATTCTCAAACCCGCCCTTCTCTTCTGCATCCAGCGTGGGTTCGTCTTCAATCGTGTCTGCGATGCGGCACAGCAGGTAGGCATTGGTCACCGGCTTGCGCAGCGCTTCCGGCAGTTGCGGAATATTCAGGGCAAAGGTCCGCGACACCCGCGGCAGCATGTGCGACTGAAAATCCTCTGGAGAGCCGGTCCACATCATCGTGTCCGTGCTGTCGCCATCAACTGTTTTCAGATCGCCCATCAGATCACCTGCGTATCAGCTGACAAGCAGTGCATGTGCCGGACCCGGCGGCAGCGCCGCCCGACCGCCCAGCGCACTAATCTCAAGCAGAAAGCTGAAACAGGCGATGTCACCACCGAGTTCGCTCACCAGTCGTGCGCAGGCACTGGCGGTGCCGCCAGTGGCCAGCACATCATCCACGATGGCGCATGGCTCCGATGACTTAACGGCGTCGTCATGCATTTCCAGTGAATCGGTGCCGTATTCCAACTGGTAGGACACGCTGCGTGTCTGACGCGGCAATTTCCCCGGCTTGCGCACCAGCTGCAGCGGCAGGTGCAAGCGCTGCGCGATGGCGCTGCCAAGAATGAAGCCGCGCGACTCGATGGCAATGATGTTCTGTGCACCGCTTGCCTTGATGCCCTCGCACATTCCGTCCACGGCGCGGCCAAATGCTTTCGGGTCGGCCAGCAGCGGCGTGATGTCCTTGAACATGATGCCGGGCTGCGGAAAGTCCGGCACATCGCGCAGGTAGGGAAACAAATCAGCTGCGGGCATAGCGTCGTCCTTTCCAGATGGATTGTGTTCCCCGCCAATAGCGGACGGCAGAGTGCCAGGTCATGGCCAGGTACAGGCTCCCGATCAGTGGCATGCACAGACCCCATGCCAGCGGTAATTCGTAATAGCGAAGTGTGGGCATATAGACCACGGCCATCATCAACCACGCCGACAAACCCCAGACGGGATGGTGCGAAAACAGCGCCGCGATCGGCAGCACAAACACCGCCAGCATGATGAGCGTGACCAGCAAAAGCATGGCGCTGGAATAATGCAATTGCGTGAAAGCCGAGCGCGCCACCATCTGCCAGATGCTCTGGAGGCCTTCATACGCGCGCAGGCTGACAACATCCCGACTCAGGCCGATCCATGTGCGGTAGCCGGCCTGTTTGACCTGCCGTGCCAGGGCGCAATCGTCAATCAATGCGTCCTTGATGCTGGCAAAGGCTCCAACGCTTTTCAGCACCTTCAGATCAACCAGAATGCAGCCGCCCGCAGCGGCAGCCAACCATCTGAAGCGCCTGGAATTGGAAAGCGAAAACGGATAGAGCAGCTTGAAGAAATACACGAAGGCAGGCAGCAGCAATTTTTCCCAGACGCTTCTGCGCTGCAGGTCGGCCATCACGGACACCAGATGCAGATCATGGGACTGCTTGTGGCGGAGCAGACTCGCCAGCATGCCCGCCCGCAACTCGATGTCGGCATCCAGCAGCAGCACCATGCCGGTATCCACCTTGGCCAGCCCCTGCTCCAAAGCCCATAGTTTTCCTGCCCAGCCGGACGCCATCTGCCCGCCGCGCAACAGCTGCACAAAGTCGAACCGAGCTGCTACCGCCGCGGTGCCGTCATCGGACTGATCATCCACAACGATCACCTTCAGCCCGCTGCCCTGCACCGCAAGCGCCCGCAACGTGGCTTCCAGAACATCCGCCTCGTTGCGTGCGGGAATCAGCACGGTGATGCCAGACAGATCAACCGCGCCCTCGTTCTTGTGTGCGGGCCGCGCCGCAAGCTGCTCGCGCGTACTCCAGGGCCGCCATGGCAATAGCAGCACCAGCGTCCAGCTCAGCAGTGCGGGCCAGGCAAGATAAGGACTCAGGTATTCCATCACGACCAAGGTGGAATCAGTGCGGCCGCTTCTGCGTACTGCTGCTGCGCGACAACTGCGAGACCGGCACATGCACTTCGGCGCCACCAGCCGCCGGCAGATGCGCCGCTGCAGCCACCGGCATTTCAGCGGCCATGGGGCCGTCCGTGCGGGGGCCGAACATGGCAACGCGCAGCGCGGTCAGCGGCCTGCGAAAGGTGTCGTTGACAGCGGTGCCTTCAAACCCGCAGTGCGCCATGCAGTTATCGCACTTGGCATTGCGGCCGACGCCGTACTGATCCCACTGCGTGGTGCTCATCAGCTCGGCGTAGGTGGGCGCATAACCTTCATCGCTGAGCAGATAGCAGGGCTTCTGCCAGCCAAAAATGTTGTAGGTGGGATTGGCCCAGGGTGTGCACTGATAGCTCTGGTTGCCGGCGATGAAATCCAGAAACATCGCGCTTTGATTGAACACCCAGCGCTGCTTTTTATCGCGCTGCCGCCCCAGCCGGAAAATATCCCGAAACAACTGCCGGCTCTGCGAGCGCCCGAGAAATACATCCTGTCGTGGCGCGCGCTCGTAGCTGTAACCCGGCGAGACGGTAATGCCTTCAACGCCCAACGAGGTCGCGTAGTCAAAGAATTCGGCAATCTGATCTGCCGACTCCCCGCGAAACAGCGTGCAATTGATGGTGACGCGAAATCCGCGATCACGTGCCAGCTTGATGGCCGCCACCGCCTTGTCGAATACCCCGTCCATGCACACGCTCTCGTCGTGGCGCTGCTTGAGGCCATCAAGATGGATGGACCAGGTGAAATAAGGGCTGGGCTGGTACTCATCAATGTGCTTGGACAGCAACAGGGCATTGGTACACAGATACACAAACTTTCGGCGCGCCACGATGCCGGCCACGATCTGCGGCATCTCCTTGTGAATCAGCGGCTCGCCGCCGGGGATGGAAACAACCGGCGCATCGCACTCATCCACCGCTGCCAGCGCATCCGCCAGGCTCATGCGCTTTTGCAGGATATCTTTTGGATAGTCGATCTTGCCGCAGCCGGCGCAGGCCAGATTGCACTGGAAAAGCGGCTCCAACATCATCGCCAGCGGATAGCGGCTGCGGCCCCGGAGCTTCTGCTCCACGATGTAGCGGCCCACCCGATATTGCTGGATCAGCGGGATGCCCACGGCAAACCTCCTCGCGGACATTTGAGACTGTTCATCACGATGCACTCAACCACTGCGAATGATCCTTCTTGATATGTGCCCATTCAATCTTGAACCAGGGCGTTAAGGAATCGGGCTGCTCTTGAATGCTGCGGTCAATCTGATCGCGCGTCTGGAAACACACATCCGACATCTCCGTCAGGTTGATTGAAGGCAGGCTCGAAATACGGCCCGCGTACACCCAGCACAATTCGTGCTCAGCGCCGTCCTCGTCATATTGAGAGGCGTATTCAAACTTGAACAGATAGCTCAGTTCGGCCTCGATATTGAGTTCTTCAAGCAGCCGCCGATGTACTGCGTCTTCGGTTTGCTCGCCGCGCCGAGGGTGGCTGCAGCAAGCATTGGACCAAAATCCGGGCCACAGGCGCTTGCCGGCGGCGCGCTTCTGCATCAGCACGCGGCCTGAACCATCAAACAGGAAGACGGAAAATGCCCGGTGCAAGACCCCGGCACCGCTGTGCGCGGCCGCCTTGTCCAGATAGCCCTGCTCGCGATCATGGGCATCAACCAATATGAGGGGCTCGTCGTCGTAGGAGACAACGCGGGTGTGCTGATCTAGGTCCAAGAAGGCGTCCCGGATGAAATGAAGAACGGGAATTCGAACTCGGAATCCTCGCAAGACGGCGAATCCTAGCAGGACTGCCGCAGCACCTTCAGCCGAATCTGTCAGCACCCGAGCCGCCTCAGCGAGGCCCAAAAGCATTGCCCCCGGCTTGGCCCCGATGCTTTGGATCAGTCAGAATCGCGCTCCCGCAACGCCCCCGGCCTGCCCCGCACGGCCAGCAGCGCGTTGATACGCCCACCCCACTCTCACGGTAAAGACTCTTGAGCCAGGCCATTCGTATTGACGGCAAAGCCCGGGCAGCGCAAATGTCTACGGACATTACGCGCCAGACGCGCGATCTGATTGATCAACACGGGATCAAGCCCGGTCTGGCGGTGGTGATCGTGGGTGAAGACCCGGCCAGCCAGGTTTACGTGCGCAACAAGAAGCGCACCGCCGAGGCCTGCGGCTTTGACTCAACACAGCATTCGCTGGCCGCATCCGCCACGCAGGATGAGGTACTGAGCCTGATCGACCAGCTCAATGCAGACCCCAAGGTTCACGGCATTCTGGTGCAGCTGCCGCTGCCGGCTCATCTGGATGAACTGCTCATCACCCAGTCCATCCTGCCGGGCAAGGACGTGGACGGCTTTCATTTCGACAACATCGGGCGGCTCACTTCGGGCCATCTGGATGCGGCGTTTGTGCCCTGCACCCCGGCGGGCTGCATGCTGCTGATTGAAGAACAGATAGGCGCGGACCTCTCCGGCAAGCACGCCGTGGTCATTGGCCGCTCCAATATCGTGGGCAAACCCATGGCTAGCCTGCTGCTGCAGGCCAACGCAACTGTCACCGTTGCGCACAGCCGCACCCAGGACTTGCCAGCCCTGACCCGTCAGGCGGACATCGTGATTGCCGCGGTAGGCCGGCCCAACATGGTGCGCGGTGCCTGGCTCAAGCAAGGCGCGGTGGTTATCGACGTGGGCATCAACAGGGTGCCGGTGACTGTTGATGGCGAAGAGAAGTCCCGACTGGTCGGTGATGTGCATTTTGAGGAGGCCAGCGAAGTGGCCTCGGCGGTGACACCGGTTCCCGGCGGCGTGGGGCCCATGACCATCGTCATGCTCATGGCCAACACCCTGCGTTCTGCGCGCCGGAGCGCAGAGAAGCGCTGATTGCAGGCCATGGACCGCGGTTTGGCCGGTCCTTGACGATATTCGATGGACTCAGGCGGGCCTCGCCGCTAAAATTCTGCCCGGATTTCGCACGGGGGGCGCACGCCCCCCGATTTGTGTGCGCCCTCCTATTCAATCTTGCCTGCCGGACACTACCCAGCCGATGACGAAACACAAACCGGCCTTGCTCGCACTTGCCGATGGCAGTGTATTCAAGGGCATTTCCGTTGGTGCAGAAGGCCACAGTGTTGGCGAAGTGGTCTTTAACACCGCCATGACCGGTTATCAGGAGATCCTCACGGATACCTCCTACCGCCAGCAGATCGTCACCCTCACCTACCCGCACATCGGCAATGTGGGCACCAACCCTGAAGACGCCGAGTCTGATCGCGTCCAGCTTTCGGGTCTGGTGATGCGCGAAAGACCGCGCCCGCACAGCAATTTTCGCTCGACCCAGGATTTTTCTGCTTATCTGCGCGATCAGGGCGTGGTCTCCATTGCCGAGATCGACACCCGCCGCCTGACCCGCCTGCTGCGCAGCAAAGGCGCACAGAATGGCTGCCTGATGGCCAGCGACAAGGTCGATGAAAAGACCGCCCTGAAGCTGGCGCAGGAATTTGGCGGCCTCAAGGGCTGTGATCTGGCCAAGGTGGTCAGCACGCAGAAGCCTTACGAATGGAGCACCGGCTCCTGGAGCATTGAGACCAACAAGGAATCTCGCCTTGGCGCGGCCAAGCGCCACGTGGTGGTCTACGACTTTGGCGTGAAGCGCAATATTCTGCGCATGCTGGTTGACCGTGGCTGCGCTGTCACCGTGGTTCCGGCCACCGCATCAAGCAGTGAAGTGCTGGCCCTCAAGCCCGATGGCGTCATGCTTTCCAACGGCCCCGGCGACCCGGAACCCTGCACCTACGCCATCAAGTCCGTGCACGAACTGCTCAAGATCGGAACACCGATGTTCGGCATCTGCCTTGGGCATCAGATTCTGAGCATCGCCGCCGGTGCCAAGACCCTGAAAATGAAGTTTGGCCATCATGGTGCCAACCACCCGGTGCAAGATCTGGCCTCCGGCAAGGTCCTGATCACCAGCCAGAATCACGGCTTTGCGGTGGACGAGACCACGCTTCCCGCAAACATGCGCGTCACCCATCGCTCACTGTTTGACGGCAGCAATCAGGGCATTGAACTCACCGACGCCCCCGCCTTCAGCTTCCAGGGCCACCCCGAAGCCAGCCCCGGCCCCCACGACGTGGACTACCTGTTCGACCGATTCGTGGAGTCGATGAAGGGCTGAACAGCCTTTCGCGGGATTAGCGAGGAGGCACAGGCTCCGTCAACAGTTAATGGCAAGAGCCGTCTCGGTGCTGGCCGCTTGTTTCTGCCGAGCGATGTCTGAAAGGCTTCGATGAAAGCTTTTTCAGCAGGGAAACCTTGCCTACTTAAGAGAAACAGCGGCAAGAATCGCTGACTCCGGAACCCAATGGTTTGACCCATTGGTTACTTCAAAGTTTGCGGCGACCACCGAAAACGGCAAACTGCGGTCATGAAGACCGTCGTAGAGTCAGAAATTCGCCATAGGCCTCCCCCGAAAGACTTGGCACAACCTCCCATGGACCTTTGGGCGCAGCTTGAGGAGTCGCGGTGATGTATCCCAATTTGTCGTCTAACCTGCGTTGAACAACAGCCAATCGAAGGATGGCGGTGACTCTGGTGAAACTCTGGATATTAGGTGAAGAAGTCGGGGTGTATACATGGTCGCATGGCATGCTATTTCAGAACCCAGATTTCCGTGTCGCGAAACGAGTTAAGCG
>JBFIES010000010.1:0-156723 GCA_041603235.1 Panacagrimonas sp. | reverse complement strand
CGCCACATACTTGGTCTTGCCGTACTTGTCAGAAGAAATCTTCGTCAAAGCCGCCGTCGTCGTGGTCTTGCCATGATCCACATGCCCAATCGTGCCGACATTCACGTGCGGCTTGATACGTTCGAATTTTTCCTTGGCCATTAGATTTGCCTCTGCTTCCTGCGATTAGCGAATTAGTTGAGTTAACGAAATATGTTTGACGCGATCAGTCTTTCTTCATCAGGCCGTCGGCGATATTGCGCGGCGCTTCCTGATACTTCTTGAATTCCATCGAGTAGGTGGCACGACCCTGGCTCATTGAGCGCAGCGAGGTCGAGTAGCCGAACATTTCTGAAAGCGGAACTTCAGCCTTGAGGGCCTTGATGCCGCCAACGTCGTCCATGCCCAGAATCATGCCGCGACGACGGTTGAGATCGCCCATCACGTCGCCCATGTAATCTTCTGGCGTTTCAACTTCAACGGCCATGATCGGCTCGAGAATGCACGGATCGGCTTTCAGCACACCGTCCTTGAAACCCATGGATCCGGCGATCTTGAACGCCATTTCGTTGGAGTCAACGTCATGGTAGGAGCCGTCATAGCAGGTGACCTTCAGATCGACCACCGGATAACCGGCGATGACGCCATTTTTCATGGCTTCCTGAATGCCCTTGTCGATCGCTGGCACGTATTCCTTGGGAATAACGCCGCCGACGATGGCATTGACGAACTCGTATCCGGCGCCCGGCTCCTGCGGCTCGAGTCTCAGCCAGCAATGGCCATACTGACCACGGCCACCGGACTGGCGAACGAACTTACCTTCGGACTCGATGCTCTTGCGAATGGATTCGCGGTAAGCCACCTGAGGTGCGCCCACATTGGCTTCAACCGCGAACTCGCGGCGCATGCGATCGACCAGAATTTCCAGGTGCAACTCGCCCATGCCGGCGATGATGGTCTGGCCAGATTCTTCGTCGGTGAAAACGCGGAACGAAGGATCTTCCTGAGCCAGTCGATTGAGCGCGATGCCCATCTTTTCCTGGTCGGCCTTGGTCTTGGGTTCCACAGCCTGGCTGATGACCGGTTCCGGGAACACCATGCGCTCCAGAACAACCGGCTTTTCCTTGTCTGCGAGCGTGGTGCCCGTATACACATCCTTCAGACCAACGCAGGCGGCGATGTCGCCAGCACAGACGCTCTTGATTTCTTCGCGGTTGTTCGCGTGCATCTGCAGCAGTCGGCCAATGCGCTCTGACTTTCCGTTGCGGGAGTTGTACACGCTGTCGCCAGCGTTGAGCACGCCGGAATACACACGAACGAAGGTCAGCTGGCCGACGTATTTGTCGGTCATGATCTTGAACGCCAACGCGGAGAACGGCTCTTTGTCGTCAGCCTTGCGGATGACGCGCTTCTCGTAGTCATCAACGTCGTGCGCTTCCATTGGGGGCACGTCGGTCGGCGCCGGGAGCAGCTCGATGACGGCGTCAAGCATGGCCTGCACGCCCTTGTTCTTGAATGCGGAGCCGCACATCATCGGGATGATCTCGAGCGCGAGCGTGCGCTGGCGCAGACCCGCCTTGATGTCAGCTTCGGACAGGTCACCCTCTTCGAGGTACTTGTCCATCAATTCTTCTGAGGTTTCAGCCGCAGCTTCCACCATCTTTTCGCGCCATTCCTTGGCTTTCTCTGCGAGGTCCGCCGGGATATCGCCGTACTCGAATGTAATTCCGCGATCTTCCTCATTCCAGAGGATCGACTTCATCTTGACCAGATCGACGACACCCTTGAATCCTTCTTCCGCACCGATAGGAATCTGGATGGGAATGGGGTTAGCGCCGAGGCGCTTCTTCATCTGCTCGTAAACCTTGAAGAAGTCTGCGCCGCTGCGATCCATCTTGTTGACGAAGGCCAGACGAGGCACTTTGTACTTGGTGGCCTGACGCCATACCGTTTCCGACTGCGGCTGCACACCACCAACAGCGCAGTAGATCATGCAGGCGCCGTCGAGCACGCGCATGGAACGCTCAACTTCGATCGTGAAGTCAACGTGCCCCGGGGTGTCGATGATGTTGATTCGATGCTGATCAAACTGCTGCGCCATGCCCGCCCAGAAGCAAGTTGTAGCAGCAGAGGTGATCGTGATGCCACGCTCCTGCTCCTGCTCCATCCAGTCCATGGTGGCGGCACCGTCATGGACTTCACCAATCTTGTGATTCACACCGGTGTAGAACAATACACGTTCGGTGGTGGTGGTCTTGCCCGCATCGATGTGGGCTGAGATACCGATATTCCGGTAAAGATTGATGGGTGTTTGACGGGACATTGCGCAGTTCAGTGATGAAACGCGATCCGAATCCCTTTAGAAATCAAGCGAATCGAATTGCGGAATTGATATTGGCCGAACGAGACTCGGGCTGATCATTCAGCCTTTCGGGACAGACTTACCAGCGGAAGTGGGCGAACGCCTTGTTGGCCTCAGCCATCTTGTGCGTATCTTCACGTTTCTTGACGGCCGCACCGCGATGCTCCGCGGCATCCATCAGCTCGCCGGCAATACGGTCAGCCATGGATTTTTCGCCGCGCTTGGTCGCTGCATCAATGACCCAGCGCATGGCCAGCGTGGTGCGGCGCACTGCGCGCACTTCAACCGGAACCTGGTATGTCGCACCACCGACTCGGCGTGACTTGACCTCGACAGCCGGAGCCACATTCTCGAATGCCTGCTCGAGCACGCTCGCGGGCTCTTCGGCATTTTTCTTGGTCGCAATCTGAGTCAGCGCGCCGTACACAATTTTCTCGGCTACAGACTTCTTGCCGTCCTGCATGACCATGTTCATGAACTTGGTCACGACCAAGTTCTTGTACTTGGGATCGGGCAGGATGACGCGGACTTCGGGTTTACGACGACGGGACATGGTTTTTCTCTAGGTTTTACTTGGCGGCGCCGGCCTTGGGTCGCTTGGCACCATACTTGGAGCGGCCTTGGCGGCGCTTGTCGATACCGGCGCAATCCAGCGCGCCGCGCACCGTGTGATAGCGCACACCGGGAAGATCTTTCACACGACCGCCACGAATGACGACCACGGAGTGCTCCTGAAGGTTGTGCCCTTCGCCACCAATGTAGCTGGTGACTTCAAAGCCGTTGGTCAAGCGTACGCGGCAGACTTTGCGCAACGCCGAGTTCGGCTTCTTAGGTGTGGTGGTATAGACACGCGTGCAAACACCACGCTTCTGCGGGCATGAAGCCAAGGCTGGCGCCTTGCTCTTTTGAATACCCGTTGTGCGGCCTCTGCGCACGAGTTGATTGATCGTTGGCACTGCTTTTTCCCGCCTCAGAGATAGGAACGACGGGCGGAATTAGCTTCCGGCCCGTCGTATAGGGGCGCGAATGATAGGGGTGAGCATGAGCACTGTCAACGCAGTGATTTCATGGCTGCCACTGACATCTATGGGGCAACGCACCCTGGAGACACAGCCAGAGCCTCTATTCAGGCAAGGAAACCACCGATCAAGGCCCCCACCAGGCGCATGCCTGCATCCAGAACGCCGATCACGATTGCCCCCATTCCGGCCAAAACTCCCACAATTACGATTCCAGTCAGTGCCGTGCCCAGCAGTCCAAAGACGGCAGCCACCAACAGTGAGGAAATGATCCAGGCCAGCAATGAGGACCCTACCCCGCCGGCCACCTTGCCGCCCACGAGACCGCCGATGAAACCGCCGACACCCGGCAGCCAACAGAGAAGCAGGGAGATCACAATCATCCAGATTGCCCCGCCCATGACGGAGCCCTTAGCTTTGTCAGTCACTAAAACGTCCTTATAAATGAGTCGCTTATATCCCACAGGGCTGAATCCTCAGCGGGGTCTGCGTTACCCTGATCGAACACTTTCCGCATCAGGACATTATTAATGCAAGTCGCCGAGCAGTGCGTTGTCAGCATCCACTACAAACTTACCAACGACAAGGGAGAGGTACTGGACAGCTCCGAGGGCCGCGATGCTCTTGTCTATCTGCACGGTGCCGGAAACATTATCAAGGGCCTAGAAACAGGCCTTCTCGGAAAGAAAGCCGGCGACAAGGTAGACGTCAAGGTCGCCCCGGCCGATGGCTACGGCGAGCGTGACGAGCGCCTGATCCAGCAGGTTCCGCGCAGCGCTTTCCAGGGTGTAGACGAGGTCAAACCGGGCATGCGCTTCCAGGCCCAGGGGCCCAACGGCGCGACAACCGTCACCGTTGCCGCCGTGACCGAAGAGAACGTCACCGTCGATGGCAATCATCTCCTGGCGGGCGAGAACCTCAACTTCGCAGTTGAAATCACCGACGTTCGCGGCGCCACGCCCGAAGAACTGGAGCATGGCCACGTACACGGTGCAGGCGGGCATCAGCACTAAATACGAAACAGCGACCCTGTGCCCGGCGTTCCCGGGCACAGGTGTTGTCACCAAGAAGCCCTGCACTGCGCCTCGTTTTCGCAACACCAGCTGATTCGAGGCGGCAGGATCCGATTCAGGCAAATGCGGGGCCCTGACTGATCGTGGGGACTGCCCCCTCAGCCAGAAATCATTTTCTTGGGGATCGAACCGAAGGTTCTGTCCCATTCATCGCGTTGCTGAATCAGGCGAAGGTCCTGCCAGAGAATGAATGGCTCAGTCCCCAGGTGCTGGCCCACCTTGCTTACAGCCAATTCCACCGTGCTGGCAATCCTGAGTGAGCCCTCGACCTTTTCGCGACGGGCATTCTGATCGCGTTCCAGACCCAGCGTGCGCTGCTTGCGCACGTACTCCTCAGGATCACTGGGGACAAACTCGACCTGATAGAGACGATCGTTGAAGAACTGCAGGCTCATCTGACCCACGTGCCCCAAATGTACGTAATCAGCGACCCGTATCGTGTCGAAACGATACGGCGGGTAGTCCGACGATTCCACCGCACGGCGGTGCCTGCTGGTGATCTCCTTGAAGCCACCGCTTTCCAGCACTTTCAGAGTTGAACTGACGTCCTGGTAACTCTTGAAGCGATCTGCCAACGCAACGCCAACCGCGAGTCGCGTGTACTTGGGAACCTCCGCATGAGGCTTGGGCAGCAGGAAGCTCGGCATTGAGCGCTCGGTAATGCCGAACTTCTGCGGCAGATCAAATTCGTAGGCAGCCCATGCCACCACGAGAAGCCCGGCGATCCAACGCAGCATTCGGGTACGCCCCCAGATGCCTCCCGACGCCTGGTGGTGGCGGGATTCGGCCCGTCGATTTGTCCCCGACATACTCCCCGGCACTCCCTGCTGAATTCTTGAGATTCTAGTCTGGCAGCAATTGTACGTTCTCAGGGGGGGCAAATGCGTATTGTTTTCAGTCCTCGGGCTCGTAACCCAGATTCGGTGCCAACCACTTCTCAGCGACCGCCAAGTCCCAGCCCTTGCGACGGGCATAGTCTTCGACCTGATCCTTGGCCATGCGTCCGAGTACGAAGTACTGAGACTCCGGGTGTGCGAAGTACCAACCCGAAACACTGGCAGCCGGTTGCATGGCCATCGACTCAGTCAGGCTGATGCCGATGTTTTTATCAACGTCCAGCAACTTGAACAGTGTTTCCTTTTCCGTGTGCTCCGGACAGGCCGCATAGCCCGGTGCAGGGCGAATGCCGCTGTACTTTTCCTTGATGAGCGCTTCGTTCTCCAGGCTCTCATCGGGCAGGTAGCCCCAGAACTCCTTGCGAACGCGCTGATGCAGGCGCTCGGCAAAAGCCTCGGCGAGTCGGTCTGCAAGGGACTCCAGCAGAATCGCACTGAAATCATCATTGTCCTTCTTGAAGGCCATGACCCGATCCAGACACCCCAACCCGGCGGTTACTGCGAAGCCCCCGACGTAATCCTTCAGGCCCGACTCAAGCGGGGCCACGTAATCTGAAAGACAGCGATTGGGCACGCCCTCACGATGCTCGCCCTGCTGACGAAGATTCAGCAGACGCACCCGCTCCTGACTGCGGGACTCATCGGTATAGATTGCGATGTCGTCATGGTCCACGGCCTGCGCAGGGAACAGACCCACCACGCCGCTGGCCGTCAGCCATTTTTCCTCGATGATCTTGTCGAGCATGGTCTGTGCATCGTCCCAGAGCTTGCGCGCCACTTCGCTGGTCGCCGGATTATTCAGAATCTCAGGGAATTTGCCCTTCATTTCCCAGGCAATGAAGAAGGGCTGCCAGTCAATGTAGTCGCGCAACTCGGCGAGCGGATAATCCTTGAACACCTTGACGAACTGCGCCGCGTGCTCCGATGTGTGTGCGCAATCAGCTCCGCTGCAGACGTGCTTGTCCTGCTGCTGCAGCATGCGCGGCTTAAACGGCTGATAGCTGCTCCAGTCCAATGGCGTGCGATTAGCTCGCGCTTTTTCCAGACTGAGGAATTTTTCCTTGCCACCCTTGTTGGCATGACGCTCGCGGATGCTCTCGTAGTCCTTGTCGAGCTCGGCAATCAGCTTGGGTTTCTGATCATCGGACAACAGCGCCGCAACCACTGGCACCGAACGCGAGGCATCTTTCACCCAGACAACAGGGCCATGGTAGGCCTTGTCCACTTTGACGGCGGTATGCGCGCGCGAAGTCGTGGCACCGCCAATCAACAAGGGGATGTCAAAGCCCTGGCGCTCCATCTCCTTGGCAAAGTTGACCATTTCATCAAGTGAAGGCGTGATCAGTCCGGACAGGCCGATGACGTCAGCCTTTTCAGCCTTGGCGGCATCCAGAATCTTCTGGGCCGGCACCATCACACCCAAGTCCACCACATCGTAGTTGTTGCACTGAAGCACTACGCCCACGATGTTCTTGCCGATGTCATGCACGTCACCCTTGACCGTAGCCATCACGACCTTGCCCTTGGCCTTCTGCACGTCGCCCGGCTTTTTCTCTGCCTCGATGAAAGGAATCAGATAGGCCACAGCCTTCTTCATCACGCGCGCAGATTTCACCACCTGCGGCAGAAACATCTTACCGGCGCCAAACAGATCACCGACGACATTCATGCCGTCCATCAAGGGGCCTTCAATGACCTCGATCGGGCGCCCGCCGCGCGCTGAAATCTCGGCGCGCAGTTCTTCGGTGTCCTTCTCCACATGCGCATCAATGCCCTTGACCAGCGCATGAGTAATGCGTTCACCGACCGGCAGCTTGCGCCAGGCTTCGTCCTGCACCTCGGCCTTGGCGCCGTCAGAGCGGAATTTCTCCGCAATTTCGAGCAAACGGTCCGTGCCGTCTTCCGGACGCCGGTTGAGAATGACATCCTCGATTCGCTCGCGCAGTTCGGCATCCAGATCAGCGTAGACCGGCAATACACCGGCGTTGACGATGCCCATATCCATGCCAGCTGAGATGGCGTGGTAGAGAAACACGGAGTGAATGGCCTCGCGCACGCGGTTGTTGCCACGGAAGCTGAAGCTCACATTACTCACGCCGCCGCTGACATGCGCACCCGGCAGGTTCTGGCGAATCCAGCGCGTTGCTTCGATAAAGTCTGTGCCATAGGCATTGTGCTCGGCGATGCCGGTGGCCACCGCGAACACGTTCGGATCAAAGATGATGTCTTCGGGCGGAAATCCGACCTGCTCAGTGAGGATCTTGTAGGCCCGCGCGCAGATGTCTTTGCGCCGCTGCAGATTGTCTGCCTGTCCTTCTTCATCGAAGGCCATGACCACGACTGCCGCACCGTACTTCAGGCAGAGACGTGCTTCCCGAATAAATTTTTCCTCGCCTTCCTTCATCGAAATGGAGTTGACGATGGGCTTGCCCTGAACGCATTTCAGGCCAGCCTCGATCACTTCCCATTTGGACGAATCAACCATGATCGGCACGCGGGAAATATCCGGCTCGCCCGCAATCAGGTTGAGGAACTGGGTCATCGCGGCAACGCCGTCGATCATGCCCTCGTCCATGTTCACGTCGATCACCGGCGCGCCGGCCTGAACCTGCTGCAGGGCCACGGCCAATGCAGCCGAATAGTCATCGGCCTTGATCAATTTCTTGAAGGCTGCCGAACCGGTGATGTTGGTGCGCTCACCGACATTGATGAAGCCTCGCTCCGGGGTCAGGCTCAGAGGTTCCAGACCGGCGAGTTGGCAGATATTGCTGCGCTTGGAAGGCACGCGCGGCGTGACGTCTGACACCGCTCCGGCGATGGCCTGGATATGCCCAGGAGTGGTGCCGCAGCAACCGCCGACAATATTGATCAGACCGCTCTGGCCGAACTCGCGAATAATCTCGGCGGTGCCTTGTGGACGCTCGTCATACTCGCCAAAAGCGTTGGGCAGGCCTGCGTTGGGATAGCAGGAAATATGACAGTCGGCGAGTTGAGACAACTCAGCGATGTAAGGGCGCATTTCTTTGCCGCCCAGTGCGCAATTCAGGCCAATGGCCAGCGGATTGGCATGGCGCATGGAGTTCCAGAACGCTTCTACCACCTGACCCGACAGGGTTCGCCCGGAGGCATCGGTAATGGTGCCCGAAATGATGATGGGCCACTTGCGGCCGCGCTCTTCAAACAGCGTCAGACACGCGAAAATGGCAGCTTTGGCATTGAGCGTGTCGAAAATGGTTTCGATCAGGAACAGGTCCGCCCCCCCATCAACCAGACCGCGCGCCTGCTCGAGGTAGGCGTCAACCAGCTGGTCATAGGTAATGTTGCGCTTGGCCGGATCGTTCACGTCCGGACTGATGCTCGCCGTACGGTTGGTCGGGCCCAAGGCGCCTGCGACAAAACGTGGACGGTCCTTGGTCGACACCGAATCCGCCGCTGCGCGCGCTGCCTTGGCCGAGGCAACGTTCATCTCGTAGGCAAGCGACTCCATCTTGTAGTCGGCCATCGAGATCTTCTGCGCGTTGAAGCTGTTGGTCTCGATGATGTCAGCGCCTGATTCAAGATACTTGGCGTGAATCTGCTCGATGATCTTGGGCTGGGTCAGCGACAGCAGATCGTTATTGCCCTTGAGGTCATCCGGCCAGTCCTTGAAGCGCTCGCCGCGGTAATCGGCTTCTTCAAGCTTGTAGCCCTGGATCATGGTACCCATGGCACCGTCGATCACGAGCACGCGCTGTGCCAGCAATGCCTTGAGCTGCTCCGTGCAGTCAGGGCGGATAAGCGTCGAGTCTGTAGCTGAGATATCGTCCATTTGCAGATTATAGCGCCAATATCCGCTTATCCGCATAAGAGGATATTGGCGCTATCCGCAGAATTCGGACTTCCCGTATCGCCGCCATCCCCGGCAATGAAATGCTTCGACCCGAACATACTGCACAGGACACAGCGCTGCGCGTTATTGTTCGCCTTCTGGATGTCTGTTTGTCGCCCTCACAAATCGCCCGAAACTGGCCTCATGTTTTGCCAAGTCTTTAGAAATGAAAGCTTTTCCTGAAGAAGAAAACACTTCGGAAGCAACCGGGCACGGCACCGGGGCGCGCAAGGCAGATATCAATCCGCTCGTTGACCTGCTGCGCGCCCAGACCGCCCCGGCACTCAGTGGCCTGATCGGACAGCTATTTGATGATCTTGCCGCACAACTACCCCAGGTTGATCCACGCACGGGCAGCGGCGAGATGTCCTTCCCCCATGCGCAGATCATTCAGCGTGTCGCCGAGCACCGGGCAGAAGCTGAAGACGAGTTCGCAGAGATTCTCGCCAGCACCTACGAAGCGCCGGTTGAAACCGCGGACCGACTGGACCTTGACCGGCTGAGCGTGCAACCGACTGAGGAACTGGAAGAGCGCATCGCCATCGGCGGCATCATGGAGCGCGTGGAGACAGAGCATGCGGGCGCGCTGGAAGATCTGCGGACCCGCATCACGCATATGATCCGCAATCTCGGCATTCCCATTGCGCGTCAGGCCCTGTCGCCCGGAACCATCGCCAATGCCGTTGGCTCATGCCTGGTTCCACTAGGACTCCCACTGGCGGCGCGGCTGCTGATTCTCAAGCAGTTTGAGAAGTTCCATGTTGCGCGTCTGGAAGAGGTTTTTGATCAGGCCATACAGCTGCTGGAAGACCACAAGATCAATCCTGCCCTGATCGAGGCCGAGTCATTCAGCGATGCCGGAAAAACCAGCGCCGAGCTTGCTATGGCTGGCGCCCCGACGCTGGATCGGGCCACGCTGAAAGCGCTGAAGCGTATCGCCACGGCAGAGCACGAAGTGCTCGAGGGCGAAACCGATTTCGCCAGAGAGCTGATCGAGTTTGCGACAACCAAGGAACCCAAGATCGAGCACGTGGCGACCTCGCAACGCCTGTCTCTGGTCGGACAGATGTGCAACGAGATCATCTCTGATCCGCATCTGCCAGCCTCGATGCACCCCTTGTTTGAACGCCTGCGATTCCCTTTGATCAAGATCGCACTGGCCGACGGCAGCTTCTTCAGCAATCGCGGGCATCCGGTACGCAGACTGGTGACAGAAGCTGCAGAGACAGCGGCCTCCTCGCACATCGCCAGCAAGACGGTGATTCGCCGGCTCGAAGAACGCCTAACTCAAATCGCCGAACAGGCCAATCTGTCTGCGACCTTCGTCCGGCCCCAGCTGTCACGGCTGGACCCGCTGAACATGATCCAGATTGCAGCCTTTCTGGACCAGCAACGGGAGGAGTCCGAATCGCGGCGCGAAAACGTGCTGAACAAAGTCCGCCGGGTGGTCGCCCAGGAGATGGACGTACACAGCTTGGGCAGGAAGCCGCCCGAATCCATGAGCCAGTTTCTGCGTGCCGGCTGGGGACCATTGATGTCGGCGCGGCTGCTTCGTGATGGCATGAACAGCGAGTCCTGGGTGGTCAGCATTGAGCGTCTGGTCGAGCTGATGGCGGTCATGGATGAGCGCAAGGTCACCGATATTCAACTCGCGCAGCGGCCTGTGCTGCGCCAGCAGGTCGCTTCCGACCTGAGTGACATTGGCATGCGGCCCGACCGCATCGAGAGCGCGCTGGCCTATCTGGATCAAGCTTTCGAGGAAGTCGAAAGACGGCGCGATCTCTTGCCGCCGGAAGAGCGCGAGCGAGGCAACTCCGACCTAGAGCTGCTGTCACCGATGGAAACCGCACGGGTCATGGGCGGGACTTTCGACCGTCCCGTAGATGATCCTGGCAAGAGCACCAGCGGCGAGACGGATGAACCGGAGGACATGCTCGCCTTCGACCTCTCCGAGTCACTCAGCGAAGCGCAAGACCAGCCGCAAACCCCAGGCAGCGCTGACCCGGCGTTGCTACTGGATGAGGAGCTCAGCTTCGAGATGCCAGCCGCGGATACGGCGAAGCCGGCGGAGGCGGAAGCCCTTTTACTGCCCGACGAGAAGTCGTCTGCAAGCTCGGCCCAGATCGATGACGAGGCCTCCGATGATGACACCGCCTTGGACGGGCCTGTCGAACCGCCGCCAGATTTCAAGGAAACGCCGGTATCGGTGGCGGCCATGCGCCGTTCCAACAGCCGCGACCCTGCCAGCGCCGGAGCGCCGGATGACATGGCGGCAGAAAGTGACATGGATCTGCTGTCGTTCTGCCTGACAGCGGAGACTTGGTTTCGCGTCTACAACGCGCGCAATGGGCAGACGCTCTGGCTCAAGGTTTCAAACTACTACCCAGAACACGGCAGCGTTGGATTCAATGGCTTTGATGCTTCGAAGATGCTGTCCATGCGAACCAAGGCATTGCTCGATGATCTCGTTGCGGGTCGCTCGGAACCGGTCAACCCCACGCCGGTACAGGCACGCGCGATCAGCGAGTTGCGCCGACGGCGCGCGCAGAACGCTTAAGTTCTTGCGCCCACCCGCAAGGGCCGAAAATCAGGATGAAGCGGTGCAGGTCTGCGCCAGCGGCAAGGTATGCACGAAGTTTCCTTCATCAGTCTGGTCGGTGGTGGCCAGTTTGATGAGTGCGCCTGCCACTTCATCGGCCGTCACTGCCCGATAAGCCTTGAAGGGGCCACGCATCAACAGATTCATGGCCGGAGCGAGCGACTGTGCAAGGCGTTCGCCGGGACGGTTTTCCTCGCGTGCGCCCAACAGCAGGGAAGGCCGGAGTATGTGCACGCAATCAAATCCAATCTGGTTGACCGCCTGCTCCGTTCGTCCTTTGACTCGGCTGTAGTAGAAAGGTGCACGCGGGTTGGCAGACTGGGACGACACCAGAAACAGTCGGCGCGCACCGGCCTCATACGCCGCGCGGGCAAATTCCACCACCATGTGAAAATCGACACGCTCGAATGCCGCACGGGAGCCTGCTGCCTTGATCGTGGTGCCGAGACAGCAAAAGGCATCATCCGCCTGCAGGGCATCACCCAGATTTTTCAGGCTCTTCATGTCCGAATGGAGGTACTGCAAGGTCGGCTGCTCCACGCGGGGGGCTCGACGCCCCACCACCTTCAATTGGCTGTAGTCGCCCCGCTCAAGAAGCTGACGTAACAGGGCTTGGCCGACCAGCCCGGTATAACCAGCAAGGAGTGCAGTCTTTGACATTGAACCAATCGCAACGAACAGGGCACCTATTCTAACCGGCGTATCTTTCAGGGAGATGGTGATCTGGGCGCTGGGGCGTCTGATCCCTGCAAAACCCGCTCCGCCCTCACTAGACAGGTATCTGAATCATGAGACTTTTTCCTCGGCTCCTGATCGCAATCATGTTCAGTGGACTGCTCGCCTGTGGCGGCGGGGGCGGCTCGGGGGGCGCGGTCGGCAATGTTCCGGCCATCAGCCGGGCAAACCCTGATCTCAATTTCCCCAGCGACACCATCCAGGCATCCAGCATTGAGATCAACCGCGCTTATCCCAATCTGAGATTCAGCTTCCCCTTGCTGGTCCTGCGTGCGCCCGGCGACAACACGCGGCTCTACGTTGTGCAACAAGGCGGTCTGATCCTGAGCTTTGATGCTCGCGATGAGTCGGTCAGCACGAGCAGTGTTTTCCTGGACCTGAGCGATCGCACGCGCGCCAATGGTGAACAGGGCCTGTTGGGCTTTGCCTTTCACCCGGATTATCCGAACACCCCATCCGTCTACGCCTACTACAGTGCCAATGCCAATCCTGATGTGACGACGGGAGATTCAGTCGTGGCCAGCTTCATCGCAGATCCGGCGAATGCCAGCGCGGACAACGGCAGCACTTCCGAGCTACTGCGCTTCACCCAGCCTTTTCGCAATCACAACGGCGGCCACATCGCCTTTGGCCCGGACGGCATGCTCTACATTGCCTCGGGCGACGGGGGGAGCGGCAATGACACGCAGAACAATGCACAGAATCTGGGAAATCTGCTGGGCAAGATTCTGCGCATTGCGCCGGACGGCAGTGTTCCCGCCGACAACCCGTTCACCGGCCCAATAGCGCCCGCCGGCGCGCAGGGCGAAATCTGGGCCTATGGCCTGCGCAATCCTTTCCGCTTCTCTTTCGATGTTGCCACCGAACGCCTTTGGCTTGGCGATGTTGGGCAGAACGCAGTCGAAGAGATCAACCTCATTCGTCGCGGCGGCAATTACGGGTGGCGTCTGTATGAAGGAACACGTTCCAACGTAAATCCGGAAGCTCGGCCGCTGAGCGATTTTGACGCACCGGTATTCACCTATCTGCAAGATGATCCTGACCCGCAAAAAAGTGGGCGCAGCATCACGGGCGGCCTTGTCTATCGCGGTAGCAGTGTGCCGGCGCTGAATGCACGCTATGTCTATGGCGACTTCATCTCCGGAAATATCTGGGCGCTTACTGAATCCGGTGGCGTGGCGACCGACAACGTCCGCATCGGTTTCGTGCAGAACCCCAGCAGCTTTGGAGTGGATCTGGACGGGGAGATTCTGGTCACATCATTCGACGGCAGCCTGCGGCGGATTACTGCAGCATCTGATCCCGGTGGCGGTGTTGATCCTTTTCCGCAGACGCTCTCGGACACCGGCTTGTTCACCCATCTTTCCGATCTCACCCCAGCGCGCGGGGTCGTCGAGTTTGAGCCCGCGGCACGATTCTGGTCCGACGGCGCGAGCAAGCGGCGATGGATGGCGATTCCCGGTCAGGCACCGATCCGGTTTTCTGCAGACGGCAACTGGTCCTTTCCGCAAGGTTCCGTGACCGTCAAGCACTTTGAGATGCTGCTCGCAGACGGCAGCACAAAACGTCTGGAAACACGGGTCTTCCTCAATCAGACTTCCGGTTGGCGTGGCTATACGTATCGCTGGCGAGACGACGAATCTGACGCCGATCTCCTGCTCAACGGCAGCACCGTCCTGCTCGAAAGCGACGACGGAAATGGTGGCGTGCGCCAGCAGACCTACGAGGTTCCCAGCCGCGGGCAGTGTCTTGAATGTCATACGGCGGCCAGCGGATTCGTGTTAGGCCTGCGTACGGCGCAACTCAACAAGGCATTGCTGTACCGCAACGGCATCCGCGCCAACCAGCTCAGTGCACTGAATGAGGCTGCGTATTTTGATCGAGACATCGGCGCGCCAGAAAATTATCCCGTCCTCACCGATCCTGAAGATCAGTCAGCGCCGTTGGCCTTGCGAGCGCGCGCCTATCTGGAAACCAATTGCGCGCAGTGCCATCAGCCGGGCGGGCCGACACCGGTCAACATGGATCTGCGCGCGGCAACCGCGCTGGCTCAGACCAACACGGTGAATGTAGATGGCACCGGCACTGCCGTGGGCGGCGCAACGCTACGCATTGCCCCCGGCAGCGCGCAGACCAGCCTGATCTGGACCCGGATGAATGCGGCGGAGGAGACCGATCGAATGCCGCCTATCGCCACTCACGTGATCGATGCCAGTGGACTTGCCCTGATCGGAGACTGGATCAACGCCATGGAAACCCCATAGCGGCGATTTCTGATCAGGAAATTTCCAGACCAATGTGATCGACGCCGAGCAAAGAAGCTGACGATTCAGAGCACCGGAGAACGGATATTCAGCGGCTCCTCCGGGCGCAGCTCAATTTCTTGCGGAGCATCCTCCTCAATCACAGCAGGCGCGTCTTCGCTGGGCTCATCAAACAGATAGACCAGCATGTCGTAATAAGTCCGTACATTGCCGACATAGGTCTTGGCTTCATGCCCGCGCGCGTATCCGTGACGCGTCTTGTTGTACCAGCGCGGCTGCGTCAGCAGGGGCAAGGACTTCTGAACATCAATCCAGCGATTAGGATCCCCCCCACGGGACGCGGTGATCTTGCGCACATCAATCAGATGCCCATAACCCAGGTTGTAGGCCGACAGCGCCAGCCAGGTACGATCCGGGTCCCGGACGTCTTCATCAATCAGGTCCTTGAGCCGGCGGATATATCGGGCACCCCCCATGATGCTCTGGGCTGGATCAAGGCGGTCCGCCACCTTGAGGAATTTGGCGGTCTGCGAGGTGAGCTGCATGATGCCGCGCACCCCGGTCGGGCTTACCGCAGCGGGGTCCCAGTGCGACTCCTGATAACCAATGGCGGCGAGCAGGCGCCAGTCCATGTCGTACTTGCGCCCCGCTTCTTCAAACAATGCGCGATACCGCGGCAACCGGTCCTGCGCATCCGAGGCGAGCTTGAGCGCGCCGACATAGTTCACCTGCTTGACGTGGCCAAAATAGCGATCACGCAACTGCGCCAGATCGGATTCAGACAGGCTGCTCAAATAGTGCTGACCACGGACAAACAGACTGCGATCCGCGCTCAATGGAAATGCCCAAGCCACGTCCTGCGCGGCCGCCAGATCAAAAGCTGAACGCAGCATCGGGTAGTAGCGCTTGTTGATAGACAGCACATCCGACGGACTGATGGTGTAGTCGATGACGCCTTCCGAGACCTGAACCAGCAATGCTTCAGTGTCCAGTTCCTCGCTCTCAGTCCATTCCAGATCGGGCCAGGTCTTCTTCAAGCCCTGAAGATACTCAACCGAGGCGCTGCCGGCCGGCACGACCAGCTTGCCGCGTAGCTCGCCCGCCGATTTGGGCCGTCTGTTGCCGCGACGATAAACCAGTTGCGGCACCACACTCATCACGGGCCGCGAAAAGCGCCAGCGCTTGGTACGCCCGGGGGTGATCACGACCGCGCCGACCGACAGGTGCGCGCGACCGCGGCGAACCGCATTGAGCGTGCGCGAGGTACTGGATTCGGTAATCAACTCGAGTTCGACGCCGAGATTCTCGGCAAAACCCTTGACCAACTCATACTGAAAACCCGTGGGTCCCGCCGGCCCTTCGTAGTAGGTCGAAGGGCTATTGGTGGTTGCAACGCGCAAAACCCCGATCGCCTTGACCTGATCGAGCACCGAAACGGCCGGCGAACAGGTGCCCAAAAGACTTGCCAGCAAGCCGATGACCAGCAGTCCGCCTGCACGAATCAACACAGCACTCGCAGCAATGGCACGCATCCCTTAAAATGGTCGTCCGGTCATGGGGTGCAAAAGCTAGCACAGCCGCACACCCCGAGCCGAAGCAGCTTCAAGTTGGACGCAGTAGCGGTTCAAGCAGTAACGGGGAGGGGTACCGAAGTGGTCATAACGGCGCTGACTCGAAATCAGATGGTCAGGGTAACCTGGCACGTGGGTTCGAATCCCACCTCCTCCGCCAATAAAACCTAGCTGCTGCGCATTGAATCGAATGGAGCGCTTCACGAAGAAAACCCAGACTCCTGGGGCTTCGAAGCCGCGCACCTAAAGTGGATTGTTCCGGTCCTTGCGCGCCGACGCCGCATGGGCGAAAGCGAAGCAAGCCTCACGGGGCTAAGCCGAAGACAAAGCTTCGCCGCCTCTGCCGCAAATTGCGCCTGAGCTGAGGATCATCACACGATAGCCCTGCGAGAAGTCGAAATAGAGTGCGATCAAAATGACGGTTAATGGGTCTCCACCTGAATTGTCCGAAGAAGACGCCGCAATGTTTGACGCGGCCATGGTCGAAACGGAACGCAGATACGAAGCGGCGGCGGCAGCTGGTTGGCCTGTCTCCCTAGACGACATCATTTTTATGGCGAGGATGGCGAGCAACATTTGTGACTACAACCAGGATGAACTGAACGAAGCCCAACGCGCATATGACTCAGGCGTTCGAATTTTCTATACCGGCCTCCAGGACGCGACGCCTGAAAACCGGGCGAAAGCGGACGCGGAGATCAGTGCGGGCATCGCGATTGACTGGAGTCACTGGCAATAATCAGCACCAAGCTGCATCGCTAAGCTATCAGGGGCCTCATCCCCGTCGAAACGTCAGCCGTCACCACTGAGCGGCATTTGGCGGAGTAAGGAGGCCGTACTACCTCACGACAAAATTTCCAAAATTGGGCGCTCGGCCCCGTCCCGGTTCATCTCAATCGCGGTCCAGAACATCAACGATGGCCTCAGCAACCTTGTCCGCATCGAAGAAAATCAGACGCCAAAGACCGACAGCCAGATAGCATCCTAATGCGAACAGGATTCCCAGAAGAATCCACAGGAGATAGGGCAACATTTCCATGGGCAAAACTATAGGTAGGGCCTGACACCTGAACAAGCCCAGCACAGTAAGTATCAGGTCGCGCCATGTCGGTTACTCGACCTCGCTAAGTGTCGCCACAAGGGTCAGTCCGCTGTGGTGCTGCCCTGATCACTACTGCATCATCGGCTAATGAAAGCCATTGAAATCACGCAGCCGGGCGCGCCGGAAGTTCTTCAGTTTTGCCAGCGACCAGACCCGACACCAGGACCTGGTGAGGTACTCATCCGCGTTCACGCAGCGGGCATCAATCGACCAGATGTTCTGCAGCGTGCGGGGGCTTATCCGCCGCCCAAAGGCGCTTCGGATCTGCCGGGACTCGAAGTTGCTGGCGAGATTGTCGGCGGTGATGTGAGCGGCACAGATTTCAAAATTGGCGACCGCGTTTGTGCGCTGACTCCTGGCGGTGGCTATGCCGAATTGTGCATCGCCCCCGCGGCGCACTGCTTGCCGATTCCAGCCGGACTCAGCGATCTGGAAGCCGCTTCATTACCGGAGACGTTCTTCACAGTCTGGAGCAATGTGTTTGATCGCGCGGCCATCCAGCCCGGAGAAAGCCTGCTGGTTCAGGGTGGGAGCAGCGGCATCGGTATTTCCGCCATTCAGCTTGCACGTGCCTTGGGCCACACGGTCTATGCCACCGCCGGCTCGGATGAAAAAGTAAAAGCCTGCGAGCAACTCGGCGCCACACGCGGCATCAACTACAAATCCGAAGACTTCGCCAATGTCATCAAACAGAGCACCGAAGGCCGCGGCGTTGATGTGATTCTGGACATGGTCGGAGGCAGCTATGTGCCGCGCGAAATATCATGCCTCGCCGATGATGGTCGGCTGGTGCTCATCGCCTTGCTCGGCGGCATCGAAGCGCAGATTCCACTGGCGCAGGTGCTGATGCGCCGATTGCACCTCACCGGCTCAACTCTGCGCCCGCGCTCCAATGCCTTCAAGGCCGACATCGCCGCCGCCCTGCGTCAACGGGTCTGGCCGCTGCTTGAAAGCGGCAAGATCAAGCCAGTGATCTATCGAAGCTTCCCGCTTGAAGAGGCGGCAGCCGCGCATAGCCTGATGGAGAGCGGCGAGCACATCGGGAAAATCATGCTGTCACTGCGCTGAGGATAAGGCGCCCGATCAGGCCATCGCCATCGAAGAGCCCGAGTGATTCAAGCGGCGCATCGCTTTTTCAAGGCCATTGATGGTCATCGGAAACATGCGATCAGCGCCAATCAGTTCCTGCGTGATGTTCACCGAAGGTGAATATTCCCAACGTTGTTCGGCGTCCGGGTTGAGCCAGACCAGTCGCGGGAAAACTTCCAGCATGCGCTTCATCCATACCGCACCGGCCTCTTCATTCCAGTGCTCGATGCTGCCGCCCGGCTGCACGATCTCGTAGGGGCTCATGGACGCGTCGCCAACAAAAATGACTTTGTAGTCCGAACTGTATTTATGCATCACGTCGAACAGTGGAATGCGCTCATTGTTGCGACGCAGATTGTCTTTCCAGACGCTCTCGTAGATGAAGTTATGGAAGTAGAAATACTCAAGGTGCTTGAACTCGGTCTTGGCCGCGCTGAACAGTTCTTCACACACCTTGACGTGCGGGTCCATTGATCCGCCCACATCGAGGAACAGCAACACCTTCACCGTGTTGTGCCGCTCCGGCACCATCTTGATATCCAGCCAGCCCGCGTTGCGTGCGGTGCTGCTGATAGTGTCGTCAATATCGAGTTCTTCTGCAGCGCCTTCTCGCGCAAACTTTCGCAGGCGACGCAGCGCAATCTTGATGTTGCGGGTACCCAGTTCGATGGTGTCGTCCAGATTGCGAAACTCGCGCTTCTCCCAGATCTTGACGGCTTTCTTGTTGCCGCCAGAACCACCGATGCGCACGCCTTCGGGATTGTAGCCACCGTTACCGAACGGGCTGGTGCCGCCGGTACCGATCCACTTGCTGCCGCCCTGATGACGCTCCTTCTGCTCCTCAAGGCGCTTCTTCAGCGTCTCCATCAATTCGTCGAGCCCGCCCAGCGCCTGGATCTTGGCCTTCTCTTCTTCCGTCAGCAGCTTCTCGGCCTGCTTGCGCAGCCAGTCTTCCGGAATGGAGTCGAACATTTCGCCACTGACGGCCTCGATCCCCTTGAAATAGGCAGCAAAGGCGCGGTCAAAGCGATCATACTGATTCTCATCCTTCACCATCGTGGAGCGGGCCAGATGGTAGAAGTCGTCGATCGAGAACACGGCGACGTGCTTGGACAGGGCCTCAAGCAGCATCAGAAATTCGGACAAGGATGTCTTGACGCCCGCTTCACGAACCGTCAGAAAAAACGTGAACAACATGGTGTGACCTCCGGCAGATGGGCCCATTCTACGGACTTGGCGCAAAAAGCCCGACTATGATGCGCGTTCACTGGCCATGCGCCGCCGGAACTACGCACGCTGAAACCGGAGAACAGGACCATGCAACTGGCTACTCTTACCGAGCTCCTGGGTTGGTCGTTGGCATTCAACATCGGGATACTCACGCTCTCAACGCTTGGCATCATCTCGATGCGAAGCCTGATTTCCCGCGTTCACTCCAGACTGTTTGGCATGGACGAAAAAGCACTGGGCCGCGCCTACTTCCAGTATCTGGGACAGTTCAAGATCGCGGTCATCGTCTTCAACCTTTGCCCGTATCTGGCATTGAAGATCATCAGCTGAGCCCATGATCGACGCCGAAACCATCATCTCCGCGCAGAAGCATCTCTCCAGGCGCTGCCCTACCCTGCGCAAGCTCATGCGCCAATACGGCCCCTGCACGCTCGGACAGCGCAAGCGCGATCCGTTTCACGTTCTGGCCAGTTCCATCATCGGCCAGCAACTATCGACCAAGGCTGGCGACACCATCCAGGCGCGAGTTCATACCCTGACCGGCGTACGCACGCGCCTGACGCCCGAGAAGCTGCTCAGCGTCACTCACGAACAGCTACGCGCCTGCGGTCTGTCCAATGCCAAATGCAAATGGCTGATCGGCATCAGTGAAAGCGTCCTGTCCGGAGAGCTGAATTTCAAGGCGCTCAGAAAGATGGACGACGAACTTGCGGTGGAGGCACTCGATGCCCTGCCCGGCGTGGGTCGGTGGACGGCCGAGATGTTCCTGATCTTTGCCATGGATCGGCTGGATATTTTTTCCATGGGGGACGTTGGCCTGCGCAATGGCGTCAACCGCCTGTTCAACGAGGGCCGGAAACTCGAGGTTGCGGAGACTCTGCAGATTACGGACAACTGGGCGCCCTATCGCTCGGTGGCAAGCTGGTATCTGTGGCGTCTGACAGATGCTGACGTGACGAACTGGCAATGAAGCATCAGGCCAAGGGCGCGCCGCGGACAGCAGACGGCCGCTTCAAGAATAATTACCGCAATGATCCCCATGGCGGCACCCCCATGTGGAAATTTCTGCGCGACATGCGCACCCAGAAATGGACGCGCCCCCGGTTTCAGCGGGCCGAAAATGATCCGGTCTGGCTGGCAAACAATCGCACCGAGACCAGCCTGACCTGGATTGGTCATGCCAGTTTTCTTATCCAGGCCGGCGGGCTGAACATCCTGACCGATCCGGTGTTCTCGCACCGGGTTTCGCCGGTGCAGTGGGCCGGGCCTGCGCGCATCGCGCCACTGGGGCTGCACATGCATGAGCTACCCCGTATTGACGCCGTGCTGATCTCACACAATCACTACGATCACCTGGACGCAGATACCGTCAAGGCGCTCGCCAAGCGGGACAACCCACAGTTTGTCGTGCCACTCGGGCTACGTGACTGGTTCGCAAAACGCGGCATCGAATCGGTCCGCGAACTGGACTGGTGGCAGTCCGCGCAGTGCGCCGAAATGACGGCCCACGCGGTGCCCGCACAGCATTTTTCCGGGCGCGGCGCGACAGACGGCAATCGCAGTCTTTGGTGTGGTTTCGTATTCGAAATCGGCGGTCTGCGTTTCTATTTCGCAGGTGACACCGGCTACGGCGCGGACTTCAAGCAGATTGGCGAGCATTTCGCTTCCATCGATATCTCGATGATTCCCATCGGGGCCTACGAGCCGCGTCCTTTCATGCGCGCGGTTCATGTCGACCCTGTCGAAGCGGTGCAGATTCATCTGGATGTTCGAAGCAAACAAACTTTCGCCATGCATTGGGGCACCTTCAGGCTGACGCTGGAAGCGCTGGATGCGCCGCCACAAGCGCTCGCCGATGCTCTGGCAGAAAAGACCCTGTCTCCAGATTGCTTCCGCGTTTTGCAGCATGGCCAGACCGTGCGTGAAATGCATCTGCAATCACGCTGAACTGCGAGGCGTCTCTATCCTGCAATATTGCGCGCCAATACTGGCGCGATGAGCCTGACCCTCGAAGATCGCCTGGCGGTATTTCCAACCTCTGGACTGCGCCTGCAGCAAGATGTCCAGATTCGCTGGAATGCGTACGCCATCCCCTACATTCAGGCGGCCTCAGACGACGATGCCGCGTATGCGCTGGGCATGTGTCATCTGCATTTGCGGTCTGCGCAGATGCACATCATGAAGCGCATCGCACAAGGACGTGTGGCCGAAATGCTCGGGCCACTGGCTGTCAGGCTGGATCACGCGCTTCGCCTGCTGGACCTCAACGCCGCCGCAGCCCGTTGCGAGCAGGCCCTGCCCGACGCAACCCGCGCCTGGCTAGAACCTTTTGTGCGCGGCCTGAACGACTATCAGTCGCGCATGCAGAAACTGCCGCCGGAGTTCGGCTGGCTGGCGATGAGGCCGGAACCCTGGACCATCCAGGATGTGCTCTGCATGGGGCGGCTGATGGGCGCCGACGTGAACTGGGCCAGTTACCTTGCACTGCTCAAGCAACGCAATCACCCGCGCTTTGCAGATCTGTGGAAACGACTTCGCATCATTGGCGGCACCCTGTCTGGCAGCCGGCTGGCGCGCAGCATCGCCCACTTCTCCCGAAGCGGCAGCAACAGCGTCGTGATTGCCGGTTGGCGCACTGCGAGCGGATCACCGCTGATTGCCAATGATCCGCATCTGGGGCAAACCTTGCCCAACTTCTGGCTGCTCGCGGCACTGCAATGCCCGAGCTATCACATGACCGGATTCATGCCGCCCGGTCTTCCGTTTGTCGGTGTTGGGGCGGGGCCGCATATGTGCTGGGGCGGAACCAACATGCGCGCCGCTTCCAGCGATCTGGTGGACGTATCAAGTCTGCCGGATCACGAAATACATACAGAACATCTCAGCATCCGGGTTCGCGGCCTCGGAACCCGCAAGCGTCGAATCCGGCGTACCGCACACGGCCCGATTCTCAACGACGCCGCGATGCTCAAAGTGCAAGGCGGTCCGGTAGCGCTACGCTGGATGGGTCATGCCGTGTCTGACGAGATCGGGGCCTTTCTGAGCGCGGCACGCGCACAGACTCCTGCTCAGTTTCGAGCAGCATTCAAGGACTTTGGCGTTTGCGCGCAGAACATCCTGTTTGCCACACGAACAGGCGACATTGGCCATGTCTACGCAGCGCATCTGCCCCGGCGCGAAGATCTACCCGGATCGTCCCCCGTTATTGACCCGGTACAGGCCACCGCAAATTGGGAGCTTCGCTGGGACGCCAGCAGCCTGCCCATGGGCCTCAACCCGGAGTGTGGCTTTCGGGTATCGGCCAACGATCGGCCCAAATTCAGGGACGCCCCGCTTGGCATTTTCTTCAGTGAAGGCGACCGCGCCGCGCGGTTGGCAACGCTTGCTGACAAGCAGCAGCTCTCAGTCCGCGACATGAAGGCCTTGCAGCAGGACACCGTGGTGGCTGGTGCTGCGGCGCTGTCTCGTGAACTCGCAGACCAGCTCGAAACGGTGAATGGAGACCTTGAGCTCATCCGCCTGCTGCGCATATGGGACGGCGACTACGCAGCGGATTCGCGTACTCCAGTCGCTTTTGAAGCCTTGTTGCACGAGCTGGCTTCAGCCCTGAACCTGCATCCCGGCACCGAACTCGATGATGAGTGGGGCCGCCATACCCGGCTACTCTTGTCCGATCTGGCGCAGCGCCCGATGGATGACAGACAGCGCCTGCTCAAACGCGCCAACCGACGCGCATGCAAAGCCCTGTCCCGTTATCCGAGTTGGGGCCATATGCACCGCCTGAGCATTCATCACCTGCTGCATGCGGTCCCGGTGCTTGGCCGCAATCTCAAAGTTGCGGAATGGGGTGCTGGCGGGACGCGGGAGTCGGTGATGAAAAACTCACACGGTCTGGTCCGCGGAAAGCACCAGGTCCAGTACGGCGCGCAGGCACGTCACATTTCAGATCTTTCTGACATGGACGCCAACTACTTCGCGCTTCTTGGCGGCAATGACGGCTGGGTCAACAGCGAAAACTATGCAGACCAGCTGGCGCTGTGGCGCAGCGGCGAGTACGTAAAAATCCCCCTAAGCCGGGACGCCATCGCCGAATCATTCCCCATCGAGATGAGCTTGTCCGGTCGCGAGGCTCAGGCCCAGTCACGGACGCAGCCCAAAGCCAAGACCGTCGTCGACGATCTGTTGAGCGTGGGCAAGCCCCGCCTTCCGGCCACCGACTGACCGGAGCGACAGCGCACCCTCGCTGACGAGCCGCTATTTGCGATAATAGGCGGTTCAAGTCAACGATCTGGAGCATTTTGTGTCTGACAAAGAAATCGTCATCGCCGCCGTCGCCCGCACGCCACTGGGCGGCATGCTCGGCGAATTGAGTGGAATCACCGCATCCGAACTGGGTGCAACCGCGATTCGCGCCGCTGTGGATCGCGCGGGACTCAAACCCGAAGACGTGCAGGAAGTGATCATGGGAAATTGCCTGCCCGGCGGACAGGGACAGGCACCGGCGCGCCAGGCCATGCGCGGCGCGGGTTTGCCCGATTCTGCCAATGCCACAACGATCAACAAGATGTGCGGCTCGGGCCTCAAGGCCGTCATGCTGGCTCACGATCTGATCCGCGCCGGCACCAACGAGGTCATGGTGGCCGGCGGCATGGAGTCCATGAGCAACGCGCCGTACCTGATCCCGAAAGGTCGCAGCGGATATCGCTACGGCCATGGCGAACTACTAGATCACATGGCGCTGGACGGTCTCGAAGACGCCTACGAAAAGCGCACGCCGATGGGTGTGTTCGCTGAGCGTTGCGTAGACCAGTACAGCTTCACGCGCGAAGAGCAGGATGCCTTTGCGGTGGAATCACTGCGCCGCGCCAAAGAGGCCAGCGAAGACGGCAGCTTCAAATTTGAAGTTGCGCCGGTTGAGATCGTCAGCAAGCGCGGCACCACCGTCATCGAACATGATGAGCAACCGGCCAAGGGACGACCGGACAAGATTCCTTCCCTGCGTCCCGCGTTCAAGAAAGACGGCACAATCACTGCCGCCAATGCCAGCTCTATTTCGGATGGTGCAGCGGCGATCGTGGTCATGAGCGCTGAAGAAGCCAGCAAGCGCGGCATCAAGCCCCTGGCCCGAATCCTTGGCCATAGCTCGCACGCGCGCCTGCCCGCCGAATTCACCACGGCACCGGTCCACGCCATTCAGATCCTGCTCGACAAACTGAACTGGAAAGCGGCGGACGTGGACCTCTGGGAGATCAACGAAGCTTTTGCCGTGGTGACCATGGCCGCCACCAAGGAACATGGCCTTGACCCGAAGAAGGTCAATATTCATGGCGGCGCCTGCGCATTGGGCCACCCCATCGGTGCCAGCGGTGCACGTATTCTCGCGACCCTCATCGGTGCGCTGAAAAAGACCGGCGGCAAGACCGGTATCGCTACGCTGTGCATCGGCGGTGGTGAAGCGGTCGCATTGGCCGTCGAGATGCTCTGAGAGACGCAATGAAACGCGCATCGCGGCCGGGCGAAAGTCTCCGGCCGCGTGCGCGCTTCAGTCTTGGATGGCTGGCCCTGGCATGTGGGCTCGTGCCCTTGCTAGCGGTACATGCAAGCTATCTGATCTCTGCATCACAGGGACTGGTGCCCTGGTGTTTTCCTTACCTGGACGGTTGTACGTCCATTTCCAGAGCAGCGCGCTTTGGCCTTGCAAACCACCTGTTCAAGGGCCTGATGTTGCCCAGCGCCGCCCTGATTGGACTGTTCTGGATCGGCACCGCCCAGTGGCTTGCATCGTCCTCACCCTCGAGTCCCAAACGCAACACAAGCATTGCGGTCATCGGGGTCATTGGCGCCGCCTTCCTGATTCTGTACGCCACTTTTCTCGGCGTGCAGGGCGACATCTATCAATGGCTGCGCCGCTACGGGGTGACAATTTACTTTTCGTTCACCGTGCTGGCGCAGATGCTGCTCGCCTCAGTTCTGGCAAGAGGCGGGCTACAGCGTCTGCTCGGCGCTATTTGCGCATTGATGCTCCTGCTCGGCCTTGTCAGTTTGCCGCTGCAGCATTTTGTCGAACATCGGGATGCGGCGCTGAACGCCATTGAATGGTGCTACGCCCTGCTGATGACAAGCAGCTTCACCATCATCGGAATCGCCTGGCTGAGACAGCCAGACCGGCCAGACCGGCCAGACCGGCCAGACGAAGATTGACGCCAATACAGCGCCACCCCCGCTTTGCGTTTACTTACGCGAGCTTGCCGTGACAGGCTTTGTATTTCTTGCCTGAACCACAGGGACAAGGGTCATTGCGGCCTACTTTCTTACCGTCGCGGACAAAGGTTTCCGGTTTTGCACTTGGCGGTGGCGGTGCTTCGCCTGTGGTCAGGCTACGACCCTGCGTACTCGCAGGGGCCGCGGCGCCTGGGGCATTGGTAGGCGCCCGCGGCGGCGGCATGCCATCTTGCGCAGCCGAGCCTGCGGAGGGATCAGGCGACGATGCGTGCTGAAACTCCATCGGCCGTTCCTTGGCACGACGCGCAGCTTCAATGGCCTGCACCTCTTCCTCGGTCTGGATCTTGACGCGTGCGAGCATCGCGGTCACTTCATGTTTGAAGCGCGCCAGCATGTCGTTGAACATGGTGAACGCTTCGCGCTTGAATTCCTGCTTGGGGTCTTTCTGCGCATAGCCACGCAGATGAATGCCCTGGCGCATGTAATCCGTGGCAGCCAGATGTTCCTGCCAGAATTTATCCAATACCTGCAGGGAAATTGCCTTTTCAAAATGCTCGAGCACCGCTGCGCCTACTTTTTCCTTCTTTTCGGCGTAGCGCGCACCCAATGACTCGATGATCTTGATGCGCAGGCCCTTCTCATTGAGCCCCCCGTCTTCATCAAGCCATTTCGCGATGGGCAGGTCGAGACCGAAATCCTTGTTCAGGGCTTCTTCCAGCCCCTTGATGTCCCAGTGATCTTCAACTGACTGCGGCGGAATGAAGGCATCGACAACCGCGTCCATGACGTCTTCACGAATTTCCTCAATCAGCGGCGTTACGATCTCCGCGCCCATGAGTTCGTCGCGCAGTTCGTAGATCGCCTTGCGCTGGTCGTTGGCGACGTTGTCGTATTCGAGCAGATTCTTGCGAATATCGAAGTTGTGTCCTTCCACCTTGCGCTGCGCATTTTCGATCGCACTGGTCACCCAGCGATGTTCGATAGCCTCGCCCGGCTGCATGCCCAGACCCTGCAGCATTGCGCGCATGCGAGGCGGGGTGAAGATGCGCATGAGGCTGTCGTCCAGCGACAGATAGAAGCGCGTGGCACCTGGATCGCCCTGTCGGCCTGAACGGCCGCGCAGCTGATTATCAATGCGCCGAGACTCATGTCGCTCTGAACCGATGACCAGCAGGCCACCGGATTCCAGCACCGCATCGTGACGAACTTTCCAATCCGCCCGCGCCTTCTCTCTAGCGGCGGTATCGTCTTCGGCAATGTTGGCCAGCTCTGCTTCGAGCGAGCCTCCCAGCACGATATCCGTTCCGCGACCGGCCATGTTGGTGGCTATGGTCACGGTGCCGGCACGGCCGGCATTGGCCACAATCTCTGCTTCCCGCTCGTGCTGTTTGGCGTTGAGCACTTCGTGCGGAATGCCCGCTTTCTTGAGCAGGCCGGAAAGCAGTTCGGAGGTTTCGATACTGGCGGTACCCACCAGCACCGGCTGCTGCTTCTTGTTGGCCTCAATGATGTCCTTGATGACCGCTTCGTACTTTTCCTGCGCGGAGATGAAAATCTGGTCACCGCGATCGTCGCGGATCATCGGCCGGTTAGTGGGAATTACCACCACTTCAAGTCCGTAGATGCTCTGGAACTCGAAGGCCTCGGTGTCGGCCGTTCCGGTCATGCCGGAGAGCTTGTCGTACAGCCTGAAGTAGTTCTGGAAAGTGATGCTCGCCAGCGTCTGGTTTTCCTGCTTGATCTTGACCCCTTCCTTGGCCTCGATCGCCTGGTGCAGTCCGTCGGACCAGCGACGTCCGGCCATCATGCGGCCGGTGAATTCGTCGATGATGACCACGTCCTGTCCGCGCACGATGTATTCCACATCCTTGCGATACAGGTGATGCGCTCGAAGTAGCGCATTGGTGTGATGCATCAGGATGATATTGGCCGCGTCGTAGAGACTTTCCTCGTCTCCCAGCAGACCGTGGCTGCGCATCAGGTCTTCAACTTTTTCGTGCCCGGCTTCCGACAGATGCACCTGGCGCGACTTCTCATCCGCCCAGAAATCGCCTTCGCCGTCTTCCTCTTTCTGGCGCTCCAGCTTGAGGATGAAGTTGTTGATCTGGCGGTACAGATCGGGATCATCGTCGGTCGGACCACTGATGATCAGCGGTGTGCGCGCTTCGTCAATCAGGATGGAGTCGACTTCGTCAATGATCGCGTAATGCTGGCCGCGCTGAACCTTGTCGGCCAGCGAAAAGGCCATGTTGTCGCGCAGGTAATCAAATCCAAGCTCATTGTTGGTGGCATAGGTGATGTCGCAGGCATAGGCCTCGCGCTTTTCAGCCTGCGTCTGCCCTGATGCGACAACACCAACGGTCATTCCCAGAAAGCGGAAAATGTTGCCCATCCAGTCAGCGTCGCGGCGTGCCAGATAGTCGTTGACCGTTACAACGTGCACACCCTTGCCTTCCAGGGCATTCAAATAGGCGCCCAGTGTTGCGACCAGGGTCTTGCCCTCACCGGTGCGCATTTCCGCGATCTTGCCTTCGTGCAATACCGCACCACCGATCAGCTGCACATCGAAATGGCGCATGCCGAGAACGCGCTTGCCGGTCTCTCGAACCACGGCGAAAGCTTCGGCCTGCAACTTCTTGAGCGTCTCACCCTGGGCCAGTCTTTCCCGAAACAATCCGGTTTGCGCGGCAAGTTCGCCGTCGCTCATAGCCGCGTATTTTTCTTCCAGTTCAGCGACATTCTTGACCATGCCGCGGAATGCACGGACGTTTCGCTGATTGCGGCTGCCGAAAAGGCGTGCCAGCCAGTTATTGGACATGTGAACCTTGAGTGTTGGCGAGCGTCGCAGGCAATACACTTGCCCCGAGGACACTCAGCAGAATTTTGCCGCGCATTATGCCCTTGGTGGGTCCGCGACGTCCGGTTTCAAGACCCTGGGCCGCCGCAATCAGGCCTCGCTCGGGCTTATTGTGCGGCCTGGATGTACTGAGCCGGGTTGACGACGTAGCCATTGAGCTCCACTTCAAAATGGAGATGCGGCCCCGTTGAGCGACCGCTGGTCCCGACAGTGGCAATCTTTTGCCCGTTGCGGACCCGTTCACCGACTTTCACCAAGGCACGGCGATTGTGTCCGTAGCGGGTGACATAGCCATTACCGTGATTGACCTCCACCAAGAGGCCATAGCCAGACTGTCGCTCGACCTTGGTCACCAGACCTGCGGCAACCACTTTTACGGCCGAACCTGAAGGCGCCGCAAAGTCGATGCCATTGTGGCGGGTACGCCGACCATTGAAAGGATCTGAGCGCCAGCCGAAAACCGAAGAAATGTAGCCGCCCACCACCGGCCAACCTGATGGCTTGCTCTGACGCTGCTGACGACCGGCCAGCAAGATGTCTTCCAGCACCCGCAGCTGCCGCTCCCGTGCCTCCAGCTTCTGCTCGAATGCATCCAGGGAGCCAAGGATGGGGTCACTCCCTATCGGTAGGAACGATGATTCCGGCACCTCAGGACCGCCGACCGGCGGGTCCTTCGAGAAGTTGAATTCGGCCTCATCGAGTCCCGCAATCTGGGTCATTCGGCCGCCCGCAGCGTCCAGGCGCAGCACGTGTGCCTGCAGTTTGGCCAGACGATGCGACAGCGCCCGGGTGTTCTCCAGTGCCTCAGCCTTGGCCATTTCCAGCTCTCGCTTCTGGCTCGCTACCTTCTCCTCCCAGACCTCCATCAGGGAGTTGGGAACCTCTGCCACAACAAGCTGCTCGCCTCGTGCTGCCCAGCCCAGTGTGCCCGCCAGCGCCAGCAGCGCGCCCAGGCACAAAGAGGTCGGCAACCAAATCAGGATACTCTTGGGGCTGATGGCGAAGCGACGCGTTCGCTTCCGGTCTCGGCTAACGACGATGATATCCATGGGACGCAGGAACTCCGGTCAAATCAAAACAAACGCGGAACCCGCGCTGCTGCATGGTCGGCTGCAGGCACAGCCGGGAAAGCTCGAAAACCTGTTCGACCTCGTCCGTCAGATTCGTGAACTGGACGATGCCTTGAGCGCCTGGCTCGGCGACTGCGAACAGAAAAGTGTCCGCGTTGCCAACCTACGCGCTGAAACCCTGGTTGTATTTTCTGATAATGCGGCGGCGACGACCCGGCTTCGCTACCAGCGCGAAGACCTGCTCGAACACCTTCGACAGCACCACGGATTTGATGTCTATCGACTAGAGATAAAGGTCAAACCACGGCGCTGAACACCGAAGCTTACTTTCGGCAAGCGAAGTTGCGCAAGGATTGACCAGCCCCTGGGCGTGGTCGAAAGTGCCACTTCTGGCACATGGCGCTCGGAAAACGCCTCAGGCGCCTGCCAAAGCGCCCCTTACATAGGCAATTGGGGCGCCGCGCTGCTCGTCTTCAAATGTGACGATTTCCCAGGCCTCAGGGTCTGCCAGCAGCTTGCGCAGGAGCTTGTTATTGAGTCCGTGACCGGATTTGTGGGCGGTGTAGGCCCCGATGATGCTGTGCCCGGCCAGGTAGAGGTCGCCGATGGCATCCAGAATCTTGTGGCGGACCAGCTCGTCTTCGTAGCGCAGACCGTCATGATTGACGATGCGGAATTCGTCCAGCGCCACTACGTTGTCCAGACTTGCGCCCAGCCCAAGGTTGTTGGCCCGGAGCTGATCAAGCTCGCGCATGAAGCCGAAAGTTCTGGCCCGCGCGACTTCCTGAACGTAGGTCGTTGAAGAAAAGTCCACCACGGCCGACTGCGTCCCGGACTTGAAGACCGGGTGTTTGAATTCCACGCTGAAACTCAGGCGAAAGCCATCGAAGCGCTCGAATCGGGCGAACTTGTCCTCTTCTTCCACCTGCACAGGCTGGAGAATTCGGATGAACTTCTTGGGCGCGTCCTGTTCGTGGATTCCCGCAGATTGGATCAGGAATACGAACGGGCTTGCACTGCCGTCCATGATGGGTGTTTCCGCCGATGACAGCTCCACCACGCAGTTGTCGATGCCCAGACCCGCAAGGGCAGACATCAGATGCTCAATCGTTGCGACCTTGGTTCCGTCATCCTTGATCAGCGTGCTGGACAAGGTTGTTTCGCGAATCAGGGAGGCATCACCCGGTACTTCCACGGCCGGCGTCAGGTCCACACGCCTGAAAATGATGCCGGTGTCAGGACCGGCCGGCAGCAGCGACATGAAGACGCGGCTGCCGGAATGCAGTCCGATGCCGGCGGCGCGAACCGCTCGTTTCAGGGTGCGTTGTCTGACCATGCGCTGGGAACTGGAAGGATCAAGTGGGCGGCCCTGAGAATCAGGTTCCTCAGGGTCCGACCCACAATTTTAGCATCGGTTCCGGACGGCACATGGCCGCTCGACCTGCTTAATCAGCCTGTTGTCGCAGGAAAGTCGGGATATTCAGGACGCTTTCATCGAGCTGGTTCAGCCAGCTCGGCGCACTGCTGCCACCGTTGGCCACTTTCCGTTCCCGGCTGATTGCAGGTGTTTCGTAGTCAATGTCAGCTGGCCCGATGAGCGGCGGGATCGCCGGTTCGCTGCGAGGCTGGTTGATATTGACGACCTTGCGATTCTCTTCGGCTTCGCGTTGGCGGTCAGCGGCAGCTGCAGCCTTGGAACCCAGACCGGTTGCCACAACAGTGACGCGCAGATCTTCACCCATGGACTCGTCAATGCTGATGCCGAACTTCATGTCGACTTCGTCATTGCCGATCTGACCCACGCGCTCCATGACCAGGGTGAGTTCCTTCTTCTTGAGCGAACCGCTGTGTGCCAGGGTGACCAGAATGCCCTTGGCATCATGCAGTTCGATGTCGTCGATCAGCGGGCAGGACAGCGCTGCTTCAACAGCCTCTATCGCGCGCGCTTCGCCAGAACCCACACCAATGCCCATCATCGCCATGCCGCGGTTGGACATCACCGTGCGCACGTCCGCGAAGTCGACACTGATTTCACCGGGGCTAGTGATGATGCCGGAGATGCCTTGCACGGCATTCTTGAGCACTTCGTCAGCCTTCTTGTGGCATTCCACCACTGTCATGTCTTCCGGCAGGACCAGCTGCAACTTCTCGTTGGGGATCACGATCAGGGAATCCACCAAGTTGCGCAGCTCAGCCAGACCACGATCAGCAACACCGCGACGCTTGGGCGGCTCGAAAGCGTAGGGCTTGGTGACCACCGCAACGGTCAGAATTTCCATTTCCTTGGCAATTTCAGCGATCACCGGTGCGGCGCCGGTGCCGGTGCCGCCACCCATGCCTGCGCAGATAAAGAGAAGGTCGGTACCTTCAATCATTTCGCGAATCAGGTCGCGGGATTCAGCCGCCGCCTCACGACCCCGCATGGGATCGCTGCCCGCACCCAGACCGCGTGAGCAACGCGGACCCAGCTGCATGATGTTGGTGGTCTTGCACTTTTCCAGGTGCTTGCGATCGGTGTTGGCTGCAATCAGCTCAACGCCCTCGATCTCAGCCATGACCATTTCATTGACCGAGTTGCAGCCGCCGCCGCCCACGCCGATGACGCGGATAACCGCGTCCATGGGTTGCCCGTCAACGATCTCGTATAGCTCATTTGTACGCATGTTCATGGTGACCTCCGCCCTTGAATCGAAAAGTTGATGTCGTCTTGTCTAAATGTTTCTGCAGCTGAAAATCGCCACTGCATTTGTGATAACAGATTAGATTTTGCGATTAAGTTCAACTGTTTGGAATTGTACTACTTGACAAAACAATTGCAACAGTTATCACAAAATATTTCCGTCTCATTTCAAACTGAATTTCCCGCGCTTCCTGCTTGCCCTTTTCCTTGCCCGTTTGCCATATCGCTTACCGCCCGAATCAGAAATTGCCCTTGAACCAGGTGCTCACACGCTCTGCCCAGTAACCCACTCCGCGCGGGTCGCCGCTGGGGACTCTCGTCTGGTTTTGTGAGCGCGCGTAGAGCAGCAGTCCTACGGCAGTGGCATACGCCGGACTTCCCGCCACATCGCGCGAACCGCCGACGTCGTGCGGATGCCCAAGCCGGGTCGGAACCTCAAATACTTCTTCAGCCAACTCCGGCACACCCGGCATCATGGATGCGGCGCCGGTCAGCACCACGCCACCCGCGATACCGTCATACCAGTCCGCCCGATGCAGCTCCTTGCGTACGAACCGGAACAGCTCTTCGTAGCGAGGACGGATCACTTCAGCCAGAGTCTTGCGCGACAGACGCCGCGGGGTGCCATCGGCCACGCTCGGCACTTCAATCTCTTCGTCGGTCTCGATCAGCTGCGGCAGAGCGCAACCGTATTTGACCTTGATGTCTTCGGCCGCCTGGGTTGGGGTGCGGAAAGCCACGCTGATGTCATTGGTGACCTGCTCGCCGGCAATAGGCAGTGCAGCTGTATGTCGCACCGAGCCGCCACGAAACACCGCGATGTCCGAAGTACCGCCGCCGATATCGACCATGCAGATACCCAGGTCCTTCTCGTCAGGCAGCAACACCGCCATGCTGGACGCGATGTGCTGCAGGCAGAGTTTTTCGACGTGCAGTCCGCAGGACTCCACGCACTTCTGCAGGTTCTGCGCCGCCGACATCGAGCCGGTGACGATATGCACCTTGGCCTCCAGCCGCACGCCAAACATGCCTTCCGGACGCAGGATGCCTTCCTGGTTATCGAGGACGAATTCCTGCGGCAGAACATGGATCACTTTCTGATCGGCAGGAATCGCGATGGCGCGTCCCGCCTCGATGACTTTCTCCACATCACGATGCGAAACTTCGCGCGAGCTCACCGGTACCACACCCACCGAGTTCTGGCTCTTGATGTGCGCGCCGGACAAACCCACGTACACGCTCTGCACGCGCGCATTGGCCATCATCTCGGCTTCTTCCACCGCACGGCGGATCGACTGAACCGTGGCGTCCATGTTGATGACCACGCCACGTTTCAGGCCGCGTGAAGGTTGCTGGCCGAAGCCAACCACTTCCACTTTTCCACCCTGCATCATCTCGCCGATAACGCAGACGACCTTGGACGTTCCAACGTCCAGGGTCATCAGCAGATTGCGGGTTTCTCTCTTGCTCATTGTGCTGCTCCCTCGGTTTGCGACTGGTCTTTCCAGCCAACGGCAAACCCGTTTGTGTAACGAAGATCGATGTACTGGACCAGCTGCCAGCGTCCATCGAGTGCCGGTAGTCCGGCGCTCTGCAAAACCGGAAGACGCTCATCCGGCAATGCCTGTCCAAATCGCAATTCGATGTCGCTGCGCGTACGGGCCTGCCACTGCCCGCGCTCGTCCAGCTTTAGTGATTCCAGCTCCAAGGGCGTACCCCGTAGCGCTGCAGAAAGACGCTGCCAGGCCTGCAAGACTTCCGTCTCCTGACCCGCACGGCCCGCCAGCTGTGGCAGTCCGGTTGGAATCTCTGCGGCACGCGGCTTGAATGACTGAGACCGTTCATCCAGAACGCTCTTCTCATTCCAGCGCGCAACGGCCTGCCGCTCCCAGACTTGCAGCGCCACAATGCCCGGCCACTTGCGATCAACCTTGACACGCGCCACCCACGGCAACGCCGCGACTGCGTCATGAATGGCTTCAAGATCTGCTGCAAAGAAGCCCGCCTCGATCTCGGCTTCAGCAGCACGGCGCACATCCTGGGGCTGGAGTTTTTCAAAGCTGCCGCGAATCTCGAGGCGGGTCAGGGGCGCATCCAGTGGTGCCACCAGATACAGACCAATGAGCGCGCCCAGCACCAGCAGCACGGCCACCAGGCTGCGCAATACATCGATCTGAAACTGGCCGTTGCCGTTTGACGTCATCGCGATGCTCGCACTCATGAGGCAGAACCGGGTTCGGCCATGGAGGTTTCAAGGATGCTCCAGCACAGATTCTGGAAACTCATGCCCGCTTCGCGGGCGGCCATTGGCACCAGCGAATGAGACGTCATGCCGGGCACGAGATTGGCCTCGATCAGCCAGGGCCGGCCCTGCTGATCCAGCATGAAATCAATTCGCCCCCAACCGCTGGCACCGATTGCATTGAAGGCCTTCAAACAGAGTGACCGCAGCTGAGCTTCAGAGGCTGGCGTCAGACCTGCCGGACAGTGGTATTGGGTTTTGTCAGAAACGTACTTAGCGTTGTAGTCATAAAACTCACCATCGGGCTCAATGCGCACGATCGGCAGACTCTGTCCGGCCAGAACGCCGGCGGTGTATTCGGCGCGCTGATCGCCACTGTCGATAAAGCGTTCCGCCATGACCGCAGTGCCGATCTTGCCGCCACGCGCCAGCTCGTACGCGGGCATCAGGTCTGCCTCGCAGCGAACCTTGCTGATCCCGACACTGGAACCCTCAGCCGAAGGCTTGATAATCAGCGGATAACCCAGCTTGAGGGCTGCTTCACGCAAGGAGGTTTCATCGCTCACTTGCAGGAAGTCCGGGGTCGGCAAACCTTCGGCCTGCCACACCCGCTTGGTACGCAGCTTGTCCATGGCCAGCGCCGAGGCCAATACCCCGCTGCCGGTACACGGCATCTCGATCAGGTCCATGACCGCTCGCAAGATACCGTCCTCACCGCCGGTGCCATGCACAACGTTGAATGCCCGTGCGAAACCCTGCTGCTTGAGCAAAGGCAGGTTGTCGCGCTGCGCATCAACGCCGTGCGCATCCACCTGTCTGGCCTGCAAGGCCTCAAGCACGGCCTTGCCGCTCCACAGGGATACCTCTCGTTCGGCTGACCACCCACCCATGAGCACAGCCACCTTTCCGAAGGCCGCCGGATCCTGAACGATTGTCCGGAGCGCGTTCATGCTGCATCTCCGACAACGCGCACTTCAGGAATCAAATCAACGCCGCGCTGCTTGAGAACCACGCTGCGAACATGATTGATCAGACGCTCTACGTCAGCGGCACGCGCACCTTCATCGGTAAGGATGAAGTTGGCGTGCAGCGTCGACACCTCGGCACCGCCGATTCGATAAGCCTTGAGTCCGCAATCTTCGATCAGGCGTGCGGCGTGATCGTCCTTGGGATTGCGGAAGGTGCTGCCCGCGGTGCGCTTTCCGACAGGCTGGGTTTGCTTTCGTCGGGCCAGCCATTCCCGTGTCATGCGCGCATGCTCGCCATCGGCATCGTCGCTGACACGAAAACGCGCGCCGAGAAACCCTGCAAAGCCTGTCGGTGTTTCCACATGCCGATACGAATAATGAAAATCGGCGGCATCAAGCCAGGCACTGCGGCCGTCCCGATAAAGCACTTCCACCGCCGACACTTGCGACCAGGTCTCAGAACCCCAGGCACCCGCGTTCATGGCCAGGGCGCCGCCGACAGTTCCGGGAATGCCGGCCATGAAGCCCAGACCCGCGCGAGCTTTGCTGCCAGCAAACTTGGCCAGTCGCGCGCAGTGAACGCCCGCCTCCGCGTAGATTTCCTGCTGACCTGCCTCGGCCAGACCTTCGAGCGCCTTGTGCAGAGAAATCACGGTGCCGGGCCAACCACCGTCACGGACCAGCAAGTTGCTGCCCAGGCCAAGCCAGAGCAGCGGCTCCTGTTCCGAAAGGCCGCGCAGGTAGGCCACCAGATCATCACGATCTGCCGGTTCGAAGTAATGCAGGGCCGGCCCACCGACGCGCCAGCTGGTGTGCCGGGACAGGGGTTCATTCTCGATCAGCACGCCGCGCGGCACCTGCAGGCCACGCGAGACTGGTACTGATGGCCGTGCAGTGGCGCGCCGGACTTTCTTCCGGGCGCCACGCCGCTTTCCTCCCGCACTCTTGTCTTTGCTCGCATTCATGCATCGTCTCCGCGCATGAACAGGGCAGCTGCGCCGCCCACGTCTCCGGCACCAATTGTCAGCAGCAAATCGTCGTTCTCAAGCACCCCTCGGCTGGCTGCAACCAGCTCTAAAACGGCGGAGACATAGACCGGCTCCACTTTTCCGCGGGCACGGATGCCGCGCGCAAGGCTGCGTGCATCGGCCCCGGCAATGGCCGATTCGCCTGCCGGATAGACTTCGAGCAGCAGCAGCGCATCGACACTGGAGAGCACTTCACAGAAGTCGTCGAACAGATCACGGGTGCGCGTAAAACGATGCGGCTGAAAGGCGACGACCAGTCGCTTGTCCGGATGGGCCGCGCGCATGGCCTGAAACGTTGCCGCCAGTTCACGCGGGTGATGCCCATAGTCATCGACCAGCCACACGCGTGCCTTATCGACCTGCACCCAGCCGTGTGCTTCGCAGCGCCGGTCAATGCCCTGAAACTCCTGCAAGGCCTTGCCGATGCTGGAAAGGCTGACGCCCAGTTCGCGCGCAATGCTCACTGCGGCCAGCGCATTGAGCACATTGTGCAGGCCCGGCAGATTCAGATGCAGCGCCGCCCGGGTGCCATCGCGCCAGACCACGTCAAAGTCATGGCCCTGCCCATTGGCAACGACATTCTCAGCTCGCACATCGGCCTGGTCGGAAAGGCCATAGGTCAGCACTGGCCGTCCGACTCTGGGAATCAGGCCGCGCAGAACCGGGTCGTCCATGCACAGCACCGCGAGGCCATAGAAAGGCAGGCGATGCAGAAACTCGACGAAGGTGTCCTTCAGCTTCTCGAAATCACCGCCATAGGTTTCCAGATGGTCCGCGTCGACATTGGTCACCGCCGCAATCATCGGGTTCAGGTGCAGGAAGGACGCATCACTTTCGTCGGCCTCCGCCACCAGATAAGCGCCCTCACCCAGTCGAGCATTGGTGTCTGCACTCTTCACGCGGCCGCCCACCACGAAGGTTGGATCCAAGCCACCCTCCGCGAGCACCGCTGCAACCAGGCTGGTTGTGCTGGTCTTGCCGTGCGTACCGGCGATGGCAATGCCGTGACGAAAACGCATCAGTTCAGCCAGCATCTCGGCGCGGCGCACGATGGGAATGCGCATCTCGCGCGCATATTCCAGTTCCGGGTTGCCAGCCTTGACCGCAGTGGAGACGACAATCACATCCGCACCTTCAGCGTTGGATGCGGCGTGCCCGAACATGACCTGCGCACCCAGCTGTTCAAGGCGCGCGGTTGCCGCGCTCTTCTTGAGGTCGGTGCCGGAAACGGTGTAACCCAGATTGAGCAACACCTCGGCAATACCGGCCATGCCAATGCCACCAATGCCGAGCATGTGGATGCGTTTGACGCGTCGCATGGCGACGTTACCTGCTGGGAGCGTCATCATGTCGCCGCCCCCCGTAATGCAGCGCGCTCGCAGGTATCGGCGATGGCTTGGGTTGCACCGTTCCAGGCATTGGAACGCGCGGCACGTGCCATGTCGATCAGGCGCGCGCGATCGGACAGCAGCTCGCGAAGTTCATCGGCTAGGCGCTGCGGGGTCAGCTCGGACTCGGCAATCATGCGCGCGGCATTGACCGAGGTCAGGTGCTGCGCGTTGCGCGTCTGATGATCATCCACTGCAAACGGATACGGCACCAGCAGTGCGGCGCAGCCGGCGGCGGAAAGTTCGGCAATGGTCGACGCGCCGGCGCGGCAAACCACAAGATCTGCCTGGGCAAACGCTGCCGGCATGTCTTCGATAAAGGCTTCGATCACGGCGTCAACACCGGACGCAAGATACGTCTGCTTCGCGACTTCAAGCGTGCGCCCCGCCTGATGGCGTAGTTGAGGTCGCTCCTCTGGCGTCATGAGTGCCAGCGCCTGCGGCAGTCTTTCGTTGAGCGCACGGGCGCCCTGACTGCCGCCAATGACCAGCACATGAAGTGCTTGACCTGCGCGGTGCTGTGCACGCTCCGCCGGATCTTCCAGTTCTTCGAATCCGGGTCGCACCGGATTACCCACGGTCTGTGCAGACTTGAAGGTGCCCGGGAACGCTTCGAGCACGTGTTGGGCAATGCGCGACAACAGCCGATTAGTGAGCCCCGGCGCTGCATTCTGCTCATGAACAAGCAGAGGAATATTGCGCAGCCTGGCCACCAGCCCGCCCGGCCCGGAAGCGAAGCCGCCCATGCCCAGAACCGCATTGGGCTTACGCCGAGACAGAATGGACCAGGCCTGTGCAGCCGCCCGCAGCAAGCGCAGCGGCGCGCCAATCAGGGCACCGATTCCCTTGCCACGCAGGCCTGTGATGCGGATGAACTCGATCTCGAAACCCTGCGCGGGAACGGTGCGGGACTCAAAAGAATCCGGCGCGCCCATCCACACGACTTCGTGTCCCCGACGGCGCAGTTCGTGAGCCACAGCCAGTGCCGGAAACACATGACCGCCGGTACCCCCGGCCATGATCATGAACTTGAGACGCTCGCCGGAGTTGCTCATGGCCGCCTCCCGGAACGTTCGGTCGCAAGTCGGTTTTCATAGTCCGTGCGAAGAATCAGGGCGAGCATGACAAGCACGGTGATCAGGGACGAACCGCCGTAACTCATCAGGGGCAAAGTCAGCCCCTTGGTCGGCAAGGCGCCCATGTTGACCCCCATGTTGATCAGGGACTGCAAGCCAAGCCAGACCGTCAGTCCGTAAACCAGACAGGCCTTGAATCTCTCGTTGAGCGCCTCGGCGTTCGCGCCGATGACAAAGCCGCGCCAGACGATGACGCCCAGCAGGGCGATAAGAATCAGCACACCCAGCAAGCCGAATTCTTCGGCCAGAATCGCGAAGATGAAATCGGTGTGCATCTCGGGCAGATAGAGCAATTTCTGCACGCTGTTACCCAGTCCCACACCGGTCCATTCGCCTCGCCCAATGGCGATCAGGGAATTGGCCAGCTGCCAGCCACCGTTTTCCATGTCGGCAAACGGGTTGGTGAAGTTCATCAACCGCCGCACGCGATAAGCTTCCGCCACGGCAATCAGGCTTAGCAGTGCAGCGGCCAGCGTGACCATGCCGCCCAGAAACAGGATGCGTGCGCCGCCGAGGAACAACATGATGAAGGCCACGGCGATGAGAATCGCGGTTGCACCGAAATCCGGTTCCATCAGCAGCAACACAGCGGCGGCCATCAGGGGGCACAGCGGCACCAGCAAGCCGGTGAGCGTGTTCTGCAACTGCGTCTGCCGGCGCACGATGTAGCCGGCCAGATACATGATCAAGGCCAGACGCGCGGGCTCCGAGGCCTGGATTCGAATCACTTCCAGATCAATCCAGCGACGCGCGTGATTCACCTTGACCCCGATGCCGGGGATCAGCACCACCACCAGAAGAATCAGGCCCAGTACGGCAAGCAACCCGCTCTTGCGCTCCCACACATGCATGGGCACCAGGAACGCAGCCCATCCCGCCAAGCCACCAATGCCGATGAAGGCCAGCTGGCGATAGAAGAAATAGAAGGGCTCGCCCGCCGCACGCTGCGCCTGCGCAACCGAAGCCGACGCCACCATGATCAAGCCCCAGGCGAGCACTGCAGCGGCCGCCGCACACAGCCAGGGATCAAGCCCGACCCGCGCACGCGGCAGCGGCAGAGTCATCTGCTGCGGCTGGGAACTCCAACGTGGCATGGTGAAGTTCATGCCTGTGCCTCAACCCAGGCGCGAAACGTCTCGCCGCGCTCAATGTAATTGCTGAACTGATCCAGACTGGCACATGCCGGTGACAGCAGAACAGTGTCTCCCTCGCGTGCGAGTGTTTGCGCCGTGCTCAGGGCTTCGAGCATGTTCTGCCTGCGAAAAATCGGCACCGCGCCGAGCAGGGCATGCTCGATTGCTGACGCGTCTTCGCCAAAGAGCAGTGCCGCACGACCCTTGCGCGCCAGAGGCGCGCGCAGCGGCCTGAAATCCTGAGCTTTGCCCTGCCCACCGCCGAGCCACACGATCTGCCCGTCAAGGCCATTGAGCGCAGCCAGACTCGAACCAACATTCGTGCCCTTGGAATCATTAAGCCAGGTCACGCCCTTGCGCTGAGCGACAAACTCGCAGCGGTGTGGCAGGCCGGTGAACGCGGACAGCGCCTGCACGCAGGCTTCGCGATCAATACCCACGGCCTCAGCCAGCGCCAGCGCCGCCAGTGCATTGACCAGATTGTGTTGCCCCGGAAGTTTCAGAACCGAGCGCGGGCATACGCCTTCGTCACCTTTGCACAACCAGACTTCGTCGCCGATGCGGCGCAGGCAATACGCCACTGCGTCAGCGTGCAGCCCGAAACTGATGCGGGTACCGGCGCCATCAATACCCTGTTGCGTGGCGCTGTCGTCTCGGTTGAATACCGCAGTGCCGGCGAACGCATAGATGCGTGATTTGATGCGTCCGTAGTTGGCCATGTCGCCATGGCGATCAAGGTGATCTTCAGACAGGTTCAAGTAGGCCGCAGCAGCGCAACGCATGCTGTGTGTGGTCTCAAGCTGGAAGCTGGACAACTCCAGCACATAGAGGTCGACGTCATCGGACAGCAGATCGAGCGCAGTCGCGCCCAGATTGCCGCCCACCGCGACCTTGCGACCCGCTGCGCGCGCCATGTCGCCAACCAGGGTCGTGACGGTGCTCTTTCCATTGCTGCCGGTAATGGCAACGATGGCGGGCTTCTCTGAACCAAACTTTGAATCACCCTTTGATGACTCCTGCACCGCGCGCACGAACAGCTCTATGTCGCCAATCAGCGGGCGGCCTGCATCGGCGAGCTGGCGAACGAACGGCTCATCGAGGGATACGCCGGGAGAGATGATGGCCTCGTGAAACTGTGCCAGCGACGATGGCGCAGCGAATGCGCCGAGGCAGAACTGAACCTGTGGAAACTGAGCGCGCAGCGCGTCGATGCCCGGCGGCTTGGCGCGGGAATCGGTCACCACGACCTCAGCGCCCTCGCGCACCAGATAACGCAGGGCCGACGCACCTGAGGCACCCAATCCCACGATCAGCATGCGTTGCCCGGCGTATCGATTTGCGAACCTGGTCATCACCGCACCTTCAGGGTCGACAGGCCGATCAGCACCAGAATCAGGGTGATGATCCAGAAGCGAACGATGATCTTGGGCTCTGGCCAGCCCTTGAGTTCGTAGTGATGGTGCAGAGGCGCCATGCGCAGAATGCGTTTTCCGCCGCTGTATTTGAAATATCCCACCTGCAGCATTACGGACAAGGTCTCTGCAACAAAGACACCGCCCATGATGAGCAGGACCAGTTCCTGACGAACCAGCACCGCCACCACGCCCAGTGCAGCGCCCAGGCCCAGCGCGCCGACATCGCCCATGAACACCTGTGCGGGATAGGCGTTGAACCAGAGAAAGCCCAGCCCTGCGCCTGCAATGGCGGTGCAGAAAATCGCCAGCTCACCAACACCTGGAATGTAGGGAATACCCAGATAGCCCGCGATCTTGATGTTGCCGGTAACGTAGGCAAACACGGCCAGCGCAGATGCCACCAGCACGCAGGGCATGATCGCCAGACCATCCAGTCCGTCGGTGAGGTTGACCGCATTGCTGCTGCCAACGATGACCAGGTAAGACCAGGGAATGAAGAAGATGCCGAGCTGAATCGCCACGTCCTTGAAGAAAGGCACGATCAGCGCCGTTTCAATGGAAGCGTGGCCGTCGGTGAACATCTGCCCAATCGGCGCATTGGGCGCGGTCATGTAGATCAGGGTGGACACGCCAAAACCTGCGAGCGACAACCAGAAATATTTCTGGACGGCCGTCAGGCCCAGGTTGCGACGATAGCGGATCTTGATGAAGTCGTCGGCAAAGCCGACGGTGCCGAACGCCAGCGTTACCAGCAGGGCAAACCAGACAAAGCGGTTGCTCAGATCTGACCACGCCAGCGTCGAGATACTGATGGCCAGCAGAATCAGCACACCGCCCATGGTTGGCGTGCCGGTCTTGGCCTGATGCGATTTCGGCCCGAGTTCACGCACAACCTGACCGAACTTGAAGTCCGTCAGCTTGCGGATCATCCACGGCCCGCTGAACAGCGACACCACCAAAGCGGTCAGCACGCCGAGGATGGCGCGGAAGGTGAGATAGCTGAACAGGTTCAAGCCACTGAACGAGTCTTTGAGCCACATGGCCAGGTGATAGAGCATGATCAGTGACCCGCCGCCGCGTCGCCGCACAGAGCGGTGACAATTCGTTCCATTCGCGCAGAGCGCGACCCCTTGACCAGCATCGTCGTCTGCGCGCCGGATTCGGCCTGCAGACGCGCAGTCAGTTCCTCGACAGATTCGAAAGCCACGCCGCCGCTGCCGAAACCGTTGACGTAGTGCTTCGCCGAGTTGCCCAGCGCGTAAAGATGTTCAATGCCCAGCTCACGTGCCTTGGCGCCGCACCATTCGTGCAGGCTGTCCGAATCCGGCCCCAACTCGCCCATGCCACCCAGCACTGCGTAACGGCGGCCTTCCTGCTGGGCAAGCAATTCCAGGCCGGCTCGCAATGAGGTTGGGTTGGCGTTGTAGCTATCGTCGATCACCTGCGCGCCGGTCGTCGCTTTGCGCCATACCAGGCGACCCTGCGCCTGCTCAAAACGCCCCAGACCATCGGCAATGCTATGCGCCTCAAGCCCTAGGGCAGCCGCACAAGCCGCTGCAGCCAGTGCATTCATGATGTTGTGACGCCCGGCCAGCGCCAGTTCAACCTGCGCTTCGCCACCCGGAATTTCCAGAGTGAAACGGCTGCTGTCGTGTTCGCAGCGAATGCCACAGGCACGCACGTCAGCAGCATTGTCGATACCAAAACTGAGCTGACTGCATCGCGCCATTGAGCGCCAGAGATCGGCGTAGGCATCGTCCGCATTGATGATGGCGATGCCGTCTTCTGCCAGACCGGCGAACAGCTCACCCTTGGCGTGGGCAACACCGTCGCGCGAGCCGAAGCCTTCAAGGTGCGCGTCTCCGGCCTGCGTCACAAGACCAATGTTGGGTGCTGCCAGTGTCGTCAGAAGCTCGATTTCGCCTGCATGGTTGGCGCCCATCTCGATCACCGCCGTGCGATGTTCCTCACGCAGCTCCAGCAAGGTCATCGGCATGCCGAGGTGGTTGTTCAAGTTGCCGCGCGTTGCCAGAACCGGGCCACGTGCGGACAGAATCGCAGCGAGCATCTGCTTGGTGGTGGTCTTGCCATTGCTGCCGGTCACGCCGATGACGGGAATATCGAAACGACGTCGCCAGGCCTGCGCAACGGTCTGCAAGGCACTGAGCGTGTCATTCACCACGATCTGCGCGATGGCAGTATCAAGACGACGATCACAGACCATACCGACGGCGCCCGCATCGGCAGCCCCCTGACTGAAACTGTGGCCATCGAAACGCTCACCGCGCAGGGCAACAAAGAGATCGCCGCCCTGCACCGCTCGCGAGTCGGAATTGACCCGCAAGACTTCGGCGTCATCGCCAATGAGTTCCACGCCATTGGCCTGGGCAAACCAGGACAGTGGGGCCATGCCGGTACGCGGCGCCATCATGCGCTTGCCTCCAACAACTCGGCCACGCGTGTGCGGTCACTGAATGGCCGCGCACCCGATGCAGAAATCTGCACGGTCTCGTGCCCCTTGCCTGCAACCAGCACCACGTCACCCTTCTGGGCCGACCCGATTGCATGCGCTATGGCGACATCGCGGTCATGCTCGATCTGAACGCGCTCGCGATGTGCATCTGCGACGCCGGACATGATGTCCTTGACGATGGCTTGCGGCGATTCGCTGCGTGGATTGTCATCAGTGATGACCACGTGATCCGCGGCCAGGCTCGCTGCATGCCCCATCAATGCGCGCTTGCCGCGATCACGATCACCGCCGCAGCCAAATACACACCAGACCTCACCCTGTACGTGCGCACGCACGGCCGCAATTACCTGCTCAAGCGCTCGCGGCGTATGCGCGTAATCCACTACAACCAACGGCTGATCCTCTCTGCCGCGGAAGGCTTCGATCCGACCGGGCACGGTCGTGGCGACTTGCAGTGCTGCCGCGCATTCATCCAGTGAAAGACCGGCGCTGAGCAGGACCGCAGCGGCGGCCAGCAGGTTGTAGGCGTTGAAAGCGCCCAGGAGCGGGCTGCTCAGACTGGCCTGAGCCGTCTGTGTTTCCAGGGTCAGGGACAGGCCTGATTCGGTCAGCGCGAGTTCGCGTCCAATCACGAAAGCGTGATGCTCGGGACGCTCACCACCAATGCCGTAGACGCACAATTGATCTTTCTGCGCGGTCTGAGCGATCTGGGCAATCCATTTCGCGCCGTACTCATCATCACGATTGAGAATCAGTGTGCGTGCATCGCCTGCTTCAAACAGCCGACGCTTGGCATTTGCATAATTCTCGACGGTGCCGTGGTAGTCGAGATGGTCGCGGCTGAGATTGGTCAGCACGACGGCATCAAAACTCACCCCGCCAACGCGATGCTGATCCAGCGCATGCGATGAGACTTCCATCGCACAAGCATCCATGCCCTGCTCAAGGTAGGCCGCGAGGCTGGCGTGCAAGGCAATGGGATTGGGGGTGGTATGCGTCGCAGCATCGAGCTGAGCCAGACGCCCGTTCCCGAGCGTTCCCATGTAAGCACAGGCCCTGCCGTAGGTTTCGAAAGCCTGCGCAATCAAATGCGCGGTAGAGGTTTTTCCGTCGGTTCCGGTCACCCCGGCAACGAACATGCGATCAGCCGGCCGACCATGAAAGCGCGCTGAAATCTCGCCCAGTCTTTGCCCCAGTTTCTCGACGGCGATGCTGGGCACTTGCACCTGAGGCGCTTCAACACCGGCGTCAGGCTCCCAAAGAATGGCATTTGCGCCACGCGCCAGAGCCTGCGGCAGGTGCATCAATCCATGGGAGGCAGAGCCCTTGACCGCGACGAAGGCATCTCCGTCTTCGACAGCACGCGAATCCATTGCCAGTCCCGTTACCGGCAGCGCCGGCGCGCTTGCGGCAAAGCCGTCGAGCAGACGATCGAGCGTCCAGCCGGTCACCGCGGCGCTCAACTGCGCGGCCCCGTTGCAGGCGATGCGCCATCAGGCATGGCGATCTGCGGCAGCACATCAGGCTGGGCACATTCACTTGCGCAGTCATCCGGCGCAATCTGCAAGAGGCGCAGCGCACCCTGCATGACCGAAGAGAAAATCGGCGCGGCCACCACGCCGCCGTAGTAGTCACCGGCACGTGGCTCATCGACCATCACCAGCCCGACCAGCCGCGGATTGTCCGCAGGCACCATGCCAACAAAGACCGACTGATGACGGTGTGCGTCATACCCGCCGGTCGGCGAAACCTTGCGCACCGTGCCGGTCTTGCCAGCAACCCGATAACCGGGAATCGCAGCACGCGATCCGGTGCCGCCATCTACCGCAACCGCTTCAAGCATGTGTCGCACGGAACGCGCGGTCGCTGCACTGACCGCACGGCGGCCCGGTGTCAGCGGCTGATTGGCAAGCAACTGCAGATGCGGCATCAGGCCGTCGTTGGCCAGCCCCGCGTAGGCACGCACCAGATGCAGGCCGTTTAGTGAGAGTCCGTAACCATAGGAGGCCGTTGCCGTGGCGATGTCGCCCCACTTCATGTAGTTGCGCAGCAGCGGCATCGACTCGCCCGGGAAACCGGAACCCACGGGATCGCCCAGACCAAAACGCTGATAACCCTGCCAGACGTTCTCTGCGCCCATTTGCAGGCCGATCTTGGCAGCGCCCACATTGCTGGACTTGGCCAGAATCATGGTCAGGTCTGCATCGCCCAGTGCATGGATGTCCTTCACCGTGAGACGCCGCACCTGCATCCAGCCATCGCCGGTATCGATTCGGCTCTGCTCACGATAGGCACCGGTCTCCAAGGCTTGGGCAACCAGCAAAGGCTTCACCGCCGAGCCGGGCTCGAAGGAATCGACAATCGGGCGATTGCGCATGCGCCCCGGCCTGCGATCCGCCACATTGTTCGGATTGAATCCGGGCTGGCTGGCCATGGCCAGGATCTCGCCGGTGCGGGCGTCCGCCACAACGACCAGTCCGCCCTTGGCTTCGTGTTTTTTGACCGTCGCCTTGAGCTCGCGATAAGCGAGGTACTGCAGGCGCAGGTCGATAGACAGGGTCAGGTCCTCGCCCGGCTGGGCGGGCACGGCTTCTTCGGTGTCTTCCACGATGCGGCCACGCGCATCGCGAATCACGTGACGCGAGCCGGCGATACCGCTCAGGCTTTCGTTGTGGGCCATCTCCATGCCTTCCTGGCCCTTGCCATCGACATTGGTGAAGCCCACCAACTGACCAGCGACTTCGCCTGCCGGGTAGTAGCGACGGTATTCGCGAATGGAGAACACACCGGGCGCCTTGAGCGCCAGTGCGCGCCGCGCCTCATCTGGCGGCATGCCACGTTCCAGATACACAAACTGGCGCTTGGAACGCGCCGTGAGAAAACGCGTCAGCTTGGACTTCGGCTGCTTGAGCACCTTGGCCAGCGCGGCCAGATGTTCCGGCGCGCCAAGCAGCTCGGAAGGCACGCACCAGAGGGAATCCACCGGCGCCGACAGGGCCAGCGGCTCGCCGCGACGATCTCGAATGGCGGCACGATGCCCAGGCAACGTGACCGTGCGTACCTGACGCTTGGCACCTTCGCGAGTCAGGAAGTCGCGATCTATGACTTGCAACTGAAATGCACGACCAGCGACCAGCACGGCACTGACACCGAGCAATGCCACGACGACGCGACGACGCCACGGAGCAACGCCCTGAGGCTTCTGTGACTTGGGCATCTTGCGGCGGCTCAAGGCACACGCTCCGCAGCGGACTGCTGAAGAATCACGTACTCGCGTGGCTCGGCCATGCCCAACTGATCACGTGCAGCGCTCTCGATACGGGCGTGATGCGCCAGTGCAGCCTCTTCCAATTGCAGCTGCGACCACTCCATTTGCAGGCGTTCACGCTCAACGCGGGCACGCTCGATCTCCGTGGTCATGCTGCGGTTGTCATGCTTGATACGGATGGCATACAGCGCCGAACCCATAACCAGCACCGCCAGCACCAGCGGAATCATCAGGCCCGTTGGCGGCGCGTCCGCCATCTCCAGGCGCATGCGCTTGAAGCTGCGCCGCGCCTGCTCGAAGGATTCCATCACGATGTTCATGCGAGACGCTCCGCGACACGAAGCACGGCACTGCGTGCCCGCGGGTTTTCCGAACGTTCCTGTTCGGTCGCGAAATAGCGGCCAACGGTCCTGAACGCTGCTGGCCGGTCGCCGCGCGAGGTCGCGGCATAAGGATTGGCCGGGGTCGGCACATCCCGATCACCTTCGGCGCCACCGCTGCGCATGAAGCGCTTCACCAGACGGTCTTCCAGTGAATGAAAACTGATCACTGCCAGACGGCCGCCTGTTGCAAGCAATTCCAGACTGGCCTGCAAGGCCTTTTGCAGCGCTTCGAGCTCGCGATTAATGAAAATGCGGATTGCCTGAAAGCTGCGCGTGGCGGGATGAATCTTCTGGCGTGGGCCGCGCATGGCCCCGGAGATCAGGTCCGCCAGTTGCGCAGTGCGCAGCAAGGGGGTTTCAGTGCGCACCTGCACGATGCGCCGCGCAATGCGCCGACTGGCGCGCTCTTCACCGAAGGTCCACAGGACATCGGCAATTTCAGTTTCATCTGCGCGCGCAATCCATTGCGCGGCAGACTCTCCGCTGTCGGGGTCCATGCGCATGTCCAGCGGACCATCGTTAGAGAACGAAAACCCGCGCGAGGCGTCGTCGAATTGGGGCGAGGAGACACCCAGATCCAGCAGTAGCCCACTCACCTGCCCTGACAAATTGTGCTGCTGGGTGAAGTCGGCCAGGTCGGAAAAGTTCTGGCGGTGAATCTGGAAATTCGCAAAGCCGGAGAATCGCTCGCGCGCCGCTGCACAAGCTTCTGGGTCGCGGTCGAGTGCGTGCAGAAAGCCGCTGTCACCGATGGATTGCAAAATCGCCGCGCTGTGTCCGCCGCGTCCAAAGGTGGCGTCCACATAAATGCCGCCAGCACGCGGAGCAAGCCCGGCGAGCGTCTGATCGAGCATCACCGGGAGATGATCCTGCATCAGCCTAAGCCCCGCGCGCGACGGCGCAGTGATTGCGGAATGGCGCACTTCCATATGAGGCGCTCACCGCTTTAACGTCCGGAATGCATCGACCACTTGTGCATCGATGCTTTGCAGGCCGTCTCCGTAACGCTCGTTCCAGAGATCATCAGGCCAGAGATCAAACCGCCGAATCTGCCCCATCAATACGGCAGCGCCATTGAGCCGGGCGTGCTTTCTCAGCAGCGGCGGCAGCAGTACACGTCCTTGCTTGTCGAGCTCGGTCTGCACGGCGAGGCCAATCACGATGCCCTTCAGGGTTTCAGCCATCTGACGGTCTTCCATCTGGTCGATCTCATCCGCGATGCGCTGGAACTCGTTGGCCGGGTAAATCTCAAGGCAGGGATTGGGGCCGCGGGTAATCACCATTTGGGACGCGCAGCACTCCGCCAGCTCCTTGCGGAAGCAAGCAGGGATCGCAAGGCGACCCTTGTCATCGATGGTCAATTGATGTGACCCAGAGAACACGCGTACGACCCCGTTTACGTGAGTAACTCCCCACAGCTACCCACAAAGAAACCCTCTCGACCCACTATACCCCACGACCTCAGGGCTCACAAGCGCCAAACAGGAAAAAAAGCGCGCTAGAACAATGGCTTAGATGCAGGAAGTTAATGCAAAATAAATACAATAAAAAACATCGAGTTACCGATTCTTCTTAAAGTGAATTCACTGTTATGCACAGGGTCATGCACAGTCAGTTCGGTCATCGCAGGCCTCAGGGGCGCCCCACTTTGGCGATATGGCGCGACCGCCCCGCCTGCCCGTTGTCTGCGCCATCGCCAGCTTCCGGATGACTGAATCGCCCGATCGGGGCTGTTCCCAGAGCGTTTCAGAGAGGGCGCAGATTGTTGATTTTATTTGCTAAACAATAGACGGTACGGGGCCATACCTTTTCCCAGCGGCGCCGCACCCGGCCCTCATCCGAACGAGAACTGTCTTGTGACCGAACAACCATTGCCCCGCAGGTTCCGAGTAGCCAAATGGATCATGGATCGCCGGGCATGGGTCGCCGGCCTGTTCGTGCTGGTCACCCTGGGATTCATGGGCGGCTTCGGCGGGGTAGAAGTTCGGACCATTTTCAAGGACCTGCTGCCCGAGGACGACCCCTTTGTAGAGGTCTATAACGACCACCCCAACTTTGGCAGTCCGCTGACCGTCTTCCTGATGATCAAGCGCAAGAACGGCGACATTTATCACGCGGACACCCTGCAGAAGGTCTGGGACTTGACCCGCGACGTTGACCTCACACCCTCGGTAGACCATACGCAGGTCATCTCGATATCAACCGAGAAATTGCGCTACGTGGAGGCCACGCCGCAGGGTCTGGATATGCGCCCCCTGATGGTTGATCAGGTTCCTCGCTCTGCAGAAGAGCTGGCGTCCTTCAGGCGCCGGGTGGAGCAATCACCCAATGCCCGGGTATTTTTTGTTTCACGCGATGAGACCGCAACGCTGATCCAGGCCACCTTCCACGATCATGTGGATTATGGCGAATCCTTCGACTTCCTGCGTGATCTGGTCGAAAAACACAGCGACGAGAATCACCACATCTATCAGGCAGGCCTGCCGACTCTGACCGGCTGGGTCTATCGCCTGCAGAAACAGACCTACGCCATTTTCAGCGTCACCCTGGCTGTGCTGGTAATTCTGCTGATTCTCTACATGCGCAATGTCGCCGGCGTGCTGATGCCGATCATCTGTGCGGCCACCGCAGGCATCTGGGGCGTCGGGTTCATCGGCTGGCTGGGCAAGCCGATCGAGCCGCTGCTGACCATTGTTCCCCTGCTGCTGCTCGCCAGGACCATGTCGCACTGCATTCAGTTTGCGGAACGCTATTACGAAATTCTGGCGCACATCCCGGACAAGCGAAAAGCCGCCGAAGTCTGCATGGGCGTGATGATGGTGCCCTCCGTGCTCGGCATCATCACCGATGTCTGCGGTATCGCGTTCATTGCGATAGCGCCGATTGTCACCATGTACAACCACGCCTGGTTCTGTGGTGCATGGGCCCTGTTCATCATTCCCACCGGCATTTTCCTAGCCGCCATCCTGCTGTCCTATCTGCCGGTTCCGAAGAACTTCCAGCAAATCTCCGGCGGTGAGGGCAAGGAACAGGGTTTCCACCTGGCCCAGAAAAAAGCCCTGACACAGCTCTCAAGACTGAGCTACGGAAAGCCCGCAGGCTTTACCGCCGTCTTCATGATTGCGCTTGCCGGCTGGTCGCTCTACCAGACCCTGCAGATCGAGATCGGCAATCCGGTAGAGGGCAGCAATCTCTTATGGCCGGACTCTGACCACGGCACCGATTTCAATGAGTCGGTACGTGCGATCAATCGTCATTTCCCCGGCATGAACACGCTGGAACTGATCATCGAGTCGAAGAATCCGCAGGACGGACTCAATCGCGTGGCGCTGTCGCATGAAGCCATGCAGGTCCGGATGCAGCTGCAGACGCTGATGGAATCAGATCCGCATCTCGCACCCAAGGCAACCCTTTCCTTCTCCGACTACATGATGGAAGGCAATCGCCTGTTCTCGGGCGGCAATCCACAGGCCATGCCCATAGACCCCAACAAGCGGGCCGCATACAGCGCAGGCTGGGCGGTATTGATGGGCACGTCACCGGCGTCCTTTGGACATGTCATGGATTTCGTTGCGCAGCACTCCACCGTGTCTGCCTGGTTCAAGGACAACAAGCAGGACACGGTAGACGCTGCGCTGGCCAATGCCCGTCGCGCGGTGGATATCGTGGGCGAAGACCACGAACTGTTCACGGTACGCATGGCGACCGGTGTCATTGCGCTTCAGCAGGCGATGAACAATGTCGTCGAGCGTTATCACTGGTTCATCTTCGGCCTGCTCAACCTCACCATCGCCATCATTGCGGCGTTGGCCTACAAATCTTTTGTGGCCTCGATCATGCTGCTGATTCCGGTGAACCTGGCCAATCTTCTGCAACTGGCCGCCATGCATGTCCTGGGTATTGGCCTGGACATCAACGCCACCATCGTCGCGGTCATGGGCGTCGGCGTAGGCATTGACTACGGCATCTACCTGCTCTCGCGCATCTGCGAGGAGTACCACGTGCACAAGGGAGACTATGGCGCCGCCATTCGCACGGCGCTTTCCACCACCGGCAAGGCAATCATGTTCACTGCCACGATCATGCTCATCGGTATCACGCCATGGATCTTCATGTCGGACCTCAAGTTCATGGCCGACATGGGCATCCTGCTGGTCGCCATCATGCTGATCAACATGGTGCTGTCTCTGGTGCTGTTGCCCACGGTTGTCTGGTTCTTCAAGCCAAAGTTCATGGCCCGCACCGATCTGGCCGTGGGTGAGAGCGTGGACCTGAGCCGCTTCGCGGTGAACTGAGCGATATGGCGGCGCCTTCCACGAAAGGCGCCGCCAGGCATCAACTCGCGTTGAACGCTCCGAAAAAAAGGAGTCGGCCTGTAAGCCGGGTTCTGTCGAGAACAATCATTCCTCTAGGCGCTGCGTCACCACAGCGCTCCAGCAACCTACCCGGAAGGCACGCGGGCCGCGCGTCGAGACTTTCTTGCGTCCGTCTCACCTTCCCTATTTGGTCTTGCTCCAGACGGGGTTTTCCATGCCGTCCCTGTTGCCAGGTCCGCGGTGCGCTCTTACCGCACCATTTCAACCTTACCTGTGAAGGGTTGCCCCAACCATCGGCGGTATGTTTTCTGTTGCACTTTCCGTAGCCTCGCGGCTCCCAGGCGTTACCTGGCGTCCTGCCCTATGGAGCCCGGACTTTCCTCCCCTGTCTTGCGACAGCAGCGATTGTTCGGCCAACTCCAGTTCCCATTCTACCCGCCCGGGCTTTCGCTGATCTTGAGGGCCATGGCATAGAGCGCGTTTTTCTTCAGTCCGGTCAGGCTTGCGGCCACCTTTGCTGCACGCGCGGCGGGCAGTTCGGCTAGCAGAATGCGCAAAACCCGTTCGGCCTCGGCGTCTTCAGCCTGCGTTTCCTGAGCCGCTTCAAGAATCAGGACGAACTCGCCGCGCAGGCGGTTGGCATCTGCGGCCAGCCAGTCGGGCAAGGCATCGGCCGAACACACAATGCTTTGCTCGAAGCGCTTGGTGATCTCGCGCGCCAGCATCACTTGGCGCGGCCCCAGCAGATCAGCCAGATCCTTCGCACAGCTCTCAATGCGATGGCTGGACTCGTACAGGATCACGGTTCTTGCTTCCTGGGAAAGCGTTGCAATGCGCTCGCGCCGCGCAGCGGATTTCGCTGGTAGAAAACCGCAGAAAACAAAACTGTCGCTGGCCAGCCCGGCGATGCTCAGCGCGGCTATCGCAGCACAGGGTCCCGGCACGGCAATAATCTCGCAGCCCGCTGCACGTGCCTCGCGGACCAGCACGTAGCCCGGGTCAGAGATCAGAGGCGTCCCGGCGTCGGATATCAAAGCCAGAGTCTGACCTTGTTGCAGGGCCGCCACCCACTGCGCCGCGACCTGGCTTTCGTTGTGATCATGCAAGGCCACCAGAGGCGTGCGGATACCGAAGTGGCTCAGCAGGCCGCCACTATTGCGGGTGTCCTCGGCGGCAATGCGGTCCACCGACGACAACACCTGCCGCGCCCGCTCGGAAAGGTCGCCGAGATTGCCGATGGGCGTAGCAACCACGTACAGCGCACCGCGCTGAAGCGGTTCGGTTGATAGATCAGATTGGCTTTTCAAAAGGCTGTCTTGCTCAGAATCCGGAAGGCTTGCATGCGATACTTTATCGTCATGACTCTCAAACGCCTCATCTTGCTCGCATTGTGGACGCTTGGCGGCTCGGCGCTGCTGGCACCGAACGCCCTGCTATCGGCAACGGCACCCGAGCTGATCGTTCGCGCGGAGCGGGCAATTGCCAACGAAGACGACGCTGCGGCAGAACGCTGGCTGGCCAAAATCCCTACTGGCTCGCTCAGTCCCAACGAGCTTGCACGGACCCAGATCGTTCGCGCGCGGGTGGCCCTTCAGCGTCGTGATCCCGGCGCCGCCTTACGCGCACTCCCGCCCACCAGTCACCATGTTCCGGCTTTGTCGACGACCATGGAACTGCTGCGCGCTGAAGCCTCTTTCATGGCCGGCGACCCAGTATCTGCCGTGCGCACCCTGTCAGACCGCGAGTACGGACTGACCTCGGCCAAGCAGCTGGAAGAGAATCGCGAACTGATCTGGAGCGAGCTGATCAAGTCGCCCATTGCGCCCAACAAATTTCCCGACCTGGACCGGGAAGCGCCGATGTCGCGCGGCTGGCTTGATCTTGCCCAAGTCATGCAGAACGGCCCCAGCAAGGCGGCCATCGAAGCATGGCGGCGACGCAACCCTGGCCATCCCGCAGACAGTCGCGCCGAAAGCATCCAGGCTGACGCGCAGTTCGCGACACGCGGCCCGGCGCCCGGCTCCAGCTTTTCAGGTGGCGCACATCGCCCCGGCATCAGCCGCGGCTATGCCCTGCTGATCCCCACCAGCGGCCATCTGTCTGCGGTTGGCAATGCGCTGCGAGACGGCTTTGTTTCGGGCTGGTTTGAACAGCGCGAGCCGCGACCCCCCATCCGCATCTATGACACAGGCAGCAATCCGGCTCAGGCAATTCAGGCGTTTCGGCAGGCCCTGAGCGATGGCGCCGATTTCATCATCGGGCCGGTGATGCGCGAGTCCGTCTCTGCCATTGGCCGCAGCATGCACTCCAACGTGCCGTGGATGGCCCTGAATTATCTGGACGGTGCGCCGCCCGGGATCATGCAATTTGGCCTTGCACCAGAAGACGAGGCCTATGCCGCAGCGCGCGATGCCATTGCCCGCGATCAGCGCAGCGCCCTGATCCTTGCGCCCGCCAATGACTGGGGCAATCGCGCCATTGATGCCTTCACGCAGGTTTTCACGGTCGAGGGCGGCACCATTCTTGGCGTGGAACGCTATGCGCTGAATGTTCGCGATCTGAGCCGTCCCTTGAGTAATTTGCTGAACATTCGCGGGAGCGAGCAGCGCCATCGAGAACTGACTCAGATTCTCGGCAGACGCAGCGAGTTCGAGCCTCAGCCCCGTAGCGATGCACAAGTGCTCTTTGCGCCGCTGCGAGCACGCGAAGCCCATACGCTGCTGCCGAAACTGGATTTCTTTCGATCTGCCGGCATGACCACCTACATGCTCTCAGCGGCCCACGGCGGCGCCATCGGCCCGCAGCTCAATGGCGTCCATCTGTGTGATATGCCCTGGGTGACGGACATGTCGGGCCGCTGGTCAGGTCTGCGCACGCAGGCCTATCGCGATTTTCCGGACACCATGCGCTCGCAACCCCGACTATTTGCATTGGGATCAGACGCCATCCGTCTGGCCACCGCCCTGCGCGGACGGCAACTTGACGGTCGTGCACTGGAGGCGGCGAGTGGTCAGCTGAGTCTGGTGGGCGGCAGAGTGCAACGCGGTATCGCCTGCATGCAGGTGCAGGCCGGGCCCTAGAGCGCCGACCTCCGTGATCAAGGGCGCCCGCGAAGAAGATCTGGCATTGGCTTTTCTGCAGAAACAGGGCCTCCAGCTGATTCAGCGCAATGTGCGCGCACCCGGCGGAGAACTCGATCTGGTGATGCGCGACGCCGAACATCTGGTCATCGTCGAAGTGCGAAAACGCTCGCACCCCGGCTACGGCAGCGCGGCGGACTCGGTCGATGCACGCAAGCAGGCCAAGGTGATTCGCGCGGCGCAGGGTCTGCTCGCGCGCAATCCCAAGCTGGCCCAATTGCCGGCGAGGTTCGATGTTGTTGCGCTGGACGGCCAGGACAATATCGACTGGATTCAGGCCGCCTTTGACGCCTCGGATGTCTGACAGCATGCAATCCATTACAGCGCCGCTGCCCGAAACCGCTCTCGCGGAACTACGCGCCATCTTGCACGAAAGATTGCTCACCGATCCCGGCGATTGCATGAGCTATGCCTACGACAACTCGCGACAGATCGCACTGCCGCAGGCGGTCGGTTTTGTGCAGGAAGAATCTGAAGTTCTGGCGATCGTGCGCGTTTGTCGCGCGCACGGCATCCGTCTGACTGCGCGTGGACGCGGCACCAACACCACCGGCGCCAGTGTGCCTGTCGCCGGCGGGCTGGTCCTGTCCTTTGAGCGCATGACAAAAATTCTTCGTATCTCTCCCGGAGACCGGATGATCGAATGCGAAGCGGGCTGCCTGAATGGCGATGTCCAGCGCGCGGCTGCCGAACACGGCCTGTTCTGGGCACCCGATCCCACCAGTGCCGACTACGCAACCGTGGGTGGCAACCTGGCTTGTGGCTCTGGCGGCCCGCGCGCCGTGAAATACGGCACTGCCCGCGACAATGTCCTGGGCCTGAGCGCGGTAACCGGCGCCGGGGAATTGATTCACGCAGGCTGCCACACCACCAAGGGCGTGGTGGGTTATGACCTGACCCGCCTGATGATCGGCAGCGAAGGCACGCTGGGGCTGATTACCCGTGCAACACTCAAGTTGCTGCCGCGCCCTTCGCAGCTGCGGACCCTGCGCGCCACTTATGAAGACGTGGCATCTGCGGTCGTGGCCGTGACCCGCATCATGGGTCAGCCTGCCCAGCCCTGTGCACTAGAATTCTTTGACGGCGAAGCCGCTCGCCTGGCCCAGGCCTGGCGCGACTGCGGCATTCCCCAGAACACCGGCGCGATGTTGCTGATCGATATCGACGGAGAAGAGCCGGGGCTCAGCGGCGACGTTGACGCCGTAATCAAGGCTGCCAGCCCTCCGGGGCTGATCGAACTACGACGGGCTGAATTGGCGGAAGAACGACAGGATCTGTGGGCGGCCAGAAAGGCACTGTCGCCCAGCTTGCGCAAACTCGCGCCACGCAAGGTCAACGAAGATGTCGTGGTTCCGGTGACCCGTCTGCCCGAGTTGCTTTCCGGGATCAGTACGCTGTCTGAGCAACACGGCATCCAGATCGTGTGCTTTGGCCATGCCGGTAACGGCAATATTCACGTCAATCTTCTGGCAGATCCGGCGGACCCGGCGCAGCAACGTGGCATTGAGGCCTGCCTGCATGAAGTTTTCCGGCTCGTCCTCAAACTTGACGGCACTTTGTCCGGCGAACACGGGGTGGGCGTTGCCAAGAGAGCGTTCGTTGCATGGGAGGTGGACCCGGCCAGCCTCAGGCTGATGCGCCAGATCAAGCAGGTGTTTGACCCTGCAGAAATCCTGAATCCGGGAAAAACGATACCCGACGCCTAGCGCCAATCTGGACGGCGCCCTATTTCACGACGCGCAGATGGCTGCGCTTTTTCTCTTTGTCGGTTGATGGTTTTTCAGGCGCCACGCGCGGTTTGGGGCCACTAGGCTGTTCGTCACCGGGAGGCGGCGTCTCAATTTCACCAAACACAATGCCTTCACCGTTTTCACGGGCAAACACGGCAAGCACCGCGCCCACTGGCACAAACACTTCAAAGCTTTTGCCGCCAAAGCGCGCGGAAAACCAGATCGGGTCGCTGCTCAGGTCCAGGCTTTGTACGGCCATGGCACTGATATTGAGCGTGATACGCCCTTCCTGAACGTACTGGCGAGGCACCTGCACGCCTTCGGCATCCGCAGCAACCAGCAAGTGCGGAGTGAATTCGTTGTCTGTCGCCCAATCGTAAATGGCGCGAATCAGATAAGGGCGTCGGCTTCTATGCGTCATGCGTCAATGAAAACAGATTTGGATGAATTTCAGAACCAGAGGGCTGTGCTATTTGCTGGCCGAGGATTTGCGAACCGCTTTCTTTGCTGCGGCCCTGGCGTTCTTGTTCGCCGCAGCCTTGGCCGGGGATGGTCGCTGCGCGCCGACCAGGCTTTCGGAAAATGCGGGGCGCGCAAATGCACGCTCTGCATAGCGTCGTATCGGGTCGCTGTTGGCAGGCAGTTGCAGTTTCAATGTCGCCATCCGCCACAGCAGGGCAGTAATGGCACAGTCCATGAGCCCGTACTCAAGGCCGAGAAACCAGCCTCTGGATGGGAACAGACGCGCGTGGGCAGCAACCTGCTCTGCCAATTGCTTGCGCGCTTTCTTGGCGACAGCCGGCGTTCCTTTTTCTACATCGCGAATCATCGGAAGCCAGTCTGACTCGAGCAAAGACATGAACATGCGCAGCCGCGCACGGACAGCGGCTTCCGGGGGCATCATCGGCGGATGCGGGTAGCGCTCGTCGAGAAACTCGGCGATCAGTCGCGCGGGATGAATGACCGTCTCACGATCCGTCAGCGTCGGGAGAGTCTGCGCAGGGTTGAGTGTCGCCAGATCTTCGCTTGTCTGACCCGGGCCCTGCAGTTCCATGCGCGCGCCGGTGACCGATTTCTCGGCAAGCACCAGCCGGATCCAGTGACATCCGACCTGAGTTTCCGAGCAATAAAGCGTCACACCAGCGTTACTGGCAGGGCGTGCAGCGGCAACATATTTGCTCTTGGAACGCAGGCTCATGGCCGTAGGCTTCCACACTGAAGATATTGGCGAGTGCTCAATTTGCACCCATGTGCCCACGCTGGCAACTCGGGCGCTTCCGGGGCGGCACGACACAACGGAAAAAGGCCGGTTGTTCCAACCGGCCTTTTCCGAGCATTCATCTTGCTACCCACAGGTTTTCACTAGTGGATGTCTTTCCAGAATTCCTTCTTCAGGAAATACGCAAAGATGGTCAGCAGGAGTAGGTAGAACAGCGCCTTGATGCCCACGGACTGGCGCATCGAACGACCCGGCTCTGCAGCATAGGCCATGAAGTTCACCAGATCGCCGACATACTTGTCGAAATCGTCAGGAGACATCGACCCTTCGGAAACCAGTTCAAAAGGCGCTGGCTTACCGTGCCCACCTTCATGTCCGGCGTCTTCGTCGTGGTGAGCCTGAACCTGCCAGCCCTGCTTTTCCCACAAGACGTTGGGCATGGAGGCACCCGGCAACACGGTGTTGTTCACACCCATCGGTCTGGCCGGATCAAGGTAGAAGCTCTTCAGATAGCTGTAAACCCAGTCTTCACCACGGAAACGGGTTTCCAATGACAGGTCGGGCGGAGCCTGACCGAACCACTTGGCACCATCGGCTGCCGGCATGGCCGCATGAATCTGGTCACCCATCTTGTCGCTGGTGAACATCAGGTTCTTCTGCATCATCTCTTCCGGGATGTTCAGATCCTGGGCAATGCGGCTGTAGCGCATGAATTTCATTGAATGACAGCCGGAGCAGTTATTCATGAAGATGCGCGCGCCGCGCTGCACGGACGGCAGGTTGCTGACGTCTGCCTTGTAGTCGAATGGCAACGCGCCGCCACCCGCCGCAGAAGCAATACCCGTGAACATGCCCAGCGCCATTCCGGCGAAGGCCAACTTTGAAATCAGGATTTTGGCCTTCATGAGGTCACCCTGTCCGGCACAGGCTTGGACCGCTCAAACTTATGAATGAACAGCAAGCTGAAGAAAAAGACGAAGTAATAGATGGTTCCAATCTGCGACAGCAAGGTGTACATCGCTGTCGGCGGCTGCAAGCCCACGTAATTGAGCACGACGTAGTCGGCTGCAAATAGCATGGTCAGCACCTTGGTCAACATGCCCTTGTAGCGAATGGACTTGACCGGGTTACGGTCCAGCCAGGGCAGGAAGAACAGGATCACAACCGCGCCAAACATCACGATCACACCCGGCAGCGCCGAGCCGAACATGGACGGCGTGGCACGCAACATCGCGTAGAAGGCACCGAAGTACCAAGCCGGTGCGATGTGCTCTGGCGTGACCAGAGGATTGGCTTCCTGATAGTTGGGCTTCTCAATGAGATAGCCGCCGCCATCGGGAGCAAAGCACATTACCGCCACGAACAGCATCAGGAATACGCAGACGCCAACGATGTCCTTGACCGTGTAGTACGGGTGGAAGCCGATGCCGTCCAGAGGCTTGCCGTTTTCATCCTTGTGCTTCTTGATGTCAACGCCATCCGGATTGTTGGAACCCACTTCGTGCAGCGCGATCAGATGCGCGACCACCAGACCTACCAGAGCGAAGGGCAGCAACACGACGTGCAGCGAGAACAGGCGGCTCAGCGTGGCATCGGCGGGAATGTAGTCACCCTGAATCCAGACCACCAGATCCGGTCCGATGACCGGGATGGTGCCGAACAGATTAAAGATGACGTTGGCTCCCCAATAGCTCATCTGACCCCAGGGCAACACGTAGCCCGCAAAGCCCTCTGCCATCAGCACCAGGAAGATCAGGCAGCCGAAAATCCAGATCAGTTCACGAGGCTTCTTGTGCGAACCATAGATCAGGCCACGGAACATGTGCAGATACACCACCAAGAAGAACGCACTGGCGCCGGTGGAATGCATGTATCTGAGGATGTTGCCCCAAGGCACGTCTCGCATGATGTATTCGACAGAGCCGAAAGCGAGCGCGGCGTCAGGCTTGTAGTGCATGGCCAGCCAGATGCCGGTGAGCAGCTGATTGACCAGTACCAGCAGGGCCAGCGAGCCGAAGTAGTACCAGAAGTTGAAATTCTTGGGTGCGTAATACTCGGTCAGATGGTCTTTCCACAGCTTGGTTGCTGGGAAACGATCATCAATCCAACCCATGAAGCCGGTCGTCTTGTGCGGATTTGGAACGATTGCCATATCTTCTTCTCGTCCTTCTTATGCCGACACAGGGTCTTCGCCGACCACGATGCTCGTATCCGAGGCAAAGCGGTAAGGCGGGACCTGCAAGTTGAGGGGCGCGGGAACGTTCTTGTAGACACGGCCGGACAGATCAAACTTTGAACCGTGGCAGGGGCAATAGAAGCCACCCTGCCAGTTCGCGGCAATCTCAGGCGCCGGGTGTTCCGGCTTGAACGTCGGGGAACATCCCAGATGCGTGCATGAACCGATCATCACCAGGACCTCCGGCTTGATCGCGCGCGCTTCACCGGTGATGTAGTCCGGCTGCTGATTCTGCTGGCTGTCGGGGTCCGCCAGTTCGCCGGTGACCTTGGCCAGATTCTCGACCATTTCCGGCGTGCGCTTGACGATCCATACCGGCTTGCCGCGCCAGCCCACGGTCAGCTTCTGACCCGCTTCGAGGCTGGCGATATCAACCACTACCGGCGCTCCAAGAGCCTTGGCGCGTTCACTGGGTTTGAGCGAGGCCAGAAATGGCCAGGCAACAAAACCGGCGCCGACTGCGCCCACACCCGAAGTGGCGAGCGTTAAAAACCGTCTGCGGCCCGGGTCAACACCTGCGGGCGCAGCCCCAGCCACGCTTTGCGTGCTCATCTAATAAAACCCCCTGGAGGCTTGAAATACTGTTTTGAGTGGCTGCATCGGCTGCTCAAACCTGAACACCGCGCTGCGAACCCGCAGATTATACGTAACCATGAGGCCCACGGTCACTCATTCGACGCTTTCGCTTTCATTCCGCCGATCAATCAGCACTTCCGGAGCACAAATTGTCGCTTCTGATGGGCGGCACCTGCACGATCAGGTAACCCCTCGCGGTCTCGCCTACGCGCTACTTCGCTTCCCTGTCGCCCTTGTACAATGTGAGCGATATTCCTGTCGCCAACACTAAGGCGCGCCATCTCAAAACATATGACCAGACGCGCCGGGACCGTTGTACTTCACGTTGGCCATGGAAAGACGGGGTCGAGCTACATTCAGAGTTCGCTGGCGCTGAGCCTTAAAGCGTTGGCACAGAATGGCGTCATCTACCCAGACCACCTGAGCCTGAAGAGAGCTGCACAGGGCAAGATATCGAGTGGAAACGCCCGATATGAGGGCCTAGCAGATGCCGCCGAAGCTGAACTGCGCAAGCACCCTTCTGCAAGTCGCATTCTTTATTCCTACGAAGGCCTGATCCGCAACATTGTCAACGACCCTTCGGAGATCGAATCACTCAGATCGCGTGGAATGGCAGTCACCCTGATCTTGTTTGTTCGAGACCCCTTCGAACACGCGGTCTCAAGTTACGTTCAGGCTGTCAAACGCGGTGGCAGCACCAAAGCACTCTCTGAGACAGTCACCAACATGGATACTGTCCAGCTCGTACGTCGATTTATCGAATTGGGAAGAAAGCTTGAGTGCGACCTAAAGATTGCGAATTATTCGCGCCACAGCAATCGTCTGCTGAGTGAGTTTGCGAAACTGTTGTCAGTCCCAGAGGACTGTCTGCAGAAGCCACCACACGCTATCGTGAACCGTTCACTGACACGCAGCGAACTCATGCTGCAGCGCAAGTTCAACGAGCATTACGGCAGAAAGTGTGGCCAGATGATCTCGGACCCACTGTGTGAGCAGCTCCCGGAGATCGCGAGTGAGAGGCCCTACTTCACTGACCGCGACGTTCGGGCGTTCTATGACAAGCATGGCAGCGCGATAGCACAGACCAACCAGCTTCTGCCCGAAGAAGCGCGTTATTCCGGCCTGCAGGATGCCATTGGAAAGACTCAGTCAGAATCAGCACCGAGTCTCTATGAGTTCACGGAGGAGCAGCTCGACGTCATTGCCCGCAGTGTTTGCCAGCATCTCGGCGCATCCTCCAAGGCATCGCGACAGGCGCGGATCATTCGTGACATTGCCTTCAAAATCGAAAGTGGCGAAGTCATAAGCCCGGCCGAGACTCAAAGCCTTCTCTCGATCGCCCTGGACCTGAAACCGAACGACAAGCCGCTTCTGGCGAGACTAAGCAATCAACCTAGCGTCGCGCCGATGTCAGAAACACTTGCCACACCCTTGCTGACGCGCCTGAAAAACAAATTCCGCCGGTACTTCTGAGCGCCGACAGCCGCGTCATTTACAGCCAGCGCCTGAGTCTGCGCCTGAATCTTTCGGCTACGGAGATCCTGTCGCCAGCCCCGGACAAAGTTGTTGCACCCGACAAGCTGCGTCCGGCGGAAGACGCGGACGCCAGCAGGCACGCGATCATCTCGTGGACCGGCTGAGTCGCCTCGACCTGAAGTCCTCGGCGGTCCAAAAACGCCTTCAGGGAAGCACGCTCGGACTCGCTGAATTCATCAAGGCGCTTCCCAACCTGCTCGGCAGTGATCGGCGCGAGCGATTTCTCCATCGCCAAACCAAAATCGATATGCGCTGCCTCCGCCAACCAGCAGGTATCGGCCTGATCCAGTTCCTGCAGAATCAACTGTTCCGGCAGCCGATAAGCGTCCCCCGGGAAGGCTTCTGCAATATCACGCCCCCACTGATCGCGTTCCGCGAGCAACCCCAAGCTCTGGCCACTAGCCGCTGCCTGCTGGTTGATCTGAAGAATCAGGCGGATCGCCAAATCAGACAAACTCTCGTTCGCCCTTTTCTCGCGGACGTTATCAGCGGGTATTCCAGCGCGATTGCAAAAATCCCGGACCACAGAACGATTCTCGAAGGCGGATGGATTGAACTGAATCAGCTCCACGTTCTCCCTGCCGAACACGTCAAAAAACTTACGGAACCGGTTTCGGTAGTTGGGTCGGGGCACGGATATCTCAGCCTGACCGTCCTTCACTCGTTGCTGGAAAGCGGAATTGGCATAGCCAACCGGATCGCGCACGTACCCAATGACGTGAATTCGGTCCACGTATTGTTTGAGAAACTGTGCCAGCGCACGGACCCCTGCAGGAGACAAGGCCGAAATGCCTTCACCCGAGATGATGAAGCGTTGGCGCGGCAGGCTCAGTTCCCGACTCAACTGCGCGCGGTGGCGCGAGGCCATCTGGGCAATCGCATGACGACTCTTGCCGCTGCGGCGATGCGCCGGATAGTCGTTGCTTCGCTCAGAAAAAACCGTGTGCACCGGACCTGAGTGATTGGAACTCCCTAGGTCCAGATAGCGAATCAGCCCCCGGTCGAATCCTTCCAGACTCCTCTGGATCGAGGTGCTGCCCGTCTTGTGCATCCCAACATGAAGGATCAGCGTCTTCATTCACTTCCTGAAATTGGCTTAGCCCCTCACATCAGAAAGAAGGCTCTCACCTCAACAGGGCATGCGACGCGTCAGCCGCATACCCTGTTTTCAGTCTCAGAGCCGCGCCAGGACGCCTGCCGCAATGGCAATCTGATACATGACCTGAACGATGTCCTTGCCGAACTGGAATCGTTTTGGATCCACGCCCGGCAGCACCATGATCTCGTCTCCGGGTTGCACCCGCGATGACATGATGAAGCCGCGCCCTTCCTCAGATGAAATCTCGCCAGAAGGCCGGATTAGCAGGACGCGTTCGCCACTGGATTTCTGCAGCATGCCGCCAGCCTGATTCAGATAGTCATTGACGTGATAACCCTTGCGCCAGACAAAGGCGTTAGGCAGGTAGACCTCGCCATGAACCTGCACAAGCTGGCTGTTGCGCGGAATGCGAACGACATCGCCATCCTCCAGCGCAATGGTGGACGGGTCGAAGCCTTCAGGTAGCACCACCTGCCCCTTGGGCTGGACGTTGCGCGAGCGGTCGATGAACTTGAGCACCAGTTCAGCCTCACGCGTGCGCAGTTCGGATTCTTCCTTAGTCGTCGATCGCGCTGACAGCACGGCCTGCTCCAGTCGCCGGAGCATCTCGTTGAGAACCTGCTTCTGTCGTTCTGCGATGCTTTGCCGGAACAGCTGCAAACTGACCCGGTTCGACTGCGCTGTGAACTTCACCTGCTCCAGAAGATCCGCCATGGTGGCTTCATAAGGCAGCACATACTGACCTGCGCCTTCGTGCTCACCTTCCAGGGTGACCGCAATCTGGCCGACCAGACGATCAGCGGAAACCTCGATGTAATCACCGGTGACGACCGGGCCGTCCAGCGCAGGGTCACCCACCTTGAGATAACTTACTTCCCGCTTCGGTCCCTGGCTGCGCGTCACGCTGACATTGGTGGCCTTGCCACTGATGCCGGCCATCGACAACAAGCTGGACAGCGATGCCCCTTCCTGAAATTCATACTGCGCAGGCGTTGCGACCAGACCATCGACAATGGCGGTGGCACCGATGGGGCCAACAAACACGCTGTCACCATCGCGAAGCTGTTGCTGGGCGAGCGATCCTCGAGTGAGAAAGTCGTAGAGATTGACCGTTGCGATTTCCTTGCCGTTGCGCAGAACCCGAACGTCAATATAACTACCGGAGACCGGATCGATGCCGCCGGCCCGGTCGAGAAAATTCAGCAGGGAATCGGACGCATACCCGGCATAGAGCCCTGGACGCTTCACAAAGCCTGAAACGAAGACCTTGACCGGAACTGCAGCGGCCAGCGTTGCGTACACGCCCACTTCCTGGCGATACACCGTTCGAACCTTGCGCTTCACGGCCTCGTTGAGTTGCCCGTTGGGCACGTTCATCACCGGCACGGGGCCCACGCGCGGAATGAAAATATTGCCCTGCGCATCTACCGGCAGCAGCAGTTGCGCGTCCACCGCGCCCCACAGCTTGACGTCAATCTGGTCTCCGACGCTGATCAGATAGTCCGGATTGAAGCCCTTGAAGGATTGCTGGGCAAACTGCCCCTGGAACAGGCTCTGGCCGAAGACGCGCGTTCCGGACTCGTCCGTCTGAGTGGACTGTGCGGAAGGAATTGGCGGAGCTTCAGGGACCGGAACATTGCTTGGGGTACCTGCCGGCTGCTCGATACGGGGATTGGACTGGCCCGAGAAAAACGGCCGAGTGCTCTGCGGCACCTGCGGCGCGGCGGATGCTTCCTGATCATTGGCATCGCCACCATTGATCGACTGCGCCGCCTGCAACTGAACCTGAGCGTGCGCAAGAACAGGCAAGCCCATAGCAGCCAGGCACAACAGCATTTTCCAGATTTTCATCTACTACTCCCGATGATCCTCAATGATGGCCAGGATCATTCCACCAATCAGATAAAGAATATTAAGAATTGCGAACACGGTCACCACCACATACATGCGGCGTGGCCGCGTGGCGGACTCCGGCAGCGTTGGCGCCGAGACCATGATCAGATGTTTGACCTTGCGCGAGGCGTCCAGCTTGGCGGACTCCAGAGAGGCCAGGCCTGCCTGATAGATATCTGCCGCCACCCGTGCGGTGAGCTCCAGCTCCTTGTAGCGGCTCTGCAGAGCATTGAGCGCCTGCGCCTTCTTGCCACTGTTAACCTGCTTGGATCGCTCCTGGTCAATCTGCTGCTGCAAAGCCTGGATCCGACTACGCGCAGCAACCACTTCCGGCGCATTGCGGCTCAGATAGCTCTGATACGCCTTGAGCTCGGTGCGCTGGCGTGCCAATTCCTGCTGCAGGCCCGCAATGATCTGCGAAACCGCAGCGGACTCCAGCTCTGGGCTGAGCAGTTCATGCTCGTTCTGGTATTTGATCAATTCATCCGAGGCCGCAAACAGTCGCGTGTTGGCGTTCTCGACCTCGCCCTGTGCAAAGGCCACCTGCTCGCGTGCCAAGCCCTGCCCCACGTCATTCACGAACTGTTCCGCGCGGCGGACAATGGCCTGCCCCAGCTTCTGGCCAAACTCCGGATCAAATGCCTCAACCCCCAAATCCAGTGTCAGGGCGTCTTCATCAATCTCGATCTCGATCCGCTTCAGGTAATACTCGAAGAAGGATTCGCGTGACGCCTCGGCATCCAGCTTGGAGATGAAGTCGACGCCATCCTGCGAGTAGTGCGCTCGCAACTGCAGCGTCTGCTCCAGATAGTCGAGCATGGCCGGTGATTCGATGAACCGCTTGACCAATTCCACGTCCAGCGCCGAACTCCCCTGCGCCACCGAGAGCAGTCCCAATTCCAGACCGGCAACGCGGGAGGAATCGCGCTCAACAATGATCCTCGCCTGGGAAACATAGCGGTCGGTTGCGAGCAGGCCGTAATAAAGAGCGGTGAGCAACACGGGAACCACAACTACCAGCAGGTAGCCAGTACGCCCTCGGAACTTGCTTGTCAGTGTTTCGTTCACTTTTGATCCTGCAGATAGGCATCAACTGCCTGATTGATATCGTCAAAGTATTCAACCCGGCCGTTGTGGATGTAGAGCCCCACGTCACACCATTTTTTCAGGGTTTCCAGACTATGACTGACCAGAATGATGCTCGCCCGGCTACGTAGTGCTGCGAATGCGGCATTGGCGCGCCGCTTGAATTTTTCATCACCGACCGATGTGATCTCATCCATCAGGTAGCAATCGTGATCAAAGCTCATGCTCACCGCAAACGCCAGGCGCGCACGCATGCCTGAAGAATAGGTCTTGGCCGGTTGCTCGAAAAAGTCGCCCAACTCAGAGAACACCTTGATGTACTCAAGCCGCTGATCAAGCGTCTCGCCGCTGTCGCCGTGGATTCTACAGACAAACTTTGCGTTCTCCCGGCCTGACAGGGCGCGTGAGAAACCGCTGGACAGCCCGACCGGCGGCGAAACCGACCCGTGTACGGTGACCTGCCCCTGATCTGGTGTCTCGACTCCGGACAGCAGGCGGATCAATGTGGATTTGCCCGCGCCATTGCGGCCAACGATTCCCACATTGGTGGCGCGTGGCAGATCGAGATTGAGATCGCGATAGATCCAGTGGCGGCTCATATCCGGCCGCGTATAAAACTTGGATACGTTGCGCAGGCTGATGATCATTGCGTCAGCAAATGCAGATTGCGCCGATACGACCCCATGCCGATCATCAGCAGTCCGATAGACCAGGCACTCAAGTAGAGCCAGCTACAGGGTGATTCGTACTCGCTCAAGAGCGCCCCGCGACCCAGGTCAATGGCGTGCAGCAAGGGATTCCACATCAGGTAGACACGCAGATCTTCCGGAATCACTTCTGCGGTAAAGAACACGCCGGAAATGAAGAACAGTGGCCGGTCAATAAGGCTGAAAATACGCCGCGTATCTGGACTGCGCGTGATCTGGACATCGGCCACCAGACCCATGCCCTGCGCAAAGATGAACAGCAGGCCCAGTGCGGCCATGAACGCCAGAGGATTATCAATATCAATCGGTGAATGCAGCCAGTGCAGTCCTGCCATGAAGATGATCATCACCAGGGTGAGCAGGGCAAACTCGATGCTGCAGCGAACGAAAATAATGTCGATCGGCCGCACCTGACGGTAATTGAAGATGCCGCGAAACGAGGTCATCGAACCCATGGCCTGATGAAAACCGCCCTGATACATAAAGAAGGGCAAGATGCCGATCAGGAAAAAATACAGGCCGGATACGCCGTAAATGAATTCTGCTCGCCCTCCAAACAGGGAGCGCACTTCATTGATCATGAAGATGAACAGCAAGGGCTGAAGAATGGCCCATACGTAACCGAAGCGAAATTGACCGTAACGATTTCGCACTTCACGCAAATACAGGGCGCGAAGCGCAGTCCTGAAAATCTGCCACTGTGAACGAGGCGCCGGCATGGGCGGCTTGGGCATATCCGGTAGCAGGCTGAGGTCAGGCTCGCCAGCAGCTGCGTCGCCTTCTGAGCCAGGTCTGGCTTTCTTCTTTTTCGCTTTGACACGCACATGTACGGCGCCATCCGCGATATCGATCCGGGTCCCGGTCTGGGCAACCCAGACCGAAAATTCACCCAGATCCCGCGTGGCCAGATGCTCGGGAACGTTGAACAGAAATCCGCAGCGCCCCTGGGACTCCCCGGCAGATTCCGGCCACTTGCTGCGATCAATATTGGCCGTTGCCCGCTCGATCTCCTCGTCACCGATCTTGAAGATAACGGTCGCGGGCTCGTCAAGACCTTCCAGTCGGGCCCAGCCGCGCACGCGGCGGCGGTTCAGCCGCTCCACACTACCCAGCGCCTGAATCTCAGCCATGATCGAGCAACCTCCTCACCACTGCCCTTCCCAGGGCCGATAGGGCTGAGGTCGCGGCGCCAGACTCATGTCCTGCGCCGTACGTGAAAAGCAGCGGTGATAGAAAGGATCGGCGTCCAGCAGGTTGCCCCATCGTGCTTTCATCCAGTCGGATTCGAGCCGGAATCGGTCCATTTTCTCTGGTGTGTCTTCTGCGCCACGCGAAATGGACTCATGGTGGTAGAGCCTGGCAAAAGGGGTCCAGACATTTCGAAATCCCGCCTCAGACAGCTTCAGACAAAGATCGACATCATTGAATGCGATCGCCAGATTCGTTTCATTCAGACCGCCGACGGCCAGGAATTTTTCGCGGCTGACCGCCAGACACGCCGCCGTGACGGCACTGACCGCCTGCCTGACCTTCAGGCGCCCCAGATATCCCACTGCATCTTCCGAGAATCGCCAGTGTGTGTGACCGGCGACGCCGCCAATCCCGAGGGCAACGCCCGCGTGCTGGATGCTGCCGTCAGGGTAATGCAGTTTGGCACCCACCGCACCCACGTCAGGGCGGAGCGCCAGTGACGCCATTTCGCTCATCCAGTCCGGGGTGATGACTTCCGTGTCGTCATTGAGCAGCAGCAGGATTTCGCCGCGGGCCTGTGCCGCAGCAAAATTGTTGATCGCCGAGTAATTGAAGGCCTGGTCGAATTCCAGCACCCGAACTGACTTGAGTTCGCGGCAGCGCGTCAGCCAGTCCAGCGTCTCAGGGTCGCGGCTCTGGTTGTCGATCAGCAGAATCTCGTAATCCGGGTAGACGGTCTTGTCGAGAATGCTTTGCAGGCACCGGCTGGCATGTGCATAGCCATCGCGGGTTGGAATGATGACGCTGAGTTTTGGCGCCGGAGTGGGCAAACCGTAGTCCACACGGTAGGTCAGAGGGATCTCACCCTTGCCGACCCGCGCCTGCTCGTCACCAGAAAATCGTTCGCGCAGCGCCCGTTCGCCGGCACCGTGAGCGTAATCCTTGGCATCGCGGGCCACCGCGGTGGAGCCCTCAACTGCCCGCCAGTGATAGAGCACCACCGGAATATGTCGCACCTTTTCCGGGTCAGCGATCTTCTCAAAACGCAGGGCCAGATCATGGTCCTGGCTGCCATCACATTCGCTGCGCAGGCCGCCCAGTTCACGGACCTTCTGAGTCCGGTAGACCGCCAGATGCGTGATGTAATTCTGGCCGTGAAGCAGCTCCGGGTTCCAGGCCGGCTTCAGATGGGGCTCGACCCTGCGCCCCCGATCGTCCAGCTTGTCTTCGTCGCTGTATATCAAGTCCAGCCCGGGCTGGCGGTCCAGCTCCGCGGCCACGTGATAAAGCGCCAGCGGCGTGAGTTCATCGTCATGATCCAGAAAGCCAACAAACTCGCCTTCTGCTGTCGCCAGCGCCTGATTGCTCGCCGCTGATATGCCGACATTGTCTTCGCACCAGATCAGCGAGATACGCTGGTCGGACGCTGCGAGCTTCTTCAAACACTCGCGGGTAGCGGTTTGGGTCGATGCATCGTCGGCAATGCACAGCTGCCAGTGGGGATAGACCTGCGCCCTGACCGATGCCACTGCCTTCTCGAGCAGATCAGGGTCGGTGTTCCACGTCGGCATGATGATGCTGATCGTCGGTTTGCGGCCAAAGGTTTCGATGTGATGCAAGACCGGCTTGCGTACATTGGCGAGCGCAGGCTCTGTGGCCCGTAGAAACTGCTCGTAATCCGTGGATTCGGTCAAACCCAGGACCCTGCGCAGGCGCGCCAGCCCGCGGGCGCGCAAGGGTCCGCGCTCCATGCGTTCCCGAAACACATGTCGCAGCGTCGCCGGCAGCCCCAGTGGCGTGACTTCAACGGCGAGAATCCGCACCGGTCCCTGTACGTCGCACGGATCCAATCTGAGGCGCCGCGCGCTCAACGGAAGATAGATTTGCACCCAGGCGCGTTCACCGGAGCGGAACACAACATGCGTCGCTTGCGATTCAAAATATCCGCCGCCGGTATCGAAATACAGGCTGGCGCGAACCAGCGGCTGCTTGACCGCAATAGAAAGTTGAACCAGACACAGACCGCGCACCTGCAGGCCCGTACTGGAGAGGCACAGCTGCGGGTCACCCGAGGTGGCACGCCAGGCCGTGCCGTCAGCAACAATATTCTTGAGTGCCTGCACACTCAGTGCACGCGGGCGCGAGGCCGTCATGCACAGGGACAGCAGCCCCCGAATTCTGTTGACGTTGTGCCGAATGGCATCGAGAAACAACCACCTGCGAAGAAAGCGTCTGATCACTTGCCTTGTCGCTGGGCGATCTTGTGCCCCTCAGCAAATATCCGCGAGACATACTCGAAACTCTCTGCCGGGGTGATGACCGGCTCCGGGTCCAGCGCCCAGTCCTTGTAGTCCAGCAGTCGCATGACCCGGCGCACTTCCGGCTGGAAGCGTTCGACGTCTGCCGGGGTCAGCCATCGTTTCCAGTTGTCACAGGCTTCTGAGCGCCGTGTGCGGACCAGTTCCTTGCCAACGTCGCGGTTGTCACTCAGCGGCCCAATTCGCAGGTAACGCGACAGATCCTGCAACTGACCGGCCATGAAATCCTCATAACGGATCACGAAACCCAGGTCGCGGGTCTTCTCCAGCCACTGGGCGTAGCGAAGATAGATCTCCACGGCGCGAATCTTCATCGGGGCAAACAGGCGCTCCACGCGGTCGAAAATCTCGCCAAAACCCACCTGCAGCGGGTCTGCCGCTTTGGCCCTGAGCAGATCATTCAGATCTTCCAGAGCAGCCTTGTCCGCGCCGGCAACCGCGGCGTTATAGACGCAGTACAGGGTTTCGCTGATCAACACATCACGTGGGTCGCGGACGATGAATACTTTTTTCTGGAACTTGAGCGGCATTTCGCCGTTGATGACGGCACTGAGCAAACGCGGCCTGCGCACCCAGCTATCAAACAGAAGCTTGGCAACGTGCCCGGCCGGATTGGGTGGAACCGATTCGAAATAGCCGATATTGCTGGGTTCGAGGTGATAACTACTGCCTGGCATTGAGTGCTGAATGGTCTTCGAGATGACCGTTGTTCCGCTCTTGCCGCGACCGATGATAAGTACGTTCACAAATGAATCTGCATTGGTTGTCCAAGTTCGCGAGCTTGGCAAGGCGGGCGAACGATTCCCCGAATCCGGACCAAGCTGCAGGCTAGCCGCGCATTATCGCATTGGCGCGCTGGATTCGGGCCACCGGACGCGCCCGGCCGGGCTATTCAAGTGGCGGCAACTGCGCCGGTGCACCGGGCGGGGGCTTGCTGTAGTAAGAAATGCGCGTGTCGTAGACCTTCTCGGTCTCCGGATTGATCACGTTGGAAGGCCCCTCATATTGTTTGAGGTGCTTGAGTTCCGGGTCATAGGTCACGGTGAGGTCTGGCGCCACCAGACGAAGCAGGGAATTGGCCTCTACTTTGAAGCGGACCATCTTCTTGCCTTCAAAGCTGCCGTCTTCAATTCGCCGTGCCCGAAATTTGAAGGTATCCAGATTGCCAGCTGCGATGAAGGTGAATGGAACCGTCTCCCCGGCCATGAGCTGTGCAAAGTGCGCCACCATAAAATTATGGAAACCCGAGTCACCGCTGATCGGCGCCTTGTTCTCGACCGTTTCAGTCCGGGTCTTACCGTCGACAGTCCTGGTCATGACGACCTGCTGGCCATCTACCTTCGCGATACCTTCTCGATAATCCAGCGCAGGCAGCTGGTAATCGTATTCCGGAATAAAGGGGTCAGCGGAAAAATCCAGGGTCTTGACCCCCATCTGGGCGCCGTCAGGCGAAAAGTAGGTAATGGTGCCGCCAGCCCACTTCTGGTTTATATAGTTCTGCTCGTGCACCTCGGTATACAGATATTTTTCCCCTTTCTGATCAAAGGCATATCCGTAGAAACGGAAAGTCTCCTGCTTGGCATACACGCCGCCAGACAACAGTAGAAATACCAGTCCGAGCGAGCAGATGATTCGTTTCATGAAAACCCAGGGTTCAATCGCAATAAAGGCACATCGTAACGCCCCCCGGAGTCGGCCAGATGAATGTCATTTGACCGCCGCCCTGTTCCAGTCCGGCGAATGCCGGAACATCCTCTCGCTATTGGGCACGCCAAGCGCCAGCGACAGTGCTCGTTTGCGAGAGCCCTAGCACCGCGAAACGAATCAGCAGATCTGCAATTAGCTGGTCACCGCACTCTGTGCCAGCGAGGCGGTGATTGCGCCCCGGAAACGCTGCGCTTTGGCGCGATGCAGAGCGGCATCAGCACGTTTCAGAGCCAAGTCAAAATCCGCGTTGGGACCAGAAATCTCGGCCATTCCAACACTCACACTGACTTTGGTTTCGGAAATTTCGAGACTGCTCGCGGCAATGGACTTCTGCAGGCGCTGTGCAATCACGCGCGCCTCCTTGACCGTAATGCCGCGAAAAGTGGCAACTATCTCGTCCCCGCCATAGCGCGCGGCGAGGTCATCGGCTCGCAGGCACTTGGAGACAGCGTGGCCCGCCAACTGAATGACGCTATCGCCGAAAATGTGACCGTGCTTGTCATTGAAGGTTCTCATATTGTCCATGTCGGCAAAGATCACTACTGCAGTCTCGCCTTCGCGCAGCCCGGCACACATCGATCTCCCCCGATCAAACAACATGCGCCGGTTGAACAAACCCGTCAGCGCGTCCCTTTGTCCTAAATGCCGAAGCTCCTTCTCTCGCTTCGAAGCACGACCAATCTGCGAGCAGGCATATACAGCCACCGCGCTACAGACCAGAGCCATCCATATCGCGAGTAAATCCAGCCCGGCGCTGGCCTGAAGACGCAGGCCGAGTCCGGCTCCAATTGTCAGCACCGCAAGCAGCACGGCATTCCTGAAAGATCTGGCGTCCAGCTGGAGGCGCAGGCCGATAACGCTCTGCAGCAGCAGAGGGATCACGGGCAAGCTGAAATAAGGGTCGTAGGCAATGGCGGGACACAAGCAGGCACAGTCAAACCAATAGCCGCTCTGTCTTGGCAGGAGGCGCGGCCATAGCAGCGTCAGGCTCATGACAAGGGAATTGACCAAGCCATACACACCGCACAGTGCAAGCATGAAGGAGTGGCTCGGCAAACCATTGCCGGTGTCCCCTGCAAGCCACAGATAAGTGAACACACACGCCAGCGCCAGGTATCTGAACAGGAACTGGGGAAGGAGCGTCGGCGATTCAGCAGCATCCTCAAGTGGGCGTGCGCTTGGATCATTCTTTCCGAAATCGGATCGTCGGCGATTCATTGGGTGAGCTTCAACGTACTTGCTTGATTGCGGAGTATGAAGATACAAGCAAGAAGTTCTCCACCCTCCTTGCACGCCTCCGGCTCATACCTCTTGTCAGGGCACGCGCAAGCTCCCCTGACATTTTCTGTTAACAGGACATTTATGGTGGATCGGGTTGGATTTGTCCCGCTCAGCCGGACAATCGCCCATGATCACACTCGGGATGGCCTGACTGCGTTGGTCGCCCGCTGGCAAACAATCAGGAAAGGTGACTCCAAATTTGCCGCCTAATGAAACAGTAGAAAACGTTTCAATATTCAGTACTTGCCCGCACTCAATCGCCAAACCGCCCTAGGTAAAAATTGCCCATACTGGCGAATGCATGCAAATCAGTCTCATTTGCGCGTTTCTAAATCTCTAGCCTGGTGCAGGAGCAACCACTATCGCTACTTGCAGCGCGCAACATCGGAATCTGCGGCGAGGCCTCAGCCAATCCGCTTGTCAAACAAGTAGTGCCCCACGCCCCACTGATTGCCACCGTCATAGCCGAACAGCTCCGCCACGGCCATGTAGAACATGCGCCAGCGCTGGAACCAGATGGCGGCATCTTTCTGGCCATAGCACCGCTCGAATACCGGCATGATTTCAGCCTTGCATGCATCCATATTGGCGAGCCAGTGGTTGGAGGTCTTCTCGTAGTGCTGCCCGCTCACCCACCAGGTCTTTTGCACCCGAAGATCGTCCTGGAAATTGAGCAGCAGATTCTCGCTGGGCATGGTGCCGCCTCGGAAGAAGTAGCGCGTCATCCAGTCGCTTTGTGTCTTGTCCTCGAAATGGTAGGCCAAGAGCTTGTGAACGAAAATGTGGACGAACAGCTTTGCATCAGCCTTCATCCAGCCTGAAATCTTCCTGAGCAGCAGGCCGTAGTTTTTCATGTGCTCAAACATCTCGATCGAGATGACTCGGTCAAACCCTTCGCCCAGATGTTCGGCCGGCATCTCATACTCAGCGATATTGCCGGTGATGATTTTCAGGTTATTGATGCCCCGCGCACGCGCCTGTTCCAGGATGAACGCTCGCTGCCCATTCGAGTTGGACAGCCCCACCACCTCGCTTTGCCTGAATCGCCCCGCCAGCCACAGCGAGACCGAGCCCCAGCCACAGCCCAGGTCCAGAATGCGCATGCCGTCCTGCACGCCCAGACGCTCAATGTACAGATTGAGCATGAGTTCCTCGGCCTGATCCAAAGTCTCATTGCCTTGCGGGTACAGGCAGCAGGAATACTTGAGCTTGTCGCCCAGATGCCTGTGGAAGAATTCAGCCGGCACCTCGTAATGCTGCTCATTGGCAGCAGGCGTCTCAATCGCAATCGGGCTGGCACGCAACTCTTCAAGGAACCGGTTGAAGCGCTTTGAGCGCGCCTCGCCGTCGCCATCGGCTTCGTCCCTGAGACGGTCCGCCATGAGGGAGCGCATGCCGCGCCGCGTCAGGACATCGGGAATCAGGCCACGCTCGCAAAGCTCAATAAGGTCCATATAGATCGTTCGGAAGTTCCAGGATTTTCTGTTTGCCAGCTCAGAGACGCGGAGGCCAGGGAATCAGCGGCGAGGTATTCTTGATGTAGTCGGCATAGCCCGGTTTGCGACGGGCCATTTCTGCTTCCATCAGCGGAACACCGGACATCTTCAGCAGCAGGAAGGCCATCACCAAAGGTGCGCCCAGGCTCAGCCACCACATGGGCGTGCCCCAGGCGAGCGGCACGTAGGCCAGCCAGTGCAGGCATTCGAAGAAATAGTTCGGATGGCGCGACCAGCCCCACAAACCGGTGCGACAAACCTCTCCCTTGTTGTCCGGATTTTTTCGAAAGCGATCCATCTGGGTGTCGGCAATCAACTCGCCTGCCACCGAGATGATCCAGATCAGAACGGCGGCGACCATGCACCAGAGCGGTGGGGCGCCTTCTCGAAACGCGATCGGCAGGAAGGCCGAAGCTGACAACATCAGCGTAAAGAGATTCTGGAACTGGAAAAACCAGAACATGTTGCGATCAGCCTTGTCGCCCCATTCTTGGCGAAACTTGGCATAGCGCCAGTCTTCCTTCGCGCCCAGATTGCGCAGAAACAGTTGCACACCAAGTCGAATACCCCAGGCCCCACCCATGCCTGCCATCAGCCAGCGCACAGGCTCGGGCGCATCCCCTACAGCGGCATACCAGATCGCCAGGCCGCCAAGGGTGAATGCCCACACGGCATCAACCAGCCCCCCATTACGCGTGCGCAGCTGAACCAGCCAGGCCAGGGTCTTTGCGACAAACACGATGGCGATCGAGATCAGGAAAGCGTGCAGTGGATTCATGCGTTCATCCGGAGACAGAACCCACACTACGTGATGAAGCAGTCCTTGGATTCCATACGGTGAAACTTTTGTGACGCTACGGGCAAACCCCTGCGCGAGAGAGACGCCCACGGATTGTTCTACAATCGAGCGATTCGCTGCATCAGACAGACGGAGGAGAAATGGCCAGACTTTTCGTGGATACGGACAAATATGCCGATGGCGAAGGCCCACCGGTGGTAGAGGCGTTCCATAGTGCAATCAAGGATCTGGTACGAAAGCGGCTCGATGAATCCGGCGGAGACTGGAACGCCTTTGTCTTCGACAAAGCCTACGACTTGATTACTGCAGACGATATCGCTGCCATCGAAAAGCGCTTGCTAGGCATGGGCTATCGCTTCACCGGATCGGCGATGATCTCGGCCAAGGAGAGACCCGACGCCTACAAGCCCATGGCCGGTGCCAATGATCAGGACGACGGCGACTTTGCGTTCGAGCACCCCGAAGCGCAGACCGCACCTGCTGATGAACAAGGCCGCGAGCAACGCGGTCAGGGCGACAACGTGGTGCCGTTCAAGAACAATCTGGTCGGCATTGCGCGCTATTTCCGCAGCAGTGAGCAGGTAATGCGCTGCCTGAGCGATGGGGTCCCCGAGAATACGGTGGCCATCATCGACGACAGCGGCGGCACCCTCACCGCGCCGGTGCTGGAGCAGTTCAAGGGTGTGATCTGCGCGGGAGGCACCGTGCGCTCTCACCTCGGCATTCTGACCCGTGAGTACGGCATTCCCTGCGTGATGAACGCCAAGATCAGCGGCATTCGCGAAGGGGACCGGGTCGAGATTGAAACCAGCGGCCGCGCCAAATCCGGCGAGATGTACCAGACCGGCGAGGAATGCACCGTGCGTGTCTGGAAACTGCCTGCCGCCTGAGAACAGCGCATCCGAGGCTGTTTCACGAATTCATTTCGCACTGAGGCAATGCCCGCTAACGCGGACTGACGAGGTAACCCAAAGATGTCCAAGAAGCTCACCTATCCGGATTTGCTGGAAACCAACAACCTGCTGCAGAACCACGGCGAAGAAACTTATTGGTTGTGCGTGACGCGCACCGTTCAGGAATCCAAGCTGTTTCCGGTTTCGGCCTACATCCTGCTGTCCTACATCAACGCCTTCTATCGTTGGCCAACGCTGCTGCGAAAGATTGAAAAGCACATGCCCGCCGAGCGCATCGCAGATCGCGTCCGCAATGTCAGCGCCAAGATCGAAACCATCGGGTCTGCCTGGTGCCTGCCTAACTTCTACCTGCTCGGGCGCGAGCACATGATCAATCTGGGCATGATCCGCCCGCAGGACGGCATCGAAGACGTGGCCTACGTACTCGACTTCTGGAAACGCTACTCGCTTTCCTGGCGCCGGAATGAAGGTCATATCACGGCCAGGGAGGCGGGCCACCGGAGCCAGATTTATCCTGAGCGCAAGCTGCAGGTTTTCCACGCAGACATGTACGACTGCGAGGCTGGAGACGCCCTGCACACCGCCGCGGGCAAGTTCATGGCGGCGACCGCGCAGTACGGCTTTCTGGTGTCCTGCGAGAGCCGGGTATCGATGACCGCGCACGGCCCTTACAAGATTTCCGACAACGTGGAAATGCTGGTCCGCAATTTCTATGACCTGTCGCAATCCGACTATCCCTGGCTAGATGGCGTCGCAGACGATGTTCCCTACAACTGCCTGACCGTCACCACCGCCGTCAAGGACACTCATTTTTATCTGGTTGACGACTGGGGCAGCTTTGAGGCCAAGCCTGAGTACAAGTCAGAAAACATCTGCGGCGTCGGCCTCTACACTTCCGATCCACTCACCGATACTCACGTACCGGTCGGCATGGGCTCACGCGAAGAGCTCACCCAGACTTTTGAAACGCTGGCCGAAAAGATGCGTGAGGCCAATACCCGTCTATGGACACGTCTTGCCGGCTACTCGCGGGATCAGTTGCTGGACTGCGGGGCACTGGTCTATTACTCCATCATCAAGGACATGGCCCACTTCGCCGGCTGTTATGAGATCGACGACTGGATGAAGATCGATGAGCGGGCCAACCGGTTTCGTGGCCTGCTCAATGACGAGTACGCCAATGAGGTGCTCGGTGCCATGCTGGTCCCACTGACGTTGCCCAGCTCGCAGTCGCAGGATTACTTCATGATGGTCCACGGCCAGCAGGCACGGCACGTGTACACGCCGTTCTCCTACTCGCTGCTGGGCGAGAAGGACTACGTTGGTAGTGTTGGCGGTCTGCATCCGGGCACCAGCACGCTGCCCGACAAGGTGGATCGTTACCGCACCTCACAGGGCTTCATGAGTAATAGCGATTTCAATACGCGGGTCCGCGATTTCACACCTCCGCTGGTTTCGGAAAAATTCCGCGATCTCGACGAAACCTGGGTGAAATACCACTACGACACTGCGCTGGCCGACGAGCTGTACAAACTCGAGCAAACGCACTCTCGAAACCTGAAAGGCCGCGGTGCGGGCCTGCGTCGATCCGACATTGAGGCCTTGCGCGCGGGCGGCTGACCGCTCAGAAGTTTCTTGACGCATGATGAAGCGCGCAGGCCAATGGCCTGAGCGCTTCAGGCCTTACCAGAGATAGTCCGCGCCGCCCGGACGATGGTGCTCGAAATCACGCTCGACCGTATCCAGAGACATTACATCTGCAGAACAGCCGCTGCGCCGCGGGTCAGTTGCGACATGTCTTGAAATTTCCATGCGTCCCAGCTGATTGCGATGCACTTCGTCCGGCCCATCAGCAAGCCGCAGCGCGCGAGCCATCGCATAGGCGGCCGGCAGAAAGTAGTCGTTGCCGGTTCCACCGCCACCAAAGGCCTGCATCGCCCAGTCAATGATCTGGCAAGCAACCCTGGGTGCGGTGATCTTGATCATCGCGATTTCGGACTTGGCCACCTTGTTACCCACCGTGTCCATCATCCAAGCGGCCTTCAAGGTCAGCAGGCGAATCTGCTCAATCATGCAGCGCGCTTCTGCCACACGTTCCAATGTCACGGTCTGGCGTGACACCTCCCGACCAAATGCGGTGCGCTGATCAGCGCGACGGCACATGCGTTCCAGCACACGCTCGCACATGCCAATCAGTCTCATGCAGTGGTGGATCCGCCCCGGCCCAAGGCGGCCTTGCGCAATCTCAAATCCACGCCCTTCCCCAAGCAGCATATTGTCTGCCGGAACTCGCACATTCTCGAACAGAACTTCAGAAGCACGATCCGGCGCACCATAGAACCCGAATACCGGCAGCGGTCGCAGCACGCGCACCCCGGGCGTGTCCTTGGGCACCAGGATCATGGATTGCTGGCGATGACGATCGGTGGCGTCCGGGTCGGTCTTGCCCATGAAAATGAAGACTTTGCAGCGGGGGTCGGTGGCGCCGGTGGTGTACCACTTGCGCCCATTGATGACGTAGTCATCGCCATCACGCTGGATCACGCTGCCAATGTTGGTGGCATCTGACGAGGCCACCTCAGGCTCGGTCATCGCAAAAGCCGAACGAATTTCGCCCGCAAGCAGCGGCTCAAGCCAGCGCGCCTTCTGCTCCGGCGTGCCGTAACGCGAAATGGTTTCCATGTTGCCGGTGTCCGGCGCCGAACAGTTGAACACTTCCGGGGCAAGCATGGAGCGCCCCATCACCTCACAGAGAGGTGCGTAATCCAGGTTATTGAAGCCACCCCCCTCGGCATAGAAAAGATTCCAAAGTCCCGCATCCCGCGCCCGTTGCTTGAGCTCTTCGACGACGGGCTGTGCTGCCCAGGGCCCCAGCACCTCAGATTCCCGGAAATAGCGGCGCTCGTTTGGATACACGTGTTCCGCCATGAAGTCCTCAAGACGTTCACGGGTCTGAAGCACTCGCTCACCAAATTCAAACATCAGTCTTTTCCTTTCTAATGATTCCGGGCTTACCAAAGAGGAGCCGCATCACACCATCGTCAGCATCAGCATGCTTCTCTACTTTGCCGCACACAACGACGTTCCCGGGTGCCGGGCAGCAACCGGGAACGTCGTGGGCACCCCTGTCCAGCTTGTGGTTCAGCCCGGCAGCCACTCCGCGATCTTCTCGCCAATCAGGTCGGGGGCATCTTCCTGAACGTAATGCGCGCCGGGACCAATATCAACCGTGGTGATATTGGGCATGGACTTGGCAAAACGTTCGACCATCGGCGGCGTCACCAGAATGCCCGGAGTTCCCCAGAACATCAGTTTTGGAACCGGGGTCTGATCCAGCCACTGCATGTATTTTTCTCCCGCAGCAGCCACATCGGCAGGCTCGCCATCGATCGGCAACTGACGCGGGAAAACCAGCATCGGCTTACGGGTTTCCTTGTTCAGGAACGGCGCACGATAGTGCTCCATCTCGGCCTCCGTCAGTCCACGTGCAACTGCTCCGGGGAGCACTTTTTCAATGAACATGTTCTGCTCGATGACCATCTCTTCGCCTGTTCCGGGGCTTCTGAAGCCCTCGAAGACCGGCACCAGATTGTCAGGCCAGTCGGACCATTTCACAGGCGAGATAAATTCCATCATGGCGATGCCGTTGACGCGATCTTCGTTCTTGCGCGCCCAGTCCAGGCCCAGCGCCGAACCCCAGTCATGAATGACCAGGGTGATCTTCCCCTTGAAATCCATCGCCTTGATGAAGGCATCAAAGTAGCGTGCGTGATCTGCAAAGGTGTACTCGATGTCCGGCTTGTCAGATTTACCAAAGCCCATCAGATCTGCGGCAATGCAGCGGGCGCCGGCGGCGGCGACGTGCGGAATGATATTGCGCCACAAATAGCTCGACGTCGGGTTGCCATGCTGGAAAACGACGACCGGCCCATCCGCAGGACCAGATTCGATGTAATGCATCTTTGAGCCCAATACGTCGATGTAGTTGGGCGCGTAATTAAATTCTGCGCTGATCTCTGAAGCCAAGGTTTGCTCTCCTTAATTAATTTGTCTGTTTTCAGTCAGGCGATTTCAAACGCTGCATCGGGCAATTTGCGAATCTCCATCCTGCTGCGGCGTGTATGCAGCGTCACCACTCGTTGAGCCCTGACGCTATCGCCCGCCCTCATGGCGCGATACAGATGCTGATAGTCAGAGAATTGTCGCGCCTTATCCCCCACAGAAAGGTGGGGGTGCACTTGCATACGGAGAATCTGCGTAGGCACGACGGGATAAAGCCGTTGCAACTCAAGGTTATCCGCGATCTCAAGGATGGTGTCGTAGAAACGGTTCCGGTCCGTGGACTGAGTGGCGCGCTCACTGCTGGGCGCATGGCGCGCCAATTTCTCGTAGGCGCTGTCCAGTCGCGACAGATTGCGCCCCCTGTCCAACTTCAGACTGGCATCACGCACAGCAAGCCCAATCAAGGCCTGCACAACATGCAGCAGCTCTGTTGCTTCACGCCGGGTCAGGACACGCACAAAGGCACCTCGATGGCGGCTCAGTGTGATTACGCCTTCCGCCGCAAGACGCTTGAGCGCTTCGCGAACCGGCCCGCGGCTGATTTCAAATTCTCGCGTGAGCTCCGCCTCCACCAAACGTTGCCCTGGAACGAGCTTTCCCTGCAGGACGCGACGTTTGACGGCCGTGACCACCTGATCCGGCGTACTGATGCCATGAGTGAGCCCATCTCCCGCTGCAGGTGAAGTTGCAATTCGAACGGGATTCTTTGTCTTCATCGAAAGCACGGGCACTTATTGTTGGATGACCATTATTGTCCTACGATCCTGAAAGAACAAAATTGGCTCGCAGAGCATAACTGCCGCTTGCCTTTCGCTCACGCAAGGAGATCAGGAATGGGTCGCGTATCAGGAAAAGTCGCGTTGGTCACAGGCGCCGGGGACGGCATTGGCAAGGCAACTGCGCTAATGCTGGCTCGCGAAGGCGCGAAGGTTTTCTGCGTATCCAGGACCGCCTCCAAACTCGAGTCTGTGGTCGCTGCGATCAAGTCGGATGGCGGGGACGCTGCCTATGCAGCAGCAGACCTGTCTCAGCCAGAGGGCGCGGAAGCCGCTTTTGCCGCACACATGAAAGCATTCGGACGCGCCGACATCCTGATTAATGCGGCTGGCGTTGGATATAGCTGGGCGGAGAAAAGCCCTGGTTCGATGAACGAAACCACGAGCTGTGAACCTCAGAAATGGCGCGAGGTCATGGGCATCAACCTGGATTCCATCTTTTTCATGTGTCGACAGGTCATCCCCCAGATGCAGAAGCAGAGCGCTGGAGCCATCGTCAATGTTGCGAGTATCTACGGCATGATCGGCGTTCCCGATGCCCACGCCTACACAGCATCCAAGGGCGCCATCATCAATTACACGCGATCGCTGGCGGTGGCCTATGTCAAGGACGGAATTCGCTCAAACTGTCTGTGCCCTGGCTTTGTTGCAACCGGCATGGTCGAGAGCGTGCTGCATCTGTTTGACGATCCGGCCACCGGCGACATGATCACCCCGATGAAGCGCGCAGGCACGCCAGAAGAAATGGCCTATGCCTGCCTGTACCTTGGCAGCGATGAATCGAGCTACTGCAACGGAACGTCACTTGTGGCGGACGGCGGCACCACCGCGCGATAAGCACCAAACCCAATCCGAAGGCTTGCTCAGCTTTGCTTGCCGACGGGAGGCATCTGCGCCGTTTCTGGCGCGCGAGCAGTGGGGCGATCCCATTCGGGCGGCATCACGATATGCCGTAGCCGCTGCAAGAGCGGGCCCTTGCGGAACACATCGCGCCACATGTCGATGAACTCGTGCACATTCAGCCACAAGAAGTTGTGGCTCTTGGGCTGGCGCGTGGCAATGCCGTATTCGACCTTCTCATCCTCTGCCTCGTAGGTGCCAAACCAACGGTCAAAGATGATCAATACGCCACCGTAATTCTTGTCGATGTACTGGGGATTGCGCCCGTGGTGTACGCGATGGTTTGAGGGCGTATCAAAAATGTACTCGTACCAGCGGGGCAACTTGCCGATGGATTCAGTGTGCACAAAGTACTGGTAACTCAGATCCACAGCGTAGAGAAAAAACACGACAGCCGGCGGCACGCCCAGATAGATCAGCGGACAGAAGAACAACCACCATCCGGTGATCGAGTACAGCAGGCTCTGACGCATGGCTGTGGTGAAATTCATGCGCTCGCTGCTGTGATGCACCACGTGCGCAGTCCAGAACCAGCGCACACGATGACTGGTGCGGTGAAACCAGTAGTAGCAGAACTCCACGCCGATGAAGATCGGAAGAATCGTCCATGCATTGACCGGCACATCGAACAGACGGTGCTGGTAGATCCACAAGGTCGCGACGCCAGTAATCAGCAGGTGCGCAATCAACTCGAAGACCTGATAGCTCGCACCCAGTGAAAGGTTGGCCACGATGTCACGCCACTCAAACTGATCCCGCTGGCCGCGTCCTTTCATCACCTGCCACTCAATTGCGAACGCCAGAACGAAGATCGGCGACATGCCAATCAGCAACACCTGCTTCCAGTCGACATCCGGCCCCAGCCATTGCGTCGCGGTTTGCACCAGTGCATCCATGATCTGCCTTCCAGTCCTGCTTTGATGAACGCATCCTGCGCCCGATCGTGCTCCGGGGATTGACCAATAGCGCCAAGTTTTTGACACTTCTCGCCATGCCTATGCAGCGAGTCGAACCCACCCCAAGCTTGCGCGGCGCCGTCCCGGCCACCTACGTCCACCTGTTGTACGACTATCTGCACGCGCGCGGCATTGATGCCGCGCGGATACTCGGCGAAGCCGCACCCGATGCGGGCGGAACAGATCCGGGCCGCTACCCGGTGACCCGCTGGCGCCGATTGCTGGAGCGGGCCGCAACGCGGCTTGCCGACCCAGACTTTGGCCTGACGCTTGGACAGACCATCGACCCGCAGCACTTTGGCCTGATGGGCTATGTGCTCTTGTCATGCGGAACTTTGGGGGGCGCGCTGCAACGCCTTTACCAATACCAGCGGCTGGTCTACGACGTCAGCCCTATGCGCATGCACGCTCAAGGCAGCGACATCACACTCGAATGGGGAACCGAATCAGGCCGTCCCGGCCGCCTGGTTGATGAAACCGCAATCACTGCCCTGGTCCAATTCGCCCGCAACCTGACCGGCAGCGCCGCAGCGATCAAACACGTGCACTTCGTCAATGAGCCGCCGCGGGATATTGCATCGTATCGAGCCTACTTCGGTGGAGAAGTGCTGTTTGAACAGGACGCCACTCGCGTGAGCCTTCCTTCTTCCATGCTGCAACTGCCACTGCGTAAACCCGACGCCGGCCTGCTCGCGATGCTAGAAGATCAAGCACGCGCGCTGATGGGAAGCCTGCCGGCAAATAACGATCTCGAGCATCTGGTTCGCCGAACGGTTGCTGCGTTGTCGCGCGAAGGCGATATCTCTCTTGAGCGCACCGCGAAAAAACTCAACATGTCATCACGCACATTGCACCGCAGGCTAGCGCCCAGTGGGCAGAATTTTCGCGCGCTGCGAGATGATGCCCGTCGTCGACTTGCTGAGGAGTATCTGAAAACACCCGGAGTCAGCATCGCAGAAGTCGCCCTGTTGCTGGGCTATTCAGAGCAAAGCGCCTTTACCCGCGCGTTCGGTCGCTGGACGGGCCAGTCTCCCCGACAGTTCCAGAAACGTTCAGAGACAGGCAGCTGAACACCTGCAGGCCCAAGGCCGGCTGATTTGATTTTGTAGGACAATCTGCATTTATACTGCGCCTCCCGACCTTCACTTCTTGCGGGTCAACAGCTGGAAATAGCATGCAGATCGGCGCCCTCATACGACGCGCGGCACTTCATTTTGGCGATGCCCCCTGCCTGAGCGAAGGCCCCCGAACGCTCAGCTTTCGAGAGTTCGATGCATTGACGGATCAACTCGGCAACGCGCTTCTAGACCTGGGCCTGAAACCGGCAGACCGCGTCGGCGTGCTGCTACCCAACGGCATCGATTGCCTCGTGGCCTACTACGCCCTGGCTAAATCCGGCCTGGTCCGTGTGGGACTCAACACCCGCGAAACCATGGACAGTCATCGCTACAAACTGAGTGAATCCGGTTCGCGGGCGCTGATCCACAATCTCTCAAGCGCCGGACTCGGATGTGAGATTGAGATCAGTGCAGAGCAACTCGAAGAACTCACCCGGCACGGAAGACCGCAGCCCTGCGCCATTGATCGCGCTCTGGATGAACCCTATCGGCTCGGTTTCACTGGCGGAACTACGGGACGCTCCAAAGCCGTCACCCTGACCACACGAGGCGAACTGGCTGAAATGTCCGCCTTCCTGATGGATCTGGTCCCCGACCTCAAACAAGGTGAAACCTTTCTTCATGCCGCGCCGATATCGCATGCCTCCGGGGCCTTTTTCCTGCCCTGCCTGTCACGCGGGGTACGCTCCCTGGTGATGAGCAAGTTCGACCCGGCGCGTTTCCTCACGCTGGCGGCTAGCGAACAGGCCACGCATTCGTTTCTTGTCCCGACCATGCTGGCGATGATCCTCGAACAGGACACGAGCGAGGATCAGCATCTGAACCTGCGTTCGATCAGCTACGGCGCGTCGCCCATTTCGCCCAATGTGCTGTCGCGGGCAGAGCAACGGTTTGGGCGCATTTTTGCGCAGACCTATGGCCAGGCTGAAAGCCCAATGGTCATCACCTACCTTGCTGCGGAAGACCATGATCGCGTGGGCTCGTGCGGCCGCCCCTACAGCTTCGTTGAGGTCGCGGTTTTCGATGACGATGACCAGCCACTGCCGCCCGGTGAAATTGGGGAGATCGTCTGCCGCGGCCCACAGCTGATGTCGCATTACTGGAACCGCCCCGAAGCCACCGAAAAGGCTTTCCGCAACGGATGGCTGCATACCGGCGACGTCGGCCGCATGGACGAAGACGGCTTCTTCTACATTCTGGATCGCAAGAACGACATGCTGATATCAGGCGGATTCAATGTTTATCCGCGTGAAATTGAGGATGTGCTGCAGGCCTACCCCGGCGTGATCGAATCTGCCGTGATCGGCCTGCCTGACGAAAAATGGGGGGATCGCGTTCATGCCGTGATCGCTGCGCGCGAAGGCGTTGAAGGCGAAGCGGTCCTGGCTTTTGCTCGTACGCGCCTGGGCGGACATCAATGCCCTCGTGGCATCGAGATATGGCCGGAGCTCCCCAAGTCCGCGGCCAACAAGATTCTGCGGCGCGCGGTGCGCGAACGCATCATCAAACAAACAAACTCATAACCCCGAGGAGAGATCATGCAGGACACGCACCTGGTGCTACATGGCCTGGCCATCAAGAAGCACGCCAATGCCGAGGCGGTATCGTCCGTCATTGATGTTCCGCTAGAGCGCGTACAGACCCTGCTGGACGATGCCGTCGCGCGTGGCCGCGCCGTGCATGCCAAAGGTGGCTACATGCTTTCGCCCACTGCGCGCATGGCGCTGGACGGCGAATACTCGCGCTACTACGACGCATTGCGAAACAACGATGCCTTCTCAGCGGCCTATGAAGCTTTCGAGAAGATCAATGTGGAACTCAAGACGCTGATCACCGACTGGCAGACCATGAGCATTGGCGGCCAGCGCGTGCCCAACGATCACTCCGACAAAGCCTATGACGCGAGCGTGGTCGACCGGCTGGGCGAATTGCACGAGCGCGCTGACAGCATTCTGAGCCGGCTTTGCAAGGGCTTGCCCCGCCTGCACACCTATCAGGACAAACTGCTGGCTGCACTGGAAAAGGCCGAAGCCGGCGAAACCCAGTGGGTCAGTGACGCACGCAGCGAGAGCTATCACACGGTGTGGTTTGAGCTACATGAAGAATTGCTACGGCTGATGGGCCGTGAGCGATCCGAGTAGGTCTGGTTGTCTACGGACAAGGGAGTCCATCACCTCGTGAATAAACCCAGCGAACGCGACATTGAATCCTTGATCGAGCTCTTCGAAGCCTCCGACTGGAAAGAGCTTGACCTGAAGATGGAAGGCTTCGGACTTTATCTCTCAAAAGATGAAGGGGGCCGAATCTCGCAGGCCGAACGGCCACCGGCAGCCCGAAGAGTGGAATCCGCTACGGCGGCGCCGGTCGCTGTTGCCGATCCTCCGGCAGCCAGTGCCAACAAGGTACCTGATCACTGGGTTGCCCTGCGCGCACCTAATCTGGGTACTTTCTACCGCGCGCCCAAACCGGGCGCTCCGCCTTATGTCGAGGTCGGTCAGCACGTAGACGCAGCCTCGGAAGTCTGCCTGATCGAGGTCATGAAACTCTTCACCACCGTGAACGCCGGCACGCGCGGCATTGTGCGCGAAGTGCGGGCGCGCGACGCGGAGTTGGTGGAATACGACCAGGTGCTGCTCTACATCGAGCCTGACTGATATCCCGCGAAGAACCCCGGCCTTTCCTGCCCCCCCCTGTTGCGACGCACTCCTGACCACCCTGAACCTTTCGGCATACCTTCATGGCTCACATAGAATTTCTTGACGAAACCCTTCGAGACGGCCAGCAGAGTCTGTGGGGCATGCGCATGCAAGCGGGCATGGCACTGCCCGTCGCACCGCTGCTCGACCAGACCGGGTTTCGCGTCATTGATCTCACCGGGTCTTCAATGTTCGAGGTGATGATCCGCACTTGTCGCGAAGACCCCTGGGCCGGTCTGGATCTGATGACACAGGCCATGCCGCGCACACGCGTCCGGGGCGGCATGCGCAGCAATGCCAGCGTGACGTTCGGGGTGACGCCCGATGCATTAATGGATGCCTGGATGCGACAACTCAATCGCCACGGCTGCCGCAGTTTCTGGATCTACGATGTGCTGTTCAACATCGACAAGATGCATCGTCTGGCCAAGGTCGCCAAGGAATTTGGCAGCGAGGTCGCGGGCAGCATCATGTTTGCCCTGTCACCGGTTCACACCGACGACTACTACGCCGACAAAGCTGACAAACTCTCCGCGTCGCCGGATATCGACACGCTACTGCTCTACGACACCGCGGGCGTGCTGGAAAAAGAGCGCATGAAAACCCTGATTCCAGCCATCAAAAAAAATGCGCGCGGCAAACCCATCGAGTTTCATTCCAACAATATCCTGGGCCAGTCCGCCAAGGCCTATCTCGATGCGGTCGAACTGGGCGTGAGCATCCTGCACACCGCCAGTCGGCCCATGGCCAATGGTCCTTCCGTGCCATCCACGGAGATCATGGCGCATAACCTGGAGCTGCTCGGCCACACCCATTCGCTGGACAAAAAATTCTTCGCGCCAGTGGCGGAGCATTTTGAAAAGGTGGGCAAAGCGGCAGGGTTTCTGGTGAATCAGCACAATGAGTACGACGTGCTGGCCATCCGCCACCAGGTTCCAGGCGGCATGACCGGAACGCTCAAGGCACAGTTGGCACAACACAACATGACCGACAAGCTTGAAGCGGTCTTCAGGGAAACTGCGGTCGTGCGCAAGGAACTGGGCTACCCCGGGATGGCCACGCCTTTTTCACAGCTGGTAGGCATTCAGGCGGTATTGAATATCGTGACCGGCAAGCGTTACGGGACCGTGCCAGACGAAGTCATTCAGTACGCGGCCGGCCACTACGGCGAGACCGTTGCCCCCATCGACGAGAACGTGCGCGACCAGATCATGGCTGCACCGCGTGCGCGGCAGATTGTGGCCGAGCCACCTGAGCAACCCAGCATCGAGGATCTGCGCAAACGCTACGGCACCGACGACGATGACGAGCTGATTCTGCGCGCGCTGGTGCCACAGTCGGATATTGAAAAGATGCGCGCCGCGGGCCCGATCAAGACCAGCTACCCGCTGCTGTCTTCCCCGGAGCTGGCGCAGGTGGCTCGCCTGATGAAAGTGGCGAAGTCGGCGAGCGTGCAACTCAATACCGAAAACATGAGCGTCTCGCTGGCACGCTGAATCTACCTAAGACGGTCGCGGCTACCAGTTTTCCTTAAACGGTCGCAGATCAATTTCATGTGACCAGGCCGACCGCGGCTGCTGGTGCAGCATCCAGTAGTTTTCAACAATGGCTTGCGGATCAAGCAGGCCTTCAGGACCCAGACGCTCAACCATCTGCGGCAGCACGCCGCGCAGTCGCGCGCCGTCGATGCCGCCATCGACGATGACATGGGCCACGTGCAAGCCCTTTGGGCCGTACTCGCGTGCCATGCTCTGCGCAATCATTCGCAGCCCCGCCTTGGCCGACGCGAAGTGCGCAAAACCGGGCTTGCCTCGCAAGCTGCCGGATGCGCCGGTGAAGATGACCGTGCCCCGCCCTAATGGCAGCAGGCGTCTTGCCGCTTCGCGCCCCACCAGAAAGCCCGAATAGCAACCCACGCGCCAGAAGTCCTCGAACTGCGCAGCGCTGAGCGTGGTGAAGTCAATGATGGCGTTGTTTCCAGCATTGGAAATCACGACATCCGCCGGCGCACGCCCTTGCCCCGGATTCATCGCGCGGTCGAACGCGGCAATAACCTGCGCCTCGTCAGTCACATCGGTCGGCACTGCCTCGGCGCTCCCTTTTCCAGCCTCACGAACAGCCTCGACCACTTTTTGGATCTTCGCAGGTGTGCGGCCTGCCACCAGCACGTGATAGCCCTCGCGTGCAAACCGCAAACAGGCCGCGCCGCCCACTCCATTGACGTCGCCTACCCCAAACACTACTGCTGTTGCTTGTGTCATTTGTATCCTCTCCTCGTATGACCGGTTTGATCCGGGTCAGTCATCCAGCTTTCGTCACCGCTTCAGTTTCTGCGTCAGTCCTTGTAATAAACGATCTGATGCGTGCTGGCCAAGAGCTGCCCCTTGCCATCCCACAATTCTCCGGACTGATCAAAAAAGCCATCATGGAAGCACTGTCCCCGGGCAGCCGCCAGCAAGGGTGCTGCGCCGTGCGCCGCCAGCGACTGGGCCGTTGCATGAAAGAACGTCGTCATTGATACCGTGCCGATTGCAGACACCCGCTGGCGACGTACAAACAAGCGCGGGAAGAAGGCATCACTCATCGACGCCAGGGACAGAAAATCCAGCGTTCGAATCTGACGGTCACGGATCCACAGAGCGGAGTGGGACCGCTCACGCGGCGCGCTGCCAAACTTGATGTCCCCTTCGCCGATATGCATCTGGTACTGGGCAACCCAGGCGGGAAAGCCGCGCGAATCCAGTTCATCCAAAGCCTGGGCGGGTGCAATGCCCGGCGGTTGCGCCTCAACCGACGACCAGGTTTTTCTGCGAACAGCAAAGACCGCCGTAGCCGAGCATGCTGTCACTTCACGCTGGATCAGCTCGACGATCCAGTGTTGCGTCGACCCTCCTGTACGCACAATCCTCGTGCGCACTTCAAAGGCTTCGTCAGCAATGGGCGCGGCAAAGTTCACGGTCAGCGAAAGAGGTTCGCCGATGCGATCAGGGTGCTGCATGACGGCATTCAGAAGTGTCGCCGTAATGACACCCCCGAACGGACCGACAAAATTTGCATAGCCTGCATGTATGTGCCCAATGAGATGACCGTCGTCGCTTTTTTCAAGCTGGATGGCTGCATCGAAAGGGTGCGTTTCGGGTGCCACAGAATCAGCCTGATGGCTCATGAGCTGGTCTCCACCGCTGCACGGACGAAATCGAGCCGGTCCTGACCCCAGAACATTTCCGAACCTACGAAGAAAGTCGGAGCTCCAAATACGCCGCGCGCCACCGCCTCGGAAGTTTGCTCCTTCAGCCTTGCCTTGACCGATTCGTCCTGCACAAGCGACATCGCCTCAGTCGCCTCCATCTCGCCTTGATCCAGGATATTGGCGAGCACTTCCTGATCCGCGAGATTCAGAGCCTGCACCCACATGGCGTCAAGAATTTGCGTCAGCAATGGCAGAAAGCGTTCAGGCTTCTGCGACTGAACTCCGCTGAGAAGGCGCATCAGCATCAGGGTGTTGATTGGAAAATGGGGGCTGAAATTGAGCGGGACTCCGTACTTCGAAGCAAATCGATTCAGATCTCTGAGCATGTAGGCACCCTTGGCCGGGATGCTGACCGGGGATGCATTCTTTGTTGCTGCAAACACGCCGCCGAGCAGCATCGGCCTGTACAGTATCTGTGCGCCGGTTTGCCTCGCAATCAGCGGCAGCTGTGTCGATGCCAAGTAGGCCGCCGGGCTGCCAATATCAAAATAGAACTCGATCTGCTTGCTCATCTCTATTCACCAGGTTTCCATGTAAGGGCGCAGGTCCATTTCGAAAGTCCATGCATCGCGCGGTTGGCAGTGAAGCTGCCAATAGTTTTCGGCGACATGGTCGGGCTTGAGAATGCCATCCATGGGCATGCGCTGTTCATAGAACGCAGTCATGTTGGTCCGGATGAAGTCGGTATCCACCGCGCCGTCGACCACGACGTGAGCCACATGGATATTCCTTGGGCCCAATTCGCGCGCCATGCTTTGGGCGAGCGCCCGCAAGGCAGCCTTGGCGCCAGCGAAGGCGGCGAAATTCGCCGCACCGCGGACGCTCGCAGTGGCTCCGGTGAATAAAATGGTGCCACGTTCGCGCCGCACCATTTGCCTGGCAACTTCTCGCGCGCACAAAAAGCCTGAGAAGCACGCCATTTCCCAGATCTTGAAATACTTTCGCGCGGATTGGTCAAGGATCGGGCTGGGAACGTTGGCCCCAACGTTGAACACCAGGACCTCGATTGGTCCGACCTCCCGCTCGATACGCTCTACAAGGGCGCAGACTGCATCTTCCTTTCGTGCATCCAGACCGAAGGCCAGCGCCTTGCCTCCCTCAGCCTCGATCTGTGACACCAATGGTGTCAGTTGATCGTCATTGCGCCGTGCAACACAGCTGATGTAGCCCTCGCGCGCGAAACGCTTTGCGATAGCAGCACCATTGCCTTCGCCGGCACCGATAACCAGTGCGACACGTACCGCATCTGATGCCGGAGCAGTCATCGGTCGTGTCCAGCAATGCAGGACAGCGGCTCGTGCAGGCACCCGCAGACGTTACGCCATGGCCGCATGTTTCCAGAATCGTCTTGGCGGATGGCCTGCTCTATATTGGCGCCAGCCAAACACTGCCTGTCTTTTGTCATGATTTCTTCTTCGCTTTCAATATGATGATCATCATATTTTTAAGTTGTGATGCGGAAATTTGATTCGCTCTCAGGCTTGGAACTAAGAATAGCGTTCTGTCAGGTGCTGTCGCCGTGCCGCCAGAAATGCGCTGGCTCGTGCCTGTGAAGGCATCGCGCGTGCCAGTTGCAGCGCACCGACCATAGCACTCGCAATATCCTCTGCAAGCTCAGGCTTGCTCCCGATTGGCAGGCAGGACCGAACCAGCTCAATGTAGGCCGCAACCCGGTGCTTGGAGACAATCTGCACTGCTTCAGACTGGCGAGGCAGATCGCTGAGCAAAGCAGCGATTGGGCAACCATTTTCTATGTTCTGCACGTGTCGCTCAGACAGATAGACGCTTATCAACGCTTCAAATCGAGACTTTCCCGCTGAGACTCGCTTTGCAATTGCGCTGGTCAGAACTTGGACGCTCTGGTCGCCCGCGTGCTCAACGGCCTCGATCAGCAACCCGTCCCGATTCGGAAAGTGAGCATAAAAGCCGCCATGTGTCAGGCCGGCAGAACGCATGATGTCTGCCACCGCCACACCCTGATAGCCGCCACGGCGTATCGCCTGTGCCGCCTTGGACACAATACGCTCATGAGTCGCCTGTTTTCGCGAGATGGCAGCTGGCATGTTTGCCTCTTACATATGATGACCATCATATTCTTCCCGGACGTAGTCGATGTCAATACACCGGTGGATGACAAGGCGAAAAATCAGCGCACTTGGCCCTGCCCTGAAGCCGCGCCAAGTAGTCGCGGCGGTCGCCCGACTGGCTCAGGACAGCAACTCTGGTTCAATATTCATCAGGGCTCAGACCTGTAGCACTCAAATTGCACAAACAGGCGAAGGGGACATGATCGGAACAAGGGGATCAAGAGAATGAATATTCGAACACAGATTCTGTGTGCCTGGTGCGGCCCGGCATTCGCCGTCTTGTTTGGACTTGGCTTCTTCCTGACAGCTGGCTTTCTCCCGCCCCATCCGCCGGCCGCCTCGGCCCAGGACATTGCGAACATCTATGCCGATGGCAGCATGCAAATCAGGGCCGGCATGATGCTGGGGATGTATGCGACCGGCTTCTACGGTCCCTGGACCGCGATCATGTATGTGCTGATGCGCCGGATCGAAGGCAATAAGGCGCCAGTGCTGTCGCTAAGCCAGCTGATCAGCGGCACCCTCGGCGTCACCGTCTTTCTGCTTCCGTGCATGATCTGGACGGTGGCGGCCTTCAGATCCGAGAGCAGTCCCGAGATTATTCAGATGCTCAACGACTTTGCCTGGCTGTTTCTCACCGTGGTGGTCGCCCCCTTCATCTTTCAGTATCTGGCATTTGGCATGGCCGTTCTGCAGGACGACAAACCGCAACCGCTGATCCCTCGCTGGCTCGGCTATTTCACGATCTGGGCCGCCATCATCTTCATTCCCGCGGGCATGATTCCCTTCTTCAAGACGGGCGTCTTTGCCTGGACCGGCATCATCGCGTTCTGGCTGCCAGCCGGAACCTTCTTCGTCTCGCTGTTCATCATGGCGCACTACTTTGTCCGCGCCATCCGTAATCAGGCATATGAGCAGCAGTAGGCAGGTCTGCCGGCCACGCTGAATATCCTCACGACTTCTCCGGATGCCGCTTATTCCAGGCGTCGAGCGCATTTTGATACTCGATCAAAGCATCGGAGTAGGCATCAAACACGCAGACTTCGCAGCCGGTGTCACAGCAATCTCCCGGCAGTGGTTTTTCCGGTGGCTGCGGACGGGCATCTGCCTCACCGTCTGAACGCTCGCGATCCTCTTCAGCAGAACGCGCCATCAGTGGGCGGGACCTCCCAGCACCGTAATGCAGGCAGCCGCTTCTTCAACGCCCATGAACCCGCCGCCATTTTCCGCAATCGCGAAGCGCGGCTTTTCCACTTGTCGCGCCCCCGCCTCACAACGCAACTGCGTAACCAGTTCGAAGATCTGGGCAAGCCCTGTCGCACCAATGGGATGCCCCTTGGACTCCAGTCCGCCCGAAGGGTTGACCGGCAAACGTCCGCCCAGCTTGCTGGCGCCGGACTCCGCGAAGTGTCCGCCGGCTCCGCGTTCGCAGAACAACAGGTTCTCGACCTGCAGAATTTCGGCAAAGGCGGTGGCATCGTGCACTTCCGCAACACTGATGTCATTGGGGCCGATACCGGCGATCTCGTACGCGCGGACAGCAGCACGTTGGCATACATGCTGATCGTACTGCTCAATCGAGCGCTTGCGTCCTGCCGCAACGACACTGGCCAGCACCCGGACCGCTCGCTTGCGATTGAAGCGCGACAACGCTGATCGCGTACACAGGATTGCAGCCGCAGCACCATCGCTGACGGGCGAACACATGGGCAATGTCAGGGGCCACGACACACCACGCGCTGCCAGCACTTCTTCCACACTCATATCCTGCTGGAACTGCGACAGCGGATTGAAGGTGGAGTGAAAGTGATTCTTGGCGGCGACATGTGCGATCTGTCTCTGCGTACTTCCGAAGCGCTGCATATGGTCGCGTGCCAGCGCGCCGTAGATGTCCATGAACACAGACCGAGCCGAACCTGCCTCTGCCGTGCGCGCCTCTTCAGGCACCAGTTCCGAACCCACATCCCGCACGGCCGCAAAATTGTCCTGCGCGTTGTGCACATCCCAGCACCCATCAAACAGATTGAAGATGGCCTGCTTGTCCGGGACGCACATTTTTTCGCAGCCGACGGCGAGCGCGATATCGCCCTGTCCGGAACGCAACCAGGTAGCGGCCTGTGAAAGAGCAGTACTGGCACTGGCGCAGGCGTTCTCAACATTGAAAATTGGAATACCTTCGATGCCCGCCGCACTGAGCGCAATCTGACCCCGAACCGCATGTTGCCCTTCGAGCACGCCCTGCCCGACGTTGGCAAACCAGACCGCTTCGATGTCCGCACCCGAACACTCTGCGTCTGCAACAGCCTGGCCCACTGCTGCGGCCGTGAGTTGTCGGAATGACTTTTCAGGCTGCTTGCCAAATGGCGTCATGCCAACACCGACGATAAAGATGTCGCCCATCAGAGCCTCCTTCAGATCACGCTCGCTCGCGTCATGCGGGAGCGCGCTGAAAATCAGCTTAGTCCGCCATCGGTTTCGTTAGTATTCAGGTGAACACTGCAAACCAGTGACGCGCGGCAGCCCTGCCTCAGTGTCGCGTATCGGGCGGCGCACTGTCCGAGGCAGCGAAGAGTTCAATGGTCTCTTCCTGAGTGAACGCATAATCAACGCCGCAGAACTCGCAAGTCACGGAGACTTTGCCCTGCTCTTCGATAATGGATTTCACTTCGTCTTGCCCCAGCGAAATCAGCAGGCGGGAGATCCCGGCGCGATCACAATTGCAGGCCACCTTAACCTCTCGCGACTCGAAGACACGCAGCTCAGGCGCATCTGAGAAGAGCTTGCCGAGCAGATGCGTCGTCTCATCACCGAGCAGTTCTTCGTCCTTGACGGTCGTAGCGAGGATGCGCAGATGCTCCCAGTCTTCCTGCGAACCCTTGGCCGACTCCAGCGGCATGCGCTGCAACATGAAACCCGCCACTTCATCGCCGCGAACGGCAAGCCGGATCAGCGTGGGCAATTGTTCTGATCGCTCGAAGTAATGCTCGAGCGCGTTCTGCAATTTTTCTCCTTCAATCAGAACCAGCGCCTGGCTTGCAGGCCGTTCACTGCCGCGCGGCTCCATCATCAAGGCCAGCACACCGCCTTCGAGCAGTTCCTGAAAACTGCCCTCGAGATCAGACGGGGCTTTGGCCATGGCACGAACACGCAGGTGATGATCGATCTGCGCAACCAGCAAATCCGTCTTCGCCTTGGCGATGCTGCGCGTTTCAGGCAGCCCCTGAAACTGCAGATTGATACGCCCCTCAAAATTCATATGCGTGGCAAACAGAGGCATCGCCGCCAGGGCCTGCCCCAGCAACTCGCGAATCGCAGGCGAATAATCGCGATGCCCGAGCAGATCACCAACGCCTACTTTGAGTTGCACCAGCGCTCCGTGGGCAACGTGATTCTCGAAGGCAAATGTAGTCAGTCGATTCATGAGATTGATCTGAACAGGATTAGCCGGCGAGTTTGTCCTTGAGCAGGCGATTGACCGCCTCAGGACTGGCCTTGCCCTGCGTGGCCTTCATCACCTGCCCCACGAAGTAGCCAAACAACTTGTCCTTGCCGGATCTATACTGCTCAAGCTGCTTGGGGCTGTCTGCAATAATCTGGTCAACCACGGCCTCGATCGCACTGTCGTCGGTAATCTGGACTAGGCCCTTGGCCTTGATGATGGCGTCGGCATCACCTTCACCCGCCATCATGGCTTCAAACACATCCTTGGCCATTTTTCCGGAAATGGTCTTGTCTGCAATCCGCTTGATCAGGCCGCCCAGTGCCTCCGGCCCGACGGGTGACGCAAGGATGGACAGGTCGGCTTTGTTCAGCGCCCCGACCAGATCGCCGGTGACCCAGTTGGCGCACGTCTTGGCGTCCGCGCCGCTGTGCTTGACCAGCGTCTCGAAGTAGTCGGCCAATGCCGACTCATCTGTCAGCACCAGCGCGTCGTAACGCGACAATCCGTAGTCGATGATGAAGCGCGCAGCCTTGGCCTCGGGAAGCTCCGGCATGCTCGCGCGAATCTTTTCGAGGACACCGTGTTCGAGAACCACCGGGAGCAGGTCAGGGTCGGGAAAATAGCGATAGTCGTTTGCATCTTCCTTGCTGCGCATCGTCCGCGTCTCGCCGGTGCCAGGATCAAACAGCCGTGTTTCCTGCACCACGCTGCCCCCGGACTCGATGACATCGATCTGCCTTTCGATTTCGTACTCGATGGCCTTCTCGACAAAGCGGAACGAATTGACGTTCTTGGTTTCCGTGCGTGTTCCGAGTTTTTCGCTGCCACGCTTGCGCACCGATACGTTGGCATCGCAGCGGAACGAGCCTTCCTGCATGTTGCCATCGCAGATGCCGATGTAGACCACCAGCTGATGCAACTTCTTGAGATAGGCCACGGCCTCAGCAGCACTTCGGAGTTCGGGCTCGGACACGATCTCGATCAGCGGGGTGCCGGCGCGATTCAGGTCAATACCGGTGGCATCGTCAAAGGCTTCGTGCAACGACTTGCCGGCGTCCTCTTCCATGTGCGCACGGGTGATGTTGATGCGCTTGATCTTCTTTTCAGATCCGCCTGCATCAACTTCAATATCCAGATAGCCGCCAGAAACGATGGGCAACTCGTACTGGGAGATCTGGTAACCCTTGGGCAGGTCAGGATAGAAATAATGCTTGCGGGCGAAAACGCAGCGCTCGGCGATGTTGGCATCCACTGCCAGGCCGAACTTGATAGCGAGCTGCAATGCCTCGCCATTGAGCACCGGCAGGACACCTGGCAAGCCCAGGGTCACGGCGTCGGCCTGCGTGTTTGCTGCCGCACCATATTCCGTGGGCGCACCCGAAAAGATCTTGGTCTTGGTTTGCAGCTGGCAATGTACTTCCAGCCCGATTACTGCTTCCCAGTCGTGATGCCCCGCGCTCATTCGAAACCCCTCGGCATGCGCTGATGCCAGGTCATGACCTGTTGATACTGATGCGCTACGCCTAGCAGACGCGCCTCGTCAAAGAAATTGCCAATCAGCTGCATGCCCACAGGCAATGCATCCTTGCCGGCCTGTTCGCCCGGCGCCATGGCACGTGCCTGGCTGACATCACCATCTGATGCGGAAACATCGACAAACCCGCAGGGCAGGCTCAAGGCCGGCAGGCCCGCGAGATTGGCAGCGATGGTGTAGATGTCATTCAGATACATTGAAATCGGATCGTCCGTCTTGGCATCCAGTTTGAATGCAGCTTCGGTCGTCGTCGGTCCCAGCAACACATCGCACTGGCTGAACGCCTTGCGAAAATCCTGATAGATCAGCTTTCGTACCTTCTGAGCTTTCAGGTAATAGGCATCGTAGTAGCCGTGGCTCAGCACATAAGCACCAATCATGATGCGCCGCTGCACTTCCTGACCAAATCCCTCGCCTCGGCTGCGCGTATACAGCTCATCCAGCGTGCGAGCACCTTCAGCGCGATAGCCGTAGCGAACGCCGTCATAGCGCGCAAGATTGCTTGAGGCCTCAGCCGGCGCCACCACGTAATAGGTCGGCACGGACAACATCGCGTTGGGCAGGCTCACATCCACCAGTTCGGCGCCCAGTTCCACCAGCTGTCTTGCCGCCGCCATGACGCACTGGCGCACGCCATCGCTCAGGCCTTCGGCAAAGTATTCCTTGGGCAGGCCAATGCGCAGCCCCTTGATCGAGCGATTGATCTGGCTGGAGTAATCTTCGACCTCACGCTCCACGGAAGTGGAATCACGTCGATCAAAGCCCGACATCCCTTGCAGCAAGAGGGCCGCATCTTCTGCACTGCGCGCCAGGATGCCGCCCTGATCAAGACTCGATGCAAAGGCAATCATGCCGTAGCGCGAGACCCGTCCATAAGTGGGCTTGATGCCAGTGAGGTTGGTGAGTGCGGCCGGCTGGCGAATAGAGCCGCCGGTATCCGTGCCGGTTGCCGCCACGGCAAGACCTGCTGCCACCAAAGCAGCGGAACCGCCACTCGAACCGCCCGGTACACGCGTCAGGTCCCAGGGATTCTTGACCGCGCCAAACCAGCTGGTCTCGTTGGAGGAGCCCATTGCGAACTCATCCATGTTGGATTTGCCCAGCATGACTGCGCCGCCTTCGCCATGCATCTGGCTGACCACATGCGCGTCGTAGGGCGAAACAAAGTTTTCCAGCATCCGGCTGCCGCAGGTCGTGCGAACACCCTCGGTGCAGAAAATGTCCTTCTGCGCGATCGGGATGCCGGTCAGCGGACCCGCCTTGCCGGACTTGATGCTGCCGTCCGCCACGTCAGCCTGAGCCAGCGCGCGATCAGCAGTGACCGTGATGTAGCTGTTGAGTTGAGAATCGAAGCGCTCGATGCGCTTCAGATAATGCTGGGTCAGCTCGCGGCTTGAGAACTGGCGGCGGCGCAGTCCTTCAGCCATCTGCTTGAGGGTGAGGTCGTGAATGCTCATGTCGGAAAATAGGGCTGGAAAAGAGAAACAGGCGATACGACTCGAAGCGCGCTTCTCATTTATTCAATGACCTTGGGCACCAGAAAGAGGCCATCTTCAACTGCCGGCGCATTGGACTGGAACACCTCACGCTGATCGGTTTCAGTGACTTCGTCCGCGCGCAGACGCTGGACCATGGACAGCGGATGGGCCATCGGCAGCGTGTCCCCGGTATCAACTGCAGCCAGTTGATCCACCATGTCCAGGATGCGGGAAAGCTGAGTTGCGTAGTGATCGACTTCGTCGTCGCGGACTTCCAGTCGCGCCAGGCGAGCAACCTGGCGTACCTGATCGGCATTCAAACTCATGGGTGATCCAATTCCTTGTTGGCGTTCTGCGGTGTTCTTGGCTTTTGATGCTGCAAAGCAGCCTTCGTGCCCGGCAACGCATCTCATGAGCCAGCGGTCCAGCGGGCAATGAATCGGCAGCGAAACGGCTCGATGCAAATACGGCGACCGGAACTGCCGGATGGGCCAAGAGATTGAGTAGCAATCCGGCTTGGACTTCCGCTCCCCGGCCCCATAAGATGTGCGCCGCACAATAGTACCGCGTACCGCGGCTGCTGTGCCCCGAATCTGCCCTCGGGCAGCCCGATTAACACTCCTTAAGAAGAGTTTTGCGAGACCATCCCCAGATGATCGACGCCGTCCGCCGCTTGTTCGTCAATGATCTTTCGATCGACCTCGGCACAGCCAATACCCTTGTTTATGTCCGCGATGAAGGCATCGTCCTGAACGAACCTTCCGTGGTTGCCATCCGCAGCGACGTCCGCGGCAGCAAAAAAGTCGAAGCCGTCGGCATCGAGGCCAAGAAGATGTTGGGGCGCACACCCACCAATATCTCCACCATCCGCCCGCTGCGTGATGGCGTGATTGCCGACTACACCGTCACCGAGAAAATGCTGCAGCATTTCATCCGCAAGGTGCAGAAGGGCCGCATGATGCGCCCCATCACCCGCGTGGTGGTCTGTGTGCCTTACGGCTCCACGCAGGTGGAACGCCGGGCGATCCGCGAATCAGTTGAAAACGCAGGTGCGCGCAAGGTCTGGGTGATTGAAGAACCCATTGCCGCGGCACTCGGCGCCGGCATCCCCATCGGAGACGCTCGCGGCTCCATGGTGGTCGACATCGGCGGCGGCACCTCCGAAGTCGCCGTAATTTCGCTCAACGGCATTGTCTACGCCGAATCCGTGCGCATTGGCGGCGACAAATTCGATGAATCCATCGTTTCCTACGTACGCCGCCAATACAACATGCTGATTGGCGAAGCCACGGCGGAACGCATCAAGCAGGAAATCGGCACCGCATTCCCTGGCCACGAAGTGCAGGAAATTGACGTTGTCGGCCGACATCTGGCCGCTGGTGTTCCGCGCAACTTCACCATGAATTCGAACGAAATCCTGGACGCCCTGCAGGAGCCGCTGGCCGGTATCGTCAAGGCTGTGAAGCAGGCTCTGGAGCGCACCCCGCCAGAACTGGGATCAGATGTTGCTGAACGCGGCATTGTGCTCACGGGCGGCGGCGCCCTCTTGCGCGACCTGGACAAGCTGATTTCGGAAGAAACCGGCCTGCCCGTGATCATCGCTGAAGACCCGCTGACCTGCGTCGCCTGCGGCGGCGGCATGGTGCTGGACATGCTGGACCGACAGGGTGACTTCTACTCCATGGAGTAGGTTTTTTTATCGACTTCGTGTCTTTAGTCGATATTTATTCACATTGATGGCATCAGCGTGGGTCGCTTGTGCAGTCTGCAAGCGACTGACCAGACACTGGAAAATGCACCTTCGGCATTGCTAGGCCCTCCTTGGCGGTCTAACCTGCGCCCCATTCTTCGTCATGGCCCATGTGCCGCGCTGTCTGCCCGCCCGCCTGTCCAGAGATATGAAATACGCGCTGACACTGACTGCACTGAGCGCCCTGTCGCCCCGCGGCGACGGCTTACCCTGCCTGAGTAAGCTGGCCATGCGCGCAGACGTACACGCCGCGCCCAGAGCCTGAGGCAACTCTTTGAATTCATTGAGCGCCAGCAATCATCGCCGTCTATTTCCACGTGGCCCCGGGCTGGGCCTGCGTACACTGGTACTGCTGTTTGCCTGTGGCGCCCTGATGGCGGCGGAACTCGACGGCGAAGGAATGGAGGAAACCCGCGATTGGGCAACGCTGGCCACCAGTCCACTGGTCTGGATCAGTGAGATTCCGGCCCATCTGTCCGATCTCTCCGAGTATTTCCAATCACGCAAACGCCTGATGGAAGAAAACACGCGCCTGCGCAACCGGCAGTTGCAGCTCGAAGCGCAGTTGCAGCGATATGCCGCACTGCGCGCCGAAAACCTCAGAACCCGCAAATTGCTGGGCGCCTCGAAGAAGCTGATCGACAACGTCGCGCTGGTGGACATCATGGCGGCCAATCAGGACCCCTATCGCCAGCAGATCTCGCTCAACAAAGGTGAAAAGGACGGCGTTTACCGGGGGCAAGCGCTGGTGGACGCCAATGGCGTGCTGGGACAGGTGATTCAGGTGAACTCGAGATCTTCGGTCGCCCTGCTGGTGACCGACCCCGACCACGGCATTCCGGTAGAGGTCAACCGCACCGGCCTGCAGGCAATCGCGCTGGGACAGGGCAGCGGGCAGGGACTGCGCATCGCCTTTCTACCCGCCAACGCGGAAATCGAGCGTGGCGACCTGATCGTGTCTTCTTCGCTTGGCGGGCGCTTCCCGGCTGGCTTTCCTGTAGGCCGCATCGCCAAGGTGGTGCGTACGCCGGGCGGGCATTTCAAGGAGGCCTTCGCCATTCCCGCCGCCGAAGTGGGTCGCGGACGCCAGGCCCTTCTGGTCTGGAGCGAACGGCCGGTCATTGACGAGATCACGGCCGACGAGGCCATTGCCGCCGAAGCCATGGAATCCGGCGTGCCTCTTGCGCCCCCAGTCAGCAAGCCACCGCGCCCTGCGCCGGGGCCATGAACCGGGCGCCACATCTCAGCTTCTGGCTCAGCCTGCTGATTGCGCTCTGCCTGCAGATGATGCCGCTGCCGGATTCAGTGGCCTCATTGCGCCCGCTCTGGGTGCCTCTGGTGCTGGTGTTCTGGGCGCTGGTTGAACCACGTGTCCCCAGCCTGTTCGCCGCCTTCCTCGCCGGCATTGCACTGGACGCCCACCTGAATACCGTGCTCGGCCAGCACCCCAGCGCATTCATCCTGCTGGTCTACGGCGTGTCACGTATCCGCGCTGTCTATATTCTGTTTCCGCTCTGGCAGTCGACGATTGCCCTGATCCCGGCCTGGCTGGGCTACTGCCTGCTCATGGCGGTGATCGACAAGCTGTTCCGGCATAGTGCCGACCCTTGGCTGCGCTGGATGCCTGCACTGACCAGCGCAATATTTTGGCCACTGGTTTTTTCCGTGCTTGCCCGCTTCAGTCGTCATCAACAGAAAGACTAGGCATCGCCGTATCGCTTCCCGAACATCGCTGATTCCTTGGAAAAGCTAAAAGATCCACCGCGAGAAAAACACGTCTTCATGACCCGGATCTGGGTCGCGGCGGCGCTCGGCCTGGCTCTGACCTCCCTGCTTGGTTTTCGCATGGTGAAACTGCAGGTCGTGGATCGCCAGTACTACCTCACTAGGGCCGAGGAAAACCGTATGCGCCTGTCGGCCGTGCCGCCGGTACGCGGGCTGATCACGGATCGCAATGGCATCTTGCTTGCGGAAAACACCCCGGCCTTCGTGATCGAGATCGTTCCCGAGCAGGTCAAGGACATGGACGAGCTCCTGGAGCGTCTGCGTCCGCTGGCAGAACTGGACGATTCGGACATTGCCCGTTTCCGGGACCGGGTCAGGAAAACGCCGCGTTATCGCGCAATTCCGCTGCGCAGCAACCTGACACAGCAACAGGTCGCCCAGTTCCAGCTCAACCGGTATCAGTTCCCGGGCGCCGATGTCAGCGCCAAACTCACGCGGAGCTATCCGCTTGGCGCGACTGCTGCCCATGTCGTCGGTTACGTCGGAGGCATTACCGAGCAGGAACTCAACCAGATTGATGCAACGGCGTATCAGGGCCTGTCGCAGATCGGCAAGGTGGGCGTGGAGCGCTCGCACGAAGACGACCTGCGCGGCACACCCGGCACCAAGATCATTGAAGCCAATGCCTATGGACGCCCGCTGCGCGAGCTGGACTATCGTCAGGGCGCCCCTGGGCAGAACCTGACGCTGACCTTGGACGCCAAGGTGCAGCAAGTGGCCCAGGACGCATTGGGCGAACTCGACGGCGCTGTCGTCGCCATCGACCCGCGCAATGGCGAAGTCATTGCGCTGGTTTCCATGCCGACGTTTGATCCGCAATTGTTTGTCGGCGGCATCGACCACGCGACCTACAAGTCCTTGCTCGATGACCGCAGCAGACCGCTGTACAACCGAGCCCTGCAGGGCGCCTATCCGCCGGGGTCCACGGTCAAACCCTTCATGGCACTGGCCGGCCTGGAGTACGACACCCTGCAACGCGGCCACAGCGAGTTCTGCAGCGGCAGCATGGGCGTCGCCAACTCCAAGCGGCGCTACCGCTGCTGGAAACGCAGTGGTCATGGCTGGATGAGCATGGCCGGGGCTGTAACGCAGTCCTGCGACATCTACTTCTACAAGGTGGCTGAGGCCCTTGGCATCGAGCGCATTCACAGCTTCATGGATCTGTTCGGCCTCGGACATCCCACGGACATCGACCTGCCGCTGGAAAAGGGCGGACTTCTGCCGTCGCGCGAGTGGAAGCAGCGGACCCGCCAGCAAATCTGGTATCCCGGTGAAACGCTCAATGTCGGTATCGGTCAGGGATACATGACCACAACCCCGATGCAGCTGGCGCAGATCACCGCCCGCATGGCGATGCGCGGCCGGGGCTTCAAGCCACACATGGTTTATGCGCTCGAAGACGCACTCAACAACCAGACGCGGCGCCCCGATCCGGAACCGCTGAAAGCGATCTCACATCGCCAGACCCAGGACTGGGAAACAGTGATCAGTGCCATGGCGCAGGTCACCAGCGCGCGGCGCGGCACGGCGTATAACGTCTACAAGGACGCGCCCTACACCTCGGCCGGCAAGACCGGAACGGCGCAGGTCGCGGGCATGTCTCAGGACGAGCTGCGCGCACGCAAACTGACGGAAACACCCTTCCATCTGCGAGACCACGCCTTGTTCATCGCCTTTGCCCCAATCGAAGACCCGAAAATTGCGGTGGCGGTGATTGCCGAGCACGCGGGTCACGGCGGCTCTTCCGCAGCGCCGATCGCACGCAAGGTGATGGACCAGTATCTGTTGGGCAAGGTGCTGTATGACCTGCCGCCGCCGGAAATCCCGCCCACCGAAACCGGATCAAGCCGATGAGTCCCTTCAGCGACGACTCGCAAAGCCAGCCCGGTATCCGCCGCGCTTTCGAGGCAGCCCACATTGACCCGATCATGCTGGCGCTCCTGCTCAGTATCTGTGCGCTGGGCCTGACGGTGCTGTATTCGGCCTCCGGACATTCGATGGACATGGTGTTCAACCAGGCACAACGTCTGGCCATCGGCATGGCAGTGATGGTGGTCGCCGCTCATACCTCACCAGAGGTATACCGTGCTGGCGCGCCCTGGCTCTATGGCATGGCGCTGATCCTGTGCGCTTTTACGCTGCTGCTGGGCGACGAGGCCAAGGGCGCACAGCGCTGGCTCAACTTTGGCGTCGTCCGCTTCCAGCCGTCGGAACTGATGAAACTGGCCATGCCGGTCATGATTGCGAGCTTTCTTCACGATTACCCCTTGCCGCCACGGTGGCACACCGTCGTTCTGGCGCTGGGGCTGATTGGCGTGCCCACCTTGCTGGTTATGATCCAGCCCGATCTGGGCACCTCGCTGCTGATCGTGGCATCGGGCGGATTTGCGCTCTATCTGGGCGGCCTTCGCTGGCGCTACATTCTGGGAGCACTGGCAGCTATTGGCGCTGCGGCGCCTGTGCTGTGGTCACAGCTGCATGATTATCAGCGCCAACGCATCCTGACCCTGCTCGACCCGGAATCCGACCCCCTGGGCGCCGGCTATCACATCGCCCAATCCAAGATCGCCATCGGCTCTGGCGGCATTACCGGCAAGGGCTGGCTGGAAGGCACGCAGGCCAAGCTCGACTTCCTGCCCGAGTCACACACCGATTTCATCTTCGCGGTCCATGCTGAGGAACTGGGTCTGGTCGGCGTCGGCGTGCTGATGCTGCTCTATCTGGGCGTCATCGCGCGGGGCCTGCAAATAGCCGCTCGCGCGCAGGACAGCTTCCAGAGACTGCTCGCAGGCAGCCTGTCCATGACCTTCTTCGTTTACGTGTTTATCAACATGGGCATGGTCATTGGCCTGTTGCCGGTGGTCGGGGTTCCGCTGCCCCTGATGAGCTATGGCGGCACCTCGATGGTGAGTCTGCTCGCGGGCTTTGGCATGTTGATGTCAATCCACACCCATCGAAAACTGCTCGCCTCGTGATGCGCCCGGCCCGAGAATCATCGTGACCAATAACGCGAATTTACGGTTCGAAATGGGAGCTGCACAGGCGCCGACGCAAAGGCAAGGCCCGGGTTCAACTTTCAGGCCCGGCCGGATTATTCAATCGCGGAATTTGGCGACAATGCGGTCAACCGTTATCGTTCGCTGGTTCTGGCCCTACCACTGACCCTCAGATCACGTTCATGCGAAATTTCTGGCTGCTCGTCTTTTGCGCGCTTACCCTGCCTGCTTATGCTGATTACAGCACGCACCCACGAGCCAACGAGCTGCTCGAAAAGCTCGCGGTCGAGCACAATTTCAGCGCGGAACAGCTGCATGAGGTCCGTCAGGCGCTGGTCGAGGCGCAACGCCTTCCAAAGCTGGTCGCTGCCGAACAGAACTCCGCAGAGAAGGTAGAAACCTGGACCACCTATGCCACCAAACGGGTAGATCCCGTGCGCATCCGTCTTGGCGCGGAGTTCATCGAGGAACATCGTGCAACGCTGGCAGAAGCGGAGAACCAGTACGGCGTCCCAGGGCCGATCATTGCCGGCATTCTGGGCATTGAAACCAATTTTGGTCGTTTTACCGGCTCGACTCGAGTGCTCGATGCGCTCGCGACGCAGGGTTTTGACCACCCTCGCCGCTCCGCCTTCTTCTTCAGCGAGCTCCTGCAATTCTTCGTTTTCTGCCGCGACACCGGCACCACACCGACACAGCCGCTGGGTTCGTACGCCGGAGCCATGGGCTGGGCCCAGTTCATGCCCAGCAACTACCGCCGTCTAGCCGTAGATTTCAATCAGGATGGCCAGACCAACCTGTGGCAGGCAAAGGATGCCATTGGCAGCATCGCGCATTATCTGGTGGCGTATGACCGCAAGCGCAGCTGGCAGCGCGGGCAGCCCCTGATGGTTCCGGCAACCCTGGAAACGGCGCTTCCGGCGGGCACGCCTGTCAATGGAGCTCGGGTTACGCATGACATTGCCTCCGTGCGCGCAATGGGCCTGAAGCCCAGCGTTGAACTGCCGCCGGGCACACCCGTTGGCATTGTCGAGCTCAAGCTCGACAACGGCGTCGAGTACTGGCTTGGCATGCACAATTTCTATTCCATCATGAGCTACAACCCGAGGGTCTACTACGCCATGACGGTTGCCCAACTGGCGGCCGGTATGGGCGGTCTTGACGCCGAAAGAACAGGCCAGCCGTGATTGGCGCTCGTGCCTGGCATGCCGCCGCTATCTGCGTCGCGCTGCTGATTTCCGCTTGCACCAACCCGCACACATTGCCGCCGCGTCCTGTACCGCGCAGCGAGCCCCCACCTGAGCCGGTCAAGAAATCACCGCCTCCGGTCGTCAAGAAACCAGCAGCGCCGCGCCGCGCGCCGGTGCATGTCCCCGGCCCAGCACCACTTTCGGAACGTGATGCGCCGCCGCATCCGGACGATATTCCGGTCGATGTTGCGCTGACCCCTGACCCCGAACCCACTTTCGAGCCACCCAGTCGCGGCGGCAACGCTTCCAGCTATCGGGTCTTCGGCAAGAAGTACTTCACTCTCGAAACAGCAGAGGGCTACAAGGAGCGCGGCTTGGCTTCGTGGTACGGGAAAAAATTCCACGGTCGCAAAACCTCGAACGGCGAGGTCTACGACATGTTCGCGCTGACGGCGGCACACAAGGCCTTGCCCCTGCCTACTTACGTGCGGGTCACCAACCTAAAGAACGGCAGGCAGGTCATCGTGCGGGTCAATGACCGCGGACCGTTCCACCCAGGGCGGATCATTGATCTTTCATATGCGGCGGCGGCGCGTCTGGACACCATTGGGGACATCGTGGAGGTGGAAGTCGAGGCGTTGACCCCAAGCAACTGGCCACCTTCCGGGGTCACAACAGAAAACCTGGCGAGCCTCGAAACATCCGGCGCCGCTCCAGCCGAAACGACACCGCCGAAAATCGTCCGAACGACCGCACAAGACCAGGTTCTGCAGATCGCGGCGTTTTCTGACCCCATCAACGCCGCCGCCACACGCGAAACCCTGAGCAGCAAGGGCTTCACGACCGCTCGGGTTGAGCCGGCGACGCTGAGCGATGGCAAGGTCATTCATCGCGTGTTAATTGGCCCCTACAGTGGGCGACAACGTCTTGAAGAAGCCAGGATTAGGGCTCGAATGGCGGGGTTTTCGCCCATCTTGCTCAAATAGCCATACCGCAATGTCTGCGGCGACTCGCAGGCTTTGTGCTGCACTGCGATAATCTGGCCCACACCCTGTTGATGGCCTGACCTGATGAAATTGCGTGCCCTGCTCGCCCCGTTTTCCCTGCTGATTCTCCTCGCCTGCAACAGCGCAATAGCCGCAAAAATTCCTGATCCCCCCACCATCGAGGCCCGGTCCTTTGTCCTGATGGACCACGCCAGTGGCGAGATTCTGGCGGAGCGCAATGCCGACGCACGGGTCGAACCCGCCAGCATCACGAAAGTTTTGCTCAGCTACGTGGTCTACGACGAGGTCAAGAACGGCCGCCTGAACTGGGACGACGAGGTCCTGATCAGCGAAAAGGCCTGGAAGCAGGGTATCGACTCCAGCGAATCACGCATGTTTCTCAACGTGGGGTCCAAGGTAAAACTCGACGACCTGATGCACGGCATCGTCATTCAGTCCGGCAACGATGCGAGCATTGCCGTGGCCGAGCATGTTGCGGGCAGTGAAGCCGCCTTTGCCGAGTTGATGAACCAGTACGCAGCCAAACTGGGCATGAAGAATTCACACTTCACCAACGCGCCCGGCCTGCCCAATGAGCAGCACTACACAACTGCGCGGGACATCGCAATTCTTGGCCGCGCGCTGATCAACAATTTCCCCGAGGACTACAAGGTCTACGCCCAGCGCGAGTTCGTCTACAACGGCATCAAACAGCCCAACCGCAATCTCCTGCTGAAGATGGACAGCGATGCAGACGGCATCAAGACCGGACACACGCGTAGCGCGGGTTATTGCCTGCTCTCTTCGATCAAGCGAGACGACCGCCGCCTGATCGCCGCAGTGATGGGCACCTCGGGCGAGCGCTACCGCGCACAGGCCAGCCTGGAACTGATGAACTGGGGATTTCGCTTCTTTGACACCGTGACGCTGTTTGGTCCGGACAAGCCGATTGCAAAAGTCCGCGCCTGGAAGGGCGCCACGCAGGAACTGGAACTGGGCGCGCCGGAAACCAGCTTGCTGCTTCCTCGTGACAGCCAAGACAAGATCAAGCTCGAAACACGTATCAATGAGCCGCTGGTTGCCCCTGTCCAGAAAAATCAGAAAGTCGGCGAGATCAAGATCCACGTCGATGGCAAGGCACTGAAAACGGTGCCGGTCTATGCGCTGGAAGAAATTCCTGCAGGCAGCCTGTTCCAACAGGCAGTCGACCAGGTTCAGCTGTGGATTTCAGGATAAGCAGCGCCGACAAAGCCTTGTCCGCGACGATGAGCGCAGCGCGGGAAAACTCCTCTCCCCTCGTTATCAGCCAGCGCGGCCGCTTGGACTACGAACAGAGCGCAGCGGAAATGCGTGCGTTCACGGACGCGCGCACTGCGGAGACCCCGGACCAGATCTGGCTGCTGGAACATCCGCCCGTATTTACTCAGGGCCAGGCCGGGAAAGCCGAGCACCTGCTCATGCCCGGCAATATTCCGGTGATCAAGAGCAACCGGGGCGGGCAGGTGACCTACCACGGTCCGGGGCAGCTGGTGGCTTATGTACTGCTGGACCTTCATCGGCGCGGCATGGGCATCCGCCCGCTGGTGTCGCTGCTTGAAGAGGCCATGGTGGCCACATTGGAAACATTCGGCATTGCTGCACACCCCAAGCCCGACGCGCCTGGGGTGTATGTGACCCGCGCATTCGACGGCACACAACCTGAAACGCGCAAAATCGGGTCGATCGGGCTGCGCGTGAGCCGAGGCTGTAGCTACCACGGCCTGTCTTTGAATGTGGACATGGATCTGGAGCCGTTTTCGCGCATCAATCCTTGCGGATACGCGGGTCTGCGCATGACGCAGATGCGCGAACTGGCTGACCAAATCAGCATTGCTCAGGCTTCCGAAGAGTTAAGCCGCCAACTGCGTGAACGCCTGGCTTAATAAAGAATCCCCACGCCGCTGACCCCGCGCGGCACCGGAATCGGGGTTTCAGGAAGCTCAACCGACTCGGCAAGTGCCGGACCTCCCTCCCGATTCTGCGCGCCTGCCCGCCGGAGCAGAAACTGCGACTGGCAAATCTCGCCTTCGATTTGCTGGTCGTCGGGGTCAGATTCAACACGACTCCCGGACGCTTCATGACAAGCGCTGTGGCTGGGGCCAGGCTCGGCATGAGGAACTGCACGCAAGGCTTGCGAAGGAGCATGCGGCTGATGTGTGCCGGCACAGCCCGTAAGCAGTGCGGCGGTAACGCTTGCGACAATGAACCGAATGCAGTCATTCATGTCTGAGGCGGCTCCCGGGCGGCATGATCAGGGCCGGGTCGATTGAAGTGCCCTGATTTTGAATAAGAACTTAGAATAGGATGATGTTCCACCTTTTCCTGATGCCGCGCATCAACGCACTTGACCGTTATCTGACATGAACGAAACCGAGGCGACTGAAGACGCACTGCTGGTGCGGGCGCGCGATGTTCACTTTTCGCACGGAACCCGTGTGATCTATGACGGCGTCGATTTCGACATCAAGCGCGGCAAGGTGACCGCCATCATGGGGCCGTCGGGTACCGGCAAGACGACCCTGCTGCGTCTAATCGGCGGGCAATGGCGACCGAACGCGGGCACGGTCGAATTCGACGGCATTAACGTGAACAAGCTGCGTCGCGGCGCCTTGTATGAGTTGCGCAAGCGCATGGGCATGCTGTTCCAGAACGGCGCACTGCTCACTGATCTCAGCGTGTTCGAGAACGTGGCGTTCCCGATGCGTGAACAGACACGGCTGCCCGAATCCATGATTCGTGATCTGGTGCTGATGAAACTGCAGGCCGTGGGCCTGCGCGGCGCCAGGGATCTGTTCCCGCAACAATTGTCCGGTGGTATGGCACGCCGCGTGGCCTTGGCCAGAAGCATCGCCCTGGACCCTGACCTGGTCATGTATGACGAACCTTTCGCCGGACAGGACCCGATCTCCATGGGCGTGCTGATGCGCCTGATCCGCACGCTCAATGATGAGCTGGACCTGACCTCGATCATTGTTTCGCATGATCTGAATGAAGTGCTGTCCATCGCCGACTACGGCTACCTGATTGCCGACGGCAAGATTCAGGCACAAGGCACCGCCGATGAGATTCGCGACTCTCAGCACCCCTGGGTCCAGCAGTTCCTCAAGGGCGAACCGGATGGCCCGGTGGCCTTTCATTACAAGGCGGCTGAATTTGCCGACGATCTGCTGGGCGGGAGAACATCCTCATGACGGGTATTGCCACAGTCATTGGCAACTTTCTGCGCGGCCTGGGCAAATCCCAGTTCTTCCTGCTGCAGATCATTGCCAGCCTGCCGAGCCTGATCCTGCGGCCTCGTCTGGTCGTGCAGCAACTGTATTTTGTTGGCCAGCTTTCGATGGTGATCATCGTGCTCGCAGGCTCATTCGTCGGCATGGTGCTGGCGTTGCAGGGCTATCGCACCCTGATCCGCTTTGGCGCAGAAGAATCGCTCGGCGTTTTTGTTGCGCTGGTGATCGTGCGCGAGCTCGGTCCGGTGGTGACTGCGCTGCTGTTCGCAGGCCGCGCGGGATCGGCACTGGCTGCGGAACTGGGCCTGATGAATGCCACCGATCAGTTGCAGGCCATGGAAATGATGGCCGTTGATCCGGTCAAGCGTGTCGTCGCGCCGCGCTTTGTCGCCGGGCTGCTGGCGATGCCCCTGCTCGCCTCCATCTTTGCGGTCATGGCGATCGGCATTGCGGGTGGGCATGCCATTGGCGTAGACCTGCTGGGCGTGGATTCCGGCAGCTACTGGTCGCAGATCCGCAGCAGCATGGACTTTGGTGACATCCTCGACGGCATCATCAAGTCACTGGTGTTTGGATTCGCCATTACCTGGATTGCCCTCTATCAGGGTTATCACGCCGCACCCACCTCAGAAGGTGTTGCCAACGCAACGACTTCAACCGTGGTCATTTCTTCGCTTTCAATTCTGGCGCTGGACTTCATCCTCACCGCCTTCATGTTCAATTGAAATTCAGCCCCGTCAAATAGGTTTACGCTCATGCAATCACGCGCACTGGAAATGCTGGTTGGTCTCTTCGTCTGTCTAGGCGTAGCGTCCGTGTTTGTACTCACGTTTCGCGTTGCAAGCCTCGATCAGATCAGTGGCTCCGGACCGACTTACCGTGTCATTGCAACCTTCGAGAATATCGGCGGACTCAAGCCCGGATCAGCCGTCACCATGGCTGGCGTGAAAGTTGGGCGCGTTCGCGAGATCGTCATCAACCGCGACACCTTCGAGGCCGACGTGTCCATGGAAATGTCCGGTGACTACGACAACATTCCTGAAGACTCCAACGCCAAGATCCTGACCGCAGGTCTGCTCGGTGAACAGTATGTTGGACTGGAACCCGGTGGCTCCGACGAATCACTCAAGAACGGCAGCCATCTCAAGCTCACGCAGAGTGCGCTGGTTCTGGAGAATCTCATCGGCCAGTTCGTTTCGTCTCAATCCAACGACAAGTCTGACGACAAGCTCGCAGACGCCCTTGGAAAACTGGCGGACTCGCTGGGCAACCAGAAATCTTCTTCCCCTTCGACTCCTGACGCTGGAGCCACACCATGAAAATATTCAACAACATTCTTTTCAGCCTGATCGCCGCATTCGGTATCTCTCTGACGGCCCAGGCGGCACCGGCGCAACCGGCTGACGTGGTCATCAAGGATGCCACCACGGAATTCCAGAAGCTGATCTCGGACAACCACGAGGCCTATCGTGCTGATCTCGGCGCCTTCTACAAGGTTGTGGACGAGAAAGTGGTGCCGCTTTTCGACACCAAGGGCATCGCGCAGCTGGTTCTGGGCCGCAACTGGCGCAAGGCAACGGAAGATCAGCGCAAGCGCTTCGAAGAGGCGTTCAAGGATTCACTGATCCGCACCTATGCCCGCGCGCTGCTGGATTATCACGACAGCGTGGAAGCGCAGTGGGCACCCCTGCGTGCTGAAAAGGACGCGACCGATGTGAGCGTCAACGCCGACATCATCCGCAAGGACGCCTCGCCCGTTTCATTGAAGTTTTCCGCGCATGTACGCGGCGATCAGTGGAAAATCTACGATATTGCGGTCGAGAACATTTCTCTGATCACCAATTTCCGCAGCCAGATCAACTCCGAGATCAAGGCCAACGGCCTGGATGCCACGATCAAGAAATTCGAAGACAACAGCTACTTCAAAGAGAATACCGGCAGCTGATGGACAGCTCGGCAATCGAGGGCGAGCTGGTCATGGCCAGCATCGACGGCTGGCTCAAACGAGCTGACGAGCTGGCCCGACACTCTAATCTCGACCTTGGAAAAGTGACCCGCATGGATAGTGCCGGCGCTTCTTTTCTCCTGGAGTTGACGCGCCGTGCACGGCGCAATGGGCATGAGCTTGAGTTCAGCAACATTCCCGGCCGGGCATCGAGCCTGATAAAGTTTCTGCAAATAGACGCCGTGCTGAAGCTGACAAGTTAGTCAGTTTTCCGCCGCCAAGAAACTGTTCAGGAGATACCGTGCGCACCACGCGATTGCTTTGCCTTGGCCTGACCCTGCTCGCCCTGCTGGCGACCGGGGGTTGCGCTCACCTTCCGCCTGACGATCCCTCCGACCCGCTAGAAACTGTCAATCGCGGGGTCTTCAAGTTCAATCGCACGGCAGACAAGTACGTCTTGCGCCCCGTCGCCAAGACCTATCGTAATTACGTGCCGGGCGAAATCCGCACCGGCGTGCGCAATGTGCTCAACAATTTCTTCTACCCCACGGTCATCATCAACGATCTCCTGCAAGGCAAGTTCGTGCAGGGCGGAAAGGATCTGGGACGCTTCACGCTCAATACCACCGTCGGTTTGCTGGGGATCATGGACGTCGCGACACCGCTCGGCCTCCCCGCCAACGATGAGGATCTCGGGCAAACCTTCGGCTACTGGGGCGCAGGCGAAGGCTGGTACCTGATGCTGCCCTTCCTGGGCCCAAGTAATGGCCGCGACATCTTTGGCACCGCGGGTGACACCTTCACCTCGCCCACCGGCTATATGGACACCTACCCTGCAGTTGCGGTCAAGGGCGTTGACGTTGTGGATGGGCGCTCGCGTCTGCTGGATGCAGACAAGTTCCTCGACGAGCAGTTCGACCCCTACATTTTCCTGCGCACCACGTATTTGCAGCAGCGCCAGAACCTGGTTTTTGACGGCAACCCGCCCAAGGTCGAATTCGATTTCGACGAATAAGACAGTGCTGAGGGCCTAAACGAGTGAGCCTTAGCCCCTCCGCACTAGAGACTGTTGGCCGCAAATGAAGCCAAAAACCGAGGACAGCGGATGCCGGGGCGCTGATGCGCCACGCTCAGCGCAGGGCGTAGACGTCGTACGTGATTTCTTGCTTTGCCAAGTCCGCCTCACCAATTGAGAAGCACTGCAATCGGTTGAGCCACTGATAGGCGGGATGTGCTGTGCGAAATCGCGGCGCCGCCCGAACCTTGAGTTCTGGCGGCATCACGCCCTTAAGGAAGTTGGCATAGCCGTCTTCGCCAAGGTCCAGCACGCCCTGATAGGCAATATCGATCAGTGCACCGTCGTCACTTTCCAGCGTCCCGCGAACATCAACCAGAATGACGCCATCAGTTCGGAGCGTGGCAAAGTCAGCGCCGCCGCCCTTGACCTTGCCTGACAGTTTTGGCCCCGACACTTCACCCCCAGTGAGCGGGAAGTTGAGCCGGATATCGCCAGGGCAAGGCCCTATAACTTCTGGCGCAGCAATCGTGGCGCGATACGAGAAAAGATGTTCAGTCTGATAGGTAAGCATGTTGAGGGTCCCGATTAAGTTCTAAATGAAGGTCGTGACAAATCCAGCGCTCTGATCTCAAGAAAGCGCGGGTTTGACCGGCGTTTTTGCCCATTTGGCTTCGGCTTCTGCCAAGACTTCCATGGAGCGTTTGGGTGCCGGAAGATCGATTGGATCGTACTTTCGACCGAGGCCCTTGATCAGGCGCGGCGTAATGAACGCAAACAGCCGCAAAAGCATGGTCGCCGTGCGCCAGCGGCTACGCCACGGCTTCTTGATGCGCCCGGCCTTGTAGTCTTCGCGCAGCAAATACAGGGCCGTGAAGATCATGTAGTTCAGCATGTGCCGACCGGCGTAGGCGATACCGTAGAGCCGGTACCAGTAGCTGTCCTTGTAGGTCTTGTGAAAGAGGTAGTTGCAGACATGCCGGTGTTCGTATTCTTCGGCGAAGTGCCAGCGCCAGAGATCGGCCGTTGGATCGTCGACGCTGGGCTTGGCCAGCTCGGGTGAACCCTCAAGAAAGAAACAGGCGATGATCGGGCCGAGGGTTTCGAAGCCTTCGGCGTAGCCGAGGGAGTATTTGAGCCCTTTTTTCTCCCAGAAGCGCTTGTAGTCAGCTTTCATGACCGCCTCACGAGCTTCCAGCTCGGGGTAGCCGGAGTCCCGCAGGAACTGATTGAACTTGGCGTGATTGCGGTAATGCCGGCCCTCCTGCGCGATGAAGATGCGGCAGTCCTCCCGAAGCTCGACCTCGTGCTCAGGCAATTGGTCTGCGGCCTTGCGCACGGCCTTGTTGAGGAAGGGCTCCAGGTAAGGCAGGAACGTCGATGCCGCGTTCCAGAACTGCGCAAACTCGGGGTCTTCTGGCGTCCAGTAAATTTTGGCTACTGAAAAATCGATATCGATGTCTCTGATTTTCATTCTCTCGCTCCGTTAGAGCACGCCGCCTGCATTGGCTTTGCGCTGGCGGCTCATCAAATGCCCGGGGTGTTTTGCTTGGCAATAAAGCGCTCGCGCACAACGATATACAGCGGAAGGGCGAAGCAGGTTCCCAGATAGGAAAGCGCGATGAAAATCCAGCCCCATTTCGCGCCCAAGCCGATACGCTTGGCGTCCGGCACAACCCAAACCATGAAGGCGAGCCACGCGACTGCGATATCGACCGTAAGAAATGCCGGAGCACCACCGAGCTTGTAGACGTCGGTGAAGAACGTCACGGGGTTCATGATATTTCCCCCATCCTTCATCCAGTCGAATGCAAACGGCCACACAATGAAGAGGGAGCCGATGCTGATCAGCAGCAAGAAAGCATGTTTGATATTTGTGGCCACTTTGATTTTCCTGTGAGAAATTTGGTGTTTAGTTCGTGTACCCACCATCGGGCACAGGTTTGATGCCCTACAGATTTGAAATGCTGGGGATGTCACACACTTGATGCTGCGTTCGGAACCGAGCCGGCCATGTCCCTACCGCTGAGGCATCAAACTGATTTGGGTGATCACAGCTCTGCTCAATGCATTGCGCGGGCATTCTGAAATTCCTGCGCCTTTGAGCCCGCATGTTTCCTCCATCTCTGCTTTTCAAACGACGCTTCACAGCAAGCAGAAGATCGTTCGAATGCTTTTCGTATAATGATTACTTGATATACGCGTACACTAAATACGCGTATTCACGATACTCATTCATGGTGGGCCGGTCAAGTGCCGCATCTAGGGGCGCGCCCGGATGGATTTGAAGCGACGCGGTGCATGAGGGAACTGGTTGAATTCATGAAGATTCGAGAGCTTGAAAAACGCACTGGCGTGCGCCGGGAAACGATTCGGGTCTATTTCAGGAACGGGCTGCTTCCCGAACCCGCGCGACCAAAGCCCAATGTGGCCGACTACGGGGAGGAGCATGTACAAAGCATCCTCACGATTCGCCGACTTCAGTCTGAGCAGCGGCTATCACTTGAAGAGATCAAGCAGGCGCTTAACGGACATGCTGCGGCCATTCCTGGAGATGCCGCGACGCTACGACACCTTGATGAACTGGTTGCCGCTCGCCTGGGTGCTGACAAAAGTCTCGTGCCGCTATCGACGCTGGCGCAGCGCAATCCGAAATATGAAATTGATGCCAAGGCGCTGAAAAAAGTGGGGGCTATCGAACTCGTCCGTCGTGACGGTGAGTACTACGTCAGTCGTGTTGATGCACAACTCGTAGGCATCTGGGGGGATATGCGCGGTGCCGGGTTTACCGAGGAACTTGGATTTAATGCAGAGCTGGCATCGATCTATGTGGGCCGAGCCGACGACCTCGCCCACGCTGAAATAACCGCCTTTCTGGAAAGAGTCACCGAGTTTCCCCAGGAGAAAAAAGCAGAATGGGCCCAGGCCGGTCTGACGTTCATGATGTCCCTGTTCTCAATCCTCAGGATGAAAGCTGCTCTCAAGACTTTCCAAGAATCCGGCTTGTAGCCAATGGCACCGCCTGGCCGGTTGGCATGGCCTCGTACTCTTGAAGCTTGGCGCCGTCCGAGCCCACAGCACATAGCGGCACTTGAATTGTCGATCGTTTCCAGCTGGTGAATTCCCAATCCGTGAGCCTCCTCGATAACTTCCACAATTTCGTTGCTGCGCTACCACCGCCGGTGCGGGACGAGCTGGATACAGTCAGCACGTATCGCGAGGTCGCAGCTGGCGGCAGACTGCTTCGTGCCGGGTCACCGACAGCCGAAGTCAGTCAAATTCAAGAAGGGCGAGTCAAATACTGCGCCTGGGATATCAATGGTCGCGAGACAGTCCTGACCTACATGACGCGCGGAGACTGGGTGGGACTGTCCGAGATGTTTACCGGACTACCCGCAACCTGGGATGTCGTGGCCAAGACCCCCGTCTCAGTACGGGTAATTCAGCGCCGTGATTTTGATCGTCTGCTCGACAAGCATCCGCAGATCGCTCGGCAGCTTCTGAAAATGTTCGCTCTGCGCTTCACATTGCACCGCCTGTTCGGGCTAGATCACAGTGCCGTCTCTCTGAAGGAGCGTGTGATCAAGATGCTGTACTTCCTTTCCTTCAGCTATGAAAAGGAGGCCGATGGGGAAAACCCGGTGGTGATGAATTTGTCTCAGGAGGAATTGGGCAAGGTGGTGGGGGCCTCACGGCAAAAGCTCAATCCGGCCTTGAAGGCAATCGAGCGGGAGGGGCTGCTCGACATACATCTTGGCGGCGTCACCTTGCGCAGCCGCGCCCTCATCGTTCAGAGGTACGGCTACTTGCTTTACCCCATCGTTCCCACGGCCGATTAGCATGCTGTCACCACGGTGACAGCCATGCGGATCATGTTGCTGACACACTGATCCTTCATTGCTGCTAAAGCTCTTTCCCGGCACTAAGGTGGCGGGCGAGACAGGCAGCCGGATCAGACCGGAGAGACCCTATGTCCGTCACGACTCAATCCATTGCGGCCTTCCCAGCAGAGCATGCCCTGCGCCACAAGATGAAGCCGGGCGGGCGAGAATCGCTGGCGCATATGCTGACGCTTCCGGAGCATGGAATCGCAGGATTTATCTATCCGACTGTACTCGCGGATGGCCATGCAAAAGGCAGCGCCTCATTGTTCGGCCCCGGATTGTCTGCGCCGATCCATGAGCAAATTGACGAGAAGGTCTCCGACACCATGGACTTCGACAATTGGACGTCGGGGCCCTTGCAGATGGCAGTGATCAATCCTCACCAAAGTGTCGATCTGGCCTGGAACGGCGACCGTATCAAATTCAAGGGCCGGTTCGAGGCCCTGCATCCCCCGTATGCCTTCAGCTCGCACCCGGACGGCAACCCGCCGTATTACGGTGATGATCGGACCGAGCAACATGGTCGCCTCAAGGCAACACTGGAGGTCGACGGCCGCGAAATAAATGCTGACGGATTTCTCATCCGCGACCACTCCTGGGGCCCGCGCATCTGGGGTCTGAACCAGCACTACAAATGGTTTCATGCCACTACCGAGCAGTCTTCGATACATTTTTTCGAGATGCTGTCGTTCGGCAGGCGCGAGCTGCGAGGATTCTTGTACAAGGACGGCGTCATGCGCCACGTGGCCGAAGTGCGTTATGACTTCACCTACGACGATGAAATGATGCAGAAGACTTTCAAGAGCGAAGTGACCGACACAGACGGCCGCAAAGCGCTTGTTGACTGCAATACTTTCGCCAAAATCCAGCTTGAGTTCGACCCCATGATCTACCTCAATGAGGCGGCCTTCACGCTCGAGATCGATGGCCAGCCGGGTACTGGCTGGTGCGAGTTCTGCTGGAATCGTGATTACTTCAACTTCGCCCGCGAGCACGTGAAGCTGTACGGCTGAGGGCTCGAGCGCAGGCGCCTAATGATGGTGCGGCGTCGGACCAAAGAACGACGTGCTCAAGCATGAATCGTTCATTCATTGGATTCAGGCCGGTCTGCTCAAAAATTCTGGAGGGAACAAATGGATCATCAACGGTTTACTGGACGTGTTGCAGTCGTCACCGGCGCTTCGTCAGGTATTGGCGCTGCTACGGCCCGCTTGCTCGCCGCCGGTGGCGCGCGCCTTGTCTTGGGCGATCTCAATGGCAATGCGGGTGAAGCACTGGTCGCTGAACTTGGCGCGGCGACCGCGCTATTTCAAGTATGTGACGTGAGCGTCCAGTCAGACGCCGAGGCGTTGATCAGACGAGCGGAAACAGAGTTCGGGCGTCTCGACATTCTGCATAACAACGCGGGAATCTTGACCGTGTCGGATACGCCTGATCTGGAACCGTCCGAATGGCACCGGATGATCGGCGTCAATCTGAATTCGATCTTCTACTTCTGCCGTGCCGCCATTCCCGTGATGCGCCGTACGGGCAAAGGGGCCATCGTCAACACGGCCTCAGTCTCCGGGCTGCTCGGAGACTTCGGGTTTTCCGCTTACAACGCGACCAAGGGCGCGGTCATCAATTACACGCGCTCATTGGCGCTGGACCACGCGCGCGAAGGCATCCGGGTCAACGCGGTTTGCCCTGGCGTCATCGCCACGCCGATGGCCGGAGTACTCGGCGGATTGGGGCTGGAAGCCGCGACGCTCAGAGGCATTCCGATGAATCGATTAGGACAACCGGAGGATGTGGCTAAGGCCGTGGCTTTTCTGGCGAGTGACGACGCATCTTTCATCACGGGAACCACGCTCGTGGTCGATGGCGGGGCCGCTGCACATACCGGGCAGCCCAATATTCCAGAGGCAATTCGCACCAGCGCCGCGACGCCTGCAAGCTGACAAAGCGAATCAATGTTCTCCTGAAAGCACGTTGACTTGTTGCCAGTGACAGGACGCCACGTTCGCGGGGAACCGTCTTGCTCAACGTGAATTTCTGGAAGTTTTTGCATGCGCAAAATGGCGCTGCCACTCGCGACTCAATAACGGTGCTGCCGGTCAGGCCATGCGGTTTGTAGCGTTTCCCGTCCCCGATTTACGCTCCGAAGGGCATAGCATGCTCAAGCGCCGACAGTCGCCGCCGTACCGATCTGCGTGGATGGGGTTTCGCTGAACCAGTCCGGCCAACCTGCAGCCTTGTTCTGTTCTGCGGCGAGGGCACGTTCTTCTTTGGTCGCAAATTCGAGGTCCCAGCGCTTCAGGCGCGGCTTAATGATCAGCTCGTGCCAGATCGGCGGCACCAACGCGGCAAGGAAGCACAGGAAGACGCTGGGCATGGCGATGCCGTCTTTGTAGGGACGCAGCTCCCAATACGACAGATAGGAGTTCATGTGGTGATCGCAGTGATTGGTCACTTCGAAAGCCACATTGCGCGCGACCCAGCCCAGGTGATTCCAGGCGTGACGGCGACCGATCGGGGCACCCGGCACCCGCGTGAAACCGTAATGCTGGAAGTAGTTGAATGACTCCACCCAGAAGCGCGATACGAGCATTCCCGCCAGACCAAAGACCACGCCCTGCCAACCGGCGATGGCAAACAGCAGGCTTTGCATCACGATCTGCGCCGCAATCGCCCGATACATGCGGTTATGCAGACTCCAGGGGCTCAGGCCACGCTTGCGCAAAGCTTCGGCCTCAATTCTAAGATCCAGCTTGGTGGTCTTGATGACGCAGCGCGGCGTGAAGCCCCACAGCGTTTCACCGCGCCGCGCGGTATCGCAATCCTCCACGGACGCCACGTCGATGTGGTGTCCCACCACATGACCGATTTCGCGCGTTGCATCGAGGATGCACAGGTGCGCATACCGACCCACCGTACGCGTCACGACATCGCGCTTGTGGTACATCTCGTGGGACGCAGGAATGAGCGGAATCACGCCCATCCATCCGCAACTCAGCACGCCGCCGAGCAGCTGCCAGCCACTGAGATCTTCCACCGACATGCGCCAGGCAAACGCAAAGTAGAGACACACGGGACCAACGGCGCAGATCCAGATCGGGATGTTAGCGATGGCTGGCCTGAGCTTCGGCGTCATGCTGTAGTCCGGGCCCACCAGAGTATCCAGCAGCGCCAGGATCGGCAGCGTCGCGACGCCCAACCAGACCCACCCGCCGCCGAGAAAGAAGCCGAGATATCCGGTGCCGAGCAGCACCACGGCCAGCCAATATTTCAGGTAGTGATACATGCCGAGTTCTCCTGTTGTTCTGTATACGCCGCCCTGCACAATCCGCTTGCCTGCGATATCTGGAAGGGTCGATGTGAGCATCAAATAATGCGTGTTGCGAACACGCGTGTTGACAATACGCATCTTGATAACACGTGTCAATTGTTAGAATGGCTCGAACCCTCAGGCGCAGGGTGTCCGCCAGGAAAACAAGGAATTTGCGAAGCGTCATGAAGATGAGTGAGTTGGAGCAGCGCACGGGCGCTCAGCGCGAGGCGATTCGGGTCTACTTCCGCAAAGGACTGCTGCCGCCCCCGAAAAAGCTCAAGTCCAATGTGTCGGAATACGGCGAAGAACATGTTCGTGGCATCCAGACCATTCGTTCTCTGTTATCGGAAAAGCGCTTGTCGCTCGATGAGATTGGCCGAGCGCTGGCGAGTCACGACGCCACCGTCCCGGTGGATGCCGCCACGATCCGTCACCTCGATGAACTGTTGGCTGCACGGCTCGGTGCCGATGACAGCCTTGTTCCTCTGGCTTCAGTCAAAGAGCGAAACCCGAAAGCCGAGACCGATGCCAAGGCGATGCACAAGGTCGGCGCGATTGAACTGGTGACCCGCAACGGCGCGCGGTATTTGAGTCGCGTCGATGCACAGATCGTCGGCATCTGGGGAGATATGCGGGCCGCGGGCTTCACCGAAAAAGAAGGCTTCAGCGCAGACCTGGCCGAGATCTATGTTCAACGTGCCGATGACCTCGCGCAGGCAGAGATCGCAGCGTTCATGGAACGCGTGTCAGAATTTTCGGACGAAAAGAAAGCAGAGTGGGCGCAGGCAGGACTGACCTCGATGTTGGCCCTATTCTCGATGCTGCGAATGAAAGCTGCGATCAAGGCGATCAAGGCCAATGGGCTCTAGTCACTCTCATCACCGCTCGACTGGGGCCGCAGCGTCGGCCTTGTTTCGCACCCCCGCTGACCAGGCCTCACCAGGGGTTTCCTCATTCGGTGTTTGGCACTAACCCGATTACGTGATTCCGGATACATGAGCTGCGGGCCTAGCATCGGGTATTAGCCTAGCGCCCGAGGAAAACCGGCATGGATCGAGGTATCGCGTCACGCCTGATATTGAGCATGGTCTGCCTGACGACCGCCGTCTCCGTCAGCGCTGCCAGCATTTCAGGCAAGGTGGTCAGAGTCGAAGACGCCCGAGCAGTTGCTCAGGCGATGGTCACTCTGAGTTTCCCTCATGAAACCCGCGGAGCAGCGGCCATCACCACCTTCACGGATGCCCAGGGCCATTACGAGCTCGCCACCGGCAAACATCAGTCGCTCAAGCAGGCGGTACTGACTGTCAGCAAACCGGGCTTCGAGCCGCCAGACAAGACACCGGTTGCGGTGACTTCGGCCAACAAGGGTGAACAGAAAACCCTGTTTCTGAAAAACAGCAGCAATATCGCCGATCAGGTCCCCGCCTCCGCCTGGTTTGAGCAGATGCCGGCGGGAGATGCGCGCAACATCACCCTCTCGGGTTGTTCCAGCTGCCATCAGATGGCGAGCCCGCGCGTACGCGAATATGCCGCGCAGATCGAAGCGGTCAGCGGCGGGCCCGAAGGCGACCAGAAGGCGCTCGAAGAATGGCGCAAGGTAGTTCGCCATGAGTCCTGGCGCACGGTGGTCAAGTACATGCGCTCCAAGCATTACTCGGTTTTCCCGCTGGAAAGCCCGGTCAGCCTCGACGCCATTGACTGGCTCACAGCACAGAATGCGGATTACAACTTCTTCAACCTGAAGCAGGGCGAGATCATTGCCCAGTATCTGGCCAGCCACTTTCCGCACAGCACGGACAGCCTGCATCGGGACGCCTACGACTACGGCGGCGACCTCGCAGTCAACGAGAACACCGTCATCAAGGAATTCGCGTTTCCGGATCTGGCATTGGTCAGGGAAATGGTCCCCGCCCCCGGCTCGCCCTACCTGTGGGGCGCTGATGTCCGTCGCAACCAGATTGTTCGCCTCAATCCCGAAAACGGCGAGACCAAGTGGTATGCACCGGAGTTTGATGGCTCGACCGGCCCGCACACGATCATCCCGGACGATGACGGAAACCTCTGGATATCGATGATCGACAACGATCAGTTCGCCCGCTTCGTGCCCAAGGATGAAAAGTGGACGATGTGGACCCTGCGCCCGTCCAATCTGGCTGATGATGCATCGATGGGCGGTGCGGCCATCGTCCATGACATGTCCATCGATTCCCGCGGACATCTGGCGCGCGATTCTGACGGCAACATCTGGATCACCCTGGTCGGCTCCAATCAGATGGGCACGCTCAATCCGGATACGGGTCACGTGGCTTTCTACGACACCAACAAGGTTGAGGGCATGAGCCCGATCAACCATCTGATCTATGCCGCGGTGCTGCCCAAGGGCGGAAAATGCGTCTGGTACTCACAGGTCAACGGACACGTCGCCTGCATCGACACGCAGAGCAAGAAGATCGACAAGCTGGTCGAGTTCAGGGAAGGCACCGGCCCTCGCCGCATGTCCGTCGATAACACAGGCCATTTGTGGGTCGCACTGTTTGGCAGCGGTCAGGTCGCCAAGATCCGCATGCACGACGGCAAGCTGCTGAACACCTACGACATGCCGGACCGCTCTGCGGCGCCCTATTCAGTGACCTGGGATGAATCACGTCAGGTGCTGTGGGTGGTCAATGCCAACAGCGATGTGATTTATCGCCTTGATCCGGAAACCGGCATCTCCACGGTTCTGCCGCTGCCCCGACGCATGGCCTATCTGCGCCAGGTTGCCGTTGACGGAGAAACCGGCGACCTGATTGCATCCTATGGCAACTACCCAGAAGGTTCCGGACCTTCAATGGGCGTCCTGATTCATCCGGGGGACCGATGAAAATGGCTACATCAACATCCACGTCACGACGCACGGCCATGTTCTCGCTTCTACGCCGCGCGCCGAGTATCGGCCTGCTGAGCGCCATGCTGCTGATGCCCCTGACCCTGGCAGCAGCTGAGCTTGACGACGCCAGCGCGAAGAAACTGTTCAATGATCGCGGCTGCAATGCCTGCCACGAAGCCGAAGGGCAGAGAATCGGCCCACCGTATCTGGCCGTGGCGCTGCGCTACTCGGGTGCCTACAAGCAAGACCCGCAGGCACAGCTGGATGCACTGGCGGCGAAAATTCGCTTTGGCGGTGCAGGCGCCTGGGGGTTTGTGCCAATGATCAGCAACCCCAACATCTCGGAAGACGAAGCCCAAGATATTGCGCGCTGGATTCTTGACCTGAAACCCGCACAGCAGCCTCAAGCCAAATAGACCCCGCGGCGATCAGACCCAGGCGCGCGCGTTCTGGAACATGCGTAGCCAGGGCGTCTTTTCCGCCTTGGCGGCTTGCGGCCACCAGGAACCCGTCACGCCATGGATGCTTCGCTCCGGATGCGGCATCAGGGCAGTGACCCTGCCGTCTGCGTTGCAGATCGCGGTGATACCACCGGGCGAGCCGTTGGGGTTGGCCGGATACCGGCTTGCGACTTCACCGCTGCGCTCGATGTAGCGCATTGCGATCTGTGCACCTGCCTGCATCGCCCCCAGATGCGACTCCAGTTTGAATTCCGCACGGCCCTCGCCATGTGCCACGGCCAGCGGCATGCGCGTGCCGGCCATATCGGAAAAGAATACCGACTTCGACTCCAGAATCTCGACCATCGACCAGCGCGCCTCAAACTGCTCCGAGCGATTGCGCCGGAACATCGGCCATGACTCTGCGCCGGGAATCAGCTCCCTGAGCCCAGCGAGCATCTGACATCCGTTGCAGACGCCCAGCGCAAATTTCTTTTCGTCACCAAAGAAGGTGGAAAACGCTTCGCGTGCACGCGGGTTGAACAAGATGCTTCTGGCCCAGCCCTGGCCTGCTCCCAGCACGTCGCCATAGGAAAAGCCGCCACAGGCAACAAGACCCGAGAATGTCTCGAGCTGCGTTTCTCCGCTGAGAACTTCTGACATATGCACGTCAACACTTTCAAAACCGGCGGCATGAAATGCATAAGCCATCTCAGCCTGTCCGTTGACCCCCTGCTCGCGCAGCATCGCGACTTTCGGCTTTGCCTTTCCACCGATTGAGAAAGCGGGGGCCTGCGCAGGATCAAAACTCAGGCTGACACTCAAGCCTGGATCACTGGCGCGGCCGGCAGTCTCGAACTCTTCATCAGCGCTGGCCGGGTTGTCGCGCAGGCGCGCCATGCGATAGCTGGTCTCCGACCAGATGCGATAGAGCGCCGCCCGCGACTGATCCAGCAAGGTGCGCTCGCCGTGGGCAATGATGATTCTGTCGTCCGCGTGCGGCTGCCCGATCAGCGCAGCGCTGAGCCCGCGAGCCTGCGCTGCGGAAAGCATGTCCTGGGCATCGGCATCCGCCACCTGCAGGAGCATGCCGAGCTCTTCATTGAGCAATGCAGCAGCGTTGAGGCCGCTGACGCGCAGGCCGCAGTGTCCGGCAAATGCCATCTCGCAGAGCGTAGTCAGCAGGCCGCCGTCTGAGCGATCGTGATAGGCGAGAATTTTCTGCTGCCCGTTCCAGTCCTGAATCAGCGCAAAGGCATCACGCAACTGCGCCGGTTGGTCCAGATCCGGCGCAACATCGCCTATCTGACTGGTGACCTGCGCGAAGATCGAGCCTCCCAGCCGATCGCGTCCATTACCCAGGTCTATCAACAGCAGCTGCGTTGGTCCCTGGTCCATCTGCAGCTGCGGCGTGAGACTGGACCTGACGTCGCTTACAGGGGCGAACGCGGTTGCCACCAGCGTCATCGGCGCGGTCTGCATCTGCGGCTGCGCGTCCTGTGAATCCGGGGTCGGGCCAGTCCAAACCGATTTCATGGACAGGGAATCCTTGCCCACCGGAATGCAGATGCCCAGTTGCGGGCACAGCTCGGTTCCGACCGCTTTGACCGCATCAAACAGTCGGGCGTCTTCGTCGCCCTGCCCGCAGGCCGCCATCCAGTTGGCTGAAAGCCGGATGTCCGACAGCTTTTCAATTCGTGCCGCAGCGATGTTGGTGATGGCTTCGCCCACAGCCATGCGGCCGGACGCAGCAGCATCCAGCAGCGCCAGAACCGGGCGCTCGCCCACGCTCATGGCTTCGCCGTTGATGGACTCGAAGCCGGTCGCGGTCACACCACAATCTGCGACCGGAACCTGCCAGGGACCGACCATCTGATCGCGAACGGTCAGGCCGCCCACAGTGCGATCACCAATGGTGATCAGAAACTGTTTGCTCGCAACCGCGGGGTGGCGCAGGACGCGATGCGTGGCCTCCAGAAATCCGGCGGGCGTCTCCAGCCGGTCACAGGCTTCCAGTGTTTTGTATTGGGGCTGAGTGCGTTCGCTGCGCCGCACCAGTCTCGGCGGCTTGCCCAGCAGAACCGGCATGGGCATATCCACCGGCCGGCTGGCATCGGCATCTTCCACAATCAGCTGCGCTTCGGCCGTTGCGGTGCCTACAACCGCCATCGGGCAGCGCTCACGCGCGCAAATTCCGCGAAGCACTTCTACGCCGGCGTCGTCTGCAGCCAGCACGTAGCGCTCCTGCGACTCGTTGCACCAGATTTCCATCGGCGACAAGGCCGGGTCGGCGCTCAGTACATCCCGCAGCCGGAAATGTCCGCCGCGACCGTCGCTATCGACCAACTCCGGCAGCGCATTGGAAATGCCGCCTGCGCCTACGTCGTGGATGGACAGGATCGGGTTGCCCTCCCCCATGGCCCAGCAGGCGTCGATAACTTCCTGACAGCGTCGCTCCAGTTCGGGGTTGGCCCGTTGCACGGAGGCAAAATCCAGTGCGGCGTCCGAGGTTCCGGTGGCCATGGAACTCGCCGCGCCGCCGCCCAGACCGATCAGCATGGCCGGCCCGCCCAGCACGATTAGCTTGGCGCCTACCTCAACCTCACGCTTTTCCACGTGCGGCAGACGGATGTTGCCGTAACCGCCGGCGATCATGATCGGCTTGTGATAACCGCGATTGCGGCCGTCATCGGTGACCTGCTCAAACGTCCGGAAATAGCCGACCAGATTGGGGCGACCGAATTCGTTGTTGTAGGCAGCAGCACCGATAGGCGCCTCGAGCATGATCGACAGCGCCGACGCCATGTTCTGTGGGCGTGACAGCGGCGCCTCCCAGGGCTGGGGGAAATCGGGAATGTGCAGATTGGCGACGTTGAAGCCACACATTCCAGCCTTGGGCTTGCCGCCGCGACCAGTCGCGCCCTCATCGCGGATCTCGCCACCGGCGCCCGTCGCAGCGCCTGGATGAGGTGAGATTCCCGTGGGATGGTTGTGCGTTTCCACCTTCATCAGGATGCCGACCGCTTCTTCGTGCCCTGACCAGACGTGCTCAGCATCCGGGAACCAGCGCATGGCCTTTTCGCTGCCTTCAATGACCGCGCAATTGTCCTTGTAGGCCGACAGCACGCCATCTGGGCTGGCCTTGTATGTCTCCTTGATCATCTGGAACAGAGACAGCGGCTGCGCCTGCCCGTCGACGACGAACTCAGCGTTGAAGATCTTGTGGCGGCAATGTTCCGAGTTGACCTGCGCAAACATCATCAGCTCGGCATCCGTCGGGTCCTGACCGGATTCCTGCGCGTGCGCGACCAGATAGTCGATCTCGTCATCCGACAGCGCCAGCCCCCATTCGCGATTGGCAGTTGCCAGCGCCCCGGCGCCCTCGGCCAGAACCGGAACCCGGCGCAGCGTGCGAACGGGCTGCGTATCAAACACGTGCTCAAGGGCGCCGACATCCTGCAGCACGGACTCCATCATCGGATCGTGCAATTCGCCCTGCGCCGCGGGTGGAAGCGATTCCACGCCCGTCAGCACCACGACCCGGCCGCGCTCGATTCGCTCCAGCCTGGAAAGACCGCAAACGCGGGCGATGTCAGTCGCCTTGCTGCTCCACGGCGACTGTGTGCCCAGGCGCGGCACGACGAACAGGCGGGCATCGCCATCTGGCAGCGTTGCAGGGCCTTCGCCCAGCAAGGCTCGCAATTTTTCCTGATCCGCCTCGCCCTTGAGCAGGAAGAAGTCCTGCACCAGCAATCCACTCAGGCCGGGAGCATGGAGTCTGAGTCGCTCCAGCAGGCGCGCGACACGAAATGGTGAGAGGCGCGCGGCCGAGGGAACAACGAGAACAGTCATGGGATCAGCGAAGCGGGGACGAACGTAATTCTACTAGGAGTTGGGGCGACACCGGATGGCCTGAGCCGTCTTGAATCCGGACTCAATGGACCTCTCGCCAGCCACTGCCGTGATCCTGCTCGGCGCAGATACACCAGTCCGGATCATCGTCCAGCGCCTCGCAGGCGGCCGCACGCGCCAGTTCCGGCGTGTTGTTCTTCTGCGAGATATGCGTCAGGACCAGCGCCTGAAGGCGGGAGCGATCAAGTCCGCGCAGCAACTCAGCCGCCTGGATATTGGACAGGTGCCCCAGATCGCCAGCGACCCTGCGCTTGAGCTGGGCCGGGTACGGTCCGCGGGCGAGCATGTCCACGTCGTGATTGAACTCCAGCAACAAGGCATTGCAGGCGTCCAGACTACGGCTGACATGGGGCGTGACATGGCCCAGATCCGAAACCACGCCCAGCCGGCGGGATTCATGAACAAAGGTGAAATGGCAGGGCTCGCGTGCATCGTGGGGCACGGGGAAGGGCTGGATATCCAGATCGCCCAGAACAAAGGACTGGTGCGGCGAAATATGCTGCACCTGACAACCCGTCCAGTCACGACGCCCGAGCGCGGTGCCACGGGTCATCATCAGCGGAATCTTCAGCGCACGCCCGACACGGGCAACGCCGCCGATGTGGTCGCCGTGCTCGTGGGTCACCAGCACCGCATCGAGCGAACCCAGTTCCAGTCCGATTCGCGCTGCACGGGACGCCAACTCGCGCACGCCAAAGCCACAGTCCACCAGCACCCGGGTGCCACCACCCTCGACAACGATGGCATTGCCGTGGCTACCGCTACCCAGAACTGCGTACCGGAACCTGCTCAGTTTTTTGTCTCGGTGCCGTACATCATGGGAAACGGCAGAACCTTGTCGCCACCGGAAGAAATTCGGGCAGCACCTTGCTTGCTGACTTCGTCAATCCGGACAACCGCGTGCAAAGGCACGTAAAAGCGCTCTACTCCCTCAAATTCCGTCTTCAGTTTTTCTTCTGAAGTGTCCATCACCAGGGTGCTATTTTCTCCAAACAGGAGCTTCTCCACTTCCACGAAGCCCGGCATGCCGCCGTGGCTGACATTGCGGGCATAGATTTCATACACCTTGCCCTGATTGTGAAAGGTGACGCGGTAGGTTCGGGTCTTGGTAGGCATAAACGTTCGATTTGAGCAATGCACGCGGATGCGTGTACCGGAGCCGCCAATTATCCGGGCTAGGCGGTTCAGCATCAATGCGCGCACCAACAAGGCACATTTTCCTTGCAGAACCCGGCAAGCCAGTTTATGACCAGCGAACATCCACTATTGCGAGCTAAGATTGCGCCGAACCCTGATTCGCCTGGTCCACATATCCCATGCGCAGCGACACCAACGATTCTCCGCTGGCCCCCGTAACGCCCCATGCTGAACAGCTGGGCTTGTCTGCGCTGCACACCGAGGAAGGCCTGGATCGCCTGACCAGCCTGCTGGCGAACCTGGGCAACGCGCCATTCGCCGCCTTCTGGGTTGTCGAGGGTGACGCACAGTTTCTGGCATCAGTACACGGCGGCCTTTCGCGATCGCTGCCGCCGGATGCCGGATTTGCACGCCGCGCCTTGCTCAGCGACCAGATGCTGGTCATCGAGAACGCTGCGAAAGACCCGCAACTGGCCACAGACCCTCTGGTGCAGGGCGCAACGGGCGTTCGTTTTTTTGCCGGTATCGCGCTTCGCGGTGACGACGGCAATCGAATCGGCGTACTTTGCTTGATGGACACGCAGCCCCAGACGCTGAGCAAGGCCGGAGAAGCGGCCCTCAGCGCATTGGCTGCATTGCTTGAAGATCGACTGAGGCTGCGCGCAGATGTGCTTCACGATCCGCAAACCGGCGCGCTGGCACGCCGCCAGTTTGCCGACATTGCAGGTCGGGAATGGCGTCGAGCGCTGCGAGCGCTCGTCCCGATCAGCGTGATCGTTTCGGAACTCGACCACATTCAGGATTTTGGCCAACGCGAGGGGGCAGCTGCACTGGATCGTGGCATTCGGGCCGCCGCGCTGGCCATGCACTATTCCCTGCATCGACCCGGCGATGTGGTGTGCCGCTATGAGCGCACGCGCTTCGTCACCCTGCTTTACGGCACCGATGCGCCGGGCGCGGCCAAGACAGCGGAGCGAGTACGGATGGCCGTGGAAGCACTTGGCATACCGTATGCAGCCGGGCCCAAGAAAATATTGACCCTGAGCCAGGGCGTCCTGACCCTGCAGCCTGATGCTTTTTCGCGCATTGATATTGAGCAGGCCATAAGCAGTGCGGATGAAGCATTGCGTGTAGCTCAGGCACGCGGCGGCAACAGCATCCACGCTTGCGCATCGACTTTCCCGGCTGAAAAAGAAGTCGCTGTGTGAGCAACTTTGAACTTCACGCCCGGCTGGCCGCAGATTGTCATGTTCTCGCAGACTGGCCCTTGAGCCGACTCCTGCTGATGAATGACGCCCAGTATCCGTGGTGCATTCTTGTCCCTCGACAAACAGACGCCCGCGAGGTCCATGAATTGGCCGAAGATGATCAGCTGCAACTGCTGCGCGAGTCTTCGCGGCTGGGCCGGGCGATGATGCACGCCTTCAAAGGCTACAAGCTGAACGTCGCTGCGCTGGGCAACATGGTTCCGCAACTGCATCTGCATCACATTGTTCGCCAGCAGACCGATGCGGCCTGGCCTGCGCCGGTGTGGGGAAAACACGCCCCGGTGGCATATGAAGATGAACAGCGCATGCAGTTTGAGCGGCAACTGACCGCAGCACTCAACCGTCTCCAGGGCTGATCAACTCCCATCTGGCCTGCCCGCTGCAACCACGCTCTGCTGCTGTCCGGCCATTCACAGCGCCGACGCCAGTTGTCATGCTCGGCATCTGGAGACTTACTCAAACTTGCCATGCGCTGCAGCGCACCATAGATGAGGAGTGAGTCAGTTTTTGAGCAGGGGCTAGACTAGCCTACAGTGCAACGCAACGAAGCGTTGGTGCTGATTGTCAGGGGGAGACATCACCATGTTGAAGAAAGTCATCGGAGCCAGCTTGCTCATGCTCGCTGCACCACTGGTCATCCTGTCCGTTGATTCGCGCGCACAGGAACCGATCCCTCTGGACGAGTACGGCAATCCGCCCGATCACTACTGGCCAGAGTCCGGCAAGTATCCGGTTAGCGACGCGCCTTACTCCAAGACGCTGCGATCAGTGGCGCTGGAACACCTGGCAGAACGCGACATTCTTCCGCTAGGCATCTACAAGGGCACGCCTGAACTCAACTCCAGGCGCGAATGGTTCGACGAGAATTTCTACAACACACTGGCAGCTCGCAAAGTCTGGCCAGATGGCGCGCAGCATTTCTACAACGAGTGGCAAGGTCCGGTGGTCTGGGAATACGAGGGCATTCCACAGGTCGCGCCGCCGCCCTGCGACCAACCCCAGCCCACGGGATATGACGCCGAATCCTGCCGTTACGTGAATTCGCTGTTCAAGGATGTTGAGAAAAGCGATCCGGAAAAAGCCAGGGAGATGCGCGCACAGGTTCGTCGTGGCCGAGATGTGTGGTTCAAAGGCACTTTCGGCAATCAGGATGAAATCTACCTGCACTTTTCGCGCACCACGCCGGAAGGCATCAAGGACATCTGGTATCCGTGGCTGGATACCCGCAACCGCGATGAACGTTTCAGTAAGTATGGATTGATCAACGACCCGGACTGCACCAAGGGCGATGAGAGCACGCACTACTGGGACCGTTGCCCAGACCCACATTCCAGCGGCGTGCTGGGGTATCGCAAGTACTACGCCGATCCCACCAAGGACAAAAACGGAGAAGTCGTTTTTGATCCGCGTAACTCGCCCTACCGCGACGATGAACTGCAGAAGAACCTGCGCTTCGTCATCGGTCACCCCTGCGTGCAATGCCATGTCGGTTTTGATCCGACCAATCCTCCGGCTGATCCGAACAATCCCAAGTGGGAAAACCTGTCGTCCACGATCGGCAACCAGCACATCAACCAGCCCGAAATGTTTTTCCAGGGCGCACCCAAGGATTCATTGGCCCGCATTGCACTCGAAGCCGGTCGAAAAGGCACCATCGATACCTCACTGGTGGCCAACGACTTCCAGAACAACCCGGGCACGCAGAACAACATCATGGATTTCCATAACCGGATTGTCCGTGAGCACCTGATGAAAGACCCGGTCACAGGCGAACTCAAGAAGGGCCTGACCCAGAACGTGCTCAAAGGCGGCGAAGATTCAGTGGGAGACCACCTCGCCCTGATTCGGGTCTACGTCAATATCGGCATGTGCACGGAAGAATGCTGGACGCCCAACTTTCCGACACCCGGAAGCTTCTTCGGAAAGTCCTCTCGCCAACAGCCGTTTCGCATCGCGCAGTGCGCCAAGGATTGCGATGCATGGAATTACGCTGACGCCAAGATGGATGATCTCGCGGCATTCCTCGTCACGGGCGGCCCCACCTACCTGATGAAATCCAACGACAAGGATGGCTCTCCAGGCGCGCGATACATTGATCTGGACAAAGTGCCCCGAGGCCGCAATATCTTTATCCGCGAATGCGCGAGCTGCCACAGTTCCAAGGTGGCTCCCGACAATGTTCGTGCCGACAAAGCAGCCATGGAGCGCTTCTACGAAGGCCATGTTTTTGGTGCAGAAGAATTCTGGAAATTCGAGTTCACCGAAGAACAACGCCAGTCGGATGCCTTCAAGGCGAAGTACTTGAAGCTCGACAAGGATGGCAAGCTGCGTCCGCGCCAGTTCGCCGAACATGGCATCTACGGTCAGGACTGGCTGGGCAACGACGAACCCACGCCCTTCAACATCATTGGCACCAATATGTGTCGCGCGCTGCACGACAACCACAATGAAGGCCATATCTGGGAGGAGTTCTCGTCCGAGGATTACAAGAATCGGCCTTCACCGGGCTCGGTTCCGGTCACACTCAACCGTCTGCTGCCGGGATTGGGCGGCGTTCAGATCGGCGAAAAGAAGATCGAAGGTGGTCCCGGTTACCTGCGCAATATCTCGCTGCTGTCCGCATGGGCAACCGCACCCTTCCTGCACAACAATTCAGTCGGCGAACTCACCTATCTCGCTGACGGCAGGACCATCGACTACACGGTCGCGGGACGCATCAAACAGTTTGAAATGGCGTATGACGAGTTGATGCGTTCGGACAATCCTGAAGTGACTGGACACCGTCCGCAGAAAGTCAGCAAGACATCAGTCGATTTCAAACTGGCGCTGCGCGAAGACGGGCAAGGCCTGATCAAGCTGCCAGTCGCGGCGGGCACGCCACTGGGCCATTTCACCAGCCTCAATCCTCACCGACCGGCAACGATGAAGTGTGACGATCTGGTGGAGAACAAAGGCCACCAGTTTGGTGTTTCGCTTTCCGCCGAAGACAAGCTGGCTCTGCGCGAATTCCTGAAGCTGATGTAGGTGACGATGACGGCGTCCAAGCAATAGTGATGGCTGAGGCACGAACGTGAAGCGCCTTGCCCTGCTGCTACTGCTGGCCATCTTCGGCGCGGCCGCTCTGTGGTGGCTTCTGATGCGACCACAGAGCTCCGATATCACCGAGTTGGCGCAGAGCAGCAGCCTCCCACTGGGCCATGTTTCCAGCCAGATCATTGCGCAGACGGACCTTCCGCCAGAAGGGACTCGTTCGCTGTTTGACCATTTGCTGGCCCAGAGTGACGGGCTGACATTTCCGTTCGAGAATCTGGTCGCATCGCTACAGGACGCTGCGCCGACTGATGACGCACCGCTTGCCGTCATGATCCCGCTCGGACGCTCGCTGCTCAAAGCCAGCGCTGACTTTGACAAGCCTCGCGTGGTTTTCGCCACGGACTATCACGCCAGCAACACCCCTGCATCGCTCGGCATTGCACCGCGTGGACAGCTTTTCCTTGGCTTTACCGAAGGCGCCAATGAAATCGAGGTCATCAGCTACAACGAACTGGCCGGACGCTTCGAGTTTCAGCTGGTGCAGAACTATTGCGAGGCTTGCGTACCGCGCATTGTCTACGCACGAAGAGACATTTGCCTGACTTGCCATCAGGGCGGCTCTCCGATTTTCTCGGTCCGCCCCTGGCAGGAAACCAATGCGCAGCCGGAAATTTCCCAGCGCATTGTTCAGGCTCGTGGTGACGCGCCGTATCTCGCTGTTGATCCGGTCCAGCCGCTGTCTTCGCCGCAACGTATTGATGAACTCACGGACGTCGGCAATTTCATCAACGTGCTGCAACGCATCTGGCTCGATGGCTGCGGCGAGAACGGCACGGCGTGTCGGCGTCACATGCTGGCCCTGGCCTTGCAGTTCCTCGATGACCCCGCCAGCTTCGATGCCAGCTCGCAAGCGAGCCATTCCTTGTTCGAGTTGCAGGCTCTGCACTGGCCAGCGCAAGGTATTCCGGTGCCGGACAATGACCTCACCAACCGCAACCCGCTTGGCGAGACCCAGCCCCTGCTCGCCCGTTTCAAATCGCTTTTTTCGGATCAGGATCCCGCTCTGGCCCGGGCGAAAGATAATGAGGATCTAGAAACCTTCAATCAGCTTCCACCACTGCCATCTGATCTGGACCCGTTGACAAGGCGACCCCCAAAGCGCGTACTGACCCCCAACGACCCGGACGGCGTATACGCTCTGGCACAAATGTTTACGGATGCCGATCGCGACACCCTGCTGGCAGCCAGTGGAAACAACTGGTCCCGCACGATCGAGTCTGCGCGCAGCATTCCAGATGATTTTTTTGCGGCGCGCCCGTTCTCCCGCGTACGCACAATGCAGGCGCTACTCGAGGCAACTCAGAACGGTCGCGCCAATGCCTTGCAGTATTGCTGTCTATCGACCGAAGAGATGTCTCCGCCAGTAGCGGCAAGCGTTCCTCCCTTGGAAATTGCAGAGGGTTCCGAACTGGAAGCATTCGAAAAATATTGCTTCGCCTGTCATCGTGGCAACCCGGCGGCGCGTCTTAACTTCATGGGCGGAAAAGATGAAGTCGAGGTGAAATCCCGCATCAGGGAAACCGACAAGATTCGCGAGGTACTGGACTGGGAACGTTATCGCGATACGGACAAGCTGAGCACCCTGATGCCGCCAGTGGATTCTGAACAGCGAAGAACCATGGAGGCTGCATTGGCACAGAATCCAAAGCTTCTGGAGGAGATGCGCGATATGGTGCCTGCCTTGTTTGATTTCTGAACTTAGTCTGTCGATAACACCACAAGAGGAGCGCGGCGTGAATTTCGCAGCAAGCGCCAGAAAACAATATTGGAGGAGACCCCGTATTCAGATGCGCCTGTTCGGCGCAGCCTGTGGCGCGCTTCTCTTGCTGACACCAAGTCTCGCGCCGGCGGAGCCCGCATTCGCCCGCTTGTACAAACAGCAGTATGGCTACCCGCCTTCCTGCAATGCCTGCCACAAAGATGGCGGCGGCACACCCGTCAACGACTATGGCAAGCAGTTCAAGGATGCCGGGATGAAGCTCGCATCCTTCGACGCGATCGCGGCGCTGGATGCAGATGCAGACGGCGCTCTCAACGCCGACGAGGCGCGCGCAAAATCCAATCCGGGCTCGCCAAGCTCCACGCCAGATGACAAGGGCGACTGGCTGGATACTGCCAGCCTGATTCCACGCGAGGTGCAGGACCTTTTCCCCAAGGTGCGTGCCTATCTGCCAAAAGATGCACTGCTCACCGAAGCTGATATTGCACGTGCGCGCGAACTCGGAGCAGAACTCTCTCAACAGGACGAAAACACGATCTACATTCCGCTGGTGGAGCGCCGTCCGGTTGGCACAGCGATCATTTTTCCCGCCAGCTTCAAGGGCAAAGCTTTCTTCCTGCTCCTTGCAACAGATCGCAAGCTCGTCGTGACGACGGTTGAATCTCTCAACACCGCGCACGTCGCCGAAGCGAAGGAGCATCCATCCTTCGCCACCTTCAAGGGCGTGTCACTGGACCAACTCCCGGAGGCCAAGGGCGATGACCTGACGGCCGCTATTACCCGCGCGGTCAAGAAAGCCGGCACCCTAATCTACGTGAGGCTCAAGAATGCGTAAGGCCCTGCCCAGCTTGCTGTTGGCGCTGTGTTTCGCAATTGTCTTACTCCTCACGCGCAACATCGCGCTGGCGGCGGCTGACGAAGAGATTGCAGCGCAGACACAAGTCACAGCCGAACAATTCGAGGGCTCGGGCAGCAATGGCGAAACCGATGAGTTCGACTTCTTCAGTGATGAGCCGATCGAGAATGTCGATGTCATCGAATTGCCCCCGGAGAAAAGCCGATGGCTCACCATCGGCGGCCCCATCGCCTTGTTTGCTCTGTTCTTTGGCATGCTGGTGCAGATCTGGTGGCTGGTGCCTTATCAGCAGCACAGCATTGATCTGAATTTGCGTGAACTGCCGCCGGCGGCAAAGCGCGGCATCGCCATGGCAGTGGGCATGTTCGGCGTTGCGTTCTGCTTCGGCGCGGCGGAAATCTGGTACCAGATGCGATTGCACGGCTCGGCCGAGGCCTACTTCGCGCAGATGTCCTTGGGCAAGCTGATCGCGTTTACCCACGCACACTTGTTTGGATTTACTACCAGCTTCTTTATTGTGGGGATTCCATTCTCACTGCAGTTCAATCATCTGAAGAGCTACCAGTGGGTCTTTCCCGCCGGGCTCGCCGCGTCGCTGACAGACGTGATGTCCTGGTGGGGCATCAAGTTCATCTCCATCAACTTTGAATGGGTCTCCATTTTTTGTGGAATCACGTTCTCCATCAGCTATCTGTGGATGCTGATCGGCCTGTTGCGCACCCTTCTGTTTCCAGAAGTGATCTGGGCATCCGACAAGGACAGAACCGCTCGACTGGCGGCTCGCCACGCCGGTCGCTCCAAGTGATCCATATTTGACCCATTTGCCACATATTAGTATTCAACGGCCAATTCATATCTGCATGACATGGCCAAGAATTAGACACTGACGCGGAATTCAGACTGACTTCTTAACTGGGCAAGCTGACATAAATTACGTAATACAGGTTTGATTCAGGTTCGATTGTTGCCATGGGGCAGTGCCCACAATCGACCCGCAGACGATACGAGGAGATACGCGGTCGCCATGGACCCGTTGCAGAAGGAAATGGGCCCAGCCCATTGCATTTGCTTTGCAGCGCGTCGGGCGTCGGCCTGACACGCGATGATTTTGAAGCCACTTTATTTGCAGTTCACCTGCCAAACAGAAATATCCGGAGGAGTGCTATGAAACCCTTATTCAGTGCAGCATTGATGACCGCCGCCATGGCCTTTCCAGGCTTGGGCCTGGCAAAGGTCGGCGCCGACGAGGCCGCCAAACTCGGCAGTTCCCTTACCCCGCTCGGTGGCGAGAAAGCGGGAAATGCAGACGGCACCATCCCGGCCTGGGAAGGCGGCTACACCATGGACAAGGCACCCGCCGACTCCAAGCTGCGTGATCCCTCGCAGTTTCCGCTGATCAGCAACGACAAGCCGCTGTACACCATCACCAAGGCGGATGTCGGCAAGTACAGCGACAAGCTGACCGCAGGTGCAAAGGCTCTGTTCGATCGCTATCCGGACAGCTACAAGATGAACGTGTACCCATCACGCCGCACCGTCGCGGTGCCGGATTGGGTTGCCGAAGCCACCAAGAAAAATGCCACCAGCGCCACCCTAGCCAATGAAGGCGAGAGCCTGGTTGATGCCGTCACCGGCATTCCCTTCCCGATCCCCAAGTCGGGCAAGGAAATCATCTGGAACCACAAGCTGCGCTACCGCGGCGTCTCCATCCAGCGCTACAACGCGCAGCTTGCGGTGCAGTCCAACGGCGCATTCCAGCCTTACGTGCTCCGCGAAGACGTGCTGTTCAAGTACAACCAGAAGGGCATCACACCGGAGTCTCTCGACAACGTCGTGCTCTACTTCCTGCAGTTCACCACCGCACCAGTGCGTCAGGCGGGCAACGTGTTGCTGGTTCACGAGACCATGGACCAGGTCAAGGAGCCGCGCAAAGCCTGGCTCTACAACCCGGGCCAACGGCGCATTCGTCTCGCCCCCAATGTCGCCTATGACAACCCAGGCACAGGTTCAGACGGCCTGCGTACCAACGATCAGCTGGATGCCTTCAACGGCGCGACCGACCGCTACACCTGGAAGATTGTCGGCAAGAAGGAAATGATTGTTCCGTACAACGCGCAGAAGCTCTACGACGACTCGCTCAAGTACAAGGAGATCGCCAAACAGGGTCACCTGAATCAGGATCTGCCGCGCTATGAGATGCATCGCGTCTGGGTGGTTGAGGCTCAGCTGAATGCGGGCACTTCTCACATTTACAAGCGCCGCACTTTCTACGTGGACGAAGACAGCTGGACCATCCTGGCCGTCGACAACTACGACAATCGCGATCAGCTCTGGCGCGTGCAGGAAACGCATCAGGTTCAACTGCCCTGGCTCAAGCAGGTGGGCCCCGTCGCCGGAACGGTTTATGACCTGCAGTCAAGCCGTTATCTGGTGCAGGAGCTGAGCAATGAGTCCCCGATGCTCAAGTTCGAGAATTTTGACCTCGAACACTTCACCACCGGCTCGGTGAAGCGGATGGCCAAGAAGTAAGACTGCCTGGGAGCAGGCCGAACCTCTGTTGCCCTGCCAGGCTGTATCGCACTGGCAGGGCAACAGAATAAAAATTAAGACGCGCACCCTGATACAGGGACAGCCGTCAGGAGGAAACACCACATGAAACCAAAATCTACAAACCCAAGATCATGGCTCGCGGGGCTTGTCATGGCGGGAACCGTCGCGCCCGGCGCGGCTTATGCGTTCGAATTCGACGTGTTTGATGTACCTGTTCAGATCAACAATCTAGCTACGGTGGGTACCGTCCTTAGATTGCAAAACCGCGATCCCAGCCTGATCGGCAAATCCAATCTGAACCCGGGGCTCTGTGTAGCCCGCGTACCAGGCACCCCAGACAGCAACCCCAGTTTTTCCGGAGACACCTGTAACAGCACAACCAACGCGCAACCCAATCTGGATTTCGTCAATGCGCCCGGCGCTTTCAGCCTCAACGGCGATGACGGCAACCTGAGTTTTGACAAGGGTGATGTGGTGCACGCTGCCATCAAGATGACCAGCGACATCAATTTTCAGCTCGGCGAATACAACTTCTTCGCGCGCAGTCTGGTGTTCTACGATCCGCTCTACGACAACCACGACGTCAAGCACCCCGACACCACGGCGCAGCCAGCGTCCACGGATTTTTCGGACAAGGGCCGCGAAGGTCTGGCGTTCGACTTCAAGTTCTTGGATTTCTTTGTGTCGCGCCCATTCGAAGCTTTTGACCGCGATTTCAGTATCAAGATCGGCAATCAGGTCATCAACTGGGGCGAGAGCGCCTTCCTTCTGCTCAACTCGCTGAACGTCATCAACCCGCCGGATCAGTCGCGCCTGCGCATTCCAGGATTCGATATCAAGGAGCTTTCCCAGCCAGTTGGCATGGTCTCGCTCAACGGACAGCTGACCAATGATGTCGGCTTCGAGATGTTCTATCAGTACGGCTGGAAGCCTATCCTTGCCGACCCGGTGGGCAGCTTCTTCTCTGTATCCGATATCGTGGGCCCCGGCGGCAACTACGGCATGCTCAGCTTTGCCAAGGCCCCGGAAGATCCCAACGAGCTATACAGCCCGTCGCGCAATACCAACGATGCCTTGTTCCTGACCGGCTCCACTTCGGACCGGACGCTGCTCGTCAATCACGATTTCAGCCGTGACATCCGTCCGCAAGGCGGAGATCAGTACGGTCTGTCACTGCGCAGCTACCTGGAAGATTTCAACCAAGGTACCGAGATCGGCTTGTACTACGCGCGCTATCACTCGCGCGTACCCAACATCGGCGCCATCGCGGCGGACGAAACCTGCATCACAACCGCAGGGCCGGCTTGCGCGCTGGCACAGGGCGCCCTCGGCGAGCCGCTTCCTGCCGGTAGCGCGCAGCTGGTGATCGAGTATCCGGAAGGCATCAACATGTATGGCCTGTCGTTCAACACCAATGTCGGTGACTGGGCCTTCTCCGGTGAGTACGTGTTCCGCGACAATCTGCCGATCCAGGTGCATTCCACTGACCTGATCTACGCATCCCTGCAGCCTGCGTTTCCCGAAAACGCTGTGGCTATTATTCCCGGGCGACGCGAGGCGGTTCCCGATTTCGTGATGACCAACTATCGTGGCCAGAGCGTTTCAGCGGGTCAGTACATCCCCGGTTATGAGCGCATGAAAGTCGGCCAGTTCGGCATGACGCTGCTGCGCCTGCTGGGCGGTGGCAACATCCTGCGCGCATCACAGATCACCTTTCTGCTCGAGTCGGGTTGGACGCATGTGTTCGACTTCCCGGATTTGGATGAAATTCAGTTCCAGGGCGGAAGCGGCCTGGACACGCATATTTCCTCCGGAGCGGATGGCACTCCAGGCATCAATCCGCTGGATATCCGGGCCAACCCTGGGCCCGCCACCTTCCGTCAGAACCCGACCGCCCAGGCGACCCGCGGCTATGGCACGCAGGACTCATTTGGCTATCGCGCTGTTGCCCTGACGCGTTATGACAGTCTGTTCTGGGGCATCAACACTGAGTTTCTAACCGCCGTTTTCCACGACTTTGAAGGCGTGTCACCCGGCCTTGGCCAGAACTTTGTTGAAGACCGCATCACTGCCCTGTTCGGCATCCGCTTCGATTATCTTTCGACCTATAACGCTGAACTGCGCTACACGCATTTCGTCGACACCAACCTCGACGCACTGCGCGACAGAGATAACCTGCTGCTGTTCTTCGGCTATCAGTTCTAATCTAGACGCCAAGCCACTGACGACGACGCTGGCCGACTGATTCATCCTCAATGTCGGCCAGCGTCATGGTCCAGGTATCCAATGGTGCTTCCTGCAAGCACAACGATGTCAGCTGCAAGGCCTCATCGCGAAAATAATGCAGCTGCAACGCTTGGCCAGCCGGCTGCCGTTCCATCTGTTTGTGCCATTGCTGAGGTGTGAGGCGCAGCCCTTCAAGAGCAACCAGTTCATCTTCCGCTGACAGGCCGGCAGCTTGCGCCGGGCCGTCGTCCAGTACATGACTGATCGTGGTAGTGCCCGGCTTCAGCCGCAGCCCTGCCCAGCAGGACTTCGTGCTCGCCAAGGTTCTTCCGCCGTTGTCGATTGGCGATGTGCAGGCCCTGAGTTCAGCTGTTACCCCGAATCTGGAAAGCAGATCGACCAGAGGCAGCTCCTGCGTTGACCGCAAGGTCTTTTCGAAGAAGGCTTCCAGCTTAAGCCCGGATACGCGCTCTGCCATGTCTGCCAAGCCCCCTTCTGGAACCCCCTTGTCCTGACTGCCATAGGTTTTCCACATGGCCTGCATGACCGTGTCGAGGGTCACATCAGAATTCAGGCGCAGTTCCAGATCCAGACACAAGGCGACCAGTGCGCCTTTGGCGTAATAGTTGGTATTGGCATTGAGGCTGTTGTCATCCGGCTGGTAGAACTTGATCCAGGTTTCAAAGCTGGCTTCGGCCAGCGTCTGGCGAAGCCTTGCAGGTGTGCGCTGCAGACGCGTCGCAGTCTGCGCGAGCAGATCAAGGTAGCCCGCCGCATCAACGCACTGGGCGCGCAAGAGGAACAGATCATCGTAGTAGGAGGTCACACCCTCGTAGTGCCAAAGATCTTCTGTGTACGCCTCGCGGGAAAGATCTGACTTCTGGAAATTCTCTGCCGTGATCCGCTTGACGTTCCACAGGTGGAAATATTCGTGACTGCACAAGCCCAGGAAATTTCGATACTCGGTACTGGTGCCCGGCTCGCCAAGCCTCGGAAAATCTGTTCGACAACAGATCAGCGCACAACTTGCGCGGTGCTCCAGCCCTCCATAGCCCGCGTTCACCACGTTGGTGAGAAAGAGATATTGATCGAGTTCAGGCTCCCCACCGAACATCTGCCGCTGTGCCGAGCAGATCCGCGTGAGGTCCGCGGTGACGCGATGCGCATCGACATCCGCATCAACACGACCCGCTAGCACCAGATCATGTGTAATGCCGTCCACCTCGAACTCGTGTCGCCTGAACGCGCCCAGTTCGAAAGGGTGATCCATCAGTTCCTCGAAATCGGACGCCATATAGCGACCAAAACCCGCGGCGTCAGTTTCGACCACGGTCATCGCCGTTGCGACCTCCCATTCCGAGCAGGACGGGTCTGATGGCTTCTGCAGCCTGATCTCGAAAGCAGCGTCGGCAATCGACACCGGCGCGTAAAACAGCGAACTGCCATTGAAGAACCCGCGGTTGGCATCGAGAAACGCCTTGCGCACGGAATTGTCCGATGCGTGAACCCGATATCGAATGCGCAGCGCACCCTCCCCGGCGGGGACCGTGAACGCGGATTTGTCCAGACGCTGAACAGGCACAGGCGCGTCGCCACGCCAGGCGTGCAACTCGAACACATGCTTGGCAGGGTCCCGAATCAGATAACTGCCACGAATCCAGGCAGGCATTCGGAACTCCACCGACTGAACAACCCCAGCCGGCAGATCACATTGGACAGAGAACCGGCGAGCGCCGGGATTTTCGAGGCTGATGGTGTAGCGCACGGGATCGGTCATAGGACATGAGTCTAGTGATCCCGACAGCCTCTTGTCTTCAAACACCACCGCCGCTACTTTCGGGCCGCGAGCAATACAGGGCTGGCTACTGCGCGTTTTTTAGACGCGACAATCGCAGAAAGCAGGACTGACAAATTTAGGCGCTCGCAGACACCGAGCGACGACGTTTTTGGTCAGTCCCTCGAATTTTTCGCGTCGCTGCTCAAGGCTTGGAAAGCGCCGAATTGGTCAAAGTCAGCTCTGCGGGCTTCTTGTGTCCATCAGAAATGCCTTCATTTTCAGGAACTAACTCCATTATTGCAGCCAGGAGCAGAACTGCCATCAACACCATGCGCAGGACGCGAAGAGGGGGTCGGTTGGTCATTTTGATCATCCGAAGATATTGGGAATACCTCCGAGGGTGCGAGGACCATGCCACGCAGCCAGACCAGTCAGAAATCGTTTCCCCTGAAATTCAGGCAGCACGCCACTTGATATTGCACCCTACGCTGGGGTGCTGCTCCACAGGAATCGGGGTCCCTTCCAGCAGAGCCTGCATGGCAGCACGCAGGTCTTTCCCATCGAGGGCGACGTTGTTGCCAGGGGTCGACGCATCAAGACGCCCGCGATACACCAACTGCATTTCAGCATCAAACAGGAAAAAATCAGGCGTGCAGGCAGCCTGATACGCGCGCGCCACCGATTGCGTTGAGTCGTACAGATAGGGAAATGGATAGCCCAGATCTTCGGCGTGCTGCTTCATCTGCTCTGGTCCGTCCTGCGGATATGTTTCGGCATCATTGGATGAGATAGCGGCGAATCCCAGGTCCGATGCGGCGAAATCATGAGCAAGCTTCACCAGTTCGCCATTGATGTGTTTGACGTAGGGACAATGATTGCAGATGAACATCAGCAGCAATCCCCTGCCCCCTCGCAGATCCTGCAAAGCGCGCATCCGACCGGTCGTGACATCCTGCAGTTTGAAATCAGGAGCGGAGGTGCCAAGAGGCAGCATCGAAGATGGAGTTAGCGTCATGTGTCATATCCTGTTGTCGAGTTGAGCGGTGACACCGGATCAAGCTATGGCTGAGCGCATGGTCAGGCCGCATTGCGTGCGGCATCATCCATCAGACCTGCACGTGCGCTTCAACATTCTCACTAGAGCAAGCGGATGCGGCGCCACCGGGTCAGGCTCGGTTAAGTCATCCATCAGATGATACCTTCAAGCTTTGTAGGACCTGCTGCGCGCTTTCGCAGCACATGATGAAAAACGGGAGATTGTGATGCTGCAAAAATTATTGATTGCTCTTGGATTCGCCTTTGCCCTCGTGCTGTCAGCGTGCGCTCCACCATCGGACGAACCCAATGCGCTTGCCGATGCCGAGCAGATGGACGAAACCGAGGAAGTGGCAGCAGAGGAAGAAGCTGCGCCTGAGCCGGAACCAGAACCTGCTCCGCCACCGGTCGCTGCGAAACCCAAGCCGCGCCCAGCACCCGTGGCACCGGCCGCTCCTCCACCGCCTGCGGTATGCAATGAGTGTGGCGTGGTCGCATCCATTGATGCAGTCAAGGAGAAGGGTGCAGGTTCAGGCGCAGGCGCCGTGATCGGTGCGATTGCCGGCGGCGTGATTGGGCATCAGTTTGGCGGCGGCCGTGGCAAGGATGTGGCAACCGCAGCCGGCGCAATTGCAGGCGGCGCAGCGGGTCACGAGGTTGAGAAGCGCGCGCGTGGCACGTCTTACTTCAACGTCGGCGTGAACATGGAAAATGGCACTTATCGTACCGTCAGCGTCGCTGATGCATCGGCTCTGTCCGTAGGCTCACGGGTCCGGGTCATCGGCGAGAATATTCAGCTCAGATAGGTCCTCGCCAGATCGCACTCTAGATAAGCCGGTCCCGAAATATTCGGGACCGGCTTTTTTTATGCGTCACGATAGCGGTACTGGAGGCTGCCAACGAATCATGGAGCGGGTGATGGGAATCGAACCCACGTTAAGAGCTTGGGAAGCTCCCGTTCTACCATTGAACTACACCCGCACGTCGGATCAAGTCGAATTCGCAATCACCATGCGCGGTCCGCGGTCTCCAGTTGATTCGCCTGTTGCTGCGACAACTCTAATCCTCACCGCGGAATCTGCAAAGCGCGCAATGCCGAGCGTCGCCAGCTTGGCACGCAGCATACGCTCAAATCGAGCGCTTATCATCGCGCCCTCACAAGCTTGAGAAAGTCATTCAATGTATTCCAATTGGCACTATCACGAATCCGGAACGGGCGAAACGCTGGTCCTCCTTCATGGGATTGGAATGTCTCACGCTGCGTGGACGCCGGTCATTCCCTACCTGGCAAAGCATCGCCGCGTTATCGCGTTTGATCTGGCGGGTTTCGGTCAGTCGCCGGCACTCCCCGATGGCCTGGAACCCACGATGGAGAATCTGGCCAATGTCTTGCGGGAAAACTTGCAGCGGCTGGGCATACAGACGCCCGTTCACCTGGCCGGAAATTCACTCGGCGGGCACCTGGCTCTGGTTGCGGCAAAGCGCGGAGTCGCGAAATCCGTTGTCGCGCTTTCACCTGGCGGTCTGTGGAAAGCGAAGCACGCGCCACGAAGGGTGCATCACATCTTGAAGCTGACGCGATTCTCGGTGAAATACCTGCCGCGTCTGTCGCATGCCCTGCTTGGCACCGGAATGGGCCGGACACTCGCACTAGGCCTGCCCATGAGTTCGCAAGCCAGCAAGATTCCGAGCGATCAGGCACGGCAAACAGCGGAAATCTTTGCCGCAGCACGCTCCTTCGACTCCACAATGGCTAACGCGACTCGATTCACCGGTGGCAGTGAAATCGAGGTACCGGTTACCGTCGCCTTCGGTACTCGTGACTGGTTACTGTCATCTGACTGCCAGTATCGTGATCAATTGCCATCACAGACGCGTTGGTTGCGCCCAACAGCCTGGGGTCATGTCCCGATGTGGGACGAGCCCGCCGCCGTTGCTCAACTGATTCTGGACGGCAGCACCTAGCCGACGTCCATCGCCCATGGTGCGGGCATCACATGGTGCGTGCAATCAGCTCTTTCATGATCTCGTTGGTCCCGCCATAGATACGCTGTGCGCGAGCATCAATCCATGCACGCGCCACCGGATACTCCAGCATGTAACCGTAACCACCGTGCAGTTGCACACATTCATCAATGACCTTATTCATCAAGTCAGAGGTCCAGTACTTGGCTGTCGCCGCGTCATCCACGCCGAGTTTGTTCTGCAGCGTCAGCTCAATGCATTTGTCGACGAATACCCGCGCTATGGACAGCTCGGCTTTCATTTCTGCCAGCTTGAAGCGTGTGTTCTGATAGTGCGATACCGGCTTGCCGAATACTTTGCGGCCGCGCGTGTATTCAAGCGTGTGCTTCATTGCAGCCTCGGCGCCTGCCACGGAGGTGATTGCGATGATCAGTCGCTCCCAGGCAAGTTCTTTCATCAATGCGACAAAGCCCATGCCTTCCATGCCCAGGCGGTTGGATTGGGGCACCCGAACATTGTCGAAAAACAGCTCGCAGGTGTCCTGGGATTTCATGCCCACTTTCTGTAGAGGCTTGCCCTTGGTAAAGCCAGCGCGATCTGCCTCAACCACGACGAGCGACAGATCCTTTGACCCCTCCCCGGTGTTGCCTGTGCGTACAACTACAACCACCAGATCCGAGAGATATCCATTAGTGATGAATATTTTGGAACCGTTGATGATGTAGTCATCGCCATCTGCAACAGCAGTGGTCTTGACCGACTGCAAATCGGAACCAGTACCGGGCTCGGTCATTGCAATGGCGGTGATCAACTCACCTGTTGCCATCTTGGGCAGCCAATTGGCCTTCTGTTCCGGGCCACCGAAATTGTTGATGTAGTTGGCAACGATATCGGAGTGCAGAACGAATCCGGTTCCGGAGTCACCTGAGTAGGATTGCTCCTCCATGAGGATCACGCTGTACGTCCGGTCCACTCCCAGACCGCCATATTCTTCCGGCATGGTCGCGCAAAGCAGCCCCAGTTCGCCGGCCTTTCTCCACACGTCGCGATCGACATGCTGTTGGGCTTCCCAGGCTTCCCGGTGCGGCACGACTTCCTCTGCATAAAAGCGGGCGACGGTCTTGCGGAAATCATCGTGCTCAGCACTGAACAGACTGCGGGAAATCATGGGAGGGCTCCGGAAACGAGGAATTTGACTGAGGCGAGACAGGCCGTCTCGAACCGCAGATGGATGCAATAACAGGGGATCAATACTTACATACATTACGTACTGTATGTAACATGCCTCGATCTGATGCAGTTCGCTCGGCGCTGGATCAACCATTCACTCATCGACACCTCACGATGGCGAGCCCCGCAAAAGCAAAAAAAGCACCCTCCAAAGTGAGTCGTACGGTGACTCAGAACAAAGGTGGCAGGCGCACGCAAAGCGAACGCACCTCCGCCATGCGCAGCCGCCTGATCAAGGCCACCCTGAGTTCACTGTCTGAAGAGGGCTATTCGGCAACCACAGTCAGCTCAATCGTGCGTCGCGCCGGGGTCACTCGGGGCGCTCAGCTCCATCATTTCCCGAATAAGAATTCCCTGATTCTGGAGACAGCTGAGCACCTGATGCGGCGCGCCTATCGCGTCCTGGGCGACATGCTCCTAGAGATAGCCGAAGACGAAGACCGCCTCGTCGCGATTGTCGACGGCGCATGGGAGGAGATGTATGGCACACGCCAGTTTGGTGCCTATCTGGAGCTGATGGTGGCGGCGCGCCATGACCCGGAACTTGCACAGAACATGCAGAAGCTTTCCGTCAGCACCTTGCGAACCGTGGAAGGCGCCATCGCCCACTATTTTCAGCCGCGAGGCAGCAAATCCGAATCCCCTCACGACCTGTTCGTGATGATGCACTGTCTCATGAGCGGTTGGGCAGCAAGCCGCACAACCACTGGCGGCACGATTGATCTGCGCAATCAGATGGCGGTATGGGCACGCCTCATGGCAAGCCAGATCAAGGCCCGTCGCGGCGTTCGCAGTTCGCCGCCCAAACCACCCGACTGGGACAACCGCTGAGGATCCGTCAGGCGCGGCGACATGCAACCTGGCGCCCGGCATCGATTTCCCGCAATTCCGGTATCGCGGCTTCACATTCTGTTTGCACAATTGAACAGCGTGGCGCGAATGCACAGCCGGAGGGCAAATTCATCAGATCAGGTGGCTGACCTGGCAGGGCGAGAAGACGCTCTTCGATGGGGGTATCGATCCGTGGGCGGGCCTCGAGCAGGGCACGCGAATACGGATGCGCTGGCGTCTCAAGCAGATCTTTTGTTGTACCCGACTCGACGCTGCGACCGGCATACATCACGAGGGTGTGGTCACAGACTTCTGAGACCACACCCAGATCATGGGTAATCAGAATCATGGCGACCTGGAAGTCGCGGCGCAGTTGCGAGAAAAGATCGAGTATTTGCGCCTGAACCGTGACGTCCAAGGCTGTAGTCGGCTCGTCTGCGAGCAAGAGTGCAGGCCGACAGGCCAGCGCCATTGCAATCATGACCCGCTGACGCTGGCCTCCACTGAGTTCGAACGGGAAACAGCGCATCTTCGAAGCAGCATCTGCAATCTGGACGGCCTGCAGCAAGCGCAGACTCTCGGCACGAGCGGCACTGCGCGAAGATCCTCGATGCCGTTCAAGAACCTCACCGATCTGCATCTCGATCCGCAAATAAGGATTGAGGCAGGTCATCGGGTCCTGGAACACCATGGCGATGCGATTTCCGCGCAGCTTCGCCAACTTTGATTCGCGTAGCCCGAGCAGTTCGCTACCTTCAAATCTTATGGAACCGGAGACCTTGGCATTGCGTGCCAGCAATCCCAGGATTGCCAGAGCCGTCTGCGATTTGCCAGCGCCAGACTCGCCGACGATGCCCAGCGTGGCACCAGCGTTGAGCTGGAAGGACAGCTGATCTACCGCCCGCAGCGAGCCGTCAGGCGTTTTGAATTCAACGCTCAGATCGCGTACATCAAGCAGCATACTGTCAGCGGGATCACTCATCGATCTTTGGGATCCAGTGCGTCACGCAATCCATCGCCAAGAAAATTGAAGCAGAACAGGGTCAGCGCCAGGAACCCGGCTGGAAAGGCCAAAGCCCAGGGGGTGGCTTCCATATCCCGGGCGCCATCGTTCACCAATGCGCCCCAGCTCGTCGCGGGCTCCTGCACCCCCAAACCCAAAAAGCTCAGAAAGGATTCCACCAAGATCACCTGTGGAATGGTCAGCGTGACGTAAACCGCCACCACGCCCAGCAGATTGGGAACGATATGCCGACGAACGATTCTCGCGTTACTGACCCCTGAAGCGCGCGCTGCCATGATGAATTCTCTGTTGCGCAAGGCCAGTGTCTGTCCGCGCACAATGCGCGCCATATCGAGCCAGTTGATGGCTCCAATGGCAACAAATATCAGGATCAGGTGCCGGCCAAACAAAACCATCAGCAGGATCACCAGAAACATGAAGGGCATCGCGTACAGGATGTCGACAATGCGCATCATGATGCCGTCCACCCTGCCACCTATGAACCCCGCCGTTGCGCCATAAACAACGCCGATCAGCAAGGAAACAAAGGTTGCCACCACGCCGACCATGAGTGAGATACGCCCTCCAACAAGCGTGCGTACAAACAGGTCTCTGCCCAGATTATCGGTGCCGAAGAAGTGCATGCCTTCCATCTGCGGTGGCGACTTCCACTCGCCATCAAAATCGATGTAGTCATAGGCCCAGGGGCTGAATAGCGGGCCCAGCAGGATCAGCAAAACCATGCAGCTCAGGACAAACAGCGACAGCATCGCCGCGCGATTGGCAAAGAGACGCGCCCTGGCATCGGCCCAGAGACTGCGCCCCTTGATCGCCGTCGGGTCGGTCAGAACTTCGGGCATGCCCTTCATGGGTTTCATGATTTGCCTACGCGGGGATCAAGTACGCCGTAGAGCAGATCCACCAGAAAATTGAAGACGATGATCAGGCTCCCGTAGAACACGACCACGCCCATGACCAAGGTGTAGTCCCGATTAAGGGCCGCTTGAACAAAGTAGCGCCCGATACCCGGAATACCAAATATCTGCTCGATGACAACAGAGCCCGTAATGATGCCGGCCGCAGCCGGGCCGAGATAACTCAGCACTGGCAACATTGCGGGACGCAATGCATGGCGCATCACTACGGCGCGCGTGGTCAAGCCCTTGGCCCGCGCAGTTCTGATGTAGTTGGAGTTCAGTACCTCGATCATGGACCCGCGGGTGAGACGGGCAATGATGGCGATCTGGGGTAATGACAATGCCACGACTGGCAGGACCAGTTCACGGAGGCTGCCGTTCTGCCAACCGCCAGCCGGCAGCATCCCCAGGGTCACGGCAAACAGCAGGATCAGCAACGGTGCCACCACGAAAACCGGAATCGACATGCCTGTCATGGCCAGTGTCATGACCGCGTGATCAATGAAATGATTCTGCCTGAGGGCCGCAATAACTCCAGCAAGGGTGCCGACCAGCAGCGCAAGCAGCATGGCGCCCCCGCCAACCCGCAGGGAAACTGGCAAGCCCTGCATGATCAATTCATTGACGCTGTAATCGCTGTATTGATACGAAGGTCCGAGGTCGCCGCGAAGCACGCCGCCCATGTAGCGGGCCAACTGTTGCCAGAGCGGCTCATCAAGGTGATACGCCTGCTCCAGCTGCGCCAGCACTTCAGGTGGTAGCGAGCGCTCCGTATCAAATGGCCCGCCCGGCGCTGCACGCATCATGAAGAACGCGAGCGCGATCAACAGGAACAATGTAGGGATGGCGGCAGCGAGCCGGGACAGTGCGAGGCGGAGCATTGTGTATTCGAAATTTGATCGGGCCAAGCATCGCCACCTCACGGCGTGGCGTCAATCAAATTGAACGAATCCAAAGAAAAAGGCGGGGCCACCTCAGTGGTCCCGCCTCGGCGTTTCAGGCTTTTCTGAAGCTAGGGGTTCTTGAAATAGAACGTGTAAGCACCGGAGCCGCTCTGCGAACGCAAGCGCCAGCGATAGGTACCAGAATTGCCGTTGTAGACAACATCTTCACTCGCACCGTTTCCTGAGGACTGCGCCACGACGCTCCAGCTGCCTGCAAAAAACAGGAATCCGGGGGAGTAGCGCTCGAGATAGAGATCAAAGTCGGCATTGGCCGGACCACGCAGAAATGCCTGGAACTGGCCACCGTTACTGCCAAAGCCAGAGCTCGATGGGCTGTATGTCGTCGCGCCGCTGGAAAGCGACCCACTGACCTGCGAGCAATCTGAGCAGGGCGAACCGCCACCCTCATCAGGCGCCACAACACTAACTGTTTTGGACTCACTATCGGTCTGGCTCACCGTGTCCGTCACGGTCAATGTCACGTTATAGCTGCCGGCAGCACTGTAGCTGTGGCTGAGGACCGAGCCATTACCATTGCTGCCGTCGCCGAATGACCAGCTATAAGCGGCGATGCCCTTGTCGTCAGACGACGCGCCAGCATTGAAGCTGCAATCGAGATCATTGCAAGTGAAACTGAATGCGGCGGTGGGAGCGTTATCAACTGGTGAGCTACCGCCCCCACTGCTGACATACATCAGTCGATTGGGAGAGCCCGAGCCCAGGTTTCCGGTGAGCACATTTGCAGTGGCTTCACCCACCAGGATGTCCCGCAACTGTGCAGGCGTTGGGTTGGTGCCGCGCCCCAGAACCAGTGCAGCAGCACCGGCGACATGCGGACTTGCCATTGATGTGCCGGAAAGCACCCGTGTACCGGTATTGTTGCTGTAGCTGGCAGCAGTGATATTCGAGCCGGGCGCCCAGATGTCCAGACAGGAACCATAGTTCGAGTAGGAGGCCTTGGCATCGGCGTTAGTTGTAGCGCCGACTGTAATTGCAGCAGGCACGCGGTTAGGAGAGCCGTTGCAAGCATTCAAGTTGTCGTTGCCTGCTGCAACGACAAAGGTGATGCCCGCATCAATTGCACTGCCCACAGCGTTGTCTAGCGCAGTGGAATTTGATCCGCCCAATGACATGTTGGCGACAGCCGGTGCGACGGCGTTTGCAGCAACCCAGTCCACACCAGCGATGACGCCAGAATTAGCACCTGATCCGCTGCAATTCAGTACACGAACGGCATGAACTGTCGCCTGCTTGGCAACGCCGTAGACCTCACCCGCAGCGGTACTGGCGACATGCGTTCCGTGTCCATTGCAATCACCCCAGTCATTGGGGTCTACCGAGCCGCCACCAAACAGAAAACCGCCACTGCTGACAAAGTTACGTCCAGATTGGACGCGACCACCAAAGTCGGCATGATCAGGGTTCACACCAGTATCTATCACGTAGACGTGCACACCCTGGCCACCGTGATTCGGGTAGTTGTAACGACCATCGAGGGACTTGTTTCGCTCGTCGGACCGATCCAGGCCCCAAGTGGCATTCGCCTGAGTGGCAATCGCGGAAACAAGTTGATCCTGTTCTACAAGCTCGACCAAAGGGTTCAGTGACAACAGCGTCGCCTGCAACGGTGAGAGACGCACGGTAAAACCGCGCAACGCGTGTTCATAGACATGAACCAGTTCGCCGCCACCGACACCGAGCAATATCTGCTGAGCAAGCTCCAGCACTCCAGCCGTGGCATCGCCGCCCTTGCTCAGCTGGACAATGTATTGATCCTGAATCAAGGCCGATTCCAGGACGCCTCCGATCAATCCACCTTGAGCCGAGGCTGGAGTCACAGCCGCAAGCTGGGCCGCTGCTGCAAGCGCAGCAGCCAATGCATGTTTTTTAATCATCATCCCTTATCCACGAATTATTGCGCCGATATTGACGCCACTTTTCTAATTTCTAGCGATCAACCAAACTACTGCCCACACGACGTCGGCCCCTTATAGGGTTCCATTGAAGGCTTGCCTGGGCACCCATAGCCTTCTCTCGATCGTGCATTGCCTCAGGCTTGGGAACTGATATGGCATGTTGCAGGCCATGTCATAGCGCCAGAAGCGAAGCTAATAAACTTCCGCCTTTTCCGCAGCTTACGCATTCGAATGGCGCGTTGGGGAAACTTGCAAGTGTGGGCTCAGACTGACGGTCCGCTGCACATAATGACAAACCTCGATCTTAGTTTGCATCGGAGGCACCTGACTGCAGCTTCATGAATCGACTTTGATGATGATCCATGATGTTGCCCACCCACCCGGTAACACGGGGGGATACAAGTCTCTTGGTGACGTAAAAATAGATAGGAATTACTGGAAGGTCCTCGAGCAAGACCTGCTCCGCTTCTTGCTGCAATTGGGTACGGACCTCTGGATCGGCCTCCACACTGGCACGCGCCAGCAGCTCATCAAACTGAGCGCTGTTATACCCGGTGTCATTGAGACCATGCGTCGACTGCATGATCTCCAGGAAAGTGTTTGCGTCGTTGTAATCGCCAATCCAACCGGCACGAAATACTTGGGTCTTGGTTTGTAATCGCCGATTCTGCAAATAGACTTTCCATTCCTCATTGATCAGGACGGCATCAACGCCAAGCCATTGCTTCCACATGGCGGCAATAGCCGTCGCGATCTTCTTATGGTCCTCACTGGTGTTGTACCGGATCTCAACCCGCGCCTGGCGAGCGTCAGAAAACCCCGCTTTTCTGTAAAGGCGCCGAGCCTCCTTAAGCTGTTGTTCCCGCGACCATCCTGCCCACTGTGCTTTCGATGTCTCATGGCCGATGACGCCAGGCGGGACCCAGGAGTCCGCAGGCACTTCACCGGAACCAAGCACTTTCTCAGTGATGACATTCCTGTCGATAGCAAGACTCAGCGCGCGGCGAAGGTCCGGATTTCCCTTGAATGGGGGACGATCCAGATTGAATCCGTAGTAATAGACGCCCAAGTAGGTATTTGCCTGATACTCCTCGGGCATGTTGCGCCTGATCCAGTCCCCCTGACTCGCCGGGATGCTCGAAGTCCAATCGAGCTCGCCCGCCCTGAATCTTTTGAACTCGGAGTTAACATCTTCAGTGTTGATGTATTCGACTCGATTGATCGCGGTATTCTCGTTGTCCCAGTAATACGGATTCCGCTCCAACGCGACGTGAGACTGAATGACCCGCTCCACCAACTTGTAAGCGCCATTACTGACAAGTTTGCCGGGCTGAGCAAATTCACTCCCGTACTTCTTCAGGCTAGGACCATGAACGGGATATGCCGAAGAATGCACCAACATTCCCAGAAAATATGGCGTTGGCCCTTTCAGCCGAATCATCAGCGTGTGCGCATCAACCGCTTCAACACCAAGCGCATCCGGAGAAGCCTTCCCGGCTATCACATCCTCTGCATTAAGGATGGGCGACAGAATCTGTGAGTAGGCCGACCCTGTTGCTGGATCCACACTTCGTCTTAAACCCAGGACAAAATCATCAGCGGTGACAGGGTCGCCATTAGACCAACGCGCGTCATCCCTCAGAAAAAACGTATAGGTTTTCAAATCCTCTGAAATGGTCCATCGCCGCGCAGCCCCTGGAATCAGGGAACTGTCCGGCGCCTCTCCCATTAGCCCTTCGTAAAGATCCCGCAGAATGTTCGCCGCGGACACACCTTCGGCCAAATGCGGATCAAGGGACTCAACTTCTGGCCCATTGCCCATCCGAAGAACACCAGCACCTGCATGAACTGCTGTGCCAAACAGGAGGCACAGCACCGACAATGAAGAAACCGCCTTGTGGGTAGATATCCAACATGTCGTCCGAAGCCAATCAAGCATAAGTCTGCTCACGATGGGGAAAGGGGTGCAACAAGCAACGACGAACTTGAACCAAGCACCTGAAGGGCCAGGCCTTCTTCGCCACATAACTAAGGAAAGTAGCTGCAAAAGGATACCGGCTGCCGCCCATTGAATCACCATAGGAATTGGCGCGCATTTCCTGAGTTCGCAGGGGATAGACCAACACTCGTACAGAGAAGCCTATAGCTGTAAGACGAACACCGACTTGCAAGTCAAACACCCCACAAGAAAGAAGGAACTGAAAACTCGACTCTTTCGGACCTGGGACATTCTCGCTGCAAACCTATGAAGACGAAAAATAAGCAACAAAAAAGGGCGGAACAAAGTCCGCCCTAATGCTATCAAGAGGGCACTAAACTAAAACTTCAGATTGCCTTGATTCTTCTCAGCCGTTTTAGCGCCGAAGCCCTTGACGCGCTTCTGAAGATCTCCAGCGTTCTTGAAGTCCCCGTTGCTTCTCTCTGCAACAATAGCCTCTGCAGTCTTGGGGCCGACCCCAGTCAACTCTTTCGCAAGCGACTTCGCATCTGCCGTGTTCACGTTTACCGGCCCCGCCCAGGCAACGCCCGCAGCGACAAGCCCAATCGACAAAATCAAGGCTCTCATAGCATTCATGATTACTCCCTCCAATCCGGCTCCAATCGGCCGACTTTAGAGTTGCGTCTCCCACTCTGTTAGTCACCTGTGGTTACGCACGCTTTAACTCACAATCAATAAAACTGCAGCGGAAAAAAGAAAACCCCGCTGAATTTCTTCAGCGGGGTTCCTATATAAGAGCCTGGCGATGACCTACTTTCACATGGCAGCTGCCACACTATCATCGGCGATGAGTCGTTTCACTTCTGTGTTCGGGATGGGAACAGGTGGTTCCAACTCTCTAATGTCGCCAGGCAAACTGGCTGACAGAATGATTCAATAATAATCTCGTCATTCCATCGAATTTGGTTTGTAGTTGAACAGCTGAAGCACTTCTCAATGCCTTCAGTGATTGACGCTATTTTGTTGCGTTTCTCGCCGTATTTCTACGAACAAGAATGCTTGAGCGTTATATGGTCAAGCCGCACGAGCAATTAGTACTGGTTAGCTTCATACATTACTGCACTTCCACACCCAGCCTATCAACCTTGTGGTCTACAAGGGCTCTTAAGGGGTCTCTAGGACCCGCGAGATCTCATCTTGAGGTGGGCTTCCCGCTTAGATGCTTTCAGCGGTTATCCCGTCCGTATTTAGCTACCCAGCGATGCCACTGGCGTGACAACTGGAACACCAGAGATACGTTCAACCCGGTCCTCTCGTACTAAGGTTAACTCCTCTCAAATCTCGAACGCCCACGGCAGATAGGGACCGAACT
>JBFIES010000009.1:0-177491 GCA_041603235.1 Panacagrimonas sp. | reverse complement strand
CTTCGGATATCTACGCATTTCACCGCTACACCCGAAATTCCGCCACCCTCTGCCGTACTCTAGTCTGCCAGTATCGAATGCAATTCCTAGGTTGAGCCCAGGGCTTTCACATCCGACTTAACAAACCGCCTACACACGCTTTACGCCCAGTAAATCCGATTAACGCTCGCACCCTCTGTATTACCGCGGCTGCTGGCACAGAGTTAGCCGGTGCTTGTTCTTTTGGTACCGTCAAGACTTCCTATATTAGAGAAAGTTTTTTCTTCCCAAATCAAAGTGCTTTACAACCCGAAGGCCTTCTTCACACACGCGGCATTGCTGGATCAGGCTTTCGCCCATTGTCCAATATTCCCCACTGCTGCCTCCCGTAGGAGTCCGGACCGTGTCTCAGTTCCGGTGTGACTGATCGTCCTCTCAGACCAGTTACTGATCGTCGCCTTGGTGAGCCGTTACCTCACCAACAAGCTAATCAGACATAGGCTTCTCTAAAGGCGCAAGGTCTTGCGATCCCCTGCTTTGGTCTTGCGACATCATGCGGTATTAAACCGGGTTTCCCCGGACTATCCCCCACCTAAAGGCAAATTCCTATGTATTCCTCACCCGTCCGCCACTAGGTTTGAGAGCAAGCTCTCAAACCCCGTTCGACTTGCATGTGTTAGGCATGCCGCCAGCGTTCAATCTGAGCCAGGATCAAACTCTCCAATTTAAACTGCTATTTACAAATTGGATCACATCGTCAACGTACAAGTACGTCTTCCGATGCTTTTAGAGTTATCAAAACTGAGCTCATGTACAACTGTTAACCCCTTCATATCGTTAGATAATCAGGATTGGGCTCGTATTGATACTCAAATGTTACATGGCTTCGCCACGAACACAGGAGCACCCACACAAATCACTTGCTTGCTTGTTAATGAACTGGCTGACTAGGCTTTGAAACTTCGTTGCCGGCGTCAGCGGGGAGGCGAATTCTACGGGGAAGCAGAGATGCGTCAACACCTATTTTCGACAAATGTATTAAGTATCTGACCAGAAAGGAATTATAGGATTTGGCGGAATGACTGATGCAGGGTCTGCGCGCGGATTTGGCTTCGTAATTGAGCAATATTTGATCAAATTACCTCCTGGCACCTCAGATTCCGGGTCTGCTGGCGTGGTCATGGGTCGTTTTGGAACAGATATGCTGCTGGCTGACCCGCCTCCCCCCACCTAATAGCGATCATGAGAAGAACGAAGATTGTTGCCACGCTTGGCCCCGCCACAGATTCTCCCTCTTGTCTGCGTCGAGCCCTGGCAGCCGGCATTGATGTGGTTCGACTGAATTTCTCCCATGGCTCCGCCTCCGACCATGCCGCCCGTGCTAGCAGTGTCCGTGAGCACGCGCGGATTTTGGGGCGTGACATTGGCGTGTTGTGCGATCTGCAAGGCCCCAAGATCAGGACAGAGAATTTCGTTGACGGCTTTGTTGATCTGGTCGAGGGACAGGAATTTGCACTGGATAGCGCCCTGCCCGCTGACGCCGGCGACGCTCGCGCGGTGGGCTGTGCCTATCAGGCTTTGTCCCAGGATCTGAATATCGGCGACGTGCTACTGCTCAATGACGGGGCGATTGTTCTCAAAGTGCGTGACATCTGCGGGACCCGCGTGGACACCGAGGTAAGCGTCGGCGGCCGGCTGAGCAACCGCAAAGGCATCAATCGCCAGGGTGGCGGACTTTCTGCCGCGGCGCTGACAGACAAGGATCGCGAGGACATTGTTCATGCAGTGGCGCTGGATGCCGATTTCATCGCCGTATCGTTCCCCAGGGATGCCTCCGACATGATTGAGGCTCGCCGGCTGGTTCGGGAGGCGGGCGGGCACGCCCAGCTGGTTGCGAAGATTGAACGCGCTGAAGCTCTCGAGAATCTGGACGCATTGATCACCGCCAGCGACGTGGTGATGGTGGCTCGCGGAGATCTTGGTGTGGAGATCGGTGACGCCGAGTTGCCTGGCTGGCAAAAGAGAATCATTGAGCTTGCCCGTGAGAAAAACCGCATGGTCATCACCGCAACTCAGATGATGGAATCCATGATCAACAGCCCGATCCCTACTCGCGCGGAGGTTCTCGACGTTGCCAACGCCGTCATGGATGGCACCGATGCCGTGATGCTCTCGGCTGAGACTGCGACAGGCAAGTATCCAGTCAAAGTTGTGGAGGCGGTCTCGCGCGTCTGTCTCGGAGCAGAAAAAAGCCTGCACCTGAGACCCAACAAATTTCGGCTACGCCCCGGCAAGCACTTCGAGCGGACCGACGAAGCCATCGCAATGGCAACTTCGTGGACGGCGGATCAGATGGGAGCCAAAGCGATTGTCTCGCTCACCGAGTCAGGCTCAACGGCGCTGATGATGTCCCGAACCGAATCCGACATCCCGATCTACGCCCTCACGCAGCACGAGCGCACCCGTCGGAGGATGAGTTTGTGTCGCGGTGTACACACCGTCGCCTTCGTGCCGAGCCGCCTCGACAATCTCGCACCGCTGCGCGAGGCCGTTTCCTGTCTGCACGAGCGAAGCGTCATTTCCGAAGGTGACCGCGTGCTGCTGACGAAGGGCGATTACACCGGCCCGGGCGGCACCAACGCGATGAAAATCGTCACGGTAGGCGCACGAATAGGAGGAGACGAAGAATGAGCACATTGCGACCAAGGTCCAATCCTTTCAAATGTATTGGCCATCGCGGCGCGCGCGGTCACGCACCAGAAAACACATTGCTCTCCATCGAAAAGGCCATGCGACTAGGTGTGGACATGATCGAATTTGATGTCCAGAGCTGTGACGGCGAACTGATCCTGATTCACGACGCACGCCTCGAACGCAGCACAAATGGCAGTGGCCGCGTGAAGGAGGCCAAATTTCAGTATGTCCGCGGGCTCGATGCCGGCGAAAGCCAGCAAGTGCCAACCCTGAATGAAGCCCTGAACCTTGTGCAGGGCCAGGTCAGCCTCAACGTGGAGATCAAGAGCGCAGATGGAACCGGCGTGCGTGTAGCGGAGCGCCTTCGCCAAGCCATGGGCGACGGCTGGAAGCCTGAGCAGTTCCTTGTGTCTTCATTTCACCTGCCTGAACTCTACGAGTTCAAGCAGGCAGCCCCAGAAATTCCAGTTGCTGCGCTGGTTGGCGGCGTCCCGCTGGACTGGGCTGCCTGCGCCGTGGAGCTTGGTGCCTGCGCAATCAATCTCTCAGCAGATTTCGTCGACGAACGATTGATCGCAGATGCACACTCACACGGCCTTGAGGTGCTGGTTTATACGGTGAATCACCCGGATGACATGCAAAGCCTGCACGCACTCGGAGTTGACGGCGTTTTCAGCGACTACCCCGAGCGCGTCCTCGAATTCAGGGCAGCGTCCGCAAACTGATTCAGCGATATCAGTTGAGGGCGTACTGCTGGCGAAAGCGTTTGATGGCCATCTCTGGCTTTGATTTGGACGCCATATCGCAGCTCTGGGCAAAGACCACTGTCTGCGATGCCGGCCCAACGCCAATCTGAGTCACACCGCAGGCAACGTGGCCGGTGCCTCGGAATGAAGCCAGATTGTCGGCGTTGTCGAACACGTAGATTCTCGAATCTGAGATCAGCTCGCCGTAGAACCCTTCAGCCGAGCCCGCGAGCTCACCTTCGTACATCCTCTGAGCCGCGCCCTTGTAGCCAACGGTCTTGACCATGCTGTTGGCCTCGGATTTGTTGAGCTGCATCACCACGGTTTCACCCGCAGGCCCCTCACCAATCCGGGTGACTGCCAGAGGCACTTCGCCCGTCTGCTGCCAGATCTTGTAGTGCTCATGATCGCTGAACACCAGGATTCTCCCGTCTTTATGCACCTGGTAGTAGTCATCGTTGTTCTCTGAAACCACCGGAGCCGTTTTGGCAGCAGCAGCTGGCGTAGCGGGAGACGAGCTGTAGCTCTTCTCTGCCTCCACCCCCATCCAACCCCCCGAAACAGCACACCCGGTCAGCAGCACAACGTTCAGCAGCAACTCTATTCACGATCCATCCTCATTGGGAACACGATTTGCCGATATGCTGGCGGAACGAAGTTTCAATTGCGTGACACCAAATCAGCCTTCCGGTGACGTTGACCGTTTGGCGCCGACGCCCGATATTGCACCCTGTCATCACGGTGAAACGACACCGCTCATAAGCTGCAACTATTTCAGCGCATATACAGCCCATTCGGAGATCACGTGGACGCACCCGCAAAAGTCGAATTTCAAGCAGCCGATCTCTACATCAACCGGGAGCTGTCGCTGCTCGAGTTCAACCGGCGCGTACTCGACCAGGCCAAAGACGACACCATCCCGATTCTGGAACGCCTTAAGTTTTTGTGCATTTCCAGCGCCAATCTTGATGAGTTTTTTGAGATTCGTGTGTCGGGACTCAAGCAGATGGCAGAGGCCCCCGCGCCACAACGTGGAGCAGATGGAATGTTGCCCCACGAAGTACTCGCCGCCATCGCGACGCAGACTCACGCTCTTGTCGAAGAACAGTATCGAGTCTTCAACGACGTCATCGTGCCCGCTCTGGAACAAGAGAAAATTCGATTCCTGCGTCGATCCGAATGGACCACGCAACAAGACAAATGGCTGCGCGAATATTTCACCACCGAGTTGTTGCCAGTCCTGTCTCCCATTGGGCTTGATCCCGCCCATCCGTTTCCACGGATTCTCAATAAATCACTCAACTTCGTGGTTTCCTTGTCCGGCAAGGATGCCTTTGGCCGCAATACCGGGCTTGCCGTTGTGCAGGCGCCGCGCGCATTGCCAAGACTGATTCAGATTCCGTCTGATGTTCGCGGCGCAGGCCCGAATGATTTTGTCTTCCTGTCGAGCGTAATCCACGCCTACGTTGATGACCTCTTTCCAGGCATGGAGGCCAGCGGCTGCTATCAATTTCGCGTCACCCGTGACTCGGATCTCTTCGTTGATGAAGAAGAGGCGAAGGATCTTGCCGAGGCACTGGAAGACGAGTTGTCTCAGCGTCAGTGGGGCACCTCGGTGCGCCTGGAAGTGGCCCATAACTGCCCTGATGCCATGTGGCAGCACCTGATGAAGGAGCTCAGCCTGGCCGAACATGACGTCTATCAGGTCAACGGCCCGGTCAATCTGATGCGATTGATGGCAGTGCCGGACCTGATTGATCGCCCCGACCTCAAGTACGAACCCTTCATCCAGCACGTTCCCAAATTGCTGACCGGCGATCTGTTTGCATCGATCCGAGACAAGGATCATCTGCTGCATCACCCTTACGATTCGTTCATGCCGGTGGTGGAGTTTCTGCGCCAGGCGGCGCGCGACCCTCGAGTGCTGGCCATCAAGCAGACGCTTTATCGCACCGGCGCGAAATCACCGGTCGTTGACGCTTTGGTGGAAGCCGCCAAGAACGCCAAGGAAGTCACCGTCGTCGTTGAACTGCGCGCCCGGTTTGACGAGGCCGACAACATCGATCTGGCTGAGCGCCTGCAAGCCGTTGGCGCACATGTGGTGTATGGCGTGGTTGGTTACAAGACCCACGCCAAAATGTGCCTCGTCATCCGCCGCGAGGATCAGGGCCTTAGAAATTACGTGCACCTGGGCACGGGCAACTATCACCCCAAGACCGCACGGCTGTACACGGACTACGGCCTGTTTACCGCCGACGCCAATATTTGCCGCGACGTTCACGCAGTTTTCCTGCAGCTGACTTCCCTCGGAAAAGTGATCAAGCTGCATGACCTGCTGCAGTCACCATTCACTTTGGTCAACGGCCTGCACGAACGCATTGACCGTGAAATCAAGGCGGCTCAGGCTGGAAAGCCGGCGCGAGTATTGGCAAAGATGAATTCATTGGTTGAACCACAGATCATCAGCCACCTTTACGAAGCCTCAAAAGCAGGCGTACAGGTTGACCTGATCGTACGTGGCATGTGCTCGCTACGCCCGGGTGTACCCGGCCTGTCCGAGAATATTCGCGTTCGCTCCATCGTTGGCCGCTTTCTGGAGCACCATCGCGTGTTTGTATTTGGTCACGGCACGGAGCCTGAGGTCTGGCTTTCCAGCGCGGACTGGATGGAGCGCAACCTGTTCCGCCGGGTGGAGATTGCCTTCCCCCTCAAGGACAAACGCCTGCGCAACCAGGTCGTATCCGACCTGGAAGCGTATCTCGCCGACAAGGCGCAAACCTGGGCGCTGCAGCCAGACGGGAGTTACCAGCGAATCATGCCCGACAAGGGCGAGAAGGCCGTCGTCCCGGTACAGCTCAGGCCCTTGCAGAACTGAGGCGAGGTCCCGCGACCTAGGTGCCCGCTTTACGTGCTCGCTCTATGGCAGCGCGCACCTGAGCCGGGCTGGTAGCTCCGTAATGATTGCGCGCGGCCAGTGAGCCCTCCAGCGTTATGGATGCAAATACATCTTCGCTGACCAGATCGGAAAAGGACTGAAGCTCGGCGAGACTGAGCTCCGACAGATCACAGGATTTCTTGACCGCGTGCGCCACCGCGCTTCCGACGGCGTGGTGTGCATCGCGAAATGGCAAGCCTTTCTTGACCAGATAATCGGCAAGATCCGTCGCGGTTGAGAAGCCTGCCGCTGCCGCAGCGCGGCATTTGTCGCGATTGACGGACACGGCTGGAATCAATTCCGAATAGATCCTCAGGCAAGCGCCGAGCGTATCCACGGCGTCAAACAGAGGTTCCTTGTCTTCCTGATTGTCACGGTTGTAAGCCAATGGCTGGCCCTTCATGAGCACCAGCAAAGTGTTCAGGTCGCCGATGACTCGACCTGTCTTGCCACGTACCAGCTCCGGCACATCCGGATTTTTCTTCTGCGGCATGATTGAAGAGCCAGTGCAGAAGCGGTCGGGCAGATCTACAAAGCCGAACATCGGGGAGGACCACAGGATCAGTTCCTCACTCCACCGAGACAGATGCACCATCAGGATGCTCGCCGTTGCGCAGAACTCGATCGAGAAGTCACGATCGCTGACAGCATCGAGCGAATTCTCGGAGATCGCGTCAAAGCCCAGCTCCCGGGCAACAAAGTCGCGATCAATCGGGTAGACCGTGCCGGCCAGCGCGGCAGACCCCAGCGGAAGGACATTCAAACGTTTGCGTGCATCGCGCAGCCGGTCGATATCGCGCAGCAATTGCTCCCGCCAGGCCAGCATGTGGTGCCCGAACGTGACCGGCTGTGCAATCTGCAGATGCGTAAAGCCGGGCATCACGCTGTCTGCCTCGCGCTCGGCCAGATCGAGCAGACCTTCAGAGAGCTTGAGCGCGACCTCCGTCAAGGCGTCGATCGCATCGCGCAGGTACAGGCGCACATCCGTTGCCACCTGATCATTTCGAGAACGACCCGTGTGCAGCCGCTTGCCGGCCTCCCCAATTCTCTGGGTCAGGGCCGACTCGATATTCATATGAAGGTCTTCAAGCTCGGCCTTCCACTCAAATTGACCCGCGTCGATCTCGCCGCGGATCTGATCAAGCCCGGTCACAATGGCTTCGACATCCGCCGCGCTGAGCACGCCCACCCGACCAAGCATGCGTGCGTGCGCCTGGCTAGCGGCAATGTCCTGACGATAGAGACGCGCATCAAAACTGACCGACTCGCTGAAGGCCTCCATGATGTCGGAGGTTGATTCGCTGAATCGTCCACCCCAAAGCTTGGTATTGCTGCCACTGCTCATCAAATTGATCCGGATCGGTTCTGGAAATGCGGGATTCTATCTTGTCGTACCGATTCATCGGCTCCAAGCAGATAGAATCGAGCCGATGAAGCGCATCAACCCCGCGTCCAACAAGCCACCGAGTCTGATTCCAGACTTCTGCTCGGGCCCAGCCCTTTTGCTGATGGCCATGATCATGGAACTGGTGGCCATCTGCTTCACGCTGGCAGGGGCAGATCCAGGCACCGACCTCCCGCGTCGACTTGCCCTGCTTTCGCTCTACATGCAGTGGATCGGCTTGTGCGGCGGCGCAGCCCTGTGTGCCTTGAGGCGTCTGTTTCATATCGCGAGGGCGGGCGTGGTCTTCTTTACCTGTTGGGTCACCCTGATCGTCATCGTCATGGTGCTGTCCAATGTGGCATGGCACTTCGGGACCAGCCCCAGCTTCGGCATTCTCGACCCGAACGATCCGCGCATTTCTTTCGTCCTTCGCCACACCTGTATCGCCGCCATCGTCTCGCTGATGTTGCTTCGCTACTTCTGGACACGCCACCAGTGGCGCGAACAGGTTCACGCCGAAGGCGAGTCGCGCTTTCAGGCCTTGACCGCACGCATCCGCCCACATTTCTTCTTCAATGCGCTCAACAGCCTCGCGGCCCTGATCATGATTCGTCCCGCCGAAGCAGAACTGATGGTGGAGGATCTCGCCGACGTCTTTCGTGCAAGCCTTGAGAAAGCAGGTCGCATGGCCCCGCTGGTCGATGAAATCGGAGTTTGCAACGCCTATCTGCGCATCGAAAAGGCGCGGCTGGGCACCAAGCTGGAGGTCAACTGGGACGTCTCGGAGAATCTTTTGAACTGGCCGGTTCCGATGTTGATCATCCAGCCCTTGATCGAAAACGCGGTCTACCATGGCGTGTCCAAGCTTGCCGAGCACGGCATTATCAATATCAATATCTATACGGCGCAGAAGATTCTCATCGTGGAAGTCGAGAACCCACTTCCGCCGGACGACAAGAACAAGAGTCATGGCAACCAGATCGCGATCGACAATATTGCGAGCCGCCTCAACCTCATTTACGGTGAGCGCGGAAGACTGGAGCTAGGTCCCGATCAGGGCATCTGGCGTGCCAGACTCTCGATACCCGAACAAACAATACTGGCTGGAGGCGAGTCAACATGAGGCAGAACACATGAGAGTGGTCGTTGTTGATGACGAATCCCTGGCCCGCGAAAGGCTGAAGCGGCTATTACAGGAATTTCCCGGTTACGAGGTCGTTGGCGAAGCCGCTGACGGCGAGTCTGCACTCGATGTCATCGACAACGAGGAGCCGGATCTGGTGCTGCTGGATATCCGCATGGGAGGCGTGGACGGCCTGCATGTTGCGCGCAGCCTGGCCGAATACGATCCGCCACCAGCGGTGATCTTCACCACAGCCTATTCCGAACATGCGCTGTCGGCTTTCGACGCCAAGGCTGCGGGTTACCTGCTCAAGCCGATCCGATTGGAGAAGCTCAAGGAGGCGCTGCAAAGCGCTCGCCGACCCAACCGTGCACAGCGGCCTCGCAGCCAGTCCGAGGACGCCAAGCCCAAACGCGAATTTGTAACGGCGACAACGCGCGAAGGCCTGATGCGCGTACCGGCAGAGGACATCGTGTATTTTCTTGCCGACCAGAAATACACCACGGTCTGTCACCTGCACGGCGAAGTCCTGATCGAAGAGTCGCTCAAGACACTGGAAGACGATTTCGCACCCTGGTTTCTGCGCGTACACCGCAAAGCTCTGGTTGCCACCCGCTTCATCGCCGGCCTTGAACGTGATCGCAGTGGCGAGCAGTTGCATTGGCTCACCATGAAGCACGCCAGCAATCCACTGCCGGTATCGCGACGCCGGCTGGCCGAAGTCCGACGCTTTCTGACCGAACAATCATGATGCGGGCACAGATCTCGCACACAGCCTGCATTGAACATCGACACGAGATTGTTTCGTCTTGAGCCTGTCTGAAATACGGATCGCCACGCGCGAGTCACCGCTTGCACTGTGGCAGGCCGAACACGTGAAAACGCGCCTGGAATCGGCACATCCCGGCCTGCGCGTGACGCTGGTTCCGATGACGACGCGCGGCGATCAACTGCAGTCGGACACGCTGGCCGCCTCGGGCGGCAAGGGGCTGTTCGTCAAGGAACTGGAACTGGCGTTGCTCGACGGCAGAGCGGACATCGCGGTTCATTCAATGAAGGATGTTCCTGCAAGGCAGCCGGAAGGCTTGAAACTGATCAGCTTTCTGGCCGGGGAGGATCCGCGTGATGCGCTGGTCTCACAGCGCTATGCGAGCCTGGACGAATTGCCCGAAGGCGCGCATGTGGGTACGGCAAGCCTGCGCCGGCAAGCCCTGCTGAAAATCAATCGACCGGACCTGCGCATCTCGATGTTGCGCGGCAACGTCGGCTCCCGACTCAAACGCCTGGACGACGGCCAGTTCGACGCGATCCTGCTGGCCAGCGCCGGGCTGAAACGCCTGGGCATGGCATCGCGCATCACTCAGTCACTGGACGTCGGGCAATTCGTTCCGGCCATCGGTCAGGGCATTGTCGGCATTGAAGCGCGCGAAGGCGACCAGAACACCAGCCGGCTGCTGGCCCAGCTCAACGACGAGACATCCGAGATTCGCCTGGCCGCAGAAAGAGCGATGAACGAGCGTCTCGGCGGGGCCTGCACAGTACCGGTGGCAGGACATGCCCTTGTACAGGACGGACAGGTCACGCTGGATGGCATGGTCGGCGCTCCCGACGGCTCGCGCCACGTGCGCCAATCGATGCAGGGCGCCACGCAGGACGCAGCTCGAATCGGCGCCGAGCTTGCGGAGAAGCTAATCGCCATGGGTGCGCGAGATATCCTCGGCGCATTGGGGATCGTCGTTTGATGCCGGGGCCGCTCCCGTCGCAAAAGGAACCGCATCAAGAATGACGCGCCCACTCCACGGCAAGAAGGTGCTGGTCACGCGCCCCCAAGCCCAATCGCATGAGATGCGTCGCCAGCTGGAAGCCCGTGGCGCACACTGCAGTGAACTGCCCCTGTTCAGCATCCAGGCCGTCGGTACGCAAGCGGAACACCGTGCGGTACTCGACAGCCACCGTGATGCTCAAGCCTGGCTTTTTACCAGCACCAACGCCGTGCGCATCGCCGCTGAGCTCGATCCGGGTCCGTGGCCAGTTTGCTATGCGATCGGCAGGGCAACCGCCCAGCTTCTTCGCGACAGCGAGCGCAGCACCGATATCCGTACCGCCAGCAGCGGCAGCAATAGCGAAGCCCTGCTGGCCCTGCCCGAACTCAGGCAGACCTCAGACCAGCGCTTCCTGATCTGTACAGGCCAGGGTGGACGCACGACCCTGTCTTCCGGCCTGCAGGCGAGTGGAGCCCGGGTCACGGAACTGGCGCTCTACCGCCGACACGCAATCGAGCATTCGGCAGAGTTCGTTCACTCCCGGCTCGAACAAGCTGACGGCATCATCCTGAGCAGCGGCGAAGGGCTGGAGCGGCTTTTCGAGCTGACGGAGCCATCGGATCGTCCTTTGCTGCTCAGCCGCCCGGTGGTCGTGCCAAGCCTGCGTGTGATAGAACTTGCCCGGTCGCTCGGCTTTGCCAATGTGAGCGCACCCGAGCACACTTCCGACGAAACCCTGATTGAATGTTTGGCGCAGGCTTTTGCGCAAGTACCAGACCCTATAGATATGACCAACGACGCAAAAGCGACCGAATCCGATTCCGGCGAAGCCAATCAGGCAACCACGAATACAGTGGCGCCTGAAACGTCGAAGCCAGAACCCAAAATCGAACCGTCAGCCGAACCCGTAGCAGCGCCCGCTCCTGAGCAGAAGGCGTCTGGCACCAAGGGCAGCGCCTTTGTAGCGGTCGCCATGGGCGTCATCATCCTTGGTTTGCTCGCGGTAGTCGGATATGCCGGATGGCTGCTGATTCAGGAACGCACCCAGCTGCTGACCCGCATCGAAGATCAGAACGACAAGGTCCTGCAACTCGGAAACCGCGTTGAAGGCAATGCCATGGTGGCGAGCAATCTCAAGGACGACCTGGGCGAGCTGGTCCGCAAGAACGAAGCCAGCGGCGGTGATCTCGACGACCTCAAGAAGAAGCTCGACGACGGCCTGAGCCAGATCAGCCGGATCAGCGCAGAAATTTCCGGCGGGCGTGCCCGCTTTGAACTGGCCTCGGTCGAACACCTGCTGACGCTGGCCAATGATCGACTGCAGATCGCCGGCGACGTGCGCGGCGCGCTGGCCGCGATGGAAGGCGCGGATGCTCGTCTGGCTCGTCTGGCTGACCCGCAAATGTTCAGCGTCCGGGCCAAGCTGGCAGACGAGTTGACCGCCTTGCGCGCAGTGCCGGTACCCGATGCCAGTGCCGCGTCACTGAGCCTGGCCAGCCTGATCCAGAAGATTCCCGACCTGCCGCTGGCCACGCAGGCTCCAAGCGAGTTCAAGACACCGGAAGAGCGTGACCAGGCAACGGTTGAACTCGACGCCGGATGGGATCGCTTTGTGCAGTCGGCAAAAGCTGCGGCGCAGAGCCTGTTCACCATTCGTCGTGATGATGACGCCGAGGTTCTTCGCCTGCTGTCACCTGAAGCGGAAACGGCAGTGTTCGACATTCTCACTCTGAAGCTGGAAGGAGCGCACGTGTCCCTGCTCAAGGGCAACAGCGCCGCCATGCGCGCACAGCTGATCTCGGCATCGGCGTGGCTGAGCAAACAGTTCCGTGCTCAGGACACCTCAGTCAAGGCCATGAAAGCGGAGCTTGATCGTCTGGCCGGCCTTGAGCTGTCTCCCGAACTGCCCGATATCAGTGGCAGCCTTGCGACACTGCGTCGCAAGCTCAAGGACTCGGAGTAAGGCCACGTGATTCGATCCTGGCTGATTATTCTCGTCGCCGTCGCCGCCGGCGCTCTCCTCGCATTCAAGTTTGGCGCGGATTCGGGCTACGTCCTGATTCACTTTCAGGGCTGGAGCATTGAAACCTCCGTGCTGGCTCTGGGTCTGGCCATTATCATCGGCGTGCCGGTCGGCCTTTATCTGCTACGCACCCTGTTTGGGGTTCTGCGCCTTCCTTCTACTGCGGTACACGCTCTGGAACGCAGAAAGAAGGACAAGGCTCAGAAGTCGTTTGAAGGCGGCTTGCTCAAACTGATGGAGGGCCACTGGAAGCAGGCGGAGATCGAACTGGTTCGCCGCGCCGCCGATCATCACGCGCCGCATCTCAATTATCTGGCTGCTGCGCGAGCCGCACAGCGAATGGGTGCCGATGATCGTCGCGATCACTATCTGCAGCTGGCCTCCAGCGAGTCCCCCAGCCTGGCATTCGCCGCGGGCCTGACCGAAGCCGAACTCCAGCGCGAACGCGGCGAGTTCGAGCTGGCCAAAGAAACCGCGCTCAAGCTGCGCGAATCCGATCCCAAGCATCCCTACCCTGTCGAGCTTCTCGCCGAAACACATTACGCACTCGGCGAATGGGCAGAACTGCACGGCCTGCTTGGCCGCACCGAGAAAATGTCCGCCCCCGCCCCTGCGCGCCGACGCGAACTGATGCAGAAGGCCCTGTTCGAACGCATGCGTGTGGCCGTCAACGACGCCCGACTCGATGATCTCAAGCAGCTGTGGCGCAAGACCCCTGACAATCTCAAGATTGATCCGGCGCTACGCAGCCAGTACGTCCATGGTCTGGCTGATCTCAATGCACATGCTGAAGCCAATGCCCTGATCTCCAAGACGCTTGAGAAAGAGTGGGATGCGGAGCTCGTGCAGATATTCGGCCAATTGCACAGCGAGGATTCGCTCGCGCCTCTGGCCAATATCGAAAAATGGCTCGCCCAGTACGGCGAAAAGCCCGAACTGCTGATTACCGCTGGCCGCGCCTGCCTGACCAATAAGTTGTGGGGCAAGGCGCGCAGCTATCTTGAGTCAGCGGTCAAACAGAACCCAACACCCGCCGGCTATCTCGAACTGGCCCGGCTGTGTGAAGAAACTCAGAACCCGGAAGAAGCTTCACAGTACATGCGCAAAGGCCTGGAACTGGCTTCAAACTGATTCTGTCTGCGCAGGACTTTGGTGCCGCTCAGTGGCGAACGTGTATCGCAGCACCCTGACTCGACCTTTGCTGGAGAAATAGCATGTTGATGCTCGTTAGCGGCCTGGTGCTCTGGGCGGCGGTTCACCTGATGGTTTCGATCGCACCCGAGGTCCGCGCAGGCATCATCTCGCGCCTCGGCCTGATTCCCTACAAGCTGCTGTTCTCACTGAGCCTGCTGGCGGCACTGGGCCTGATGATTCATGGATGGCAGGCCGCGCCAGCGACATCCGTATGGCTGCCACCAGCCGGCATGCGCCACCTGACCATGCTGTTGGTGCCCATTGCGGTCATCCTGTTCCTGAGTGCCCGCCTGCCCACGGATATCAAGCAGATCATCCGTCACCCGCAGCTGACAGGTGTGAAACTCTGGGCGCTGGCCCATCTGCTGAGCAATGGCGAAGCGCGCTCGCTGGTGTTGTTTGGAGGACTGCTGGCCTGGGCCGTGCTGGAAGTCATCTTCATCAATCGCCGCGACGGCAAGGGTCCGAAGCCTGCTGCCGTGGGGTGGCTCAAGACGTCGGCCAGTGCCCTGGTCGGGATTGTCGTGGCAGTTGTGCTGATGATGTTCCATGCCAGATTCACGGGCGTTCCGGTGATCCCGGGGTAATCGCAGGACCAAACGCACGCAATAAAAAAGGCCGGGCAATGCCCGGCCTTTTTTGATTCAAACCCCAGCAGAATCAGCTGGGTTTTTTCACTTCGAGCAGCTCGACTTCGAAGATCAGGGTTTCGTTGGGGCCGATCTTGGCGCCCGCGCCACGCTCTCCATAACCCAGCTTGGCCGGAATGAAGAACTTGTACTTGGCGCCCGGCTTCATCAGCTGCACGCCTTCGGTCCAGCCTTCGATGACATTGCCCAGCGGGAAGCTGACTGGCTGGCCACGGGCGATGGAGCTGTCAAATTCCTCGCCGTTAATGAGCGTGCCCACATAGTGCACGGTGACCTCGTCGCTCTTGCTCGGCGAGTCGCCTTCACCTTCGACAAGGACCTGGTACTGCAGGCCGCTGTCAGTGGTCTTCACACCTTCCTTGGTCGCGTTCTCAGCAAGAAACTTCTCGCCACGGGCTGCTGCGTCACCGGCAGCAACCTCACGCTCCTTGCGCTCCTGCTCCTGCAGCTTCTGCGAAACAGCGGTCTTGATCTCCTCGCGTGCGGCGGTATCGAGCTGCACGTCCGGTGTTTCCATTGCATCGGCCAGAGCCTTCTGCAGTGCCTCGTCTTCCGGATTGGCCTCCAAGGCCTTCCGGGCATCTGCAATTTTCTTGTTGGCGGTAGCCGCGTCGTCCAAGCCCCGCTTGAGCGCAGCCAGATCAACACTGTCGGCTACCGGGTCGAGGGAATTACCCAGATCAATGCCGATGGCATAGCCAAACTTCTGAGCCTCGGACTTGAGTTCAAACGACTTCTGGCTCTGCTGTCCAGGCTCATTGCAGGCAAAGAGCAGTCCTGCGCAAGCGCACACGGCCAGCAGGCGAAAATTCTTGTGCATTAAATCATCCTGTTAGATATGCCGACCGAATGGTCGGTTAAAGGGGCGATTCCAGATCATGATTCCAGATCATCCTGCGAATCCGCGTACATCGGCGCTGATTATAGCGAAGCAGGATTGTCACTCTGTGGCACTGCGCCGGGCCGTCGAGTGGTCAATTGGAGCAAAGTCTGACGCGCTTCATCGGACAGCAACTCCAGAGATCGCTCCGCCGTCTTGATGATGCGCTCATCCATGATCAGGTTTTTATCATCATTGACCTGAACCAGACCTGCCTCGATCAAAGTATTCAGGTGCCCGCGGAACAAGGTCTTGTCGAAAAACTCCGGTGAGTCACGGCCGGTCAGGATGGCCATGCGCTCTGCAAGCAGCCGGCAATCCTCCTCGAACTGCGACCGCGGCAGGTTCGCCGCAAGCCTGAATTCCTGCGCCAGCAACCAGGTGGTCATGCAATAGCGCTCCAGCGTCTCGCCCATCACTCGCCCGAGCATGGACAAGGTGGAGTAAGCAGGCGAATTCACTTCCGGCCGATGCAGCCACCCGTCATCCTCACGACGCCCCAACAGGCCCAGATTGATCATGACTTCCAGGGTTTCGCGCGCCACATCCTCCGCCTCGGCCATTTCCCAGCGCACAAAAAACTCGCTGCGCAGGAACGGATACAGGGCGCGACAGCCGGTGATGATGGCCTCTTCTGGAATCGCCCCTCGCGTACGGAACAGATTGGCAATCAGGCTCGGCAAGGCAAACAGATGCTGAAGATTGTTGCGTGCATAGGTCAGCAGCACGGCATCGCGATCAGCCAGAGCAATCAGATCCCCCCAGGGGTGCTCCACTGGTACTGCCCGCACAATGGGGCAGGCCCATTCCACTGCGGCTTTGGGAGACACCTCGGGAATGACCAAGCAATCGCTGTATGGCCTGCCCTTGAGCAACCAGATCAGATGTCCGACCTGCTCAACGAGTTCATCACGGGCAACCGCGCGTTGCGGGCTGGCCAGCAATGCCATTGCCGTCAGCGAAACCGGGTGGGCAACCGCCGCAGAATTGATGCGCCGGTGATTGGCCAGGGCCAATCTCTGGACAAAAGGCCGAAATTCGTTTGGCGCCTTGTCCTGTGAAGCACGCAATTCTTCTCGCCACATCGGCTGGTGCTTGTCGGCATATTCCTGCAAGGGCAGTGGCTCGCCAAAATTGATGTGCACCTTGCCAAAGGACTTGCCGAGCAGCTTGCCCGCCTTGATCAGTGATGCAGCCGACTCCTTCTTCTTGGCGCCACCGCGCAGCTCTTTGAAATAGCTGCCCAGCTCCCAGACCTTGTCGTAACTCACGTAGATCGGCACCAGCGCCACCTTGCGCGAGGACTGGCGCAGCGCGCTGTCCACCACCATGCCCAGCATGCCGGTCTTGGGCGTCAGCAAACGCCCGGTGCGACTACGCCCCCCTTCCGGATAGAAACTGATGGAGTAGCCGCGCGCAATCAGACTATCCACGTAAGCGCGAAACACCGCGCTGTAGATGCGATCCGAACCAAAGCTGCGCCGGATGTAGAAAGCGCCAGCTCGTCGCAACAAGCCCCCGATGGGCCAGAAATTGAGGTTCACGCCCGCAGCGATGTGCGGCGGCGCCAGACCATTGTTGTACAGCACATAGCTCAGCAGCAGATAGTCCGCGTGCGAGCGATGCGATGGCATGTACACCATTTCGTGACTCTGGGCCCATTGGCGCAGATTCTCGATGCCGTGCACTTCGACACCGCGAAACAATCGCGTCCAGACATAGCGAAAAAAGCGCTCGAGAATCCGAACCGTCACTGCCGAATAATTGGCCGCGATCTCTTCAGCGCATTTGCGCGCCCGTCGGCTGGCTTCATCCAGAGTGATGCCTTCGTCGCGCGCTTCGGCTTCGATGGTCTTGCGCACATTGGGAGATGCCAGCAACTGGGCAATCACCACGCTGCGCGTCTGCAGCCGCGGGCCGAGCGCGGCAGTGCGTGCGCGCAGAAAATGCAGATGCAGGAGGCGACCAATCTTGTTGACGGCAATTGCCGTTGATTTTTCCTTGGCAACGTAGTCGCGAAAGCCCAGGGGCTCGGCAAAGCTCGCGTAAACATTGCGGCTGTTGACCAGCATGATGAAAAGCTTGCGCAGCATGCCAACCTGCACGCTGTCCGCGAAAAGCAGTTTGAACAGGGAGGTCTCCTGCCCGGGATTGCGTCCCCAGAACACCGAAACCGGAATGACCTGCACGTCGTAACTCGCATCGGCTGCGGCGGATTCCACCACGCCGGACAATTCGGTTTTGCGAATCCGCGTCTCCAGCAGGGCCGGCAAATACATCACGCCGGGCCTCTCGGCCGAAGGGAAACGAACACCGGTTCGGCTCGGGACGGGAAGCCCCTGTTCGCGACAGATCTTGTCCAGCACAAACAAGTCGCCCCAGGACCGGGTCGGCAGGATATAAAGCACCGGGCGCGCAGGGTCGATTTTCAGCCTGTCATCGCTGGCCTCTGGGGTCAGGCGATACCGGATCAGGATATTCAGCGGGCGGAACAACCACCACGTGATCCAGTACAGGGCAGCGTACAGCGCTCTCTTCAAGCTCTAATCTCCCAAGGTGCGCCATCTTGATGTGGCGCGAGAGGCTACAGTGTAAAAGAATTGCGATTTAGGACTCATGACCAGCCTGTGAACCAAGCAAATTCTCCTGACACCGAAAGACAGCGCGCTCGCGCGCGGCTCGACAAATTGTCCTGGCTTCTAGATGACTCGGTGCGTATTCCCGGCACCAACTTCAAACTGGGTCTGGACTCCATCATTGGTCTGATCCCGGGCCTCGGTGATGTCATCGGCCTGATTCTGGGCGCGGGCATCGTCTATCAAGGTGTGCGGTTGGACGCGCCGCGACCTCTGATCGTGAAAATGCTGGGCAATGCCGCGGCCGATGCCATCGGCGGCTTGCTGCCCTTTGTTGGCGACCTGTTCGACTTTGCCTTCAAGTCCAATCGGCGCAACGCAAAGCTGCTGATCGAGCATCTGGACTCGCTTGAACCGAAAGCTTCCGGGCCAGCGGCCAAAAACCGGGTTAAGGCCATCGCGATCGTCGTAGTTTTTCTGGGCCTGGGGCTGGGGCTGTTGTGGCTGGTCTGGAGCGCCATTCTCAATCAGCAACTGCTCTGACAATTGACGCCTCGCAAGTCTGCGGGGCATGGTCCCGGGCTCCACCTTCCTGGCATTGAAGATCACCAATATGAATGAGCAGACCTGGGCCGGACATCCGCGCGGACTCGCCACCCTGTTCTTCACCGAAATGTGGGAACGCTTTTCCTACTACGGCATGCGCGCCATTCTGGTGCTGGCGATGGTCGCCGCGGCGGACGGCACCAACCCCGGCCTGGGCCTGGATCCTATTTCGGCGAATGCCATTTATGGCCTGTACACCGCATCGGTCTATCTGGCGGCTCTGCCGGGGGGCTGGATTGCAGACCGCCTGATCGGACCGCGCAAGGCCGTTCTGTATGGCGGCATGGTGATCGCCAGCGGGCATTTCTGCATGGCGCTGAATACCTCCGCCTCGTTCTACTGCGGGTTGATCCTGATTGCCCTGGGCACTGGCCTGCTCAAACCCAATGTCAGTGCCATGGTTGGCGAGTTGTATCGCGGTGATGAAGCCTCACGACGCGACGCCGGTTATTCCATCTTCTACATGGGCATCAACATCGGCGCGCTGGCCGGCCAGATCCTGTGCGGCTTTCTGGGCGAGAAGATTGGCTGGCATTACGGCTTCGGCGCGGCCGGCATCTTCATGGTGATGGGGCTGATCCAGTACAAGCTGTTCGGCAAATATCTGGGCGACGTTGGGCAGCTCGCCACTAGCACCGGTGATCCCGCGCAGGATCGCAAGGTACGACAGATGGGCTGGGCGGTGATTGCGGGCATGGTCGGCATCATTGCGCTGGTAGCGGCCGCCACACTGACTGGCCTGATGACCATTGATCCCGTGTCTCTGGCCAAGGGTACCGGCGTAGTCATCGTGGTGATCTCGGTGGCTTATTTTGCCTACGTGACAATCTTTGGCGGCCTGACCGACGACGAGCGCAAACGTGTCGGCGTCATCGCAATTTTCTTCGTCGCCGCAGCCATTTTCTTTGCCGGCTTTGAGCAGGCGGGCTCCAGTTTCAACCTGTTTGCGCAGAACCACACCGATCGCTATCTGTTCGGCTGGGAGTTCCCGGCGTCCTGGCTGCAGTCGGTGAATCCATTCTTCGTTTTCATTCTTGCGCCCTTCTTTGCCGCGCTGTGGATCAATCTGGGCCGTCGCGGGCTCAATCCTTCCACGCCGTTCAAATTCGGCATCGGTCTGGTGCAAGTAGGTCTCGGCTTCCTGATTCTCTACTTTGCGATGCAGTTCGTGATCCAGGGCGAGAAGGTGGCCATTACCTGGCTGGCCATGACCTACCTGATCCACACCACAGGCGAGCTGTGCCTGTCCCCCGTAGGACTGGCGGCAGTAAACAGGCTGTCGCCACGGCGCTATCAGGGACAGATGTTTGGCATGTGGTTCACCGCATCAGCACTCGGTAGCCTGCTCGCAGGCCTGCTGGCAGGACATCTCACAGATGCAACCGATGTGAGCACCATGCCGGATCGCTTCATGTTTGTGTTCATGACCACGACCGGTGCTGGCTTGCTGCTGCTGGCTTTCACCAAACCGATCAAGCGCATGATGGGAGACGCAAAATGAAGCTGACTCGATTCATTCTGGCTGCGGCTGGCACATGGGTTTTGTGCGCCTGCAATCCGGGCGAGCCGCCGACATCATCCGCATCTTCGACCCAGGACAAGTATCAGGCGAAGACATCTGCCGCCTCATCATCAAGCAGGAACAAACCCACCGCTGCAGAAGCCGATGCCTTTATCGCGGATATCAATACGTTCTGGCGAGAGAACACGGCGCGCCTGACCGCAGCGCATTGGATGGCCCAAACCTACATCAACGAAGATTCGCAGATGCTGGCGGCTGAGGCCATCAAGGAACAGCTGGCCTATGAGTCGACGAAGGCTGAAGAAGCCAAGCGCTTCAATAATGTCGAAGGCCTGAGCGCAGAGACCGCTCGCGCACTCAAGCTGGTCAAGCTCGGCTCGCCCATGCCCGCGCCTTCGGATGCAGAACATCGTGACGAATTGGCCAGCCTGTCAGCAAAAATGGAGGCCAACTATGGCTCTGGCCAGTGGTGCCGCCCCAATGCAGACGGACAGGTGGAATGCCTGAAACTTCAGGCCATCGAAAAAATTATCGACAACCGGGACTTCAGTCACAGCGCTGAAGAGATTGAGGAAGCCTGGACGGCCTGGCACCTCACCGCACGCCCGATCCGCAAGGATTACCAGCGTTTCGTGGAATTGATGAACGAAGGCGCGCGCGAGCTAGGCTTTGAAGACACTGGCGAACACTGGCGCGGCGGCTATGACATGAGCCCGGACGAGTTCAATCAGGAAGTGGAGCGCCTCTGGGGTCAGGTGGAGCCGCTGTACGAGCAGTTGCACTGTGCGGTCAGGAGCAAGCTCAATCAGAAATATGGCGATGAGGTCGTGCCCGAAAAGGGGCTCATCCCCGCGCACCTGCTGGGCAATATGTGGGCGCAGCAATGGGGCAATCTGTATTCCCTGCTCGAGCCCTACCCTGCCGGAAATGATCTGGACATCTCTTCCGTGCTCAGGCGACAACGAGACTCGGAGTATCGCCGCCTGCTATCCGAGTTCAAGGGCAAGCCCGACGTCTCTGATCTGGCAGAAATGGAGCACAAAGCTGAAGCGGCGCAGGCGGTCAGCATGACTCGCGTCGCCGAAGATTTTTACGTATCGCTCGGCTTTCCAGAGCTGCCTGAATCCTTCTGGGAAAAATCATTGCTGGTGCAGCCGCGCGATCGTGATGTGGTTTGTCATGCCAGCGCCTGGGATACCAACATGAACGGCGATGTGCGCATCAAGCAGTGCATCGAACCGTCCGAAGAACAGCTCACCACCATTCACCACGAACTCGGACACATCTTCTACTACCTGTCCTACAACCATCTGCCGCCCCTGTTTCAAGCCGGCGCGCACGATGGGTTTCATGAAGCCATTGGTGACACCGTTACGCTGAGTCTGACCCCTGAGCATCTGCACAAGATCGGTCTGATCGAGAACGAAGTGCATGCCAGCGAGGAGGCCACCATCAATTCCCAGATGAAGCTGGCGCTGGACAAGATCGTCTTCCTGCCATGGGGCAAGCTGGTGGATCAGTGGCGTTGGCAGGTGTTCAGCGGAGACATCGCGCCGGGCCAGTACAACGAGGGCTGGTGGAAGCTGCGCGAAAAATACCAGGGCGTGGCGCCACCCAACGAACGCAATGAAGAGGATTTTGATCCCGGTGCCAAGTACCACATCCCGGGCAATACGCCGTACACAAGATATTTCCTCTCATTCATTCTGCAATTCCAATTTCAGAAGGCGCTGTGTGAATCCGCCGGCTTCGAGGGGCCGCTGCACGAATGCGATGTCTATGGCAATACCGAAGCAGGAAAGGGCTTTCGAGAAATGCTGGCGCTCGGCAATTCCCAGCCCTGGCCGGACACTCTGGAAAAACTCACCGGTACGAGAACCATGGATGCCTCGGCCATCATCGAGTACTTCCAGCCTTTGATGGGCTATCTGAAAAAACAGAATGAAGGCCGCAGCTGTGGCTGGACAGAAAACGAATAAATCTGAACTCGGCGGCGCGTTCTTAAGATTGCGCGAATGAATCGCGACTCAATTCACGCAACTGTGGCGGACCCGTCTTTGCCGGTGATGGCTTCCTTTCTATACTCAGCTTCACTCCTGAGTGGCGAGCGGCATTGAGCATTTTCATCAATTACAGGCGTGACGATAACGCTGTCGGATACTCGCGAAATCTGGCGGACGACCTGAGAGCAGCATTTGGCGACAAGCAGGTTTTCCGTGACATCCGCGGCATCCCGCCCGGCGTGGATTTCGCGGAGCATCTTCGCCAGCGCCTCGCCGGATGCAAGGTGATGCTGGCCCTGATCGGCAAACAATGGCTGCTCAAGAATGAGCACGGCGAACGGCGCATCGACAATCCTGACGACTGGGTTCGTCTTGAAATTGTTACAGCGCTTAAGAAGCCCGGCACGCTGGTCATTCCAGTTCTGGTTGCAGGCGCCAGACCGCTGAGTTCAGCGGACAATCTGCCCGATGATCTGAAGCCACTGGCGGGCCGTCAGGCGATCGAACTGACCGACAAGAATTGGGACCGCGATGTTGCAGACCTGGTAGAAGCCCTCACGCAGCACGGAATCAAACCGTCCCGCAAGAAGCGGGGCGGCGAAGAGGGCGAAACACCTGGCATCTGGAAGCGCTGGAAAACCTGGGCTTGGGTGGCGCTGGGCACACTCTTTCTCGGTGCTCTGGCCGAGGAATTCTCGCCTGCTGACGACTATGAGCTCAGCGAGACGGGCTTTCAGGCAGAGGCGATGCCCGTCCATCCGACGCAAGCGCGCGTGGAAACAACCGCGGCCACGAACACTCAACAAGCTCCGCAATCGATGTCACATGACCTGAGTGGCCGATGGATAGGCCAGGACGGCATGTACTACGACCTCAGCGATAACGGCGCGCAGATCGGCATCGTCGAGTACAACCCCTTCGGCGTACAGACCGCCGCAGCCATGGGTCAACGCAACGGCGATGTGGTGGATTTCAGTTTCAATTCCACCAACGGTCCGGGCGTCGGCCGGCTAAAGGTGTCCAGCGACGGAAACACCATCAACAGCACCATTCAGTGGCAGATGAGCGGCATGACTGCAAATGGGCAACTCCACAGAGTCCAGCCCTGACACGCATACATTAATCGCAATCCTGCGTCAGGCCAGAACCCTGTTCCGACCCTCGCTCTTGGCTTGATAAAGTTTCGTATCCGCACGCGCCAACCATTCCGAAACGGTTTGATGGCTCTCCTGGCTACCCCGACTCGCCAAACCGAAACTCATTGTTACGCGCAAATCGGGAAGCTCGGGTATGAGTTGCGTTTCCGAAAGATCTTTTCGAATGCGCTCCAGTATCGTCTCTGCCGAATCCATCCGGGTGTTGGACAGAAGGATCAGAAACTCTTCCCCACCCCAGCGGCAGGCCAGATCCTGTTCTCGCAATGCAGACTTGAGAAAACTGGCGATAGCGAGCAGAACAGCGTCGCCAAGTTCGTGTCCGTAACGATCGTTGATAGTCTTGAAGTGATCGATGTCTGCCAGTGCCACGATACTGGTATCTGAGTCGGGATCGAGACGTCGATCTTCGAGTGCTCTCGCTCCCAGGCGCCGATTGGGCAATCCAGTCAGGCTGTCGTAATTAGCCAGCCGCTCAAATTTCATGTGCTGATTCTCGAAAGTCCGTCTGACCGTGCCAATCGAAAAAATGACCGGAACAGCTGCGATCACCGCATTGACCACATGCAAGGGTGTCCACAATGAGTCTGGAATGTTCGTTGATACACGAGCATCGAAGAAGACATAAAGCAGGCCGTAGATTCCCATGCTGAGGAAGGCCAGCGCGACTCCCGCCACGACATTGATGCTGGGCGATATGACCATCAGTGCAGCCAGACACCAGATGTAGTTATGAAACCCGGCATCGAGACCAACGAAGTGGGCCGATAGCGTGGCGAAGACGATGATCTCGAAGAAGATGATCCATATCGCGGCAGACAACTTGCCCTGCTTGGTCAGCCAACCTGCAGACAACCACATCAAAACAGACAGAATGTTGTAGCGGCCAAGCTCAGGAATACCGTGCTTGTAGAAAAACCCAACGAACCCTGCGTGCGTGAGCGCGCCCAGCACCCACACCACGGTGAGAAGCGAGTACTTGCGGTATGCCTTGTTGAGCACATGCTGATGCAAATGGCGCGCACGCTCCGGATCCAGCACATCTTCCATGCTTCTCTCCTCCGAATGATCTGCTTTCAATCAATGCCGGAACTCTACCGAATATTTCGGGGCTTCTCTCAAGAAGCATCGTAATCACGATCGACATTGCACGATTACCCCAATAATGGATTTCTGAGTCACTACTCAGGCCGGAAGCAATGACTGGAATGCCCGCGCTTAATGAGGAGCGTACAAGACGATATCCGCGCAACGCCTGATCAAAGATGGTCTGGCCCGACACGGTGACTGCGAAGCAGCGGATGCGGGAGGGCCGGAAAGTGGGGCGCGAAACTGCGTAAGCCTAGCTGCCGTCCATCCCTAATTCCTGAATCTTGCGGGTTAGCGTGTTGCGGCTCCGGCCCGACACGGTGACCGCGAAGCAGCGGACGCGGGAGGGCCGGAAAGTCGGGCGCGAAACTGGGTAGGCCTAGCTGCCGTCCATCCCCAACTCCTGAATCTTGCGGGTTAGCGTGTTGCGCCTCCGGCCCGACACGGTGCCTGCGAAGCAGCGGGTGCGGGAGGGCCGGAAGGTGGGGCGCGAAACTCGGTAAGCCTAGCTGCCGTCCATCCCTAATTCTTGAATCTTGCGGGTTAGGGTATTGCGGCTCCGGCCCGACACGGTGACTGCGAAGCAGCAGGTGCGGGAGGGCCGGAAAGTGGGGCGCGAAACTCGGTAGGCCTAGCTGCCGTCCATCCCTAATTCCTGAATCTTGCGGGTTAGCGTGTTGCGCCCCCACCCCAGTCGCCGCGCCGCTTCCTGGCGCTGCCCCTTGGTCGCTTTCAGGGCGGACTCGATCAGCGTCCGTTCAAATCTCGGCATGGCTTCGTCCAGCAAGCCACTGCAGCCGCCCTCAAATTGAAGGTCCGCCCACTTGCCCAGCAGTTTGTGCCAATCGGCAACGTCCGTCTGAGCAGGCGCCTGCGGCTCTTCGAACTCTGCTGCAACAGCGGGTTGATCAACGGGCGTTGGCGCTTCAGGCAGAGGCGTGGAAACCGTTGGTTGTTCTGGAACCGGCTCCGCGGCAGTTACCACCGGCGCAGGCTTTGCTGGTCTGGCTGTGGTAGCTGTCTGGCTGGCTTCTCCGGCGCTGCTGAGCTCGGGCGGAAGATCGGCCATATGCACGTCTTGCCCCGGCGCCATCACGGTAAGCCAACGACAGACGTTCTCAAGCTGACGCACATTGCCGGGCCATTCGTATTCGCAAAGCTTCTGCATCACATCAGGCTGGATGCGCTTTACGTCTGCCTGCAGCTCATTGGCCGCCCGTACCAAAAAGTGACGCATCAGCAAGGGAACGTCTTCGGCACGCTCACTAAGATTGGGGATGCGAATACGGATGACGTTCAGGCGATGAAAAAGATCTTCGCGGAAGCGTCCATCGGCAACCAATGCTTCGAGATTCTGATGGGTTGCCGCTATGACGCGCACATTGACCTTGATCGGGGATGCGCCGCCCACCCGGTAGAACTCTCCGTTCTGCAATACGCGCAGCAATCGTGTCTGAAGGTCTGCCGGCATGTCGCCGATTTCATCGAGAAACAGCGTGCCGCCGTCGGCCTGCTCGAAGCGCCCCTTGCGCTGCGTCTGTGCACCCGTAAAAGCGCCGCGCTCATGTCCAAAAAATTCTGACTCCATCAGATCTTTTGGAATTGCAGCGGTGTTGATCGCCAGAAAAGGTTTGTTCACGCGCGGCGAATTCACATGCAGGGCACGCGCAACAAGCTCCTTGCCGGTACCGGATTCTCCATTGATCATCACCGTGATGTGAGACTGCGACAAACGCCCGATGGCGCGAAACACCTCCTGCATGGCGGGCGCCTCGCCGATGATGGCAGCGTCCTCCAGTTGTGGATCAGCTTCTGCTTTTTCGCTGCGGGTGGCAGCGCGGCGCACCAGATCCGCAACTGCATCAACATCAAAGGGCTTGGCGAGATACTCGAATGCACCGCCCTTGTAACTAGCAACCGCCGCGTCCAGGTCGGAATGTGCCGTCATCACAATCACAGGCAGATCGGGATGATCGGCGCGCACGCGTTTCATCAACTCCAGACCATCGACACCGGGCATACGGATGTCGGTAACAAGCACATCGGGCTTGCCTTCTTCCAGAGCGTCAAACAGCTCTGCAGCACCCTCGAAAGTCTGCACCTTCATGTCCGCACGCATCAGTGACTTCTGCATGACCCAGCGAATCGACTCATCGTCGTCTACAACCCAGACTTCCAGTGATGTACTCATGTGCGTGCGTGACTCACTCAATGTTGCCGTCCAGCGGCATGTAAATGGAAAAGACAGTACAGCCAGGCCGCGAGCGACATTCGATAAGTCCGCCGTGGGAGTGGATCAGGTACTGCGCCATGGGCAGGCCAAGGCCCGTTCCCTGAGCCCGGGTGGTGACCATCGGATAGAAAATCCGATCAATGATTGCCGGCGAGATGCCTGGCCCGGTGTCTTCGATATCAATCTGGATCACCAACCGGTGGCGCAGGCCGCCAATCGTGAACTGACGCTTGGTGCGCGTGCGCAGGGTGACCGCACCTTCCTCACTCGGCCCATCCGAAATGGACTGCACCGCGTTGCCCACGATATTGAGCATCGACTGAATCAACTGCTCGCGGTCCGCGATGATGTCCGGGATGCTCGGGTCGTAATCCCGAATCAGCGAAATACCGGGCTCGTTCTGCGCCTCAACCAGCTGACGAACATGCTCAAGGACCTCGTGGATATTGACCGCCAGTTTCTGCGGCATGCGGTTGGGCCCGAGCATGCGATTGACCAGATTCTGCAGACGGTCCGCCTCGCGGATGATGACGCCGGTGTACTCGCTGTGCTGTGAATCCGGAAAATCCTTCTCCATCAACTGCGCTGCACCGCGAATGCCGCCTAATGGATTCTTGATCTCATGCGCCAAGCCTCGAATCAGTTCTCGAGAGGCCTGGTGTTGTGACAACAACAGCTCCTCGCGGGAGATTCGCAACAAGCGCTCCATCGGCTGGCATTCCATGACCAGACCGGTCCCTTTGCCGAGCAGGATCGGCGTCACGGTGCAATCCACCATCAGAGCCTCGCCTGTCCCTGCGCGGGGCAGCTCCATCTCATGCTCGATGAAGCCAGTGCCCGACTCGGCTGCTTCGCGCAGACGCGGCAGATGGGGCGCAAACGATGGCAGGGCCAGCTCCACCGGTTCTCCCAGCGCGTGCCGCCGGCTGACCTCGAAGAGGCTTTCTCCTGCAGTATTGATGGAGGCAATGGCCAGCTTTGCGTCGAGACAGATCACGACGGTACTGATTCCGTCGAGAACGGCATCGGGCGCAATGCGCGCACGGGGCACAAATTTCATGGAAGGCGGACTGCAAAAGGCGCGCCACTCACGCGCGGCTGCAGCCTAGCGGAGCCGGATCAGATTTGCACTGTTTTGGTGCGTTCGCACCGATGACGTGCGCGCCTTCGGTGCTAGCGCCCCTCGGTCAGCTGCACGGTCGGCGGCTTCATGTGCACGATGACCGGCCCCGCCCGACTCACCTCGGTGCCGCGCGCATTGACCAGAATCACGCTGACCAGATGTTCGCCACGCTCCACCTCACTGAGCGTATAGCTCTGCTGACGGGTGGCGGCCCGGTTTTGGGGGCTGCCGTCGAGCAGATAGAAAAGCCCGAAACCTTCTGGCAGGCCGGCACTCAGGCTGACGCTGACGGTCAATCGCCGGTCGTCGCCGCGAAAGGTCTGATCCGGGGTCGGCGAAACGATGCTCACGCTCAGATCGCGAGGAACAGCGCTGGACGACGATGACCCTCTGCTGGAGGGCCGGGAGGCCTGCGGAGCCTCGATGGGGCCGATGACCTGAATTGGCGGCAGATCCAATGGCTTGGCGTTCTTGCTAGGCGGCTTGTCCGTGTAATGGACCACCCCATCCTTGTCCACGTGGCGATACACCTCGGACGCCATGACCGGGATGGCAAACAGGATCATCAGGCAGAGAATCAGACGCATCGATACGACCTGCTGGGTGAGGCTCAGATACTTATGGACCGCGAAGGTCCTGTCAAAGTTTTGTCAGCAGCCCTCAGACCAGGGCATTTTCCAGTGCGTCCAACTCCTCATCCAGATGATCGAGCAGGCGCTGCACGCTGGGCAGCGTGCGCCGGCAGGCAATCAGGCCAAAATCAATCTGATCTCCACGGCTGACCAGCGTGATGTTCAGCGCCAGACCATCCACGACCACGGAAACCGGGTACAGGCCGTCCAGCTTGCAACCCTGCCAGTAGCGATCCGACCTCGGCCCCGGCACATGGGAGATCACCACGTTCATCGGCATGCGCTCCCAGCTGCCGCGCATGTTGAGCACGCCCGGCGTCAGCATGCCAAGCGCATAGGCCAGCAGCTCGGCCTGATTCATGGCTTCGAATCGGGCCTTGTTGTAATCCATGGACGCTTTCACGATCTCAAAGCGCTTGACCGGATCGGCGACGTGGGTACCGAGATTGGCCAGCATGAAGGTAATGGCGTTGCCGGGCTCGATATGACGACGGTCCCGATGCAACGACACCGGCACCCCGGCGATCAGCGGCTTGTCAGGCAGGGCGTGCAGATCCGAGAGGTAGGTCCGCAAGGCACCGCCACACATGGCCATGACCACATCGTTGCTGGTGCCGGACAGTCGCTTGCCGATGGCCTTGATGCGTTCGGTCGAGTACGACTGCGCTGCAAAACGGCGTGAAGCCGTGATTGGCTGATTGAGGATGCAGCGCGGCGCGCGCAGGCTCGTGACAATGTCAGGGTGGTCATCCCGCGCATGCTTGACCGAAGTGCCCAGCTCGCGCAGCACCGTGGGGATGGATTGCGCCGAGGCACGCCAGCGATCCAGACTGCTGATGGCCTTGCGCAGGACAGGCTTGGGCCGCAGGCCGCTGCCAATTTCCCAGGTGGGCGGCATGATGGCGGACTTCTCAGCCGTCTCGGCCATCGACTTGATCAGCAGATGCATGCCCGAAACACCATCTACCACCGAATGGTGAATTTTCATGAAGGTGGCGATGCGGCCATCTTCCAGGCCTTCGATCAGGTAGACACGCCATAAGGGGTAGGCGCGGTCGAGATGGGCGCTGTGCACCCGCGACACCATGGCCAGCAATTCGCGAATGCGCCCCGGCTTGGGCAGCGCCAGATGTACAAAGTGATGCGACAGGTCAAAGTGAGGGTCATCCTCCCAATAGAACATGCCGAGCCGCTTGAACGGCCGTCGATCGAATGGGGACGCCGCGATATGGGAATGGCTGAGTCGCTCAGCCAGACCAGCAGCAAAGTCCGGAGGGGCATCCTTTGGCGGGGTTAGCAGGGCGAGTGCACCGACGTGCAAGGGCTGGTGGCGATTTTCCAGAAGCAGGAAAGCCACATCAATTGGCGACAAACGGCGCATCTTCTCTCCTGAACTGATCTGAACAAGGACGTCGGCATGTGCTGCGGACACAAACACTGCGGCGCGCTGCAAGACTACCCCTCCTGCACCACCACCCGCAGAATTAATGGAGTGCATAAATCGTGCAAGGTTCGATGCAGATCGCGAATTGTCGCCTTCAAGCTTTATCCTTGTTCGTCTTACCCATGAATGTGGCGTGATAATTTCGATGGATTCATCTGCCCCCCTGCTGGTCGGCGCCCCCAATTTCCGAGACTTTGGCGGTTACCCCACACTCGACGGTCGACGCGTCCGGACCGGCCACCTGTACCGGACCGAGCTGATGCTCAACCTCACCCCGCCCGACCATGAAACGCTCAATGGCCTGAATATCGGGCTGATCTGCGATCTGCGCAGCCCGGGCGAACGTCGCCGGATGTCCAATGAGTGGCCCAGAGACGGCTCGGTTGAAACTTTGGCGCTGGATATCGACGCCGATCTGTCCAGCGTGCAGCCGGACAAATGGGGCAAGCGTCTGCGTGACCCCAGCTTCAGCGCCGAGCGCGCGCGCGAAGCCATGATCGACAACTACCGGCAGATGCCTTCGGCCTTCGCCAAGGATCTCAGCGCGCTGTTCGCATATCTCGAGAAAGACCAAGCACGTGCCGTGGTCATCCACTGCGCGGTGGGCAAGGACCGCACTGGTTTTGTCAGCGCCATGGTGCTGCATGCCCTGGGCGTTGGACATGAGCAGATCATGGCCAACTACGAACTCACCAGTGAACGCTACACCCCCGAACGCATGATGAGTGATCGCGTGCGATTTCTGCCCAACACAGAACTCACGGCGCATGTACGGACGGCTCTGGGCATGCTGGTCATTGCCGACCCGGTGTATCTGCAAGCTGCACTGGATACCGTCAAGAAAGACTTCGGCAGCCTGGATGACTACCTGCTCAAGCATTGCGACCTCTCGCAGCAGAGGCGCGATGCCATACAAGCCCGACTGCTGATATCGAGTTGAACCGGAAAGCGGCTCAGCACTGATGTACGGACCCCTGCTCAGACTGTGGTCGATGGCCCCGGCGCTGCTGGCGTTAGCGACCCTGTTCTGGTCCGGCAATTTTGTGCTCGGCCGTGCCATGCACGCCGATATTCCGCCCATGGCGCTATCTTTCTGGCGCTGGACCATCGCTTTCTGTGTCGTGATCCACTTTGCGCGGCCACACCTGCGGCGTGACTTGTCCGCGCTACGCCGCCAACCCGCGCTGATCTGCCTGCTCGCTTTTCTGGGTATCGCCAGCTTCAACGCCTTGGTTTATACCGGCCTGAGCACCACCACGGTGGTCAACGCCGTGCTGATGCAGTCGACCATGCCGGTGTTCATCATCCTTTGCTCCTGGCTGATCTTCCGTGAGTCCATCAGCGTACTGCAGGGCCTGGCCATGCTGATTTCATTGTGCGGCGTGGCCGTAATCGTATCGGGCGGCTCAATGGACAGGTTGCTGCATCTCAAGCTCGTTGCCGGTGATGGCTGGATTTTGCTCGCCGTCCTGTTCTACGCCCTGTACTCGGCCCTGCTGAGAAAGCGCCCTTCCATGCACCCCTTGAGCTTCATCACCATTACCTTTGCCATTGGCGCGCTGATGCTGCTGCCCGCGTACGCATGGGAACATTTTCAAGTGCGCCAGATGCACATTGACGGACCGACCCTGGCGAGCCTGGCCTACGTTGGCATCCTGCCGTCCATCGCGTCCTACTTGTGCTTCAACCGCGCCGTAGAACTCATTGGCGCCAATCGAGCAGGACAGTACCTGCACCTGATGCCCGTATTCGGCACCGGCCTGGCGGCACTGCTACTGGGCGAAAAGTTGGAACCCAGCCATGTCATGGGTGCGGCGCTGATTGCATCCGCGATCTGGCTGGCGCAGCGTCACGCCAGCAAACCGGAAATGAGGCCAAGCCCTGCTCAGGCAGGTTCGGAGCGCACGCCCTGACTCGCGCTACCTCGCGCGCAGAGGCTTGCAAGGTCCGCGAGCGGCGCTGCCGGGTCAGATCAGTTGGAGCTTCCGAGCGCGCGCCGCAGCTGCAGTACGGCTACCGACACCGAGCTTCCCGTAGACATTGTGCATATGCCATTTCACGGTTGCCTCGGTAATCAGCAGCGCCTTCGCCAGGCGCTTGTTAGTCAGTCCAGATTCCGCCAATTTCAGAATTTCCACTTCGCGGGCGGTGAGAATTTCGGTTTCCTTGAGCTCTGGAGCCGCCACCGCGACGACTTCGACGGTGGCATTACTCTCATTGCGCAATACAGATACCAGCCATCGCTCGAACTGTCTGCGTGAGGGACTGATGCCATCCGTGTCCGCGCCTCGGCGCTCCTCAATCTCCGCGAATATGGGCAGCAAACTGCGCCCCATGCTCACGATTGGATAAGCGCAGAACTCGTCTGCGGCCGCCGCGACAGCCTTGTCCAGTTCACGCACGGATTCAGCGTTGCGATCGAGCTGCCACAAGGCAATCGCCTTGACGGCGCGAAGACTCTGAAGAAGCGTCGTTTCGCCGTCTGTTCCCAGCGCGTATTGCAGCCTCGAAAGCAGCGACAAGGCCTTTTCAGCATCGCCATTGGCCAATATGACGCGCGCCTCGAGGAACTTGATGAGATTGCGCCGGCTTCGCGTAACCCCGGGGCTCATATCTTCATCAGGCACCAGACCCTGGCCGTATGCGCTCAGTCTCCGCATGGTTTCCACTGCATCGGCAGCCCGGTCTTCTGCGACCTGCAAACTCGCTTCTTCCATCAGCATGCTGACGTACAGGCGCGAGTAGCCTGACGACATCGCAATGTCACGGCCGCGCTCGAGATACTCCATCGCCATTGCGTAATTGCCCTTCCACGCAGCGATTCTCGCGTCGTTGCGAAAAGCGCAGATCAATGGTTGGACAGGGCCAAACAACACGGCAAATGTGCGCCCGACTTCCATCAACTCTTCAGCTTTCTTGAACTCGCACCGTTGCGTCGCGACTTCTGCGTTGAGTAGCGCAGCCATGAAATGCATGAAACTCTTTCTTTCTCCCGCCAACTTGGAGTTCGACTCAGCGCGCCTGCCATGCTCACTCGCACTTTGCACGCGTCCCAGCTCCAGGTCGGACATGGCGTGCAGAAAATCTCCCCAAACCATGATGTAGGAGGCCTTGTCACGCAGTCCATGCCGGTAGGCTTCGTCGGCGCTTGTAAGCGCCGCACCAAACTCCCGCATCGCAAGGTGGCCATAGCTGATGCAATTGAGTGCCGAGCCAATCAGCGCGGATTCGGCAGTTGGAAATCTTTCACACAGGGACCGCGCCCTTTCACTACCAAATTCAAATTGATCCTGAGCAGAGACGGCAACGGCCTGAGCAACCTCACCAAAACAGATCAGGGATTGCCGAACGTCATCAGCCAGGTTCCAGGACGTATCGTTGGGATCCCTGAGTTTGACCAGCACTGACTCAGCCAATTCATTGGCATAGGCCGAATCCCGCGAGAAGGCACTGGACCAGGCGCGGCTCAATCCGATTTCGGGCCGGCGCCCGTGATACGCCTCTGGCAATCGGCGCATCCACTCCAGCAAAGTGTGATGATCCCCTTCGATCAGCGCCACGGTCAGCGCGCGGTCACCAATGAGATCTGCCGCGTGTTCAAAGCGCCCGGCATCAAGTGAATACTGAATGGCCTCGGTAATGAGCCCTTCCTTCTCGCACCAGGCCGCAGCCTTCTCGCAGGTTTCGCGTCGCCGGGCAGGATCAGACTCGGCCAGCAACTTCTGCAGGAAATCAGCGAACAGGTGGTGGTATCGAAACCATTTTCCGGTCCGGTCCAGCGGGATCAGGAAAAGCTTTCGGCGATCCAGCAGAGCAAGCATTTCGCCGCAGGCCGGATGTCCGGTAACGGCCTGACAAAGTTCGGGACTCATTCGCCTGAGTGGCGCCGTGCACAGGAGGAATTTCCGCACACTTTCGGACAAACTCTTGAGAACACTTTCGGCCAGATAGCTCGCCAGATCCCGGTCACGACCGGAGAACTGTTTGATCTGCTCGCTCTCCGCTCCTTTGTGTCGTCGCAGTGCGAGTGCCGCAAGTTGAAGCCCCGCTGCCCAGCCCTCAGTGGTTTCATGCAGTGATTCCATATCTGCAGGGCTGAGTTCCATCTTATGTGACTGGCGAAGAAAGGCTGCGGCTTCGCCGGAATCAAAATTCAGGTCTTCCTGATCCACCTCACACAGGCTACCCAGCACCCTCAAGCGACCCAGTTCCAGTGGCAAGCGCTCGCGACTTGCAATCACGATCAGCACTGAATCAGGCAGATGCGCGATAAGACGGTCCATGAAGCGGATCACGGCAGCATCGGTGACGTGCTGGAAGTCATCGAGAAAGATGACAAGCTGTGTCTTTACCTTGGAGATTCGCCCCAGCAGTACGTCAAAGGCCGCATCCACATCCCTGGATATCAATTCCTTCTGCATACCAAGGTCTGCATCGCTGAACATGGACTCGATTCCGTCCAGCGCCGTCACAAAGTAGGAAAGAAATGTCTCCGGGTTGTTGTCTTCCGGATCCAGGCTGATCCATGCACACGCCACCTCACGCTGCGTGAAATGCTGATGAAGCTGCGACATCAATGTGGATTTCCCAGAGCCGGCCGCTGCCACCACACTGAAGACCGACGTCATTCGGCCCGAATACGCCAGGCGAATCAGAGGCGTGCGCTGCACCCCCTGCTCATCCCAGGTCGGCGGATAGAGTTTGGTACTGACAAAACTATCTTTGAGCAACTCAACAGATTGCACCTGGCTTCTCCTTTGGGGCAGTTCAGACTGCACTAATGGCATCTGCCCCTGCTGCCTCTACCGGGCGCTTTGGGCACTTCTTATGAATACCCGTCTGCCCACCAATAATCCCCATCCGTTCGGTCGGGTTTTATTCTCTCCGAACAATCCGCTTCTCCCTATTGGGATTCGCGTTATCCGCAGTCTAGTCCCAGCCGGACGATGCTCGCCTGACATTCCAATCAATGAATCGTTTGTCAGGCACAAGCCAGGCCCGCGAAAGATCTGCGCAACACAAGCATCAACAATAATGCCCGCCCCCATTGATTCTCAGCTGTCAGAGTCATCAGGCCTTGCGCTGACGACGTGCGTGCGGGGCTGGCCGCATTGACGCCTTCTGAGTGGAGCCACTTGCCTGCACCGCCAGAGCGGCGCATCAGGACACTGCCAACAGCTCAATCTGAGCCGAGCCAAAAAAAACCCGGCGGCGCTATGCGCCACCGGGAGGCCATCTTCAAGGAGGAGGAGAAGATGGAAAGAGGCTAGGACCTCAGTTCAATTGTCTTTGCCAGCGATGGCGAATCAGTCTGAAGAAACGCCAATTCTGATAACACCGGCATGCCGCTCAATCTTCTTTGAAGCATTCGTCTCAAACTCTCAGGCCTGGTAGGCAGGCATGCATTGGACCAATCCTGCGCTGCCTCTTTCCTCACGGTCAGAGGCAGCGCTTACAGCCAGACGTCTCTAGAACTGGAACTTGACGCGCATCGCAAGCTCATCGGCCCAGTCAGCGGTATCAAGAAAGTTGTCGGTCGGCTTGCCCCAGGCGTGCCCCTGCACATAGTTGTAGTAGAACTCGGCAACGATGCCGCTACCCACGTTCCACTGAACCAGCGGCTGAATCAGAACGCCACCGCGGGTATCAATCAGAGTCGCGAACTCAAGGATGTACTTGCGTTCCGGCCACGGTTGCAGTGCGGCAAGCACGATGTAGTTGGAATTAGGAATTCCATCCGGAACACCCGTCGGTGTCCCACCATAACCACTCAGATGACGGCCGACGATGTCACTTTCGGAGCGGTGCTGGAACTGGCCAACGAGATAAGCAGCGGGGAAGTACTCAGACCAACGCGTCCACTTTTCGACCACGAGCGAGAGGATGTACTCATCCTTCTCGAGGAAATTCACACCCAGTCCTTTCTGCGTGAACACTCGATCCGGGGTGTACTGCGCCTCAAGATTGAAAATAATCTGGTTCAGCCATTCATTCTCCGCTTCGGTAATGTAAACGCCACCAAGACCGAATACAGATTCCCTGTGGTATTCACGTTCAATGAACCCGCGGAAACTTTGACTGGCGATAAACAGAGAATTCAGCTGATTATAGGACTCCTCATAGCTATCAGAGAGTGTGACGTAGATGTCCCGAAGATCTGGAAACCCTAAGAGCGCCTGATTCAGTCCGTCAACGCCGTCTAAACGAACATCGGCCGCATATGTAAACCACTCGTCAGCGCTGAGCACACCTCCCGGCTGCGCCGCGAAAGGCGTCTTCGCAAGAGCCTCTCCTACTGAGTCGCTGTTACGGCAAATCGCCGGATTCTGTACGCCATCACACCCAGGAAGTTTAACAGCGTAGGCCGTGGACGCTGCGAGGCCGAAAGTGCTGGCTTGATCGAGCTCGGTCACAACCCCTGTCGCGGCCCACCGGAATGTTCCGAGCGGGTTGTAACGAGAAGCGAACACTGCTTGCCAGCCCCAAGATCCATAATCGGCCTTGAAGCGAATGCCGCCATCAATCTTGTTGTCGTAACCACCGGAGTAGTAATTTTCCTGCACGGTGAACTGTGTCGGGATCACGTTGTACGGGGTATTGGCGTTACCAAGAATTGTGGGCTGGAATTTGCTCACGTAAAAGTCGGTAACGAGACTCTTCCACTGATGCGTGGTTCTAAAGGTCAGCCTTGGGACGCGCTTGTCTGAGAATTCTTCGAAGCCGCGATCAAGCAAGGAGTGGCGACGAAGATCCAGGCCGTTGGGCACATCCAGTGTCTGGAACAGAAGCGCCTGACCCCAGGCAATCTGCTGATTGCCAACGCGCATCGTGAGGTTGCCGGTCTTGTACTCAAACATGAGGGCCGGGAAATCGACCATATAGTTCTCATGTGCGAATTCGAGCGGATTGACATTCCGGCCGTTTCGGCCAATGGCTTCGTAGTAATTGGGCTCGGACTCATAAATCTCGGCTCGACCGCCGGCGCCGATCAGGCCGTTCCCGGCCGGGTCTTGTAAAATGTCGCTACCAGGATCAAAAGTGTCAGAGTATAAGCCCGGGTCATAAGCGGCACGCACCCTGCCAATAAATCGGAAGTTTCTGTTGAACTTGACCTGCATTTCGCTTTCCAAGCGCAAGCTCAAGTAAGACAGTTCCTGCTCGCCATCACGAATGTATTCGCCGCGCGTGACGGGATCGCTGAAACCCGGCAGCGGCACATTCCAGTCGTTGCCGGATGTTTCGCCGGCGCCCGTCACTACCCCCAATGGACTGTTCAGACTAACGATGTTGGGCGGCACATAAGCCTGACGCGGAGCGGTTCGGTTATTGAACGAGTTCGTGCGTTGATTATTTAGATTCTGCTTCGACGTGGTTCGATACGCCGAATCCACTCTTACAAAGTGGCTGAAATTGATGTTCAGTTCGGCGTGGGCTGCCACAGAGCAAGTCCCAAGTATCGCCGCAACAGATGCTTTCCATAGACCTAGCTTGGATTTGACATTCATTGAGCACACTCCTTCTTATAGTATGTTTTCACAATTGATTTCCCCCACATGCTTTTGCTCACGTGATTAGTCAGCACGAACCCTGACGACGCGGGCACTATGTCCAACAGCCAGAATTTCTCCGGACGCCGTGTCGCTCTTGACGCCCGAATACCAGTTGATCGGAAAGTCCAGAGACTTCATCGCTTTCCAGGTGTTACCGCCATCGTCACTACGGATCGTGGTCCTCATCCCTACCGCAACCACCTCACCAGACTTCAGGCTGGCGACCGAGAGCAGATTTGCGCTGGTCGATGAGTTGACTGCGCTCCAGTTGGCACCGCCGTCATTGGTCCGCAGGATGGTTCCAGCTTGGCCGACAGCGAAGCCGGTACCGTCATTCCTGATGGATATGGCGTTGATACTCGGAGCAATCTCTTCTCCCGAAGCTTTTGCCTGATTAACCAGCGTCCAGTCTTCTCCACCAGTTGAGCGGACAATGAAGCTGAGCTCGCCGCCGATGAAAACCGTTCCGTCTTCAAGAACCTGCACGGCATAGATGGTCGGCTCGCCGGCTGCGCCAGTCAGCGCACCACCACCCGAGTCCGCGTCACCAATCTCAAGCCACTCTGGCTGAGCGTTTTGCCAGGTGCTGCCGTAGTCCGTGGATCGGATAACGGCACCGAACGCGCCGACCGCGACCAGCAGTCCTGACTTGTTACCCGCAACGTTCAGCAGTCTTTCCTGTGTCGTGCTTTCAACTTTCTTCCAGCCCGATCCAGGCGTATGCACATAGATCTTGCCTTCCTGTCCAACTGCGACTGTCTTGTCGCCAGCGAATGCGACGCCCAGGAGTGCAGTCGGTTCCGGAAGATTGTCGCGCTCCCAGGTCTCGCCGCCGTCGTTGGAGCGAAGCACCAGACCACGATCCCCCACCGCGACGATCTTGTCGCCCTGGCGGTCGATCTCGAACAGCCTTTCGTGCTGAACACTACCGGTCAGAACGACGGAGTTGCTCGTGGTTTCCTTCGAAACCGCATGGACGGGCACTGCAATTGAGCAAGCGAGGACGCAGGCGCCTGCCACCCTTAGAAATGCTTTCATTTGTTTGTTCCAGTACTGCCCCGGAGACCATAAGTCTCCGGGGCAGGTTTCAGAGTGGAGCTTTAGACTCTGCCGAGCGCCTGCTGTGCTGCAGTCGTGAGGTAGGTGTCGTACAACCAGTCCTGATCCATTTCGAACAGGCTCTTGATGCCGGAAGCTTCCTTCGCATGATCGATACGGCTCATGCGCTTGTCCTGCATGTTGTAGCTCATGACATAAGTCCAAGACCAAGCTGGGCTCTTTCCATCATGCCCAACCTGCACCTTACCGCCTTCGTCGTAGTAGCCAAATCCAGATTCAAAGCTCACCCATGGATTGCCCTGACGGTCATAGCGAATACAACCGGTATAGGTTGAGTTGCGGACGTCAAAGTAGGCGAGGCGACGGCTGACAGGCGCACGCGGATAACCAGTTGGCTCAGACTGCACAACTGCGACTTCTGGAATCATGCTGAAGGCGACATCAAAAAACTTTTCATTGTCCTTCTGAGTAGGCAGCTGCCAATTGTCATCTTTGATCGCCCAATTACCCGAGGTAGTGCCCAACATCGGCTTGCGCTCGATGACCTTGTAGTTGCTCCAGGTCAGCATGGGGTCACCAGCAGCCCATGGATCGGTGAGGAACCAGGTGGCGCCTGGGATGAGCGGCTCGAAGCGCTGGTTGGCCGGGTACTGACGCACACGACGGAACTGCGGCAGGTATCCGAAAAGATCCGGCACTTCGCGCTGATCGTACTTCCAGACGCTCAGGAAGGATGTGCCGCGAACGTCATCGGAGCTTTCGAAGTAGGCGCTCTGACGACGGATTTCATCTTTATGTCCACGGAAGGCTTTGCCGTCGAGGCGGGCCTGCATCTGCAGCTCTGCCCATGCAAAGTCATAGGCATATTCCTGCTTGTTGTCAGCGCTGAAATCAACCTGGCGGACAGCGTAGAGGTTGGCGTCTGCACGACCCCAGCTCATTGCTGCATTGGCCTGAATTTCCAGTGCGGAGTTCGCATTCGGGAACGGGAAACCACCTTTCCAGGGCTCGTTGTCCGATCCGTAGACGTTGCCGTCATCGCCAAACTTTGCGGCGTATCCGTTCTTGATGTTGTCGAGCGTCTTCTCAAGGTTGTCCTTGGTGAACATGCGCTTGAGGTTGGTTTCCGGCGGCCCGATCTTGATCCGGCGGTTGTCTTCCTTGACCTGGAAGAGCGTGCAAGGGTCAAGCAGATGTGCAACGTGCTCAACGTTTTCCTTGGTGATGATGTCACCGACCTTCATCTTGCCCTTGGACTGGACTTCGATGGAGATCAGCTCATCTGGATAGGCTTTTGCCACATTCTCAAGCCCGCTGTCGGAAGCCCACAGTTGCTCCAGGGGAAGCAATACACCGGCTGCGCCACCAGCGGCAGCCTTCTTCATCAACTCTCGACGCCCGTAGTCAAAATCGTATTTTCTAATTCGCATGGTTACATCCTCCTACCAATGATTAACGGAATATCCCGCGTCATACCTACGTGAAACTTCTTGAAATTGGCCGATCACAATCAGCTGGTTGCGGCTGATGGCACTCCGCCATTGACTTTGATGTCGGAAAACTGAGACAGATCCACACTTTCACCAACAATCAGGTCATCTCTGGTTGCAAACTTGGGACGGATGAACCAGACCAGCAAAGGCAGCACAACCAGAGCGAGCACCATGTTGACCAGCATGATCGCGGCCAGGAGCAGGCCCATGTCTGCCATGAATTTGAGATCCGACAGGAAGTACCAGGGAACGATGCCGATCAGCATGATCGTGGCCGTAAACATGATGGCCTTGCCCGTGGTCTGCATCGCAATCGAAATGGCAGCGGCCCAGTCGCCCTTCTGGACGTGGTATTCCTCGCAGATTCGCGACAGCAGATAGATGCCGTAGTCGATACCCACGCCAACACCCAGCACCGCAACCATCACCGAATTGATATCCAGGCCGATGCCGAGAATATGCATGGTGGCCGTGAGGTAGAAGTTCGCCAGTGCCACAGGAATCAGCACGATGACCGCACCCACCCAGGACTTGTAGGCGTAAGTCGCGACAACAAAGATGGCAGCAGCCAGCAGAGCAAGAATGAGCCAGTGATATCGCTCGACGACGCGGTTCATGGCCTCCTGCAGGGCAATGGTTCCTGAGGCCAGTCGGATATCAAACTCGGGGTAGTCGTTGCCGACGGCCTCTACTGCACGGCGCGCCACTTTCAAAGCACCATCCACCGTCTCCTGCTTGTTGTCTCGATAGAAGAGAGACACTGAGGAGTTTTGTGATTTGAAGTCCGTCATGCTGGAGAAGTTGATCGGATTCTGACCAAAGCTGATGGCCATAGCAGCAGCCGTCACCGCAGGATCGTTCGGATCCAGGGGCAGCCATTTCGGATGACCGCCGGAGAACAGACGATTTCCTTCCTCCATCATGTCCGAGAAGGAGCGCGTCTCTCTTGCGGCGATCTCACCTTTCTGCCCACCCTGCTCCGCGATCAGCTGAATCTTGTGAGATACCTCGTAGGCGGATGCGGTTCGAGCGGTTCGCTGCTTGCTGTCATCGTCTTTGGAATCCAGGACGATTTCCAGGGAATTCACGCCGGGAAAGTGATCGTTGATCTTGCGAACAGCATCATTGAACTCGGAGTCTTCCCACAACAAGTTGCTGCCTTCAACAGGGTTGCCCACCTTGATCTGGAAGGACATGAAGATCGCGACTGCAGAGATCACCACTGCGACGATAGCGGTCTTGTTTGCGGCCTTGTTTGTCACCAACTTGGCAGTTGCAGCCAGCGCATCACGTTGCAGCTTGTGCACACCAGACTCACCACCATCCCCTTTGCCCACAATCGAGTCAACATTCTTGGGTGTTGGCAAGTAAGACAGAAGAATGGAGATGAGGATCACGCCGGTCGGAATCAGGCAGAGCGCCCAGAAGCCGGTGAACAGCGCGAATCGCTCCATTGCCGGGATTGGCGCCAGGCCGATAAAGGCAATACCAAGCGTGTCGGTGATGATGCCGAGGATACTGGGGGCCATCATGACGCCCATGGTGATCTCGGACGCCTTCAGCTTGTCCGGCACCTGCTCCAGAATCTCGTAATAGCGCTCTGTGAACTGCACGCAGTGCGAGAAGGAACGCGCAACCAGAAGCAATGGAACGATCATCAGCAGCGGCTCGATCACCGAGGAGATCCAGCCCACCAGACCGAAGCCCCAGATGGCCGCTGCAACACTGACGATGACCGGCACTGCCGTACCTGCGACGTTCTTCATGTAGAAGACCAGGGCAAACAGCAGCAGCACCAGCGTCAGACCGAAGATGGTGTAAGTCTGCCTTTGCAGCTTGTAGACCCAGCCCGTCAGAATCGGCTGACCAACAAGATAGACCTCGTGATTGTCGTCACGCGCCTTGGTTGCAAGATCCTGCACAAAATTGAAGGCAACGTCGTACTCGAGCAGATGCTCATGGAAGGACGCGTTGACCAACGTCGCTGTGTTATCCGAAGAAACAAGGTATTTGCGCGCGATGGGAGAGCGCTCTACTCGACGATGGAAGCTGGCGAGGGTCTGCTCATCATTGGGCACCTTGTCGTCCATCAGCGGACGCAGATCGATACCTTGCGGAGTCGCTTCGGCGTATCGCGCCTTCTCCGTGGTAATGGAGATGATGTCGTCATGATTGACCCCGGGGGTCAAATCGATATCACGAGTGAAATCCCAGACTTTCTGCAGGGTTTCCTCGTTATAGATGTCCTTGCCGTCCGTGCGCTTGATCATCACGGTGACCGTCAGGGGATTTCCGAACCCCGGGTGATCCTTGAAGGTCTGCACGAAGGGGTCATCTGCAGGCAGCAGATCGGAGAAGATGGTGCGAATTTCAACGGACGGTAACCCCGCCGCAAAAAAAGCCGTAATTGCGACAAAGAGCGCGAGAACAACGCCTCTTCTGGCCATAATCCAGGCGGCCAATCTAAATCGAAAGTGCTCCATTTGGCTTACCGGTCTCCTTACTACTTATTTATTTATTGAAATTGCTGACGTTGGCTGCAGGTTGAACCTGAGCTGCACTCCCTTTGGACGCCAAAGCATATGCAGCCTGCGGTCAGGGCACGCCTAACTTTCGGACTGTTTTCTTTGAACCGCCTTGCGGCAAGGAGAAAGTCTGCTTTTTCTCGGCCAAGTAAACCCCGACCATTGGATAGGTTCGGGTTCCCGCCTCCCTCTCCAACAAGCAGAAACCCAAATGGGTGCGTCAGGCGAAAGCGCCTAAGTGAACGCTACGGGGGCGGAATCCGGATGGGCTAATCGAAGGACCAGGACATTTTTGCGTTGCCATGCCCCTCGAAATTTCCGAGTATGGTGGCGTTGCCGTCCAGCGGCAGGGGGAGCGGCAGGCGCTCTGCCATGTTGCCCTGCAAGGGAGCCGCATCTCTCAAGTTGGCATTAACCCAGGGCTGTATGGGCGCGGCCATCGGGACCGAGGCATTGTCATCATGCGATTGCTCGCCGAACTCAAGACGGTGTGCGCTGCCCCGAACATCCGGAAGGAATACGTTCTCAACGTACATTTTCTGCGCATGCTCATCCAGCACAATAAGAAAGTAGCTGCACAGCGGCCGGTCTTTCTGCTCAACGGAGGTGCTTTCCACACCCTTCATTTCCAGCGCGAATGGATAGACCTTTTCCTTCTTCCTGAGTTTCGAGCGATTTGTCTCGCCCTTTGCGCTAATACTGATACTGCCCTTGACGAAGCTCTGACAGCCCTCGAACGGCTGATAGTAGGCATAACGAGGCTCACCCTCGAATAATGCGCTGTTGTCTGGCGCCATGGCGGCCGACATGGGTGCGGCGTATTTCATGCTTACCCTGGCCATGCAGTTCATATCCTGCTGGCACTCAGAGATTTCCTGATCCATGCGCTCAGAGATACGCTGCTGCAGATCGCCCGCCGCCGTGTCGATGCCCTCAGCGCGCAATGTGGCCAGCGCCCTCTGTCGCTGGAACTCCGCCTTGATCTTCATCCGCTGCTGCATGTCGACATCCAGAAGATTGGCCGCATACCGCTTTCCGCTTGAGTAAAGCTCCGTCCGCACCACAAAACTTTGCGTGCTGCTGGCCTTGTACCACTGCGGCGGATTGCTCCAGTCCTGCGCGCCTTCAAAGCTCACCTTGATCTCGAATGTCCGGGTATCCGGCTGAGCAGCAAATGCAGCGCCTGCTATTAGGCCAAGTAATGGCAGAAAGATGAAATCAAATTTGCTCATATGCCAAAGCATACGTTGCAGCGGCGTCGTCGGGGCAAATTGATCAAATGATCAAAAGTGATGCGTGAATATACCCGCGTCCGCCACTCGCCGATCCGAGCCCCATAACAGAAGCAATTGCAAAAATCACCTGACTGGGAACTACCCGTAATCCTGGTCTAGCCTGCAGGTTCAGACGCGTGCGACTAGTCCACGCACTAAAAGTAAGGATCGCATTTCATGAGCCAAATGACTTACCCCCCGCAGGATCGCGAACTACTCGCCCAAATTGTCAGCACAACAAACTTTCAGAAACTTATGAAGGTCCCCAAGTTTGCTTGGCAAGAAATCGCGCTCATTGCAGGGGTGTACGCCTCCATCATCATGACGATTTCGCTGTATCTCAATGGTCTTCTTCCATTGTGGCTAGCAATATTCGTCAACGCAGCAGCAATTTATGCCGCATTTACACCATTCCACGATGCGGCGCACTCCTCGGCGTCTGGCGACCGCAAGATCAATGATTTGATGGGAACCATCTCAGTTCTGCCTTTATTCCCAGGCTTTACCACAGGGCTTTATCGGTTTTTACACCTCGAACATCACCGCTATACCGGCGAAGAAGACAGAGACCCCGATGACATGATGGTTACCGCGCCAGCGTGGTGGCGTCCCTTGATGTGGACGTTCGTCGATGTCTATTGGGTATATTGGTACCTCAGGCGCTGGAAAGAACGATCGCCGTCCGAACTGATCCGCGATGCTGGCGGCCTTGCCTTCTTTGCTGCTGTGCATGTCGGCTTCCTTACATCCGAGTATGCGTACGAGTTCATCGTTCTGTGGCTGATTCCACAACGCTTGGGTATGACCTTTTTGGCCTATCTGTTTGCTTCGATTCAGCACCCTGCGGGAGTCATTCAGGCGGAACATCCCATTCAGGGCACCCGAATGATCAAGGGCGGGCCATTAATGAGATACATCTCATTGTCTCAGAGCCAACATCTGATGCATCACCTATTCCCCGCAGTGCCATTTTATAGGTACAACGCAGCCTGGAATGCCTCGCGCAGCATGCTCGAAAAGGACAACGAGATTGTTTGGAGCTCACCGGTTGGGAAGCTGGCAATGCCCAATTCCCTCTCCGAAAAGCCCGATCAGAAGTTGATTCAAAAAGCTCACATAACGAAGATTGATCAAGTATCCCCTGAGGTTCGTGCATACACGATGCGCAGTGCTGATGCCGGAAAACCGCTGGCTCCATACACCCCAGGCGGCCATATCGATGTTCATCTATCACCGACATTGGTGCGGCAGTACTCTCTGTGCCGGGCGCCACAAGCTGATAATCACGAGTATCGAATTGCCATCAAGCGAGAGATGGATGGTCGCGGCGGCTCCATCGCAGCTCACGCGCAGTTGCAGATGGGCGCCGAAGTCGAAATTGGCCAACCTCGCAATCATTTCGAGCTATTCAAATCAGCGAGCGGCAGGACCATCTTGGTCTCGGGCGGAATCGGGATCACACCGCTGATCTCAATGGCGGAAACCCTCGCTGAATCGAAATGCAAATTCATACTTCATGCCTGCGCCAGAAGCGAAGAGCTAATGCCCTTTGCCCAAGAATTGCAAGGTACGGAATGGGCATCGGAGTCGCTCCGGTTTCACTTTGATAATGCAGACCAGGATCAGAGAATTTCGCCAGAGGATATCGGCCCTTGGTCGCAGGGTGACCTTCTCTACATTTGCGGTCCAGCCGGGTTCATGGAATACATCAGTCAGATGGCCGAAACTTTAGGCTGGCCGACAGAGGCCATCCGCACAGAAAACTTTTCGGCGGGAACTCAGGACACATCAGAACATCGAGCATTTGAGGTCGTCCTGAACAAATCCGGGCTAAGCCTAAGCGTGCCAGCTGAAAAATCTCTTCTTGAAGTATTGCAGGAAAGCAAGGTTTCGGAAGCAGTTGGGGTATGCACGCAAGGAATTTGTGGCAGCTGTAAAGTTCGCGTTTTGTCGGGAAGAGTGGAACACCATGACGTAGTGCTCAGCCCCGGTGAACGCGACGCAGGCTATATGACGGCCTGCGTTTCTAGGTCGGTCGGCGACGATAAGCTCTCTCTAGATTTATAGGCTTTCGAAAAATACCTGAACGGCATCTGCTGAAGCTTCCCCACCTAGCAATACAGATAAACTGTGACCATGCTCCGGGACAACTGAAGTTATATGATCTTCAGTTCACGCGAACGGGCCGCTGCCGCGGTCCGATTCGCCACACCGAGCTTCTCGTATATGTTGTGCATATGCCATTTGACTGTGGCTTCGGTAATCAATTGGGCCTTGGCAATTCGCTTGTTGGTCAGGCCGGAGTCCGCCAATTTAACTAACTCAATCTCCCGCTCAGTGAGTATTGAGGATTCTCGTTTGGTGGACACTGATACTGCACTGATTTGATTCAGATCAAGCTTATCCCCTTGCAACTTCGCAACAATCCATCGTTCCAGTCTTAGCTTGGGTTCTCTGATCAGATCAGATTCGCGTCCGCGCTTGCTATCTATAGCCTCAATTATTGGCAGCAGTTCATTACCTGCTGACAGAATGGGATATGCGCAAAAATCCTCGCTGGCCGCGCTCAATGCCTTGTCCAGCTCACGAACGGACTCCGCTGTCCGCCCAAGTCGCCACAGTGCGATTGCTTTCAATGCTCGCAATGTCAGCAAAAACGTCGTATCTGCATCGCTGCTCAAGCCGTATTGCAAGCGTGAAAATTCTCGTAGTGCTTTTTCAGGACTTCCCGCGGCAAGCTGCAGCCGCGCTTCCAGCAATCTAACTGAATTACCCAGTCCATAAACAGGGGAAAACTTGCTGGCAGAGGCAACATCCACGTGACTCTTGAAAAGGCAGATTGCTTCGCCTGCCGCCTCAATATCTCCCGCGAGAATTTTTAGCGTTGCCTCTTCTATTGCCAGAGCAAGAAGTAATCGCGGATAGTTGAATCTGAGCGCCACGCTCTTGCCTTGCTCCAAGCGCTTGACCGCTTCGGAATGATTGCCAAGCCAATGTAGAATTTGAGCATCACTTCTGAAGGCGCGCAGGAGTGGCTCTACTGGCCCGAACAAAACAGCGAATGCCCGGCCCGAATTCATAAGTCGCTCTGCCTTTTCAAATTCGCAGCGCTGTGTAGCTATTTCCGCGTTAAGCAATGCTGCCATAGCCAGACAAAAACCCTTTTCATTCGCACCCCTCATAGCCGCCGCTTCGGCTCGCTCACCTAACTTGACTGCGCTGCGCAGTTTGCCGAGCTCTATGGCCGCTGCCCCTCGAATGTAGTCCGCCCACACCATGACGCATACAGAATCCTCGACTTCTCCCTGCAAACGAGCCTCTGAGGAGGCTTGGATAGCGTTATTGAAATCCCTTGCAGACAGATATGCATAACTCAGGCAGTTCAGTGCGGTTCCAATGAGCACCGCGTTGTCCCGCGGCATGTTCTTGTTAAGTTCCTCAGCCCTCTCTCTGCAAGTTGCGAAGTTATCCATCGTAGCGTCGGCAATGATTTGAATTACACCGGCGTAGTGAATTAATGACTGGCGCTCCGCCGCGCCGATCTCCCAAGTCTGATCGCTCACATCATTCAATTTCGCAAGCACAGCCTGAGAAAGTTCCAATGCACGGGCGGCATCGTGAGAAAACGCACATGACCAAGCGTGCGCCAAATTAATCTCTGGGCGCCTCATGTGGTACTGCCGGGGCAAACGCCGCATCCAATCCAGCACCGTGTGATGATCAGCCTCAATCGAAGACTCGGTGAGTGCCCGGTCAGCAATCATGTCGGCAGCTTGCTCAAAATGACCAGCATCCAACATGTACTGAATGGCATCGGTCATCAGCCCTTTCGCCTCGCACCAGACAGCTGCTTTCTCACATACACTCTTGAATTGTTGCGGATCCGAGTCAGACAGAAGCTTCTTCAGGAATTCTCCGAACAAGTGGTGGTAACGAAACCATTCTCCGGCACCATCCAGTGGGACGACGAATAACTGCATCCTATCCAGCGTTTCCAGCATACTGGAGCAATCGGTGCGCGCCGACACTGCATGGCACAGATCGGGACACATGCGACGCAACGGTGCCGTACTAAGTAGAAATTGACGAACACTCTCCGGCTGGCTGTTCAGAACGCTTTCCGCAAGAAACGTCGTTAGATCCCGCGTACAACCGGAGAACTGGCGGATCAATTCACTCTGAGGTCCCTTGTGCTGACGAAGAGCCAAAGCCGCTAACTGCAGGCCTGCCGGCCAACCTTCAGTAATCTCATGCAGGGAACTTAGGTCGGCGGCCTGCAAGCGCAACGCGTGCGAGCGCTGCAAGAAGGCCTCAGCTTCCCTGGAATCGAAGTTCAGATGCGCTTGGTTTATCTCCTGAAGACGGCCTGTAACACGCAGACGACCAAGAGATAGCGGGAGTTGGACTCTACTAGCGACTATTAAGAGAATACGGTCTGGGAGACGCGCGACCAGACGGTCGATGAATGCGACCAGTGACGGATCGGTAATATGCTGGAAGTCATCGAGAAAAATAGCCGCAGGAAAATCGATCCTCGAAATTCTTGCAATCAGGATATCGAAAAGGGCTTCGATATCCTTTACCAGCATGTCTCGCTGCCACTCTAGATCTGAGCCGTCTTGCAATGGATCAAGCTTGCTCAGGGCCGGAATGAGGTAAGAGACAAAAGCTGAGGGGCAGTTATCTTCCAAGTCCAGACTGAGCCAGGCCGTCGAGAATTTCATCTCGTTTAGCCGACCGTAAATCTCTGCCATCGTGGTCGACTTCCCCGAGCCAGCAGCAGCCACGATGCTGACGATGGAGAGTCTTTTATCCTCACACGCCCTGTAGTCAAAAAGGCGCTCTCGGGTGATGCTTTTCTTATTGAAGGCGGGAGGATATAGCTTGGTCGCAACGATACTGGTCTTGAACGGCTCTAGATTATCCATCCTTCTTCCTCCTGGGGCTCTATGGCCTGACCTCTTACGGGCCTGAGCCTGCTTCAATCTTATATGGATTCACCTCGGATAATAGACCAGCATTGAGATTTGAAAAAAAAGGGGCCTAGAACACAGGTTCCGGCCCCATTGGATTCGCTAATGATCTAAATTCAGCTCACTTCACAGCGCTATCGTGAATAGCTCCTGCCCAGCTAGCAGGACATATGGCGAAGGGCCATCATATATTTATCGCTTGGGAAAGAAGGACCGGTATCCGATGACAAACAGGATCCACATGACCATGACGATGCCGATGTAGAACAGGAAGAAGGCAATCTGATTCGTCATCGGGCCACCAAAGGCCAGACCCCGGCTATCCGGGAACAGCGCGTCCAGAGAGGAGGCGATGGTGAACATCCATCCCGTTGCAATGATCGCAATCGCCATGCGCTTGACCGTCTTGATGGCAAACGGCATCAGCGGCAGGAGAGCAGCAAATAGCCAGTGAATCAGGCCTCCGAGGATGCCTTCAAGATGGGTCATCCGCCAGGCTTTCACCGAACCAGGAAGCTGGTAATCGATCACCGGAAACGGCCAGATATTGATTTCTCCAAGCAGGAAGAACAGAAAACCGAATCCTGCAATACCTGCTGCAAAAATCAGAAACGCACCGCTGCCGATGAGCCATCTCTGGATGGAACGAATTTCTTCGGATACTTGCATTGCTTGCTTTCCTACGCGGCCGCAGAGAATTTCATCGCCGGGACCGGCATCTCAGGATCATTGGTATCCACCAGTGGCGGAGCAGCAGGCGTGACACCTGAGGGATAACGACTCAGCCATTCCTGCACCCAGTCCAGATCTTTTTCGAATCGCGGGCTGTGAAACGGCATGACGGACCTGAGAATGTACGGGCTCACGTAGCGCAGGAACGAACCGATCTCGCGCACAAAACGCAGCTTGTTGCGCCAGCTGTTCCAGAGCCCGTCCTGCTTGAGCATCAGCACCGCAGCGCGCAGACCGGGCCACAATACGCCCCAGGTGCCGTGAAACACGCCGTAGGCGCGCGACCAGTAACCACCACATGCAGCCTGATAGGCATCGTATGCACAGGTCTTGTGCTCGGTTTCTTCAACCATGTGCCACATCCAGAAAGATGCGACGCGCGTGTCAGCACCTGCAAACAGGCTCTTGCGTTCGCCAATAATGAACCGCGCGGCACCCAGCGTCATGGATTCAAAACCTGCGCTGTAAGCCATTTTGCGCGTGAGCGATTTCTTGCTCAGCTTGGCGTAGTAATCCCGCATGTCATCTTCAATGCGAGCCAGATCAGGATAGGTCTGCTTCAGCAGATCGTTGAAGCGCTGATGAAGCTGATAGTGCTGGCCTTCCTGCGACATGAATCCTGCGCAATCTGCGAGCACCTGCGGATCATCAATCTTCTTCATGCCTTCGCGCATGGTGCGGATCAGGTAGGGCTCCAGAAACGGCATGGTCAGCGAGAAGCCGTTCCATATCTGGGACATCTCGGGACGCGTCGGCATCCAGTGCGGATGGATATCATCCGGAAAATCAAACGGCACCTTCCGGGTCACGATGTGGGTTTTGGCCTGATCTTTCATGAAACGTCCTCCGTTGATTGGTCCTGCGCGCCTCGAATGAGCGCGTGCGCCTTGCTTCGTGAGGCAAAACATGATGCCAAAAAGACTTGAAATCCCCTATCCAAAGAGTGGGGGGCTGCAATGCCAGGCAGAAGTTCAGACTTTACTGAAGAAAATCATCAATGTAGCCGGCCGTTCTCTCCGCCTGCATGACCGCAAACAGATGTCCGCCACCTTCCAGAACGCGCATTTTTGCGTTCGGCAGGACGCGCTCCAGAACCCGCCCGTTGAACAGGCGCATCAGGGGATCATCATCTCCGGCCAGAATCAGGGCCGGGCACTTCACTCGCCAGAGCCAGGGCAGACTGGTGAAGAACTGCGCTGCGAGCAGCTGCTGGGCATAGGACAAACCGGTCGGCGCGCGCGACAGACGCGCATGCTGCTTTGCAGCTTCCGGATTGTTGAGCAGCTCGCCGCCATACAGGGTATGTGCGTGCCGGGCCATGAAATTGCGCGACAGATAGCGGCGCGGGGTCGTCATCAGCCGCAAGGCGTTGAAGCGTCCGGGCAGCATGGTGAACCCGGAACTGGTGGCCATCAGGATCAGCTTGTTGACGACATTGGGCGCAAATATGGCGAGCTGCTGGGCAAGCAGGCCACCCCAGGAAATGCCCATGACATCTACATCCTTGCACTGGCAATGACTCAGGACACGCAGGGCAATCCTCGCGTAGTTCTTCATCCGCGGCAGCATGACGAAATCTTCTGAACCTCCGGCGCCCGGCAAATCAAACAGGATGACGGGACGCCCCTTGAGACTGGCAACCATGGGCAGCAACAGTTCGAGATTAGCGCCGATCCCATTGCAAACCAGGAGTGGCCGCCCCTGCCCCTGTGAGCGGCCGATACGCATCTGGATGCCGCGAATCGTGACGTATTCGATACTCACACCGGCGTCTGCCAGAGCGGCACGCTGGCGTTGAAGCGCCGAGCCCCAGTGTCGCCCCTCTTTCAATTTTTCCGTGCGGCTATCCGCTTTGGTCTGCGTGCGCAGCAAGTCGGATTCCTGCAGGAATTTCTGTATTCGTCGCATTCAGTTCAGAACGTAGGTACCGGGGGCGGCCTGGATTGGCGGATAAGTTTCACTACCAACCGTGTCGGGTGCTGTTTTCAAATTTCCTGAGCGTTCGTGCAGCCAGGCATGCCAGTGCGGCCACCAGCTTCCCTTGTGATGCTCCGCACCCTCGCGCCACTGCTCGGCATCCGGCCCGAGCGTGCCGCCCGTCCAGAATTCGGATTTCTTGTTGCCGGGCGGATTGAGGATGCTCTGCATATGGCCTGCATTGGACAGCACGAAAGTGCGATCCCCCTTGAACAACTGGGTATTGCGATAACAGGCCTTCCACGGCGTGATGTGGTCTGTGGTGCCGCCGAGCACGTAGGTGTCGCAAGTGATGCGTCCGAGATCTACCGGCACACCGAGCATGCGCAGCTTGCCGGGTTGCACGATGGATCGTGTCTGCATGATCTCCAGAAACTCCGCATGCAGTCGTGCGGGCAGGCGCGTGTTGTCATTGTTCCAGTACAGCAAATCAAAACTGGGCGGCTTGTTGCCCAGCAAGACATTGTTGACCCAGTAGTTCCAGATCAGATCATTGGGCCGCAACCAGGAAAAAGCGGCGGCCATGGCCTTGCCATCCAGCACGCCTTTCTTCGCCGATTTCTTCTTGGCCTCCCTGATGGCGCGATCCGTTGCAAACAGGCCCAGCGGCGTTTCGCCCAGCGTGCCGGTATCCAGCACGCTGACGACGAGCGTCAGGCTGCCGATGCGCTGGTCACGCGCTGCACAGCGTGCCGCAACATAAGCTGCAAGCGTAATCCCTCCCGCGCAGGCGCCTGCCATGTTCACGCGAGCCGAAGCGGTCAGATCACAGATGGCCGAGATCGCCTGATCAATGGCGGCGCCGTATTCGGCCAGCCCCCACTGTGCATGCTCGACCCCGGGATTGCGCCAGCTGATCATGAAGACCTGCAAGCCCGCTTCGAGCAGAGCCTTGACCACGCTCTTTTCAGGCGACAGATCAAACACGTAGTATTTGTTGATCTGCGGCGGAACAAACAACACCGGCACTTCCCTGACCTTTGCACTTTGGGGCTGGTACTGAATCAGCTCAAAGACCTCGGTCTGCAAGACAATCTGTCCGGGCGTGTTGGCCAGGTTTTTTCCAACCTCGAACTGGGTCTTGTCGACCTGGGCCGGCAAACCTCCGTTCTGTCTCAGATCACGAAGCAGATTGCTCGCGCCTTCCAGCGCACTGTGGCCACCACTTTCCTTGAACTTGCGTACGGCAAGCGGCTGCAAGGGGAAATTGGAAGGTGCCAATGCATCCAGAATCAGGGACACCATGAATTCGAAACGCGCCCGGCTGTGCGGGGCCAGATCCTGGCCGTCCAACCAGTTTTCCACTGCCTTTTCGAAAGCCAGGAAACTCTGCAACCAGGCGCGATAACGCGCGTCATCCTGCCATGCAGAATCCGCAAAGCGACGATCACGCGGATGCGGCTTCAGGGTGGAATCTCCGCGCCTGATGGCCAGGAACTCCTTGAGCAAACCCGTCACTGCCCGCATGGTCAGGGCTGGCTGCATACCTGCCAGCTTTGCTGCGCGAATGATTTCCCGGCTGACATCTCTGGCGCCGAAACCGATGAAAGGGTTGGGGCCCAGCAAGGCCTCAGAGCTGACGGACGCGATTTTTTCGGATTGAAGGCTCATTTGATTCAGGCCTCAACGGAACAGCATGACAAGAAGCTCTGCTGTCATCGCCGGTGTTTCCGCGTTCTCGATCTCGACCTGCGCGCGAACAACGAGCATCCAGCGCCCTTCTCCCTTCGGCGTGGCCTCGCTGAGCGTCACTCGCGCCCGGATCCTGCTTCCCACCGGGACCGGCGCCTGAAAGCGCACTTCACGAAGTCCGAGATTGATGGCACGACTGGCATCCTTGGGCAGGACACCCACTTGCTCCACAAAGGAGGACAGCAGGGAAAGCGTGAGAAACCCGTGTGCAATGGGGCCGCCAAAGGGGCTTTCCCGCTTGCAACGCTCAACGTCGACATGAATCCACTGTTGATCGTCGGTGCAATCGGCGAATGTCTGGATGCGATCCTGATCGATCTCCAGCCAGTCACTGACACCCATTTCCTTTCCTACAAAATCCTGCAGGGTTTCGCAGCTATATCCTTCCATCATCTGACACTCTCCAGTCGATTCATGTGAGGCAGGGTCATTAAAACAAGGCCGTCACAGCGAATCCCCGACCAAATGGATAACAAGCCCCCCGGTTCCCCATCCCTCCGAGTAGAGCACGCAGCAGAAAACCCGCTGGAAGCGAGCGTTATCAGGCGGAATTGAGGCAAGCTCTTCGACAGCGCTGGCCCTGTCACCCGGTTGCGCCCCAATCTGCGAATCAGCGGAAATGGCACTGAGGCCGAGTCGCGCAAAAACACACCTCAGGCCTCGGCCGATACCCCATCAGTCAGTAAATTCCTCAGCTCATTAATGACTTGAGGCAATTTCCGCCACCTGGCCTTTGACATTGGCAATATCTCGACTACTGTATATCCATACAGTTATCCAGAGGTTTGCAGCCGCCATGCTCACCCCCCGCCAGACCGAAATCTTTGACTTCATCCGCAACCAGATCGAACGATCCGGGTCGCCGCCCACGCGTGCGGAGATTGTCACCGAGTTCGGCTTCGCCTCGCCCACCGCGGCGGACGATCATATCCGTGCCCTTGAAAAGAAAGGTGTGATCGAACTGGTTCCGGGGGCTGCGCGTGGCATTCGCCTGCGTGAGCCACTGACGCATCAATTCAGCCTGCCGCTGATCGGAAGCGTTGCCGCTGGCTCGCCGCTGCTGGCCACTGAAAACCTGGAGCGCCGTGTGCCGGTGGAAGCTGCGCTGTTCAAACCGCGGGCGGACTATCTGCTGCGCGTACAGGGCGAGTCGATGATCGACATCGGCATCTGCGACGGCGACCTTCTGGCCGTGCATAAGCAGCAGACAGCGCGCAATGGCGAGGTCGTGGTGGCACGCATCGGCGATGAAGTCACGGTCAAGCGTTTTGAAAAGCGCGGAAAGATCGTGCACCTGCTGGCTGAAAATGCGGCCTTCAAACCCATTCGGGTTGATCTGTCCCAGCAGGAGCTGAGCATTGAAGGTCTGGCCGTGGGCTTGCTGCGCACAGGCGGCTTCGCAAAGATTCGCTGAGGCCACCATGGAGCCTCGCATCAGCCTTGTCACACTCGCGGTTGCCCGGCTGGATCGCGCCGCGCACTTCTATGAAAACGTGCTCAAACTGCCCCGCATCGCGATGCCGGAGGAGGCCAACGTCGCTTTCTTCGAGATGGGCCAGACCTGGCTGTCCCTGTTTCCACGTGAAGACTATGCAAAGGAAGTGGGTGTGCCGGAAAACGAGATCGCCAGCGGTGGCCGCTGCGGCGTCACCCTGGCACACAATCTGGGAAGCATCGAAGCCGTAGACGCCCTGTTTGCAGAGTTGCAGGCCGCCGGCACCTGCATCACACGGCCGCCGCACAAAACCTTCTGGGGCGGATACTCGGGTTATTTCCAGGACCCCGACAACTACCTGTGGGAACTGGCATGGAACCCCGACTTTCCACACCTGTAGATGTCCGCAGCCTGCTGGGGCCGCAGCTTTGGCGAGCCACTGAGCAGGCTCCGATCCGCACCGCTTCCACCGGCTTTGAAGCACTTGACCGGCTGCTGCCGGGCCGAGGCTGGCCTATCGGCGCGGTCAGCGAAATTCTTTCCGTGCGTATTGGATCGGGCGAGATGAGCCTGAGCCTGCCCCTGCTTGCACGACTCACACAGGGCGGATCACCTGTGGCTCTGATTGATCCGCCGCATCGTCCCCATGCGCCAAGGCTACAGTCCTCCGGCATTCAACTGACACAGCTGCTGGTTCTCAAACCGGACAGCATTGCCAATGGCCTATGGTCTGCCGAACTACTGCTGCGGGCCGGTGGCAGCATCCTGATGTGGGCCGCCGGCATTGAGTCGGCGGCCTTGCGCCGCCTGCAACTGGCTGCAGAAAGCAGTGACAGCTTTGCCTTGCTGATCCGCCCCGAGGCCTACGCCAGTGAATCCACCACCAGCGCGCTGCGCTTGCGGATCTGGCGCGAACACGCAGTGCCGCGTGTGGAAGTGCTGAAATGTCGCGGCGCACGCCCCGCTGCCGGCAAGCAAAGCACGCTCCAATCCGGACACAACACAGCACAGCTGCTGAATCCGGGCATCCGGCCAGCGGCATGATGCTGCGGCCCTTGTCCACGTCATGCTCTGGCTCTGCCTTCACTTCCCCCTGCTGCCGCGCGCTGCACTTGGCATTGAACAGGATGATGCGGTCGTCGTTGACCAGCACGGCTCGCAACGCTGGCTGATTACCGGCACCCCATCCTGCGAGGCAGGCATGGCCATGACGCAGGCGATGTCGCTGTTTCCCGAGCTCACCTGCAAGGTCCGCAAGCCAGCGGCCGAACACCGTCTGCTGGAAAGCCTGGCGCACTGGCTCTATCGCTTCGGCCAGCCGGTGGCCGCACAGATACAGGATTTATCCGAGCCGGGCCGTTTGCCACGTGCATTGTTGTGGGTGGAGATCGGCCAGAGTCTGAAACTGTTCGGAAACCTGCCGACCCTGCGCGAACAGATTTGTCAGGAACTCATCGAGATGGGGCATGTTGCGCAAATTGGTATTGCGCCCACACGCACTGCCGCTGCCTTGCGTGCCTGCGCGGGGCAGAACGAACCTTTGCAGCAGGCAGAATCCCTGACCGATGCGCTGGCTCCGCTGCCCATCCATGTCTTGCATTGGCCGTCCAGGACGCTTGATGCGCTGTCGGGCGTGGGCCTGCGCACGCTGAAGGATTTGTTCGCCATTCCGCGCGAGGCTTTCAGCAAGCGGTTTGGCACAGACCGCCGAAGACAGCTCGACCAGCTTCTGGGACAGGCCGCTGAACCTTTTGATGCGATCGTCCCGCCGGAGAGCTTTCGACGCCGCCTGGAACTGCCTGCAGAAACAGAAAACACCGGACACCTGCAGTTTCCGCTGCGCCGACTGTGCGGTGAACTGCAGGGCTATCTGCGCGCTCGCGACCGCGGCCTGTGCAGCGTGATGCTCGATGTCGGTCATGCCGGCGCGCGATGCACACGCATCCACGCTCGTTTTGTAGACCCGCACCGCGACATCAACCGCATCTTCAACGCGCTGCAGGAACGCCTTGAACGTGACGGCCTGCCCATGGCTGCACGCGAACTTGTCTTGATTGCAGAAGAATTCGATGAGCCTGCCATTGCGCAGAATGATTTCTTTGACAACAGCGCCTCACAGCAACAAGCCTGGCATGCAGCCGTTGAAAGAATCCGCGCGCGACTCGGTGAAGAACGTGTCTGGGTTCCACGTGCACATGAAGACCATCGCCCCGAATATGCCAGTTTGCAGATCACCGGTACCGGACCAGAAAACAATTGCAGTGCAAAACGCGCGGCTTCTCCGCACACACAGAACATGCCGGCTGATCGGCCTACCCTGCTACTGGATGCACCGTGGCCCATGCCACCACCGGAGCTTTCGTTTGAGCCACGCTTCGAGCGCATTGAAGCTGGCTGGTGGGATGACCATGACGTGCGCCGTGACTATCTCAGCATCGACATCAACGGCGGCCGCGCATGGGTCTTTCGCGATCTGGAAAGCGGACAATGGTTTCTGCACGGATGGTGGGCCTGAGTCCCACTGCTGAAGAAAGCATGCTGCGTCATCGCAAGAATCAGATTTGCGACGCCAGCACTCAAACGATTCCGTCCGCTGCTTGCCTCCGCATTTGCAAGGCGACAAGATCAGGATTCGCCTGTCAGCTCGTACATGTCATCACATGACCCGCAAACCAATCAAAGCCGCCGCCGTACAGATGGAAACCCACATGGGAGATGTGGCGGCCAATATTGAGATGGCCGAGCGCATGGCTGAAGAAGCCTTCAGCAAGGGTGCAGACGTGGTTGGACTTCCGGAGTTTTTCACCGGGCGTATCGCACCCAGCGAAGAGGCCTATCGCATCGTGCTTCCTGAGAGCAATGCAGCCATCGACATGATGGTTCGCCTTGCACGCAAGCACGGCGGCAGCTTTGGCGGATCCATGCTGGTGGAAAGTCGCGGCGAGATCTACAACCGCTACGTTCTGGCCGAATCCAGCGGCAAGGTTCACACACACGACAAGGACCTGCCCACGATGTGGGAAAACGCCTTCTATGTGGGCGGCTCGGATGACGGCGTGTGGGAGACCGAACTTGGAACCATCGGCGCGGCCGTGTGTTGGGAACTGGTTCGACACCAGACCATCCGTCGCATGATCGGCAAGGTTGAACTGGCCATGACCGGCACGCACTGGTGGACCATGCCATCCAACTGGCCTGTTACCGAAGGCATGCTGCGCTCCATCGAACAGTACAACCGCTATATGAGCGAACAGGCACCGGTTGAGTTCGCACGGCGACTGGGGGCGCCGGTATTGCAGGCCAGTCACTGTGGACCGCTATCTGGAAAATTCCTGCTGCTGCCCGGCACCGATGCCAGCTTTCATATGGAGTCCCACTTCGTCGGCGCGACACAAATTGTGGATGCCGCCGGCAAAGTGCTTGCCAGTCGCAATACCATGGAAGGCCCCGGCATCGTGATGGCCGAGGTCACACCGGGAGTTTCAGAGCCTGTGATTCCACCCGACCACAGTCGTTACTGGATCCCCCATCTGCCGCTCTTCATCAAGGCGTACTGGTATTACCACAACCCGGTGAATCGCAGCGCCTATGCGCGTTACGGTCGCGAACGCGGGCTGGCCGCCGCACGACAAAACAGCGCGTTGCAAGTATCCGAAGCCTGATCGCACGTCCGTGCACTGAATAGGACTGCATTGGCTGATGATCGAGTTTGCACGGCCACTCAGGCTACGGCTTCATCAATGATCGGCAGCAGCCCAGCGTGCTCGAGAATGTTTCTAGCTGTCTGCTGGTCTTCAGCCGACAGCGTTGCGAACTCCTCACGGATCCAGACCAGACATTTCAACTGGTAAGGAAAGCTGGGCTGGACCCAGGCACTGCCACCAATCCGGGTTTCAAATTCCTTCTTCCCGGCCCGAACGGCGTGTGCGTTGGCCAGCAGCTGCGGCATGTGGGTACGTGAAACCTCAACCAACAGCTCGCTCAGCGAGCTCGGCAATGACGATGGCTCCAGCCAGTCGTCGTCGCTGACCTCATGCCCACTCAGATCTTCCAGACGCTCCACCCAAGTGTAAATACGGGGCGCGTGTTGCTCGCACAAACGCGTCGGCGTGGGATCAAAGTGCGTCAAGCATGTGAGCTGCCCCATCAGCGCAAAGTCGGCAGAAGCCGGACGCCCGCCAAAGAGAAATGGCGAGCCGCTCAGATGAGCTTCCATCAGTTTCAGAAACCGTTGGTAACTGGCCTCGATAGCCGCCCCTGTCATTTCGTTTGAACCCACAACATGCAAGCGCCCGATCTGACGCTCGGTGAATCGCTCGACGTACGTCTTCCATGCCGGTTCAGGCAGATCCACTCTTGCATACAGCGGCAACACCTGGCCTGCCTTGTTGATGTCCGCTGCGTAAGTCCAGCGGTAATGGAACATGCAACGTGTCAGCCATTCATCGGCATAGTCTTCCAGCAGGTAGTTCAGGAAGCGCGCCACCGGGTGAGCAGGAATCACACTGCGCTGCTCGAAGGCCTGCTCGAGCCTGCGGATGATGGGGGTGGAATCGGTTACGGCCTGCAGCTTTCCTGCTTCATCTTTCAAATAGAACGTGGGCAACAACGGCACCTTGGGCACAGGCAAGGTGGCTCGTTGCTCGCCATTACCGGGCACGTCGGGATTCTGCGGAAGATTGAGGATGAGGCGATACGGCAAGTGGCGATAACGAAGCACTGCCAGCATCTTTCTCGTATACGGACTGCCGGGCAGCCCCTGCAACTTGATGGGAAGTTCGATCTGCGGCACTTCTACGCTCGATGTCTGCTTGTTCATGCAGTGCATTCTATCCATGTGCCATGCGCTGAAGAACGCATGGAAGCGAACGACCACCGATCAGTCTCGATCAGCGCAGATCACCGTCTTTGCATCATCACGGGCAGCTAGAACTGCATGTTCGGGTGACAGACCGCAGGCAAACGTGATGACCCGGCTTGGCCGACGCGGTTCAAGCAGCGTCAGAAAACATGGCAGACGCTGCGATATAGCCAAGCGCCCTGGCAAGACGATCCAGCTCCGCGCCATCACGTTTGCCGACATTCTGTGCACAGTAAGTCACGAGCATCCCACTCAGCTCATCTGCCACGTCATTGGTGGCATCCGGCCGACTCAGTCCATTGCGCTTGACCGTGGCCAATGCTCTGCGTGACTGCTCGCTGATCTGATCAATCATGGCCTGATACAAATGCGCGACCTCGGGGTCATGCGATGCGGTATCGCTCACGGCGGCCAGAATGGCCTGATGTTTCTTGAATGTGTGAACGACAAAGAACATGGCTTGCTGCAAATCTTTGCGCCGAGCCACTTCAGAATTTCCCAGCCAGTTACCGGTGCTGGCGATGAGTTCTTCGGTGACGTGACTCATCAGGCGCACGACCAGCTCACTCTTGTCGCGAAAGTGCAGATAGAAGGTGGCGCGGGCGAGCCCTGCTTCCTGCGTGAGCTGCTCGACGGTTACGGAAGAGAAGCGCTGCCCTTTTTCCAGAAGGCGCTCCATTGCCGCCAAAAGACGATCCTCGATAGATGCCTTGGGCTGAGCCCCCGGTTTGGCGCGTCTGGCACGTGTCGGTCTGGGTTCGATGCGAGGCATGAAGAGTCAGAGGATTAACTTGAAAAGAGGCATTGGGCCGGAGACAGCCGGACCTCAAACCCCAAGCGTGTAACGATCTTACCGACTTCGGACGTCAATTGTCAGCCTGTCTATTTCCACTTGACGCTCTGTCTATTTAATGGGAACCTCGCAGCGCTTCACTGGCAGAACATTAGTGCCCGCGCTCCGTCGCTCCCCCAATGAGGGTCGGCCAGGGCACGACAGATCAGAACGAATAGCCGAGGAGACAGTATGAGCATCGTGGACAAGAATCGTCCGAGCGCGGAGTGGATCGCGCAACTGCGCAAGCGCTTTCCGTGTGAAAAGGAAATTGATCGTGTGCTCACACGCAAACTGGAACGGCGCACAGGTCCTCCATTCGAGAAATTAACCCTGGCAAGCCTGACCTCAGGTCTGGAGGCCTTGCTACGCAGCCAGCTGAAGTCGCCGTTCACGATTTCACAGGTGAGCTGGCTATCGGGCGGCGCATCCAAACTGCAGGTGGCCTTCACGCTCAACTGGACGCCCGAAGGTGCAGACGCAACCTCGACACCCCTGGTCCTGCGCATGGAGCCCTCCGAGGCCATTACCGAAACCAGTCGTCTGCGGGAGTTCCAGCTGATCAAGGCAATGGAAGGTGTGGTGCCGGTTCCGCCCACCTACTGGATGGATCCCTACGCCGAGTTCCTGCCTTATCCCGCCATTATTTATGGCTTTGCAAAGGGCGTGACCAAACCCACTCAGTCGGCCGGTGGCGTCAGTGGCGTTGCAACCTACATGCCGCCAGAGATTCGCCAGACACTTGGCGCACAGTTTGTTGAGCATCTGGCAAAGATCCACACCTTTGACTGGCGCAATGCAGACCTGTCTTCGTACGACGCACCGTCGTCCGGCGAACAGGCCATGGATTGGAACCTAAACCGCTGGGAGCGCGTGTGGGAGGAAGACGCGCATGAAGACATCCCCCTTATGCGTATTGCAATGGGCTGGCTGCGCCGCAATCCGCCGAAGATGGACCACATCTCAGTCGTGCACGGCGATTACCGCGTTGGCAATTTCCTGTTTACCGAACCCGACTATCGTATCTCCGCGTGGCTGGACTGGGAGCTGGCCTATTTTGGTGACCGCCACGAAGACCTGACCTGGTCGAGCAAACCGATCTTCGGTCACTTGCACGAAGACGGAAAAACGCCCTTGGTCGGTGGCTTCATGTCACGCGACGATTACTTTGAACAGTACGAAAAGGCGAGCGGCCTGAGCGTTAATCAAAAGTCGCTGCAGTACTACGACATTCTCAACAGCTACAAGTGCGTCGCCATCACGCTGGCCACGGGATACCGCGCGCCCCGCAACGGCAAGACGCATCAGGATGTGCTTGTCGCATGGCTTGCCGGCATTTCCTACCGGCTGCTGGACGAACTGCACACTCAACTCGAACAGGTGCTCTGACATGGAACTTCGCGCAAGCTTTCAAATACCGACGCTGATCAAAGCACTCACTGACGTCGTGCTGCCTGCAGTCGACCCTGACAACCGCCTCGCACAGGAGCAGGCCCAGCTCATCATTGGCAGTCTGCAATTACTCGCGCAGCGAATGCCATTGCAGTACCGCTATGACCGCTTCGAACTTCAAAGCTTCGTAACACTCGCTGACGATCTTTCAGCCAAAGCCGGCGGCACCCCAGAACTGGCTTCGGCGCTGGAGGCGATGAGGACAACGGCAGAAAGCGGACGCAATCTACTGGCCCGCGCAGGCGCCGAACCTGAGCAGATAGAAGCAGCCAATCTGACCCTGCGCGAATCTATCGGCACCTTCTCACAGGCCAGCTCCACGCTGCCTGACCAAGACTGCCGACGTGCCATCGAGTCTGACGTGATGGCACACGCAAAAGAGATGCTGCTGCGCGAACGCGCCTGGCTTGCGATGCAGGGATGGGAAGGCGCAGACAGTGGCTTACCTGAAATCGAAAAACTGATTGGCGATGGAGAGACAAAGTGAAACCTGATTATGAAAAATACGAAGGCCTTATCAGCGGTGATGGCAATCCGCGCTGGAGCCAGAGTTTTTACTACAACGGCTACGATCCTAAGACGCGCAGCGGCGTCTTCATCCGCATCGGCGTGCTGGAGAATCAACGCGAGACCAACAGCTGGCTGATTGTCTTCCAGGACGGCTCGCCCATATTTACGCGCACCAATCTCAACTTGCCGTACACCGAAGAACGTCCGGCGAACGGGATTGATGTCGCCGGCATGCATGTGCACGCTGAAGTGCCCTTGAAGAAAACCCGCATCAAGTTCGAGTCGCAGGATTTTTCGCTGGATCTCTGCTGGGATGAGCTGCATCCAATGGAAGACTCCATTGCCATGTCGCACGACAAGGACGGCTCGTTTGCCAACGAGATTGCGCACATCCATCTCGAAGGCGTCTCCAATGTCAGCGGACATTGGATGCATCGCGGCAATCGCACTGATTTTGACGGCAAGGGGTTTCGTGACATCGCTGCTGGGCCACGCAACTGGGATGCCTTGCGTCATTACCGACTGGCCTGGCCAGTGTTTGAGAACGGCATGGCGCTGGCGGGCATTCACGGCATTTCCACCACCGGCCAGTCTGCCTACATGCGCATGTTCCACGACGGCGAGCGCTGGCTGCGCGTCAAGCAGTTGGACGATCGCATGACGTTTGCCGAAGACGGCCTGTCGGTCGCCAGTGCGGAGTGGAGCTTCGTGGACGAAAAGGACCGCAACTACAGCTTCACTGCCAAACCGCTCTTCAGCTGGCTGTTCCCGCTCGACACCTTCGTGCTGCGTGAACAACTGATGGAGTATCGCCTCGCCGATGGCACCATCGGCTATGGCTTGTACGAGACCGGCTATCGCCTGCCGTGGAAAGGCATAGAGGCTCCGTAAGCGTCATGCACAGCTGACGCAATGTCACGAGGGAGCATCCCAGCGGGCAGAGCGTCAGCTGATGGCGTAGCGCCGGGTTTCGGCAGACGAAATGGCGATAAGCTGGGCCAGAATCATCGGCACAAACAACCCGACTGCAGCGGCAATCTGGTAGCCGTGTCCCTGTTGGGCGTAGGGCTCGGTGATAAACCCAATGGCATCGATCAGATACAGCGCGGCGTACAGGATGCCCGGGCTGTGCGCCAGCAGCACGGCGAACCACGTCCATTCACGAAGCATTGCGGGGCGCTTGCTGCGTACTGCAAAGAGAAGCAGAAACACAAAGAACAGAATGAGGAGGCCGCTGGTCGCGTAGAAGACACCAGCAAGAGAAGTCTCATGGGTTGGCAAACCCAGAGCGTAGCCCCAATAAATGAAAACACCGGCCATGAGCGTACCGGCGGAAACGGCAACGTAGGCTTCAGCATTGCGGCGCGCCAATTGCTCGTGACCAGATAAAATAATCCGCCACCCCGCAAACAGCAGACCTGCCATCGCTGCGAGAACGAGTAGCGGAAGGGATGAATCAAGAACGGCGTCGTGTGCAGCGATGATGCTTGGCGACGCCAAACGGCGGGCAAAGTCGCTGCCCGCGAGCCCGGGGGTCAGCACAAAAAATACGGCGGAGGCGATCCAGCTCGCCAAAAACAAGAGGCCGACCACGCCAGACTTGAGCCGACTAGGGGCCTTCGGACCGAGTTTGGCTGTGTCTTGCCTTCTGAGCGGACTGCTTTGACGGTTGGCAAAGAACAGCCAGTAAGACCCAAGGAAACAGAGCCCGAACAGTATTACGTTCACGACGATGTTCATCTCATTGAAGCTTCGGCCATCAGAGAGAGGCGCAAGGCTGACCCAGAAGAAGCGCTGGACAGGGGCTGTCAGGAAGGAACCGAAAGCCAGAGCTTGCAGGCCCAGATGCAGGGCGATGTTGCCTTTGTAGAGTGCGAACATGGCTGCGGTCATGCTGGCCAGCGCCACGACCAGGATGAACCAGAGTCCGTAATAGAAAACCAGCGTGCTATAGATGTCCTCGATCGGCGTGGTGATCAGATGCGACGCGCTCATGCTCATGGAAACAAACGCAGCGAGCAGATACACAGCGCCGGTGATGCGGTGCGCTTTTCGTTGTTTGCGTCGAAACCCCGGCCAGAACTGCAGGAATCCAGTGGCCATCAGCACTAGTCCCAGCATCATGTGTGTACTCAGGACGTGGCGCTTCTTCTCACTCATCGAATAGTAGTGCTCCTCTAGCTCGAGCACGCCATCACTGCCATGGGCGTACCGACTGGATTCCATTCGCGCCACCACGTTGATCCAGGACGGAATGGTGTCAGTCTCGGACCGGCCCGTCATTGAAACGCCCTTGTCCGCCTGGCGAATGATTTCCTGCACTGCCTTTCCAGAGCTTTCGGCATCTGAGAGTAGCGGTGTCAGCTTGGTCCCGGAGTCAAACGCGAACAGCCCGTAAGCCACCAGCAGCAGGCCAAGGACTGGCCACAGCAGAGTGCTCACGCGTGTTGAGGATCGGGCCAAGTCTTGCGTCCGATTGTTCATTTTCTTCTGGCTCCCCTGCCGAAATTCAGGCCGATACCGGATGATGGCCGATCGCCGCGGCGTGTCGCCGCCGCCGTATTTCCAAATAGCTTAGTTCGTCAGCCCCACATAAAATTAACCTTTCGCGACATATTTTTGGCAAAAGGCGCCACACACTTTGAAGCATCTTGTAAAGAGCAATTTCCTGGTGGGGTTCAACAGCCTGGTGACAGAACTGGATGGCGTGCCGGCGGCGCTGCTGCGCGAGTTCAAGATTCAGCCTGGAATCGAGACGCAGCCGAATGCCTTCATTCCTGCTTTTCGCTTCTCGCATCTGCTGGAGCAGGCCGCGCAGAGACTCGCCTGTCCCGACTTTGCCTTGAGGTTGTCCAGACGCCAGGGACTGTCCATGCTCGGGCCCATCGCCGTGCTGGCACGAAACGCGCAGACCGTGCAATCGGCTTATGACGCAATCGTCGGATACTTTCATCTCGTCACCCCCGCCATTTCGCTGAGTCTGGATGACAGCCTCTCGAGCGCCTTTATCCGCTTGAACATTCGCGTTGAAGAACCAGGTCTCGTGGTCCCTCGCCAGTTCGTGGAACTGTTTGTCGGCAATGGCCACTCCCTGACCCAATTGCTGGCAGGCGGACCTGTGAGCGCACTGGCCATGCACTTCCCCCACAGCCGTATCGCAAGCCTGAGTGTCTACGAGGATTATTTCGGCTGCCCCGTTCACTTCGATCAGGGTCACTGCGCCGTCGATTTATCCATCAGCATGATGCAACGGCAGATTTCAGGTGCTGATCGGGAGACGGCAAAGGTGGCCGCGGAATATCTGGCATTGAAACCAGAGCCGCAATCCGAAAGCCTGACGGGGCGAGTACGACATCTCATCCGGAAACTGTTGCCCATGGGCGCCAGCAACATTCGGACAGTATCGGGTTATCTCAGCGTTCACCCAAGAACACTGCAGCGACAGCTCGCACGCGATGGGCATACCTTCGAAAAACTTCTCGATTCAGAACGCGAATCGCTGGCCATCCACTATTTGACTGAAACGCGATTGCCACTCGCGCAAGTTACTGGCCTGCTCGGCTACTCAGACCAGCCGGCACTCAATAGAGCCTGCCATCGCTGGTTTGCGAGAACCCCCAAGCAGATCAGGAACTGAAAAAGCTCCGCCAAAGGCAATCAAGCCGTAGCGGTTCTCGAAGTGACGGGCTGCCCCGACCATGCGCTTCTCCACTGGGATCGCCGCGTGAAGAAATAGGCCGCCATGCCACAGTCATAAGCAGCGCAAAAGACGCCATACGCCAATGGAATTTCTGAAGCCCTGCGACCGCCGAACGGGTCCATATTCGCGTGCGCCTCCAGTTCATGCAGCAAATCCCATCCGCCGTGCAGCAAGTATCCGACGATCAGCAGCGCGGGGATGCGAATGCCTAGCAAGCCCAGAACCACAAAGGCAGCAATTGCAGTGAGCTCCAGGCGCCAGGCTTCCGGGTCTGCAAAATGCGACAGGAACACCAGATAAAAGCAGGCGATCACGATCAGGAACAGACCGAAGGCCAATGACTCGTAGCGCGGCGCGATGAATCTCTGTGAAAGATAAATCGAACCGATCACGGACATGACGCCAACAATGGCGTACAGAGCAAGAATGAAGATGAGAGCCATATAAATCCTGTCCCGGCGCAGAGGATGTTCAGACTCGCATCATACGCCGGCCCAACCTGATCAGCCCTGCCGGACTCAGTGCTGGGCTTCAGGCATCTGGGCGACGATCCCGTCGAGTTCTGCCGTCATCTTGATCTGGCAACCCAGGCGCGAGCGGCTGTCGCGATCATCCGTGAGACTGAGCATGGATTCCTCATCATCACCCAGCGGCGGCAGTTTCGCACTCCAGGGTGCATCGATATGGACGTGACAGGTTGCACAAGCTGCTGCACCACCACAATCTCCGTCGATTCCCGGAATCAGATTTCCGACGGCGGCTTCCATGATGGAAGTTCCTTCTTCGACGTCAACGCTGTGCTTGGTACCGTCGAACTCAACAAAATTTACTTTCGGCATGATTTCACCATAAAACTGTATGCGGGGCCTGCGCAGCGGCGCTCAGGCGTGAATGCGGACTGGAAGGGTTTCGTAGCCTTTGACAAAAGGATTCATGACGCGGCGGGGCTGGCCTACGACCTCAATCTGACCGGGGCGCGGGAAACGCGCAAGCAGTTCTTCCCAGAGAATCCGCAATTGCATTTCCGCCAGTCGATTACCCACACAGCGGTGGATACCGAAGCCGAAGGACAAATGGGAGCGTACATTCTTTCTGTCGATGATGAGTTCATCCGCGCGCTCAATCACTTCCTCGTCTCGGTTGCCAGACACGTACCACATGATGACCTTGTCGCCCTTCTTGATCTTCTGGCCTCTGATTTCGGTATCGACCGAGGCATTGCGACGCATGTGTGGCAACGGCGTCTGCCAGCGGATGATTTCGGAAACAGCGGAACGAATCAGCTTGGGATTCTCGCAGAGCTTGCGGTACTGATCTGGATACTCGTTCATGGCCACGATACCGCCGGTCATCGAATTCCGCGTCGTGTCATTGCCACCTACGATGAGCAGAAGACAGTTTCCGAAAAACTCTTCCGGCGACATGTTCCGCGTCTTGTCTGAGTGCGCCAGCATGGAAATGACGTCATTGCCTGGCTCTGAATTGACCCGTTCATTCCAGAGGCGTGTCATGTAGTCCGCGCACTTCTGCATGATCGGCATGCGCTCTTCTTCCTTGTCGATGAGACCTGCACCTGGGACGGTGGTGGTCACGTCCGACCAGTAGGTCAAAAGGTGCCGGTCCTCCCAGGGGAAGTCGAACAGCGTTGCCAGCATTTTGGTGGTGAGATCAATGGAGACTTCATCGACCCAGTTGAACTCCTTGTCCACAGGAAGATTCTGCACCACGCTGTGCGTGCGCTCGCGAATGAGCTTCTCGAGTTTGGCGAGATTTTCCGGCGCAACGATAGGGCTGACGGTAGCCCGCTGATCATCATGCTTGGGCGGGTCCATGGCAATAAACATGGGCAGGCTACCGGCCGCATTTTCGCGCATGATCGTGATGCCGCCATCCCGGTTATCGGAACTGAACAGTTCCGGGTGGGTATCCACGTGCATGATGTCTTCGTACTTGGTGATGGACCAGTACGGGCCAAACTGGCTGTCCGCGCAGTAGTGCACGGGCGCCTCGGTACGCAGCCGTTTGAAGAAATCCCAGAACGTGTAATCCCGATACAACTCGGGCAGGCTGACATCAATCTTGTTCAAGGGAACGGCATACGCATCTGCCGTTGACGACATTTCCTGTGGCTGTGCCGACATCATGACTCTCCTCTGTTTGCGGGATTCCCAGGCACACTGCTTCGGGGCAGCAAGGCTCTGGCCTAATCACTTCTTCTGCGAGGATTATGTTCATGTAAATGAGGTTTGCGCCCCTCCCATTCGGCCTGTTTCGCAGCCGCAAGGGCGACGACGTATGATCTACGCCGGGACCAAGAGGAGGCCGCCTTGCAAGATTCACTGATAAAAGAAAGAGCGCGCCGTGCAAACTGGGAACTGAGCAGGCCAAGGCTAGCCCTGACCAGCCGCCACATGGGCTGCGAGCGATCTGTCATATCTGTCTGTGCAGCAGCGGGCTATGGCAAATCGACCCTGCTTTCGCAATGGCGCCAAGCCTTGCTCGAAGATGGTCGGCGCGTGATTCCCCTAGAGGCGACGGTTGACGACCGCGAAGGCGATCAACTTCTGCTCGAACTGGCAGCTGCGCTCAATCACGGTGCTGGCCAGGGCCCGGAGGCCATGCTGGACGGCTTCGGTGCACGCGGTCGCACCACGCTTCTGCGCGCCTTGATCGCAGAGATCGAGGCCTCTCGCACGGATATCGTTGTTCTTGTAGATGATGTGCATGTTCTTGCTGGCGCACCCGCCGAGAATCTGCTGCGCCAACTGATCCGGAATCAGCCAAAGAATCTGCTGATCATCCTGAGCGGCCGAAGCGCCCTGCCCGCTGTGACCACGCCGATTCTGATTGAGGGGCGTCTGAGCAGGTTTTCTGATCAGGATCTGGCCCTGAGCACGGACGAAATCGTGGACATGTTGCGCCAGCACAATGTGAACCCGCGCCGGGAATTGGTACAGGCCTTGCAATCACGAACGCAGGGCTGGCCGGCGGCCGTACGTCTGGTCGCCCTCACATTGGAATCAGACCCAGGCTCGCAGGATCGCTTCGTCACTGGTCTGGCCACCGCACCGCAGGTGCTCGCCGAGTACCTCAACGATGTGCTGTTCAATCAGCTTTCGTTCCAGCTTCAGGCCTTCCTGTTACGGATGAGTCTGCTGCGCAGCTTCGACCTGCCGCTGGCACGGGCACTGTCCGGCGACAAGGACGCCGGCCAGCTGCTGGATGAAATTCAGGACAAAGCCTTGCCGATTCGCGTCAGCGACGAGGCAGAGCCCAGCTACATGCTGCATCCGCTGCTGCGCGACTTTTTCCTTGCCAGACTCAAACGTAGTCAACTCGACGAATTGAGCATGCTCCAGAGTCGGGCGCTCGAGTACCTGCTGGCGCGCGGGCAGATCGAGCGATCCATCGAGGTCTGCCTGGATGGCGGTGATATTCCCCGCGCCAGCGAACTGATCAGCGAACATGGCGACGCAATGGTGGTCACCCGGGGCCGACATAGCCGCTATCTGTACTGGGTGAACATGCTGCCGCCGGAGGCATTGCGCCGGTACCCGGATATTCGCCTCAAGCAGGCCTGGTCGCTTAATTTTCTGCGGCGCTTCGATGAGGCCGAGTCGATTCGGCTGGAACTGGAGTCCGAGTACCTGAGCAGCGATGCTCAAAGCGAAGAGATGCGGGCGCTGGAACGCGGAATCGACGTGCAGCGCTGTGCAGCAGCCGGGCTGGGTGACCACCCACAGGCCAGCATCAACCGTGCGAAAAACTGGCTGAAGCGCTGGCCCCAGGGCGCGCCTTATGAGCGGGCCGCTGCATATGTGGTACTGGCATTTGCGGAACGCGCGCTCGGGCAGTTTTCCGAAGCCCTCGCCCACGGTCAGGAGGCGCAAACCCTGGCCCGCGAAAACGGCGATCACTACATCCTGACCTGGGCCTCGATGGTGGTCATCTCCATCCTCATCAAGCATGGTCAGTGTCGGCAGGCACTCGCAGTCTGCGATCACGAAATAGAAGAACTGGTCCCACAGCTTGGGCCCGAAGCCCCAGCCGTAATGATGATTCACGCCATGCGCGCAGGGCTGCTGTACGAATTCAACCGTCTGGATGATGCCCGCGACGCACTTGAGCGCGGTCTCACAGCGCTCATCGAGCAATCTACGGCTGACCCCATCATCCTCGGCTTTGTCACCTTGTCACGACTTCAGGTCGTGCAGGGCGACGTGGCAGCCGGCATTGCGACACTCTACGAAGGGGAGACGCAAGGCAAAGCAAGGCAGCTCCCGCGACTCAGCTTGAGTCTGAGTGCCGAACGCATTGTCTGCATGCTCCGAAGCGGCGAACTGAAACAGGCGCGTCAGCAGTGGATGACATTGCAGGACGAATTCACTGATCCACAGTACGCCGGGTTTGGCGCCGCACTGCAGGACAAGGCGGGCCGTATAGAAGCCAGAATTGCCTTGATGGAAGGCCACTATCAGGCCACTCTTGAAGGCCTGCAGGCGCCACTGGAACGCGCTCAGGCATCGAGTCAGAAGCGCAAGGAAGTCGAGATACTGCTGCTCATGGTCGTTGCCCACCATCACCTTGGCGAGTACAAGTTATCTGCCGAACGTCTGCGCGCTGCGCTCGCCATTTCGCTGCACGGCGGGTACCAGAGAACCCTGATTGACGAAGCCGACCTGTTGCGCGAACCCCTGCGCCAGTTTCTCGCTGGCGCTGACAGCCATGACCTCAAGGCACCCACACGTGCGTATCTGGATCAGATCTGCAAGGCTGCCAAAGTTGAGGCCGAAAGCAGCGCCTCAAGCAGTACAAGCACAAGCAGCAGTGACGATCCTTCGGTGAGTCAGAACACGCTTACCGCACGTGAACTGGAGATTGTTTCGCGCTTGCGCTCCGGCCCCACCAACCGTCAATTATCAGATGCCATGTTCATATCACCGGGCACGCTCAAATGGCACCTGAGCAATATCTACTCCAAGCTCGGCGTGAACAACCGGCTGGCTGCAATCTCGCGATGCCAGGAGCTAGGGCTCATCGAGCCCTGACCCCCATTTGACCTACGCTTCCTGATCAGCCGTTCCTGATCAGGTCCATCGTCCCCAGATCAATCATCTGTTGTGCATGACGGTTGATCATGGTGCTGAGCATCTTGTCGCCACGCTCGGTGGATGTCGTGATGGCGGCGCCGACGATCCCCATGTCCAGACCGTGAGCTGCGTGCAGGCGATAGTCATGCCAGCACTGCTCCCAACTGAAGCCCGTCACGCCGCGCTTGATCAGCTCGTCGTAGTACAACCGCGCAAGTGATTCTTCATTGGCTCGCCGATCTTCCAGCAAGAGCCCGGCGCCAACGAAGTAGCTCGCGTCCAGCGCTGCAGGGCCGGGCACCAAAGTCTGCCAGTCAAGCACGGCAACCGGCATTTCTCCGTTTCTGGCATCAAACATCATGTTGTCCAGACGGTAGTCCTGATGCGAGACGGTGAACGGCGATCTGCTGTGCAAGGCGTAGTAGCGCTCGATGTTGTCCGCGTACTCCTGCGCCACTTCAAGCACTCCGGGCTCCAGAAAATGCTTGAAGCGCTCTGCCAGCGTCGGCATGAACGGCGGCAAAGCCGCACAGTACATGTCGGTCATCATCTTGCGATCCATCCAGGGCGCATCATTGAGCGAGGCATCGCCCCAGAACGGCGCCGCCAACTCCGCTGCTGTCACCATTGCCGCGCGCGCATCGGCAAGACTGCAACCCGTGAGCTGGTCGCCCATTCTGGCCGGCGCCATATCTTCAAAGAGCAGGCAGTACTCCTGACCATCATCCGTGATGTCGGCAAAGTAGGTTCGAGCGACACCATTTTCAATTCGTGGCGCCAACTCCTGATAGAAGCTCACTTCGCGCAGATACAACTTCAGTGAAGAACCGGAAGCGCGGCTTTCTGCATTGGTAGAGGCCATCTTTGCCACCAGCGTCTTTGGAGCGCCGGGCTCTGCCGCATCGTACTCAAGGCAAAGACGCAAGTTCAGGCCGATCAGGCCATTCCCGATAGGCTCCGCGGTAAGAGCAGTCACGCTGGACGATCGGAGCACTCCACTGGCGCGCAACACTGCAGTCAGCCACTGCGGGGTGAGACCTTCTTCATTCCTGACCAACGGGTGTCCAGCAGATGCATCGCTGCGCAACGGCGCGGGGTGCTTGGCCATTCCAGTATTCTCCTCAGCTCGGATCGTTTGAGCTGATTCTAACCAATTGGTCAGTGCATCAAAGAAGGCCATCAAAATACTGGCCCTCTTTCCACTCGATCATATCGTTGCTCTGATAGTGTCTGGCACACGAGAAACTTCGCCTCATCGGAAAAGACACATGACACCAAATCCGGAAGATCCTTTCGCCAGCTTCAAGCAAGCCCAACGACAGGCCTGGGCCTCGTTCTCGCCCCTGGCAACATTCACCACCCCCTGCGCCGCAAGCTTGGTCGCATTCGCCGGGGTTGGTGCCGGCCAGAAAGTCCTGGATGTAGCCTGCGGCACCGGCGTTGTAGCGGTCACGGCCGCTCGGCTCGGTGCAAATGCCTGCGGCCTGGACCTTTCTCCGGCCCTGCTCGAAGACGCGGTGAAGCATGCGAAAGTCCTGGATCTGGACATCAACTTCAGCGAAGGCGACGCAGAACAACTGCCCTACCCCGACGCACATTTCGACGTTGTGCTCAGTCAGTTCGGTCACATGTTTGCGCCGCGCCCGTCGATTGCCGTCAACGAGATGTTGCGTGTCCTCAAGCCTGGCGGCCGCATCGCGTTTTCAACCTGGCCACCAGAACTGATGATTGGCCTGATGTTTTCGCTCACGGCCGAGTATCTGCCTGCTCCGGAAGGCGCTGTGCCACCTCCGGTCTGGGGCGACCCGAACATCGTGCGCCAACGTCTTGGAGATTCGGTCACTAACCTGGAGTTCCAGTACGGCGAAATGACGATTCCTGCCCTGAGCCCCCAGCATTACCGAAACGGCATGGAGAATGGCGCCGGCCCTGTACTCAAGGTTGCACAGGCACTGCAGGACAATCCGCAGGAACTTGCGACGTTTCGCAATCGTCTCGACGCCATTGTCGGCAGATTCTTTTCTGACAATCTGATCCGTCAGACCTTTCTGATGTCGCGGGCCGTTCGCAAAACCTGATGGAATCGTCGCACTGGCCTGCTAATGGTTACTTGTTGAAGAGTTGCCCCGCGACATCTGCAAAGCCCTTGAATTCCAGCGCATTGCCCGACGGGTCGTAGAGGAAGAAAGTGCCTTGCTCCCCAGGCTCACCCTTGAAACGGATGTGAGGGGCAATGCCAAATGTCTGCCCGCTCGCCGTCAGCCTTTGTGCAAGCGCGCGCCAGTCCGTCAGATTCAGCACGACGCCAAAATGCGGAACTGGCACCTCCTGCCCGTCGACTGCGTTGGACGCGGCAAGGGCAGGTACATCTGGACTTACCTGGTGAATCACCAACTGGTGACCAAAGAAGTTGAAGTCAATCCAGTGCGCACTGCTGCGCCCTTCAGAGCAGCCCATCGTCTCCCGATAGAACGCGCGCGCCTCGGCAAGATCTCTCACGGGGATGGCAAGGTGAAAGGGCGCGATATTTGAGCCTGACATTGAACTGGGCACTCCTGATTCGATCAAGGGAGATGACAAAGAAGATCGCTCGACTGCTTGTGATGTACGAATTTGATGTGCCGCGCCCGCATCAGACATTCTGCGAGATAATGCTGCACGCCTGCGAAACACATCGCCTCATTTTTTCAGACAAGACGCCACAGCAGATGAACCCAGAGCCCGCCGAACCCGCTACACCGCCCAAGCGCCTCAACTCCTTTCAGATTCTGGGCGCCGTACTGTCCGGTGCCAGTGGCGTGCGTGGCGTCAGCAAGCGCGACGTCAAAGTGAGTAATGCCAGTACCGGCGCCATCCTCGGCGCCATTCTTATTTTTTGCGCCTTCCTCGGCCTTGGCTTGTACTTGTTCGTACACGCAGTCCAGAACACATTGGCCAACTAAGGATCAACCCGGCCCCAAGGCCAGACAATAGGCAGACTTGATCAGGCGCTGAGATTACCGCCCTGTGAAGACCGCTGCACGCCGCTCAATAAATGAGCGAACGCCTTCCTTGGCATCTTCACTTTCCAGAGCGGCACCCATGTCATCAAAGATGTGTCGAGCCGCTTCAGCTTCGCCCTTCAGACGTGCAAGACGGGATGATTTGAGAATGGCCTGCACCCCGATGGGCGCCGCTGCGGCAATCTGCGCCGCAATCTTGCGGGCAGCTTTTTCCTGCTCTCCGGCGGGTACTACCTCCTGAACCAGACCGGTGCGGAAGGCTTCCGCAGCGTCCCAGGGCTCTCCGCTCAACAGGTATCGCTGGGCATTGGCCCAGCCCATCTGCTCAGGCAGCCGCAAGGTAGCACCACCACAAGGATAGATTCCGCGCTTGACTTCAAGCATGGCAAAGCGGGTGTCATCCGCCGCTACGCGCACGTCCGTGTTGAGCATCCATTCAACGCCCCATGTATAGCAATAGCCCTGCATCGCCATTACCAGCGGCTTGCGGCAACGCGGCCCCGACAGGGCAAAAATATCGATGCCCTCTGCGGGCACGGGAAATTTTTCGGCGTCGGCCAGGATAGGTGCCCACAAATCCAGTTCGATACCTGCCGTGAAGTGCTTTCCTTGCGCAACGATCAATCCCACGCGCAACGCCGGGTCACGGTCGAGCACGCCAAGTGCAAGGCACAGGTCGCGATACATGTCTGGAGACAGGGCATTGAGCTTGGCCGGCCGCTCAATGCGGATTTCAAGGATGCCGTTGTTTGCAACGGTACGAACGTGTGACATAAGGATTCGGAAAAATTCGTTATTGATCTGAATGCAGATCTTGTTGTGAATCAGGACAGATTCGTGGCGTTCGCTCACGAAACAATCCGTGAAGGCACGTCATGGCTCGACAAAGAGAGCGGAAGATCCGCTGAAGAAGAGGCGCACCCGAGCGTTCCTTGCCCCTTATAGGATGCCACGCAGCACCTCGCGGGCTACAATTCGCCGATGACATCTCAAAAAGACATTCACGAATCCTTCTGCAACACCTACGCCGACGCGGTGGTGCGCTTCATTGTCACCGGCGTCAATGAAGACGTTTCATTTGATGCAGAGCAGCAGAAATTTGTTTCCAAAGCAGTTGAAGACGATACCCCGCCATCCTACTGTGACTGGTGGGTGGGCAAGGATTGGACATCTTTCGTCGGCCCTCTGGCCTGCCCTACCGATCTTGCACATCCGAAATTCTCGGAAGAGCCCCTGAAAGAAGCCATTGTCCACGCGCTGAAAAAATCCAAGACCGGCAAGCGCATGAGCCAGATCCTCGCGGATCAGGATTAGAATCTTTGCTGCACGGGTCGGCCTGCAAACGCCAGGCCAATGTCAGCAGCGCACTGAAGCCTGAGCTGCAATTTTTCACACAGAAGAGTACCCGTGCATGGGACGAAACATGCATCACATGCACGGGTGTGATTTCAGTCAGCGAACCTGACAGTCAAACGACTCACGATCCGGCATCCATCACTTGCGTCTGGAGGTCGTGCCACGTGATTTAGGCTTTTTCAGCAAGGCTTGCTCAAGCTCTTCCAGTGCTTCGCCCATGTAGACCGCGATGCGCTGCATGTGCGGAAGCGAATCTCGTGCAGCAGTGAAGCCAAAGTTGAGCGTGCCCGCGTAGCTCACGCACGTAATGTTGAGTGCCTGCCCATGAAACGCGAGGCTAATCGGATACAGCGCATTCAGACGCGCGCCGCGCAGGTACCGCGGTTCGTTCGGGCCCGGAACATTAGACACAACAACGTTCCAGATTGGCTTTTTGGCACTTCCAGCGCCGGTCGCCATCTGCAAGATATAGGGCGTAAGAAAAAGCACCGTATAGGACTGCAAGGCCTCCGGCGACATCTTTCTGAAATGCTCCTTGGCCTCACCCACCGATGCGGAAATCGCCCGCAGCCGCTCTACCGGGTCCGCGACTTCCGTCGCCAGGGTTGAGACCATCATTGAAATCGCGTTGCCGGCACCTTCGTCATCCTTGGCTCTTACCGATACAGGGATGCCAACGGTCAGCGACTTTTTTGGCAAGGCGCCGGATTCTTCCAGAAAGCGGCGCAGAGCAGCGGCAGACAGCGCCAGCACAACATCATTCAACGAACACTCGGCTGTCTTTGCCAGGCGCTTCACGCGATCCGTTTCGTATTGCTGTGTAGCGAAACGACGTTGCCCGGAGACCCGCGCATTCAGCAGCGATGGTGGCGCCGTGAAGGGCAGCGCCAGTTCATTGGCTTGCCGCGGGATCAAGCGGCCGAAGGCCCGCGCAATATCGGGCACGGATTGCATGTTGCCGCGCATGGCCTCAGTAAAGCGGCGGATACCCGTTCGGTCGCTCTTCCTGCCGCGCGTGCGCGACGGTGCCGGCTTCATCCAGAACAGCGGGTGATCGAGGTCATCTGCCTCCTCTGAAAGGCTGCTCAGCAGCATACGCAGCGCACTTACGCCATCGGTCAGTGCATGGTGCAGCTTGAAGTACATCGCAAAGCGATTGCCCTCCAGCCCTTCAATCACATGCACCTCCCACGGCGGGCGAGTCAAATCCAGGGGATAGCTGTGGAGTCGCGCAATCAACTGGCCAAGCTCACGTTCACCACCCGGTTCCGGCAACGCCGAATGCCGCACGTGGTATTCCAGATCAATGGCAGGATCATCCACCCAGAAATGCGACAGGCGTTTCAAGCGTGGCGAGCGCAGGCGTTGCGACCAGGGCCGCTCAAAACGCGTTGCTGAACGCAGCTCATCGATCAGTTCGCGGCAGAACCCCGCATCCGCCCCTTCCGGATAGTCGAACACCAGCAGGCCTGCGGCATGCATTGGCGTCTCGGGGCGCTCCAGATACAAAAAAATTGCATCCATCGGTGACAGTCTTTTCACGAGCGCTCTCCTTTGACTGAGCCCCCGGCCAAGCAACTTGAGTATTTCGCTTGAAAGCACATCTGGACTTCTCTCCTCCTCTGTCTGGATGCTCAACTTGCACGGCATCCTTTTTTGGTTGGTTTATTGTCTCGCAAATGCCCCGGAGAATCCTCTCCGGAATTGACTCGCCTGAAAACTGCGTCATTCCATAAGCCGGCGCAACCGAGATGCTTTCGAATCCTGGCCGATCTTCAGGTCACAGCGGACACCGAACTTGGCGGCAGCCTGATTTCGGCTGACCCGCCGTCAAGTCGGCAATCGATATGATTCATTACTGTATATTTATACAGTCATGCGCTCATTCGATCCAACACCCCCGGCCTGCGCTGGGAAGCCTTCTTCGGCCAGGCCAGATATCGCTTACGCTGAGCTGCACTGCCTGTCGTGTTTCTCGTTTCAGCGCGCGGCATCGCACGCTGAAGATCTGTTTGAACAAGCAAAACGCCTGGGCTATTCCGCCCTGGCCATCACGGACGAATGTTCACTGGCGGGAATGGTGCGCGCACTGGAAGCCTCTGAGAAAAGTGGCGTTAAGCTGATTGTTGGCAGCGAATTTCAGATCGAAGATGGCCCCAAGCTGGTACTGCTAGTCACCGACAAACAGGCTTACGAAGCCTTGTCCGGCCTGATTACGCATGCACGCCGGCGCAGCGAGAAAGGCGAATACCAACTGCTGCGCAAGGATTTCTCGCACATCAGGCAGACCGGACTGGCCATCTGGATTCCCGATGACAAGATCAATGCGGAGCATGCCGCATGGGTGCGCGACAACTTTCAGGGCCGCGCGTGGATCGGTGTCGAGCTGCATCGCGGCAGCGGCGATGCCCGGCGCCTGAAGCAACTTGATCGTTGTGCAAAACGGTTCAGCCTGCCACTGCTGGCTTGTGGCGATGTGCGCTACCACGCCCGTGAGCAACGCGACCTGCACGATGTGATGACGTCTATCCGGCACGGCCTGCCGGTGTCAGATTGTGGATACCACCTTCTTGCCAACGGCGAGCATCACCTGCGCGCTCGGGAAGAACTGCAGGAGCTGTATCCACAGGCGCTTCTGGACGAAACCGTGCATGTCGCACAGCGTTGCCACTTTTCCATGCGCGAAGTTCAGTACGAATATCCGCGCGAACTGACACGCCCCGACCACACGCCGTCGAGCTGGCTACGCAAACTCACCGAGGACGGCATGCGCCAGCGCTGGCCCCAGGGCCCTGAATCCGCGGTTGTGCAGCAGATCGAGAAAGAACTGCAGCTGATCGGCGAGATGAAAGTGGAAGCCTTCTTTCTCACCGTATGGGACATCGTGCGTGAAGCGCGTGCGCGCGGCATTCTCTGCCAGGGCCGCGGCAGCGCTGCAAATTCGGCTGTCTGCTATGCCCTGAACATCACGGAGGTGCCACCGGAGAAAGGCAATCTGCTGTTTGAACGCTTCATTTCAAAGGAGCGCAACGAGCCGCCGGACATTGATGTGGACTTTGAACATCAGCGGCGCGAAGAAATCATCCAGTACGTGTTCAACAAGTACGGACGTGGTCGCGCTGCGATTGCCGCTACCGTGATCCACTACCGCCGCAAGATGGCAATTCGCGACGTGGGTAAGGCGCTCGGCGCCGCACCGGACCAGATCGATGCCTTCGCCGGATCTCTGGCCTGGTGGGACAAGGGCGAAGCATTGCCAGACCGGCTCAAGGAAGTGGGGTTGAGCCCCGATGCGCCGCTGACCCGGAAGTGGCTGGAACTGGTGCCCCGGCTGGTGGGCATGCCGCGCCATCTGTCGCAGCACGTTGGCGGCTTCATTATTTCGGATGCGCCGGTATCCAGGCTGGTGCCGATCGAGAACGCTGCAATGAAGGACCGCACCATCATCCAGTGGGACAAGGATGATCTGGAAACACTGGGGCTTCTCAAGGTGGATGTGCTGGCGCTGGGCATGCTCAGCGCACTGCGGCGATCACTGCGCATGGTCGAGACGCTACGCGGCGCGGCGTTTGGCCTGAAGGATATTCCGCAGGAAGATGACGCCACCTACAACATGATCTGTGAAGGCAGGACCGTGGGGGTCTTCCAGATTGAATCACGCGCACAGATGTCGATGCTGCCGCGCCTGAAACCACGCTGTTTTTACGATCTGGTGATTGAGGTGGCCATTGTCCGCCCCGGGCCGATTCAGGGCGGCATGGTGCATCCCTACCTGAAGCGCAGACAGGCGCTGGCCAAAAACCCGGACACCACCATCGAGATTCCCGATCGTTTGCGAAAAGCGCTGGGTCGCACCCTGGGTGTTCCGCTGTTTCAAGAACAGGTGATGCAGATCGCGATCGATGGCGCTGACTTTTCAGCAGGTGAGGCAGATCAGGTGCGTCGCTCCATGGCCGCGTGGAAGCGTCACGGCGGCCTCACCCACTTTCGCGAAAAACTGCTCAGCGGGATGGCGAAGAATGGTTTTGATGATGAGTTTGCCGAGAGCATCTACCAGATGGTGCTCGGCTTCGGCTCCTATGGCTTTCCGGAATCACATGCTGCGAGTTTCGCCCTGCTGGCGTATGCCTCGGCGTGGATGAAACGCCATGAACCCGCGGCGTTCACCGCCGGCCTGCTCAATTCACAACCGATGGGCTTTTACGGGCCGGCGCAACTGGTGACCGAAGCCAGGCGTCAGGGCGTCACGGTGCTGCCTGCAGACGTGAGCCAGAGCGATTGGGATTGCACGCTTGAGCCGCCTGCAACAATGGTTAAGGGCGCACAGCCTGCGTTGCGACTCGGCCTGCGGATGGTCAACGGGCTTTCGCAGGACACCGCGCGACGCATCGAGCATGCGCGGACACAGGCAGCGCTGACAGACCTGGAGGATCTGGTTCATCGTGCGCAACTGGACGCGCGTGATCGCAATGTACTGGCTGATGCGGATGCTCTGCGCTCGCTTAGTGGCCATCGCCATCGTGCCCGCTGGGCCGCGCTGGGCAGCGAACGGCTTCCGGGCATGCTGGCGGGGCACGCGGCCAGGGAGCCTCAACTCAAGTTGATCCCAACACCGGAGGAAGGGCAGGACATTCTTGACGATTACGCCGCCACTGGCCTGAGCCTGCGCCGGCACCCGGTTGCCCTGCTGCGTAAACGGCTGGACAAGCTCAAGATCAAACGCGCCTCGGATATCGAACAACTTCCCGGCGGCAGGCGCGTGAAAATCTGCGGTCTGGTGATCAGCCGTCAGCGCCCACAGACGGCCAACGGCACAGTGTTCATGACGCTGGAAGATGAAACCGGCTCGCATAATCTCATCGTCTGGAAAGACGTGATGGATGCCCATCGGCTTGCCGCTCTGCGCGCGCGCTTCCTGATCGTCAGCGGCGAATTGCAGAAATCCCAGGGCGTGACGCATATCGTGGCGCAAAAGTTTTTTGACGCCAGTGACTGGGTCGGCAGCCTGGCAACGCGCTCACGTGACTTCCACTGATGCTTTTCACTGAGGCTCCGCGCTGATTCGCTCGAACAGGCAAACGCGCAAAGTTTTCACCCGGCCACGGCCATGCCACCATGAAATGTGCCGCGAATATTTCATCACGCTTCTTTCTGGACAGGTTTGTTGCTGATGGCAGCAAGCTGCAGCGCGCATGCACTGTCATTCACTCTGCAGGCTGGCTCCATTGCGCATCCTGATCTGCCGGTAGACATCAGGAATGTCCGGCTCCACTGCAGCACGCAGGCAGCGCAGGACAAGATTTCCTGCAGCAATGGACACCTTGAAACGACTTGGGAGCAACAGAAGCTCGCCGCGGACTTCAAGGCCGAGCTCCACGCTGACGGCCAGTGGTCGGCGCAAGGCAGTACCGGCCTTGATGCCCTGAGCTGGAGCGATGCCAGTGGCCGCTACGCCACGGACAAGCTGCAAGCCCGCATCCGTTTCAAGATCACGCAGCAGGAGAATGGCCTGCTCGCTTCCGTTCAGGCACAGGCGCCGAGCGGACAGGCCTATGTGGAACCGGTGTTCGTGGACTTTGAATTGGCACCGGCACAGCTTCGGGCCGATCTGCAGTACCAGCCCAGCAGCGGACAGCTCACGGTGACGCATTTCGATTTCGAACAGACCGGCGTCCTGCAAGCCAGCGGCAAACTCCAGGGCCGCTCCATCTCAAGCGTTGATGCCAGCATCCAGATTCAAGAGATGCGCTTGGGAGCGGCCTTCGACACGTTTGCACAACCGTTCATGATCGGCACGCAGCTAGAACATCTGAAACTCTCGGGACAGGCATCGGCCAGCTTCGAGATTCAGCAAGGGCTGCCCACCGCAGTGGACATCAAGTTATTGCCCACGCGCATCAGCTCCAAGCCAGCCGACGCAGAGGTCGAAGGCTTGCGCGGCAAGCTGCACTGGCGAGCGAACACGCCGGCCGACGCATCCAGCATGCAGTGGGATGCATCGCGTATCGCCAAACTGAAGATGGCGGGCGCTGATGCTCAGTTTCAAGTGTGGTCACGCAATCTGAAGCTGCTTGCCCCGCTGCGCATACCCGTCGCGGGTGGCGCCATTTCCGTACGCAGGTTCTCGGCTGGCAACATTGCACAGGATGGAATGAGCGCCAGTCTGGATGCACAGATTGAACCCATTGACCTTGCCCAGCTTTGCCGCGCGCTGGGCTGGCCGGAGTTCAGTGGCAGCTTGTCGGGCTCCCTGCCCGGCCTGTCACTGCAGGACCGGGAACTCAAGCTCGACGGTGTCCTGACCGCAAATGCATTCGACGGTCACGCCTCGGTGGATCGCCTGCGCGTGCTCGACCCCTTTGGTCGCGTCCCCAGAATTTCCTCCAATATTCATCTGCGCGATCTGGATCTCGCCGCGCTGACCGGTGCGTTTTCTTTCGGCCGCATTGAAGGGCGCCTGGATGCCGACATAGAAGACCTGCGCCTGCTGAAATGGCGGCCTGTGGCCTTTCGCGCACGGATCATGACGCCGCCCGAAGACCGCTCCAGGCATCGTATTTCGCAGCGCGCCATCGACAACATTTCCTCCATCGGTGGCGGCCCGACCGGAATCCTGTCACGTGGCTTCCTGCGCTTCTTTGATGACTTTGCCTACGATCGCATCGGCTGGAGTTGCGTGCTCAACAATGGCGTCTGCCGCATGGGCGGCATCGAACCCACGGCCGATGGCGGCTACGTACTGGTCAAGGGCAAATTGCTTCCGCGCATTGACGTTGTCGGCTACAGCCGCAACGTGGACTGGAACACCTTTGTCAGTCAGCTCTCGAGCATCCGCGAAGGCGGCCCGCCAGAACTGAGATAAACGCGCTTGTTCAGGATTTCTTGCGGAGCAGTCTGAACAGCAGGCCCGCCAATGCCACCAGGCCGATGATGATGAACTTCTTGCCTGCAATCAGCACCGCCGCTAGCTTGGCGAACAAGCCTGACTTCGCGGCCAGCCCGCCTGCAACCAGCGCCGCCAGCCCATAGCCCGCGACCTTGTCGGTGTCCTTGTTGAAGTCGGCATAGCGATGACCCTCGACAAAATCCGTCATCGCCATGACGTCCTTCATGTCATGGCGAATTTGCGACAGCTGGTTCATCCCCGCCACCGCGTTCAGCTCCAGAACGCCTTCGCGACCGAGCACGCGAACAAAATAGTTCAGGGTGTTGTCGGGCGTGTTCTCGAACGACAGGTTCTTGGCCCAGAACATTTTGTGGCCAAGTGCGTCGTAATGAGGCGGCTCGGCCCACCCCACCAGTTGGACGGTTTCGTAACCCTGCGCTTTTCGTTGCTCGTTCTCTGCTTCTGCAAGCGCTTTCATGGACTGCAGGAGTTCGTCGTAGTCCACGCTACCGGCATCTTCATCGGAGACATGACCGTCCCCGACATAGCCGATGATCACACCCCAGCCGTACTCATCCAGCGGGCTGGTTTCTGCAGGCAAGATCATTCCTAGCGTCCCTTGTGCCGAACCCGGCGGATTTCCCCAGGCGTCTTCCAGCAGACGCTGCGTATTCACGGGGTCGAGATAGTGAAACCTTTCGCTGAGATCGAGGGTGGCGATACCGCCTGGCAATGTGATTAGACCCGATTGCGGATCCAGCGAGGCGAGAAAGGCTTCGATCAACGCAGCTTCGTCGGCCTGTTCTGATGCTTCGGGCACGGCTTGCGCCAAAGTGGAACAGCTGAGGCCCAAAACAGCAGCGGCGCACAGGGCTCGGAAAATGCTCACCAGGATCTCCTCGGACAGTGCGCCCTCGAAAGACGCCGGTATTTCCATCGCATTATAGGCAGCGGCGGGCCATGCAATTGGCCACAGTCCTGGCCACGACCCAGCGCAATTGCATCGCGGGCTTGACCCCAGTCCTGTCGCTGCTCGATGCGAGCTAGAATCAGCGCATGTCCAATACTCTGACCCAAGGCGTTCGCGTCATCGCCCAGCCACGGTACGTGGCAGAGCAATCCGATGCGGAGAACGGCCAGTATTTTTTCTCCTACCACATCACCGTGCGGAACGAGGGAGACGCCGCCGTCAAGCTGATCTCACGCCATTGGGTCATCACCAATGGTGAAGGCACAACCGAGGATGTGCGCGGCCCCGGCGTCGTGGGGCATCAGCCGGAATTGTCTCCGGGCGAATCATTTGAGTACACCAGTGCCTGCCCGCTCAATACACCCGTGGGCACCATGCACGGCGAATTCAACATGGTGCATATGGCCAGCGGCGAAAAATTTGATGCCATCATCGCGCCTTTCAGACTGGCAGTTCCCACCGTCCTGAACTGAGTTCCGCAGTTGCGGGCACAAGCCTGCATCCGCGACCCGACTCTCCGCCACCCCGAGCACATCGTTGCCCGCTGAATACGGGGCCATGAAAATTTGACGATGTTTATTAAACGTCGTTTAATTAACTTATGCCACGACCCCAGCTCTCCGACTACGAACTGCATCAAATGCGCCGGCGCATGGCCTGTGCTGGCCTGAACATGGTGCGCACGCAGGGCGAGGACAAGGTCAGCTTCCGCAGTCTGGCCGCGGCGCTGGACATCAGCCACACACTTCCCTACCGCTATTTCGATAACAAGGAAGCGTTGTTTGCAGCCATCCGCTGCGAATCTCTACGCGCCTTTGACCAGCACATCCGGCCACGCATCGACCCGGCGACTGCCTATTCGCGCCTGGAGTCACTGTTCATTGCCTATATCGATTTTGCACGCAGCTACCCGGCAGACTACCAACTGCTCTTCTCTGGCAATCAGCCACCACCCAACACCTATCCTGATCTGCTAGCTGCGCGGCGTGACTTTTTCGACTTCAGCCTGGACATCGTCCAGGCCTGCATCGATGAAGGCCTTATTACTGGCGAGGCACGCGAGGTTGCCCATGCCTACTGGGTTTCCCTGCACGGCATGATGACCCTGCACGCAGCCAATCAACTGGTGCATGGCAAGACCCTCGAACAACTGGCTCCCGGCATGCTGCAGCGCCTGATGGGCACTGTGAGCAAACCTCGAATTCGCAAGAAGCCCACCGGGAAAGGCCGCTGGGAAACACGCTCGTCCGTACGCCGAAAAGGAGCTCAGGCATGAGTCGCAATCCAGTCACGCTGGATCATCTGGACGCTGGCGAGAAAGCTCGCTTCCGGTCGCTGACCCAGGCGCCGAGGCTGGCCTGGCCGACCACCATCATGTGGATACTGCTGGTGGCGAGCTATCTGGCGAGTTACTGGTTCTGCGGAACCGGCCGCGTCCCGCTGTGGATCGGCACCATCACCAACACCGTGGTTGGCTACATGGCCTTCAGTGTCGCCCACGATGCCATTCACCGCTCCATTTCTTCCAATGCGCGACTCAATGATGCAATTGGCCAGATCGGCATCCTGATGGTTGAACCCTTCGTGGACATCCGGCTGTTTCGCTGGGCACACATTCTTCACCACCGGTTCACCAGCGCAGAGAAAGATCCGGACGTGATGTTTCGCGGTGCCTGGTGGAGCTTGCCGATTCGCTGGATGCTGATCGACTTCGCCTACTTCGTGCACGCCCTGAACAACGGCGATCGTGTGTCAGCGCCCTACTTCCGCAACTCGCTTCGCCTCGCCGCTGCAACGATTGTATTGATCGCCGCGCTGATCTGGGCAGGTTATGGCATGGAAGTGCTGATGCTGTGGTTTGTACCGTCTCGCCTGATCCTGCTGATTCTGGGCTTCAGTTTTTTCTGGCTGCCGCACGTGCCGCACGATGTGACGCAGGAAGAAAACTTCACTCGCGCAACGACCGTCCGCAAAGGTCACGAATGGTTGCTGGGGCCGCTACTGCAATACCAGCACTACCACCTGATTCATCACATGTACCCGACCACGCCGTTCTACAACAACTACAAGGTATGGAAACTGATTGAGCCGGTCATGGACCAGCACGACGTGGCCGTGCAGCACGGTTTTGCCATTCACCCTGTGATTTATCCGGCCTCCGGCAAGCCTCAAACCTGAGCCTGCCTTTCAGAAGCCCCTACTCGCCGACCACCTCAAATCGGATGCGGGCAATCACCTGCCGCTGCGGCGTGATCAGGTCAACGCACCAGTTGCCGAGCGGATCGGCCGGAAAATTCTGCTTGCGGCTGTAGGTACGAAAGCCTTCCTCACGGCCACCGGATATTCGGGCGGGAATGCTGTCCAGAACCTTGCCCTTGTGACGCCATTCAAAAACGACGTCCTGAGCCAGTCCTGTTGGCGCTCGGACTGCAACAAAGGCGACCACGCCACCACCGGCAAGATCGCGCGGGCTGAACGTTTGTAGCGATACGCCGGGCTGCAGCTGGATGATGCTGTTGGTCACCCGGGCATCACGCACCCAGAAGCCGGCGGCCGGCACCCAGCTGTGGACCAGCCACAACAGCACCAGACTCAGGAGCAATGCCAGGGTACCGCCCAGGCGCATCCGCCAGCCGCTCACGGAAAGCAGCATGCGCGGAAGACCGGCGAGCAAAGTGCCGGCGGTAATCAGCAAGGACAGTGGCAGCGCCTCATCCAGCGGCATATGCAGCGCGACCGGCAAAACCACCAGTGCGGCAATGAAAGTGCAGTAACCGTGAACCGCCGTGGAGAGCCCACGATGGGGCGCGATGCGATGCAGATAGATCGGATCCAGCGTCAGCGCGAGTGCCACCAGCACCGCAATGCCTGAAAAAATGATCTGCCCGAAATGCGCCTGGGTCGCGCCGATCAGGAATGGCAGTGCAAAAAACAGGATTTCCTGTTGAATCTGCTGGGTCACAAACCTCACGACGCCAATATTGAAGCGCCCCCCGGAGCGCGCCAGGATCAGGCGACCCAATACATTCTCTGCCAGCAGCCAGGGCCATCCAATCAAGGCCACCACGGCGATGAAACGGGCCAGTCCTTCGCCGCGCTGAAACAGGAAAAAGCTCAGCCAGCCCACCGCAAAACTGATGGCCGGCAGCAGCCACGGAAACCGCAGATGAATCCTGCGCCCACGCTCCAGCCAACGCGAGGCAAAAACCGGGTCGGCTGTTTCAGCGGGATCCGCGATATCGGGTGGGCTCATCGGATCACGATAATGCCTGCCCTGCGAATCCGCACTGAATCATCGCCGCAACAACATCACTACCAGTGCCCGCCCTTGAACACATTGGCAAACACCATTTCTTCCAGGCTCGGCTTCTTGCCCTCATTGCGCCCTTTTGCAGCAGAGGACGAGGGGAATAACTGAAAGCCCTTGGACAGGACGTAGTCATTCATCTTGGGCCACACCGCATAACTCACTGCCGCTGCGGTTCCCAGCGTGGTGGCGACCGACTTGGGTTTTTCCACCAGTGATTTCAGCACGGTGTTCGCGGCGTCTTCGGGGCTCCAGGTCGGGACGTAGTCATACATCTTGGTAGGCGCAATCATGGGCGTACGCACCAGCGGCATGTAGATCGCCGTGGTGTGAATGTTGCGGGCGCGCACTTCTGCTGACAGGCAACGGGTAAACGCATCCAACGCCGCCTTGCTCGCCACATAAGCAGAGAAGCGGGCGGCGTTGGCCAGCACGCCGATGGAGCTGATGTTGACGATGTGCCCGCTCTTTCGTTTGGCCATGCTCGGCAACAAGGCCATGATCAGGCGCACGCAGCCAAAATAATTGAGCTGCATGGTGCGCTCGAAATCGTGGAAGCGATCGTAGGACTCCATGACGGCACGCCGGATGGACCGTCCTGCATTGTTGATCAGGATATCCACGTGGCCGAAATCTCTCAGCACCTCGGCTGCCATCCGGTCGATATCTTCCATGTTGGAAAGATCGCAGGGGTAGACATATGCCTCGCCGCCGGCCTTGGCGATGATGCCCTGCGTTTCCTCCAGTTTTTCGCGTGTTCGCGCCACCAGAATGACTTTCGCACCCGCAGCCGCAAGCTTCTTGGATGTAGTGAATCCGATGCCGGATGAGGCGCCTGTGACCAGAACGATCTTGCCGCTGAGCTTCTGCATCTGGCGCGGCGTCACCTTGACCTTGAGATCGAGAAACAGCTCCCAGTACTGCCAGAGCGTATCAACGTAGTCGCGCAGATCCGGGCAGCGCACACCGCTTTCCTTGAGCGCGGCGCGGGCCTGGCGGTCATCAAACAAGGCCTGGTTAAAAGCATAGCCGAGCACCGATGGCGGCACCCCGATACTGCGGGAGACCTGCGCGCGCAGACCCTTTGGAACCGCACGCCGAACTGCTGAGGACAAAGACTTGAGCGAACTGGGCACCGCCGGCAAATGCATGCGCTTCGCAAACTCAGGTCCGTGTGCGGCTTCCAGAAACGCCTGCAACAGATCGCCAACACTGGGAGAGCTGGATTGCATCAGGTGGAAACACTGGCCATCCAGACCCGGTTTGTGTGCGATGACATCCATGGCTGCCGCCACGTAATCCACCGGGGCAATGGCGACCTTGCCGCCTTCAATGCCCAGCAAGGGCATCCATTTGGGCACCTTGTAGCTCAGTTGCTGGATTGCCTTGGCGAAATAGTAGGGGCCGTCGATCTTGTCCATCTCGCCGGTTTCGGAATGCCCCACCACGACACCGGGCCGATAGATGCGAAACGCGACCGCTGACTCGTTGCGGACAATCGCCTCGCTCTGAAACTTGGTGCGGTAGTAGGGGTGATCCAGCCGCTGACCTTCGTCGAACATTTTTTCCGTGAACTTGCCACGGAAGTCGCCGCCGGCTACAGCCACGCTGGAAACATGATGCAGCGTGACATCGCCTCCCAGATCATTGGCAAAGGCCACGACATTACGCGTGCCCTCATTGTTCACGCGGTCTGCGGTGTCGTCGTCCATGTACATGTCATAGACCGCCGCCAGGTGAAACACGTGATCGATCTGCCCTTTGAGCTTCTTGAAACTAGCTGCCGGCACCAGCCCCGGCGTGGTGATATCGCCGCTGACAATGTGCAGGCGCTTTGCTGCGTCGCCATAGCGCTGCGCCATGGCTTCAAACTTTTCCCGCGAACTGTCGCGGACCAAAACATGAATCTCGGCCTCTTTGCGTGCGAGAAGCCGCTCAAGCAGAAATTTGCCGATGAAACCCGTTGCGCCCGTTACAAAATAATTCATATCTAATGTCCGCAATTGCTGTGCAGCCAGTTTAGGCGGCCCTGATCGCACTTCAATGGCTGCTCGGCCGACAAACCAACGCGGCTTGACGAACCGACCGTGCAAGGGCTATCCCTTGCCCCCTTCAGGGAGAATCCATGAGCGGGTCGAAGCAGAAAATCGCGATTCTGGGCGGGGGCCTAGCGGGGCTGTCCACGGCGTACTGGCTAAGTCAGTCGCCGGACGCACAGAAAAAATTCGAGATCACCATCTACCAGCAAGGCTGGCGACTGGGCGGCAAAGGTGCCAGCGGACGCAATCTTGCACCCGGCCAGGGTGATCGTATCGAAGAGCACGGCCTGCACATCTGGTTCGGTTTCTACGAAAACGCGTTCCGCACGTACCGGCAGGTACTGGAATCCCTGCGTGACGTCCCCGAACCCAAGCCCGCTACCTTCACCGACTGGCGACAGGCCTTTGCCCAGCACTCATTGGTGGTGCTGGGCGACAACGGCCGCGACGGCCTTGAGCAGTGGCCAATATTGTTCTCACGCAATGACCGTGAACCCGGACTGGGGCAGCACCCATCGGACTGGGGCATGTTTGTTGAAGCGCTACAGCTGGGCATGAATTTCTTTGAAGGACGCTTTGGTGACGACAACGAGATAGAGGAATTTCTCGAACGTTTTGCGCTGCCAAGCTGGGCCACACAAATGATCTGGCGCGGCGAGAAGTTCCTGCGCCGCAACGTGCTGCGCGGCATTCACAAGATGGCGAGTCTGCTCCCGCAAGATGCACGCACCCGAAATCCCTCTCAGGAACTTGCACTGGCCGCGGCGCTGGAAGGCTTTCGCGGCACCGCGCGTGGCGTGCTTCGACACCGTGTCGACAAGAGCGTCCGCGCCCGGCGCATCTACCGGATGACCGATCTGCTGGCGACGGTCGGCATCGGCATTCTGCGTGACGGCCTGCTCTATCGCGGCTTCGAGTCGGTGGATCACGTCGAGTTTCGCCAGTGGCTGCGAAGACATGGCGCCGACGCGGAACAAACGCTGGACTGCAACTTCACCCGCGTCCTCAACGATCTCATGTTCGGCTACGTGGGCGGCAATGAAACCCAGCCCAATATTGCCGCCGGCACCGCTGCCCGCATCATGCTGCTGGCGGTCTCTGGCTACGACGGCAGCTTCATGTACAAGATGAAGTCCGGCATGGGCGATACCATCTTCGTGCCGCTGTACGCACTACTCAAGGCGCGTGGTGTGCGCTTCGAGTTTTTCCAGCGTGTGGACAAGCTGCACGCCAACGATGACGGCCAGATTGAAACCATCGACCTCACCCGCCAGGTCAAGCTCAAGGCCGCCACCAAGGCACACGGCGGCTATCAGCCGCTGCATCGGGTCGGCGACTACGACACATGGCCGGCGACTCCGGATTTCGATCAGATCGTCAATGGCAGCAAGCTCGCCAATGACCCGAACAATCCGGGCCAGCCCTACAACCTGGAATCGAGCTGGACCGCATGGCCTAACGCTGGCTGCTACAGCCTGCAGCGAGGCAAGGACTTTGATCTGGTGGTCAATGCCATTCCGGTGGCGGCATTGGAGAAGATCGGTGCCGATCTGATTCCACGGTCAAGAACTTTTCAGCGCATGTTCGAGGGCGACGCCCGAATCGCCACCACGCGCACGCAGGCCATGCAGCTCTGGCTCAGCGGCACGCCCGCCGACATGGGCTGGCGAGTCCCCGAGCGCATGCGCCAGGCCGAAGCCGAAGGCCTGGCCGCGCCATTGCTGGGCGGATACTTCCAGCCATTCAATACCTGGTGCGACATGACCCAGGTACTGGGCGAGGAACACTGGGGCGGCGTTGCAGAACCCGCTTCCATTTCCTATTTCTGCGGGCAACTGCCCGATGATCCGGACGAAGCACCGACTACTGACCACGGCTATCCGGCGCGTCAGTTGCAGGTGGTACGCGATACCGCGCGGAACTGGCTGAGCAACGTGGGGCCGGTGCTCTGGCCCAAGGTGGGCGACCCACTCAGCGAGTACGGCATCAGGCCCGATGCCCTGTTTGCCCCCGACGGCGCCGAGGCCTTTTCCGCACAATATTTCCGCGCCAACATCGACCCCAGCGAGCGCTACACGCTGTCGCTTGCCGGAACCACCGCCTCCCGCCCGCCGCCGCACTGTCCGGAATTTCAGAACCTGTTTTTTGCGGGCGACTGGACCTACAACCCGGTGCTCAATGCAGGCTGCGTGGAATCAACGGTTGCGTCAGCAATGGCGGCTTCGCGCGCAATCTGCGGATTTCCGCAGCACATCGAAGGCGAGCAGAAGAAAACGGCCTGAGAAGGCTGCTGCGCTCAGGCCGCAGCCTTCCACGGCTTGCCCTGACGGAAGCGCGCGAGATCGTCACGTCGCCAGCGGGCAAAGACTTCAGGCTCGGGCAGCGACCAGATCTGGCACGGCGGGCGGCTGGAACCGCTGCGCTCCAGAATGGCATTGACGGCCCTGCGCGCGGCCTCATTGGCGCCTTCCATGCAGGCCAGATCGGTATTGGTCTGCACGTAGTCAGAAGCCAGAAAGAGATTGGGCAGACTGGTTGCCGCCTGCGGTCTCTGACGCCAGGTGCCGGCACTATTGACCAGCAGCGGGTCCAGGTTGGCCTGTGTCACTCCGGTTTGCGGGTCAAACACGATGCCGGGATCGAGAAACCAGGAGTGCAGCAGATTGTCGCTCAGGCGCAGTACGCCTCCGGTGTTGAGGCTGGCACGCAGCTGCCTCCAGACATCCTTGGCAATTTCTTCACGGGTGCAGGCCCGCGCCGGCTTGCCACACAGGCCTGGCGTGTCCCAGTCGGAAATATCCACCGAGAAACTGTCGCGGACCTTGCCGTCGCCAAAACTTGCGAAATCCACATCAGGCCAAAACTGAGATTGCGAAATTGAACTCAGGGCCCAGGGCGCGTCCACATACAGCACATGACCATGCAGAACGGGCACTTCGCGCGTCAGGTAATACTGAATGCCATTCATCCAGGCAACGTACTGGGACAAACCATCAACGGCCGCCAGCGCCGGATCAGCCATGCGTAATTGGTCTGTCAAAAGACCGGCAATTTTCTCAACCGGCAGGGCCGACACATACCAATCCGCTTCGAATGTCTGCTCGCCGGTGGGGGTGCTGGCGGTGACGCCGCGCAGCCCGCGCGCATCGCCCTGCAAGGCGGTGACCGGGCAGGACAAGCGGTAGTCCACGCCACGCGTGCGCAGATGCTCCAGCCAGGGATCAATCCACACCATGCTGGTGGGGCCATTAAGAACGCGATCATAGGTCTTGCCTGGCGTGCTCAAGCCCATGACCGCCTGCAGGGTGATGTCTCCGATGGTGCGCGCACTGGCCTTGCGTGGGTCAGCGGCCACCAGGGATCGGGTGGTCGACCCCAGGACACTGCGGTAGTTGTCGGAAAAGCGATCCGCCTCGATGAACTGCCACCAGCCGATCTTTTCGTATTCCTCAAGACGGCGCTCATGACAACTACTGGCAATCTGCATCATGCGCTCGCCAAAGAAGCGGGTCTCCTCGGCACTGAGTCCGAAAGGATTCCCCACCAGGTCATCCGCCATTTCCATGAAAGCATCCGGCGTATCAGGAAACCCTGAGTTGAGGATGATCAGATCCTTGCCGAATCTCGCCGCACCCGCACGCGTGGTGTCCACCAGATTGCCGAGCACTCCCTGCCGGTTATTCCGGTAGGGAATGTTCTGCAAGGTATGGGTCAGGTGCTGATAGAAACTAGGGAAAAAGCGGAAGCCGTGTTCGCCGGGCAGGCCGTCCGAGTGACTCGCCATGCTGCGTGCCTTGCCGCCGGGGATATCCCGCGCCTCAAGGACAGTGACCGCGAAGCCGCGATCAATCAGTTCATGGGCAGCGCTCATGCCGGCGACACCACCCCCTAGAATCAATACCCTCTTGCCCGTACCTGCCATCCCCGCTCCCTCAAAATCCGTATCCTGCGCTTCTCCACCCTTCGGCCCTGCCAATAGAGACCCCGTGCCCGCCCATCGTCTCCCATCCCGCAGCATTACGAAGACTCCATGAGTATCACATCTGATTCTCTGGGCCGCTTCCTGCCGCGCTTCCTGCGCGAACGCTATGCACTGGGCGCGGACGTAAAGCCGGGCTTTGAAGAGTGGACCATCTCCGGCGCACTGGTGTTTGTCGATGTGGTGGGTTTTACCGGCAAGGTGGAACGTCTGGTGGCCGGGGGGCCTGAGGGGGTGGAGCTGGCGAACGAGCTGATCGAGAACAGCATCGGCCAGCTCATCGCCGAATTGACAGCAGAGGGCGGCGATGTCGTGGTCTTTGGCGGTGACGCCTTGTTCGTGCTGTGGCCGGCGGCCAGCAGCGAAGCGGACTTGTCGGGCGCCATCAATCGCGCCAGCTCGGCTGCCCTGAATGCTCTGAAAAAGCACAACGCGAAGAATCAGGCAGACGCGCCGTTGATGCGCTTCTCTCTCGGCGCGGGCGCATTTGCCGCGCACCGTGTTGGCGGCGAATTCGGGCGCTGGCAGTGCCTGCTCAGTGGCCCGGCGTTTGAACAGGTCGGTCGGGCGGATGCACTGGCCCAGAACAATATGCTGATCGTCTCCCCCGAAGCCTGGGCGCTGGCCGAAGGCTGCATCACGGTCAGCCGATCAGGCGACGGCATTTTGCAGGTGCGCAGCTGCCAGCCCGTTAAGCGGACAAGTCCGAATACATTTACGCACCCGCGCGAGTGTCCCTCGTCACTGGCAATGGCGCATGTCAGCGAGCCGGTCCACCACAATCTGAATCAGCTGGATTCCAACTGGCTGGCCGAATTCCGGCGGCCAAGCGTGATCTTCGCCCGGCTCCCCGGCCTGCTGCACAACGGCATTCTCGATGGTCGCAACGCGCATGTTGCAGCGCGCACCGTGCAACAGGTAGTCGCCCGGCACGAAGGCACCATTCTGCAGTTTGTGGTGGATGACAAAGGCCCGGTCTTCATCATTGCCTTCGGCCTGCTCGCACGCGTTCACGAAGATGACGCCAGCCGCGCTGCGCTGGCATCGATCGACATCGTCGATGCCCTGTCGCGTCGCAACATCAGCTGCGGGGTGGGCGTGGCAACGGGCCGCGTCTTCTGCAGCCTGATCGGAAACGATCATCGCAGCCACTACACCCTGATCGGGCACACCATGAACTTTGCCGCGCGCCTGATGCAGAACGCGTCGCCGGGCCCCTTGTGCGATCAACTGACGCGCGATCTTTCAAAGGATCGCGTCAACTACGTGCTCGAAGGCCTGATCGAGGTCAAGGGCCTGGAAGTTGCGGCAACCCACTTCCGCGCGGGGTCCAAACGCAGCACCAGCAATGAGCGGCGCAAGCGCACGTCGAATCGCGCGCCGGTCTACGGACGGGACCCTGAGCTGGACATTCTCAACAGCCGCCTCAATGCCCTTGTCAGTCAGCGTCGTGGTGGGCTGATGGCACTGATCGGCGAAGCCGGCATCGGCAAGACCCGACTGGTGCGCGAAGTCGTGGCGCGTGGCGAGGCCTTGTCGGTGATCAGCCTGACGGCGTCGGCAGAATCTGGCGACACCGCGCCGCAAACCCGCTGGGTGCCAGTGGTTCGCCAGCTGCTCACCCTGTCTCGCGATACCGAGTCCGGCGTTGCCGCAATGCTCGACCCGTATCTTCAGCGCTTCCTTGGTCAGCCGCTGGCTGAGATCCCTGAGACCGACGACGCCGAGCGAGCCCTGCGCACCCGTGACGCGATCTGCCGCTTGGTCACCAGCACCGCGCAGCGCTCGCCCATGCTGCTGTGCATTGAAGACACGCACTGGATGGATTCACTTTCCTGGGCCCTGCTCAGCCGACTGGCTCAGGAAGCCAGCGACAGTGAAAGCGGACTCTTGCTTCTGATCAGTACCCGCGAGTTGGACGCCAGCGCGCCACCCGATGTGCTCAAGCAATTGTCATCCGTGGGTATGCATCAGATTGCGCTGGGCCCCTTGCCAGACTCCGACCGCGCGCGGGTTGCGCAGCAGGCCATCGGCGCCACCTCCCTGTCCGAACGGGCCACGCACTGGATTGCCAACAGCAGCGGCGGCAATCCACTGTTCTGTCGCGAACTCGCGGCGGCCGCCATCGACAGCGGGCGACTGCTACTACAGGACGGGCAGGCAGATCTGATCTCCCAGCAGGCGGAGCAGTCATCCATGGAGCGACTGCCTGACACGCTCAATGGCGTCATCGCCAGCCGTCTGGATCGGCTGGACTCCAAGGCACAGATCTGCCTGCGAATTGCAGCGGTCATTGGTGTCAGCTTTGAGCTTGATGCACTGCTCAATCTTCATCCGGACGACGAGTGCAAGGTCCGTGAACAGCTCGGCTTGCTTACCGAGCGCGGCTTCATCAGCGCAGTCGACGACGATACTGCTGTGTACAAGTTTCACCACGCCCTCATTCGGGACGCCGCCTACGACAGCCTGCCTTATCGCAGGCGCCGCGAGCTTCATGCACGGTTTGCACAGTGGCTGGAGGAGCAACCCCATTCGCACCCAACCCATCATCTGGCTGAGTTGGCTCGCAACTGGGAATTGGCCGAGGATTGGCCCAAGGCCTTCGAAGCCAGAATCAAGGCCGGTGACGCAGCACTCACGACCTTCTCCAATCGCGAAGCCGCGCAGCACTTTTCCAGTGCGCGCAGTCTGCGCGGCCGCAGTGCCAGTCTGCAGGGACACGCTCAGGCCTGGGCACCGGAACTGGGTTTGGCACAGGCCCATCACCGCATGGGCGATGAACGCGCCAGCCGTCGCTACATTGAAGAGGCCCTACGCGCATTCGGTGAATTCATTCCTGGCAGCGCTTCCGGCCGCATCTGGGCACTGCTGCGCGAACTGGCCCTGCGCGGCCTGAAGCTGACCCGCCGCGCGCCCGGTCACCTGCGCGACCCGGACCGTCTGCGCATGACCGTCAAGGCCTATGACCTGCTGCCGGACATTCTCTATTACGACAACGACCCACTAGCGCTGGCCTACACCACGCTTCGTTTTGAGCGTCTGTCCAACGCAGAGAACATGGGCAGTCCCGAGCAGGCCCGCGCTATCGCCTGGTATGCGCTGCTGCAATCCGGCATGGGCCGCGACAAAGCCACGACGCGAACCTTCGATGCCGCAATCGAGACGGCCGATGCCACACGGGATTCAGCGGTCAGTGCCTGGGTGCGGCTGGCACGCGGATCAGCGCTGGCGCAAGGCAGCCGCTGGACGGACTCTGAGCGCTGGCTGCGCGATGCCCTGAATCGCTACGACAGCATGGGGGATCGCACCCGCGCGTGGAATGTCATGTCGGCCCTCGGGCATGTCATGGCCTATCGCGGCCAGCTGGCAGATGGGGCGGAAATCCTCAACACCGCGTTGGAGCGAAACACCGATACCGACAACCCGCTGTTCCTGGCCTGGGGCTCAGCCGGCCTCGCCGGGGTAATGCTGCGCAGTGGGAACGCCAGGGACCCGCAGGCGGTTTTGCGTCTTCTGAGACGTGCCCGCGAATCCCTGACTGCCCGGCCGGACGCAGCCGCCGATCTGTTCACCCGCGGATTGCACGGCGCGGCGCTGGACCGCGCCGGCGAACACGACCAGGCCTTTGATCTGGTCCGGGAAACCATTGAAGTCGCTATGTCCAAGGCGCCATTGGTCTGGCTGCAGGTCAGCTCCTATCTGTGCATCGAAGAAGTTCTGCGCAGTGCGGCAACACAAACCAGCAGACATCGAGACGCCATTCGCCTGCTGGGCATGACAGCCAGGAGCATGCGCGGATTCTCCCGTCTGATTCCGATTGGCCGGCCCGCGCTGGCCTTGATTGAAGCGCGCATGGAGGTGCTGGTCGGCCGCAGGGAGCGGGCCCGCAAACATCTTCGCACCGGACTGGAGCAAGCCGTCCGAATGGGCCTGGCCCTGGAGATCGGAAAAATTCATCTCGCGCTGGCAGAAATCGACACGCCGGCTCAGGCCGCAGCGGAGCTGCACAATGCCGTGGAAATATTTCGACGTATCGGCGCTGCCACCTACCTTGAGCAGGCCCAGCATCAGCAACTCAGCCTGAAGCGCGCTGATTCCGCATCAGGCCTGGAATAAGCCCGCCAATTGCCCGCGGACCGCGACCCGAAACCGCGTGCTCGCTACACTTGAGCGCATCAGCAATCCTCAGCGGGCTCGTTTCAGGCGCTTCTCACAATGCACAGCGCGTGATGCAGAACCGCGCAGCATCCAGATAGATCAAAACCATGCATGTCGACGGCAACATCAAATTTTCTGTCACCGAGCAATCTGAAACCCGCGTTGTTGGTGAAATGCCGGTAACTCAAGGCATTCTCAACCCTTTTGGTACCGCTCACGCTGGCGCCATCCTGTGGTTTGCCGACGTCTGCGCCACCGTGCTGGCCTTTGGAGGCAAAGAGATGACCCCCGGAGCGCAGGGCTTTCCACTGGCCATCAGCCTCGATGCCAAACTGCTCGGCAATCAGAAAGACGGCGTTTTTCGAGCAACGTCGGAATTCGTCAAACGCGGCCGCAGGCTGAGTGTGGTTCGCACCACCGTGACCGGCGCCGATCAGCGCCTGATTGCAGATGTAACCACCAGCCACGTGCCGGCCTGAGACCATGACAGAGCTTCTGCTCAAGGCGCTGCTGGCCTACCTGCTGGGCAACATCATGGGCGGCCATATTGTCGGACGCCTGCGCGGCATCGACCTGGGTCAGGTCGGCAGCGGTAACGTGGGCGCCACCAATGCCCTGCGCACCCAAGGCAAGAGCTTTGCCGTGCTGGTCCTCTTGATTGATGTGGGCAAGGGCATCGCGGGAGCGCTGCTGGTGCCGCTACTGCCGGTGGGTTCGGCGTCTGCCTCACCCGAGCATCTGGGCTATGTCTGCGGCGCTGCGGTCACTCTGGGTCACTGTTATCCCGCCTTGTGGGGCTTCAAGGGCGGCAAGGGCGTGGCAACTTTGGCCGGTGTTTTCGGCGCGCTGCTACCCGCCGCACTGCCGGCCATGCTGCTGGGGTTCGTCCTGGTGGTGATGCTCAGCGGCTATGTCAGCCTGGCCACGCTGTTTGCCGCGGGACTCGCGGGCCTGCATGTCGCCTGTTTTGATGCTCGCGGTGCGCTGTCAGGCGCCGGCGCCTTTACCGCCTTCATGGCCGCGCTCATCGTGTTCAAGCACCGCGAGAACATTGCGCGCCTGATGAGCGGAACCGAAAACCGATTCGAAAAACTGAGACTGATCGGACGATGGCTCGAGCGATAGATTCCACCGCCTTACTGCGGCTGGTGGATGTTCTGGCATCCGGTCAGTGGCAGTCTGGCGAGGAGCTAGCAGCACAATCCGGCATCACCCGTGCCGGGCTGGCCAAGCGCATGGCGCATCTTCGCGAATGGGGGCTGGATATCGAGACGCGCTCTGGGCTCGGCTACCGCCTGCGTCAGGCGCTTGAACGTCTCGATGCTGACCGGATTCGCGCCTCACTGCCGCCGGGGATTGGCCTTCATGTAGAGCCTTTGCTGGATTCAACCAATCGCGTGCTCGCAGCGTCGGAATCAGCAAAGGACCCGCAGATCTTGCTGGCCGAGCACCAGAGTGCGGGTCGCGGACGTCGAGGCCGCAACTGGCAGTCGCCGTTCGCGGCCAACCTGTATGCGTCCATGGCCTGGAACTTCGCACTCTGGCCGCATCAGTTGCCGAGTCTGTCCCTGGCCGTCGGCGTGGTTTGCGCGCAGGCGCTGCAGGCCTTGGGCCTGGACGCCGTGCGGCTCAAGTGGCCAAACGATCTGTGGCTGGATCAGCGCAAGCTTGGCGGCATCCTGATTGAACAATTTGGCGAAGCCGGTGGGGCTTGCCGCGTGATTGTGGGCATTGGCATCAATGTGTCGATGCAGGCCGCACAGGCCGAGCAAGTGGATCAGCCCTGGACCACGGTTAACGATGGCTTGCACTGCCATGGAAAGCCGCCGGTCACACTGACCGCGCTCGCCTGCGAGTTACTCCCCAGGCTATGCCGCTGTCTGGCCAGCTACGAACAACAGGGTTTCACGCCCTACCTGCAGGACTGGTGCGAACTTGATGCCCTGCGTGATCGCCCGGTTCAGGTCCCCGATCAACCTGCACTGCGCGGCATCGGCCGCGGCATCAACAGCGACGGCGCCTTCTGTATCGAAACCGCTGAGGGCCTGCGGGAAGTCCATGCCGGCGACGTTTCCCTGCGACCAGGCTGATGCTGCTCCTCGACATCGGCAACTCGCGCATCAAATGGACGGCCCTGAAAGGGCGCGAGATCACTGCGGTCGAATATCTGGCACATCAGGGCGAACCTGCGCAGGCCCTGCTCAGCCTGCCCGCTGAGAAACCGGCGGCAATCTGGATCTCGAGTGTTGCAGGTCCGGCGCAAGACACGGCAATTGCCAGAACATGTGCAGAACGTTGGCAGATGCAGCCGAACTGGGCACGCTCACAAGAGCAGTTTGGCCCTGTGCGCAATGCCTACGCCGAAGCACAGCGCCTGGGCATTGACCGCTGGCTGGCCATGATTGCCTGCTTCGAGCTGAGTCAGGGCGCATGCGTTGTTGCCGACGCCGGCACCGCGCTGACGGTCGATGTTCTGAACGAACAGGGGCAGCATCAGGGCGGCGTGATTGCAGCGGGCCTGAGCACGTCTGAATCCGCTTTGCTGGGTGCAACTCGTTTTGAGACACGCGATTCCGTGCGGGAGACACACGGGCGACTGGGCCTGGACACGGAATCCTGCGTGCGACAGGGGGCGATGCTGTCCTGCCTTGGCCTTCTGGACCTGCTGGCCTCGCGCGCAGCCGGCGCGCGCCGGTTCATCGGCGGCGGGGACGCCCGCACGCTGCTGCCGCACTTGAAAGAGTCCTGGGAATACCGGCCACACATGGTATTGGAGGGGTTGGCCATCCTTGCTCGCCATGGCTAGCCCCACCTTTTTCACGGTGCGTTCACCGGCTGCTTCCAATAGGATGATGGCAACCTACGGCATGCCCCGAGCATGAACTGAAGAATTCGATTGAACTGAAACGAGACTGGAACACGATGCAGATCAAAAAACTGCTGGTCGCCAATCGCGGCGAAATCTCCATCCGCGTCATGCGCGCTGCAGCTGAAATGGGCATCAAGACCATTGCGATCTACGCCCACGAAGATCGCTTCGCACTGCACAGATTCAAGGCTGACGAAAGCTATCTCGTTGGACAGGGCCAGAAGCCCATCGCCGCCTATCTGGATATCGCGGACATCATCCGCATTGCCACAGAAGCCCACGTCGATGCCATTCACCCTGGCTACGGCTTCCTGTCGGAAAACCCCAATTTCGCTGAAGCCTGCGCGGCGGCGGGAATCAAGTTCATTGGCCCCTCTCCTGAAGTACTGCGCTCCCTTGGCGACAAGGTTGCGGCCCGCGCGGCCGCCATTGCAGCCGATGTGCCCATCCTGCCGGCGACTGGCACCCTGCCCACGCCGGTAGATGAGGTTAAAAAGCTCGCGGCGGAAATCGGCTACCCGGTCATGCTCAAGGCAAGCTGGGGCGGTGGTGGGCGCGGCATGCGCGCCATCCACTCCGAAGACGAGCTGCCGGTGGCGCTTGAGTCGGCACGTCGCGAAGCCGCAGCGGCATTTGGCAATGACGAGGGCTACCTCGAAAAGCTGGTGATGCGTGCCCGTCACGTTGAAGTACAGGTGCTGGGAGACAGCCACGGCAACGTCATCCACCTGTTCGAGCGAGATTGCTCCGTACAGCGACGCAACCAGAAAGTAGTAGAACGCGCACCTGCGCCCTACCTCACGCAGCAGCAGCGCGAAGACCTTTGCGCTGCGGCGGTCCGCCTGTGCAAGAGCGTCAATTATTCTCATGCAGGAACGGTTGAGTTCCTCATGGATGCCGACACCGGCAAGTTCTACTTCATTGAAGTCAATCCGCGCGTACAGGTTGAACACACGGTCACCGAAGAAGTCACCGGCGTGGACATCGTCAAGTCACAGATCCGCGTCGCACAGGGTGCTCGCATCGGCGAGCCCGGCTCGCACCTCCCCGCGCAGGAAGATGTGCGCCTGGATGGTCATGCACTGCAGTGCCGCGTCACCACGGAAGACCCTGAAAACGGCTTTACACCGGACTATGGCCGCCTGATTGCATATCGCAGTCCATCGGGTTTCGGCATTCGTCTTGATGGCGGCACTTCATACGCAGGCGCCGTCATCACCCCTTATTACGATTCCTTGCTGGTGAAAGTCACCGCCTGGGCCAATGACTCGGATGAAGCCATTGCGCGCATGCATCGCGCGCTCACCGAGTTCCGCATTCGCGGGCTGGCCACCAACCTGATGTTCGTGGACAACGTGATTCGTCACCCGCTGTTTGCCAGCGGCGAATGCACGACACGGTTCATTGACACCACGCCGGAGTTGTTCGAGTTCACACCGCGCAAGGATCGCGCAACCAAGCTACTCAATTTCATTGGCGAAGTCATCGTCAACGGCAATCCGGAAATGAAAGGCCGGAAAATGCCGGACGGTCCTTTCGAAGCGCCGATCCTGCCGTCTGCGAATGTCAACGGCGCGCCGCCCAAGGGCACCCGCGACATCCTGATTGAACGCGGCCCCAAGGGTTTCGCTGACTGGCTCAAGGACGAAAAGCGCGTCCGTCTCACCGACACCACCATGCGCGACGCACACCAGTCGCTGTTTGCCACGCGCATGCGCAGCAAGGACATGCAGATCATTGCGCCCTATTACGCGCACATGGCACCTGAGCTGTTCTCCGTCGAATGCTGGGGCGGTGCAACCTTTGACGTCGCGCTGCGTTTTCTCAAGGAAGACCCTTTTGATCGCCTGGCCGCATTGCGCCAGGCGATTCCGAATATTCCCCTGCAGATGCTGCTGCGTTCTGCCAATGCGGTGGGCTACACCAATTATTCGGACAACGTGGTCAAGTTCTTCATCCAGCAGGCGGCGAAGTCTGGCGTGGATATCTTCCGCGTCTTCGATTCGCTGAACTGGGTCGAGAACATGCGCGTTGCCATGGATGCGGTGCTCGAAGCCGGCGGCGTCTGCGAAGGCACCATCTGCTACACGGCCGATCTCTTTGACGAAAGCCGGCCGAAGTACAACCTGGCCTATTACGTGAATATGGCCAAGCAGCTGGAGAAAGCCGGCGCGCATATTCTGGGCATCAAGGACATGGCCGGTGTTTGCCGGCCACGCGCTGCGCGCGAACTGGTCAAGGCGCTCAAGAACGAAGTCGGCATCCCGCTGCACTTCCATACGCACGACACCAGCGGCATTGCAGCAGCCAGCGTTCTGGCCGCCGTGGAAGCCGGTTGTGATGCGGTGGACGGCGCTCTGGACGCCATGTCCGGACTGACCTCGCAACCCAATCTGGGCTCCATTGCCGCTGCGCTGGAAGGCAGCGCGCGTGACCCGCAGATTGATCTCGGCGCATTGCGAGAGCTGTCTGATTACTGGGAGGGCGTGCGGCGCTACTACGCACCCTTCGAGGCTGATATCCGCTCCGGCACCGGCGATGTCTACAACCACGAAATGCCGGGCGGGCAGTACACCAACCTGCGCGAGCAGGCACGCGGACTGGGGCTCGAATCCAAATGGCCGCGCGTTTCCAAGGCCTACGCCGACGTCAATAAACTCTTTGGCGATATCGTCAAGGTCACCCCGAGTTCAAAGGTGGTAGGCGACCTGGCCCTGTTCATGGTCAGCAAGGACCTCACACCGGACGACATCAGTGATCCCGACACACCAATCGATTTTCCGCAGTCCGTTGTGCAGCTTTTCCGCGGTGATCTGGGATTCCCGGCCGATGGCTGGCCGCAGGCCCTGCAACAGAAAGTGCTCAATGGCCAGTCGCCGCTGACAGATCGACCTGGCGCGACACTGCCTTCGGTGGATCTGGAAGCCGCACGCGTCGAGGCCGAGGAAGCTGTTGGCTACAAGCTCAGCGACAGCGACCTGTCTTCGTATCTGCTTTATCCGAAGGTGTACTCGGACTTTGCCAAGGCACGAACCCTCTACGGCGATCTGGCGGAATTGCCCACGCCCGCCTTCTTCTACGGCTTGCGAGAGCACGAAGAAATCAGCGTGGACATCGACAAGGGCAAGACGCTGGTAATCCGCCTGCAGGGCAGCACGGAAATTGAGGAAGAAGGTGTAGTGAAGCTCTTCTTCGAACTCAACGGGCAGTCGCGCCAGATTCGTGTGCCCAAGGCCGGCGCAACAGCAACGGCCATGCGCCCCAAGGCTGATGACAAGGACCCCAATCAGATCGGCGCGCCCATGCCCGGCATGGTCGTGCGTGTCGCGGCTGCAGAGGGTGCATCCGTCAAGAAGGGAGAGGCATTGGTCGTGCTCGAAGCCATGAAGATGGAAACCGTCATCGCCGCGCCACGAGACGCAACAATCAAGACCATCCATGTCAAAGCCGGCACCCCGGTTGATGCACATGAACTGATGATCGAACTGAGCTGATTGCTGATCAGCTCAGCCTTCAAGAATTGCAGAGCGCCCCTGTTCGAGCGGGGCTTTTGCGAGCACAACAAGATGGGCATGAGCGAGTACCGACTCATCTTGCACAACTGAAATCCCGGAAGGATTTCCCTTGAGCGCATCTGATGTGCCTGAGCGTCATTCCGGGCACTGCAGAATCCGAGAACCTTCAACTACAACGACTGGAGAGACACCGATGGATCAGTACGAACAGCAATACATCAATGGAAAATGGGTTTCGTCACCAGGTGGCAAGCCTTATGAGGTTGTGAACCCAGCGACCGAAGCGCCCACGACTCGCATCACCATGGGCACACAGGATGATGTGGATCAGGCCGTGGCCGCCGCTCGCGAAGCCTTCAAGAGCTTCTCGCAGACCACCCGCGAAGAACGCCTTGCCCTGATGGGCCGCATCGTGGAGGAGTATCAGAAGCGCATCCCCGATCTCGCGCGTTCGATGGCACTGGAAATGGGCGCACCTGTCAGCTTCGGCAATGCCGCGCAGGCCCCCATCGGCCTGGGTGCATTCATGGGTACGGCCGAAGCGCTGAAGAACTTCGAATTTGTTGAGAAGCGCGAAGGGTTCTCGGTGGTCTACGAGCCTATCGGCGTCATCGGCATGATCACGCCGTGGAACTGGCCGCTGAACCAGATCTGCCTGAAGGTGGCTCCTGCACTGGCCGGCGGCAACACCATGGTGCTCAAGCCCTCGGAAGAGTGCCCGGGCAACGCCGCCATTCTCGCGGAAATCATGGACGCAGCCGGCGTCCCTCCGGGTGTTTTCAATCTGGTGCAGGGTGATGGCCCGACTGTAGGCGCTGCCATTTCCAGCCACCCCGATATCGACATGGTGAGCTTCACCGGTTCGACCCGCGCCGGCGTCATGATTGCCAAGGCTGCAGCTGATTCGGTCAAGCGCGTTCATCAGGAGCTGGGCGGCAAGACGCCCAACATCGTGCTGCCAGGCTCCAAGCTCGAAGAAGTGCTGCCACCGACCGTATCTGGCGTCATGGCCAACACCGGACAGAGCTGCATTTCGCCCACGCGCGTACTGGTGCACAAGGACCAGGCAGCGCAGGCCGCTCAGTTCATCAAGGCCGTTGTGGAGAGCGTCAAGGTTGGCGACCCCAGCCAGGAAGGCGAGCACATTGGCCCGGTCGTGAACAAAGCGCAGTTCGACAAGATTCAGGGCCTGATTCAATCGGCCATTGATGAAGGTGCAACTCTGGAAGCCGGCGGTGTCGGCCTGCCGGACAACGTCAGTCAGGGCTACTTCATCAAACCGACCTTGTTCAGCGGCGTCACCCCCAAGATGCGCATTGCACGCGAAGAAGTGTTTGGCCCTGTGGTCACGGTGATGAGCTATGACACAGTCGACGAAGCCGTGGAGATTGCCAACAACACCGAGTACGGCCTGTCATCCGTCATCTCCGGCGATCCCGCCGAAGCAGCCAAGGTGGCACCACGGCTTCGTGCCGGCATGGTCATCATCAACTCCTGGATGCCTGCACCCGGCGCGCCATTCGGCGGCTACAAGCAGTCCGGCAATGGTCGCGAAGCTGGCCTGCATGGCCTGAAGGATTTCATGGAAGTGAAGTCCGTCACTGGCTTGCCCAACTAAGAGGCCTGTGTCGGGGCGGCCTGAGCGCCAGGCCGCCCCGACATTCCTGATTGATCCTGCCAGCAGGATTTTCCAACAGATGCTCCCGCCTTCCATGGCTGACTTCGCACGTTTGAGCTACCAGAATCGCGGTCTGTCGCTGTCCTATCTGGACACCGACCCTGAGGCCACGAACAAGCCTGTCGTCCTGCTCTTGCATGGATTTCCGGACAAGGCGGAAATGTGGTCCGGCGTCATGGCGCATTTGCACGAGTCGGGATACCGCTGCATTGCACCCGATACGGTGGGTCACGGCGATTCCGCTATGGCGACCCGCGTCGCTGACTACCGCATGTCCGAAGTGACTTCGGACTTCATCGCCCTGCTTGATCAGCTGAATCTCCAGGAAGTCGCGCTTGTGGGTCACGACTGGGGCGCAGTTCTGGCCTGGTACCTGAGTATTTATTTTCCGCAGCGCGTCAGCCGACTCGTCGCGGTGTCGGTAGGCCACCCCAGCTCCTATGCTCACGCAGGTCTGGAGCAGAAATTGCGCGGCTGGTACACGCTTTTCTTCCAGCTTCGCGGCGTTACCGAGTACCTCATGCTCCGCAACGGCCCTACAAGTCTTTCCAGACTGCTCTCCCTGCATCCGGAAATTTCAGAAGTCATGGAGCGCATGCGTCGGCCCGGTCGCTTCACCGCAACGCTGAACCTGTACCGCGCCAACATGAAAGATCTACTGCTCAAGACCTACCCCGCCGCGCAATGCCCGGTTCTGGGTATCTGGAGCAAGCAAGACGCCTATCTCACAGAACGTCAGATGCGCGGCTCGAGCAGGTTCGTCAACGCCCCCCTCAAGGTAGAAGTCATTCCCGGCGGGCACTGGATTCCACTGGATCAGCCCGAAACCATCGCCCGTCTTACCACCGAATTTCTGCAGCAAGACGGGCCATCACCGGCTGAGGCCTAGTAGCGCAGAACGATTTTCCCGAAGTGCTTCTGGCTTTCCTGATAACGGAAAGCCTCGGCGATTTCGTCAAGCGCAAAACTGCGGTCGATGACCGGCATGATGCCGGTGCTTTCAATGCCGCGAACCATGGCTTGCTGATCTTCACGACACGCCACGGTAATGCCGATCATGCGCTGCTGTTTCATCATCATGGCAGCGGTAGAAACCTCGCCTTTCCAGCCCGTGAGAATGCCGATCAGCGAAATATGACCGCGTGTGCGGCAGGCGGCGATGGATTGATCCAGCGTACCGGGGCCGCCAAGTTCGAGCACGTGATCCACCCCGTCGCGTTCGCAGAGTTTGGCCGCAGCCTCGCCCCATTGGGGGTTCTTCTTGTAATTGATCAGGTGGTCTGCGCCCAGTGCACGCGCCTTCTTGAGCTTCTCATCCGAAGAAGAGGTGACGATGGCAATGGCGCCGGCGGCCTTGACCATTTGCAGTGCAAAGATCGACACGCCGCCGGTTCCCTGTATCAGCACCGTCTCGCCCGACTGCAGTTGGCCCTCTACAAACAACGCTCGCCAGGCCGTCAAAGCAGCGCATGGCAATGTTGCAGCCTGCTCAAGACTGTAGCCACGCGGGATTCGTGTAAACGCGGTTTCCCGCCCACAGACAAACTCACTGGCCGAACCATCCACCGTGTCTCCGGCTATACAGCCCCAGGTGTTGGCGTCCGTTGGTTCGCCCGACAACCAGGTGGGAAACACCATGCTCATCACCTTGTCGCCCACCTTGAACTCCGAGACACCCTCGCCTACCTCGACCACTTCACCGGCCATGTCAGACATGGGGATCCGACCGTCTTCGGCAGGCCGGCCGCCAACGACGACGACGTAGTCGTGATAGTTCAGCGAACTGGCTGCCGCCTTGACCAGAATTTCTCCGCGACCCGGACTGGGTCTGTCCATCTCGACCAGCCGCAGATTGTCCAGACCGGCGGGTTGCATGACGCGAACAGCTTTCATTCAAATTCTCCTGTTGTTGTGGGCGCGGCTTTGATCAGGGATCACCGCTGGCAAGCTTTCTTTCAGGACACTGGCGCCTACTGCAATGCCTGCATTTCCTGACCGGCAAATACGGCCAGCCTCTGCAAACTGGGCACAATATCCGCCGCCCCACGAAGCCGACATGGAGTGTCTCGAGGTAACTCAGCAGGAAAATCATTGATTCCCGCGATATCCGGCCCGGCAGGCGCCTTGGTTACCCGCTCAACCCGCTTGCCAAGGAAGTGCTCCACGCTCATTCAACTGCCTCACGGCAGCGGCACATCCTGAACAATGCGTTCACGGCACCCGCTTTTGCGCGCACACCGAAACCCGAGGGTGTAGCCATTCAGGCCGGACCAGTCCCAGATAGATCGCTACAGCCACCGCCTGAGTGCGACGCAAGACACCCAGCTTTCCGAAAATATGGGCAGTGTGGTACTTCACTGTTCCAACCCGGATTGCCAACTTGCTCGCGATCTCGCGATTGGATTCACCTTCGCAAATGGCCACCAGCACTTCCAGTTCACGCGGACTCAGAGGCTCGGCAAGGCCATCGTTCCTGGCAGGATCGGAATGCATCATTCCGTCTGGTGCAGCCTGGTCGGAGACACCATCCATGGCGCCTTCTTCATGACCCGAGCGCTGACAGGCCATGGCCAGACTCGAAACGGATTCGCGCCCTCGTGACTCGTCGCGCCGATACTGCCAGGGCCGCGCCTTGCCTTGCGAAGTCCTGGCTTTGGCAGGCTCGGCGGCGACTTGTGAGCGCGCAGAGGCATCGCGATGCGTCAGCTCATCTGCAAGTCTTTCCGATGTTGCAAAAGCTTCCATGAATCTTTCCCCTTTCCTGCACCAGAACGCGATGCTCTTCGCGCCGCTGTTGATCAACGTTCAGACGATAGATGCACCGCCATCAACTGCCAGAATCTGTCCCGTGACATAGCGCCCCGCTTCGGATGCAAACATCAGAACGGGTCCGATCAGATCTTCATCACCGCCGAGTCGGCCCATTGGAACATTGGCTGTCATGCGCTCATTGCCAACCGCATCAATCAATCCATTGGTGAGATTGGACGGGAAGAATCCGGGCGCCAGAGCATTGACGGTAATGCCGTAGTGCCCCCACTCGGCTGCCAGCGCACGCGTGAAGTTGATCAGCGCGCCCTTGCTGCTGTTGTAGGCAATGGCCTGCATGACATCGGGCATCGTGCCCTGCAGTCCGCCCACCGACGCGATGTTGATGATGCGTCCGTAACGGCCAGGAATCATGGATTGCTTGGCGAGGTTTCGCGTCAGCAGGAACTGACCGCGAACGTTGAGGTTGAACACTCGGTCCCAACCTTCCACCGGATAATCTTCAGCTGGGGCACCCCAGGTGTTTCCAGCGTTATTGACCAGGATGTGCACCTCACCGGCTTGCTTCAGCGCCTGCTCGGAGAGACGGTTGATTTCATCCTCCTTGGAGACATCTGCTGCAATCCAGCTGGCCTCGATACCGAGCTGGGTGAGCTCTGCAGTGGCTGATTCAAGTTCGGCCTGCTTTCGCGCTGTAATGATGACGCGCGCACCCTGCAAACCGAGCGCCTTGGCCATCTGCAGGCCGAGATTTCGCGAGCCACCCGTTACCAGTGCAGTTCGTCCGCGCAGATCAAACGGTGAAGCCAATGTCTGTGCATTCATAGCCAGTGGTCCGGTGTGTCCAGCGTGGTTCGGTCCAGGGTCTTTAGCAGCGCCAGCTGAGGTTCAACGCGCGGCAGTTCGTAGGTAAAGAAGAACTTGCAGGCGTTGCGCTTGGCCGCATGGAAATCACTGTCTGATTCACCGCAGGCAAGCGCCTGTTCGAGCCAGATCCAGGCCAGCACGATGTGTCCGAACGCCTCGAGGTAGGCAGTGGCATTGGCCAACCTTGCGGAGATGTCTGCGCATCCAAGCAGGGTCTGGGTGGCCTCGCCAAGCTGCTGCAGTTTCTCGGACAGGATGGCGGACTGCGCCACCTGCTCGTGGCGTGAAGACTGAGCGGCCCGCGCGATGGTCTGCTGTATTCGCTCACTGAGAATCTTCAGGGCCGCGCCATTGCTCATCACCACCTTGCGACCCAACAGGTCCAGGCCTTGAATGCCATGGGTTCCTTCATGAATCGGATTGAGGCGATTATCGCGATAGAACTGCTCAACCTTGAACTCACGGGTATAGCCGTAGCCGCCGTGAATCTGGATGGCCATGTCGTTGCCGACCACGCACCACTGTGAGGGCCAACTCTTGGCAATCGGGGTCAGGATCTCAAGCAACAGATGCATCTGCTGGTTCTGCGCCTCATCGTCGCAGACCGTCATCTGATCGATCAGCAGAGAGCAGTACATGTTCAGCGCCATCGAGCCTTCGGCGTAGACCTTCTGCGCCAGGATCATGCGCTTGACGTCTGCATGTTCCGAGATCGCCTGCTGCGGCGTGCTCGGGTCCTTGACGCTTCTACCCTGCGGCCGCTCCCGCGCGTATTTGAGCGAATGCAGGTAGCCGGTGTAGCCCAGCGCTGTAGCACCGAGACCCACGCCAATGCGCGCCTCGTTCATCATGTGGAACATGTAAGCCATGCCCTTGCCGGCCTCCCCAATGCGATAGCCCACCGCGCCACCTCGTCCACCGGGCTGATGCTCGCGGCCTTCGCCGAAGTTGAGCAGGCAATTGGTGGTGCCGCGATAACCCATCTTGTGATTCAGGCCGCCCAGCACAACGTCATTGCGTTCACCGTTGCTGCCGTCTTCATTGACGAGGAATTTCGGCACGATATACAGGGAAAGACCCTTGACGCCAGGCACTGAGCTACCGTCCTGAGCCACTTCTCGGGCCAGCACCAGATGCACGATGTTGCGCGTAATCTCGTGCTCGCCGGCAGAGATCCACATCTTGTTACCGGTGATGCGGTACTGCGGTCCGAGTTCGGACTCACACTCAAATTCTGCGCGCGTCTTGATGTCTGACAGTGATGAACCCGCCTGTGGCTCGGACAGGCACATTGTTCCGAAGAACTCGCCTCTCAGCGTCGGCTCAGCGAAACGCTTGATCTGCGCTTCGCTGGCCAGAGCTACCAGTAGATTGGCATTTGCAATGCTGAGAAAAGGATATGCGGCGGTGCCGACATTAGCTGTCTGCAGATAAGCCATGCCGGTGCGTTCGATGATCGAAGGCAGCTGCATGCCACCACGATCATAGTCATGCCCGGCCGCCATCAGGCCTGACTCCGCTACCGCTTTCAGCGCGGTCGAAATCTCCGGAATCAGTTTGGCCTTGCCTTCGACGAACTCCGGCTCCTCACGATCGGACTTCTGGTAGTGAGGCTCAAACAGATCGACAGCAATTCGCTCGTAGGTGTCGAGCACCGTGTCAAAAGTTTCTCTTGAGTGATCCTCGAAACGGGCTACCTTGGTCAATGACTCTACATCGAGCCATTCGTAGAGCATGAATTCCAGATCGCGTCGTGATAACAACAGGGAATCATTGCTCATGGCTGTGACACCGGCAGTTTGACGACCATGCCATCGAGCGCCTTGCTGACCTCGATCTGGCAGCTCAGGCGGCTGCTCTCCTGGCGATAGTTTTCAGAAAATTCAACCAGCATTTTCTCGTCTTCCTCCTGCTCTCCAGATGCGCTGAGCCAGGGCTCGTCAAGGTAGCAGTGGCAGGTGCCGCAGACGCGGGCACCACCGCATTCGGCGACGATGCCAGTCACGCCGTTATCAATTGCAGCCTGCATCAGGGTTTGTCCCTCCTGTGCCTGGACCACACGCGACTCGCCATCGTGCTCGATAAATGTGATTTGACAGGTACTCATATTCAGCCTCTTAGATCTGCTTCAGATGCCGTCGTCGCTTGCAACGCGCACGACCAACTTTCCAAAGTTCTTTCCTTTCAGAAGACCTATGAACGCCTCGGGCGCATTGGCTAGGCCTTCGACAACATCTTCACGAATCGTCATTTTTCCGCTGGCGACCCAGCCCTGCATGTCGCGTGCGAATTCGGAGTAATGCTTGGCGTACTGATCAAGGATCACGAACCCAGTCATCTCAATGCGCTTCACCAAAAGCGTTGTCATCACCTCGGCCGCAAGCAAGGGTTTCTCGCTCTTTTCTCCGTCATACCAGGCAATGACTCCGCACAGTGGCACGCGCGCGAAATCATTGAGCAGTGGGAGCACGGCGCGCAGCACATCACCGCCGACGTTCTCGAAGTAGACATCGATGCCGTTCGGACAGGCGGCTTTCAGCTGCTGGCGGAAGTCTGGCGAGCGGTGATCGATGCACGCGTCAAAGCCAAGGCTGTCGACTGCAAATGCGCACTTCTCGCTGCCTCCGGCAATACCCACAACCCGGCAACCCTTGAGCTTGGCGATCTGGCCGACCACGGTTCCCACTGCACCGGTGGCTGCACCAACGACGACGGTTTCGCCGGCCTTGGGCTTGCCCAGTTTCAAGAGCCCGTAATGCGCGGTAAAGCCGGGCATGCCGAGCAGGCTCAGCGCCAGAGAGGGCTGTGCCATATCGCTGGGTAACCTGGCGAGCGTTGGATCGCTGGTGATGGCCAGGCTTTGCCAGCCGGTATAGCCAGTGACCAGGTCTCCTTCGGAGAATCCTTTGCGGCGCGACTTGAGGATCCTGCCCACCATGCCGCCAAACATTTCTTCGCCAATCTTGACCGGATCAGCATAGGAGTCACCATCATTCATGCGCATGCGCATGTAGGGATCAAGGGACAGATACAAGGTCTTGATCAAGACCTCTCCGTCCTCCAGCTCGCGCACCGGGACTTCTTCAAGACGAAAGTTCTCTGGCGTTGGCGCGTCGACAGGGCGACTGGCCAACACCACGCGTTGGTTTTTCATGTTGACTCCAGTTAGAAAGATCCGGCGCTCAGCGCCAGCTCAAGTCGTGACTTCAAACTCCGACAGATCCGGCGCACGCAACTCCTTGCGGAAGCGCGCACCGCTGTAGGGCCAGGCGGAGGGAACGCCGTTCTTGCTCATGTACCAATTGGTGCAACCCGTCACCCAGATCGTGTCCGGCATGGCAGCACGAACAAATGCGTTGAACTTGTCCGTTGCCTGCATCTTGGGATGGAGGGTTTTGACCTTTCCATCGCGATGTAGCTTGATGCACTCCATGATGTAGTGAATCTGCGTTTCGGAAATGCTGATGGCAGAGAAATTGCCAATCGGACTTTGCGGTCCCAGCGTAAAGAAAAAATTGGGAAACCCGGGTACAGCAACAGTACGCAGCGCGAACGGCCCATCTTTCCACACCTCGCTGAGGCACTGGCCTTGAGCATTGTGCAGTTCCAGGGGACGGAAATAGGCGTGCGCGTCAAAGCCGGTCGCCATCGCCAGAACGTCAATCTCGTGCAGCTTGCCGTCCTTGGTGACGATGCCCTTGGCTTCGATGTGATCAATGTCATCCACTATCAGCTCGACATTCTGGCGCTGCATCGCCGGATAGAATTCCGTACTCATGACCAGACGTTTGCACAAGGGCTTGTAGTCCGGCGTGAGTTTTTCGCGCAACTCCGGATCCTTGACCGTCTTCAGGTTCCACTCGCAGAGCCAGCTCATCAGCCGGCGTTGCCAGTTAGGCTTGAGCACGGCTTTGGCAAACAGATTCTCGAAAGCCACCCGGTAGGTGTGATGAATCAGCTTGGCCAAGGCCGGGAAATGGCGGATCAGAGCCTTGTCGAACGCAGTGTAGCGCCGGTCCGGCAGAGGGAATATCCACTGCGGTGTGCGCTGGAAGACCTTGAGTTCGAGCGGGCGTTCCGACAGCTTCGAGATGATCTGCGCGCCGGTTGATCCGGTGCCCAGAACACCGACACGCTTGCCATCGAGCTGCACGGAGTGATCCCAACGTGCCGAGTGAAACTTGGCTCCGGCAAAATCCTCAAGGCCTGGAACGCTCGGATACCTCGGATGATGCAAGAGCCCGCAGCAGGCAATCACGAAATCAGCCTGTTCGGTCTGCCCGTCCTTGAAGGTCACCGTCCACTGTTGGCCGTCGTGGCGGGCATCGGCCACTTCCTTGTTAAAGGCGATGCGCTTGCGTAGCTGATGCTTCTCCACCACCTTGAGCAGGTACTGCTGGATTTCGCCGCCCTTGGGCAGGCGTGTACTCCAGTCCGCGTTGGGAACATCCTGATAGGTGTAGTAGTGCGCAGCAACATCGCAACCTGCACCCGGATAAGTGTTCTCACGCCAGGTGCCACCAATTTCCGATGCCTTGTCATAGATCTGGTAGTTATCCAGACCTGCCTCGGTCAGCTTGATCGCCAACAGCATGCCGGACATGCCGGCACCGACGATCAGTACCCGCGGCTGGTGCGCCGCAGTGCTCACAGAACTTCGAAGAGATCGTACACGACGTTGCCGCCACCAAAGCTGGTCATTTTTCCAACCGCGAGGATGTCATTGAGCCAGGCGTATTTCTTGGACTGGGTGCGGAAGTACGGCGCGCTGCGGAAGTACATCTGATCGCCGGGAATCTCTTCGCCATTTGCCATTTTCTGGCCGAGCTCCGGCGTCATTTTCAGAACGCCGTTGTAAAACAGGTAGATCACCTCGCCGTCGTCAGCCTTCATCATCAAGCGGACGTCGAGCATCCAGTTTCCGTTGGGCTGAACCTGCACCCAGTCACCACTCGGCCCCATGGCCTTGGCGTTGATGCGGGGGCTCTTGAGTTCAGCGTCGAGCACATTGAAAACCATCAGGTTCGCGCTGGGCATGACCGGCTCCGGAATGGAGCCGACGAGAGAGGCCAGCCAGCGGGTTTCGAGTTTAGGTTCGCTCATGAAATTTCTCCTCAGTAGATTTATTTGAAAGTGATCGGCAGTGAAGCCATGACGCGGAAAAACGAGTGCGACCATTCGAGCTTGCCCTGCTCAATCTTCAGCCCTTTGGTGCGCTGGACAAACTCGGTGAAAGCGTGGCGCGCTTCCATGCGCGCGAGCGTGTTGCCAATGCAGTGGTGAACGCCGCCACCAAATGATTGGTGCGCAACGTCCTTGCGCTCGATATCAAAGACGTCGGGATTCTCGAACCGCGCCGGATCATGATTGGCACAAGCCAGCATCTGCCAGATGACGGCGTCTGCAGGCAAGGTCTTGCCGCCGACCTCGTAGGGTTCCTCCAGCACACGCCAGTTGAACAGGATCGGTGCGTCGAAGCGCAGAATCTCGTTGACCGCGTTGTTGATCAGCTCCGGCTTGTCACGCAACTTGTTCATCTGATCCGGGTGATCCATCAGGGCGCGCATGCCATTGCCGATCAGGCCGATGGTGGTCTCATAGCCGGCGATGATGATGCCGATGGCCTGAATGATCAGTGCATCATCGTCGAGTTTGTCGGCAGCATCATTGGCCTTGATCATGGTGCTGATCAGATCATCGCCCAGGTTCTTGCGCCGCTCCGGCAGCAGCGCCTCAAAGTAATCCGCCATGGCATTTCCGGCGTCACGCGTGCGCTGCTGGACTTCCGGCGGCAGGAACTTGGCGAAGAATGCATTAGTGCGCGCCGCGGTCCATTCATTGAATTTTTCGCGATCACTTTCCGGAATTCCCATGATCTTGCAGACCATGCGCGAGGGCACGTTGTGCGCCATGTGAGGAACCACATCCATGCCGCCGCGTTCAAGCGCGGCGTCCATGGAATCCTTGACCGTCAGCTTGACTTCATCCTCCATCAATCGAGCGGTCTTCGGGTTCAGGGTCAGCGTGGCCAGCTTGCGCAGGCGCATGTGCTCGTCGCCATCTTTGTTGAGCATGAACTCGAGAAAGCTGCCGCGCTTGTCCAGCGGATCGAAGTTGGGAGACTCGCCGTTGGACAGCGTCTGGCTGGTCTTGGCTTCGCGGAAAATCTTCATCACATCGTCGTATCGACAAATGCGCCAGGTTCCCACGGGTGTCAGATTGACCGGATCCTTTTCTCGCAAGCCATTCAGTGCGGGATAGGGATCGTCACGGAAACTGGGCTCGAAAGGATCGGCCCCACACCAGTCACCACCGGGGACGGACGGAATTTCTTGTGCGTCGCTCATGTATCTCTCCTGTGCGGAATTATTGGGTGGTCCAGCCGCCATCGATCGGCATTGCGGCGCCGGTGACAAAACTGGATTTTTCGGAAAGAAGCCAAACGACGGCTTCCGCAATTTCAGAGGGTTCCGCGATTCGCCCTTGAGGCGACATCGACTCAAGCATTGCCTCTGTCACACCAGCGGCTTCGAGATGTCGAAGGATGGGCGTGCGAACCGCGCCGGGACAGACGGCATTGACGCGAATCTTGACCGGGGCACATTCCACGGCGGCTGATTTGCTCAGCCCTATAACGCCATGCTTGGTGGCCGAGTAACCGGCTTGCCCCTGGAACCCAACCAGACCGGCGACCGAAGCGTTGTTGACGATGGCGCCACCGTTACCGGCTTTCATCTGCCCAATCTGATGCTTCATGCACAGCCAGACACCTTTCAGATTGACCCCAACGATGCGATCAAAGTCCGCCTCATCAATCTCGTCGATGGGCACAGATTTAGCACCGATGCCGGCATTATTGAACGCACCGTCAACACCGCCAAGGGCGTCCAGAGTTTGGGCCATGGCCTGCGATACGGCTGCGCTGGAGACCACATCCACAGAAATGCCCACGCAAGGAGCAGCCTCACTTGTCAGATCCCTGGCCAGCGCCGCGACAGCTTCGCCGTCGATATCCCAGAGCGCCACCGCGGCGCCCTGCGCAGAGATGGCGCGCGCTGCGGCCTGCCCAATACCAGTGGCGGCGCCGGTCACAATAATCCTGCGTCCTGCAAGTGCTTTTTCCATATTTTGATCTCGCTCCGAATTGTCTGCGGGCCATCTGAGCCGCGATTTCGTTATTAGAGTAAAACCTCTAATTAGACTTTTTACTCTACTCTGGGAGAATGTCAATAGGCGGAAGCGACAAGCGCGCCCTCATACCACGCATGAATCAGGAACCCAGGAAACGAATGAAGGAGAGACGCGTCAGTAATCGCGAGCGCATTATTGAGACCGCCATCGCCCTGATGGGCGAGCAAGGCGGCGGTGTCGGCACCTCGCAGATTGCCGAGCATCTCAAGATCAGCCCTGGCAACCTCTACTACCACTTCGCCAACCGCGAAGAGATTGTCCGCGAGGTACTTCGCCGACTCCGCAAGGAACTCTCCGACACACTGGCGCTGCCCGCCAGTGGCGAGGTCGATGAAGCTCAGCTGGTCACTTACTACTCTGAAGGCGCGATGGTGCTATGGCGCTATCGATTCATGGTGTCGTCAGCGCTCGAACTGACGCAACGCGATCCGGAACTGGCCAAGGAATACAGGGAGTTCAGCATCGAGGGCATGGACATGGTGCGGCGAATCATTCAGAAAGTAGTTACGCGTGCCCCTGGCGCTGTGCACGCGAGTGATAAGGATTGCGTGAACCTTGCCGAGAACATGTGGGTGCTGTGGAACGGGTGGCCTCGTCATGCCGAGTTCTATCGCGTTAACGAGCGTGTGGACCAGGCATCAATTGCACACGGCCTCGAACTGATAGCGATGACGCTGGCACCCTACGTTGATGAGCAATTTCATCAACGCGTCAAACGCGGCCTACACCGCTTCGTCGAAGGACTAAGCCAGGGGCTCTGAGCTGCCTGAGACTTCAGGCCGCGTCCGTCGTCTTCTTCCGGCGAAAGCCAAACCAGCCTGCAAGCAGGGCAACAATGGCCCCGACGGAAATCAGAATGCCTTGCAGGCTACCAAGAATGCTCTTGGTCACCTCCAGCGATTCCGCAACCGCCTTCAACTTGCCCTGCACACAGGGACCATCACATTCGAGGCGGAATTTCAGCCGCACGACCGGGATGGCTTCGATCAACATTCCTTCGCCCTGCGCAGCGCTTGCTTTGTCGAAACCCCGAAACTCCACGTGCAGGATGCCGGAATCCTGTGTCGCCTTGATCTCGGGCTTGAGTGAAAGATTCCACACCCAGGACATGAGGTCGGGGTTGAACCTGCGCCGTTCATTGAGCGCGTCGCACTGCATGAATTCGGGGCAGTTTCGGACATAGGCGCCAATCTCGACAAAATTGTTCCAATTTGCAGCAGCCAACTGGGTCGGGCGCGCGGCACCCGGCACAGCATCCGCATCATCCTTGCTGAATTCTTCGCGAAGGAAAGCTTCGAGCTGCGTAACACTGCGTTGCAGGGACACCACGGCGCGCAATTGAATCGGGTCGGTGGATTTGAGTTCCTCCTCACTGAGCTGCGTCACCGCGACAGGCGTCCAGTCTGTCGCCGCAGACGCCGCTCCGCCGGCGACAGGGGCTTGAACCGGCACCTTGTCGGCCTCGCCCGCTGTTACGACTTCTGGTGCAGGTGCTGGTGCAGGCACGGTCGCCGGAATCGGTTCCTGCTCATCTTCACTCCCTGCCACAGGCTCTGCGACGGGGATCGGTTCCGGCGATCGATCTGGCACCGGCTCATCTGGCGCGGCAACGGGGTCTGGAGCCGGCATGAGCACTGGTGCGGGCTTGGCTTTATCGCGTTCATAGGGCATCTGCCGCGGGCCATCAAAGACATGCCTGCCGTCACTCCACTCGGGTGCAACACCATGACTTGAAGCACGGCGACGATCCTCGTCGATACGCGCCCACAATCCTTCTGGCGGACGCACCTTGGGGTTTTCAAGCGCGTAGTACTGGTACATGCGCCGCATCAGACCTGCAGGCATCGGCAGCTGCGGATGCTCACTGCAGTAGTAACGGGCCATGGCCTCTATCGCTTCGGGCGGCGGCTTCAGGCGCGGATGTTCCTTCAAGTAATAGCGAACCAATCCCGGCACGTCTTCCACCGCCGGTGATGGCGGCAATGAAGCAGGCTGATGCGCGAGTCCGGAGCTCATGCGTAGTTGAGGCTCCGCTGCCGCAGGTTGTGTTGACTCCGCCGATATTGCCGTGCCCTGCATTAACAGCATGAGCACGCCCAGGAGGGCGCATGTGTTCTGAAGATGTTTGCTTCTGCAGCGCATTGGCTCTCCCCAAGCATCAGTCTGTCCGGCAGTTGGCACTACTGTAGCGAACTCACTGCTGCGTTTTGCCATATCAGGCGTCGCCGATGTGAGAACGGTCACGCCACGGCAACTAGAATAGGGGTGCTCGCTGCCACCCAAACTAATCACGAGAATATTTGCATGCCGAATGAAACCACATCCGTCCTGCTGGTTTGCCTAGGAAACATCTGTCGCTCGCCACTGGCTGAAGCAGCGCTTCGCGCCGAAGCTGCACATGCCGGTTTGAGTATCGAGATTGATTCGGCAGGCACAGGCGACTGGCACATCGGGCATGCGCCTGATGCGCGTGCACAGGCAGTGGCCCGCAAGCATGGGCAGGACATCAGCCGCTATCGAGCACGACAGGTCAACGCTGCTGACTTCGCACGCTTTTCCCATATCGTGGCAATGGACCGGCAGAACCTTGCTGACCTGCATGATCTGAAGCCCGCAGATTCAGCCGCACAGCTGAGCTTGTTGCTGGACCATGTCGAGAATCAGGGTGGCGATGTGGCCGACCCCTATTACGGCGATGCAGACGGCTTTGAAACAACCTGGCGCGATGTCAGCGCGGGTGCTGCGGCACTGGTAAGAAAACTCAAGGGAAGCTGATGTGAGCCCACTGGCACAGCAGGGTGCCTCGCTGCTGCATCGATCAGTGCGCAGCGAAACACCGCTGGCCGGCGGAGATCTCTCCGATATCATCTGTGCCGAACTCGACGATGGCAGTCGGGTGGTGTTCAAGAACGGGCCTCTGCCGATGATCGAAGCGCAGATGCTCGCTTGCATCAGCGAAGGCGGCGCACCTGCTCCCACCGTGCTGGGGGTCAATGAATCAGTGCTGGCACTCTCCTGGATCGAGACCAGCGGATCACTCAGAAGCGGCTGGGCCAGTCTGGGTTTGGCGCTGCAAGGGCTGCATGCCAACACGGCACCACGCTACGGATGGCAGCAGAACTACGCATTTGGCGAACTCAGCATTACCAACACCTGGCATGACAACTGGCCCGATTTCTGGGCGCAATGCCGCTTGCTGCCGCATTTACCAGCACTGCCACCTGAGATCGGAAGACGCATTGAAGCCCTGGCGCTAGATCTGCCCAATCGCCTGCCGGCAAGGCCTTCGCCCGCGCTGCTACACGGTGATTTGTGGAGTGGAAACATTCTGATGCAGGGTCAGTCGCTGGCGGCATTGATAGACCCCGCCTGCTATTACGGCGATGCGGAAGTGGACATCGCGATGCTGCAGCTGTTTGATACTCCCAGCCCTGCGTTCTTTGACGCTTATGGCAGCGCGCAGACGGGCCATGAACAACGCCTGGCCATCTACCGGCTTTGGCCGGCACTGGTACATTTGAGACTCTTCGGCCAAGGTTATCTGCCATTGGTCGACCAGCAACTCAAGCTTGCAGGAGCCTGATGCTGTTCATCCGCACGCAAACTTGAGCTGGCGACTGCCGATAACAATCGCCGCAATGAATTCCTTCATCCTTGAACTGAGAGACTGAACCATGAGCACGCCAGAGAACAAGTCCGCTGACGACAGCTACACCCCGCCCAAGGTCTGGACCTGGAACAAGCAAAGCGGCGGTCAGTTCGCCAACATCAATCGCCCTGTCGCGGGAGCGACGCATGACAAGGAACTCCCGGTTGGGAAGCATCCGTTTCAGCTGTATTCGCTGGGCACGCCCAATGGCGTGAAAGTCACCGTAATGTTCGAAGAACTGCTCGCTGCCGGGCACAGTGGTGCGGAGTACGACGCCTGGCTGATCAACATCAATGAAGGCGATCAATTCTCCAGCGGCTACGTGAAGATCAACCCCAACTCCAAGATTCCGGTGATGGTGGATCACAGCACCTCAGAGCCCACCCGGGTCTTTGAGTCCGGCTCCATCCTGCTCTACCTCGCAGAAAAGTTTGGCGCGTTCCTTCCAAAGGATCATGCGAGCCGGACCGAGGCCCTGAACTGGCTGTTCTGGCAGATGGGCAGCGCGCCCTATCTGGGCGGAGGATTCGGCCACTTCTATGCCTATGCGCCAAGCAAGATGGAGTACCCGATTGATCGCTTCGCGATGGAAGTGAAGCGACAGCTTGACGTACTGGACCAGCATCTTGCCGATCACGAGTATCTCGCCGGCAAGGAGTATTCCATCGCGGACATGGCCGTGTGGCCCTGGTACGGTGCACTTGCACGCGGCCTGCTCTACAACGCGGGTGAGTTCTTGTCCGTGCAGGACTACAAGCATGTGAACCGCTGGACCGCACAGATATCAGAGCGGCCGGCTGCGCAACGCGGACGCAAGGTCAACCGGCCTTTTGGTGAGCTTTCAGACCAGTTGCATGAGCGTCATGACGCCAGTGACTTTGATCTGCGCACGCAAGACAAGCTCGCGCCAAAAAAATAAGGGAAAGTGAAACGCTGCACTGACTCGCACTGAGGGGTCAGTGCAGCGAAGTTGCGCGCACTTCACGCGCACTACGGCCATGCCAGCGTCTGAATGAGCGACTGAATGCCGTGATATCCGCGTAACCCAGAACGTCGGCAATCTGTCCCACTGGCATCTGCGAATGTTGCAGATACTTCATGGCCAGATCCGCGCGAACGCCGTCTTTAATCTGCTTGAAAGTCTTGACGCCTGCTCGCTGCAGATGCTCCTGCAGAGTGCGCGTCGGCAAACCCATGGCCTGACTGACCTCCTTCAAGGTGCAGGCGGAGAACGGCAACAGCGCACGCACGATGCTCTCGACATTGGTCACCACTTGCAGACGTGAGGCCCGTGCAACCACGTTCTCGTGCTGCAGGACACCGCGTATCAGCGAGCGGGCATGACCTGCACTGTGCAACGGCCTATCGAGCGTGGCGTCGTCAAGAAACAAGGTATTGCGATCCTGATCAAAACTGATTTCCTCGCAGAACAGATGCCGATGCAAGCGCAGATCCTTTGGCGCTGAATGCCTGAACCCGACTGCCCTTGGCATCCAGTTGTGTGGCATGTACGAGGCGATCTCGTGACTGATGGTGCTCAGTGAAAACTCGGCCATCTGCACGTCACTGACCGCCCTTCCAGTAGCCGCCGACCAGCTAAGTTCGCCGCCGCCGGGCCGCTTCTCCCAGGTCACAACTGCGGCGCTACTGTAGAGCTCGAAATAGGCACAGAAATCCTCCAGCATCTGGCGCACATTGCGCGCGTTGTGGAGCAGGATCCACAAGGGCCCCAGCACCGCTGCCAGTCTTGCGTTACGCGACAGCTGCAAGCCCCAGGTCCGGTTTTCACAAGTCTGGGCAGCAAGCTCAAAAAACAGAATGGCGGCACTGCCGGAAATCAGAAGGTCGGGGTCCCGAAGCGCTTCCACGGGGATGCCAGCGCGCGACGCGATTCCGGTCGCAGGCTTTCCGTGCGCCTGAATCAAGGCCTCGCTGCCGCTCAGAATCGCGCTTCTAATCAGGTTTCCTGGCACTCATGACTCCATTTCCTTTTTGCGCATAATGACAACATTGGCGCGCGTAAAGTCAACTCTGCCCAGGATGCCTGGTGCATGATGAGTTCAGATGGGAAGCAATGGCACTGCCGATTCCCGCAATGATTGAACCAATGGAGTGAGGAGAACACCCATGACCAAGTCCAATGCGACTAACGCCGGTTCCGCGACCGGAGCAACAACACTGCTGGACGCCGTCATCATCGGCGCTGGTTTTTCCGGCCTCTACCAACTGCACAAACTGCGCGGTCAGGGCATGAAGGTCCGCGCCATTGAAGCCGCCCCTGAAGTTGGCGGCACCTGGTACTGGAACTGCTATCCGGGCGCGCGCACGGACTCGCCCTCGCACGTCTATCAGTTCTGGTTCTCTGACGAACTCCTCGACGAGTGGGACTGGCAAGAGCGCTATCCAGGGCAGCAGGAAGCGGAGCGGTATCTGAACCATGTCGCTGACCGCTTTGACCTGCGCAAGGACATCACCCTCAGCACGCGTGTGGAGTCCGCCCGGTGGGATGAGGCCGCGCAGCGATGGTTGGTACAGACCGACACCGGCGAAAAAATCAGCGCACAGTTCCTGGTGACCTGCGTCGGCACGGTATCGGCCCCTGTCACGCCGCCATTTGCTGGAAACAAGGCTTTCAAGGGCAAAACCCTGCACACCGCCCGCTGGCCCAGGGAAGGAGTTGATCTCAAGGGCAAGCGAGTTGGCGTCATCGGCACCGGCGCCACGGGCATACAGGTCATTCAGAGTGTTGCGCCTGAAGCAGCACATCTCACGGTTTTTCAGCGCACACCCAATTACGCTATTCCCATCCGAAATCCCCAATACAGCAAATCTGACTTTGAACAGATTCGGCAAAACTACCCGACGACCAGGGAAGTGGTTCGCAATACCTTCGTTGGATTTGATGCCGACATTGACCCGCGAGACTGGCACGACGTTCCTGCTGACGAACGGCTCGCCCGCTTGGAAGAATTGTGGGCAGATGGCTCCTTGAAGTTCTGGATGGCCGGCTTCAAGGAAGTGTTCATGGACGCGGACATCAATAAGGAAATTTCAGATTTCGTCAAAAGCAAGATTCGCCCACGCATCAAGGACCCGGCACTGGCCGAGAAACTGTTGCCTAGCGATCACGGTTTCGGTACCAAGCGCGTTCCTCTTGAGAACGGCTATTTTGAAACCTATAACCGCGACAACGTGACGCTGGTCGATTTACGCACTGAAGCCATCGAAGCCATCACCGAGAAAGGCATCCGCACTTCTGTCGGCGAGTACGATCTGGATGTACTGATCTTCGCTACCGGCTTTGATGCTGCCACAGGCGCGCTGACTCGAATTGATATTCGTGGCCGAGACAACATTTCCCTGAAAGAAGAGTGGGAGCGTGACCTGCGCAGCACCATGGGCCTGCAGGTGCACGGCTTCCCCAACATGTTCATGACAATGGCGCCGCTGGCACCGGCCGCTGCGTTCTGCAATGCGCCGACCTGCCTGCAGCAGCAAGTGGAATGGATCAGTGACTGCATCGAACATGTGCGCGCCAAACAGGCCACGAAGATCGAACCCAGCGCTGAAACCGAAGCCAACTGGATCGCCCATCATGAAGAAGTGGCCAGCATGACCTTGGTAGCCAAGACAAAATCCTGGTACACCGGCGCCAATATTGAGGGCAAGACGAATCGTCTGCTCGGATATATCGGCGGCGTGGGTGTCTACCGACAGCTTTGCGATGAGGTCAAGGAGAAAGGCTACGAGGGCTTCGAGATCGCCTGAGCATGTTCACCATCGGCCGGGAGGACCTGGCCGATGGATCGCTCGAAAACACTTGTCCCGCAGATTTGCGGGGCCTCATATCGCCTTGAACAGGCGATTGAACTCTTCACGTGCCGAAGCCTTTCCTTCCAGGATACCCATGCTCAGCGTTCGCACCTTGCCCAGTACTTCGCGCGTTCGCGCCTCCAGCTCTGCCCGCTTCTCCGGAGTAACCCGACCTTTGCGGTCGTACTTCTCAAGAAGCTCGCGCAGCAGTTGCGTACTTTGCTGATCAAGCTGAGCCAGAGGAATGGAGATCTCGGCCAACTGGTCCAGAATCAGCCCACGCTTCTGGCGCGCAGCCAACCATGCCTGCCAATCGGCGATGAATTCCGGCGCATCCAGAATCATCGCGCCGTTGTTGCTGTCGAGCATGAAGCTGCGTACGTCGGCGTTGGCAGAACCAATAAAGACAGCATCGCCAAAAACCATCAGCTTGCTGTGCAGGCTGAGCTTGTCGGCCGCGCCCTGTGACTGCATCTCCTGATACTCCAAGCGAGCTGCCTTATCTTGCACTCCCAGCTTGTCGCGATATTCCGTCAGCGCCTTGAGCTGCCAGCCCGCAACAATGTTCACCACATTCAGGTCCGTGGTCTGGAATGAATTGGTGATCAGCGTGACGGTGACATGACGACAATCCCAGTTGCCGTTGAGTGTTGAACCCAGCGCATGCAGCAGGTTGGCGGGAAGAAAGAAATAGGCGTTGTAGAAGATGATGCGCCCGGGTTGTTCCGCGCTGGCACTTTCACAGGTCCTGCGCATGGCATCGGTCCAGACCTGATGGATATGCTTGCCATGAAGACCAGGCTCAGGATCGCTGCTGCCATATCCACGCACGCCAGCCTTGAACGGCAGGTTCTCCAGATAGAACAAACGCGCCCCTGAATCAATTGCCAGCGTCGCATCACGTTGTGGTTTCGGAACCGGAACATAGTCGGTCTGGTAGACCTTGCTACGCGCAAGCATCTGCTGATGGTGCTTCTGGATACGCTGCGCCAGAGGCTCAAAATTTTCAGCGTAGTGCTGCGCCACGCAATCATCATCGCCTGCGCGCTCAGCGCAAGCAGCGACTGCGGCTTTATGAACATCGAAATTCACCAGCAGGTCATTCGGGGCATGCATGCGCACCTCATCAAGCGAGGCGACCATGCTGCGAAACTGCCAAAGCTTGTTGAAAGCCGCCTTGAGCTGCTTTGCACCCTGCGCATCAACATCGGTGACCACATCCGTGTCACTGAACACGTACTTGTCGGACAACTCATTCGCATTCATGTGATAGGCATCTTCAGTGTTGCGCCCACCGAACTGCAGGCGGTGCCCATCCACCATCAGAATCTTGTGATGAAGGAACTCGCTGAAGTAATCCCAATCGCGACGTGCTGCACTGTTATCCGCGCGCTCCGCAGGCAAGTGCGCGGTGACCGCCGCGTACAGCGGATCAATCTGCTCACCAAAGAATGCCTGGGCCGCCGCCGCTTCGAACTTGGCTTTCAAGCCGTCGAAGCCACCGGCATATCGTGCCCTGAACCAGATCTTTCCAATGCGCTTGAGCTGCTCGGCCTGCTTGGGATCTGGCGCTGCTGAAGATGCGCGCAAGACCTGCGGATCGATACCCTGGCCTTCCTGCACTGCAAACGCCATCAGGTCCGCATTCTTTCCGTACAGCCCGGCCAGAAACTGCCCGGACGCCGCCACATCGAGATTGGAAAAGTTGTAGTCACTCGCGGGCTGTTCGCCAAACTGCTCGGCGGCGAACTGTCGCTCGATGTCGGAGAATTTCTGCGCAGAGCAATCCGCGTCCTGCTTTTTGCTCTCCCCGCACCCCAGAGTCAGATAGGCCGCATCCTTGATGATGTTGCGACTTGGCCGACTGTAGAAGCGCACGTCGACGTTGCCCCGACCAAACTGGCGCAGCATGTCGTAGCGGTCCAACTGTGCGTAGGCCTGATGGTAATCAACCAATATGCGCACCTTGACCCCGCGCTCTGCGGCATCCAGCAGCGCCATCGCCATATGCGAAGAACTGTAGTCGTCACCGAAGATGAAATAGGCCAGTTCAATGCTGTGCCGCGCGCTGTTGATCAGCGCAATCTTGCTTTCAAATGCGCTGTCGTTGTCCAGAATGGCCTGAGCGTTGTCGGCACTGAATATTGCCGACGCCTGCGTGGCCAGCGTCTGCTCAAGATTGACCGGCTTCTGCGGAAGAAAGCTGCAGGCACCTGTAAAGCAGCCCGCAAGCAATAGTGCAGCTGTCGCGACTCGTCGCATAGGTATCTCCCCGTCCCTGATACTGGCTCGTCCAGGATCAGGACGTTTGCCGATACAAACTTTGAAACGCTAGAAGGTATCGCCCGGCACCCGCACCCAACCTTCCATCAGCACACGAGCTGATCGCGACATGATGGCTTTGCGCACCTGCCACTGACCGCCTTCTTGGGTCGCTTCCGCGCCCACGCGCAAGGTTCCCGAAGGATGGCCAAACACGACCGCCTTGCGATCACCGCCGCCCGCCGCCAGATTGACCAGCGTGCCGGGAATGGCGGCGGCAGTACCGATGGCCACCGCTGCGGTGCCCATCATGGCGTGATGCAACTTGCCCATGGACAGCGCGCGCACCAGCAGATCAACGTCACCTTCCGCGACAGCCTTGCCGCTGGATGAGGCGTAGGCCTTGGGCTTGGCCACGAACGCAACCTTGGGCGTGTGCTGCCGGTTGGCAGCTTCATCGATGTGCTTGATCAGACCCATGCGCACCGCGCCATAAGCACGGATGGTTTCGAACATGGCGAGCGCCTTGGCATCGCCGTTGATCGCGTCCTGCAACTCGGTGCCGGTGTAACCGATGGCATCGGCGTTGACGAAGACCGTCGGAATACCTGCGTTGATCAGCGTTGCCTTGAGGGTGCCGACACCGGGCACGTCCAGGTCATCAACCAGGTTGCCCGTTGGGAACATGGCTCCGCCATCTTCGCCATCATCGGCCGGATCCATGAACTCGATCTGCACTTCCGCGGCAGGAAAGGTCACGCCGTCGAGTTCGAAATCGCCCGTTTCCTGTACCTGCCCGTTGGTCATGGGCACATGAGCAATGATGGTCTTGCCAATGTTGGCCTGCCAGATACGCACCGTGCAAAGCCCGTCCTTGGGCACGCGCGCCGGGTCCATCAGTCCGTTTGAAATGGCGAAGGGCCCGACGGCTGATGAAAGATTGCCGCAGTTGCCGCTCCAGTCCACGAATGCCTTATCGATAGAAACCTGGCCGAACAGGTAGTCGACGTCGTGATCCGGCTGCGTGCTCTTGGACAACAATACGGCCTTGCTGGTGGACGAAGTCGCGCCGCCCATGCCATCAATCTGCTTGGCATAGGGATCGGGGCTTCCGATGACGCGCAGCAGCAGCTTGTCGCGCGCCGCGCCTGGCACCCTGGCCGCCTCGGGCAAGTCCTGAACATTGAAGAACGTACCCTTGCTGGTACCTCCGCGCATGTAGGTGGCGGGAATCTTGATTTGCGGAACCTGCGACATAGCCAAGCCGATTTGAAGAAGGAATGCGGATTCTACCAATGCCGGCGACCTGAGCGCCGTGAAGCGAGCGCGGTAAAGACAGCTTTGCCCTTGGCGCGGGGCGTCCAAGAAAAGTTATACGGGTTCTTCCTACTGCAAAGTCGGCGAATTCAAGCCAAGATGCGATTGGAGGGCGACGATTCATTGGCTGAAGAGCGGCCGTGTCGATATCAAAAGCGCCGAAATTACTAAGGTGTAGCGAAACGGCGCCATCATTCAATTGCGACCAGAGGCATGTCTTGTTGCCGCAGTTCCGAATAGACCAGCTGATCTGAATCATGAACGCGAGCGCCGCTGCTGCATCACCCCCGCCTTTGTCTGCTGAGTTTGTACGGGCATTGGACCGCGTGCCCAACAGCCGCCTGATTACGCGGACAGACCATCTCAGGCCTTACGAATGCGATGGCCTGGCGGCCTACCGAAGCGTTCCCGGTGCGGTCGTGATTCCGGACAACGAAACCGCCGTACAGGCGATTCTGAAACTCTGTCATCAGCACCGTGTGCCGGTCGTCCCGCGCGGCGCCGGCACCGGCCTGTCCGGCGGGGCCTTGCCCATTGCCGGCGGCCTGGTCCTGTCTCTGGCCCGGCTCGACAAAATCCTCAACATCAATCCAAACGCCTGCACTGCCACGGTCCAATGCGGCGTGCGGAATATTTCGGTATCGGAAGCCGCAAAGCCATACGGCCTCTACTACGCGCCAGATCCTTCCTCGCAAATTGCCTGCACCATCGGTGGCAATGTGTCGGAGAACTCCGGCGGGGTACATTGCCTCAAGTACGGGCTGACCTTGCACAACGTTCTGAAAGTCCGGGCCATCACCCTGCAAGGAGAGATCGTCGAGTTCGGCAGTCTGGCTCCGGACACCCCGGGACTGGACCTCTTATCCGTCCTGATTGGCAGTGAGGGCATGTTCGCCGTGGTCACCGAAATCACGGTGAAGCTGACCCCGATTCCCGCCACCGCTCGCGTCATCATGGCCAGCTTCGATGATGTGGTGAAAGGCGGCGATGCAGTGGCGAGCCTGATCTCAAACGGCATCATTCCGGCCGGGTTGGAGATGATGGACAAGGGGGCGATCCACGCTGTGGAACAGTTTGCGCAGGCGGGCTATGACCTCAACGCTGAGGCGATCCTGCTATGTGAGTCAGACGGAGCGCCCGCCGAGGTAGAAGAAGAGATTGGCCGCATGAAAGCGATCTTGCTCGGCGCTGGCGCAACCGGAATCGAGGTCTCCCAAACCGAGCAGCAGCGCGTGCTGTTCTGGAGCGGACGAAAAGCAGCGTTCCCAGCGGCCGGTCGTGTTTCGCCTGACTACTACTGCATGGATGGAACCGTGCCCCGACGCAGCGTTGGGCCTTTGCTCGCCAGAATCTCCAGGATGAGCGAGCACTACGGCCTGCGATGCATCAATGTTTTCCACGCAGGCGACGGCAACATGCACCCGCTAATCCTGTTCAACGGCGCCGACCCAGACGAATGGGAACGCGCCGAACGGTTTGGTTCCGAAATTATCGAAACCTGCGTTGAGCTGGGCGGCAGCATCACCGGTGAACATGGCGTGGGCCTGGAAAAGATCAACTCGATGTGCGTGCAGTTCTCGCCGGCTGAGAACGCGCTGTTTCACGAGGTGAAGGCTGCGTTCGACCCGGACCGACTGCTGAATCCGGACAAGGGCATTCCGACCAAGGCCCGCTGCGCAGAGTACGGCAAGATGCATATTCGCGGCGGCGTCATTCCTTTTCCTGAAATCCCGCGCTTCTGACATGGCCAACGACAACAGATTGGCCGCCATCCGTGAGCAATTGCTTCACGCAGCAGGCAAGGGACAGAAACTTCGAATCCGGGGCAACGGCAGCAAGCACTGGTATGGCAATCCGGGTCGTTTCGAGTTTCTCGATGTTGCCGAATATGCGGGCATCATCAACTACGACCCGGCAGAGTTAGTCATCACCGCGGCCTGTGGCACGCCCCTGAATGAAATTGATCAAGCGCTGGCAGAGCGACATCAACAACTGGGATTCGAGCCGCCGGATTTTGATCAGCAGGCCAGCATTGGCGGCGCAGTCGCCGCTGGACTGAGCGGCCCCGGTCGCATGTCGGGCGGCGCGTTGAAGGACAGCCTCTTAGGCGCCGTGGTCATGAACGGCGAAGGCCAGATCCTCAAATTTGGCGGCCAAGTGATGAAGAACGTCGCCGGTTATGACGTTGCAAGACTCATGTCAGGGTCGATGGGCACCCTGGGCATCATCTTGCAGGTATCCCTCAAGGTCATGCCTCGCCCCGTCAGCAGCAGCACACTCGTGCTCAGGTGCGATGAGCGTCAGGCTTTGGCTATGTTTGATGAGCTGCGGCCGAAAACGCTGCCCATAGCGGCCAGCGTCTGGCATGCAGGAAAATGTTACCTGCGCCTGTCCGGCGCAGCAGCAGCGGTAAAGCTTGCACAGGACCACATTGCGGGCGAGCTGATGCCTGCCGAGGAGGCTGAGGCATTCTGGAAGCGCCTGCGTGATCAAACACATGAATTCTTCCAACACAGCAACGAGCAAACACTTTGGCGTCTGTCGCTTCCTGCCGAAACCCCGCCGATGCATCTGAGCGAATCCACGCTCCTCGAATGGCAGGGCCAGCAACGTTGGTTGTTCAGTGCGGAACCGGCAGAGAAAATCAGAACGGCAGCTGCATCAGCCGGCGGACATGCCACAGCGTTTCGCAATCCGCCCGAAGGACATGAGGTTTTTTCTGCACCTGGCCCGGTGCAACTGAATATTCAACGACGACTCAAACGCAGCTTCGACCCGAACGCGGTGTTTGATGGTAGTCGGCTCTATCGACAGCTCTGAGCCTCGCAGCCATGCACGCGAATCTGAAACCTGCTTTGCAAAATACTGTTTCGGGCACAACAGCGGCCCGCGAACTTGGCAAATGCGTGCACTGCGGATTCTGCAACGCAACCTGCCCCACCTATCAGATACTGGGCGATGAGCTGGATGGACCACGCGGTCGCATCTATCTCATGAAGCAGTATCTGGAAGGCGAGTCGGATGCCGATGCAGTTTTTCCACATATCGATCGCTGCCTGACCTGCCGCGCCTGTGAAACAACCTGCCCGTCGGGCGTGACCTACTCCTCTTTGCTGGATGTCACCAAAGCGCAACTTGCACAGGACAAGGTCGCGCCGTTCAAACAGCTGTGGCGGCGCGTGCTCATCGGGTTCATGCAAAGCCGTGCCCTGTTTGGCCTGGCGATCGCCTGCGGTCGCTTGATGCGCCCCCTGTTACCTCGCAGCGTCCAGCAGCGGGTGCCGTTGGCAAGACCAACAGGCTCCGTGCCGGCCGTGCGACATCCGCAACAAGTTCTACTGCTCAAAGGCTGCGTACAGCCTGCACTCAACGGCGGCATTGATGCCGCCACGCTGCGCGTACTGGATTCGGTCCAGATTTCCTGTCTGGAAATCCAAGACTCAGGCTGCTGCGGCGCCATGCACTTGCATTACGGATCGCATGACAAGGGTCTGGCTCAGGTCCGCCGCAACATCGATGCTTGGGAGCCCCTTTTGGATCAAGTCACGGCCATTACCAATAATGCGTCTGGCTGCGGCATTACCGTCAAAGATTATGGTCGCCTGCTGGCACATGATCCGGACTATGCCGTGCGTGCGGCCAGGATCAGCGAACTGTTCAGGGATGTCAGCGAACTTGTGAATGAGCAGCTTGCATTGCTCAAGAAGCAAATTCCGCCACTCAAGGCCCGCGCCAGTTTTCAGGCCCCGTGCACGCTGCAGCATGGTCTGAAATCGCGTCACACCGTGGTGGATTTGCTGAGGACTCTGGGTGCTGATGTCCTGGAGCCTCGCGACGCACATCTGTGCTGTGGATCTGCCGGCATGTATTCGATTACGCAGCCCGAACTGTCTTCCACCTTGCGGGACCAGAAACTGGCAACGCTGAAAGAGACGGGAGGCCAGATCATTCTCACCGCCAATATCGGCTGCCAGATGCATCTGCAATCCGGCACAGAACAAATCGTATTGCACTGGATCGAATGGCTGGACCAGCACCTGCAGAAGTCTGGTCAGGCGCATTCGATGGAAGCTGGCTGAAGAACGATGCGTGCGCCGGCCATAAAATGTATTGAACTGGATGAAGCACTGAATACAGAGCGCATGCAGGAAGCACCATGCAATTACGAGTTCTGTCGTGCATATTCTCTGTCAACAAATTGAACCTTCACACTGGAGTTGCTCATGACCATCAAAATTACGGACCCGATCGACCTACCCTGCGGAACACAAATTCGAAATCGCCTGTGCAAGGCTGCCATGACCGAAGGCCTGGCTGACAGCCAGAATCGGGCTACTGAAAGACACCTCCGCTTGTACGAATTCTGGCAGCAGGCAGGCGTCGGCTTGTCGCTGACCGGAAATATCCTGATTGATCGGCGCAACATGGAACGCGCCGGCAACGTGGCTGTGGATGGAAATGGCGGTGACGAGGCCATGCAGAAATGGACGAAGCAGGTCACCGCCGACGGCACCCAGTTCTGGGCACAGATAGCTCACGCCGGGCGTCAGTCCCCTGCCGCCATCTGCGATGACCCGGTCGCCCCTTCGGCCATTGGCCTGCAAATGCCGGGAGCGGAATTCAATCAACCGCACGCCGCCAGTGAAGCGGAAATCAAGGACCTCATTCGCCGCTTCGCGCACACCGCAGAAACCTGCAAACGCAACGGCTTCACCGGCATTCAAATTCACGGCGCACACGGGTATCTGCTCAGCTCCTTCCTGTCGCCACTGTCGAATCAACGGACAGATCAGTGGGGCGGGAGCCTGGAGAATCGCGCGCGGATTCATATCGAGGTGATACGCGCCTGCCGCGAAGCGGTCGGCCGCGACTTCCCGATAGCGCTCAAGCTCAATTCGGCGGACTTCCAGAAGGGAGGCTTTACCGAGGAGGAATCGCTGCAAGTGCTAAACCTGCTTGATGCCGAAGCCCTCGATCTGGTCGAGATCTCAGGTGGAAACTATGAATCGACAGCCGTCCTGTTCGGAGACAAGGACGCCAATGGCAATGTCATGCGCGAGAGCACTATCAAGCGCGAAGCCTACTTCATTGAATACGCCAAGAAGGCCCGGCAAGCCTGGCACAAGCCGCTGATGATCACGGGCGGGTTCCGCAGTCGCGAGGCCATGGAGCAGGCGCTCAACAATGGTGAGCTGGACCTTATTGGCATTGGCCGACCGATGGTCTGCAATCCAGAATCCGTCGGCGCGCTTCTGAGCGGCAGCGTTGAAGAACTGGTGAAAGTTGAAGACCGGCTCGTTCCTGTCACCGCCGAGCAACTCGAAGGCGCGCCCGAAGAAATTCGTTTGACCGCCAATACCTTCGGCCATCTCGGTTGGTTCTACATGAATCTGTTCCTCATGGGCGACGGCAAGGCGCCGATGCTGGATGCAAGCCTGGCCGACGCGCTGCACTTGTATCCACCCATGGAGGCGGAAAAAACGGCCAAATGGGATTCGCCCTGGAAATCATAATGACAGCAGCTGCTCGGGTATCAGCGAGCTGACGAACGCTCCAACACTGGAACGTCGCCAATCGCTTTTATCCGGCGCCCTTCAATCCCGGGCGTCCACTGCATCCTGAACCCGCGCCAATGCCTTGTTCGCCGAAGGTTCGAGCGGAACGCCTGGCCCAAGGGCAGGCAATTCCAACAGCTCATTGAACACCCGCCCGGAGAGCAATCTCTCCGGGTCGTCAATCAGCTTCCTGAATTTCTTTCGATGATCACGGAATTTGTCGCGGCTGATGATGACGCCGCCACAAGCGCGAGCCTGTTTGATGAGTTCGCGATCCGCGGGCTGGCCTGACGGCACCTCAATGGCCAGTTGCGAGCAATTCAGCAGTTGCTCGTAACACCCCAACTCGGCGCGCAACTGATACCGCGCGCTGGCATCAAAAATAGCCCGGGCGGCATGTCCTGCCTCCAGCAAACTGGCCAACAGACTCAGGGGAATTCGCAGTGACGGCGGGCTTCCGCACCAGTAAGCCAGATTGAGGCCATCAATGATGAATACGCGCTGGTCACTGGCTTCCAAATCTTCAGCCGGGCTCACGTCACTTTGATTTGGGCTGCACCGCCTCGGTGGAAGCGCCAGCCTCAAGCCAGGCGGTGTAGCCGCCTTCGATATGCGCAACGTTATCGAGCCCCATGTCCTTGAGCGCCGCGGTTGCCAGTGCGGAGCGCCATGCGGACCGGCAGTAGAGAATGAACTGCTTGCTCTCGTCGGCAAACATCGGCTTGTGATAAGGGCTGTCCGGGTCAAACCAGAACTCGAGCATGCCCCGTGGCGCGTGGACGGCTCCAGTTACTTTTCCATCGCGCCAGAGCTCGCGTACATCCCGAATATCGACAAAGACCACATGCTCGTCGCCTAGCTTCTTGATGGCTTCATTGAGCGGCAGGGTCGTGATTCGGGCACTGGCCTCTGCAACCAGTTGTCTGACGCCTTTGGTGACCGGCATGAGTCTTCTCCACTGCGTTGAATGAATGGCTCGCTCGTGCCGATGGCCCGAAGCTGGAGATCAGCTCTGCCAGGCAGGCGCCACCACTTTAGAACTTGAGGGCGCTTTCAACAAAGGTCGCGGACCAAAGAAGACATAGAGGAGCAAGGAAGACAGCAGATACACCGAGGAGAACACAACAAACGTTATCGTGCCACCCGAGTTCGGCGCCACCGGAAATATCAGCAGGGAATTATTCACGCTGATCTGCAGCGCCAGGACCACGATGCCGCTCCTGGTGTGCGAGTAGATAAAGCCGCACATGAGCGCGATGCCAATCATGCTGATGAATAGCCCAAACACTGGAATGCCTGGGACAACGCCAACCCCGATCAACACGATAGGAAGCCACCACGAAGACCAGAAGAAGCCTACGATCGCACTGGATATAAAAATGGTGGTGCGCTGGCTCAAACGAGACACCGCGTAGCCCACCCAGACAATTTCACCAATGAAGGCGCCGACCAGAACGGTGGGATAAACACCGGGATCCAGAGCGACAGACAAAGTTGGACGGATTTCATCCAATCCGGTCCCCAATATCAGGCCTTTGCCAATCAGGGTCACAAGCCCGATGGTCGGCGGCCAAAGCACGGCAAGAAGCAGCCAGGCTGGATTGAAGCGCCAGACCGTCAACGGCGCGAGCAGGGCAAATGGTGCTTTCCATCCACGAAACAGGAAAACGACAGCTGCGAGTACCAGCCCAAGCAGAAGAAACCGTCCGTAATTGTAGTAGGCCATGCGCAACCAGCCCTGGTCGATGGCATGGACGAAGACAACGTTCGCCAGAACAATCAGCAGGAGAAAGGTCCAGACCTCACGGTCTTGAAAAATGGGCCATTGCAGCGCGCGGCGGATCATCATGAAAACTCATCTGTTTGAAAAGCCGCTGGCGATCATCATTGCCAGGATCGGCCGGGCCACGCCTGAGTGAGGCTCAAACGTGTCTGGTCAAAGCAACTCGCATTGAGAATCTCGTTCTTCCCTACCCCTTCGCTCCCCGCTGATTCTCGCGCGGAAATCTCTGGGAAGCAGCTTAATTGATCTCACCTCAGACCGCGGGGGCGCTGGCCCCAGGACCAGCGATCTGCATTGCTTTCTGATAGGCGGGCCGCTGTTCGATGCGCTTCATGTAGGCCTGGATATTCGGCATGCCCTGGGTTCGGAAGCCGCCGAACAGGGGCAGCGATGCCACGTTGAACATCACCATGACATCCGCGCAGGTGAACTCCGAGCCGGCGGCGAACGCCGAGCGGGAAAGGCACTGGTCCAGATACTGGAAGTAGGATGCCTCTCTGCGCTCAATCACCTTGCGCATCATGTCGCACTGCGGACTTGAGCCTTCTGCTCCGAGCGCAGTCTTCGCAAAAAACAGCCCCAGCACATTGTTGTTGAAGTGCATCCAGTACAGATAGTCCGTGTAGTTGGACTGGTCCGCGCCTACGGTGAACCTGCCGCCGGCATGCCGATGGCAAATGTGCTCAACGATGACGCCGGACTCCACCAGGATCTGTCCGTCATCCTCAATCACCGGCGCCGTTGCAACCGGGTGCAGCGCCAGGAATTCTTTGGGGGCCAGCAGGTCCGGACCACGCTCGTACCACTTGAGCTTGTAGGGAAGATTCAATTCTTCCATCAGCCAGACAACCCGGTCTGACTGCGACTTGCACAGATGGTGAATGGTGATCACGGCCTGCTCCTCAGGAAAGGGATGATGCGGCCTTAGCCGCTGGGGCTTGCGATAGATCAGGCGGCTTTCACGGACTCCAGGAAATCCTGCGCGAAGCGCTGCAGCACGCCGCCGGCTTCATAGATGGAAACCTCTTCCTTGGTATCCAGACGGCATGTCACCGGCACCTCGACCGTTTCACCATTCTTGCGATGAATAACCAGGGTCAGGGTTGCACGCGGCGAACGCTCACCGACCACGTCATAGGTTTCCGAGCCATCCAGAACCAGCGTCTTGCGCGTGGTACCGGCCTCGAATTCCAGCGGCAGCACACCCATGCCGATCAGGTTGGTGCGATGAATGCGCTCGAAGCCTTCAGCGGCAATGGCTTCCACACCAGCCAGTCGCACGCCCTTGGCGGCCCAGTCGCGTGACGAGCCCTGACCGTAGTCAGCACCGGCAATGATGATCAGAGGCTGCTTGCGCTCCATGTAGGTTTCAATGGCTTCCCACATGCGCATGACCTTGCCTTCCGGCTCCAGTCGCGTCAGCGATCCCTGCTGCACATTGCCATCGACCACCGCCATTTCGTTGATCAGCTTGGGGTTGGCAAAGGTGGCACGTTGCGCCGTGAGATGGTCGCCGCGATGAGTTGCGTAGGAATTGAAATCTTCTTCCGGCAACCCCATTTTGTGCAGGTATTCGCCTGCTGCGCTGTCCATCATGATGGCATTGGACGGCGACAAGTGATCCGTCGTGATGTTGTCCGGCAGCACCGCCAGCGGACGCATGCCCTTGAGCGTGCGCTCACCCGCCAGCGCACCTTCCCAATACGGCGGGCGACGGATGTAGGTGCTCTTTTCGCGCCAGTCGTAAAGCGGGCTCAGGTCCGGGTCGTCGACAATCTTGAAATTGAACATCGGATCGTAGACCGAGCGGAACATCTCGGGACGCACGCTCTTGCTCACAACTTCATCAATCTCGGCATCGTCCGGCCAGATGTCGGCCAGCCTGACTTCATTGCCGTCCTTGTCGATACCCAGCACGTCTTTCTCAATATCAAAGCGCACAGTTCCGGCGATGGCATAGGCCACCACCAGCGGCGGTGATGCCAGGAACGCCTGCTTGGCATACGGATGGATGCGGCCATCAAAATTGCGGTTGCCAGAGAGCACGGCGGTGGCATACAGATCGCGCTCAATCACTTCTTTCTGGATCGCCGGGTCCAACGCACCGCTCATGCCGTTACAAGTGGTGCAGGCGAAGGCAACGATGCCAAAGCCCAGCTTGTCGAGTTCTGCCTGCAGACCGGAGTCTTCCATGTACAACTGCACGGTCTTGGAGCCGGGTGCAAACGAAGACTTCACCCAGGGTTTGCGACCCAGCCCTCTGGCATTGGCGTTGCGCGCCAGCAATCCAGCCGCCACGACGTTGCGTGGATTGGAGGTGTTGGTGCAGCTGGTGATGGCGGCAATGATCACTGCGCCGTCGGGCATGGTGCCCTCGCCTTCTGCCGGCATGGACCATTCAGAAGCAATGCTGCGCGATGCCAGGTCCGAAGTGTTCAGGCGCTTGTGCGGATTGGACGGCCCGGCCATGGTGCGGCCTACCGTTGAAAGGTCGAACTTCAGGACACGCTCGTACTCGGCGGTCTTGAGACTGTCGGACCAAAGACCCGCAGCTTTGGCATATGTTTCGACCAACTGGACCTGCGCTTCTTCGCGGCCGGTCAGGCGCAGATATTCGATGGTCTTGTCATCGATGGAGAACATGGCAGCAGTTGCGCCATATTCGGGAGTCATGTTGGAGATGGTTGCGCGGTCGCCCAGCGTCAGGCTCGACGCGCCGTCACCGTAGAATTCCAGATAGGCGCCAACCACTTTTTCCTTGCGCAGGAACTCGGTGATGGCGAGCACGATATCGGTCGCGGTGATGCCCGGCTGACGCGTACCGGTTAGCTCAACGCCGATGATGTCCGGCAGGCGCAGCCATGAGGCGCGGCCCAGCATCACGGATTCGGCTTCAAGGCCGCCGACACCAATGGCAATCACGCCCAGTGCATCGACGTGCGGGGTATGACTGTCGGTTCCGACCAGGGTATCCGGGAAGGCCACACCGTCTCGTGCGTGCACCACCGGCGACATCTTCTCCAGATTGATCTGATGCATGATGCCGTTACCCGGCGGCACCACGTCCACATTCTTGAATGCCTTCTTGGTCCAGTTGATGAAGTGGAAACGATCTTCGTTCCGGCGATCTTCGATGGCGCGATTCTTTTCGAAGGCGTCCTTCTCAAACCCGCCATGTTCCACTGCCAGCGAGTGATCAACGATCAGCTGCGTGGGCACCACCGGATTGACCTTGGCCGGATCACCACCACCTTCGGCGATGGCATCACGCAACCCAGCCAGATCCACCAATGCCGTCTGACCCAGGATGTCGTGGCACACCACGCGTGCCGGAAACCACGGAAAATCAACATCGCGCTTGCGCTCGATGTGCTGCTTGAGCGCCTCGGTCAGCATCTCTGGCTCGCAGCGACGCACCAGATTCTCACAGTACACACGCGAGCTGTACGGCAGTTTTGCGTACGCCCCGGGCTCAATGGCATCGACCGCTTCCTGAGTGTCAAAGTAATCGAGTTGGGTGCCGGGGAGATTCTTGCGATGTGCAGTGTTCATGAGGTTTTCACTGAGAGCTGGAATGGACGGAGACGGGTCGGACTTTGCGAGGACTCACAACGCTGGCCCCTTCGCTCCTGCGTCGGGGCCAGCGTCATGTGCAGTCTTACTTGCGCTTGTCGATGGGCACGAACTTCTGGTCTTCCGGTCCGTTGTAGTTCGCCGAAGGACGGATGATCTTGCCGTCGATACGCTGCTCGATGATGTGCGCGCTCCAGCCAGCGGTACGCGCAATCACGAACAGCGGGGTGAACATGTCGGTGGGCACACCCATCATGTGATAGCTCACCGCGCTGAACCAGTCGAGATTGGGGAACATCTTCTTGGCATCCCACATCACCGTTTCCAGACGCTCGGCGATGTCGAACATCTTCATGTTCTCTTCTTCTTCGGACAGCTCCTTGGCCACCTGCTTGATGACCTTGTTGCGTGGATCGCTCACGGTGTAGACCGGGTGGCCAAAGCCGATGACCACTTCCTTTCGCTCGACGCGTGCCTTGATGTCGGCCTCGGCTTCATCCGGGCTGTCGTAGCGCTTCTGGATTTCGAAGGCCACTTCGTTGGCACCGCCATGCTTGGGGCCGCGCAATGCACCAATACCACCGCAGATGGCGGAGTACATGTCCGAACCCGTGCCGGCCACAACGCGACTGGTAAAGGTGGAGGCGTTGAACTCATGCTCTGCGTACAGGATCAGCGAGGTGTGCATGGCCTTGACCCAGGACTCGCGTGGCTTCTCACCGTGCAGCAAATGCAGGAAGTGCCCGCCGATGGAATCATCATCGGTTTCAACGTCGATGATTTCGCCGTTGTAGGCGTAGTGATACCAGTACAGCAGCATGGAACCCAGGCAAGCCATGAGCTTGTCTGCAATGTCACGCGCGCCCGGATGGTTGTGGTCGTCCTTTTCAGGCTTGACGCAGCCCAGCACCGAAACGCCGGTGCGCATCACGTCCATCGGATGCGCTGAAGGCGGAAGCTGCTCGAGTGCAGTCTTGACCGCAGCCGGCAAGCCGCGCAGCGCCTTGAGTTTTTTCTTGTAGAAATTCAGCTCGGGTTGCGTCGGCAATTTGCCGTGCACCAGCAGGTAGGCAATTTCCTCGAACTCGCAGGTATTGGCCACATCGAGAATGTCGAACCCGCGGTAGTGCAGATCGTTGCCGGTCTTGCCCACGGTGCACAGTGCAGTGTTGCCCGCAGCAGTGCCGCTCAAGGCGACGGATTTCTTGGGCTTGAAACCGGGTTTTGCAGTTGCTTCGCTCATTATTTCTCCTGAACTTCTGTTTGCCTTCCGTCATTTCCTGCCGTGCAGGAATGAGGTTTTGAAAATGTCTTTATCTTTGCTCTGCTACTTCTTGGACGCCTCGAAAAGCGCATCCAGCTTTTGCTCGAAGCTGTGATAGTCAATCACGTCGTACAGCTCCATGCGGGTCTGCATGGTATCCACAACACTCTTTTGCGTGCCATCACGGCGCAGGGCGGAGTACACATTCTGAGCCGCCTTGTTCATGGCGCGGAACGCCGAAAGCGGATACAGCACCATGCTCACATCTGCGCCGCGCAGTTCGTCCACGGTGAACAGGGGGGTTGAGCCGAACTCAGTGATGTTGGCCAGTACTGGCACCTTTACCGCTGCGGCAAATTTCTTGTACATCGCAAGGTCAGTCATGGCTTCCGGGAAGATGGCATCAGCGCCGGCTTCCACGCAGGCCACGGCGCGTTCGATAGCCTTGTCCAGGCCCTCAACAGCCAATGCATCGGTACGCGCCATCACCACGAATTCGTCGTCGGTCCGGGCATCCACAGCCGCGCGGACACGATCCACCATTTCCGCCTGCGTGACGATCTCCTTGTTAGGACGATGACCGCAGCGCTTGGCGCCGACCTGATCTTCGATATGCATCGCACCGGCACCGGCCTTGATCAGGCTCTTGACCGTGCGCGCCACATTGAAGGCACTCGAACCAAAGCCGGTATCCACGTCTACCAGCAGCGGCAGATCGCACACATCGGTGATTCGGCGCACATCAATGAGAACGTCTTCGAGTCCGGAAATGCCCAGATCCGGCAAACCCAGCGACCCGGCGGCAACACCACCACCAGAGAGGTAAATCGCCTTGAATCCTTCGCGCTTGGCAATCAGCGCGTGGTTGGCATTGATTGCCCCCACAATTTGAAGCGGCTTCTCTGCGGCCAGGGCGGCGCGAAATTGTGCGCCTGCGGATTTGCTCATGGGGTTCTCCTGTTGTGATGCCGGTTGGTAGGCAGCTCTGGGTACAAGGCCCATGCCAAGCGCCGCCGATCATAACGACGGCCGTGGCAGGCCGCGTAAATTACGGGATTTTCATGGTCTTTTCATGGCGTGCCACCCCTCAGGGGAGGGCCTGAGGATTGAACATGCAGCGTTTCATATTGTTTCATTATGTTTCATACTGATACATATGAAACGCCACACGAACGCTGCGGATGGCAGTGATGACCGCCCCGTCATCTGGACGGTCAGCGTGTCGCGTCTTTCTCGCCTGCTGCGAGACGTAACGCCCGAGTTCGATGACCGTGCCCGTATCGAGAACATCCATCTGGGTTTTGAGCAGGCCGTCACGACCTTGCGCGGTCGCCTGCGCACGGAGCGCTGCGACGTCCTGATTGCCGCGGGATCAAACGGCGCCTATCTGAAAAACAGGATCGACCGCCCTGTCCTGCTGGTGCGGCCGGATGGCTTTGACCTGATGCAGGCCCTTTCCAAGGCGCATCGCCTGTCATCACGGATCGGCCTGCTGACACACGCCACTGAAGTGCCGGCTTTTGCCGAATTTCAGGAAAACTTTGGTCTCAAGGTTGCCCAGCGCGCCTTCGTCACGGCCGAAGATGCACGCACCCAGGTTCGCGAACTGATCGCGGAAGGCTGCAAGGCCATCGTGGGCACGGGCATGGCGGCTGATCTTGCCGAGCGCGCCGGAGCAAGCGGCATTCTCCTGTACTCCGCCGATACCGTGCGTCAGGCGTTTGAGGCGGCGCTGGATATGGCCACCGCCATCGGCCGGCCCGAGGCGCCCTCCCGGAATTCATCAGCACGATCGGTAGCTGCCCAGGCTGCCTACTCGACAGCAGACCTGCTTGGCGAGAGCGCGTCCATGCATACATTGCGCGATCAGATTGACCGCTTCGCCGCCAGCGAACACACCGTGCTGATCTCCGGCGAGACCGGCACCGGCAAGGAACTGGCAGCGCAGGCCTTGCACCTGGGCAGTCCGCGCAGGAAATCACGTTTTGTCGCGGTCAATTGCGGCGCCATCGCAGAATCCCTGCTCGAATCCGAACTGTTTGGCTACGAAGAAGGTGCGTTTACCGGCGCGCGTCGAGGCGGTCATACCGGCCTGGTCCAGGCCGCCCACGGCGGCACCCTGTTTCTGGACGAAATCGGCGAGATGCCGCTGAATCTGCAGACTCGATTACTGCGCGTGCTCGAACAACGCGAGGTCGTGAAGCTGGGCTCATCGCGCCCCACCCCGGTTGATGCCCGCGTGCTGGCCGCGACCCACACAGACCTGGGCGAAATGGTGAGACAGGGCCACTTCCGCCAGGACCTTTTCTACCGGCTCAACGTACTTCGCGTCGAGATCCCTCCGCTGCGACTGCGCGCTGGAGATGCCACGCAACTGGCCCGGCACTTTCTGGATCAGGCACTTTCCGGGCGCAAGATGGGCTGGCAAGTGCAGGCCCTCGACGCCATCGCGCATTACTCCTGGCCCGGCAATGTCCGCGAACTTCGCAACGTGATCGACCGCCTCGCCGTGTACTGCGACGATCAGACCCGGGAAATCAGCCTGACCCTCCTGCACGCCGTCGCGCCCGAATTGTTGGGCTCATTGCAGGAAGCTGCACTGCCGGCGGAATCCCGGCCCTCGCAGGATGTGCGGCAGATCGAGGCTGCCCTGCAAAGATCGGGCGGCGACCGCGCGGCTGCAGCACGAATGCTGGGCATCTCCCGCACCACGCTCTGGCGACGTCTGCGCGATGCCTCCAGGCCTTGATGGGTGGGTCCATGGGTAGTGTGCGACCGCTGCCAAGCGAAGTAAGCTTTGGATCGCTCAGAACCATTCCAAATATCTAATTCAGGAGAAACAAGATGCCGCTGAACCCACAAGTTGAAGGGCTGCTCAAACAAATGGCCGACGCCGGCGGAAAAGGCTTTGCCGAAATGAGCGTCCCCGAGTGCCGCGCCACCTTCAAGGGCTTGCTGGGCATGTTGCCTCCAAGCGCAGCCCAGCTCGCAAATGTCGAAGACCGCAACATCCCCGGCCCCGGCGGCGATCTCAAAGTACGCATTTATACGCCCAAGGGAACAGGCCCGTTTCCTGCCCTTGTGTATTTCCATGGCGGCGGCTGGGTCATCGGCGACATCGATACGCACGACAGCGTCTGCCGCGAATTGAGCGATGGCGCAGCCTGCGTCGTGGTTGCCGTGGACTACCGCCTGAGTCCGGAAGCCAAGTTTCCTTCTGCAACCGATGACAGCCTGGCCGCCACGCAATGGGTGGCAGATAACGCTGTCTCTCTGAACGTTGATGCCAGCAAGATTGCAGTGGGCGGCGACAGCGCTGGCGGTAACCTTTCCACAGTCACGGCCATTCGCTGTCGCGATGAAAACGGCCCCAAGCTAGCCGCGCAGCTCTTGATCTATCCGGTTGCTCGCGTTGACGGCGTCGAGACAGAGTCAATGAAAAAGAACGCCTCGGGCTATCTGCTGGAAAAGCGCGACATGGAATGGTTTCTCAGCCACTACCTGGCCTCTGACACCGACGGCGTCAATGTCCACGCCTCCCCGCTCCTTTCCAAGGACCTGTCCGGTCTGCCACCCGCATTGGTGATCACTGCGGAGTACGACCCCTTGTGTGACGAAGGTGAGGACTATGCGGATGCCCTGCAGAAGGCCGGCGTACCCACCTCCAAATCACGCTACGACGGCGCCATTCACGGCTTCTACAATTTCTATCCCGTGCTGGATCAGGGGCGCGATGCCATCAATGAATCCTGCCAGTGGCTGAAAGGGCAGTTTGCCTGATTGGGTCAGCGGGTTCGAAGCACCCGTTTGATCTGCTGACCATCAGGGCCGCGCTTGCGGCCCTGATGGTTTATCCCGCAGCGCTCAATGAAAACTTGTCGCGCCAATGCTGCACCGCTTGCGCGGGCAAGCCTCATCCATAAAAGTTGGCAAACATGACGGCCCTCAACTGGAACCGCACCTACGTTCAGGCCAACGGCCTGAAACTGCACCTCGAAGCAGCCGGGCCTGATAACGGCGAACCGGTGATCCTGATCATGGGCCTGGGCTGCCAGCTGATCCAGTGGCCAGAGTCGCTCTGCACCGCGCTGATCGAACGCGGGTTTCGCGTCATTCGCTTCGACAACCGGGATATCGGTCTTTCTGCCGATGCGGATCGCGGCATTCGATTCAACATCCGCGCTGACTATTTCCGTGTTCGCCTGGGCCTGAAGCCCCGGCCAGCCAATTATCTGCTGCACGACATGGCCGCAGACACCGTCGGCCTGATGGACGCGCTGGAGATCCGACGCGCTCACCTGGTCGGGGTGTCCATGGGGGGCATGATCGCCCAGCTTGCTGCGGCCACGTTTCCAGATCGCGTACACAGCCTGACTTCGATCATGTCCGGGGTGAATCATCCCTGGACCTGGCAGACGGATCTGGGCCTGTTGTGGCGTATGGGATCACCGCCGCCCAATCATCAGCGCGACACCATCATCAATCGCCGGGTCGAGACATTCAGAATGATCGGCAGCCCGGGCTATGCCACACCCGAGCCCGAACTACGCGAGTTCTCCGAACGCGCCTTTGACCGGGCCTTTCGCCCCGCTGGCATCCTTCGCCAGACGCACGCCATTGTCGCCACCGGCGGTTTCGAAAAGCGGCTCAGGAACGTAACTGCGCCCACGCAGATTATTCACGGCGCACAGGACCGGCTGCTTCGGCCCATCTGCGGAAAGCGAAGCGCCCGATTCATTCCCGGCGCGAGGCTGGAAATCATCGACGGCATGGGGCATGACTGTCCGGACGCGCTGATGCCACGCTGGGCAGAACTGATTGCGGACAACGCTGGCCGCGCCTGATCGCCAGACAGCAAAACGGGCGAGGCCTTGCAGGCCCTCGCCCATTAAAAACGCATCAGCTAGAGAGACGGATCAGTTGGTCGTCGCCTCTGCCGGGGCATCGACTGCACCATCGTCCCGACCGTGGTCGCGGTGGTGGCCATGCTTGGAGCGCCACTTCTTGCACTTTTCCGGATTGGCCTCGCACTTGGCGCGACGCTCTTCCCGCTTGGCCTCACGTTCCGCCTTGCAGGCTTCAGGATCAGCTTCGCATTTCTTGCGACGTTCTTCATGACGTGCCTTGCGCTCAGCGCAGGTCGCCGGATTCTCTTCGCAGAATTTTTCGTGCCGTAGACGGCGCTCTTCGAACTTGGCTTTCTTCTTTTCGCAGGCAACAGGGTCTTCGGCACATTTGGCTTTCATCTTGTTGGCGCGCTCAGTTGCACTGGCACAACGTTCGGGAGCGTCCGTGCAGACTTTCAAGACATGCGCGTCCAGACGCGAAAAGTCAGGAGATTGGGCAAAGCTGGGAGCAGTGAATGCGAGGACCGGCAGGACCACGCAGATCTTCAGCAGGTTTTTCAATGGAGAGGTTTTCATTTCAATGATTCCTTTGGTGATGTTCCGGTCAGACACTATGAAAACGTGCGACCGGAGAATCGGTTGACACGAATGCCATGCAGATTCGAATGGCGCCAGGGGACCGTTCGTCGCCTCATCCAATTTCAAGGTGACACTGAAAAAAAATAATTGATAGCTTCCGCAGCCGTTCACAAAACCGTCATGGGAGTGAAAACAGGCTGTCATGGAAATGTGTTGGTCCGCGAACAGTGCCTGCGTCAATGGCCTGAACATGCATTGGGAAGAGTGTGGCCCTGAACGGGGCGACCCGGTTTTGCTGTTGATGGGACTGGGCGGACAACTCATTCACTGGCCAGACGACCTGGCTTGTGAGCTGGTCGACCGCGGCTTTCGCGTCATCCGCTTCGACAACCGTGATGCGGGCCTGTCTGCAGATGCGGACAAGGGCGTCACCGTCAACATTGCACGCGACTGGCTACGTTCGCGCTTCGGACAGCGCGCTGCCTCCAACTACACGCTGCATGACATGGCCGATGACAGCATCGGCCTGCTGGATACGCTGGGCCTGAAGAAGGCGCATTTCGTCGGCGTTTCCATGGGCGGCATGATTGCCCAGATTGCGGCAGGCCGTCATGCACCGCGCGTGCGCAGCCTGACCTCAATCATGTCGAGCACCAACCATCACAAACTGCCTCCGGCCCGGCTCGATGTGCTCTGGCGGATGGCGGGCATCGGACCGCGCCCGAAAACACGTGAGGAAGTCATTCAATGTTCGACTCGCATGTTGCGCCGTGTGGGCAGCCCCGGATATCCGACGCCTATTGAGCGACGACGCCAACTGGTTGGCCGTGCTTATGACCGCGCCTTTCGGCCCGCAGGACACATGCGCCAAGCCCACGCCATCATCAGCACCGGCAGCTTTGAAGACCTGCTACCGCAGATCAAGGCACCGACCCAGGTTGTTCACGGTTTGGCTGACCCTTTGCTGCGACCCGAATGTGGCCGACGCAGCGCGCAACTCATCCGCAATGCGAAGCTCGAGCTGATTCCCGGAATGGGCCATGACTTTGCGCCGGGTCTGATGCCGCGCTGGGCCGAACTGATTAGCGCCAACGCCGCGCGCGCCTGAACTCAGCGCGAAACTACAAGCGCGTCAGCATGTCGTCCGGCAAGTGCCCTGCGACATTGAATGACTGCAGCGAAGGGCTGCGGCCGGCCGAGAACGCCAGCTGTGTCAGGGACGCGTTGTGAATGGCATTCATGAAAGCGGACAGTTTCGCGTCCGGCAGATCCAGCACGATACACATGACGGCTGCAATAACACCGCCGGAAGTCACAGCCAGCAAGGACTGACCTGATTTCTCGGACTGCGTCGTCGCCGCGTGCAGCCAGCGCCCGACATCGGCACGGAAACTTGCCGCAGAGCGTATCCCGGAAAGCTCGACGCGACCCGCGGACCAGTCGTCGATCTCGCGCGCGTACTGGCGCGCGGCTTCCTTGCCGTCCAGCGTCTGACGTTGGCGCTGCTGAATCTGCTGGCCCTCGGCAAACTCGTCGAGCTCCGGCGTTGCCTCCACCTGCCAATTCAGGCCGATGGGGCTCAGAGCGAGTTTCGCCGTCAGGCGATGCCTGTCCCGCGGCCCCACAAAAATCTGATCGAACCGGGGTGCGCGCTCAGCCCAGAACTGGCCCAGAATCTTGGCCTGCATGTGCCCGCGATCCGACAGGGCATCGTACTTGTCCGCACCGAACGAGGCCTGTGCGTGGCGCAGAAGGGTCAGGGTGCTCATCGGGTCGTGGCTGAAAGAGGTGTCTGCGCGCCATCAGCTTGCCGGCAGCTCGCGCTGACCGGGAAGATGAAGGGCTTCACTTGAGAGACGCAGCTTGAGATATGTGCACTCGCAATTCCCGAATCGGGAGAGAAAGGCTAGGGTATGACTCCATTTTGCCGCGCCCGTTGTGCCGATGCGACTTATGCCCAAACTCAAGAGTGGAATTTACGGTCTGCTGCTGATGTTCTTTGCTGCCACGGTGCAAGCCCAGCAGCGCTCTGAACTGATTCCCTTTGGCTCCGAAGCGCCGGAGATTGCAGGCCTGATTCTCAGCGGGAAGAAAGGCACCAAGCTGTCTGACTATCGCGGCAAAGTGGTTGCGGTGGATTTCTGGGCGACCTGGTGCGCTCCCTGCCTTCAATCCATGCCTGAGTACGATCGCATTCGCAGCGAGATCGCCGATCTGGGCTGGGGCGACCGCTTCGAGATCATCGGGGTCAATGTGGACCGCGACATTCCCAAGGCGCGCAAATTTCTTGAAGCCAACCCGGTCTCGTACCCAATCATCGGCGACCCGATTGGCATCGCCATGCAGCGCTATGGTCCCTGGAAACTACCCGCAACCTTTCTGCTGACCCCCGAAGGCAAGGTGCACATGATATGGCTCGGATATGCCGACAACTTTGCCGACGACATCAAGGAACTGGCACTGGAACTGCTAGAAGGCACGGGCTTCCCTGAATAGCAGCGTCCGGTCAAACGCCGCGCACTACCAGCGTAGAAGCGCCGATCCCCAGGTCATGCCACCGCCTACGGCTTCCAGCATGATCAGCTGATCCGGTTTGATCCGGCCATCGCGTACGGCCAGGTCCAGCGCCAGCGGCACCGAGGCCGCCGAGGTATTGCCTTGGTGCTCGAGCGTGGTCACCACCCGCTCCGGCGGCATGCCCAGTTTCTGCGCAGTGGCCATGATGATGCGGATATTGGCCTGATGCGGAACCAGCCAGTCGATGTCCGCGCCGGTGATGCCATTGTGCTCGACCGTTTCGCGGCAAACCTGATCAAGCACCCGAACCGCGAAGCGAAACACGGCCTGGCCATCCATCTTCACAAAGGGGTGGCCTTGCTGCTCACCGCCGTGGACCGTCCCCGGCACACAGAGAATGTCGCCCTGCGAGCCTTCCGAATGAAGGTGCGTGGACAGAATGCCGGGCTTGTCGGATGGCTTGAGAATGACCGCGCCCGCGCCATCACCAAACAGGACGCAGGTGCGCCGGTCGGTCCAGTCGAGCAGACGCGAGAACACCTCTGCGCCCACGACGAGCGCGCATTTGTTCTGACCCGAGGCCACGAACTTGTCGGCCACCGCGAGTGCATAGACAAAACCGGTGCAGACCGCCTGCACGTCGAAGGCCGCGCCCTGCTTGATCCCGAGCTTGCGCTGAAGAATGCAGGCGGTGGACGGAAACACGATGTCCGGCGTGGTGGTGGCCACCACGATGAGATCAATATCGGCCTCGGTGACCCCGGCCATTTCCATCGCCATTCTGGAGGCCTGCACAGCCAGATCAGAGGTCTGCTCGCCTTCGGCTGCGACGCGACGGCTGCGAATGCCGGTGCGCTGAAAAACCCATTCGTCCGAAGTGTCGATGCGACTCTCCAGATCCTGGTTCGTAACAACTTTCTTCGGCAGGTAGCTGCCGGTACCAACAATGCGCGAGTAACTCATGCGGGGAATCTGGGGTCCGTGTTGCGGGCGGGGATCGTCGTAGTCCTATTACTATAGTGCTGTTGAAGGGTGTCGGTCGCCCTGCGCGCGTTGCCGCAGTCCCGCCCCAAGGCCTTTTGGCAGGCCGGTCAAACAGGAGAAACACAATGCGCATCGCTGTTCTAATTCTGGGCACGCTGCTCTGCGCCGGGCTGAGCGCTGGCGAGTTGCCAGCCGGCGCAATACAAATCAGTGCAGACCAGATCCCTTGGAAAGAAGGGCCACCGAGCCTGCCCAAAGGCTCGAAAGTCGCAGTGCTGGAAGGAAACCCCGGCAAGCCCGGCATCTTCACCCTGCGGGTGCGTGCACCGGCAGGCGCACGTGTGGCGGCTCACACCCATCCCAAACCGGAGCGCGTCACCATCATCAGCGGCGCTGTCGGCGTGGGCTTTGGCGACTATTACGATCAGACGAAACTGCGGGTTTTCAGAACCGGGGATTACTATTTGACGCCCCCCGGTATTCCACATTTCTTGAGCTTTGCAGAGGATTCGGTGGTACAAATTACAGGGAATGGTCCTTGGCTGGTGACTCCGGTAAGCCCCTGAACGCTCCGGACGTTTCATTCAGGACCGTAAACTGCGTACCCTGCAGGTTCGGCTAGCGGGACTCAAGAAATTTTTTAATGGCGATCAACCCACAAAAAGAAGCGGCAATTGAGCCCAAAGGCGTGTTTCTGGGCGGCCTGACGCGTCGCCTGGTGGCTGACAAACTGATCAACGAAGATCAGGCGCGCGACTTGCAGACAAAGTCCCTGCGCACTGGCACGCCAATTGTCACTGTCCTGGTTGAAGGCAAGACCATTCCGGCACTGAAGCTGGCCGAGGCCGCGAGCCAAGAATTCGGCGTCCCCCTGATGGATCTGTCGGCGTTTTCGCTGGACAGCGAGGTGGTCAATTCCGTCAGCGAGAAGCTGCTGAGAAAGTGCCATGCGCTACCGCTCTACAAGCGCGGCCGGAAATTGTTCCTCGGTGTTTCTGATCCCACCAATCTGCAAGCACTGGACGAGATCAAGTTTGCAACCGGGCTCAATACCGAAGCAATCCTGGTTGAAGAAGACAAGCTGGCCAAGGCCATCGAGGCGGCCGCCTCGACCATGGAAAGCGACAGCCTCAATCTTGGCAGCGAAGAAGAGCTGGCCAACCTTGAGGTTATTGATACCGACGAGGACGCCGGGCCGGAAGTCTCGCGCTCGGACGCGGACGATGCGCCCATCGTCAAGTTCGTCAACAAACTGATGGTGGATGCGATCAATCAGGGGGCTTCGGACGTTCACTTCGAACCCTACGAAAAGAGCTATCGCATCCGCTACCGCAAGGACGGCGAACTCAAAGTGGTGGCAAGCCCGCCGCAGCAGCTGGCGGTTCGCATCGCTGCACGCGTGAAGGTGATGAGCCGGCTGGATCTGGCCGAGCGCCGCGTGCCGCAGGATGGTCGCATCAAGCTGCAGGTGTCGCGGACCAAGTCCATCGACTTTCGTGTCAGCACCTGCCCCACCCTGTGGGGCGAAAAGATCGTCTGCCGTATTCTTGATGCCTCCAGCGCCAAGATGGGCATTGATGCCCTGGGCTATGAGCCGGCACAGAAGGAGGCCTATCTCAAGGCGCTTGAGAAGCCGCAGGGCATGATCCTGGTCACCGGGCCTACCGGCTCGGGCAAAACAGTTTCTCTGTATACCGGCCTGAACATTCTCAATACCGAGGATGTGAACATCTCAACCGCTGAAGACCCGGCTGAAATCAATCTCGCCGGCATCAATCAGGTTAACGTCAATCCCCGTGTGGGCCTCACCTTTGCTGCTGCACTCAAAGCCTTTCTTCGACAGGATCCCGACGTAATCATGGTCGGTGAGATTCGTGATCTTGAAACAGCCGAGATCGCGATCAAGGCGGCCCAGACAGGTCACCTGGTGTTGTCCACATTGCACACCAACGATGCGCCACAGACCATTGTCCGCCTCATCAACATGGGGGTTCCGGCCTACAACCTGGCATCCACACTGACCCTGATCATCGCTCAGCGTCTGGCCCGCAAGTTGTGCCAGAGCTGCAAACAGCCCGTGGACATCCCACGGCCCGAACTGATCAAGGAAGGTTTCAGCGAGGCCGAGATCGACGCTCCTGACTTCAAGATCTACAAGGCTGTAGGCTGCGACCAGTGCGATCGCGGCTACAAGGGACGAACCGGCATCTATGAAGTGATGCCATTCTCCGAGACCATGGGACGCATCATCATGGAAGGAGGAAGCGCCATTGACCTGGCGGACCAGGCGACCAAGGAAGGCGTCAAGGATTTGCGTACTTCCGCGTTGATCAAGGTGCGAAATGGCGCCATTGATCTGCTGGAAGCCAACCGCGTCACGATGGCCGACTAGAATAAGTTCAGGCGTTCTAGAAAAATCAGCGGCGAATTGCGAGGGATCTGAGGGAACAGAAGATGGCGCAGGCAGCAGCAGTCAAGGAATACAGCTTCCAGTGGGAAGGGACCGACCGAAAGGGCACTCGGGTCAAGGGTGTGTCTCAGGGCCCCAACGAGAATTCGGTGCGCATGCAGTTGCGGCGCCAGGGCGTCAACCCGATCCGGGTTCGCAAGAACATCGAGCTGTTCAAGACCAAGCGCAAGATCACCAGTGGCGACATCGCCATCTTCAGTCGCCAGCTGGCCACCATGATGTCAGCCGGCGTGCCGTTGGTGCAGGCACTGGAAATTGTGGGGCGCGGGCACGAGAACCCGTCCATGGGCGAGCTGATTCTCGGCATCAAGACCAACATCGAGTCAGGTCGCAGCCTGGCTGAATCACTGGCGCAGTATCCACTGCACTTTGACGATCTGTTTGTGCACCTGGTGGACGCGGGCGAACGCTCCGGTACGCTGGAAACCCTGCTGGACAAGATCGCCACGTACAAGGAAAAGACCGAGAAAATTAAAAAGAAGGTCAAGAAGGCCCTGGTCTACCCTTCTGCGGTCATGGTCGTGGCCTTCATCGTCACCGGCATCATGCTGTACTTCGTGGTGCCACAGTTCCAGTCCCTGTTTGAAGGCTTTGGCGCTGACTTGCCCGCATTTACAAAAATGATCGTGGCCCTGTCCGATTTTGTCCGCAACTACTGGTGGGCCATGATCGGCGGCATCGGTGGCAGCTTCTTTATTTTCTTCTACTTCAAGAAGCGCTCACTCAAGATGCGCCGTGCACTGGATCGCATCAGCCTCAAGATTCCGGTGGTGGGCGACATCCTCTACAAGTCCTCTGTTGCCCGCTATGCACGCACCCTGTCGACCATGTTCGCGGCCGGTGTGCCGCTGGTGGAAGCGCTGGACTCGGTCGCCAAGGCAGCGGGCAATATTGTTTTTGAAGACGCCATCTTCGTCATGAAGGATCAGGTTTCTTCTGGCCAGCAGCTTCAGCTCGCCATGCAGCAGAGCGGCATTTTCCCGTCCATGGCCGTGCAGATGGTGGCGATCGGCGAAGAGTCTGGTTCTCTGGATCAGATGTGCGCCAAGGTTGCTGAGTTCTATGAAGAGGAAGTCGACAACCTTGTGGACTCGCTGACCAGCCTGCTCGAACCCATGATCATGGCGGTGCTTGGCGTGCTGGTGGGTGGCCTTGTGGTGGGCATGTACCTTCCGATCTTCAAACTCGGCCAGGCCATCTGATCCATCCCCGACGCGGCGCTTTGCCACACTCCGTGTCATACGCTGCGTCTGTTCGTAGACGCGGAAGCGGCGCCGCTGCTGCCGGATGGCGGCCTGCGCCTTCGGATCAAACTCGCAAACTGATGAAGACCACATGATCGAACTCCTGCAAACCAGCCCGACGACGCTCTGTGTGGTTGTTGCGTTGCTCGGCCTCTGCGTGGGCAGCTTTCTGAATGTAGTGGCGTTTCGTCTGCCCAAGATGATCGAGCAGGATTTTGCCGAGGCTTGCCGCGAGCAGTTTGGGGTTCCCAAAGACGACGGCAGCCCTCGCGTGAGCCTGTCCAAGCCCGCATCAACCTGCGCGGCCTGCAACACCGCGATCAAACCCTGGCACAACCTACCGGTTATTGGCTGGCTGATGCTGCGCGGCAAGTGCGCGGCGTGCTCAGCGCCTATATCCGTGCAGTACCCCATTGTGGAATTGCTGACGGCCGTGTTCTCGGTGGTCTGTGTATGGCGCTTCGGCTTTTCTCTGGAACTTGTCGCGGCGCTGGCGCTGACCTGGGCACTCATCGCGCTGACGGTCACAGACCTGCGCACGATGTACCTGCCTGACAACATTACTCTGCCCTTGGTATGGCTGGGCCTGCTGTTCAGCCTCAAGGGCGTGTTTGCCGAGCCCGCGGCAGCCATCGTCGGCGCTGCGGCCGGCTATCTGATCCTCTGGAGCATCTACTGGTTGTTCAAACTCGCCACCGGCAAGGAAGGCATGGGTTACGGCGACTTCAAGCTGCTCGCGGCGCTGGGGGCCTGGCTGGGCTGGCAGATTCTCCCGCAGATCATCCTGCTCTCGGCGGTCGTCGGCGCGGCAGTGGGCGTATCCCTGATGGCAGCGCGAAAGGCGGAATGGTCGTCGCGCATTCCGTTTGGCCCTTACCTCGCTGGTGCCGGCTGGATTGCGCTGATCTGGGGCGAACAGATCAACAGAACCTATCTCGGCGCGTTCTAGATGCCTGGGAGCAGACTGAACTGATGGGCTGTTTCAAGCTAGGGCTCACCGGCGGAGTGGCCAGCGGAAAGTCCACGATCAGTGCGGCGTTCCGCGCGCTCGGGGTCCCGGTGCTCGATGCCGATCAGGTGTCACGAGATGTGGTCGCGCGTGGAGAACCTGCCCTTGCTGAGATTGCCGAGGAGTTTGGCAAAGAGAGTCTGCTTGAAGACGGCCAACTCAATCGCATGCACCTGCGAAAAGTGGTCTTCTCCGACGCCAACGCGCGGCGCAAACTTGAGAAGATCACTCATCCGCGAATCCGCCAACGCATCCTTGACTGGATGGAGGCACAAGCCGGCCCTTACTGTGTGCTGGAAAACGCCATCCTGTTCGAATCGGGCATGGACAAGCTGGTTGACCGCGTTTTGCTGGTGGACGTTCCCGAGGACGTCCAGCGCGCCCGGCTGATGCAACGCGACAATATCGATGCTGACCTGGTCGAAAAGATGCTGGGCGCCCAGAGTGCGCGCTCAGACCGTCTTGAGCGCGCAGACGACGTACTGCTCAATACCTCGAGCCGTGACGAGGCAGCACAGGAAGTCGCGCGGCTTCATCAGGAATACCTAATGCGCGCCTCTCGGGTGAGCCAAGCGCAATCAAGGCCGGAATAGCCTGATTCAATTTTCAGGCCGCCCGAAAGAGAGCCCGAATTCTTCTTCGGAAGGCACGCCCGATACCACCCGATAAGCGATTCGCTGCCGGCTGAGCGCCCTCTAAGCGCTGCAATTGAACGTCTTCACTGACAGGGACCGCCGCAAAACCCTCGATTTCCTTGACCAGACCGTACACAGCGAGCACTTCACTGAGCTGTGCAGGCTGCGCACCAGCGGCCGTCGCTCGTGCCCACTCATTCCGCGTCACTGTGCCCTTTCCTGCAACGGCTGCCGATGCGAATTCGTGCAGAGCATCGAGTCGCCTCGCTTCAGGACACACGTACTCGCAAGCAGGGTCGTTAGCCGCGCTGCCCAGAGTTCGCGGTATCGAGCGAAGCGCCTTGGCTACAGCCTCCTGCTCAGGGACATCAAGATCAGAATCCCGTCCGAACAGTCCTCGCTCCGCCATATAATGGCGCAAGACATGACGACTCAATCCGGTTGCGCCCAGTACATTCGAACCATCGCGCCTGATCCGTTCCGAGTGGTCAGCCAAAGGTCTCGGAGCTCTGGCCTCGGCCTTCTGCTGGAGTGAAGCCCCCCGCCTATCGGAACCGTCGCTCGGCAGATCAATATCGAGAATAGCCTGCAGTCTGCCGCCAACCGAGGCGGCAAACTTGGTTTCCAACATTCTGAACAATGGGTTCATCTGGATCGCTCGGTTGACTTGCACAAGCATATTTAAGGGCATAATGTTGCAGTGCAACAATTGATATCTATTTGACTGCACTTTAGCTTTCGTAAATGACTCGCCGAGCGGCGAACACGAACATGACAACGGCAAAACTCCCATCACTCAACGCATTACGCGCGCTGGAAGCGGTCGCCAGGAACCGTAGCTTCCGGCGCGCAGCCGATGAATTGTTCGTCACCCCAGCTGCCATCACTCACCAGATCAAACTGCTCGAGGAATTTTTCGGCTTCACCTTGCTAGAGCGCCATAGCCGCGGAATTGAGTTGACCGAAGCAACCAAGGCCGCCCTTCCCCAGCTGCAACGAGGCTTCGACTCCTTGTCGGCAGCCGTTGGCACACTGCGAAATCACGAACAAGTCCCTCAGTTGACCGTGGGCGCGTCGCCGACGCTGGCCTCACGCTGGCTGATGCCGCGGTTGCAAGGTTTTCTATCTCAGTTTCCGGGCATTGATGTTCGTCTCGAAGCCAACAGCCGGCCGGGGACACGCCAATCCAAACGCGACATTGATATCCGATTCACCAACGCTGACGCTCCAGGCGAGCGGGTCAATCTACTGTTTCGGGTCGAGATCGTGCCCATGTGTCATCCGCGCCTGCTCACCGGCCCCCGCCCACTGCGCGAACCAGCGGACCTGATCCATCACACATTGCTTCACGGCGACGGGGGCAAATCTGATCGCGCGGGAAATGCCTGGGCGACCTGGCTGCGATACGCGGGTGTTGAGGGAATCGACACCGGCCGCGGATTGCAGCTCGATCACTCGACACTTGCGCTGGACGCGGCTACCGACGGCCTCGGAGTCACGCTTGCGTCACCCTTGCTGGCGGCAACGGAGCTGTCGGAGAACAAGGTCGTAGTGGCGTTTCCCCCGGCCCTGGCACTGGACAACGCCTACTATCTGATCACCTCAGACGCGGCAATGGCGCGCTGGGAAGTGGCCGCCTTTCACAAATGGCTTCTCGAGGCTGGCGCACAATCAGGGCGCTAGACACGCAAATCGCAGGAGCATTGCAGTTTCCTGCCCATTGATTGAACTTGCAGACACGCTGCCAAAACGCGCACATTGCGTTCTTCGTTGCTCATGCATCTATGCTGCGTCACAATCCACGCACTGTTTCCTGACCGGTGAGGCGTGAATCCAGAAGCTGATTCAATCGTATTCGAGCAGCCGCTGACCGAGCGGATCAGGACATTCCTGCGTCTCGAATTTCTGTTCGGAGAGTACGACCATCACCGCGCAGACAACTCCTCCTTCGGGGCGAGAGCACGCCTGCGCGCCTTGCTCGACATCTTCACGGTACTGGGACGGTCCGATCTGAAGAAGGACATCGTCAAGGATCTGGCCGAACAGCAAGCCGTACTGACCCGGCTCGGCAACCGCCCGGGCGTGGACAACGCTCGGCTCGAGAAAGTCCTGGCAGAGATCAAGACGGCGCTCAACAATCTTCAGCAACTCGCCACTCAGTTTGCTTCAACGGCTCTGAGGGAGAACGAGTTCTTGCTGTCCATCATGAATCGCAGCACGATTCCGGGCGGCACCTGTGCATTTGACTTGCCCGCCTATCACCACTGGCTGGCCCAGTCCCCAGAGAAGGTTGGCCGCGACATTGACGCCTGGTTTGCAGACCTGGTGCCTTTTGCACAGGCCATCTTGCTCGACTTGCGCCTGCTGCGCGGCAGTGTTCCGGTACTGGATGCCGTGGCCAAAGGCGGAACCTATGTCCATGCACCTCAGAGCGTATGCACCCTGCTGCGGGTCTTTGTCCCCAAGGCGGCCGGCGTGTACCCGGAGATCAGCGCAGGAAGCCACCGGTTCACAATGCGCTTCATGGAGCTGCGCGATATCAATCAGCGCGCAGCGCAGTCGCACCAGGATATTGGCTTCCGACTGCAGTGCTGCGCGTTTTAGATCGAGCCAAATTTCTGCATCAGACCTGAGAGTCGAGCGTCAGGCCTTAATCGCAGATAGCGAAGCAGAAGGCTCAGACTTCCACCATGTCGAAATCTGACTTGGCTGCGCCGCAGTCAGGGCAAGTCCAGGACTCTGGCACGTCTTCCCACGCCGTACCCGGCGCGATGCCCTCGTCGGGCAGCCCTTTGGCTTCATCGTATTCAAAATCGCAGACCAAACAACGCCATCTCTTCATTAGGTTTCTCAGACTTGTCGGTGCCGGGAATACAGGCCTTCCCAGCAAGGGCGGCGAATTTTACGCATTTTTACCGTCTTTTCGACACTTTTGATTCCGCGCAGCACACGCACTCCCCGAATCGCAGGCAAAAGAATACCGGGTCGGCGTACCGGACCCGGTCAGGGGGGAGAGACTGATTGCGGACTCTCTGGCCGCTTGAAGCGCGCGTTGTGCGCCTCAAAACTTGTCGATGTCGTCGATTGATGCTGCACTCAAATCAGCATGGCCTCGATCGGCACGGTCACCAGCATTAGTGCGCTGAGCATGATCCAACGCGTCAAACTCAATACCTGCTTCTTGCGTTGTCGCTTCATGGTCTTTGCCTCCCATGTGCATTGAATCTGAGCGACTCGTTGCGGTGACAGGTTCATCTTGCCTCCGCCGCGCGCGGCTGAAACCCCAACGCCGATAGACGTAGGCCTGAGGCCGACAACCGCAATCATCACGTCGCCTGGACAGTTTTACGGCGGTCACAGTGCCCTCAATCATCAGCACACAGGCCTGATATACCGCGCTGAACCTGCGACTTCGCATGACGATGTGAGGCTCGCGGGATAAACTTCCGCGCCCGAATTCCCCTCACGCGATATTCCCTTGCCTGCTCTTTCATGAAATCCCATCTACAAGCCTTGCTTGCACAGGCATTGGCCTCGGTATCCGGGGAACTCAAGCAAGACCTGAGTCTGCCCTCAGGCATGCAGATCGATGCCGCTCGCGACCCACGCCACGGCGATTTCGCGACCAATCTCGCACTGGTCATTGCCAAGCCGCTGGGCAAGCCACCTCGCGTCATCGCGCAGATGCTGCTCGATCACATGCCCGCATCTGAGTGGATTGAGAAAACAGAGCTGGCAGGCCCGGGCTTCATCAATTTCTTCATGACGCCAGCGGCGTTTCAGGTGGTAGCGGCAGACATTTTGCGCGAGGGCAAGGCGTTTGGCCGCAGTGATGCCAGCCACGGAAAAATTCTCGTCGAGTACGTTTCTGCAAATCCCACTGGCCCGATGCACGTCGGCCACGGTCGTGGTGCGGCCTATGGAGATTCTCTGGCAAACATCCTGCAAGCCTGCGGCTGGGATGTGCACCGCGAGTATTACGTCAACGATGCCGGTCGCCAGGTCGACATTCTCACCGTCAGCGTCTGGCTACGCTATCTGCAGGCTTGCGGAGAGACTTTCGATTTTCCCGCTCGTGGCTACCCTTCGGATTACATCCGCGAGACCAGTGACGAACTCAAATCGCAGCAAGGCGATGCTCTGCGGCACGCCAGCGCCGCAGTCTTTGATGGCCTTGCGCCAGAGCGCGTGGCCGCAGAAGGCGAAGACGACGCCGGCAAGGCAGAAGCCAAGAACTCACAGGAAGCCCTTCTCGATGGCCTGATCCTGCGTGCGCGCAGCTTACTCGGCGACGATGCCTATCAGCAGGTCCAGAAACTGGCATTGGAAAAGCAGCTCGCCGCCATCCGAAGCACGCTGGAAAATTTTGGCGTCCGTTTTGATCAGTGGTACTCGGAGCGCAGCCTCGTTGAGTCTGGATTTGCGCGCACCGCAATTGACCGCCTGCGCGAGGGTGGTCACGTTTTTGAGAACGACGGCGCGACCTGGCTACGAACCAGCGAACTGGGCGATGAAAAAGACCGCGTACTGTTCAAGGCCGATGGCGCGGCCACCTACTTTGCCAATGACCTGGCCTATCACGTCGACAAGCTCGACCGGGGATATCCGCTGCTGCTGGACGTGTGGGGCGCGGATCATCACGGCTACATTGCCCGCGTGCGCGCCGCAATCGAAGCCCTGACCGGGCGCAAAGATGCACTGCGCGTGCAGCTGATGCAGTTTGTCACCCTGTCGTCCGGACGCATGGGCAAGCGCAGCGGCAACTTCGTCACCCTGCAGGACCTGATCAGCGAAGCCGGCAAGGACGCGACACGATTCTTCTATCTGATGCGTTCGCACGATCAGCATCTTGAGTTCGACATCGAACTGGCGCGTTCACAGTCAAATGATAATCCCGTGTACTACGTACAGTACGCACACGCGCGTATCTGCTCGGTATTCCGTCAGCTGCAGGAGCGCGGCCAGAGTTTTGATGCCGCTTCTGCAACAAGCAGCCTGCACCGCCTGATCGAGCCACAGGAAAAACATCTGCTGACCGTTCTGCAACGCTATGCGCAGACCTTGCAGGCCTCAGCCAGCCAGTACGCACCGCACCTGCTGGCCTTCTACCTGCGTGATCTTGCAGACGCCCTGCACAGTTACTACAACGCGCACAAATTTCTTGTCGAAGACGCCGAGCTTCAGACAGCACGCCTTGCACTGATTACTGCGACTCGCCAGGTTCTGGTCAACGGCCTGGATCTGCTGGGCGTCTCGCAACCGGAATCCATGTAGATACTGATGACGATGCTGTTCAACGATGAACCTCAAGCCAAGACGCTGCGACGACCGCCGCACCTGCAGCAACCAACGATGGTGACACGCTGATGGCGCGCGACTACGCAGGACGCGACAGGCGCACATCTGCCAGAAAGCCAGCCGGCCTGCCGGGCTGGATCTGGCTCGTTTCCGGATTGACCATCGGCTTGTTCATTGCGGTGGTGGTCTACATCACGCGTCCGGCACAGCCTATTCCCTCAGCCAAGGTCACTGCTCCACCCGCAGGACAGGTAAAGAAACCCAGGGTCGAAATTCCACCCAAGGAAGACCCTCGCTTTGATTTCTACACATTGCTCGAAGAAGAACAGGTCGTGGTGTCTGGCGACCCTGCACCCGCTCCAGCACGACCAGTACCGCCCAAACCTGCACCCAGAAAAGAAGAAAAGCCGCCGGTCGTGGCACCAGCTCAGCCTGAGCCGTCACAGAGCATTCAGGCCGCCAAACCTGCGAGCAAGGGTGAGAAATATCTGATCCTTGCCGGCTCGTTTCGCGATGCTGAGAACGCAGAGAAGCACAAGGCCAATCTCGCGCTATCGGGCATTGAAGCGCGCATAGAGACCGTCACGGGACAGCAGAACGAAACCTGGCACCGGGTTCGCATCGGACCACGCGACAGCCTGGAAAGTGCACAAGCTGCCCTGGCGCAGCTCAAGATCAATGGCTATGACGGTCGGGTGATTCGTCAGCCCTGAAGACACGCGGCAGCGATCATTCGCTGTGAGCGAAGCTTTGCAGCAGGCCTCGGCCTAGGGCTCTCGCACCACGCGCAAGCCAACGATGTTGAGCCGCGCCGTGGGGGCACTCGCGGTACGGTCGGCCGAACGTAGGTTGCGCCTGGCATCGCTCCAGGAACCGCCACGAACGACGCGACGCGCGCAGTTGCGGGGGTTGTGTGCAGCGCCATCGGTGGGCGCATTTCTGTAGCTTGCGTAACAGTCCTGGGTCCATTCCCAGACATTGCCGCTTACATCGAAAAGACCGAACGCATTAGACCGATAACTGCCAACCGTAGCGGTATACGGATTGCCATCATCACAGGCGAACGTGCTCCACTTGGGTTTACGTCGCTTGGCCTGAGCGTCTGCCACGTTCGCATAGGTGCAAGCCGAAGCGCCATCATTGCCCCAGGGATAGGCCGCTTCAGAACCCGCGCGATTCAGGTACTCAAACTCTGCCTCCGAGGGCAATCGATAGCTTTTGCCACTTTGTCGGGATAGCCATCGGGTGAATCGATGGGCATCGTTCCAGCTCACGTTGATCACCGGACGACGGCCTTCACCCCACCCGGCATCAGATTCCGCTGCGGGACAGGCCCCGCTGCGCACGCAGCGATTCCATTCATCAAACGTCACTTCATAACGCCCAGCGTAGAAGGGCTTGATGTTGACGGTTCGCAGTGGCAACTCATCTGCTTCTCCAGTGCCACTGACATCACCCATTCGAAAGCTGCCCCCGCGGATACTGACCATTTCCGGGCAACCGCTGCAGTCACGCACGCCACCTCTGGACAGGGGAGGCTCGACTGCGGCAGCTCTGGCGGGCGCCACGGACCGCATCGACTGAGGCGGCGCAGCCTTGGGAGCGGCAGGTTCGAGCCGTGCAACGGATTTCTGTTCCGGCCTGGCGGGCTTGTCGACCTTGGTCTGCGCCGTAAGCGCTGCGATGCGAATGCTGGCTGCAGCAACCAGCGGACTATCGGGGAAAGCGTCCTTGAACGCCTGCCAGGCCTGGACTGAGTTCACCTGCCGAGCGGCTTCGTATGCTTCTCTAACGCCTTCATCAACTGAAACTTTGGCCTCCGCCCGCATCATTTCAGATTCGCTGGGCACCGGCTGGCCTGCAAGCGGTTCTGATTCTGGTCCCGCGTGTGTTTCTGCTTCTGCATTCCCGGCACTGGCCGGGTTGAGACTGAAAAATGCCACCAACTGGGGGGGCAAACGTTCGATAACAGTTTGCGGCAAATGCTCCTGAAGGCCCTGCTCAATCTGCTCACGCCCGAACATCCATGCCAAGGCACACAAGGCGAGCAGTAACATCAATGGCAGCAGTCGGCTGCGTCGCCGGCTGCGGGGGCGCGCCGGAACACTGATTTCGGGAGCGATTGCGCCTTGCGGAGCATCAAGCCGGGGGCGCGCGCGCTCTGCAGCGCCGACACGGACTGAGGCCTGCGCTGTCACTTCTGCAGGCGGCGCAATGTCGGCGGCGCCTTCGACGCCCAAGGCGGCCAGGCGCATTCTGGTCTGCTCGGGGACGGAAACTTCGCCATCCAGTGCAGCCCGAAAGACACTCAAGGTCTGAGGGCGGTTTCGGCTGGCCAATTCCAGTGCCCAGTCAATTGCCGCCAGGAATGCAGCGCTGCAACCCTTAGCCCCCTGCAGACGCTCCGAGGCGGGCAGCAGCGGATCGTCGGCACCATTGGTGATCTGCATGGACCGCTGAGAGGCTTCTACCGGCGGCTCTCCGACCACGGCGTGATACAGAACCGCCGCCATGCCGTAAACATCCGTCTGCGGACCATGCGGATTGTCACGGCTTGCACGGCCATATTGCTCCAGTGCGGCGTAGCCTGGGCTATAGGCCACCAGTTCGCTTTGTCTTGTGTACTCTGCCGACCCGTCTAGCACCTGCGCGCGCGCGGCGCCGAAGTCGATGAGTACCGGGCTCCCCTCCTCCGCCGTCATGATGTTGTCGGGCTTCAGGTCGCGATGCAGAATCCCCAGAGCGTGAGCGTGGGTGAGTCCGTCGAGCACGGGCATCAGTAGCGCTCGGGCTCGCGCCTCGCTCAGCGCGCCTTCGCGCTTGAGCAGCAACTTCATTGACTCGCCCTGCAGGTATGGCATCACGAAATACGCCGTGCCATTTCGTCGAAATACCCGATAAATCTTGATGACGTTGGGGTGATCAAACCGCATGAGCGCTTCGGCTTCCTGATAGAAGCCCTTGAGCGCCATCTGAAAGCCCTGCTCAGCGCCTTCCAGATCAGTGGATACGGCGACAGTATTGCCCTCTACTCGATCCGCTAGGCCACGAGGAAAAAATTCCTTGAGCACGACTTGTCGTAAGGGAGATGTCGTTTCCCGCTCGCCTTCTCCGTGCTCCCATTCACGGAACTCTTCAGCCAGGTAAGTGACACCGAAGCCACCACGGCCCAGCCTTCGCACAATGCGAAAATTATCGACCCAGGTCCCGTCCAGAAGGACTGCGGGAGTACTCATGCGCTCTCAACCCTGATACGGCGTAGTCGGATTGCCATTTGTAGCCGCTCGTGGCATTGACCCGTCACTCGGCGTCATTATGCATGAGACTCGGTAAACACTCTTACCTGATCAAATGTGTTTGCTTCTTGAGCACGCGCATGCAGGCATAAAGCGCACTGCGCCCTAATGCGTTTCGATGCCGTAATAGTCCTCCAGAAGCTGATACAGATGCGGGTGCTGATCAGAAAACTCGGCGCCTCGCTGGAAGAAGGTTTCGCTTGCAACGCTGAAGAATTCAGCAGGATTCTCCGCGCCATATGGGTCCAGAAGCGATGGACGCGTCTGGCTACGGTGCTCGTCAAACTCTCGCTGCATCACTTCTGCCCACCGCTGATAGTCAGGCAACAGGGGCGCACCTTCGCTCTGCGGAAATTCATCATCCAATTGGTGCGCAAACTCATGCACGACAACATTGGTCGGACCACCGTCCAGAGCGGCTTCCACATCCTGCCACGACAAAATCACTCTTTGCCCTGACCATGATTCGCCGCTCATCCACGGTGGCTGATCCGCGACCAGGCCATTTTCATCGGGCTCTGACACGGCGGCGCGAAAGGGGCCGGGATAGATCAGAATGCTTCTGACGCCCGGAAACAGCTGTGCATCCTTTCGCAAGATGAGCAGGCAGGCCCAGCCTGCAATCAGCGTTTTCATCTCGTCAGTGACCTCGAGTCCGGCGCATCCGACAAAGGCCTTTTTCGAGACAAATTGTTGGACCTTGTCGTGATAATCCTGTCGTTGCTCGGGCGAGAGTCGCTGCAGCAGGTGGATACGGTCCTCCAGCAGATGCTTCCAGTTCAATGGAGAGCGGCTTGCTTCAAAGCTATCAGCAGATCGCTTTCTGAAGAAGCGCCAGATCAGATACAAGGCGATGATCAGGGCAAGCCAGGCTTCGGGCATGAAACCGTGCATCCTTTGTTCTCCTGCACTGCTACTGAGATGAGCGCGAGATTTTTTCAGCCACGCCTAAACGCGGCGAATTGCCTAAGTTGAATCAGTTTCCCGGTCCGCAGCGGGAGCTTGTTTCATCTTTCTGGCGTCACGCCGCCGCCGAAAAACAGAAACGGCTCGCAGCGCTGCAAAAGGCCCCACGAGCATGGCCACGATAAAACAGATGAGCCAGAAGATTTCCGGCGGCATCTCAGGCAGCCCGCAACTTGGCGAAGCCCATCACCAGAATCTTGGTTCCGACATCGCGAAAATTGATCTCGACCTGCGCCCGGTCACCATCTCCATCAAAGCGCACGATGGTGCCCTCACCAAATTTAGGGTGAATCACACCCTGACCGAGCTTGAACCCGCCCGGCCCCTGATCAGGCGCACCGTGAATGCGGGTCTTGGCATGGGACCGCAACAATGAAGGACCACCGGGGCCGTAAGCAGTCTGGGATTCCCGCGTTCCAAAACCCGGACGCATTCCGGCGCTCTGCCGAGGTCGCGTCTCGATGATGCATTCGGCTGGAATCTCCTTGACGAACATCGAGGGCCCACCCATCTGCTCAGCGCCGTGGACACGTCGAATCTCGGCATAGGCGAGGTACAGTTTCTGGCGTGCCCGCGTAATGCCCACGTAGAACAGACGCCGCTCTTCTTCTAGGTTGCCTTCGTCAACGGCGCGCATGGATGGAAACAATCCGCTTTCAACACCCACGATGAATACCACTGGAAACTCCAGGCCCTTGGCAGCGTGCAAGGTCATCAGCTGCACACAATCCTCGCCCGCTCGCGCCTGCTCTTCTCCAGACTCCAGCGACGCATGCGTAAGAAATGCCGTAACTGGATCGAGAATTGGAGTTTCTCCTTCTTCCAACTCTTCTTGGGCAATCAGGCTGGGGTCTGCTTCGAAGCTACGAGCTGCACTGACAAGTTCGTCAAGATTCTCGAGCCGCCCTTCTGCCAGTTCGGCCGATCCGCGGCCTCCCCGTGAAACGTTCTGGGCACTCTTCTGGTAGTGCTCGCGCAGTCCGCTTCGAGCGATGACTTTTTCCATGGCATCTGAAAGCACCATATCGGCGGTTTGTTCATGCAAGTCGTCAATCAACTGCAGGAACAGGCTGACCTTGGCGGCAGAGCGGCCCAATTGCGGGCCCGCATTCTGTGCCGCTTTCCACATGGAGACTTTGCTGGCACGAGAGATCTGGCGGATCTTCTCAAGCGTCGTGGCACCAATGCCGCGAGGTGGTGTATTGACTGATCGCTCAAAGCTGCCGTCGTCATCGCGGTTGTTCAGGAGCCGCAAGTAGGCGAGTGCGTCCTTGATTTCCTGTCGCTCGAAGAATCGCAGACCTCCGTAGATACGATAGGGCACACGCGCCTTGATGAGCATTTCTTCAAGGACGCGCGATTGCGCGTTGGAGCGATACAGAATGGCAATGTCGCTATGCCGGGTAGGCCCATCAAGATGCTCACGAACGCGGCTGGCGACAAACTCGGCCTCGTCATACTCGTTGAAGCCACCGTAGAGCGAAATTGCTTCACCCTCGCCCATGTCGGTCCACAAATTCTTGCCCAGACGATTGCGGTTCTTCTCGATCAGGCCATTCGCGGCCTTGAGGATGGTGCCGGTGGATCGGTAGTTCTGCTCCAGGCGAATGACTTCAGTGCCTTCGAAGTCGCTTTGCATGCGCGACATGTTCTCGACGCGAGCACCTCGCCAGGAATAGATGCTCTGGTCATCATCACCGACCGCGAACAGAGTCGCGGTGCGTCCCGCCAGCACTTTCAGCCAGCTGTATTGCAGCGTGTTGGTGTCCTGAAACTCGTCTACCAGAAGATGGCGAAAGCGCTGCCGGTAGTGACGCTGAATGTCTTCGTTGTCCCGCGTCAGTTCGTAGGCGCGCAGTAGCAACTCGGCGAAGTCGACCAGGCTGGCATTGGCACAGGCCTGCTGATAAGCGCTGTAGATGCGCACAAACTGACGCTCGGTAAAGTCTCCCTGATCGTCGAAATCCTGAGGGCGACGCGCTTCTTCCTTTTGTGCATTGATCCACCCCGTCACTACTCTGGGCGGCCACTGCTCATCGGAAAGTTCCAGGGACTTGAGTACGCGCTTGACCAAACGGAGCTGATCGTCTGCATCCAGAATCTGGAAATTCTGATCCAGGCCCGCTTCTTTCCAGTGCAGGCGGAGCATGCGATGTGCGAGCCCATGAAACGTACCCACCCACATCGCCCTGACCGGCACGGTGATCAATTGTTCGATACGGCCGCGCATTTCGCTGGCGGCCTTGTTGGTAAAGGTGACCGCCAAAACCGACATGGGCGAGGCGTTCTCAGCCGCAATCAACCAGGCAATACGATGGACCAGCACCCGCGTCTTGCCAGAGCCTGCTCCGGCAAGGACCAGACGATGCTCGGGCGGAGCCGTGACGGCTTCCTTCTGAGCGGGATTCAGGTCAGCGACCAAGGGCACGATATCGGGGTGAATCTGCATCGGACAATTCTAGAGCGTGTGGGAGAGGATTGCCGGCTTTGGAGGAGCGAACCAGGTTGAGCGCTTGCTTCTGGCGCCTGACGCATAAAAAAGGCCCCGCCGGAGCGGGGCCTTTTGCAAGCTCAGACCTTGATGAGGGTCTGTGATTACTCGGCGTCGCCCTCATTTGATCCGCCTTCCTGAGCCGACGACGCATCTGCTGTCGCCTCCTCGGGAGCGGAGCGAGGCACACCATCGGAGCCGCCACCGTCAAAGCTGCCACCGCTCGACAGCGCGGTGGACTGCAGGTCGGCCAGCAAGCTGCCGCCGCGTGACTTGCGACGCTGCTCGTGATGCGCCAAGCCAGTGCCCGCAGGAATCAGTCGACCGACGATGACGTTTTCCTTCAGACCACGGAGTTCGTCGCGAGAGCCTCGGACCGAAGCTTCAGTGAGAACACGAGTGGTTTCCTGGAACGACGCCGCAGAGATGAATGACTCTGTCGACAGACTGGCCTTGGTGATGCCGAGCAACTGACGCTCATAGTTGGCTGGACGACGGTTCTCCGCAGCCAGCTTCTTGTTCTCTGCCAGCACGTGGAAGATTTCCGCCTGTTCGCCTTGCAGGAACTTGGAGTCTCCAGCTTCGGAGATTTCAACCTTGCGCAGCATCTGACGAATGATGGTTTCGATGTGCTTGTCGTTGATGCGCACACCCTGCAGGCGATAAACGTCCTGAATTTCCTTGACCATGTGATTGGCCAGCGCCGTCACACCTTCAAGGCGCAGGATGTCATGCGGGCTGGGCTCGCCGTCGGAGATGATTTCGCCCTTCTCGACGCTTTCACCTTCGAACACACGAATCTGCACCCACTTGTGGACCAGAATTTCAGACTCTTCGCCATCGGCCTGGACAATCTTGATGCGCTGCTTGCCCTTGGTAGAGGCACCGAACTTGATCGTGCCAGTGGCCTCGGCGAGCACCGCAGGCTCTTTAGGCTTACGTGCCTCAAACAGATCGGCCACACGCGGCAGACCACCGGTGATGTCACGAGTCTTGGAGGATTCCTGCGGGATACGTGCAACCACGTCACCTACTTTGCACTCTGCTTCGTCTTCAACCGTCACCACGGCCTTGGGCGGCAGGTTGTAGGACGCCGGGATATCGGTTCCGGGGAAGTTGAGCTGCTTGCCGTCTGCATCCACGAGCATCAGCAAGGGACGCAGGTCCTTACCAGCGCTACCGCGCGACTTGGGCTCGGTAACCACCAGGTTGCTGACGCCGGTGATGACGTCCACTTCCTTCTGAACCGTAACGCCTTCTTCGAAGTCCTGGAACTTCACCCAGCCCGTGAGCTCGGTGACGATCGGGTGCATATGCGGATCCCACTTGGCCAGACGCTGACCCGCTGCCACGGCATCGCCGTCCTTGACCAGGATGGTGGCGCCGTAGGGAATCTTGTAGCGCTCACGCTCGCGGCCATCGGCAGCAACCACACCGATTTCGCCAGAACGCGACACTGCAACCAGCAGGCCTTCCTTGTTCTCAACCGTCTTCAGGTTGTGAACTCGTGCGCTACCGGCGGCACGTGCGTCCACACCATCGTTGGACGCCGCACGAGATGCGGCACCACCGACGTGGAAGGTACGCATGGTGAGCTGGGTACCCGGCTCACCGATGGACTGTGCAGCGATAACGCCAACCGACTCACCAATGTTGACGCGATGGCCACGAGCCAGATCGCGGCCGTAGCAATCGGCGCAGATGCCGAAGGGCAGTTCGCAGGTGATGGGTGAGCGCACCCAGACTTCATCCACGGAATTCTTCTCGAGGATGTCGGCGCCCGCTTCATCAATGATGGTACCGGCGGCAATGATCTGCTCTTCAGTACCGGGCTTGTAGACGTCACGCAGCGTCACGCGACCCAGCACACGGTCACGCAGCGGCTCGAGGATGTCGCCACCCTCCACGATCGGCATGATCAGCAGGCCCTGCTCGGTACCGCAATCCTGCGCGGTCACCACCACGTCCTGCGCCACGTCGACGAGGCGACGGGTCAGGTAGCCGGAGTTGGCCGTCTTGAGCGCCGTATCAGCCAGACCCTTACGTGCACCATGGGTCGAGATGAAGTACTGCAATACGTTGAGGCCTTCACGGAAGTTCGCGGTGATTGGCGTCTCGATGATGGAGCCATCAGGCTTGGCCATCAGGCCGCGCATACCGGCGAGCTGACGAATCTGGGCTTGCGAACCACGGGCGCCGGAGTCGGCCATCATGAAGACCGAGTTGAAGCTGTTCTGCTCGATCTCTTCACCCTGCAGGGTGGTGACCTTCTCCTTGCCGATGCCCTTCATCATGGCCTTGGCAACGTCGTCATTGGCACGCGACCAGTGATCGACCACACGGTTGTAGCGTTCCTGCTGGGTGGTCAGACCTTCGGTGTACTCGCGCGCAACTTCCTTCACTTTGCTTTCGGCTGCGGCGAGGATGCTGGCTTTTTCTTCCGGAATGACGATGTCATCAAGGCAGAAGCTGATGCCCGACTTGGTGGACATGCGGAAACCGGCGTACATGATCTGGTCAGCAAAGACGACCGTGTCCTTCGTGCCGCAGTTGCGGTACACGTGGTTCAGAACCTTGGACACTTCCTTCTTGGTGAGCGTCTTGTTGATGACCGAGAAAGGAATCTGCTTGGGCAGAATTTCGGACATCAGGGCGCGACCGGTGGTGGTATCCACCACGTGCGTGATCGGCTCGCCATTGTCTTCGGTGACGTCATTCAGACGCACCTTGATCTTGGCCTGCAGATCGAGCGCACCAGATTCATAGGCGCGGTGCACTTCGGAGACGTCCGACAGCACCATGCCTTCGCCCTTGGCGGCGATGCGCTCACGGGTCATCCAGTACAAACCGAGCACCACGTCCTGTGAGGGCACGATGATCGGATCGCCGGAGGCTGGCGACAGAATGTTGTTGGTGGCCATCATCAGCACACGTGCTTCGAGCTGCGCTTCGAGCGACAGCGGCACGTGAACAGCCATCTGGTCACCGTCAAAGTCAGCGTTGAACGCGGTGCAGACCAGCGGATGCAAGTTGATGGCCTTGCCTTCGATCAGCAGCGGCTCAAAGGCCTGGATGCCGAGTCGGTGCAGGGTCGGCGCGCGGTTGAGCAGCACCGGATGTTCCTTGATGCACTCTTCCAGGCAGTCCCAGACCACGGCCTCTTCACGCTCCACCATCTTCTTGGCGGCCTTGATCGTGGTGGCGTGACCCTTGCGCTGCAGCAGCGAGAACACGAAAGGCTTGAACAGTTCCAGCGCCATCTTCTTGGGCAGACCGCACTGGTGCAGCTTGAGCGTCGGGCCAACCACGATGACCGAACGGCCAGAGTAGTCGACGCGCTTGCCCAGAAGGTTCTGGCGGAAGCGGCCCTGCTTGCCCTTGATCATGTCGGCGAGCGACTTGAGCGGACGCTTGTTGGTGCCCGTGATGGCACGGCCGCGGCGGCCGTTATCGATCAGCGCATCAACAGATTCCTGGAGCATGCGCTTTTCGTTGCGCACGATGATGTCCGGCGCGGTCAGTTCCAGCAGTCGCTTGAGCCGATTGTTGCGGTTGATGACGCGGCGGTACAGATCGTTCAGATCTGAAGTGGCGAAGCGGCCACCATCGAGCGGCACCAGCGGACGCAGATCCGGCGGCAGCACTGGCAGCACCGTCATCACCATCCACTCGGGACGGTTGGCGGAGTTGATGAAATATTCAATCAGCTTGAGGCGCTTGCCGAGCTTCTTGATCTTGGTCTCAGAGTTGGTCGCTGCCAGCTCTTCGCGCAGCTTGACGGCTTCGCGCTGCAGGTCGATGTCCTTGAGCAGGTCGTGAACCGCTTCGGCACCCATGCGAGCGTCAAAGTCATCACCGTACTTCTCGACCGCATCGAGGTAGTCTTCTTCGGTGAGAAGCTTGCCCTTCTCCAGCGGCGTGAGGCCTGGATCGACCACGATGTGCGCTTCGAAATACAGCACGCGTTCGATTGCTCGCAGCGGCATGTCCATCAACAAGCCGATACGGCTCGGCAGTGATTTCAGAAACCAGATGTGCGCGACCGGTGATGCGAGGTCGATGTGCCCCATGCGCTCACGGCGAACCTTGGCAACCGTGACTTCGACGCCGCACTTCTCGCAGACCACACCGCGGTGCTTGAGCCGCTTGTACTTTCCGCACAGGCACTCGTAGTCCTTGATCGGGCCAAAAATCTTGGCGCAGAACAAACCGTCACGCTCAGGCTTGAAGGTGCGGTAGTTGATGGTTTCCGGCTTGCGGACTTCACCAAACGACCAGGAACGGATGACCTGGGGCGAAGACAGACCGATCTTGATCGCGTCGAAATCCTCGTACTCGTCAGTGGGGCGAAGCAGGTTGAAAAGCTCTTTCATGGTGACTCCAGAATTCGGTTGGGTCGGACTGAATCAGATTGCGGATGCCAGGAGCATCAGGGGTTCTGTTCCAGCTCGATGTTCAAACCGATGGATCGAATTTCCTTGACCAAGACGTTGAACGACTCCGGCATGCCGGCAGACATGCGGTGATCGCCATCGACGATGGACTTGTACATGCGGGTACGACCGTTGGTGTCGTCGGACTTCACCGTCAGCATTTCCTGCAGGGTGTAAGCCGCGCCGTAGGCTTCCAGCGCCCAGACTTCCATCTCACCAAATCGCTGACCACCGAACTGCGCCTTACCACCCAGCGGCTGCTGCGTGACCAGCGAGTAAGGACCGGTGGAACGAGCATGCATCTTGTCATCCACCAGGTGGTTGAGCTTGAGCATGTACATGTAACCCACAGTGACCGGACGTGAGAACGGATCGCCGGTACGGCCATCGATCAGATTGGCCTGTCCGGAACGCGGCAGGTCAGCCAGCTCGAGCAGATCCTTGATCTCTTCTTCGGTTGCGCCGTCAAACACAGGTGTGGCGATGGGCAGACCGTGGATGAGATTCTTGGCCAGGACCATGATCTCTTCGTCGCTGAACTCGTCGAGACGTTCTGGCTTGACGGCCTTGCCGATGTAGATCTTCTCGAGCAGCTTGCGGATATCGCCCACTGCCTGCTGCTGGCGGATCATCTCGTCGATCTTGTTGCCAATGCCCTTGGCCGCCCATCCCATATGCACTTCGAGCAGCTGCCCGATGTTCATACGTGAAGGCACGCCCAGCGGGTTGAGCACGATATCGACCGGTGTGCCGTCTTCCATGTGCGGCATGTCTTCGACTGGCACGATCTGCGAAATAACGCCCTTGTTTCCGTGACGACCGGCCATCTTGTCACCCGGCTGCACGCGACGGCGCACGGCGAGGTAGACCTTGACCATCTTGAGCACGCCCGGAGACAGCTCGTCGCCCGCGGTGATCTTTCGCTTCTTGGAATCAAAGCGCTGATCAAAGTAGGCGCGCTGATCCTTGAGCTGCTTGGTAGCCGCTTCGAGCTGTGACTGAACCGACTCATCCTGCAGACGGATTTCGAACCATTTCTCGCGCTCGATGGAGTCGAGGTATTCACCATCGATCTCTGCACCCTTCTTGAGCTTGTTCGGGCCGCCATCAGCCTTGTTGCCGATCAGCAGATTACGCAGACGTGCGTAGATGTCGTCCTCGAAGATGCGCTGCTGGTCATTAAGATCCTTGCGCACTGCGGCGAGTTCGGACTCTTCGATCGACAGTGCACGCTTGTCCTTGGTGACGCCTTCACGGGTGAAGACGCGAACGTCGATCACGGTGCCGTCCATGCCGGCCGGGACGCGCAGCGAGGTGTCTTTTACGTCGGAGGCTTTTTCGCCAAAGATGGCACGCAGCAGTTTTTCTTCCGGCGTCAGCTGGGTTTCGCCCTTGGGCGTGACCTTGCCGCAGAGAAGATCGCCTGCCTGTACTTCCGCACCAATGTAGACGATGCCGCTTTCGTCGAGTTTGCGCAGCGCGGTTTCGTTCACGTTGGGAATATCCGCCGTGATTTCTTCCGAACCGAGCTTGGTTTCACGCGCGACACAGGTGAGCTCTTCGATGTGGATCGTGGTGAAGCGATCCTCTTCAACCACGCGCTCCGAAATCAGGATGGAGTCTTCGAAGTTGTAGCCGTTCCAGGGCATGAAGGCGATCAGCATGTTCTGGCCCAGCGCCAGCTCACCCAGATCAGTACTCGGGCCATCGGCCAGCACGTCTCCGCGCTCAACCTTGTCGCCCGGACGCACCAGAGGCTTCTGGTTGATGCAGGTGTTCTGGTTGGAGCGGGTGTACTTGACCAGGCTGTAAATATCCACGCCTGCTTCGCCGGCGACGGTCTCGTCATCAAAGACGCGAACCACGACGCGCGAGGCATCAACCTTGTCGACCACGCCACCGCGGGTTGCGGTAATGGCATTGCCGGAGTCGATGGCAACGCGGCGCTCAATACCCGTGCCCACCAGCGGCTTTTCGGTGCGCAGCGTCGGCACAGCCTGACGTTGCATGTTCGAACCCATCAGGGCGCGGTTGGCGTCGTCATGCTCGAGGAAGGGGATCAGCGCAGCGGCCACCGAGACGATCTGGCGGGGGCTGACGTCCATGTACTCGATACGGTCTGGCGTCATCAACGCAAATTCGTTCTGGAAACGCGCCGAGATCAGGTCATTCTTGAACTGATTCTTGGCGTCCAGCTCGGAGTTGGCCTGCGCGATAACGTAGCGACCTTCTTCGATGGCCGACAAATACTCGATTTCGTCGGTCACCGCGCCATCTTTGACGATGCGGTAAGGCGTTTCGAGGAAGCCGTAGTCGTTGGTGCGCGCGTAGCAGGCCAGCGAGTTGATCAGACCAATGTTTGGTCCTTCAGGCGTTTCAATCGGGCAGACGCGGCCGTAGTGCGTCGGGTGTACGTCGCGCACTTCAAAGCCGGCGCGTTCGCGAGTCAAACCGCCAGGGCCGAGGGCGGACACGCGACGCTTGTGCGTGACTTCCGACAGCGGGTTGTTCTGATCCATGAACTGCGACAGCTGGCTGGATCCGAAGAATTCCTTGATCGCAGCGCCAACGGGCTTGGCGTTGATCAGATCCTGCGGGGTGAGGTTGTCGGCTTCCGCCAGCGCAAGGCGCTCACGAACCGCACGTTCCACTCGGACCAGACCAGTGCGGAAAACATTCTCAGCCATTTCGCCGACTGCGCGAATACGTCGGTTTCCGAGGTGGTCGATGTCGTCAGTGATGTCCTCGCCGTTCTTGATGGCGATGATCTGGGACATGACGGCCACGATGTCGTCGTTATCCAGCACGCCTGGGCCGGTGATTTCTTCACGGCGCAGACGGCGGTTGAACTTCATGCGTCCGACCGATGACAGGTCGTACTTCTCAGGCGCGAAGAACAGTCCGGCAAACAGTGCTTCCGCTGCGTCCTTGGTCGGCGGCTCGCCGGGGCGCATCATGCGGTAAATCTCCACCAGCGCCTCAAGGCGATTGGTGGTCGGATCGATGTTCAGCGTGGTCGAGACGTAAGGCCCCTTGTCCACTTCGTTGAAATAGAGGGTCGGCAATTCGGTAATGCCGGCCTCACGGAACTTGGGAAGATCGGCTTCCGTAATCTCTGCGTTGGCGTAGGCAATGACTTCGCCGCTGTTCTCGTCAATGAGATTGCGAGCCAGCACACGTCCAACAATATAGGTGTCCGGCACTTCCAGATGACGAATCTCGGCATCACGGATCTGCTTGACGTGGCGCGCCGTGATCGGACGGCCAGCCTCAACGATGAGCTTGCTGCCAGCCATGATGTCGAACTGCGCTTTTTCGCCGCGCAGACGTTCCGGCACCAGCTCCATCAATGCACCTTCTTCCTGCAGCTCGAAGCCGGTGGTTTCGTGGAACATTTCGAGCATCTGCTCGTTGTCGTAACCCAGCGCACGCAAAAGGATGGTGGCGGGCAGCTTGCGTCGGCGATCGATACGGACGAAAAGGTTGTCCTTCGGGTCGAACTCGAAGTCCAGCCAGGAGCCGCGGTACGGGATGATGCGCGCGCTGTACAGCAGTTTGCCGGAGCTGTGCGTCTTGCCCTTGTCGTGATCAAAGAACACGCCGGGTGAACGATGCAACTGGCTCACCACCACACGCTCGGTGCCGTTGATGATGAAGGTGCCGTGATCGGTCATCAGCGGCATTTCGCCGAGATAAACTTCCTGCTCGCGGACTTCTTTGACTTTCTTTTCCTTGGATTCGCGATCGTAGATGATCAGCTTCACCGTGACCTTGAGCGGCGCTGCGAAAGTCAGGCCACGGACGCGGCATTCCACTTCTTCAAAGACCGGCTCATCGAGGCGGTACTTCACAAACTCGAGCGCGGCGGCGCCGTTGTAGGACACCATCGGGAACACAGACTTGAACGCGGCTTGAAGGCCCGCTTCCTTGCGCTTTGACTGCGGCAGATCGGCCTGCAGGTAGGCATGGTAGGAATCGATCTGCGTGGCAAGCAGATAGGGAATTTCGCGCGTTTCAGGCAATTTGCTGAAATCCTTTCGGATGCGCTTCTTCTCAGTGAACGAATACGACATTCGTGACCTCGCAATACAACAACGGTTTTTACAGCTAGGGAATAGACAATCGGGATTGGGCTTTGCTCATCAGGACCTCAAAGCACATTCCTCATTGCCAATTCCGGCGAAAACGCGACAGGCCGGACCGGAGGGGGGTTCCCTCCGGTCCGGCGCGTACCGCGATGCAGCAGATGACGACAAGTCTTACTTGACGTCGACCTTGGCGCCGGCTTCTTCCAGCATGGTCTTCATCTTGGCGGCGTCTTCCTTGCTCACGCCTTCCTTCAGGTCCTTCGGTGCGCCTTCAACCAGGTCCTTGGCTTCCTTCAGACCCAGGCCGGTGATTTCGCGAACGGCCTTGATGACGTTGACCTTCTTGTCGCCGAAGGAGGTCAGAACGACGGTGAACTCGGTCTGTTCTTCGGCAGGGGCGGCGGCGGCGCCACCGGCGGCGGGGCCAGCGGCAACAGCTGCGGCTGCGGCTGAAACGCCAAACTTCTCTTCCATCATGCTGACGAGTTCAACGATGTCCATGACGGACTTCTCGGCGATTGCGTCAAGAATTTCTTGATTGCTGAGTGACATTTGATTTACTCCAAATAAAACGTATTACGTGTGGTTACGATTGCTGAATGCAGATATCAGTGAAGTGCGCCTTACGCGGCTTCCTGCTTGGAATCGGCGACGGCCTTGACCGTACGCACAAACTTCGCAGTGGGCTCGTTGACGGTGCGGACGAACTGAGCGATCGGTGCCTTCATGACGCCCATGAGCAGCGACAACGCCTGCTCCTTGGTCGGCAATGCAGCAAGTCGATCAAGATCACCGGCCCCATAAAGGGTGCCGCCAACGGCGACCGCCGTGACCTTCAGCGCATCATTCTCCTTGGCAAAATCCTTGATGACTCGACCAACCGAACCCGGATCATCCAGAGAGAATCCGAGGACGAGTGGGCCGGTCAGCGCAGGATCCAAGCACTCGAACTCAGTGCCTTCTACAGCCCGCTTTGCCAGCGTGTTCTTGATCACGTGCAGATAGATCCCGTTTTCACGGGCCTGCGCACGCAGAACGTCGAACTTGCCAGCGCTCAGACCGCGATATTCGGCAGCGACTGCCGAAAGCGCCTTGGACGCAACTTCATTGACTTCCGCAACCAGGGCCTTCTTGTCATTCAATCTTAAAGCCATGCAAATTTGCTCCTGGTGCTACTGTTGACGAACGGGCCAGCGCTTTTGCAAGTGCTGCCCCACCTCACGGTTTCGCCGCCAGCAAATCGAACTACTTTCAATCAGCTTTTGGTTACACCGTCTGCGTATGCGGCATCGCTGCCTTTAATGCGCCGGCAGAGAACTGCCGGAACCACATACGGTCTTCGACGATGCAGCCCCTTGAGGGGGCCACACATCAAAACTTGCCTGCCGATCAGTCCGGCAGAGAACCTACGTCGACCCGTATACCAGGTCCCATGGTCGTGGAAAGCGTGACCTTCTTGACGTAGACACCCTTGGATGTTGTCGGCTTGTGCTTGCGGATGTCTCGCATCACCGCCAGCATGTTCTCCATGATCTTCTGCTTGTCGAAATCAGCAGAGCCGATCGAGCAGTGAAGAATGCCGGCCTTGTCAGTGCGGAACTTGGCCATACCGGCCTTGGCGTTCTTCACTGCAGTGGCAACGTCCGGAGTCACAGTGCCGGTCTTGGGGTTGGGCATGAGACCACGCGGACCGAGCAACTGGCCGAGCTGACCCACGACGCGCATGGCATCCGGGCTAGCAATGACGACCTGATAGTTCATGTCGCCGTCTTTCATCTTGGCAGCGAGGTCATCCATGCCCACGGCGTCAGCACCGGCAGCAGTGGCTTCCTCAGCCTTGGCGCCCTGGGTGAACACCGCAACGCGCACGCTCTTGCCATTGCCATGAGGCAACACGGTGGAGCCGCGAACGTTCTGGTCCGACTTCTTGGCGTCGATACCCAAGTTCACCGCCATGTCGACGGATTCCTTGAACTTAGCGGTCGCCACGTCTTTGATGAGGTCCAGAGCCTGGTCCAGAGAATAGATTTTTCCTTCTTCAACCTTGGTGGCCAGGGCTTTCTGGCGCTTGGTCAGCTTGATGTTCTGGCTCATTTTCAGATCACCCCTTCAACGTCAACGCCCATGGCGCGGGCACTACCGGCGACGATTCTCACCGCGGCATCCATATCCGCAGCGTTGAGGTCAGCCATCTTGATGGTGGCAATCTCTTCGAGCTGCTTGCGATTGATCTTGCCGACCTTGACCGTGTTCGGCGTCTTGGAACCCGCAGTAATACCCACAGCCTTCTTGATCAGGTAGGACGCCGGAGGCGTCTTCATCACAAAGTTGAAGCTCTTGTCGGTATAGACCGTAATCACGACCGGAATCGGCATGCCGGGCTCGGACTTCTGGGTGGCTGCATTGAACTCTTTGCAGAAACCCATGATATTCACGCCCTGCTGACCCAGTGCGGGGCCGATCGGCGGTGACGGGTTGGCCTTGCCGGCCGGAATCTGCAGCTTGATGTAGCCCTGTACTTTCTTGGCCATCTAAAAACTCCTGTTGGGTGCAAGCGCCTTGCGGCTCCCCGGTTGAACATCAAAAATACTTCTGAAACCTGAACTTCCCGCAGCCCACCAGGGCCGCAAACTCCATCAGCCCTTCTGAACCTGGCTGAATTCCAGCTCGACGGGCGTTGAACGCCCGAAGATCAGAACAGCCACCCTCAGGCGGCTCTTCTCGTAATTGACTTCCTCGACGACACCCGAGAAATCGGCGAACGGGCCATCCACAACGCGCACTTCCTGGCCCGGCTCGTAGAGCGTCTTGGGCTTGGGCTTCTCAACGGACTCTTCAACGCGGTTGAGAATCGCATTGGCTTCCTTCTCGCTGATAGGCGCAGGCTTGTCCGGCGTACCGCCGATGAAACCGAGCACCTTGGGCGTGGACTTGACCAGATGCCAGGTGTCCTCGTTCATTTCCATGTTGACCAGAACGTAGCCGGGAAAGAATTTGCGCTCCGTGGTGCGCTTGACACCTTCCTTCATTTCGACCACTTCTTCGGTCGGCACGAGGATTTCGCCGAAGCTGTCCTGCAGGCTCGCCCGACCAATACGCTCGGCCAGCGCCTTTTTGACACTGTTTTCGTATTGGGAATACGCGTGAACGACGTACCAGCGCTTGCTCATAGTTATATTTCGCTTTAGTCCTTTAGCGGCCGGTCAGGCTCTTGACGCCCCACAGCAACATGGAGTCCAGCCCCCACAACATCAGCGCGAGAATCAGCACGACCACTGCAATCATCAAAGTCGCCTGAACGGTTTCCTGCTTGCTTGGCCACACCACTTTGCGCAGTTCGGCCCGCGCACCCGTGATATAGGACCAGACTGTCTTTCCAAGCTCAGTCTGATAGGCAATAGCCAGGGCCACTGCAACGGTCGCGAGCAACCCACCCGTACGAATCAAGGGGTTGTAGTCGCCGGCGAAGTAATAGAACGCTCCCATTGCGCCGACCAGCAGCAAAACGGCTGCGAGCAGCAACAGGGAGTCGAAGCGCGGCGCTTGTGAGGCTTGGTTCTGGGAATCCATCGAGTGAGCCAACGCGTAAAACCTAATCAAAACAACAGCCAATGGGCCAGCCCAGTGGCAGGGGCGGAGGGCTTCGAACCCCCAACCTTCGGTTTTGGAGACCGACGCTCTACCAATTGAGCTACGCCCCTAGCGCGTCTGCTGGTTTACGCGTAACAAAAGGGGCGCGGATTGTACGCGCCCCTGTGTGGATTTGAAAGCCCGATCGAAATCAGGCCAGGATCTTGGTGACCACGCCGGCGCCGACGGTGCGGCCGCCTTCACGAATAGCGAAGCGAACCTGCTCTTCCATCGCGATCGGGTTGATCAGCTCAACACCCACCTTGACGTTGTCACCAGGCATCACCATTTCCG
>JBFIES010000008.1:0-194749 GCA_041603235.1 Panacagrimonas sp. | reverse complement strand
GTTTGCGCCCGCCCGCTATCCTTCGATTTACCTCAGTAGAGAGCCTGTCCGCGCACACCGGCTTCCTTTCGGGGCGGTGCTCGGCCTGCAGGCCGAGCACGCCTTCATCACTGCTGACCAAAGAAAAACCCCGGACGTGTCCATCCGGGGTCTGATTACTCAAGGGTGTTGTCCTGCTGCGGCGGTATCAGCTGATCTTGGAGGCGTCGAAGAAGCTCATCATGCGCTGGGCGAGCATCAGGTCGCCTTCGACCTGGAGCTTTCCCGTCATGAAGGCCTGCATGCCATTCAATTCGCCCTTGAGCAGGGCAACAAGATCTTCATCTTCCATGGTTGCGGCGACATCCGCATCGTCTGCAGTTCCTTCTTCGGTGGTGCAGGTGCCGTCCTTTATGCGTACATGCATAGGCGTGGAGCAGTTGAACTGGATGGTGCATTCAGTGCCCGCAGCAGCAGATGCGTCGAAAGCATTGGGAAGGCTACGGATAATGTCTGCTGCACTCATGGTTTGCTCCAAGGCTGGATCGAAGGATGTGAGTCGATGCTAGCCCGCAGCATGATGAGTGACAACCTACAATGTGCTGACTGATCGTACGGTAAGCCGCCGTTCCCAACTTTCACCTGATATCGAAGGATTATTCATCTCCGTGATTTATCGCACAGATTACAGAGCACCCGATTTTCTGCTCGAGCGGACCGATCTCGACGTACAGATCGGAGCCACGACTCGCGTCATCGCGCGCCTGAGATTGCGGCGATCGGCTGATGCCGACGCCAATGCGCCGCTGGTCCTGAATGGTCGTCATCTGACGCTCGTGGAGCTTCAACTTGATGGGGAAGTGGTCGGAAAAGATGATTACCAGCTGGGTGAGGAATCCTTGACCCTATCGCGCGTACCAGAGCGTTTCGAGTTGAGTGTGACGACTGAGGTAGACCCCGAAAGTAATACCGCACTCGAGGGCTGGTACCGCTCTGGGCCCATGCTGTGTACCCAATGCGAGCCGCAGGGTTTTTCTCGGATCACCTACTCCTTGGATCGTCCCGACGTGCTGAGTACATACCGTGTACGGATGGAGGCGGATGAGGCGCAATACCCGGTGCTCTTGGCTAATGGTGATTGCGTGGAATCGGGGATGCTTGGTGACGGGCGGCATTACGCGGTCTGGGAAGACCCGCATCCCAAACCGTCTTACCTATTCGCCATGGTGGCCGGGGACCTGGCCAAGGTTGAGGGTGAGCACATCACTATCTCGGGACGCCGTGTTGCGATTCACTTCTTTGTGGATCACGGCAACGAGAATCGAGTGCCGCACGCAATGGTGTCTCTGCAAAAGGCCATGTGCTGGGATGAGGCGACCTATGGCCTGGAATATGACCTCGATACCTACATGGTCGTTGCGGCGCGCGATTTCAACATGGGGGCCATGGAGAATAAGGGCCTCAATCTGTTTAACGCCCGATTCGTGCTGGCCTCGCCAGAAACAGCGACAGATGATGACTACGATGGTATCGAGTCTGTCATTGCCCACGAGTATTTCCATAACTGGACTGGCAATCGCGTGACCTGTCGTGACTGGTTCCAGTTGTCGCTCAAGGAAGGGCTGACAGTCTTTCGCGACCAGTGCTTTTCCGGGGATCAGGGCTCACCCGATGTCACGCGGATATCCCAGGTGCGCATGTTGCGGGCGATGCAATTTCCAGAAGATGCCGGCCCGACGTCGCATCCGGTACGGCCAGACAGTTACTCCGAGGTCAACAATCTCTATACGGCGACGGTTTACGAAAAAGGCGCCGAGATTCTTCGGATGTTGTATGGGCTGATTGGCGAACAGGCCTTCATTAAAGGGGTGGAGGATTACCTGAAGACACATGATGGCTCGGCGGCTACGGTCGAGGATCTGGTGGCTGCATTGGAGCGTAGCGGCGGAAGATCGCTGGACGATTTCCGCCTCTGGTATTCCCAGTCCGGAACGCCGCAGGTCAAGGTTGAAGGCCATTACGACGGCGCCGCGAAGACCTACACGCTGAGCTTCAGTCAGCACACGCCACCAACGCAGGATCAGGACAAGAAGCAGGCGCTCCCGATCCCCATCGCTTTGGGCTTGCGAAATGACGATGGCATTGCGCTAGAGCGTACAGACGACGCTGGCAAGATGCTCCGCGACGACCTTTTCCTGCTGGAAGGTGAGCGCGACGAGCTGGTTTTTTCCGATATTCAGAGCGCGCCGGTACCTGCTTTCCTGCACGGGTTTTCAGCGCCGGTGAAGCTGGAATACGCGTATGTTCCGGAAGATCTGTCGCTGATTGTTCTCAACGAGCCGGATGGCTTTGTTCGCTGGCAGGCCGCACAGTCGCTCGTTCACAAGGCACTGTCGGAATCGATGAGTGCGGCTGGCAGTGACGGGCCGTTCAACCAAATGTTGTTACGAGCATTTCAGGCGCTTGCGGCAAACCCGCCTGCCGATCACGCGCTGACCGCAGAATTGCTCAGTCTGCCCTCGCACTTCGAGCTGTCATCACAGATCGCGCCGCTGGACCCGCTGAAACTCGCGGCGGCTCGCGCCTCGCTCCGGCAGAACATCGCCCAGGCCCTGACAGGGCCGCTGTCGGTTTGGTCGCAGTGGGACCCGGCGGAACTGACTCCCGAGAACAAGGGGCGGCGGCGTCTGTCCAATCTGGCACTCTGGTATCTGGCGGCGCTCGGTATTGAGCGGGTACGCGACATGGCATTGAGTCGGTCGTCGTCAAACAACATGACGCTGGCGATGGGCGGTCTGAACGCTCTGCGCGACCAGGCTTCGCCACAACGTGATCAGGCCATGGACGATTTTCACAGTCGATTCGCTGGCGATGGCCTGGTTCTGGACAAGTGGTTTGCGCTGGAGGCAGGAGCAGAACTGTCCAGTCCCCTGACGCGTATTCAGGCCCTTCTGGCGCATGCAGACTATGTGCCCAATCCGAACCGGGTGCGCTCTGTGCTGGGCGTATTCATGCGGGAAAATCCGGCCGGCTTCCACGCTGTGGACGGTAGCGGTTACGCCTTGCTGGCCGACCAGATTGCTGGCTTGGACGGGAGTAACCCTCAACTCGCCGCACGGCTCGTGGATGGCCTGCTGATCTTTGGGCGGCTTGCGGCGCCCTATGCAGAGAACATGAAACGCGTTGTCGCAGACTTGTCTGGCCACGTGCGGTCTCGCGATGTTCGCGAGAAAATCGACAAGGCTCTTTCTGACAGGAAAGCTCCCTGATCCGGGTGAGCAACGCGACGAATGCTGATGAGAGAAAGTTTCCGGGCTGGTTGATGCTTCTGGGGGCTTTGATCGCGATTGCTCCCTTATCAATCGACATGTATCTGCCGGCGTTTCCGGCTATGGCAATGGCACTGGAGGCCGATCGCGGGGCCATCGAACGAACCCTGCCGGTTTTTCTGCTGGGGCTTTCCATTGGCCAGCTGATCTATGGTCCGCTGAGTGATCGGCTGGGTCGCCGGGGCCCGCTGCTGGTGGGCTTGCTCATCTACGGTGTGGGTTCGGCAGGCTGTGCGCTGGCCAAGAATGCGGACGCCCTGACACTCTGGCGTCTGGTGCAGGCACTCGGCGGCGGTGCGGGCCTGGTGATTGCTCGCGCCGTCATCCGCGACCGGCTCAACGTGCGCCAGTCAGCGCGGGCTATCTCTACGGTCATGCTGATCATGGGCGTGGCCCCCATTCTGGCGCCAATGCTGGGTAGCGCGATGCTGCTCGTCACTGGCTGGCAGGCCATCTTCGTGGTGCAGATGATCTTTGGCCTGGCATGCATGCTGTGGGCATTGATCACCATGCCAGAGACACGACCAAGACATCTGGTGACATCCTTGCGACCCACAAAGGTTGCTCAGACCTACTGGCGTGTGGTGATGGATGCCCGTTTCATATTCCCTGCGCTCTGCGCAGGTTTCGCCATGGGCGGCATGTTCGCTTACATCGCCGGATCGCCATTCGTACTCATTACGCTCTACGGCCTGGGAGAGCAGGCCTATGCCTTGGTGTTTGGCGCCAATGCTTTTGGGCTGATTGCGGCTTCGCAATTCAACGGCTACTTGCTGCGCCGCTACCAGCCTGAGCAGTTGCTGAAGATCACGATGGCGATGCCTATGGTGTTTGCCGCGATTCTCTTCTGCGTGAGCTTGTTTGATCACGCAGCGCTGCCGTTTCTGTTGGTGGGGCTATTCGGCTATGCATCTTGCCTGGGTGCCATCAGCCCCAATACCAGCGCATTGTCCATGGCCACCCAGGGTGAGCGCGCCGGGGCGGCATCCGCCTTGCTGGGTTCGCTGACCTATACCGCCGGCATGGTCGCAGGCCTGGCGGTCAGCATGCTGGAAGGCCGTAGCGCGCTTCCACTGGCCTGCGTGATGCTGGTCTGCGGAGCGCTGTCTCTGCTGTGTGGCTTGGCAACACTTCGCTATAGCGTGAAAACAGAATTGCCGCCTGCGGTACCAATAGAGCCGCTGTCCTGATTCGCGGCAGAGGGTCAGGTTTCAGAGCGATGAAAATTACTTCAAAGCCCATTGCCAGCGCGCTGCAAGTCTGTAACATCTCCGACACATTGGCCAAATAGACTTGGCGTATGGGAATTTCAGATAAGTCCATTCTCGTCGTCGAGGATGAAGATTCAATCAGGGACATGGTCAAGTTTGCGCTTGAGCGGTCTGAGTATCAGGTCAGCGCGGCCGCCAACGCGGCGGACGCTCGAACATTGATTGCCGACCATCGGCCAGACCTGATTTTGCTCGACTGGATGATGCCGGGTGTGTCGGGCATAGAGCTGGCGCGCGAGCTCAAGAGCAGCGCCACTACCCGCGACATTCCAATCATCATGCTGACAGCTCGCGCAGAGGAAGAGGACAAGGTGCGGGGCCTCAATATCGGATGCGACGATTACGTATCCAAACCGTTCTCTTTTCCGGAGTTGATGGCTCGTATCCAGGCCGTTCTGCGTCGGAGCACGCCGGGCGGTGAAGAAGAGAAACTTGAAGTGGCGGGTCTTGAGGTGGATCACGCCAGCCAGCGTGTGAGCGCCCGCGGGGAAGCCATCAAGCTGGGGCCCACCGAGTACCGGCTCCTGCACTTTTTTGTCAGCCACCCCGAACGCGTCTATACCCGCGAACAAGTCCTTGACCGGGTCTGGGGCCAGAACATCTATGTTGAAGAACGTACGGTTGATGTGCATATTCGCAGGCTGCGCAAGGCCTTGGAGCCACACGGCTTCGATGCCATGATCCAGACAGTGCGAGGAACCGGATATCGATTCTCAGAACGACTCTGATGTGAGTGGTTCGACCCGCGATACAACGCGGGCCGGTGACAGTGCTGGCTTTGAGGCCTTTCCGATCGCAAGGTATGTTGCGGAGAGTCCTGCGCAACTCACCGTCCGGGGAGAGCTGCTCAAATTGCTCCTGCTGGTCAGCACTGCGACGCTGATCGGCTGGCTGCTGGGCTCTCCGATTGCGGGATACGCGACTGGCCTGAGCATTTATCTCGCGATGAACGTGCGCCACCTGTATGCCCTGCGCCTTTGGGTGGAGTCCCCCAAGAAAAAAGAGTTGCCTGAAGCCGGTGGCATCTGGGGCGAGGTGTTCGAGAGTTTGCTGGACATGCAGCGCAGCAATCGCAAGCGCAAGAAAAAGCTGGCATCGATCGTGGCCGAATTTCAGGCGTCGACCGCAGCATTGCCCGACGGCGCCGTCGTGCTTGGCTCGGGCGGAGAAATTGCCTGGTTCAATACGGCAGCCCAGGCCTTGCTCGGATTGCGCGGAAAGGTCGATGTGGGCATTCGCATTCCAAACCTAATTCGCCACCCGAGCTTTACCGAATATGTCACAGACGGCGAGTACCTTGGTGAGGTGGAAGTACCGTCACCGGTCAATCCCAAAATTCGCATTTCACTGCGCATCATTCCCTACGGCAAAGGACAGCGCCTGATGATTGTTCGTGATGTATCTGAAATCCGCAGGCTGGAGACTGCAAGACGCGATTTCGTCGCGAATGCTTCACATGAGTTGCGCACGCCACTGACGGTGCTGCGAGGTTATCTGGACATGATTGAGCCAGAGTCGCAGGGCGAGGGGCCGTTGGCGACCTGGGCGGCGCCACTCAAGGAGATGCGACAACAGGCCGCGCGTATGGAACTGTTGATCAAGGACATGCTCAAGCTGGCGCGACTCGAGTCTGAGATTGAAACACAGCAGGTGCAGGTCGATGTGCCCACCTGCATCCGCAGGGCGGTGGAAGAAGCGCGTGCATTGTCGGCAGGGCGCCACCAATTTGAAGTGGAGATTGAATCGGAGCTGTACCTGTACGGTCGCGAAACAGAGGCGCAGAGCATCTTTTCCAACTTGATCTCCAATGCGGTTCGCTACTCGCCGGACGGCGGAACTCTCGAGATCAAGTGGTGGCCCGATGAAGAAGGCGCACATTTTTCAGTGAAAGACTGTGGCATCGGTATTGCCGAGGAAGATCTGCCACGGCTGACCGAACGCTTCTACCGTGTAGACATCGGCCGTTCTCGCGCAAGCGGTGGCACCGGGCTGGGCTTGTCTATCGTCAAGCACGCGCTGCAGCGGCATGAAGGCAGTCTGGATATTGAAAGTGTTTACGGGCAGGGCAGCACCTTCACCTGCCATTTTCCGAGCTTCCGAATCCAGCGCACGATCAGCCAGGACGATTGAGTCGCACTTCTGCATCGCGTCGCTCGCTTGCGTTGTTGCTCCGCTAGGTATCCGGTTCCGGCCTCGAACGCTGCGGGTTATCCCTGACTATGCGGGCAGCTGATCTCGCGGCAGACTGAGGTCACTATCCCGGCGCGCGTAATCATTTTGCGTGCGATTCGGGGCGAAGACACACAGCGCCAACGGATGTTCTGCAAGCCCGTCCGCCGTCGCTGCTATCGGAGAGCAAGCATGGCCTTGGATTTCACACTGAGCGAGGAACAAATAGCACTGCAGGCTGGTGCCCGTGCCTTTGCAACATCTGCGCTGAGCGGCGTTGAGCAAATGATCAAACCGATCGCGCTGCCACAAGATCGCTTTTTTGCGACGCAGCCCATTTATGCCCAGATGGCTGAGGCCGGGTTTGTCGCTGCCTTGTTTCCCAAGGAATACGGCGGAACGGGTATGGCGACCCTGGATTTCGCACTTGCGGCAGAAGAACTCAGCGCCGTTGACATCAATGTGCCGACCACCTTGCTCGCAACCGGATTGGGTATGGAGCCTATTCTGGGCTTCGGCACGCCTCAGCAAAAAAAGAAGTGGATCGGCGAAATTCTGGCGCAACCCGGAGACCGGCTGGCCGCTTTTGCATTCACAGAGGTGACGGGCGGCGCCAATTTTGACTCGCCGGATCCTGCGGCCGGCGTGCAGACATCCGCCACACTTGACGGCAACGAGTGGGTCATCAACGGGCAAAAGCACTACACGACCAACGGATGTGGCTGGGACGGGAAGGGCGCTCAGCTGCTGACAGTGGTTTGTCGCACCGATCTGAGCAAGCCCGCGTCCGAATCACTGGCTGTCATCGTTGTTCCGGGGCAGACGGATGGAGTGGAGATGGCCGGTTATCTAGATACCGCCGGTCACCGCGCAGTCGTATCGCCGCGGATTCACTTCAACAACGTGCGCGTGCCTGCCAGCAATATCCTGGGCAAGCCCGGTGACGGGGCAGCCATTTGCCAGCACGCATTTTCATGGACCGCAGCATTGATTGGCGCCGCCTGTACCGGGGTCATGCGCCATGCCTTTGACATCGCATTTGAATTTGCCAAGCGAGACAAGCGCTCTGGAACAGTGCCGGTTATCGAGCATCAAAATGTTGGCTACATGCTGGCCGATTTGAAGATGCGTATCGAGGCCGCACGTTATCTCACCTGGAAGGCCTGCCATCAGCTTGATTACAGCGAGCGGCGCAGTGATGAGCTGGCCATCATGACCAAGATCTACGCGTCGGAACTATGCGTGCAGGTAGTGTATGACGCGATGCGCCTGGTTGGTGTCGACAGCTATACCGACCTTTCGCCGCTATCGGGGCTGATTCAGGACGCACTGTGCTTCCCACTCTACGACGGCGGGAACATGGGCGTTCGCCGCCGCCAGCTGCACCAGCGTTTCATGCGTGCCGGTTACGATCCCATGGCCAGCGCAGAGGGACGCGGCTGATCAGGGGTTCGCCGGAGATTGCGCCTCTGAGACCAGCGTTCCGATGGACTGCCCCATCTGTACGACACTCCCCGGTCCGAGCGCTTCCGACCAGTTCAGGGCGCCAGGCGCACTCAGCAGGATGACCGTAGAACCCATGTTGAAGCGTCCCATCTCTTCAGCGCGTTGCAGCTTTGTTTCGTGTTCGGGGGTCCAGCGCACAACACCGCTACGCCGGTGAGGCGGGGTAATTTGGCCGGCCCAGACGGTTTCCATGGAACCAACGTTCAGCGCACCGACAAGCACCATCGCCATCGGACCAGCTTGTGTCTGAAAAATCGTCACGACACGTTCGTTGCGTGCGAACAGATTGGGCATGGCCCGCGCTGTCGCCGGATTTACGCTGAACAATCGCCCTGGTACCAGCGCATATTCCTCCAGGCTGCCCGCAATGGGCATATGAATGCGGTGATAGTTGTACGGCGCAAGGTAGATGGTGCAGAAGTGACCATCGCGAAAGGGTGCTGCCAGGGCATCATTACCCAATAGTTCGGCTGCCGTGTAGTGATGCCCCTTGGCCTGAAAAATGCGGTCATTGTCGATGGTTCCGAGCTGACTTACGGTACCGTCGACCGGCGACAGAAAGGCTTCGGGAGAGGGATCTGCCGGACGTGCGCCCTCGCGCAGGGCACGCGTAAAAAAAGCATTGAAGTGTTCGTAATCCTCGGGCGACGGATGTTCGGCTTCGTCCAGTGAGACATTGAATGCCTTCATGAACCAGCGAATGACAGCGTTCTTGAACCAGGCGATGCGAATTCGGGTGAGTTTGAAGATCAGCCAAGAAATCAACCGCGTCGGCAGGCACTGCTGCAAGGCCGCGAACGCGCGTTCGCTGAAGTTGGCATTTCTTTCGGTCACGGAGTCGTTCATCAGGATTTCGCCGGAATCAATGCAGAAAAATCATCGATCAGTTCATCCAGCTTGAGCGGCGGCGTGATGTAGCCAGCAACTTGTGCGCTCGGGTTCACCAGAATCAGGGCGGCCGAATGGTCCATGTTGTAGTTCTCGGCAGAACTTCCGGGCGTTTTCATATAGACGAAACCCAAGCCCTTGCCGAGATTTTCCAGCTCTTCGTTGTCGCCCGTTGCACCAACGAAGTCGGGGTCAAAGAAATCAACATAACGCTTGAGCGATGCGATGTTGTCCCGCTCGGGGTCTACGCTGAGAAATACGACCTGCAAATTCTGCTGCTGGGACTTGAGCTTCTTGTTTACCGATTTGAGCAGGCCCAGCGTATTAGGGCAGATGTCCGGGCAATGGGTGAAACCGACAAATATCACGCTCCATTGACCCATCAGCTGGCTCTTGTCGAAGGGCTCGCCATCATCCCGGGTCAGGGAAAAGTCAGGAATCTGCCGTGCTTGAGGCAGATAGGTGCCGGACTTCAGTTCAATTTTTTTTCCTTCTGCATCGGGTTTGAACAGAAAGCTGGCGGTCACGATTCCTGCGGCGAGTGCGGCGCAGGCGAGGAGGGCAGAACGCATTGGGCCGATTGGCTTGCTCATGGAAGTATCAGTGAAGGGGCATAATGAGGATGCAGACGATTATCCCACACCCCTCATGCCAGACTTCGCACGACTTCCGCCAGAATTGGCGCCGCTTTCCAGCATTCGGGACTGGGTCCGATGGGGAGCCAGCCGCTTTGATGAGGCTGGGCTCGTATTTGGACACGGTACCGACAACGCGCTTGATGAAGCGTTCCATCTGGTCCTGCACGCGCTCCATTTGCCAGGCGAGATTCCAGCGCTCTATCTGGAGAGCGCGCTATCGGACACCGAACGGTTCACGGTCTACAGCTTGCTGCGCAAGCGCATTGAGTCGCGGGTGCCGGCGGCCTATCTGATCGGTGAGATCGGTTTCTCGGGCTTTCCCTTCTACGTGGATGAACGGGTTCTGGTGCCACGTTCGCCCATTGCAGAACTCATTGAGCGTGGTTTCGTTCCCTGGCTGGATCATCCGCCATCCAAAGTATTGGACCTTTGCGCGGGTTCTGGCTGTATCGGTATTGCCTGTGCACTACATTTTGATTGTGAAGTGGATCTGGGCGAGATCGATGCAGGCGCGCTGGAGGTATGCGAGAAAAATATCGCGCGTCATCATCTGGAATCGCGCGTTACTGCGCGTCAGAGCGATCTTTTTGACGCATTGGGCGATTCGGTCTACGAATTGATTGTCAGCAATCCGCCTTATGTGCCAACGGCAGAGTGGGAAGGGCTTGCTGAGGAGTACCAGCGCGAACCGCGACTGGCTCTGGAAGCCGGGGCGGACGGCATGGATCTGGTGGATCGAATACTCAATAACGCCGCGAAACATCTGACGCGAGACGGTCTGCTGGTCTGCGAAATCGGTGGCAGCCGGGAGGAATTCGAGGCGCGCTGGCCACGCTTGAACGTGACCTGGATCGAATTTCAGCGCGGTGGGGACGGTGTTTTTGTTGTTGGGCGTGATGACCTGCAGAGGCTGAAGGTCGGCAAGTGAGCCATACCCATGACCACAGCCATGGCCATGAGCACGGACACTCGCACGTGCATCAAGGCTCCTCGTCGCGTCTGAAGCTGGCGCTCGCGATAACGGTTTCGATCATGCTGGTCGAGGCCGTGGGAGGCTGGTGGACCAACTCCCTGGCGCTGCTCGCCGATGCCGGGCACATGCTGGCCGATGCGGGAAGCCTGTTGCTCGCGGTGCTGGCGATCGCGCAGGCCGCCAAACCTGCCGATGCTGAGCACAGTTACGGACGTAGCCGGTTTCCGGTGCTTGCCGCGTTCGTCAACGGATTGCTTCTGCTGGCTGTCAGCGCATGGATCACCATCGAAGCCATTGCCAGACTGATCACGCCAGAGCAGGTTGACGGGGCCACCATGGCGGGAATTGCACTGGTGGGTTTGCTGGCCAATCTGGCCGCTTTTGCTTTCCTGCACGGTGGTCACGAGCACGACCTGAATCGTCGCGGCGCCGCTGCACATGTGCTCTCTGATCTGTTGGGATCAATTGCCGCGGTCATTGCCGGCGTGCTGATCGTGTTTACCGGCTGGATGCGCGCGGACCCGGTTCTGTCCATTCTTGCAGCCTTGCTGATCGTCCGGATGGGCATACGCATTACCCGCGAATCGGCCCATGTGCTGCTTGAAGCGGCGCCCAGCAGCCTTGATCTCAAGATGGTTGCGCGCGATTTGCCCGACCGCGTTTCAGGTGTAGCCAGTGTCCATCATCTTCATGCCTGGACCCTGACTCCAGGCGATAATCTGATGACCTTGCACGCGGTACTGTCACCTTCTGCGGATCCCGATCAGACCCTGACGCACATTCAGGAGTGGCTGCGCAATGAGCATCGGATCGGCCACGCCACCGTGCAGCTGGAACGATCAGATTGTGAGGAACGCTCAGATTGCGGCGCAGATGAGCGACAATAGCGCCCGATTATTGCCACGCTGCCTGCCTGGCAATGCACTCCAATATTCAGCTTTGTAGAGTCCCATGTCTGGCAACACCTTTGGTCGTCTGTTTTGTGTCACAAGTTTTGGCGAAAGCCACGGTCCGGCCATAGGCTGCGTTGTGGATGGCTGCCCGCCGGGCCTGGCTCTCAGCGAAGAAGACCTTCAACCCGATCTGGATCGACGCAAGCCGGGCCGCTCCAAGTATGTGACGCAGCGAAAAGAATCAGACACGGTGAAGATTCTGTCCGGTGTCTTTGAAGGCCACACCACCGGAACGCCGATTGCGCTGCTGATCGAGAATCAGGACCAGCGCAGTTACGACTACGACAAGATCAAGCAGACGTTTCGCCCCAATCACGCGGACTATGCCTATATCCAGAAATACGGCGTGCGCGATCACCGTGGTGGCGGACGTTCCTCAGCGCGGGAAACTGCAGTTCGCGTCGCGGCCGGTGGTATTGCCAAGAAATGGCTGAAAAGCACCTATGGCATCCAGATCCGGGCGCGGGTGGCGCAGATCGGCCATATCAATCTGGCTTGCAAGGATTGGAACGCCGTGGAGCAGAACGCCTTTTTCAGCGCTGACCCGGATCAGGTCACTGCGCTGGAAGCGCTGATCGATTCACTGCGCTCGGAAGGCGACTCGGTTGGTGCCCGTATTGAAGTCGAAGCGACCCATATGCCGGCAGGGCTGGGCGAGCCGGTGTTTGATCGGCTCGACGCAGAACTGGCGCATGCGCTGATGGGCATCAATGCCGTCAAGGGTGTCGAGATTGGGGACGGCATGCAGGTTGCCGCCATGCGCGGTACCGAACATCGCGACCAGATGAGCCCGCAAGGTTTTCTGGCCAATCATTCCGGCGGCGTGGCGGGGGGGATCAGCACGGGGCAGGACCTGCGCTGCAGCATTGCCATCAAGCCGACGTCGAGCATCACCACACCCGGAAAGTCCATTGACGAGGACGGGGTTGCGGTGGATATGCGGACGACCGGCCGTCATGACCCCTGCGTCGGAATTCGCGCCGTGCCCATTGCGGAAGCCATGGTGGCTCTGGTCCTGATGGATCAGGCGCTGCGTCAGCGGGCCCAGAATTCGGATGTGAGGCCTTCAACGCCACGTATCGCGGGCTCAGCAGACCTCGATTAGTTGAAATAACCTGCCTTATAAAGTGCAGTAACTATAAATAGTTGCACCATGTATCGAATGCTTCACACGAAGTTGTCGGCGTTCTATGCGGTGTATTACATGGCGGTGGGGACCTGGGTTCCGTTCTGGCCCTTGTACCTGCATTGGCTCGGCTACAGTCCTTCTGAAATCGGCATTGCACTGGCGGCAACGGCGCTGGTCCGTGTGGCCGTGCCCGTTCTGTGGGGCTGGATCATGGATCGCAGTTCGCGGCGCATGCCGTGGATCGCGGGCGGCATGCTGGTCTCGGCTATTTTCTTCGCCCTGGTGCCCTTTGCTCCCAACTTTGGGATGCTGGTCGCGCTCCATGTGACCTATGCCATTTTCTGGAACGTCGCGTTGCCGGCGTTCGACGTGGTCACGCTGAATCATCTGGCGACGACCGGAAACGATTATTCCCGCATCCGATTGTGGGGAAGTATCGGATTTATTCTTGCGGTGATCATTCTGGGGCCGCTACTGGATGTGACCGGCGTAGGGCCGGTGCCTTGGGTGATAGTGGCCGCGATGCTGCTGATGGCCTGGATGGGCCTGGGGATTCCGGATGTTCAGGACCGGCGTCCTGAACCTGCATCAATGGAAGGATTTCTTCGTCGCGTTCGCAAACCGGCGGTACTGGCCTTGCTGTTCGCGTGCTTCTGCTCGCAGCTGTCTTTTGCGCCCTTCTATTCATTTTTCTCCATCTATCTTGAGCAGAGCAGTTATTCCAAAACGGCCATTGGCGCACTGTGGGCGCTGGGGGTAGTCGCCGAAGTATTCGTATTTATCTACACCGGCAGGATCATCCGTCGTTGGGGTGCGCGGACCGTCCTGATCGCGGCGCTGGTCAGCACCGTGCTGCGTTGGGCGTTGCTGGCGCTCTACGTGGAAGTGGTTAGTCTGCTGATAATGAGCCAGATTCTGCATTTCATGAGTTTTGCCGTTTACCACGCGGTGACGGTGCATTACGTGCACGAACTGTTTCCGGGAAAAATGCAGGGCAGGGGGCAGGCTCTGCTGGCGGCGGTCAGCTTCGGACTTGGCGGCGCGGTTGGCAGCTTTGCAACCGGCTCAGCCTGGGATACCTATGGCGCTCAGACCGTCTATCTCAGTGCGTCCCTGATCGCGCTTCTAGGCGTCTTGGCAGCCTGGTTTGCGCCGCGCCTGCAGAATCTGCAAGTGGCCCAGACGGTAACGGAATCACCCGCGCAAGGCGCCTGATGGTGAGCGCCGTTACTGTGCCTTGTAGGCGCTGATCGTGGTATCGACCAGAGGCAATGAGGTGACGCGTACATCGATGCGGCGCGCGGTGATCGTGTTGCCTGCCGGGCCCAGCGCGTTGGAATCGACCACAGAGACCAGAACGGTGTAATCGGCCAGCCCGGCAATAGCGGCCCCATCCTGGTCTGTCGGAACCTGATTGATCCCGTTGTAGTCGCCAACATTGTCGAAGGTGGCGCGAGTTTCGCCGACGTTGCTGCCATCGGGGTCGTCGTAGGCGCGGGCCAGAATCTCGTCAAGATAAGCTTCGGCTATGGCGACGGCCTGCTGCTGACGTTGCGGATCGGCGCTGTGGGTCAGAGCCACCACAAACACCAGCATGACGCCGCCAACCGCGACGCTGATGATCACGATGGCGATGACCAGCTCGATCAGCGAGAACCCCTGTTGCGCCTTCATTGCACGACGACCAGGCCACTGCCGCTGCGAATACGTACGATCCGTCCGCCGACCTGAATGAGCAGATCAGTGTCAGGCGTGATGACGCCCTGTGAATCGAAGGTGCGGGTTTGTGGAAACGTGGGATTGGCACTGACCGCAAGCCCTGCGGGCGCGGTGCCGGAATAGGGGGGCTGCCCTGTTACCGGGTCGACCACCTGAGCATTGAAGTTATTGGCGCAATTGCCTGCCACATAGCTGTCGGGCCGAGTCAATGAATACTCGGCGGCTGAAGGCAGGTTGAGGCGCACGGGACAGCGACTGGCGATGGCGAGTTTCTGCGCGTAGCGGGCAGCAGACGCCAATTCTTGCGAATAGCCAAGCTCATCGGTCGCACTGGTACCCGAAAAGCGGATCAGGACCATGGCTGAGAGCAGACCCATCAGAAAGATCACCACGACCAGCTCAATGACCGTGAATCCACGGGCGTCTGCGAGTACGGCGCACGGCCGGGCCATCAGGTGATGGCCCGGCCATGATTGACCGACATTAGCTGCAGTCAGAGATGTCCTGGGTGACGGTCGCGACGCCACCGGCAGGCGCCTCAGTGAAGGTCACCGTACAGGTTGCCGAATTTGGCAAGCTGTTAGTGGTAAAGGTTCCTACCCCGGCGTTGTAACTGGTCTGAAAGCCGTCGAGGTTAAGAACTGTCAGTTCTATACCAGTTGCGTCACCTTTGGGATAACCATTGACCAGCGCAATGGCCTGTCCTTCAAGGGTCACGCTGCCGGTTGCGCCAGTTTGTCCACGTGCCAGCGCCAGGCCATGGACCAGCGCATTGGCACTGCGCAGACTGCCCGCGAGGCCCTGGATTGCGGCGGCTCTAGCGTCCTGGTTGACCCCTGCGAAACGGGGGATGGCGAATGCCGCCAGAATGCCCAAAATAACAAGTACAACAATGAGTTCGATAAGCGTGAAGCCGCCTTGCTTGTGGCGAGCCTGACGCGATTTGAAGTGATTCATGAGATTTCTCCTGCGATAGCTCGGGCCGCGGCCTTTGCATCACTCAGGTGGATATTCCAGTCTGGATTTTGGGCGCCGCGGCGCCTTCAGCCCAGCTGGGCCGTGAACAATATGCAGCGTGTAGACCACCCTCTGCAAGCAAGGAGTCTGCCTGCGGCTCGCTTACCCCAGCAGTAGAAAGCCCAGCAAGGTGGCGCAAGCCAAGGAAATGACCAGGCCCGTCGCTCGGGGGTACTTGGCCTGAGCCGCTTCCAGCGGGTCGAAGCGGCGATCCAAGGCCTGATCGGCTCGAACCTGAACCCAACGATCTGTCCACTTTTCAGGAGTCTTGAGCAGACTGGGACGCAGGAAGATTACCGTGCCTGCAATCAGGAACAGGAGGTTGAAGGCGACGAACAGCCACTCACCGGCTTCGATCAGCCATTCCAGGCCATTGGCCTTGACCCAGGGGCCTGCCATTTCAAGCAAATCCGGCAGCTCTATGGCGGTCCACCAGCGCAGCAGTGCGTAGCCGGAGCCCAGAACGATCAAGGCACCGAGGGCCCGATGATTCCGATAGAACCAGCGCGAGGTCTTCACTGGTTTGTTCAGCCGATCAAACCAGGCACCTGTCGAGACCCATTGATCAGCGCCCAACGCAAAACGTTGCGCGCCAGGGGGATGGATGCAAAGCCAGATGCCCCAGAGCATTGCCGCACCCAGACCCAGGCAAAGACTGACAAACAGTCCTTGCTGAAGGGCTTCCAACAGGGATGGATCGACGTTCATGGGGCGATACTAGCCGCAGGCGGCGTCAGACGAAATGTTGTCTGACGGTCAATTCTCGCAGTCTGCGCAGGACGGTAAGGGCCAGCGGCCGCTCAGCCCTTGTGCATGGCAGCGCCGGCGAGATCCCACATGGGCAGGAAGACGCCAAGGGCCAGTACAAGCACGATGCCACCAACGGTGATGATCAGAATCGGTTCGAGCAGAGAGGCCAGATTATCCACGTCAGCTGCGACCTCGCGATCATAGAAGTCGGCCACTTCTTCCATCATTTCATCGACGCGGCCGGTTTCTTCGCCCACGGCCAGCATCTGCAGCACCAATGGCGTGAACATGCCGCTGGTGCGGGCTGCAACCGTCAGCGTGTCGCCGCGTTCGACGGAATCGCGGAGACGGCGAACCTTGGATGCCATGACCTCATTCTGGACTGCGCGGCTCACCAGGGTCAGACCTTCCATCAGGGGCACGCCAGCGCGGACGATCATGGAAAAGGAGCGCGCAAAACGAGCCAGCGTGGCGCGCAGAACAATGGATCCGAGTACCGGAATACGCAGCTTTACTGAATCGGAAAAGCGTTGCCCCGCTCGCGTTGCAAGTGCGAATCGGGTGCCGACGATAAACGCCACGATGACGGCAATGACCAGGTACCAGTAATTCACGGTGAAATCGGACACCGCGATAATGATGCGCGTCGGGGTGGGGAGTTCGGCTCCGAAGGACGAGAAGGCCTTTGCGAACTGGGGCACGACCATGGTCATGATCACGCCAACAGCGGCGCCAACAGCAGCAACGACGATCGTCGGGTAGCGCAACGCTGTCTTGATTTTCTTGCGGGTATTGGCGTCAAAGGCGAGGTAGTGATAGAGCCGCAGAAAGGCTTCGTCGAGCTTTCCGGAGTTCTCCGCCACCCGCACCACATTGACGAAAAGCGGGTTGAATATCTTTGGGTGACGTGCAAAGCCGGAAGCGAGGTCGCGTCCAGAATTCAGGCTTTCAATGACGTCTTCCAGCGCCCGAACCATCATCGGGCTGCGCGACGACTCCGAGAGCCCTCGCAGAGCTCGCACTAGCGGCACGCCGGATTTGGTCAGCGAATACATTTGTCGTGAGAACAGCATCAGCTCTTCGGTGCCAGGCGGGCGAGCGAACAGTTCGGTGCGCAGGAAGGCAGGCAGCATGCCTTCAGTGGTAACAACCGGGTCAATGCGGATCGGTGTGATGCCATTGCCGCTGAGCTGCGCGGCAACATCGGCGGTGTTCTCAGCGCGAACCTGTCCACTCACGACGCGGCCGTTGGCATCTCGAGCGCGGTATCGGTAGGTGATCACTGGCTCGTACCCGTGGCGGAAGCACCCAGGTCCATCTCCTCTGGGGTGCCGGTGACGCGGATGATCTCGGCAATCGTGGTGATGCCATTCAGGACGTAGTCGAGACCACACTGCTCGAGTGTGCGGAAGTTGGGCAGCCTTGCCGCTGCATTCTCAAATTCACGATATTGGCCGAGGCGCAACTGATCAGCGAGAGCCTGGTCAATTTCCAGTAGCTCGTAGATGCCGATGCGTCCACGATAGCCTGTGTCATTGCAATACTGGCATCCCGCGCCATGGCGCAAGCTGTCACGACTCACCTTGGAATCCGTGTGCGAAGCCAGCCAGGCCTGTTCGCCGGGGCTCGGCGCATAAGGCTCGGCGCAACTCTCGCAGATTCGCCGCACCAATCGCTGTGCCAGTACTGCGTTGAGCGCGGTCGCTACCATGTAGCCGGGCACGCCCATGTCGATCATGCGATTGACCGTGGAAATGGCATCGTTGGTATGCAGTGTGGACAGAACCAGATGACCGGTCATGGCTGCGCGCACACCGATTTCGGCGGTTTCGGGGTCACGCATTTCGCCGACCATGATGATGTCCGGATCCTGTCGCAATGCCGAGCGCAGGACGCGAGAGAACGACAGTTCAATTCGCGTATGAATTTGCACCTGATTGATACGCGGCAGACGGTACTCCACCGGATCTTCAACCGTAATGATCTTGTGCTCAGGGATATTGATTTCGTTGAGCGCGCCGTAGAGCGTGGTGGTCTTGCCTGAACCCGTTGGCCCGGTCACGAGCACCATGCCGTTAGGCCGGCGAATGATGCGCCTGAAACGCTCGAGGATGTCGGCGGGCATGCCGGACTCTCCCAGAGATAGCAGGCCGGCAGACTGGTCCAGCAAGCGCATGACGATTGATTCGCCGTGCTGCACCGGCATCGTCGACAAACGAACATCGAGCTTCGAGTTCTTGACCTTGATCTGGAAGCGACCATCCTGTGGCAGGCGCTTCTCCGAGATGTCCAGGCCTGACATCAGCTTGAGCCGGGTCACCAAAGCCGAAGCAATGCGCGTTTCGTCGATGACCTGCTCGTGCAGGAATCCATCAATGCGCTGTCGAACCCGGATCAGTTTCTCTTCGGGTTCGATATGAATATCCGAGGCGTGAACTTGCGCTGCGTCTTCAAACATTGAATGCAGCAAGCGAACCACCGGGGCGTCGTCTACCGCAGACTGATCAGTGCCGGAAGGTCCACCCAGCTGAGACAGATCAAATTGGCCCTGAGAGATTTCCTCGCCAAGCTCCTCAGCCAGGTTGATGATCTCTTCAGTACGACGGTAGACCGTATTGATGGCCTGATTGAGATCGGATTCCCGTACCAGCGCGAGCCGAATCGGTCTATTCAGCTGCGTTCGCATGCTGTCGTAGGCCAGGATATCGGTCGGGTCGACCATGCCCACCACAAGCCCGTCAGGCTCGTTGCGCAACACGATGGCCTTGTGCCGGCGCGCCTGAGCTTCCGGTAGTAGGCGTACAGCTTCTGTCTCGAACTGATACTGGCGCAGATCGATGATCGGCAGCAGCAGCTGATCCGAGAGTGCTTTCAGAATTTCTTCTTCATCGAGCATGTCCAGCTCGACCAGAATCCAGCCCAGCTGACCACCGTACTGACGCTGGTGCTCTACAGCCTGCTTGAGCTGATCGCGGGAGAGAAGCTTCCGCTCGATGAGAAGCTCACCGAGCCGCAGTTTGCGTCTTGTACTCATGGTGCCTGCAGACTGAGGACACGCTCGCTGGCGAAATTGCGAAGCGCAAGACTCAGTGCTGAACTGGACAAGGCGGTCTGATAGGCAAGATAGGCGCGTTCAGTTTGGCCCAGGTTTTCCAGGGATATGCCCAGACCCACCCAGTGCGAGGCACGCGCGGTGTCTGCCACGGTCAGCATTCCGTACTCGCGAGCGGCTTCTTCGTGACGCTCCAGTCGCTGCAAAGCAGCGGCGCGCAGGGCGGCCAGTTCCAGATCATCATCCAAGGAAGCTGGTGTCAGGACATCCAGAGCGGCACCTGCATTGCCTGCTGCCAGCAGGCCGCGGGCCTGCGCTTTGCGTTCTGACAGACTGGGGCCAACTGGCTTGGGCGGAGCTTTCTCCACAACTTTCTTCGGTCGTGGCGCAGGCTTTCTCTGCGCGGCCACGTCCTCTGCCGGGGCTTCTCCGTCGCTGGCATTGCCTTTTTGCGCCGGTTTGGAAGGCGCGCGAGGTTGGGTGTTTCGGGGTGTCTCAGGCTGTCCAGGCAAGGGTTTCGAGCGAGGCTGTTCAGAGGCCCGCAGGGTACCGATTGAGAGATTGTCGGGAATCTTGATAGTGCCTTCGAACTTCAGCGTCGGGGGCAGTGCCTTGATCGGTGCCAGCTTAGCGATCTCTGCAGCGTCGGTGGCCTTGTGCTCAGCTTCATCACGAAGATGCGTGCTCATGCCGCCCGGGGTTTGATGATCGCTCAGATCATCGGCCATGCGCAGCTGAGGCGCAGGAGGTGCCGGACTGGCGGTCAATAATTTCCAGGTCACTATGGCGACCAGAACAGCGATGCACAGCAAGATCAACCAGGTTCGTTTGGATAAGGACCGGCCCGCCTCAGCAAGCGGATCGCTCAGGCGCACGCCACTGATGGCTTCTGAGCCGGGCGCTTGACGCGCGGCCAGGTCTCCCAGCATTCGATTGATCAGACTCATGAGCGCAATATAGAAATCATCAGAGCAACGGCAAACCCAAGCGAAACGGCCAGTGCCAGCATCGCGCCGTATTCTCGCACCAATATGACGGGCCATTGCCAGATTTGGATGCGTGCGCCTTCAGTATCTTCAATTGCTGCCATCGCGTCTCGCAGGCTGACGGTTGCGCGCCCGGGACCAAAAGCTGCCATAAGTGCTTTGTGGCACAGGATATTTCCAAGCCTTGGAACACCGCGGCAAGCGCCACAGATGAGGTCTGTGACGCGCCTCGGCAACAGGAGGGGCACTCCGCCGGCCACCATGATCCGGTGGTCTACGTAGGCTCGAAACTCGGCCGTGTTGAGCGGGGTGAGCTGGTGGGAAAAACTGATGCGCTGCCGCAACTGCCGCAATTGTGATTGCTTCAGGCGTTGGTCGAGTTCAGGCTGGGCAAAGAGCACCAGTTGCAGCAACTTGTCGTGCTCGGTTTCCAGATTGGTCAACAGACGAAGGGCTTCGAGTACATCGTCCGCCAGCGCCTGCGCCTCGTCCACGATCAGTACCGTTCGAATGCCCGATTCGGCATTGGACAGCAATTTCTTCTGGATATGAGCAAGAAGAAACTCGGACTCCTGCCTGTCCGCATGCTCTGCTTGGCAGCCGAGTTCTTCGGCAACCATGCTGATCAGGGCGCCGCGCGAATGCGTTGGATTAGGCAGGTACGCGGTTGCCCATTGTGCTGTGGTGTCACTGGCAAGGCTGCGCATCAGCATCCGGCAGACCGTGGTCTTGCCAAGCCCGACTTCGCCGGTAACCTTGAGGAAGCCCTCGCCAGAGCGCAGCGCCACCATCAGCATGTTCAGGGCATCTTGATGAGAGGCTTGGGTAAAGAAGAAATCGGTATCGGGCGTCAGACCAAAAGGCGGGATCTTGAGTCCAAAGTGTTCCTGGTACACGGATATTCAGCAGACAAGAATCAGCTGAGCGTCATCAGGGAATCTTCATCGCCGGTGGCGGCGGACTCAGATGATCCGTGGGCTCCCATGACGCCGAGCCTTTCAGACTGGTGGCAATCGGACGCAAGAGAATCACAAGCTCGCTCTTGAGCTGGCGCTTGCGCTTCTGTTTGAACAGATTGCCAATGATGGGGATATTGGCCAGACCCGGCAGACCAAAACTCTCGTCGCCATCGGTTTGTTGCATGAGGCCGCCAATCACCACGACCTGCCCATTGCGCGCACGCACGATGCTGTCCGTTTCGCGTACGTTGGAAAGCGCGAGCGGCAGCACCTGTTGCTGGTTCTGCACCAGGATGGTTTTGGTCTGATCCTGAACGTCGCTGACAATCGGGTGCACATGCAGGGTGACGTTGGCATCGCTGTCGATTTGCGGCGTCACATCCAGCGAGATGCCGGAAAAGAAGGGGGTGAGTTCCACATCCTGGCTGGTATTGGTGGAGGCTCCAGTGGTGGTGTCACTGCTGATTCCGGTGACGAAGAATTCGTCCGAACCCACCTTGATGATCGCCTTCTGGTTATTGATGGTGGCAACGCGAGGGGAGGAGAGCACCTGAACATCACCTTGGGCGCGAAGCAATTCGATGACCGCAGAGAAATCACCTGCGTTCACGGCACCGATGAAGGCGCCACCGATGGCAGTACCGAGCGTGTTGGTGAATGGAGTGGTGGGTATTGCACCGGTTATTGGGTCTGGCGTGTAGTTGGGCGGAATGGCGATCGCCGACCCGGCATTGGCAGTGTTGCCCGCGTTGAAGACATTGTTGCCGCCGACGATACCGCCAAGGAACTGGCGTCCTTGCGAATCTCCGATGGCAGCCCAGTTGATGCCTGCCTGATAGGTGTCGTTAAGCGTGACTTCCAGAATCTTCGCTTCCAGGATGACCTGGCGTCCGAGGCTGTCCTGCAGGCCGTCCAGATAGCTGCCGATCAGTCTGAGTTCGGACGGCATCGCGCGGGCAACAATGATGCCGGAGTCGCGGTTGATCACAATGTTGCGGCCCTCGGTTGGCGGGACCAGCAACTTGAGCGTGCGATCAAGCTCCAGCCATACATCGGAACTGGTCGTGGTCTCGATGCCACTGGCGATAACAGTTGACCGATCCGTATTGGTCCCGTCATTACTCCCGCCACTATTACCGCCCTGGCCACTCTGGTCAGAGCTCAGGGCGTCGGTGAGCTGACCTGAACTGACGCGCGTATTGGACCGACCCTTGCGGCTCAGGTTGAGATAGTTGATCTGGAATATTCGTGTGGCCAGAACATTGCCCAAAACGACAAATCCGTACGGTGTCGTGCGGTACTCGTAGCCAAAAGCTTCCTGCACGGCCTCCATGACTTCGGGCACGGTGACATTCTTGAGGTCTACGGTGATCTCGCCGCTGACGCCACTCTGGACGACCATGTTGTACGGCGTTCCGGCAACCAGGCTCAAAAAGAATCCGCGGGCCGGTGCGCTCTGGACATTGACGTCGAATCGAGGTTCTTCCGGCAGGCTTGGGCCGGCCAGGCTGAGTACTGGCGCGTTGCCGGGCAGCAGTGCATCAGCCACCTCGGCAGGCACCCTCAAAGGCTCCGGCGTGGCGGGTTCGGGCTTTTGTGGGGCCGCTGCGCAGGCCGCAAGCATGGCAGCGGCAGCGGCAACCGCGAGTCGATTCCAGATATTCGCGCTTGTCAGTGATTGCGCGGATTCCCGCATCCTCATCTCCCAGTTGGCATTTTTGCCGATACAGCGTCCCCTGCAGATGGGGGCAGAATGAGCCGGATTTGCCGGCCCGCGTGATTAATTATGGCGCTGCGGTGTTCTACCGCGACGAGTTTCGCTCCTTCAATCCTAGCGCCGAGTGCCACGCTGCGCCCGTTTATCACCGCGACGCGACGTTCTCCTGCGATGAGCGTTGATGTCAGTAGCCAGCGGGGCTTGGGTTTCTCCGCTTCAACCAGAGCCTCTTCCTCCTCGGCAACGACTGTAGCGGCCTCGGACCCGCCTTCGTAGCCTGGCGCCGGGGTGGTCGGGTCTCCGTAAGGAAGCGGGGCGGCCAGGCTCCACGAGCAAAACATGAGCATGGGCAGGATCAGCAGTCTGAGCAGGCGCATCCTAAACACCGATCCAGGCCTCTTCGCGCCCGAGGGTGCCGGCAGTGATTTTCACTCTGACCAGCGGATGTGCTGCCACTTCAAGATCAAGCCGGTCCCAATAGAAACGCCAGGGAAGGGCCTCCATGCCCTTGAGAAAGGCGAGCACGTCCAGATAGGTGCCCTCCAGTTCGAGCTCAACGCCATGTCGATAAACCTGGGTCGGGAGAATCTCTCCGGGGACCAGCGCTGTGAGTGGTTCAGGCGGCAGCGAGCGAAGACTGAGCAGTTGTAGTGGCGCTGTACGTGCCAGTACTTGCTTGAGGACTTCAACCATCTCTTCAGGTGCAATCATGCCCTGGGTCAGTCCCCCCAGCTGGCGATTGAGCTCGGCAATGCGCAAGCGGTTCTGATCCAGGTCTGCGGTGAGCTTTCTGTTCGGATCCTCTTCACTTTGCTGCGCTACTTCCTCGATGCTGCTGTTGATCCGAGACAGCTCAGTTCGCAGAGCGGCGACCTGTGGGGTGAGCGTCTTGCGCGCCTTGTCCAGCGGCTGCATGAACAGGATGTCCCACAGCAGGGCGATGAGCCCGAGCAGGGCCAGCATCACGAGCACCCGCTCGCGCAGCGCCATGGCGTCGATGCGATCCATCAGGTTTTGCCACCACAGCGTCACTTGGGCAAACCTCCCGGTTTGGAACGCAATTCGAAACTGACGACTTCGTCTCCTGCTTCGCGTTGCAGGCTGATCTCACCAAAACGACCCCCCGGAAAGCGTGGATCGCTGACACGGCCCGCGAGCCGCTCCAGGTATTCGGGGATCAAATCCTCCCCCAATGCTTGTCCCTGAAGGGAAACATACTGTCCGCCACCATCCAGTCTGACCCGGGTCAGCCACAGACCCGAAATACGTCGCGCAGCAAGCGCATCAATCTGGGCGGCGAATCCTGTCGTCACACCCAGATCACCTCTCGCCAGAACGCGGACAACGCTTTCCTTTTGCAGCCGTTCGGACTGGAATTGCTTGAGCTTGGCCTCCAGCTCCGCACTTTGCTCCGGGTCAGTTTGACGCAGAAAAAGCTCTTGCAAGCGGCCGTTGGCAATCTCACGATCATTTTCGAGTCGCGCTTTCTCTCTGGACAGCGTGCCTTCTCGCCACAAGCTCAGTGCATAGATCAGCCCAAGCGCCAGCGTCCAGATAAAGCAGACGCGCAACACAATCTGAGCAGAAAACAGGGCACGCTGTTTTCTGAAGATGGGCTGATGCAGGTTGATCTGTTGCTTCATTAAAGCGTCGTTTGTTCCTGGCGTAAGGCGGCTCCCGCCGCCATGAGGCACGCGGCCTGCCGCTCCAGCGGGATTTTACCTGCGCCGGGCAGCATAGACTCGAGCTCCAGTGCGTGCACGGGCAGGGCGCTGCCGTCGGATATCCCTGAGGACAGCCCCGGGATGCGCATTGCCGCCGGGGTCAGACCGATGGAACCGGGTGCCATGCCCTGAAATCGGCTCTCGCAATACTCCAGAGAGCGATAGAGCTCCTCGCCAATCATTTCCAGAAGACGGGCCTTCTCATCACCGTCGTCGTTCTTGGTGTCTGCTGCGTTCAGACTTTGTGCCCCGATCGCGATGCGGCGCGACAGGTAGATGGTCGAGGCCTTGGTGATGACCACAAGGCTGTAATCCTCCTCGACGTGGAGGATCAGCTGGCCCTCCCGGTCCTGAGGCAGCAGGGATGCAAAATTGCGCAGCGCCATCTCGGCAATGTCGATTGCAGCCAACTTGAACCCGCAGCGCGTCAACAGGGCGACTTTCTGTTCGATCACTGTATTGCGACTGACGACCACGCACAGAGAACGGGGTTTTTCCTCTCCGTGATTGATCTGTACCGGAATATCGAACACATCCACCGTTGCGTCGCTCAGTGGCATGTCGATGAGATCATGAATCTTCCAGCGCACCGCTTCGCGCATTTCCGAAGGCGATACATCCGGGGTATCGACCAACAAGGTCTGGTACTCGTCAGGCGCCAGCACGTAGTTGCAGGTGCCAGCTTCCGGCCCCAGGGTATTGACCAGCGCGCGCAGGACGAAAGCAGGCTCAGCGCCGATAGGGACCGGCCGAAATTCGCATGCAGTCAGGCGAGGGCTGCCGCCATGGCGCACCACGCGAGCCATGGCAACGCCATCATTCTGAATCCAGATTCCGACCGAGCCGCTGCTCCCCGCTGATTTGCGACCGAGCATCCTGAACAGTCGGTTGCTCATGGCGCCGAGAATCGGTGAACGAAATTGGGATTGCGCGGCGTCATTTGATTTTCAGGGCTTCGTCAATGGGTGCGGGTCTGCCAAGGTGCCATCCCTGTCCGTACTCGACGCCCATCTTCTGCAGGCGTTTCAGGACCGTTTCGTCTTCGATCCATTCGGCAATGACCTTCACATTCATCATGTGCGCAAAATCAGTGAAGCTCTGGCACACCGCGGCATCAAGCGGTGCTTCGATATTCTTTACAAAGCAACCGGCAATCTTGAGGTAGTCCACGCGCAGCTCTTTCAGATAGCTGAACGTCGACATGCCGGTGCCAAAGTCATCGAGCGCAAACGCGCTACCGCGTGCATAGACTTCGTCCATCAGGGCCTTGGCGCGGTCCAGACTGTAAATCACCGCACTCTCGGTAACCTCGAATACAACGTTCTTTACGAGATTCTTGTGTTCTTCGAGCTTGTCGAGAAGAAAGTGACGGAAGCTTTCATCGCCAAGGCTCTGGCCGGAAAGATTGATAAAGAGCAGGGGGTGAGTATCGCGGCCCATCGCTCGTTCGCGCTGCAGTGCATCCAGCGCGGTGCTGACCACCCAGCGATCAATCTGATTCATCATCTGGTAGCGCTCAGCAGCGGACAGGAATTCCTCCGGCGTCACGATCTTGCCATCTGGCTGCTTCATTCGGACCAGCGCTTCGAACGAGTGAAGATTCGGCACGCCTTCCGAAACCGGATCAATGGGCTGCGCATACAGCGTGAATTGGCTTTTCTCGACGGCTTCCTTGAGACGGGTGGCCCAACGCATATGTCGGAGCTGCTGCTGGAGGCCCACATCGGAGGTCCGATAGACCTGGATTCTGTTACGACCCAGATCCTTGGCCATGTAGCAGGCCGCATCCGCAAGCGCCAGGGCCTCGTCGATGCCACCTTCAACGTGTTCGAGCATCACGATTCCGATGCTGGCATCGACGCTGAAGCTCTGCCCATTCCACTGGAACCTGATGTTGCAGACGGTTTCGCGAAGGACGTTGGCCACTTCCTCGGCGTGTGCCGGGGTGCAGTCGGACAACAGGATTCCGAACTCGTCGCCACCCAGCCGGGCCAGCGTATCGCCACGGGGAACCACTTCGCCCAGCGCATCTGCCACTTCGCGCAGCATGAGGTCACCTGCGTGGTGTCCGCAGGTGTCATTGAGAAGCTTGAACTGATCGAGGTCCATGTAGCATAGGGCGTTGCTGGCCCCGCGGTCACGTGTGGCTTCGATCGCTTGCAACAGGCGCCGAGAGAATTCACGTCGATTGATGAGGCTCGTGAGATCGTCGTGAGAGGCCTGCATGGACAAGGTTTGTGTCAGCTGCCGCAGGTCGGAAACGTCGCGCAGAACCAGCACGGAGCCTTGCCGCCCTTCGTCGGTTTCGGGATCGTGACGGGATACGCTGACTTCGACACTTCGCACCTGGCCCTTGGAGGTGCTGATCTGGGCAAGAGTGTCCTTTTCCCCGCGACTGGCAATCGTGTCGAGGATGGGCCCCGTCATGGGCTTGTCTCCTTCAATGGCCTTCAGGCTGACCACATCTTCCAGAAGGCTGCCATGCGCGAGTTCAATTGGAATGCCGGTCAGGCGCTGGGCCGCCGGATTGATGAACTTGACGGTCCCGGTGTGATCAATTGAGACGATGCCATCGTGTATCGAATTGAGAATCAGCTGAAGGTTCTGCTTCTCCAGCGCCAGAATCTGTTCGAGATGACGTTGCTCGGTGATATCGACCAGGGTTATGAGCAGGGTCGCTTCCCCCTGATACTCGATTCGGGCGACATCAAACTTGGCCCAGTAGTGGGTTCCGTTCTGATGCACACCGCACAGCTCTCGACTGTCGGCTGCCATCAAGTCGCCGGCTTTCATTGCCTGTTGCAGATATTGCCGCGAATCCTTGTGGATTAACTCGGAAAGATCTCGAGCAATGAGCTCATCGTTTTCTAGGCCGCTGAGCCGTGTGGCGTAGGGATTTGCGTAACGGATCACGTCTGCCACCACAAAGATGGCGACACCGGATGATTCGGCCAGTACGCGAAAACTTCGCTCGCGTTGCCGCAGTTCATGCTCCGCCTGGCGTACCCGGCCCAGCAAACGTCCAAAGCCGTTGGATAGCCGCGCGATCTCGTCGCCTCGCTCAGCTTCTTCGAGCATGGCATTTTCGAGTTGGCCGGTCTGGCCGCTGTGGGTTTCGTCGAGCTGAAGCGTGAGACCGGATAGCCGACGCAGCAGGTTTCGATCAGTGAACCACCAGGCACCAAGCATCAGGACAATGAAGCCAATCAGGCTGAGCAGGCGGAGATCGGCGACGCTGCGTTGTCCGCGAAGCAGTACTGAATCCTGCAACTGAACGCAGAGCATTTGCGGTTCTGGATTCAGGCGAGGGCTCAGCCGCGAACAGGCGATGCCGGCCTGATTATCGTCTCTGGCCGGCGTGCTGGTCCCAGCCATCGTCGTGATTCGCGTACCTGACAACTGATCCAGAGAATTGATATTCAGCGCGTCAAAATCCAGGCCCAAGACGACGTTGTAGGTGCCGTCCACTGCCTCGATTGAATGGCTTGCGGTTGCAAACAGCCCACTGGCGACCGCGCTCCAGCCGCTGAGCAGTTTTTCGTATCCGTGGTCTGTCGCCTGTGAATGTTCGGCCAGGATGTCCAGACTGCTTTTGCTTGGCGGGCGAGCCTCGACAGAGTTGCGATCAAACGCCCGCACTAATACGGGATTTCCCTTGGCATCGTAGACAGCTGCAACGTCAAAGCTCTGGGCGACTTCGAAAGCGTCCAGCAACTGTGCCTCCAGTGCAGCCACGGCATCGGGATCAGACAGGCTCAAGCTCCGGCTCGAGGCCGCAACCTCGCGCGTTACGCCCTCCATGGGCTGGACGAAGCGGTCCAGCCAGAGTTGAATCAGGTGAAGGCTGGAGTTGAGCTGACTGGCTTCAAGCTGGCGAAAATCCTTCAGTAGATAGTTGTTGATCAGCGCTGACTGGCTGATGACGCCCACGATCAACAGCCCCGCCATCAAAATGAGCAATCTGGCCCGTAGACTGTGCCCGCCCAGCCATGCTTTGCGCTTATCGCCCTCGATCTCGCCCGCCATGAAGTCCAGGCTCTTCGTTGGCTTTGGTTCGCGCTCAGACATGAATGGGCGCGCTCTGAAGTTGGTGATTTTCACGGTTGCCGAGGGTCACTGAAGCAGTCACCAAGGTGGTCGGGAAGTCGCGGTTTAGGCCCAAAGTCATGGAGAGAACGTGTTTTTGCGTGACTTGCGTAATTAGGGAGTCTGTTTCGAGGTCTTTCGGACCCCGCTCTTATTATCGTTGCTGTGATTCGCCGGGTCGTGCCGATGCAGGCTTGTGCCCATTGTCTGACTTGATCGCATCATCGCTAAACTATGCCAGCAAAGCATGGGCGACAATAGCGACTCGCATGAAACTTCCTTCCCGCATCAGCTGTTACGCCAAGCCCCAGGGCGGTTTCACCTTGATTGAAATGGTGATCGTCATCGTCATCATTGGTATCGTCGCCGGTGTATTGGCCCTGTTCGTGGGTTCTCCCGTCCTGGGTTTTCTGGCGCAGGAGCGGCGCGCTGCGCTGACCGATGAGGCCGATCTTGTGCTGCTGCGCCTCTCCCGCGAGCTTCGGACCGCGTTGCCGGGAAGCGTGCGCGGCTCAAACGCGGCTCTGGAGTTTCTGGTCACCCTTGATGGCGAGCGATATCGAACCGAGCCTCCGGGACTGAGTGAGGACAGGCTCGAAGCCGGAACCAACGACAGTGCGTTCAACACGATTACGCGCCTGGGCGGAGCGGCCGGCATTCCTGCCGGTGCCAGATTGGCGATCTACCCTCTGGGCTTGCCCGGAAGCGATCCATACGATGCAAGCGACGGTGTCATGACCCCGGCCAGCATTGGGTTCAATCAGGGCTCCGTGAACGTTGATGGCCGCCCGGAATCAAGAATCACCCTTACTTCGGCATCTGGCGTTGGCACGCACAATTTTCCGCGTGATTCACCAAGTCGCCGTGTCTTTCTGGTGGAGGGACCAGTCAGTTATCTGTGCGATGGCACGCGTCTGCTTCGTTACGCAGGATATCCGCCGCAAGCGGCCCAGCCTGCGAGTCGTGTTCAACTCGACACCCTGGCAACGCCTCTCCAGATCAACGAGAAGGTTTCCAGTTGCAGTTTCAGCTTTTCCGGCAGCGGCGCGGGGCGAAGAAATGCCGTCGTCAGTATTGCGCTGACCCTGCAGGATGATCAGGAAACAGTGCGCTTGTTCAAGCAGGTCCATTTCAACAACACGCCATGAAGAATTTGAGCGCAGCATCAGGTTTTGCACTGATATCAGCCTTGTTTCTCATGGTTGTGCTGTCGGCCATGGGGGCCTATCTGATCAATATGGTGGCGGTGCAGCACCTCACGCCGGCCATGAATGTACAGTCCGTACGGGCAGGCTATGCAGCCAGAAGTGGAATGGCCTGGGCGGTGAACCAGGCAACTGCAACTGGCGCCTGCCCGGCAACGAACAGTTTTACGCTGAGCGAGTCCAGCCTGGCCGGCTTCGAGATCGAGGTTGTCTGCAATCGCACCCTGCATGAAATGCCAGTAGGAACCCGGCCGTATTTTGTTCTCGATGTGAGTGCGCACTTCGGCGACTACGGCAGCCTGGATTTTGTTTCCCGCAGTCTTCAGGCCAAGGTATTTGGATCATGAAGAGGCTGTTTCGAACAGGCATGCTTCTGTCGCTGCTCAGCACCGCGGTCCTTGCAGATATCCGTCTTGAAGGGCACCAGCATATTGGGGCTGAACAGCGTAACGACCTGACGCCTGCAGATCCGGTGACGCGAGAGCAGATGCTTGCCTATCCGACGCGTTTCCACCTGACACAGCCCAGCACTATCACGGCCGTCGCACTCGAGAATCCGCTTTCCCTGCAGGATCATTTGCCCGAAGTCTGGATCAATGGCGTCTCTCGCCCCGGCAGCCTGTCGGGCAACACCTTTACATTCAGTAGTCCGTTGACGCTCAGCTCGGGGACTCACACCATTTTTCCCGATCCGGGTTGCCTGGATACCAGCGACCCGGCTAATGAGATTGGCGCGCCATGCCCTGGCGACAAGGTGAACGACATCGGGTTCAGTGCCATGGTCCTTCTCAGTGCCCAGGACTCCTCCAGCATCATGCTCACGCAGCGGCGGAATGTCGGCGATGACCACGACATTGACGACGACTACGAAGATGACCTCAGCTCGCCAAGTGCCTGGTATCCCGATGCTTCGGGCGGACTGATAGTCGATATTCCCTTCGCCTTGTCGACGCCCCAGATTCTGGCTGAAGTGCGTCTGTACCGCGTCCGCGATGTCAACGCTACTGATGGCACGGTCGCCATAAATGGCAACCTCATCGGCACCGTGCCGGCCAATGTGGGTTCGGTGACGGACCCGCTGATCCTCCCTGTCGCCACATCGCTGGGTGCCGGGGCACATACCTTGACGGTGACCTCTGGCACCATTTCCGACGGCAATCGAGATACATTCTCCTGGGACGACATCATTCTGGTTTTTGGCAATGCCGTCGGTGGCGTCTCCGGGGACTTCAACATTGTCGATGCGGCGGGTGACGGTCTGAACGGTGTCATTACCACCAAGCGATCGGGCGTCAGTTTTGAACTGGATGTGGTGGCACTGGACGCTACTGGCACTGCGCTGAATGAAGCCTACGAGGGCAGCGTGAGCCTTGACCTTCTGGATGCCAGTGATGACAGCGGCGCTCTGGACAGCTTCGGTTGTCGCAGCACCTGGGGCGTTGTGCAGGGTCTGGGCAGCGTCAGCTTCCTTGCTTCTGACGCAGGGCGAAAGCGATTTTCGCTCAGTTACCAGGATGCGCTGCGCAAAGCGCGGGTCCTGGCCCGCAGCGGTGACAATACCCAGTTCGGATGTTCCAGAGACGCCTTTGCGGTTCGTCCCGACCAGCTGACGGTGCGCGCCAGTCATGCGGATAGTCTGACGGCAGGAACGAGTCAGACTCTGAACCAGACCGGTGCTAGCGGATCACCGGTTCACCGCGCGGGGCGACCGTTCACAGTCCAGGTGACCGCGTACAACGCGCTGGGCAACATCACCAGTGCTTACAACGGAGTGCCGGAGATGAATATTGCTTCGACGATCCGGGGTACACGACAGGGAAGCCTGACCGCTGATTCCTGGACGGGTACAGGCTCTGGAACCCTGGAGACCCAGACCGCCCGATACTCTGAAGCTGGAACCTTCAACCTGCAGGTCCGGGATGCTGACTTTGCGTTAGTCGACGTGGGAGACGGAACACCGGTATCGGAGCGGATCATTGACGCGACGGTTGGCGTCGGGCGCTTCGTTCCTGATCATTTCCGTTTGCTCAGCCGCAATACGCCAAGCCTCGGCCCAGCCTGCACAACATTCACCTACATTGGTCAGCCGTTTTCCTTTTCACTTTCGCCGATAGCTGAAATTGAAGCCGTCAGCGCTTCCGGCAGCCGCACCCTCAATTACACAGGCTTATTGTTCAAGCTGCCGGGTCAGGCTGGGGCGCCGAGCTATACAGCCATCAATGCTCTGGATTCGTCACCGCTGATTCTGGATACAAGCCTAGTCCCCGCCAACGACAACCCGATCACGGCGCTTTCGGGTGGCAGGGCGCAGGTGCAGTACGCCACGAGCGCACAGTTGTCTGTCCCGCGCGGCGCAGCCGAACCCAGTTTTGATCTGGAGGTGCAGCTGGTGGCGGGCGCGCTTACCGATTCCGACGGAATCAGTTACGCAGACCCTGTGACGACACCATTGAGTTTTGGTGAGGCCAGTGTCGGCAATGGCATCGCCTTCGATGGCGGTGGCCAACAGCAACGGTTCGGGCAGCTGTTTGTGCGCAATGCCTATGGATCCGAACTGCTTCCACTTGAAGTGATTTACGGCACTGAAGTGTTCGTGAGTGCTGCGCAGGGCTTCCGTCAGGAGAGCGCAGATTCCTGCACTACCGTGTCGTCCACAGCGCTCTCGGGCGATCTTGCGGCAGTCACGAGTGTTTCCAACATCGAAGCGGTGAACCTGGGGCAAGCTCAGATTCGCCTGGCAGCACCTCAACCAGCCTCGATAGGCAACGTGACTTTGACGGTCGGAGGGCCGCTGTGGCTCGGCATCGACGCTGATGGGGATGATGTTTACGGCGAAGCGGCCAGCGGCGTCGCCAGCTTCGGTGTCCACAGCAACGATGTGGATGAACAGATCTATCTTCGCGAGACGTTCTGAGGTCACCGTGGCCAGGACTGTGACCGGCTGGGCAGTTCATTGATTACGGTGGAATCAGGTTACCCTCTGACTGCCAACCAAGACCGCCCTACTTGAATCTTCATGAAACAGAATGCGATGGATACGCTGCGCAGCACACTAGGTCCTGCCGCATCGGAATTGCCGGACCTGTCCGGCGTGTCAGAGGCCTCCCTGGCCGAATTCGCCAGGGCAGTCGACGCTGCCCGGCAGCGTCAGAAGCAGCTGCTCGAAGACTCTGCCAATCATTCCTTGCGACTGGTTCCAGCCTTGCTGCGGCCGGTGGTTCGCAAAGTGCTGTTCGGGTAGGTGTCCGGCATGAATCAACTCGCCCTTCAGGCTGAACATCTCAAACTGGCGCGTCTGCTCGGATGCGATGAAGCCACCATCGCCAACATGGAGGGCCTCGACGTTGAGGCACTTCGACAGCTTCGGAATGCGTGCACATCCATGCTTTTTGACGGCGATCGCGAGCGGTTGCAGAAGGTTGTCGCGTCGTCGCGTCTGCTCCCCAAGGCGCTGAAGGCGATTGTCGCGGAAAAGGCCCTTGGCCCTACCTTGGGTTCAAGGGTTGCCGGGTTGCTCCCCCCGGACGAAGCTGCCGATATTGCCAAGCGGGTCTCGCTTGCGTTCAACACCGAAGTCACGCTGCAGATTGACCCGCGCAGCGCGGTCGATCTTCTTCGTCGTATTCCGGTGTCCCTGGTCGTCGCGGTGACTCGGGAGGTCTTGAAGCGTCGTGAGTACATCGCCATGGCCAGGTTCGTTGATGCCCTGAGCGACGAACAGATCAAGGCAAGCATGGCTGTTCTGGATGATGAAGCCATGCTGCGCATCGGCTTCTTCGTGGAATCACCGGATCGCCTTGAGGAAGTAGTCGGCCTGATGAGTGACGAGCGTCTTCAGAAAGTTGTCAGCGTATCCGCCCAGAAGGAGTTGAATCTTGGTGGCGCTGTCATGGCCCTGCTCCTGGGCGTGAGTGAAAATTTGCGCGCGCGCCTGGTCGAGGCAGCCTTGTCCCATCCTGACGAACAGGTGGGTGCGCACTTGCTGGAAGCCGGAGCCGAGCATGATCTTCTGCCCATGCTTTCAGCTTTGCGCTCCAAATTATCGAAACCTTCTGCGTCTCGTCTTGACGCATTGCTGAGTCAATAGATCAATGGATATCGAACAAATTGATGATCGGGTTTGCATCGAGAAGCGAGAGCAGATTGCCCATGTGCGCCTGACTCGAAGTGACAAGCACAATGGCATGGATTTTCAGATGCTTCACGCGGTTAACAAGGCCAGCGAAAGGCTCAAGGCTGACCGGCACTGCCGAGCCGTCATCCTGAGCGGCGAGGGGCCGTCATTCTGCGCGGGTCTGGATGTGCAATCGGTGATGAAAACCCCGGCCAAGGCAGCGCTGGGTTATGCCAAGCTCTGGCAGCCCATGCGCAATGACTTCCAGCGCTGGTCCATGGGTTGGCGTGAGCTGGGCGTGCCCGTCATCGCAGCAGTTCATGGCAATTGTTTTGGCGCAGGCCTGCAATTGGCGCTGGGCGCTGACATCAGATTTAGTGCGCCTGATGCGCGACTGTCGATCATGGAGGCCAAGTGGGGGCTGGTTCCGGACATGGGCGGGCCCACTTTGCTTCGAGAGTTGGTGGGCATTGACCTTGCCAAAGAGCTTTGCTTCACGGGAAGGGTCGTCAGTGGCGAGCAAGCGCACGAGATGGGGCTTGTCAGCCATGTTGACGCCGATCCACTGGCAGCCGCCGAGCGTCTCTGCGCCGAAATCATTACGCGTTCCCCCGATGCGGTTGCTGCATCCAAATTTCTATTGCAGGAGTCCTGGGACGCCGAGGAATCGGAGTCTCTTGGCGCAGAAAGACGCTGGCAGCGACGTGTCATGGGGCGAAGCAATCAGCGAATCTCGGTGGCCAATAATCAGAAGTCAGGGGGCAGCGCAAAACCCTTCAAACCCCGTTCGATCTGAAGCAGCGAGCTGACTTTGAGCGCACAGCGCGAATCATCAAGCGGAGCCTGGCCCTGAACGCAGCCTAGACCCAGACGCGCACCAGGCTGATCACGATTCCGATGAGTCATTACTGTGAAAAAGCCCGTTGGGGACTCTTTCATGCGGGACGAGATTATCGGGAAGAAGCGCATCTTCAGGGCTTTCATTACTTGGCCACGGGTATGCGTGGCTGGGGGCGCCGAGTCCCGGTGCTGATTGATGGTGCCGAGGTCATCACTGATTCCTCGCGTATTCTTTTTCATATCGACAAACAGTTGCCCGATGCAAGAAAGCTTTATCCCGTTGCGCTGAATGTTGAAATCAAGGCACTCGAGGAAGATTTCAGCACGCAACTGGGTGTAGAGAGTCGCCGGTGGGTCTATCACCATTGGCTGAATGAAGACACACGGAATTTGCTCAAAGTTGCGGGGCAGGGGGTGCCCTATTGGCAGCGAGCGATAGCACCCGTCATGTTTCCGTTGATGCGTGCGTTTCTTTCGTCGCTGCTCGAGCCAACCGCAGACAAGGTTGAACGAGGTCTGGGAGCAATTCAGCGGACCTTTGACAATGTTGAAGCTCGCTTGAGGGACGGCAGGCCTTATCTGCTGGGCGACAGGTTTACCGCTGCTGATCTGACGTTCGCCTGCATGGCTGCACCCGTGCTCCTGCCCAGAGAGTACGGGATTCGCTTGCCGACACTGGAAGAAGCACCAGTGACTTGCAGGGCGGATGTTCGTTCATTCTCGCTGCATCCGGCGGGGCAATTCGCACTCCAGTTATTCAGGGCACGGGGGAGCGTGAAGTCTGGCCAGAGCACTTGAAATCCCTGCCATTCGATTTCGGAAAATCAATTGCCTAAGGCAGCAGAGAAGGGTCGGACGCCGTGGAAGGCGCAGTGACCCCGAACACGGCGATGTTGAATGCCTCAGTGTGATCTGAGTGCATCAGTCTCAACTGTGCTCAGACTTTGCCCATGCGAACAACGGCTGCCTGCGTCATGTAGTCATCATATGTCTTGGGGTGATTGGCGCCGCTGACGTGATTGTCGACTTGCCTGACCTGCTCCAGGCGGGAGACTTCGCCCGTCTGGATATTGGAAGCGGTCACGTGCCCCCAACTCCAGTAAGGATGCTTGCCGTCCATGAATTTCTTGTCGCCGGATTCGTAGTGCGCGTAAGCCCCATCAAATGAACGGAACGGCAGGCCCTGACGGTCATAAGAGATCATGCCTGCCAGCAGCCCGTTTCGGGCATCGAACCAGACCCTCTTCTTGGATACGGGTGCTCTTGGAAAGCCTGTGGGTTGTGCTTCTATTGTGATGACCTCCGGGATCATCTCGACGTCGGCATTCCAGAATGAGTCACCGTTGGGGCCGCCATGGGTTTCGTGCTTCCAGTCGGGGTCATCCGCGTTCCAGCCGCCACTCAGCCCGCCCAGGAATGGACCTCTGTTGATGATCTTGTAATTGCCCCAGGTATATAGAGGATCTCCGGCGCCCCAGGCATCAGACAGATACAGAGACAGTCCTGGCACCAAGGGTTCGAAGCGCTGGTTGGTTGGAAACTGACGTACTCGCCTGAACTCCGGAACATATCCGTAGAGCTTTGGAAAAGTGCTGTGATCGTAATCCCAGATGCTCAGGAAAGACGTGCCCGCAAACTGGTTTGGCTCGGTGAAGACCACATTGAAGAATCGCATCTTGTCCATGTGCTCTGGCCAGTAGGGCTTGGGCTCCATGACCACGCGGCCGACCGGCGCGAGCTCGACAAGAGCGCCGGCATAGTGATGGCGCTTCTTTCCGTTGCTATCAATGACCTGTATTTCAGTGGCATATGTCACAGCGTCATGACGACCCCAGTTCAGGGTCTGAGCGGCCATGAGTTCGATCGCGCTCTTGGGATTCGGGAATGGGTTGCCGCCGATCCATGGCCTGCCATCTGGCGCAACCACGTTTCCCTTTTCGTCGAACTTGGCCTTGCCAGCATTGGCAAGCGTTGCCTCGATGTATTCCCAGGGAGATGTTTTCATCAGATCCGACGTGGTCTTGACCACGCGCAGCTGACGTCCATGCTTGAGAATCTGCTCGTAGCGAATGGGTTCCAGCAGATCACGGACATGCTCGACGTTGGCCGAGGTGATCATGTCACCCGTCTTGATCTTGCCCTTGGTATAGGCCTCAATCGACAGCAATTCATCGGGATAGGCTTTGTTGATCTCTCCACTGGCTGCGATGGCGTCCCAGGTCGAGCCCAACACGCCGGTGCTCAGCACGCCCTTGGCGGCGTCAGAGAGGAACTTCCGTCGACTGAAGAGTCGGTCGAATTTTCGGATGTGCATATCTTTTCAACGGGCCTGAAGTGAATTTCGGATTGCGGTAGCTGAAACAACAAGCGCTGACATTCTGAGTATCTCGGTCGCCGGATGAGCCTGGATTGGGTCGCAGACCAATGCGCCATGCCAACTCATCTGTTAGTCCAAAAGCAATGTGCTCCAATCAAAAAATTTATGCCCCGATCATTGGGTGGGGGCCTATGTCCGCATGCTTGTCCATCATCCTCACGGCGAGGTCTGTTCTTTTTTGTCCGACCAAGCCGTTTTCAGCGAGGCTGGCAATTCATTTGTCTATTCGCCTAGTGAGATGCCAGACCTATAACGCCAAGCCCGAGGAGCAGAATATAGATGGATGACATTAGTGAAACAGTTGATGCAGTGAGAAGTGTCAGTTTTCGCTATGTTGATCGCGATGGTGTGGCCAGGAACGTGCAGGCCAGAGTAGGGGATTCGCTCATGGAAGTGGCAACCCGAAACCAGGTCGCTGGCATCGATGGCGACTGCGGCGGAAACTGTGCTTGCGGCACTTGTCACGTGCGGATTGAGGCAGATCAAGTCCGGGATATTGCTGGGCCACGACGCGATGAGACCGAATTGCTCGAGTTTATTGGTACCAGCCCGGAAGCTGGAACGAGATTGGGTTGTCAGGTGGTTGTGACAAAGGAGCTCGAAGGGGCAACGGTTACCGTAGTCGAGACCTGACTCAATCTCATGCAAGGCCTGTCTGGCCACGAATAACCCCCGATTGGCCCAATTAAACCCCTATCCGATGATCGGGTCTTTGCTTATCGTGCAGCGATAGGGTTTTGCACGCACATGCAGCGGTTTGATCTGCGGCAAAAAAGGAATTGAAACGGCAGAGACCGTACGGTCAGCATGAGGAAGAGGGGGAGACTGCATGACATCCATTGAGCTGTTTCAGGACAGCTTCGTCTCGACAAAGCTATATCCGCCAACCTGGGACAGCCAGGCAGTTCAGCGAGACAACCTTGTGCGACTCGCGTCTTCGGGGAGAAAGACGTCCGTATTCAGCATCGTCGCCGCGGCGGGTTCGGGAAAATCGACGCTGATGTCCCAGCTCTACCGGCAGTTCGAGAACCAGGGGACAGCGACAGCGTGGATCAGTCTGGATCCGGAAGACAATAATCCACAGGCCTATCTGTCGTACTTCATCTCGGCCCTGATAGAGACTGACGCCACCCTGTCAGAAGCTGATCTCGGCCTGCAGAACGATCTACTTTCCAGAGATCTGGATGCCGCGTTCGACATTCTTCTTTCGAGAATCTCGAAGATCAGCAGGCCAGTGGCCTTTTTTCTGGATGATTTCCAGCATATTGACGACGAAGCGGTCACTCAGTTCATGAACCGGCTGATCGCTCACCTGCCGGACGCCATGGTGCTCGTGATCGCCAGCCGGACTCGCCTGCCACTGGCGCTTGGCCGCCTGCGCGTACTGGGCAGCCTGCGCGAGGTTGATCAGGAAGATCTCAATTTTGACTCTCGAGAAACGGCTGCCTTTCTGCGTCAGTCGCATTCAGTGGAACTAGACGGGACCGACCTGGCATCCCTTCATGAAACTACGGAAGGTTGGGCTGCGGGTCTGCAGTTGGCGGCTCTTGCTTTGCGTCGTCACAAGGGAGAAGAGAGCGAACTGATACGGCAGTTCTCAGGCCGTGACCGGGACTTGACCAGTTATCTGGCTGAAAGCGTCTTGAAGAGCCAGCCAGAGAGCGTTCGCAAGTTTCTGCTCTGCACAGCCCCCTTGAGGCGTATGTGTCCTGATCTGTGTCAGGCAGTTTCCGACCACCCCAAGTGCGGTGAAATGCTGGCGCTGATCGACAAACTGAAACTGTTCCTGATTCCGCTGGATCGCACCGGAAAATGGTTTCGCTATCACCATCTTTTTTCCGACTTTCTACAGAAACTATTGCTGGAATCTGAGCCGGACAGCTATCAGAAAATCTGCGAAAAAGCGGCGGCCTGGTGTGAGAAAGAGGGACAGATTACCGAGGCAATTCAGTATTCACTGGATGCGGGTAAGTTCATACAAGCTGCCGATTTGATTGGTGATCGTGCCTTGACCGTGTCTCAGATCGAGGGAGATCACCACACACTGATTGAATGGACTCGCAGGCTGCCGGAGCGCTACCACTGGCGTCGGCCGGAAATTGGTCTGAGCCGGGCCTGGTCCTGCGCATTCTCCCGAAACTCCGATTACGCCAAGGAGCTCACTGAGACCCTGTTGGTGAAACTCAGAGACGAGAACGATCAAACCTGGGATATTGACGCCGATCGGCGACAGGCATTGATCTACTTTGGCGAACTGATTCAGGCCATCGCCGATACGACGATGGATCACTTCGATGACAGTATTGATCTGGCGTGGAATCTCAGCCAAAACATGCCCGAGGAAGAGTCGCCAATGATTGCATCTGCATTCAACTGCGTGAGTTATGCGCGACTCGTGATGCGTGAATTTGAAGCTGCCATCGAACACTCGGTGTCGGCCTATCGCAACGGACAGAAGAAGAATTCTGTTTATCCGATGGTCTGGTCAGAATTTCTCCATTCCATGGCTGACATAGAACTTGGCCGCATCCGCAGCGCCGCCGAGCACGGTGCCAGGGCAGATTCCTTGGCCCGCAAGGATGGCAAGATCAAGAGTTTCAACATATTCATGGCGGCCCTGATCAATGCCGAGATCGCCACACAGCGCTGCGAGTTTGATCAGGCAGAACGATTGATGGAGGTCGGGCGGACCTTTTCCGTACTGTTTGGTCCCGTCGAGCCCTTGTTGTATGTCATTCGTAGCGACGCGCGAATATGTGCATGGAAGGGCAACATGGCAAAGGCATTGGAGCGCCTGGAGAAGGGGCGCGAGATTGCCATGAGGTCCAACTATTCACGACTGTACGCAGGTTTGCTCATAGAGGAAGCGACGCTGCATATCATTGCAGACCGGGCGGCAGACGCATCAGAGACTATTCGCCGGCTGAAATTGTTCGAGAGTGAGAACCCTGAGGTCAGGAACTCCGGATGGGCGCGTGGGCAGCGCAACATCATGAAATTCCTGGAAGCTCGGATGCTGCTTGCCGGAGGTGACCTGGAAAAGTCGCTGACAGCGCTTTCACGACTGCAATACGTTATGGGTAGTGACGCTGATTCGGCATTGATGCTGACGCTTCGCTCCGTCAAGTCCATCGCCCTATGGCAATTGGGCAAGGAAGCAGAAGCGGTGCGAGAACTCGACAAGGCACTTGCCGCCGCCGCCGATGACTTCTGTGCCTATCCTGTCATTTCGGCGGGACGAGGTCTGATTCCCGTCCTGACAGCACTTCAGCAACGACGCGGCCGCGAGTTAAGCGCAGTCAAGAGCGGACGACTGAGCTTCGAGCAGTGGTTGCTGGGTATTCTCAACGGAGATGACAAAGCCAAGGTTCAGAGAATTGAAGTGCCGCTGGCAGAAACGCCGAGTGTGGAAACCAAGGAGTCCGAAATTCTGACATTCAGGGAACTGGAACTCCTGAAGATGGCCGAGACCGGCCTGTCCAACAAAAAGCTGGCCAAACTCCTGTTCATCACCGAGGCGACAGTGAAGTGGCACATGCACAACGTATACGAAAAGCTGGGTGTGGGTAATCGCACCGCTGCCGCAGCTCGCGCCAGGGAAATGCAATTGATCTGAAGGCGGCTGAACCTCAGATAAGTCTGCTCTGTGAGGCAAGGCATCGGGTAGATTGATTGACCTGCGAATGGCTTCGCCCCCTGCGGCAATATCCTGCACGCCCGAACGACGTGAGCCGACCGGATTCGACCACGGATCACGTCGTGCTCCGGGGCGGGGAGCGTTAGCGACCCCACCTGTGCACAGGTTCGTATCACTTTGAGTGGGTTCGGGTCGTACCGGTACTCACTGCGTTGCCAGGACTATGGCGCGCCCGACAGGATTCGAACCTGTGACCCTCGGCTTAGAAGGCCGATGCTCTATCCAGCTGAGCTACGGGCGCATCGCAGGAGGGCGCAATTCTAGGCGATCCGCCAGTTCGTCGCAGGTGTTCCGGTGCAATTCCCGAGAAGCAGGCGAGGCCGGACGGCGAATTCCAGGCGAAACGCGCTGGATGAGGGCCGGGAACCGTGCTTGTCAGCAGGATCTGCGCCTCCAACACTGCCTAACTATAGGCTGGCATTCTTGGAATTACAGCCGTGCATAGTATGGTTATCAAAACAGATTGGCCCGGAGACCACCATGACAACATTCGCACCCAAGGCAATTGAAAACAGCCTCGATCCAGAGCGCAAAGCAAGGCTCAAGGAACTGACCAGTACCCCCCTGATCGGGATGCCGTCCATCATGGTGTGGCTGGCGACCGTTACTATTTATCTGTCTTCCATGACCGCTGCCGTAATGGGCGCGATCCCGCTTTGGGCTGGCATGATCATCAACAGCACCATTGGATACCTCACGTTCACCATCATTCACGACTCCCTGCATCGCAGTCTGTCATCCAGCGCACGGCTGAACGATTTTCTCGGTCAGACGGCGGTTTTCATGATCACGCCGTATGTGGACCTGCGCATGTTCCGCTGGGGGCACATCCTTCATCACCGTTTCACCAGCGGCAAAAAGGACCCGGATTACATCCTGCACGGTGCCTGGTGGACACTGCCATTCCGCTGGATGGCCATTGATGCCCTTTATCTGGTGCATGCCCTGCGCCAGGGCGACAAGGTTTCGGCCAAGTACATGAAGAGTTCCATGCTGATGGCGGCCTTCACGCTTTCAGCTGCGGCCATCCTGACGTGGATGGGCTACGGCCTGGAAGTGCTGATGTTGTGGTTCATCCCGTCGCGACTCATTTTTCTATCGCTGGGCTTCAGCTTTTTCTGGCTGCCGCACGTGCCACATGACACGACGCAGGAAGAAAATTTCACCAAGGCCACCACCGTGCGTCTGGGCATGGAATGGTTGATGGCCCCCTTGTTGCAGAACCACCACGTGCATCTGATTCACCATCTTTATCCGGGTACGCCGTTCTACAACAATGCCAAAGTCTGGAAGCTGATCGAGCCTGAACTGCGTCAACGCGACCTTGCCATTCAGCACGGTGCTGCGATTCATCCCACCATCTATACGGCACCTGGGCAAGCCGCCTGAGGCTTGGTAACTCCAACTGAAGAACGGGGCCAGGTTGGGCTACTGGCTCCGAGTTTCTTCGGCCACATCGGCCTCAAAACTTGCGCCCTCAAGTACGTTGACCGACGGGTAATAGGTTTCGAAGGCCTGCTGTATGTCTTTCAGCGGCACATCGTCGTACTCGCCATGAAATTTCAGATATTCCATGTGCTGATTGCCGTGCAAATCGAAAGGATGATAGATCGAGTCCCGCGTGCCATCGAATTCCAAAGGATGCAGGTCAAAGCGTTCGCACAGTGACAGGTTGAATGCCGGGGTCGCCTTGACCCACTTGCCGTCCAGAAATAGCGCGGTATAACCGTGATAGCGAAAGATGTCGGAGCCCATGGATTGGCGCAGGCGTTCGGTTGAAAGATGATTGCGAACATCCGCATAGCCCAGTCGCGCAGGAATGCCGACACGCCGACACACTGCGGCAAGCAGTACGGCCTTGTTTACGCACCAACCGGAGCTGTCTTGTAGAACCCGGCTGGCGCTCAGGCCTTCCGCGCTGATACTGATGCCATAGGGGTCGTAGCGAATCAGGTCGCGCACGGCGTAATACAGCTTGACCGCCTGCTCGCGCTGGGTACTGCCATCTGCAAGATGTGCGTCAGTAAACGCGGCGACTGCAGGGTGCTCGAAGTCGATGCAAGGCGTGGGAGCCAAGGACGGATTCAGGTTCTTTGTATTCAAATCAACTCTCGTTCACTGTCGAAACGGCGTTCTTTTCCGTTAATGGGGTCGCGGAACCTCAGGGTTCTCGCCAGTAGTTTCAGAGGCCTTGAATAGTCATTGTCGGCTCCAAAATTCTGCATTTGGGGATAAAGCCGGTCGTTAAGGATAGGCGTTCCCAGGGCGCTCATGTGCACTCTAAGTTGATGCGTCCGGCCGGTCACCGGCTGAAGACCGTAGCGATCGATATCGCCAAGGCGCTCCAGAATTTGGATATGCGTTTCGCTATTGGGCGTTCCCGGCGCCTCTTTCATACGAAAGAACGGCTCGCCGCGGACCAGCCGTGATCGGTGGACTACATCACGTGTGAGCGCCTCACAATGTGGCGCGAGCGCTTCATAGAACTTGAAAATCTGGCGCAGTGGAAACAACTGCTGATACCGTGATCGCGTATCAGGGTTGACCGAAAACGCGACCAGTCCAGCGGTATCCCGATCGATCCGGTGCAGAGGCACGAGTTGCTCCATCCCGGTGTGCTGCCTGAGGCGGGTCAACAAGGTGTGGCGAACATAACGTCCGCTGGGAATGACCGGCAGGAAATGCGGCTTGTCAGCAATCAGAAGGTGCTCATCCTGGTGAAGAATCTTCGCCTCGAAGGGGATTTCTGCTTCATTGGCAACTTCGCGGTAATAGCGAAGTCGCAGACCCTCGCGATAAGGGTCGCCCGGTTGCACGTCTGAGCCATCATCGAGTGTCACCAGATTCCGGGCGAAGCGAGACTCCCATTGAAGTCGCGTGACAGCCGGAAACCTGGCTTCCAGAAAGTCGATCAGGCTTGGCCATTTGCCCGCAGGCAGGGTAATGGCACTGGCGCTCAGGCCATCGAACTTCGGTGACGCTGTTTCCTCCATCGGTTCCTCAGTAATGCGGTGGCAGCTCTTCTGCTGGCGAGTACGTCTCACCTTGATTGTCAGGTTGCGCCTTTATTCTTTCCAAGAGTTGTCGGCAGAAGATCTGGAGTTGATCAATCTGCTTCTGCTGACGGGCCACTGCATCACTGAGTACGCGCAAGGTATCGTCCTGGTAGGCGATCCGGGATTCAAGGTCAATCAGGCGTTCTTCTTCTGTCATTCCTACATATCCGGAAGGCGTTCGAACGAAGGCATGCCTTCCCGAATGGTATGGAATGACTGCTTGTCGACTGTGAAGATGGCGGCCTGCGGATCACCGAAAGCGGAGGGATTATCCAGACTGCCCAGCTTGACGAAGTTGACGCCTGCGAAGGCGGGTGCCTTGCTCAAGATGGGCGTTCCGCATTCGGCGCAGAATTCCCGCGTGACAGGTGTTTCGAGGTCCGGCCTTCTGAACTGTTTTGGCGAGCCCTTTACATATTTGAAGCCGTCCTCGGGAATGCCAACAATGACATTAGGGCTGCCACCGGAGATATGAACACATTCGCGACAGTGACACTGCACGTTCATGACGGGCTCGGCGTCAATCTCATAACGAACAGAGCCGCAGTAACATCCACCTTCTGCCTTCATTGGATTCTCCTCTCTTTACGGGGTTGGTCAGTGGAGAATGGGCGAACAGGGGCTGCACAGGCAAATCCGTGGGCTTCAGCGCCATGCTGAAACCGTGGCTACGGCTCAGGAGTAGAGAATCTTGGAATCAAATCCGCTGCACAAGTCACTTCTGAAACTTCAGCGCATGGAGATGGCATTGGTGCGCGCGCACATTGCCTACCCAGACGTGATTTCGGATCGTGACTATTATCGGCTGCGCTACATCCTGGGCTTTGCACGACTGCACGTCTTCTCTCCGGGGGCGGCCCTGCGCGGTGTGTCCCGCGCCGATCTCACTCTGGATCAGGGTATTGTCGAGCCGTTTCGAGAGCTCACGATTCGCGCACTGTATGGCCCTTTGTATCGAGAAGAAGGTCTGAAGCTTCGTCTGGAGAAGAGTGCCTCTGTTCTGGAACCGCTCAGAGCGGCACTGGACTCAGCGCGGCCGAAACTGCTGGCCTCGCATCGGGCTGAGCTCTCAGAGGCCGAACTCGATGCAGAAGTGGGCCGACGCTCCCTAGTCAGCGTTTGCGGCGGCGGCGGCGGCGCGGGGTATGTCTACATTGGCGCAGCTGCCCGGCTGCGAGCAGAAGGCATGAGTTCGGACTATCTGGTCGGCTCGTCGATTGGCGCCCTGATTGGTGCATTCCTGGCCCGCTCGCGTGAGCTCGATATTCAGGCCCTGATGGATTGGGCGAAAAGCCTGAATATGCGCAGCATCTTCTCGCGACCGATGGTGGGGTCGAGCTATACCTTGCCTGGATTGCTGCGCTTGCACCTGAAGGGACTTCATCAGGCCATGCAGCATCCGGATGGGTCAGCCTTACGACTCTCGGATCTTGAGATTCCGTACGAGGCTGTTATTTCCGGCGTGCGGACCCGTGTGTACGACCATCTGCCTGAAGGCCTTCGTGAATTCACAAGGGTAGGTGCGGGAGGCAAGCGATTTTCAAAATTGCTCGCTGAACGCATGTTGATGTTGGCGACCTTCGTCAATCCAAATGTAGTCAAGCCACTGGTTCTGGGGCGCGACGCCACTACCTCCGCGATGCGGGTGGTGGACGCGGTTGGATTGTCAGCCGCGATTCCGGCCGTTCTTCAATACGAGCCTATCCGCCGAGATGAGGCGTCGGATGCAGTTCTGGCCCGATTGCGCGAGTTGCATAACGTGGCGCTGTTCGTAGATGGCGGTGTCTCGGCCAATGTCCCTGCCAGGATTGCCTGGGAGGGTGTTCAGGCGGGGCGAATAGGTACTCGCAATGCCTTCTACCTGGCCCTGGATTGTTTCCACCCTCAATTCGAGCCGCGTCATCTGTGGCTGTGGCCCGTTACACAGGCTGTTCAATTGCAAATGCCTGCGCAGCGTCCCTATTTTGACTGGCTGATGCGGTTCGAGCCGACCTTGTCACCGATCAATCTGTTGCCGCCCGCACGAGATTTTGACCGGGCTTTCAAATGGGGTTGGGACCAGGCCGAAACCATGCTGCCGTTTCTGAAGCAGGCGCTGGAGTCGGTGCCGTGGATTCCCGGTAGCTGATCCAGACGTACTCGGCGCCTATGGCTCAGACTCGTCAGCTTCGACTTCGGCAGCGTCAACCGGGGCATCGTCGGTCTTTACAGAATCTGAGGTTTCCGGCGGTTCATGATCCTGCGTTTCCTCGTCGGCTTCCAGTTGTGCATCGACCTTGGCCACTGGGGTGTCTTCCGCGCGGCGGCCGGTCTTGCCAAACGGCATCTCGATGCCAAAGGCAAGCAGGGCTGAACCGCGACGATCTTCCTCTGGAAGTTCCTGTGGCCAGGTGTATCCGGCGACCAGCTCCGCAAACAGGCGGTCAGAGAACAGCGGATGGCGGTAGACCGCACGGCTTCCATATTCTCGAATCGAGACGGGTGCTTCGGTAAATCCGCGGATGAAAGCTTCCACCGCAATGCCGCGTCCTTTCCTCAAGCCCTGGTAGTGGATCAGGGCGCTGCGCCAGTCAAATCCACGTGACTCCTGCGAAGCGGTGCCCAGATTACTGAATCGCAGAAGCCGGGTCGGAGACAATACGCGACTGAAATCTATGCCGGGGGTGATGCCAAAGCGGTCACGCGTGTTCCAGAACGGGGTCATGCGGATATGGATGAGATTTCGCTTGTCCGCATAGGCGTTGTAGCGGACTCGGCTTCGCACGAACAAGCGAGGGTTCCGCAGATTCCGGACGCCGACACGGAAATCCGTGGAGAAGCGGTCGCTGGCGGGCAGGGCATAGCCCAAGCCGCCAAGCCATTCGTCACGATCATCGATACTGGGAAACTGCGAGCGCAGTGCAAAGCCTTCCTGCCGATCGCGGACAAAATCGTCTTCGTTGTCACGTCCCAGAAATGCAGAGAACCGCTGCTCGAGATTTGGCAGATCAACACGCACGTCCATGCGCACGCGCTCTTTGTTGCCGTAAAAATCGGAATAGGTGTAGGACGTCTCTACGCGCCCGTGCGCGCCGCGCGCTGCCTCCACATTCCGATGCTCGCCGAACAGGCCGTCAAACCATAGTGATGCACTGCACAGAGTCTCATGTAGTCGCCGGCGAGTAGCGTCAATCAGGCGTACGTCATCCGGGTGCAGGTCCAGACAGGGATGCTCTTCGAGTTCATCTGCTGGTCCGTACACGAGCTCTGCTTCGGTCAGCTCCTCGGATTCGTCGATCGCGTCTTCTGAGGGGTTCTGCGCATCCTGTGCTTCGGTGGATGATTCTTGCGCGCCTTCCGGCGGCTGCTCCATCTGTGCATGAGGGGTAGCCTCAGCTGATGGCGATTCCGCAAATGTGGCTGAGCAAAGGCATAACAGGATCAGGCCCGCAGGGAATGTCCTTCTCGAATCCAATGCCATAAGCGCATCTCTAGATATTTTCGCCGGGTATCTGCGCAGCCGCCTCGCAGGCCCTTAGGTTATCCCAGATTGCAGTCATGAACCGGCTGGGTTGAGATGCTTCTGTTCAGGAGCGGGTCACGGCTGCTGAGGTTTGATGCGTGGGCGATATGACAACCCTTCATCTAGGGAGGATGAGATGAAAACACCAAATTTCAAGAAGCCTGCTCATGCTGCTGCGTACAGCGTTGTGTTGCTGGCGGCTCTCTGCGCCGGACCCGCACTTGCACAGAGTGCCTACTACGATCCGGTCCGCGATGTGATGGTGCCACGCGTTGTTCCCGCGCCATCGCCGTATGACAGCCATCAGCAGCCGGCTGACAATTACCGGGCTTACAACAGCTTTCATCTGCAGATTGGCAACGGTGGCCTGACGGGTGGACCAAGCACGATTTCGGTTGACCACGGCAGCGAGGTCATGATGACGGTGGAATCGCGGTACGACACGGCGCTGCAGATCGAAGGCTATGATCTGAAGGTCAATGTCCCGGCCGGACAACAGGTGGTGCTGAAGTTCACCGCAGAACAGCCAGGGCGCTTTGACTATCGGCTTGCTGGCAGCAATCGGGTCCTAGGTGTGCTTGAAGTAGGGCCTCCCAGGCAGCAGGCTGCTGGCCAATCAGCACCCTGACAGCGCCCCCTTCCAGCAATAGCGTAATCCAGTCCGTACGGCTCGCTTACTGGACGGCCGGCCGGTTCATCAACCGGCTGTTGACGAGCAGGGCGAAGCCACCGGCTGTGAACAGCATCAGCACGCCATAGAGGCTGCCCGGGACGGCCATGGCAGGATTATTCAGGATGGCCGGACTCAGGGCGATTGCGATGGCAATGGTCGCGTTGTGAATGCCGACCTCCATGCCAATGGCAATCGCCTGTCGGCGCTCCAGCCGGGCAGCCAGCCCTGCGCCGTAGCCGGTTGCCAGGCTCATCAGGTTAAACGTCAGGACCGCGCCGCCTAGTACGGGCAGATAACTGCTCAGAGTGTTCCATTCCTTGATAATCACCAACGCGGCCATGGCGATGAGTAGCAGGGCGGAGAGAATCTTGGCGGGTTTGGCCATGCGGTCGGCCAGCAAGGGAAACTTTGTGCGCAGGAACATGCCGATCGCAACAGGCCCCACCACGATGACAAAGACTTGCGCAATTTTTGAAAATTGCGGAGGGACGGCCTGATCACTCGACAGGAAGTAGTGCATGGACACGCCCAGAATCAGGGGCAGGGTGAGCAGGGCCAGCAGAGAGTTGATCGCCGTCAAGGTGATATTGAGGGCGACGTCGCCATTGGCGACATGGCTGTAGAGATTTGCCGTAATGCCCCCAGGCGTTGCTGAAAGCAGCATGAGGCCAACTGCGAGCTCTGGCGGCAGCTTGAAGACGAGCGTAATGACAAAGCACACCACCGGCAGCAGCAGGGTCTGGCAGATCAGCGCCACTATGACTGCTCTGGGGTACAGCAGCACACGGCGAAAATCGTCAAGCGTTAGCGACAGGCCGAGGCTGAGCATGATTGCGCCCAGCGCAATCGTCAGAAACATCACCATTTGATCCGCTTCTCCCTTTTTGTCCCTTTGCTGATCCGATCTGCAGTTGCAGAAAAATTTGCAAGCTTCAAGGCGTGACGAGAAGCGTAGAAGACACCCCGGCTGTTTTTTTCAGTCCTGTAGATCCAACTCCTGAATATCTTCCAGATCACTACGGTCGCCGGCTGCACTGAGACGGCCAATCTTTCCCGCTTCATTGCGCGCTGTTGCTGGAACGCGCTCCGGTCCACAACAGGCCGCACATCGGATAAGCCTGGCCGCCTCAGATGCCTGCTAGCTGCCTGAAAAATTGGGCTTGCGCTTCTCCAGGAACGCATTGATACCTTCTTGCGCGTCTTTGCTCTTGCTGATCGAGACGATGGATTCACCTTCCAAGGCGAGTTGATCGCTCAGGGCGCGACCGGCACTGGCCTGCAACAGGCGCCGGACACCGCCGAATGCTTTGGTGGGGCCAGACGCGAGTCGCCGCGCCAGTTTTTCAACCGCATCGTTCAAGCCTGCGGCATCGTCATAGCAGGCGTTGAGCAAGCCCCAGTCTGTGGCTTCCTTGGCACTGAGCACACGGTTGGTCACCATCAGTTCTTCTGCACGTCGCAGCCCTACCAGCCTCGGCAGGAACCAGCTGGAACTGCTGTCAGGAGTCAGGCCCACTCCGGTGAATGACATGGTGAACTTCGAGTCCACGGTGGCGAATGCGAAACTGGTGGCGGCAACCAGTCCAAGACCGGCGCCGGCAGCCGTGCCCGCGACTTGCGCGATCACCGGCGCATCCATGGACGACAGGACCTGAATGGCGCCATGTATCGCAGTCAGAATCTCCTGTAGCGCATCCGGCAACTTGTCGCCTGCGTCTGCAAACGATGCGAGATCGCCGCCAGCACTGAACAGCTTGCCTTCGGAAGCCAGGATCACAACGCGAATGTCAGGATTGTCACGGCAGGTCTCGGCTGCTTGCAGAAACTCCCGTGCGAATTCGATGTTGATAGCGTTGGCCCGTTCCGGGCGGCAGAAAGTCAGTCGGGCGATACCGTCCGCATGCTCCAGACGCATGTATTCATTAGCCATTACTGATGATGTCTCCGTGATTTGTAAGTGAGCGCGTAGGCGCGTTAAGTCTTGATCAATGGGTTGACGATCATAATTCAAAGCTGGCGGCAGGTTCTGGTGACACCATATCGCCGATCAACCGGAGCCATGCTGCGGACTATGCCTGCAGTAACGCTTACTCAAGACTCGACCAATTGGATCGATCAGCAAGGTCCGGAACATAGGGCACTGACAAGGGAATTAATATTTCGCATGGCCTCATCAGAGCAGCATTCAAGCAAGAGCAGATGGCTCTGGATTGGCCTGGGGGCTCTGGTCATTGTTGCCATGACAGCCTTGTGGCGACTGACGCCACTGGGAGAATGGACCAGCCCCGAAAAGTTAAATGAGCAGGTCTCGTCGATGCTGGCCTGGCCGTGGGCGCCCCTGAGTCTGGCTGCAATCTATTTGCTAGGAAACGCCCTGATGTTTCCCAACATTGCCCTGAATCTGGCGGTCATTGTGGCCCTGGGTTCGGTCTGGGGCGTCATGGCCGCCATGGCTGGCACATTGCTGGCCGGGATTGCCGCTTTCCTGATCGGGCAGAAGTATGGGCAAGGGCTTGTGAAGCGTCTCGATGTGAACGCGATGAATCGTCCGCTGAAGATGGTCAGGGAGAGTGGACTACCCGGCATGATTCTTCTGCGGATGCTGCCCATCGCGCCGTATCCAATCGTGAATCTTGCTGTTGGAGCGGGTGGCATAAGCACGGGCACCTTCGTTATTGGCACCTTTGTCGGGGTGTTGCCAAGTCTGGTTGCTATGGGCGTGATCGGCTTCCAGCTCCGCCAGGTCTGGGAGTCTCCTGATCCGGCGAGTATCAGCATTCTGGTGCTTGTCGTCGCGGCGTATGTGGTGCTGGGGTGGCTGATCAAGAAGCGTTTGTCTTCACGCGTCGATGCCCCTGCCTCGGCATAGACCTAGCATGGGCACAAGGAGGTTGTTGCCATCAAGATAATGACGCTCAATATGCACAAAGGATTCTCGGTATGGAATCGACGCTTTGTCCTGCATGAACTTCGCGAAGCCATTCGTGAATCTCAGGCGGATGTCGTATTGCTACAGGAAGTTCTAGGTGAGCATCGTGAGCATTCCACTCGTTGGGAAAAATGGCCGCAAAACAGTCAATACGAGTTTCTCGCGGACACGATCTGGTCGGCCTATGCCTACGGCAAGAACGCCGTTTATCCGGCTGGGCATCATGGCAATGCGCTGCTATCCAAGTTTCCAATCACGCACAGCAAGAATCACGACGTCTCTACCTACACGCAGGAGAAGCGGGGCTTGCTGCATTGCATACTGGAGCTGCCCGATAGCGCAAAGCCCCTGCATATCATCTGCGTGCATCTTGGATTGTTTGAGCGCCATCGCAGGCAGCAACTCGACATGCTGACTGATCTGATTGAGCGCGAGATTCCGCTGGACGCGCCTTTGCTGATTGCCGGCGACTTCAACGATTGGCGCCAGTACGCGCACCTGAAGCTTGAACGAGACGCAGGACTTCGCGAGGTGTTTATCAGCTCATTCGGGCGCGCCGCCCGGACCTTTCCTGTGCGCTTTCCTATCTTGCGGCTGGACCGGATCTACGTGCGAAACATTGAAACATCTCGCCCCAGAGTATTGACCAGCGCACCTTGGACACGGCTTTCCGATCACGCGCCATTAGAGGTTGAGGTCAGCGGATGAGTGAGCGCCAATGGACCCGCGATAACGCAATCACTTTGCTCGAGAACGGCGAGGACTTTTTTGCCGATGTTTTTGACGCGATTAAGTTGGCAAGCAAGGAAATCATCATTGAAACCTATATCTGGTTTGATGATGAGGTCGGAAAAGAGTTGCAGGCGCTGCTGGTAGACGCAGCTCGTCGCGGAGTCCAGGTTGACGTCACGGTCGATGGTTACGGGTCGGCTTCACTTACAGAGGATTTCTATGCGCCCTTGACTGAGGCGGGTGTAAATGTCCACGTGTATGGCCCTGTGCGCCCTGTGTTCGGTGACAAGACTGACTTGTTCCGTCGTCTTCACCGAAAGATCGTGGTTATCGACGGCCGCTGGGGCTGGATCGGCGGTATCAATTTTTCAGTAGAGCATCTGCGCAGTTTTGGATCGAAGTCCAAGCAGGACTATGCGGTGAGGGTGAAAGGCCCCATCGTCGATGACATGCGTCAGTTCTGCCGCGATGCGCTTGGAGAGCAGAAAAAGCAGCGCCGCTCACTGAGGGGCTTTTTTCGACGCCTGCCAAGAGGCTGGGACATGCCAGACAGCAAGGCCCAGGCACTGCTGGTCTCACGCGACAATCACAATCGGCGGACCGCAATCGAAGCGATGTATCGGATGGGGCTGCGCAATGCGCAGTCGGACATCATCATCATGAATGCCTATTTTTTCCCGGGTTATCGCTTTCTTCGTGCCATGCGTCAGGCCGTGGATCGGGGTGCCCGTGTCCGGCTGATCCTGCAGGGCTCGCCTGACAAGTATTACGTGAAATTCGCCGGCTCCACGATGTATGATCATCTGCTCAATATCGGCGTCGAGATCTGGGAATTCATGGAGCGACCGCATCACGCCAAGGTGGCCATCATGGATGACGCCTGGGCGACAATTGGATCGAGCAATCTTGATCCTTTCAGCCTCTCTCTCAATCTTGAGGCCAACTTGTTTGTGCGGGACAAGGCTTTTGCCGGCGATTTGCGCGGGCGGCTGGAAAATCTGATGGAAGAACATTGCCGCCAAGTCACCCGGGAGGAAGTCGCGCGAAGAAGTGCTCTGTGGCACATATGGCGCTGGCTCGGATATCACCTGCTGCGCCATTTCCCTCGTTTGACGCAGCTTGTTCCAATCGAGAAGGATCGGCTGAAATCCATCGATTCCTAGTTTTGCAGGCCAGCAGAATCCAGATAGTGCAGAAGCGCGCGCGATGAGCTGGATACCGCTCGCCCCCGGTGACGCACCCATCCGAGATTACGGTGTGGCCTGAAGCCGGAGACATTCAGGGCACGAACAGAATCGTCGATCATCGAAACCGGCAGAACGCTCCAACCCATTCCGATCGCCGCCAACATTTTGAGGGTCTCTAAATAATTTGTGGCCAGGCGCACACGAGGCTCTGCGGCATGTCGTGCCAGCTCCGCGCGGATGATGCGATGTGTGTAGGTATCTTCATCAGGCAGCACAGCGGGGTATTCCGCCAGTGTCTTGAGATTGACCCGAAGCCGATCCACCAGAGGATGGGTGGGTGAGACCACGACCTGAAGGGGGTCGGGCCAGATAGTCGCTGAATCCAGTTGTGAGACTGCCAGCAAGGGCAGGGTCACGATGCCCAGCTCGAGCTTCCCGGCCACCACAGCTTCACAGGCGTCCTCGGAATCCATGAAATGCAGGTCCAGATCGACATCCGGGTAATCGGCGACAAACCGCTTCAATACCGGTGGCAATCGGTGCAGACCGATGTGGTGGCTGGTTCCAATGGATAGTCGACCTGTCACAGCGCCACTCAGGTGCGAGAGCGCACGCCTTCCATCTTCCACTGTCTGCAGGACTCGACGCGCGTAGGGAAGCAGGGCGGACCCCGCGTCTGTCAGCAGAACTGAGCGACCTACGCGATCAAACAGCCGCTGCCCAAGCTGATCTTCGAGTGCTTTAAGGCGTTTGCTGATTGCAGGCTGAGACAGGTGCAGCCGTTCCGCTGCATGAGTAAAAGATCCGCTGTCTGCGACTTCTATGAAAGCTGAGAGGTTCTGCGTGTCCATGCAGCCATTATGCCGCAAAGGAATGCATAATATAAAAAGGATTCATTAGAGTAATGAGGGGCAGCGGCGTAGCATGCTGTCCCAGATGCCGTGTTTCGCAACGAATTTCCGTCGCGGGACAATGATCGGTAGCACGCAAACCGTCGATGGAGGCCATGCCTCCATGAACAGAAGCTGCGGCTTCAGCACTCAGCGAGATCGCCATGACCATTCAGAAAACACTTTACGACAAGCTCTGGGACGCGCACCTGGTTCACGACAATGGCGACGGCTCCGGCCTTTTGTACATTGACCGCCATCTCGTGCACGAGGTCACCAGCCCACAGGCGTTTGAAGGTTTGCGGCTGGCCGGTCGCAAGCCCTGGCGAATTGCCGCCAATCTCGCCGTGGCCGATCACAATGTTCCGACTACCGATCGCTCGGGCGGCATCAGCGACCCAATCTCAAAGAATCAGGTTGATGCGCTGGACGCCAACTGCGATGAGTTCGGTATCACCGAATTCCGCATGAATGATGCGCGTCAGGGCATCGTTCACGTGATTGGCCCCGAACAGGGCGCCACCTTGCCGGGCATGACCGTGGTTTGCGGTGATTCGCATACCGCGACGCACGGCGCCTTCGGTGCCCTGGCCTTTGGCATTGGCACATCTGAAGTCGAGCATGTTCTCGCCACCCAGTGTCTGGTGTCGAAGAAGTCGAAGAATATGCGCATTACGGTGCAGGGCCAGGTCGGCCCGGGCATCACCGCCAAGGACATCGTGCTGGCCATCATCGGGCGTATCGGTACCGCCGGTGGCACGGGCTACACCATCGAATTTGCCGGCGACGCCATCCGGGCCTTGTCAATGGAAGGCAGGATGACGGTTTGCAATATGGCGATTGAGGCGGGCGCTCGCGCTGGTCTGATCGCGGTCGATGACGTCACCATCGATTACGTGCGTGATCGGCCTTTCTCGCCGCGCGGCGAGAATCTGGACAAGGCCATCGCCTGGTGGAAGACACTGCATTCGGATGCGGGCGTCAGCTTTGACAAGGAGATCGAGATCTCTGCCTCTGATATCGAGCCGCAGGTGACCTGGGGTACCTCGCCTGAAATGGTGTTGCCGATTGGGTCACGCGTTCCCGATCCGGCCAGCATGACCGACGCGGTCAAGCGCAGCGGAATGGAAAAGGCACTGGCCTACATGGGCCTTGAGGCGAACATGCCTATTCAGGACATTCGCCCTGACAAGGTTTTTATTGGTTCCTGCACCAATTCGCGCATCGAGGACCTGCGCGCCGCAGCTGCGGTCGTCAAGGGCAAGGTCAAGGCGCCGAATATCCGGCTGGCGATGGTGGTTCCGGGCTCTGGGTTGGTCAAGACACAGGCTGAGTCCGAAGGACTTCACCAGATTTTCCTCGATGCTGGTTTTGAGTGGCGCGAACCCGGTTGTTCGATGTGTCTGGCCATGAACGCAGACCGGCTGGAGCCCGGCGAGCGCTGTGCCAGCACCTCCAACCGAAATTTCGAAGGTCGTCAGGGGCAGGGCGGTCGTACGCATCTGGTATCTCCGGCAATGGCCGCTGCCGCCGCCATCGCGGGGCATTTCGTTGATGTCCGGAGCATGTCGTGAGCAATCTGCTGCTCGATGCCGCTGAGGAAGATTGCCAGCGTTACTTCGTCGAGATCATTCCGCACAACGACGCCCTGGGCTTGCGATTCGTGGATCGCGCCCCTGGCCGCGTTGTCTTTGATCTGCCCTACCGCGAGGATCTTGTTGGTGATCCAAGCTCAGGCGTGATTCACGGCGGTGTGATTACGACCTTGATAGATGCCGCCTGTGGACAAGCGGTATTGACCAAGCTGCCCGAACTGCGCCGTGTGGCAACACTGGATCTGCGTATCGACTACCTGCGACCTGCGCGGCCCGGAAAGACCGTTCGCTGCATTGCAGAGTGTTATCGGCTGACACGCAAGGTGGCTTTTACCAGGGCAACGGCGCATGACGGTGATGAGAACGATCTGCTGGCCACCTCGGCAGGCACATTCATGGTTTTTGCAGATGCGGCTTCCTCGCATGCGGCTGCCGGCCTGGTGAAGCCCTCATGAGCAATGAAGATCAATTTCGGGTCACACGAAGCTTTGAAGAACTCAAGCCGCTGATCGAGTCCATTCCTTATGCGCGTTACATGAATTTTTCGGTGATGCGTGATGGCGGCGATGTGGTGGTTTGCATGCCGTTCGGAGAATCCAGAATTGGCAACGCATCTCTTCGCGCGATCCATGGCGGCGCGCTTGGTGCCTTGATGGAATTCGCTGCTATTTGCCAGCTCCTGACCGTATCCGAAGTGGCCCGAGTCCCGAAAATTATCAGCAACACTGTTGAATACCTGCGATCCACTTCGCAGGTGGAGACTTTCGCGCGGGCCAGCATCACGCGTCGCGGCCGGCAGATTGCCAACGTCAAGACCATTGCTTATCAGAACGACATCAACAAACCCGTGGCGACTGCCCGGGCCCACTTTCTCCTCGCGTCCAAAGCGAAGAACGAGGTTTCATCATGAGAGCTTTTAGCAAGATTACGGCCAAAGTCGCGCCGCTCGACCTGTCGAATGTCGATACGGATGCCATCATTCCCAAGCAGTTTCTGAAGTCCATCAAGCGCACGGGTTTTGGTCCGTTTGCCTTCGATAACTGGCGTTATCTGGACGAAGGTGATCTGGATACCGACCCCGCGACACGCAGGCCAAATCCGGACTTCTTCCTCAATCAGCCCCGATATCAGGGTGCCGAGATTCTGCTTGCAAGAGAAAATTTTGGGTGCGGGTCTTCGCGTGAGCATGCGGTGTGGGCACTGGACCAGGCTGGGTTCCGTGCGGTCATTGCGCCGAGCTTTGCGGACATCTTCTACAACAACAGCTTCAAATCCGGCTTCCTGCCGCTGGTGTTAAGCGATGCACAACTTGATCAGCTGTTTGCCGAGCAGGCTGGGGAAGAGGGTTATGCGCTGACCATTGATTTGCCCGAACAGCTGGTTATCACCCCAAGTGGTGATCGTATGCATTTCGAGATTGACGAGTTTCGCAAGAACTGCCTGATTCGCGGGCTCGATGAAATTGGCCTGACCCTGCAGCGAGCCCAGGACATCAAAGCCTACGAAGCCAAACGAGCAGAGCAGGCCCCGTGGTTGTTCGCGAGCTGATTCCCGGTTTCAACACCCAAGCAGACCCACTTCCAGACTTTGCTGATTTGATCAATTGCACATGAACAAGAAAATTCTGATTCTCCCCGGTGATGGTATCGGCCCTGAAATTCTGGCCCAGGCCGAGCGCGTGCTGGAAGTGCTGCGCACCAGTGGCGAGAAAATTGAATGGCATCACGGCCTGCTCGGCGGCATCGCCGTTGATCAGGAAGGTTCGCCTTATCCGGAGTCGACCCAGAAGGCAGCGCGCGAAGCGGACGCCATTCTCATGGGAGCAGTAGGCGGTCCCAAGTACGACGAACTTCCGCGCGAACTGCGACCGGAGCGCGGCATTTTGGGGATTCGCAAGGACCTGCAGCTGTTCGCCAACCTGAGGCCCGCGCTGGCCTATGAAGAACTGGCAGCAGCGTCTTCTCTCAAGCCCGAGGTGATTGCCGGCCTAGACATCCTGATCCTCAGGGAACTCACCGGGGACATCTACTTTGGTGAACCGCGTGGACGACGCAAAACAGCTGAAGGCTTCGATGAGGGCTTCGACACCATGAAGTACAGCACGCCAGAAGTGGAGCGCATTGCGCGTGCCGGCTTTGAAGCAGCGCGCAAGCGCTCCGGCCGTCTCTGCAGCGTGGACAAGGAAAACGTGCTGGAAACCTCGCGATTCTGGCGCGAAACGGTGATTCGCATCGGCGCCGAGTATCCGGATGTGGAACTCAGCCATATGTACGTGGATAACGCAGCCATGCAGCTGCTGAAGAATCCGCGGCAGTTTGATGTGATCGTGACCGGCAATATTTTTGGCGACATCCTGTCAGATGAAGCCTCGATGCTGGCAGGCTCCATCGGCATGCTGCCGTCGGCCTCGCTGGATGCGAACAACAAGGGTCTGTACGAGCCGATTCATGGCAGCGCGCCGGATATCGCCGGCCAGGACAAGGCGAACCCTCTGGCCACCATCTTGTCCATTGCAATGATGTTCAAGTACAGCTTTGGTCAGAGCGATGTTTCGGACCGTATCGAGGCGGCTGTCAAGAAGGTGCTGCGAGACGGTTACCGTACCGGCGACATTGCCTTGCCGGGCGAGACCGTGATTGGCACAAAGGCCATGGGTGACGCCGTGGTCGCCGCGCTCGGCTGATCAGGGAGACAGGAAATGACGATGAAGACAGGATTGGTCGGTTGGCGCGGCATGGTGGGCTCGGTGCTTCTGCAGCGCATGGAGCAGGAAAAGGACTTTGACCTGATCGAGCCACATTTTTTCAGTACCTCAAATGCAGGCGGAAAAGGGCCGGACGTGGGTGCCGGGGCGGGGACCCTGCTCGACGCAGGCAGCATTGATGCCCTGTCTTCGATGGACGTGATCATTTCCTGCCAGGGCGGTGACTACACGCAGGAGATTCACCCCAAATTGCGTGAAGCCGGCTGGAAGGGTTACTGGATTGACGCTGCCTCATCGCTGCGAATGAAGGACGACGCCACCATCATTCTGGATCCGGTCAATCGCAAGCTCATCGACCAGTCCCTGAATCAGGGTGTTCGCGACTACATCGGTGGCAATTGCACCGTCAGCCTGATGTTGATGGGCCTGGGCGCCCTGTTCAGTGAAGGCCTGGTCGAATGGGCCACAGCCATGACCTATCAGGCGGCCAGCGGCGCTGGCGCGCAGAACATGCGCGAACTTCTGGCCCAGATGGGCTTTGTTCGCGATTCCGCGATCGAACTGCTGGACGACCCGGCCACCGCCATTCTCGATGTGGATGCCAAGGTCACCGAGATGATGCGCGACCCGGGCTTCCCGACTGAGCATTTCGGTGTGCCGCTGGCGGGTAGTCTGATTCCTTGGATCGACAAGCAGATGGACAATGGCCAGAGCCGCGAAGAATGGAAGGCGCAGGCCGAGTCCAACAAGATTCTCGGGCGGTCCAGCCAGCCCATTCCACTGGATGGCATCTGTGTTCGCGTGGGCACCATGCGCTGCCACGCGCAAGCCCTGACCATCAAACTCAATAAGGATCTGCCAGTTGCAGAGATCGAGTCCATGATCTCAGCCAGCAACCCCTGGGCTAAAGTGATTCCCAATACACGCGATCAATCCATATCGGGGCTGAGCCCGGCGGTGGTCAGTGGCACGCTGAGTGTTCCGGTCGGACGCCTGCGCAAGCTCAATATGGGCCCCAACTACCTTGGCGCATTTACCTGCGGCGACCAACTACTGTGGGGCGCGGCAGAGCCTTTGCGCCGCATGCTGAGAATTCTCATCGACAAATAAGGCTCACGGGGGTGTCGAGAGTGTTGGTTCAGGCCTCTTTATTCCTGTATAAAAGGGTTTACAAGCCCTAGCTAAGGTAATTTCCGACACCGGGGGACTGCGTGGGGCGCGCGTCGAGGGAGTGAGTATGTTGGGAAGATTGTCGGCCACGGCCGCTGTGTGTCTGTGGTGTATCGCCGGACCCGTACAAGCTCTCGGGCTTGGGGACATGCAGGTCAAGAGCGGATTGGGTCAGCGCCTGACGGCGGTGATTCCGTTCGATAGCCTGACCGCGGATGAGGCAGAAAGCATCCGCGTCAGCCTGGCGCGAAACGACCAGTTTGAGCAGGCCGGCCTCGAGCGTTCGGCCTATCTCTCGTCTCTCAAATTTGAAGTCATCACCGATCAGGGTGCGCCGCGCATTGAGATGCGCAGTAATGAAATTGCACGTGAGCCCCTGATCCAGGTTCTGATCGAGGCACGTACTGCGGGCGGACCCCGTGTACTACGTCAGTACACCGTATTTCTCGATCCACCGGCTCAGCCGGTAGAACCCACCCCAGCACCGCAGGTGGTCAGCCAGCCGGCCCCCTCAGCACCGCCCGTATTCAACCCAGCCCCAGAGACAGCAGCACCTGCACCGGTGCCAGCGGCAAAGCCCGCTGCCGCGCCGGTATGGGAAGCTGCAGAACCGGCTCAATCAGCGCCCCAGGCCGCTGCAAGTGAGCCTGCTGCCAGCTCAGGCCCCACGGTCCATGGCCCCATTCAGGAAGGGGAAGCATTGTGGGCAATCGCCAATAGCCGAAAGGCCGTTGGGGTAGGACAAAGCCAGGCTATGCTGGCCATCTACGAAGCCAATCGCAGCGCCTTTCTGCACAACAACATCAATGTTCTGAGAAAGGGCGTCACGCTTGAAATTCCGTCCGAAGAGCAAATGCGCTCCATCGGCGAATCGGCGGCAAGGCAACGCTTGGCTCAGCTACGCGCCCCGGCACCCGTTGTCGAAGCGCCGATCACGGCAGATTTGCCTCTGTCTGAAAGGGTCCCGGAACCCAGCACCACGCCAGCGATTACTGAACCCGCAAGTGATGCAAGCGAGGCTGCCGAGGCGGAAACTCCAAAGGCGGCTACCGATCCCACAGAGTCGACAGTCGGTGACCTTGCGGAAGAAGCCTCAAGCGCTGATATTGCTGGCGAATCCGATAGTTCTGATGCGTCTGCTAGCGCATCCGCGCCGACGGTCAGCACCGCCGAGGCCGAGGCGACCGACGAACAAGCTGGAGACCCTGCGTCCGGCGATAAAGCACCATGGACGCCTCCCTCCGAAACTGAAGCGAGTGACACAACTGATGCTGTAGCCGAACAGGGCGAGCCTGTTGCGGCAAGCGATGTTGAAGTGGACGCAGGAGAACTGGAGGTTGAACTGGCTGAAGAGTTCCCGTTGGAACCTGAGGCGCGAGCGCCACTACTCGGCAAACTCTGGATCGCCCTGATCGCACTCATTGCCCTGATCGCGGCATTGTTCGGAATTTCCTCGATGCGCAAAGCGCGTGAGCAGCGGGCACAGCGCGAATACGAGGAAGCCTTGGGGCAGGCCTACGAAGGAAAGGCTCCGCCGAAGTCGGGTCTTGCAGAAGGTGCGGCCATGGCTGCTGCTGCGGCTACTGCGACGGCCTCTCAGGCGCACTCTTCTGATTCAGCACGGGCTGAACTCGAACGGATGGATCGGGCCCTGGATGAGGACAATACCGAGCAGGCATCCGAGACGGAAATTGATGAAGACATCACAGGACCGTATTCGCCAGACGCTGACTCTGGTGACGGCATCCTCAACACTTCAGCCGAAGTGGACCTGGGTGAGAATGATCCTGTCTCGGAAGCAGATTTCCATCTTGCTTATGGCCTGTACGACGAAGCCGCCATCATGCTCAAGCGGGCGGCGGAGGCTGAACCGGAACGCACCGACATTCGGGTCAAACTAGCGGAAACTTATTTTGCAGCTGGTGACGCCCAGAATTTCGCACAGGCAGCAGAACCGCTGAAGGAAGAGTTGGATGCCAAAGAGTGGGGCAAGCTCGCCATCATGGGGCGTCAGTTGTGCCCCGGAGTGGCCCTGTTTGCTTCAGGCGATGGCGACGACATGTCGGTTGACCTCAGTTTTGATGACGTACTGTCAGGCAGCTCGGCACCGGGCGAGGTTGATGAAGGTCTCGAATTCAAACTGGAAGAGCTCGAACTTCCGACGACACCTTCCTTTGAGGAGACTTCAGCGCGTGAGTCTGACGGCAACGATCTTGAGTTCGATCTTGGTGAGTTTGAGCTTGGTGGCAACGATCAAGGCGATCAGCCCCAAGTCGTACCGGATGCGGGTGAGGTCAAGGCCAAGGATTTTGACCTGAGCGACTCAGATCTCGGCGGACCGGCGGACAATTCCCTCGACATCAGCTTTGACGAGATTGATGCCGGCTTGCTGGGTGATGAAGCGCAGGAAGGTGGCGGCGAAGAGAGTGGCGATGGTGGCGATGCCGGAACCAAACTCGATTTGGCGCGCGCCTACGTCGAAATGGGCGACTCACAGATGGCCCGCAGTCTTCTTGACGAAGTTGATGCCAGTGGCGATGACGAGCAGAAGAAAGAAGCGGCCGAACTGCGTGGGCGCCTGTCTGAGTAGCAGCCTGAATATTCGATCTGATTTGATCTGTGGAGCACGCTGAGCCGGCCCCGGTTCGCTGGGCGGCGGGCATCGAGTATTGCGGGACGCGTTTCAGCGGGTGGCAGATTCAGACACACGCGGCCTCAATTCAGGCGCAGCTTGAAGCCGCATTGAGCAAGGTCGCCGATCAGCCTGTTTCCACGGTGGCCGCCGGTCGCACTGATGCCGGGGTTCACGCCTACGGTCAGGTGGTGCATTTTGACAGCACCGCCTTGCGTACACCCGATGCTTGGATGCTTGGTGCCAATACCGTCCTTGGCAAGGATATTTCGCTTCGCTGGGTCAAAGAGGTGCCGGACGACTTTCACGCCCGCTTTTCGGCGACCGGGCGGCATTACCGATACCTCGTCCACAATGAACGCGCCAGGTCGGCATTGCTGCATGGACGAGTGGCGTGGGAGTCAAAGCATCTCGATGAGCAGGCCATGCACCGGGCAGCGCAGGCACTGGTGGGACGTCACGATTTCAGTGGCTTTCGTGGGGCAGCCTGCGAGGCCAGCAATCCGGTCCGGCAAATGCGTCAGGTGTCGGTGACACGGCAAGGCAGTGTGATATCGATAGACGTCTCAGCGAACGCATTTCTGCTGCATATGGTGCGAAACATTGCGGGCAGTCTCATGGAGGTGGGTTGTGGTCGCCGCGAGGAGGCCTGGATCGCTGAGATTCTGGCCTCAGGTCAACGCAGTCTGGCCGGCAAGACAGCACCACCCAGCGGGCTATATTTCACTGCTGTGGAATATCCAGCAGAATTCGCGATTCCCCAAGCTCAGGCATTCGCCTTGGCCTGATTGAACCTGGAATGGGACGTATCCATGGATCGTGACGCCAGTCACCGAAGCCTTCATCGCACGCGAATCAAGTTTTGCGGCATAACGCGCCAGCAGGACCTGGATGACGCAATTCGCCTGGGTGTGGATGCGCTTGGCTTCGTCTGCGTGCCAGGCAGCAAACGATACCTTTCTCCAGCCGATGCAGGGCAGCTGCGCGCACGGATGTCCCCCATGGTGACATCCGTGCTACTGCTCAGCGATGCGCCGCGTGAGGCCGTGCTCAAAGCTCTGGAACAGGTCAAGCCGGATCTGATTCAGTTCCATGGCTCAGAGTCCCCCGACTTTTGCGATTCCTTTGACTGCGGCTACATCAAGGCAGTGTCCGTGCATCAGGAGTCCGATGTTCGCACCGCTGTTGAGCGCTATCCTGGCGCCAAGGCGCTGTTGCTGGACGCGCCTTTGCAAAATGGCCTGGGCGGAACCGGCACTTCCTTCGATTGGACCCTGATCCCGCGTGACCTGCCGACGCCAATTATCCTTGCAGGCGGTCTCAACCCTGAAAATGTAGGCCGGGCCGTTAGAATGGCGCCCCTTTTTGCAGTTGACGTGTCCAGCGGAATTGAATCAGCACCCGGCGTGAAAGATCTCAGGCAGATGCAAGGCTTCGTGCGGGCGGTTCAATTGGCGGACGACAAACGATCTCGATGAATTATTCAGAATTTCCAGATAGCCGCGGCCACTTCGGTGTATTCGGCGGTCGCTTCGTTTCAGAAACCCTGATGGAACCCTTGCGTCAGCTCGAAGAAGCTTACGCAAGACTCAAAACCGATCCGGACTTCCGGGCTGAGCTTGATGACGACCTGCGTCACTACGTGGGCCGACCTTCGCCTCTTTACCACGCGAGTCGTCTGACCCGTGCCTGGGGCGGGGCGCAGATCTGGCTCAAGCGCGAAGATCTGAATCACACAGGCGCCCATAAGATCAACAACACGGTGGGTCAGGCCTTGCTGGCCAAGCACCTTGGCAAGACGCGCATCATTGCCGAGACGGGTGCCGGTCAGCACGGTGTCGCCAGTGCCACCATCGCCGCCCGGCTCGGTCTGAAATGCGTGGTCTACATGGGCATTGACGACGTTGAGCGCCAGTCTCCCAATGTCTACCGAATGAAATTGCTCGGCGCCGAAGTGGTGCCGGTGCGCAGCGGAACACGGACCCTCAAAGACGCGCTGAATGAAGCGATGCGTGATTGGGTAACCAATGTTGATGACACGTTCTATGTGATCGGCACGGTGGCCGGGCCCCACCCGTATCCCATGCTGGTGCGCGATTTCAACAGCATCGTCGGGCGCGAGGTCATCGAGCAGTCACGCAAGCAGATTGGTCGCCTTCCAGACCTGCTCACTGCCTGCGTCGGCGGCGGCTCCAATGCAATTGGGCTTTTTCATCCGATGCTGGAGTTTCCAGAGGTCGAGATGGTCGGCGTGGAGGCGGGCGGGGACGGTGTCGAATCAGGCCGCCATGCCGCGCCACTATCAGCCGGAAAATCGGGTGTGCTGCATGGGAATCGCACCTATGTCATGTCCGACGACAACGGCCAGATCATGGGCACGCATTCCGTTTCAGCTGGCCTGGATTACCCCGGTGTCGGTCCGGAACACGCATGGCTCAAGGATCTGGGTCGGGTGCGTTACACCGCCGTGACCGATGATCAGGCCATCGCGGCCTTCCACGAGCTGGCGCACGTCGAAGGGATTATTCCGGCTCTGGAGTCGTCTCACGCCTTGGCCTATGCCAAATCCATTGCGGCTGATATGAGCTCAGAAAAGCATATCGTCGTGAATCTGTCCGGGCGCGGCGACAAAGATATCTTCACCATTGCTAAGCGCGAAGGCGTGGAGCTGACCTGAGTCTTCCTGTCTGTGTCACTGCCTGCGGGCATGACTGAATCTGTTTCTTCTGCAGCCTGATTTCAGAATCCTGAACCTGACTGCCGCTACACGAGTGATGTGTTCTTGAGCCGAATAGCCCCTAAATTTGAAACTCTGAAATCCGCCGGTCGCAAGGCGCTGATTCCCTACATTACGGCGGGTGACCCGCACCCTGATCACACCGTGGGACTGATGCATGCTTTGGTATCCGCCGGTGCGGACATCCTGGAACTCGGTATTCCGTTCTCCGATCCCATGGCCGATGGCCCGGTGATTCAGCTGGCCTGTGAGCGTGCGCTCAAGCACCAGACCTCGCTGCAGATGGTCATCGATATGGTGCGGCAGTTCCGGCAGCAAGACGCGGAGACACCCGTGGTCCTGATGGGCTACCTGAACCCCATTGAAATCATGGGGCTGGAACGCTTCTCTAAGTCCGCCAGCGAAGCCGGCATTGACGGTGTGCTGATCGTGGATCTGGCTGTCGAAGAGGCGCCTGAGTACGTTCCCACGCTCAAAAAGCATGGCCTGGACAGCATATTCCTGTTGGCGCCCACCAGTCCGGAAGCGCGTATCCGGGCTGCCGCGGAGCTGGCGGGCGGCTATCTGTACTACGTCTCGCTCAAGGGCGTCACCGGCGCAGCGAATCTGGACCTCGAAAGCGTGACCCAAAAGATGGTGGAAATACGCAAGTCAACCAACCTGCCTGTTGCCGTCGGCTTTGGCATTCGCGATGCGCAAACTGCGCGCTCTGTCGCGGGCATTGCTGACGGCGTGGTGGTCGGCAGTGCGCTCGTTTCGGAGATTGAGCGCAACTCGGAAACGCCCGAGGAACTGCCTGATCGACTTGCAGCCAAGCTGCGGCCACTTCGTGAGGCCATGGATCAGGGCAGTGTCGGATAAGATGACGGCTTGGATAATTTGCTTGCAGCCCTGATCATGGGGATTCAGGTGCTGATGCGCAGACATTTGGGAGCGCGTGTTGTATGAGTTGGCTGGATAAAATTTCGGGATCACAACTACTTACCAAAGGCGTGCGCAAGCGCAATGTGCCGGAGGGCCTGTGGACAAAGTGCGGAAGTTGCCAGTCCATGCTGTATCGGGCAGAGCTGGAGCGGACGCTCGAAGTGTGTCCCAAATGCAGTGCGCACCATCCCATCGGCTCGCGCGCCCGGCTCAACCACTTTCTGGACGAGCAGAATCGTGAGGAACTGGCAACGGATGTTTCTCCGCTGGACCCGCTGAAGTTCAAGGATTCGCGCAAGTACACAGAACGCCTCAAGGAAGCGCAGTGCGATACCGATGAGCGGGACGCTCTGGTGGTTATGCGCGGCGAAGTCATGGGCCTGCCGCTGGTCGTCAATGCTTTTGAGTTCGGCTTCATGGGCGGCTCAATGGGCAGCGTCGTCGGTGAAAAGTTTGTCCGCGGCGCCAATGCGAGCCTTGAACACGGGGTCCCATTGGTCTGCTTTGCGGCATCGGGCGGCGCACGCATGCAGGAATCCCTGTTCTCCTTGATGCAGATGGCGAAAACCTCTGCAGCGCTAGCCAAGCTTCACGAGCGAGGCCTGCCTTTTATTTCGGTCATTACGCACCCGACCATGGGCGGCGTATCAGCCAGCCTCGCTATGCTGGGTGATATCAACATCGCTGAGCCCCGGGCACTGGTCGGCTTTGCTGGGCCTCGCGTCATCGAACAGACCGTGCGCCAGAAGTTGCCAGAAGGCTTCCAGCGCGCTGAGTTCCTGCTTGAGCACGGCGCTGTAGACATGATCGTTGATCGCCGCGAGATGCGCGAGAAGATTCACCGGCTGCTCGCAATGCTCACGCACTGGGCGCCCGCTGAAGCTTGAGTTTCCGGGGTCGTCGCGATTCGCTGCCTGAGTGGCTGGCGTGGCTGGAGCGCTTGCATCCTCAAGAAATTGATCTTGGACTGGAGCGGGTTGGCGAGGTTGCAAACCGGCTGGGGCTAGATGAAACAGACGCAGTAACACTGACGGTTGCCGGTACCAACGGCAAAGGCTCGAGCGCCAGCCTGGCAGCGCAGATTTATCTAAACGCCGGGTACAGGGTTGGTCTCTACACATCGCCGCACCTGTTGACGTACAACGAGCGCATCCGCGTCAATGGCCAAGCCGTGGGCGATGCCGAAATCTGCACCGCTTTTGACAAGATTGAACAACAGCGAGGTCAGACCGGGCTCACCTATTTTGAGTTCGGGACTCTGGCGGCCTTGTACCTGTTTCGAGAGCGGGGCGTTGAGGTTCAGGTGCTCGAGGTTGGATTGGGCGGTCGCCTGGACGCAGTCAATATTGTTGATGCCGATGCCGCGCTGGTCACGTCCATTGGTATTGATCACGTTGAATGGCTCGGTCCGGATCGCGCATCGATTGGTCTGGAAAAGGCGCACGTTTTCAGGGATGGCCGCCCCGCGATTTGTGCAGATTCATCGCCGCCCGAGAGCCTGCGCGCATACGCGAGGTCAGTTGGAGCAGGCTATCTGGAGCTCGGGACCGATTTTGATCTTCAGTGCCGCGACGGAGATTGGGCCTGGCATTGCGGCATGAGAAAGCTGCCTCTGCCACGTACTGATTACCTGAAGGTTGCCGAGCACCGTTGCAACGCAGCCGGCGTTTTGGCAGCAGTAGACAGCCTCCAGGCACGACTACCGATTGACGATCACAGCGTTGTTGGCGCGCTCAGCGACTTCCGCATGCCGGGACGCTTTGAGCGTCGTGGGCGACTGATTCTGGATGTCGCGCACAATATGGATGCTGCGGGTGTCCTGCTGGCCCAGCTTCGGCAGCTCCGACCCGGACACAGGTTTCCCTTTGTGCTGGGAATGCTCAAGGACAAGGACGTAGAGGCCTATTGCAATATCCTGCGCCCGGTCATGGGGCGGGTGTACTGTATTGGGCTTGACTCACCCAGAGGGCTGGATAGCGTCACGTTGCAGCGTCGAGTAGCGTCGCTCAGCATTGCGGCCCAGGCTTGCGAGACTATCGAAGAGGCTGTTGGGCAAGCCTTGAACAATTTTGAGAATTACGAGGTGGTTGTGACAGGTTCATTTCTGACGGTTGCGGCAGGCATGGCGTATGGATGAGATTCTGCTGAGGCGAATTGTCGGTTTGCTGACCCTGGTCACCATTGCCTTTCTGTTGAGCTGGCTCTTGCCTAGACCGGGGCTGGAATCACTGGAGTCGGACGGCCAGAAGCTCGTGTCGATTGATCTTGCTTCCAACGAGATCGTGCAGGACACGCCGTCGGTTCTGAATCGGGCGGACGCAGACGATCTCAGCTCGTTCGAGCAAGCACCAGACGATCTGCGAGGTGATGAGGGCAATCCTTCGTTTGCCGGTCAGACGGAGGCCAAGGCTGGTGAGCAGACGCAGTCAACCTCACAGCCAACGCCCAGGCCCAAGCCGGAACCCAAAAGCGCTCCCCCTGTCGCGGCCAAACCTGAGCCCAGACCGCAACCCAAGCCGCAACCCAAGCCTGAGCCGACGCCCAAACCGGAGCCAAAGCCTGCTCCAGAACCAGCGCCTTCTCCTGAGCCCGCGCCGAAGCCCAAACCCAAACCGCCGGAGCCTCCGGCAACACCCAAGCCTGCGGCGTCTTCGGGCGGACGATTCCTAGTCCAGGCAGGTGCGTTTTCTCAGATCAGCAGCGCGCGGGCCATGCTGGCCAGAGCTTCTCTGCAAAGCGTCGACTGCGTGATTTCGCCAGCCGACACCGCCAAGGGCACGATCTACCGGGTTCGCTGCGGGCCTTACGATGGGCGTGCAAAGGCCGATGAAGCGGTTCGCATGCTTGCTCGCGACAAGATATCTGCACAGGTCATGAGTGGCGGCAATTAGCGTGGTGGGTTGCGTGTGAGCATGCGGGTCCTTGAAAGACAGCGCGATGAGATTCTGTTCCAGAATCTGCTGGGGCAGGGGCATGAAGGCAGAATCGCCGACTTTCTGGCGAGACGTCTGAGCAAGGCCGTATCGCCCGAACAGCTGGACCGGCCATCGCTTGCCGACATTCCAGACCCGAGTGCAATTCCCGACATGGCGCGCGCTGTGCAACGAATGGTTCGCGCCATCGTGGACCGGGAAAGGGTCATCTTTGCCGTTGACCACGACATGGACGGTCAGGCTTCAGCCGCTGTGCTGTGGTCGGCGTTTGTAGATTATTTTGATGTTGATCCGAGTCTGATCAGCGTCGTTACCAGTCATCGCCTGACCGAGGGATATGGCATTACCGATGCCGTGGCTGACCGCATCATCGCCTCCAATGCCAGCCTGATCATTTCGGCAGACAAAGGCTCCTCGGACGAGAAGCGCATTCAGCGAATCGCTGCGTCCGGCAAGGACGTGGTCGTAACCGATCACCATGAGGTGCCAGCTGAAGGGCCGCCGACAAGTGCCTATGCCTGCGTCAATCCTGCGCGCAAGGACTCCAGCTACGACCCCTTTGTCTGTGGGGCAGGCGTCGCCTTTCTCACCGCTGCCAAAGTACGCTCAGAACTGATGGCGCAAGGGAAGCGCCCAAAGATCAAGTCGCTGCTTGGCCTGACAGACTACGTTGCCGTGGCCACAGTCGCGGATTGCGTTGCTCTGCGACCTGACCGAAGCATCGTCAACCGCGCACTGATTCGTAGCGGTCTGCAACTGATCAATCAGGAATCCAGGCCCTGCTGGCAGGCCTTCAGAGCCAATCTGAAGCAGGAAGGACCAATCAGTTCGCAAACCATCGCTTTTTCGCTGGCGCCAGCGGTAGCTTCGGCTGGGCGGCTGGACTGGGCCGAAACCGGCTTTCGCTTTCTCGTCGCCCGTTCGTTCAGTGAGGCAAACAAGCAATGGGCAGTTCTCGCGTCAGAGAACGAGGAAAGAAAGCGTATTGAGCGAGAGATCAGAAGCATTGCAGTGGCCTCTGCGGAGAAGCAGACAGGCAGCAGCGCATCACTGGTATTGATTGAACGCGGCCACAGCGGTGTGCACGGCATCACCGCCAGCCGTCTGGTAGAGCGTTTCGGCAAGCCCGCAGCGGTTTTCTCCTGCAAAGGCTCCGGAGCGCGCACCATTGATGGCGACGTACTGGAAGGCAATGCGGACATCATTACCGGCTCGTTTCGAAGTGTGGACGGGCTGAACATTCGCGATGCCTTGCAGCGCGTTCATGAGCGCAATCCGGGAATGCTCATCTCTTTTGGCGGACATGCTGGTGCCGCGGGAGCAACACTTGATCGAGCGGCATTCGAGCGTTTCGAGGCCGAATTCAACGAAGCGGTTCGAGTGTTGACCGATGCGCGCGTGTTCGAGCCAGAGGTCTGGACAGACGGCTCATTGCCCGATGCTGACCTGAACATCGACAGCGCCGATTCCTTTTCAGCTCTCGATCCATGGGGCAAGGACTTTCCGCAGCCAACATTCAAGGGCAGGTTCCAGGTACAGCAATGTCGGTCCATGGGCGACGGTAGTCATTGGCGACTGGTCTTGTTGTCTGGCACCGAAATTGTTGAGGCCGTCTGGTTTGCCGCAACTGCTCCTGGTGGCGATGCGCCGGTGCAGGAAGGCGATGAAATTGAGACGGCTTATCAGCTGTCAATCAACACCTATCGCGGCAGACGAAAGCTCCAAATTCAGATTGTGTGGGCCCAGGCTATCGACCTCGCATGAGGTGACTCGCTCGACGATTCAGATTTCTGGAGTGGTCCTTGGTCGGCCCGCGCCAGCAAGAAAGCCGTACAGCCTTTCATCGGGCAACTGCTTCTCGACTCTTTTGCGCACCGCCAGGAGTTGATCCAGATTTATCCCAGTATCGAAGCCCATGGCGTCGAGCATCCAGACCAGGTCCTCGGTGACGATGTTGCCGGAGGCGCCGGGAGCAAAAGGGCAGCCACCCAGTCCGCCGAGCGAGCTGTCAAAAGATCGTATGCCGATATCCAGTGCCGCAACGACCATGGCCAGGCCCTGGCCACGACTGTTGTGCAGATGCACCCCACTCACGCGTGCGGCGCCAAACGCTGAGCGCATGGCGCCGAGCAGTTGCTTGAGTTGGGCCGGGTTTCCATAGCCTACGGTATCGGCGGGTCGAAGCTGGTCGACGCCCAAGCTGAGGAGTTGCTCTGAAATCTGCATCACCTCGTCCTGCGCAACCAGGCCCTGTTGGGTGCAGCCAAAGGCCATGGACAGGCTGGCCTCCACCAAGGGGCGCTGTGTCTTTGGCAACTGTTTGCATCTGGAGACGATGCTTCCGACATCCGCGACCACTTGCGCGCGACAGCGCCGCAGATTGCTTTGGCTATGCGCCTCAGTCATTGAGACCGGAACAGTCAGTTTGTGCACACCGGCAGCAATCGCGTTCTCAGCGCCTTTCAGGTTCGGCACCAGCGCAGCAATCTGCAGACCGTCTAGGACGCTGGCGTGCGCAACCAATTCCGGCGTGTCCGCAAGTTGTGGCAGCAACTTGGGAGAGACAAAGGATCCGACCTCGATATTGCGCAGGCCTGCCTGCCAGGCTGAGTCGATCCATGCGCACTTATCAGCCGTGGGCATGATGCTCGCGATGCTCTGCAGCCCGTCGCGCATGCCCACCTCATGAATCTGGACTTTATCGGCTTTCACGACAGAGCAAGTTGGCAAAGGTTGCGCGTCAAGCCGATGCCGAAGCGCCCCAGCCCGTCATGTAGATCACGATCAGGATTGAGCAAATGCCTAAAACCCAGGATTCCAGAACCAGACGCAAGGCCAAGGGAGCGGCTCTGACTTCCATGAAATGCATGATGACCAGCCGGACCTTGAAGAAGGACACAATGAGAATGCCAATGGTTGCCAGTGTATGGGAGCTCACTTCGCTGCCGTCTTCCTGAGTGCCCAGGACCCAGGAGAACACGGTCATGAAGCTGAGAATCAGCCATACCAGCGTGATGCCATCCATTCGAAGTAATTTCATGACTATCGCACCAGGTAGAGCAGAGGGAAGAGCACAATCCATAACAGATCGACCAGGTGCCAGAAAATGCCGCCACTCTCCAGCGAGCGAATGTCGTTCGGGCCTGTCATGGGGCGCCGAGTGAGTTGCCAAAGCAGCAGCAGAACGACCATGCCGATGATCACGTGCAGAAAGTGAATACCGGTAAAGACAAAGTAGTACATGAAGAAGTCGTTGCTCATCAGCGTATGGCCGGCGCTGATCTTTTCGCTGTACTCGACCACTTTGACCACGCCAAAACCGAAGCCACATGCAAAAGCGAGCAGGAACCACTGTGGCGCGGGTGCAAGCGGATTCTTGCGAGCCACGTCTACGCCTTTGGCCACAAACCAGGAACTAGCCAGGAGGAGCAGCGTGTTGCAGACCCCCAGCGTTTGATTGAGTGTCTGCTGAGACTCGGTAAACAAGGCGATGTCCTGATTCCTGTAAAACAGGAACACCGCGAAAAACAGGGAGAAGACCACCATGTCGCCCATGATGAAAACCCAGATACCGACCTCTCCCGGCAGATGCTTTCCTGCAGATGGGGATTGCGACCCGGAAGGGGCTGTCTTGCTTGCTCGCTGACTGTCTTCAGGTCTTGTGTCAGCGCCGATGCTGACTTCGGATGTCCCGCTTGGCGTCGTCATGATGGTTATGGCGGCAGTAGTAGGGTGAAAGGCGGGGCAGTGCCCACGCTTGCACGTGCGTGATCCAAGATTGTAGGACACGCATGTTCAAAGGTTCTACCTACTTCCGGGTGGTGGGCTTACCCCTATTGAGGCACGCGCCACTCTGTGAAGCCTTCGCTGTCTCAGGACGGGATAGTGAATACCACGGGCGAAGGACGGGCAATCATCGGTCCTTCAAGGTAATCAACACCCATCTGTGACCAGGCATCGCGAGCTGACTCATCACTGATCTCGCAGACGATGATTTTCCTCTGCAAGCTGTGTGCAACGCTAATGGCACTGTCGGCCATGATCCGGTCTACTGCATCATTGGCTAGGTTCTTGTAGTGGCGACTGTCAATGCAGCAGAAGTCGGCTGGCAAATTGCGCTCAATCTCCGCAGCTCCGGCGCCCAGTACAGAGCCTTGAAAAAGTGCGACCCGGCATTTCAGGCTGCGGGCGGCTTCACAAAAAATCCGTGCTGGCGTTGGCATGTCTCTCAGAGTCTCTTCGCCTAGGACGAAGCAGATCTTGAACGACTCGAGCTGCGGATTCTCCTGCAGGGCGTTGGCAAGCACTTCAAGTGTTGCGCTGTCACCAATGGTATGCGGCGAAAGCGGAATGCAGCACAGGCCTACCCGTGACAGCACCTCGCGGTTACGTGATAGATGATCGAGCGTCGACTTCAGGGCCCAGCGTTCAACTTCCGCAGCATGTCCTGTGCGCTTGGCAACCGGCAGGAAGGTTTCAGGTTCAGCCCAGAAACCTTCCTCATCTTCCAGGGCAACTGAAACCTTGAAGACAAGACCGTTTTCCTGCTTGGCCTTGACGGAATGCAATTGCTGGGTTGTCAGGTGCAGCAGTCCGTCATCCAGACCCGCTCGAATTCGCCGAACCCATTTCGCCTCGTCCACTGCGAGATGTTCGGTTGAGTCTGCACCCTCGTCATAGACGTGAACGGTATTACGACCGGCTTCCTTGGCAACTGTGCAGGCCTTGGCGCCGCGTCCGAGCAATTCGAGTGGGGGAAGTCCACACTGGCTGTCTACCATGACCAGGCCAAAGCTCGCAGTTGTCGAGATTTTTCTATCGGCCCATTGCAGCGGCGAAGCCGCAATGGCCTGACCAAGGCTACGGGCCAGCTCCAGTGCCTCAGTCTCAGTCGTACTTGGCAGGATCAATGCAAAGGTGTCAGCACCCAGCCGGAAGATGTCGATGTCTGGTGCACCTTGCACCAGTGCTTCCGCCACTCTCACGAGTACTTCGTCGCCTGCCTGCATGCCCAGGGTATCGTTGACATTGCGAAGCCGGTCAACGTCAGCAATCAGCAGCCCATGTTGCGCCGTTTTTCCGGAGAAGCTGGTGAATACCTCTCGAATGCGCCGGTCGCATGCAGTCCGGGTTGGAAGTCCGGTGATGGGGTCGTTGCTGCGTCGGTCTATGACTACCCGGGTGGCATCGCTCTGACGGGCATGCTCATCAAATACCAGCACGGCACCGAGACTGCGACGGCCCGGTCCATGCAGTGGGGTGCCTATGAACCGAATCTCGCACTCCTCGCGGCCTTCGGCCTTGAGGAAAATGCCGTCGGAATATTCGACGCGAGAACTGGAGGCAATCACGCTTGCTGCAAAATCGGGCGCTGCTTCGGGCTGGTTTGCGAGCCTGAGCTTCAGGATTTCGCCGCAGGGTCTGCCGCGTGCATCGCGCAGGGCAACGCCGGTCAATCGCTCTGCCGGGGCATTCATGCCTTCAATGGTTCCGTTGGGGTCTACGGTGATGGCCGCATCGTCAATGGATGCCAGCACCGCGCCACTGCGCTGTTTGAGTCGCAGCGCTTGCTCATCAGCGCGAGCACGCTCGCCAGCTTCGACCACCAACTGACTTTGTTGCGCCATCGCACGATCGCTGGCCTCCCGCAACTGGCGAATGCGATCGTTGTAGGCATGGCTGATCATGCCGATCTCGTTCTTGGGGCTGGCATTGAGCTGCACGCGCTGAGCTTCATCAACAGTGTGAACACGGGCAAGCGTGTTCGACATTTTGGCCAGCGGCCGCAGGACAAAGAAACGCAGGGCGGCAAAGATCAGCAGCATCGTAATCGCGACGGTTCCAATGAGCACCAGTAGCGATTGGGTAAAGAAATACTCGGCACCGGCAACGCCTTCACGCGCCGAAGTGACACGAACGAGCTTCCAGTAAGGAGCTGCCAGCTCGAATATAGTCGCCGCGCCGTCTTCGCCAAGAATGGCGTCAGATCGAATCAGGAGCTCCTCGGGGTTGGCAGCACTGTCTGCACCGGATGCCGCACTGTTCCAGATCAGGGCCAGGTCAGATTCGGTCTGCTGGCGGGAGGCATTGCGCGTCCGATCCTTCAGGTTGGAAATCGTTTCAGCATCGTAGAAGGGCGACTGCACAGACTTCGACAGGAACGCCTCGTCTCGCCGGTGCAGATCCAGAGCGAGCGTGTTGAATGCGGGAATCTTCTGCGCGAGTTCGGCGACATTGCGTGGCCTGGTTTCGCTGATGGGTTCCACTGCTTTTCCAGCAACGGCAATCAGTTGGTTATTGCGATCAACCAGAAGGGCGTATCCCGATTGTCCGCTGCTGGCACGGCGCAGGCTTTTTTCGAGTTCGCGAGCATCCAGAGAGACGGTCACGGCACCCTTGAAACCACTGCTGTTGCGAATGGGCAATGCGCAGATCACGACCCTGCGCCGGGAAAGAGACTCGCTCCTTAACAGCGACCAATAACATCTTCCGGCCGTGGCATAACGAGCCGGGGTGTACCAGCTCTCTTCCCAATAGGGCACCGCCTTTGGGTCGTTGTAGTCATCACGAACCTGCAACTCGCCGACGCCATCTGCGAGCCAGTAAAGGCTTTGCCGCTTCTCGCCAGCAGATCGCGGTTCCGGCCACCAGCCAATACCGGTCACCATGGTGTCGAGGCCGCTTGCGGATACCAGAGGCACGACCTTGTTGCGCCACCGCGCGCTGCTGTCGCTGCCGGCAAGTTCGGCAACGGTTGCCGCGAGGACGCCAGCCTGTGCCAAGTGGTGATCCACCAGTTGAGAAAGCCGCAGTCCGCTTTCTCGCTGATAGCGCTGCGTGTCTTCGACCACGCTTGTTTGAACCAGTGTCTTTCCCACCTGCCAGGCGACGAAGGCGAGCAGGGCGGTTACCAGGATGAAGGCGACAGACAACTTGAACTGTAAACCCTGACCAAAGCGCAGCCGAGGGCTTTCCAGCTCCATCGCCAGCTTCGGGAGAGTCCCGCTCATGAGGACCTATCGGAATCCATCTTCATATCTGAATCATGGCACAGCGGCGAGATCAGGCAAGCAAGCGTTTCGCCTTAATCAGACCCGAAATCAACTGATCGATGTCGTCTTCGCCGTTATAGACCGCGAGGGAGGCTCGGCAGGTCGCCGGAATCTTGAAGCGCTCCATGAGCGGCATGGTGCAGTGATGCCCTGTTCTAACGGCAATTCCTTCCTGATCGAGCAAACTTCCCAGGTCATGGGCGTGAGCGCCGTCCAGAACAAACGACAGCACGCCGACTTTCCTGCTCGCCGTTCCGATAATGCGCAGCCCTGAGACCTCCGACAAGCGTGCCGTGGCATACGACAAAAGGCGCTGCTCGGCATCGGCAATTTTTGAAATTCCGACAGATTCAATCCAATCCAGCGCAGCCGCCATTCCGATGGCGCCTGCCATGTCGGGGGTTCCGGCTTCAAATTTGTAGGGAATCTCATTCCAGGTGCTGCCGCTGAACGTGACCGTTTCGATCATGTCGCCACCGCCATGCCAGGGCGCCATCGCCTCCAGATGGGTGCGTTTTGCGTGCAGGATTCCGAAGCCTGTAGGTCCGTAGGCCTTGTGGGCGGAACAGGCATAGAAATCTGCATCGAGCGCCGCCAGATCCTGAGGCCCGTGCGCAATGGCTTGGGCACCATCGATGAGAACCGGGATGCCACGCGCATGCGCTTCTCTGATCATTTCCGCTACCGGGTTGATCGTGCCCAAGGAGTTGGAAACCTGCACGATCGAAACCATGCGTGTGCGTGGTCCCAGCTTCGAGCGCCAGTCGTCGAGATCCAGCTCGCCTTCTTCGGTGATATCTGCTGCTACTGTTTTGGCGCCTGCCAGCTGCCAGGGAACGATATTGGAGTGATGCTCCATGCCCGTTAGCAGCACTTCGTCGCCGGGCTTCAATAGTGGCTGCAAAAATGCACGGGCAACCAGATTGATGGCCTCAGTGGTGCCACGCGTAAAAACGATCTCTTCGCGGGGCACATTGAGAAAGGCGCCGATACGGTCACGCGCAGCTTCGTACTTGGTCGTTGCCCGCGCAGCCAATTCGTGAACCGCGCGATGGACATTGCTGTTGTCATGACGGTAGTACTGATCCAGCGCCTGGAGTACTTGCGTCGGCTTTTGTGTCGTAGCGGCGTTATCCAGATACGCCAGGCGCTTGCCGTGAATGGCTTCGGACAGAATCGGGAACTGCGCGCGAATCTTTTTCAGGTTCAAAGCCTCACTCATGCGAGCACCGTATCGTCGATGTTTGCACCGAGATGCTTCACCACATGTTCGATCATGGATTGACGGAACGCATCGTGTGGAATTTTGCGCAGAGGTTCCATGGCAAATGCCAGAGTGAGCAGGGCGCGCGCCTCGGCTTCTGGAATTCCGCGTGAGCGCAGGTAGAACAGCGCCTTATCATCAATCTGACCGAATGTTGCACCGTGCGCGCACTTGACGTCATCGGCGTAGATTTCAAGCTCCGGCTTGGCATCGATCTCAGCCTTGGGAGAAAGAATCAGGCTGGCGATGCGCTGCTCGGAATCTGTTTTCTGTCCTTCCGGATGCACGACGATCCTGCCGTTAAAGACTCCCCGTGAGGTGTCGCGCGCCATGCCACGGATATTCTCGTAACTGGTGCAATGCGGAGCCCGGTGGTCGAAGCGAGTCTGATTATCGATGTGCTCTTTATCGCTGCAGACAAACAGGCTGCGCAACCGGATCTCGCTGCCAGGCCCGATCAAATCAACGTTCAGCTCATGACGCGAGAGCATGGCGCCCAGATCAATCGTGCTGGCGTCCAGCAAGCTGTCACGATCCAGAGACGCGCGCACACGAGTAATGTGTCGTGAACTCGAAGACGCCTTGTGAAAACGATGCAGATAGACCCTGCTACCAGCCTCAAGATGCAGGTCGAGCAGCACGGTCTGGAAATCTGCTGCGGGGTCTATGTCCAGTGCAATCACAGCTGAAACATTCGCGGCGACGCGTATGCGATGCCTGCGATGACCGGCGCCGGATGCCAGAACAACCTGACCGGACGGCGTATCAGATGTGACCACTTCGTCCAGACCGCCGCTGCAGAACGCTGCATTAAGCGACTCGATCGCATCGGCATCCTTGCTCAGTTCGAACGAGATATCGTTCTTGATCAGACTGATGTCTGGTGCCAGGTCTTTCAGTCGCGACAGGTCCGTGTATTTCCAGCTCTCACTTTGACGCGTCGGCAGGCCCTTGGTCATGAAGTGATCGAACGCCGCCTGTCGCTGTTCAGAGCGCAAGCTGGAGGGCAGGGCAGCAAAGGCCTTCTCGTAGGTTTCCAGTGTCTGCATCTCAGGCCGCCTGCAGCCAGCCGTAGCCTTTCTCTTCGAGTTCCTTCGCCAGCTCCGGCCCGCCGGATTTGACGATCCTGCCTCCGGCAAGGACATGAACCTTGTCGGGCTTTACGTAATCCAGGAGGCGCTGGTAGTGAGTGATCAGCAGGGTCGCGCGCTCAGGTGATCGCAAGATATTGATGCCGTCCGACACCACCTTGAGGGCATCGATATCCAGGCCAGAATCCGTTTCATCCAGGATCATCATCTTGGGCTCGAGTACCAGCATCTGCAGAATCTCGTTGCGCTTCTTCTCGCCACCCGAGAAACCTTCGTTGACGCCACGATGGAGCATCTTGGTTTCCATCTTCATCTGGGTGACACGCTGCTTGACGTAGGCGAGGAAACCACTGGCGTCGAGTTCCTTCTCGCCGCGCGTCTTGCGCTGTGCATTGAATGCAGCTTTCAGAAAATACATGTTGGACACGCCAGGAATCTCAACCGGATACTGAAAGCCCAGAAACAGGCCCTGTGCGGCGCGAACTTCCGGATCGAGCTCCAGCAGGTCATTGCCCTGAAAGTGAGCGCTTCCCTGTGTCACTTCATAGCCTTCGCGACCTGACAGCACGTGCGCAAGGGTGGATTTGCCGGAACCGTTGGGGCCCATGATTGCGTGCACTTCTCCGGCACCCACGCTGAGCGTAATGCCCTTGAGGATGTCCTTGGATTCCACTTTTGCGTGCAGGTTATTTATTTCAAGCATGTTGGATCTTTGTGTCTGTTGATGATGGTCATGTCGCAGACGCGGCTGGCGTCAATCACGATGACCAAAGTTGATGAGTGGATTCTGTTGATCGGATGCGCCTAGCCAACAGCTCCTTCAAGCGAAACGGATAGCAGCTTCTGTGCTTCCACCGCGAACTCCATCGGCAGTTCGCGGAACACGTCCTTGCAGAAGCCATTGACGATCATGGAGACCGCGTCCTCTTCTGGAATTCCGCGTGATCGGCAATAGAAAAGCTGGTCCTCGCTGATCTTGGAGGTGGTCGCCTCGTGCTCAAGCACCGCGCTTGGGTTGCCAACTTCCGTATAGGGGTAGGTATGGGCACCGCACTTGTCTCCGATGAGCAGAGAATCGCACTGGGTGTGATTCCGCGCCCCTTCGGCTGAAGGAAGAATGCGTACCAGGCCGCGATAGCTCTGCTGGCCCTGACCAGCCGCAATACCCTTGCTTACGATGGTGGACCGTGTGTTCTTGCCCACGTGAATCATCTTGGTGCCGGTATCGGCCTGCTGGTAGTTGTGGGTCAGTGCAACCGAATAGAACTCACCTACGGTGTCGTCGCCGCGCAGGATGCAGCTCGGATACTTCCAGGTCACGGCCGAACCGGTTTCCACCTGGGTCCAGGAGATCTTGGATCGTGCGCCACGGCAATCACCGCGTTTGGTGACGAAATTGTAGATGCCGCCTTTGCCGTTCTCGTCACCGGGGTACCAGTTCTGAACAGTGGAATACTTGATCTCTGCATCATCCAGCGTGACCAGTTCCACCACCGCAGCATGCAGCTGGTTTTCATCACGCTGAGGTGCCGTGCAGCCTTCCAGATAACTGACGTGAGAGCCTTCCTCGGCGATGATCAGGGTGCGTTCAAACTGGCCCGTATTCATTTCGTTGATGCGGAAGTAGGTGCTCAACTCCATTGGGCAACGCACGCCCTTGGGAATGAAGACAAAGGAGCCGTCCGTAAACACCGCGGAATTGAGTGCGGCATAGAAGTTATCGGCGTAGGGGACCACGGTGCCCAGATATTTCTTCACCAGTTCAGGATATTCCTGCACTGCTTCCGAGATGGAGCAGAAAATGACGCCGGCTTCGGCCAATTTTTTGCGGAAGGTCGTGCCCACCGAGACCGAATCAAAAACCACATCCATGGCCACTTGCGGCTTGTCCTTCACAACGCCGGCCAGCATCTCCTGTTCCTGCAGTGGGATACCCAGCTTGTTGTAGGTCTCAAGCAGCTTGGGGTCCACCTCGTCCAGAGACTTCGGACGGTCCTTCATGGACTTGGGCGCGGAGTAGTAGCTGATGGCTTGGAAGTCTACGCGCGGATAGTGAACGTGCGCCCATTCCGGCTCGCTCATCTTCAGCCAGCGGCGGTAGGCTTTTAGGCGCCATTCGAGCAACCACTGGGGTTCCTTCTTGCGGCCTGAAATCTTGGCGATGGTTTCTTCGGACAGGCCGGGTTCGTCAGTATCTGACTCAATATCGGTGACAAAGCCGGCGGCATACGCCTTGGCTGCGCGCTTCGTCACGATGTCCTGAACGCTTTCTCCGGTGTTTTGCATATCGGGCTGCCTTCTCGGTGGCCAATGTTTGAAATTGAATGAAATGGGCTTTTTACGCGCGCGGGGACGGCGGCGAGAAAAAAATGGGCACACTTTGGTTTGCGCCGCCCCGCGTCTTGAGTTGCGGGTTCAGGGGCAGACTCATCTGAGCCAGCGACACGGAATCCAGCGCAGTGCGAATGGCATCGTTGATCAGCCGCCAGTGCGAGCGAACGCCGCAATGCGATTCGATTCCACATCCTTGGTGAACTGAGCACTCGGTCAGTGCAATGGGACCTTCAAGCGCACTGACGATATCGGCTACTGAGATCTCGTCTGGCTTGCGCGCGAGTCGATAGCCACCATGGGCGCCGCGGTGAGATTCGACCAGTTGAGCCTTCGCCAGCAGCTTCAGCAGTTTTGCCACCGTGGGCAGTGCCACATGCGTTGCCGCCGCCAATTCCTGGGCTGTCTGCACACGTGACGGCTCGCCAGCGAGGGAGGTCATCAACACCGTGCCGTAATCCGTGAGTTTGCCGAGCTTGAACATGAGAATTCCCAATCAAGACCATATTGGTACCAATTGGATTCTACGCAGTACGAACACTCCGTTCAACGTCGCCTGATGATCTGCCCACGATATCCAGCACAGGCAAGCGGCAAGCTGAGTGACAATATCCCGATTCAAGCGAAGAGAATCAGATGACAGCAGAAGCCGATTTGAGCTGGGATGTAGCGCAGCCGTTCATCCAAACACTGACCGTGAACGCCGGACATCTCGATGAGTTTGGTCACACCAACAATGTTGTTTATGTGGGCTGGCTTCAGGATGTGGCCTGGGCCCATTCGCAATCACTCGGCTTCGGTATGGTTGACTATCGCCGCGTTGGTGCGGGAGTCGTCGCCCGGCGTCACGAACTCGATTACCTGGCTGCCACGCACGAAGGCGATGATCTACTCATTGCGACCTGGGTCGCAGAGAACGCAGGCAAGGTGGATATGTGGCGCGGGTATCAGATCATCCGGCGGCGGGATCGCAAGACGGTCCTGCGCGGGCGCACCCAATGGATCTGCGTGGACATGAGCACGGGCAGGCCGCGCCGGCAACCGCCGGAGTTCATCGCTGCCTATGTGCCGGCAGAACCACGCTGAGCGCAGCTTGCCGCCACAGAATCGAGCATGCGCGCAAGTAAAAACGACAATGTTTTGAGTTGATCGTTGAGGCCATGATCAGAATCGAGCAAATGCAGCTCAGCCTGATTGGCCCGGGCAAATCTAGTCGCGCGTTCCACCGGAACAATTTCGTCCGACAGTCCATGAACAACACTGCACAGTTTGGGGATTTGCTCCGGCTCCTCAGCCCATCCTTCGAAATAGAGTGCGGGCGCCATCAGAAACAGGGCGTCTGGCTTGAGCTGTTTGCAAGCCATGGCTGACACGTATGCCCCCATGCTTGAGCCCACCAATACCAGCGAGTCTGCTTGTGGGGCGAGCTCATGCAACATGCGCACTCGTTCGTGTGGGTCGAAGCTGTGACTATAATCCGGGCTCATGACCTCGAAGCCTCGAGAGCGGGCCACATCTGCAAGGCACGTGATCTTGGTACCCCACGGACCGCTTTCCTTTCCGTGGGCGAAGCAGACCAGACGTTTCGACATTATTCAGATACTCCACTAGGGGCCTGCGATGGTAGCGACCAAAACTGACAGGACCAAATCTCGCGGCAGAGAGCCGCTGGATGTTGAACTCACCCTTAGCTTTCGTTTCGGCGACGAGGCCGACGACAAGATCACGATGATTGATAATCGCCGTATTCCGATGGTGGGCAGTGTTTTTGAAAAGCGCGATCTGCTGATCCGCAACTTCGTCAAGCTCATGGTCAAGGCCGGCGTTTCGCAACCCAAGGTGGTGCGCGAACTACTCCCCGCGGCTCGGCTGCTGCGCCGCAAACAATCCTGATCGATGGCTCTGATGCGATACCTGCAAATTCTTGAAGCGGCCCTGTTTGCGCTGGCCGCCACCATGGCGATTTGCCTGGGGGTGGTCTGGCTGATGTACAGCTTTCATACCGATCTGTCCTCGAGTGTCGGGGCAGAAATGCCCACAGTCGCCGCGGCCACCGCGGCCTTTTCGCTGCTGACGCTCTTCCTTGGCCTGGCGTTCTGGAGCCTGATACGGCGCCCCAGAGGTCAGTTGCTCATCCAGTGCCTCGCATTCATTGTGTCCGCACTTGCGTGCATGTACATCTACAACCTGTTTACTGCCTGATTCCATGACCCTGCAAGCCCTCAAACTTCCGCAACAGTGGCAGTGGCGCGGCGGCGTCCCTCTTGTGGCAGGCCTGTTCGGTATCAGCCTTGTCTGTGGCATCGCTAGCGCCATATTTGCCGGCATTCCGGCACTGTTCCTGATTCTGACCGGCATGAGCATGTTGTTCATCCCGGGCGACATGCGCGTCAAGGCCTACATGGCACTGGCATCGGTGATCGGAGCGCTTTGCGCTGTGCCGCTTCTCCTTATCAGTGGCTTTTGGTCCGCATTGTTGTTTGCCGCACTTTGCGTTGGCAGTTTCATCGTTGCCGGACGCAGCAGTCTCACAGATGAACTCAGCCCCGAAGTGGTGCCGCAGCCAGAAAATGACCTGCGCATGCAGGCCAAGGTGGGCTTCGACGAATCTGTCATGGGCTTCTTCCTGATTTCGGCACGCGTACCCAGCGGCCACATGGCTGCACGCATGTGCGAAGAGGCCCTTGGGCTTGAAGAGCTGATCCGCAAGCGGGGCTGGGATCACGCGCCCGAAACCATGCACAGGACGCCGGACGCGCCGTCGCAGGTCAATGCCCAGACCGCTCGCTGTCAGGGGCTGGACTATGAGCGAATCAGTTTCGAGAGCGAATTCGTGCCTGATCCGGACCTGCCTCTGGCCAATGAATGGTCGCAGCACAATCGGAATAATCGCGCAAACGCCTGGATGCTCAGACATCCCGGTCCGCCAAGACCGTGGCTGCTGTGTATCCACGGATACCGCATGGGCGAGGCCTGGATCGATTTCGGCTTGTTCAATCCTCGTTTGCTGCATCGGCGATTGGGCCTCAACCTGCTCATGCCTACGCTGCCGCTGCATGGCCCGCGCCGGATCGGACGCCTCTCAGGCGGACACTATCTGGACGGAAACCTGCTGGAGTTGGTCCTTGCGCAGTCGCAGGCACTCTGGGACTTGAGACGTTGGTTGGCCTGGCTGCGCGATAGCGAGGATCAGCCGCAGATCGGCGTTTATGGCATCAGTCTGGGCGGATACAACACCGGCCTGCTGACCGGATACGAGCGCGACCTTGCTTTCGGTGTCGCCAGCATCCCGGTGGTCGATTTCGCTGAAGTGCTCTGGCGTGTCATTCCGCCCGTTCACAAGCAGTACTTTGAGGCACGCGGTATCACTGAAGATCATTACCGGGATCTTCTGCGCGCAGTTTCTCCCCTGACTATGCCCAGCCGGCTGCCGCACGACGGGCGCTACGTTGTGGCCGCCAATGCCGATCGCATCGTCCCAGTGGGTCAGCCCGCCTTGCTCGCTCAGCACTGGGGCGTTGAGACGCGCTGGTATCAGGGTTCACACATGAGCATTGCCCACGAGTTTGAACCACGCATGACACTTGAGCAGGCCGTAAAGCAGGCAGGCTGGTCAGCAGATGTCGGTATCTCAGGCGAGGCAAACTGAAAAACACTTAGAAAGGCCGAGGATCAGGCCGCGAGGAATACACAGCAGATGACCAGAATATGCATTAGTGGCACCGGGCTCTATACGCCGCCGGAGTCGGTTTCAAACGATGAGCTCGTAGCCTGCTTCAACGCCTGGGTTGAAAAGTTCAACAGCGAGAATGCAACAGCGATCGAACAGGGCAGCGTGCAGGCGCTGGCACCTTCGTCGTCAGAATTTATTGTGAAGGCTTCAGGAATCCAGTCGCGCCACGTGGTCAACAAGTCCGGCTTGCTCGATGTAGATCGCATGCGGCCCCACATTGCCAGGCGCGGCGATGACGAACCCAGCTTGCTGGTCGAAATGGGCTTGAGTGCTGCCAGGCAGGCGCTTGAAAGAGCAGGGCGCACGGGAGCCGATGTGGATTGCGTTCTGGTTGCCTGCTCGAACATGCAACGCGGTTATCCGGCGATGGCTGTTGAGCTTCAGCATTATCTGGGCGCTCAGGGATTTGGCTACGACGTGAACGTGGCCTGCGCCTCGGCAGCCTTCGGCATTCAGGCCGCCATTGATGCCGTGCGTAATGGCAACGCCAAATGTGCCCTGGTGGTCAGCCCGGAGGTTTGTACCGGGCATCTGAATTTCCGCAATCGCGACTGTCACTTCATCTTTGGTGATGCGGCCACTGCCGTGGTCATCGAACCTCTGGACGCTGCCGTCTCATCGAACAGCTTCGAGATTCTTGGCACCCGACTGCAGACACGGTTTTCCAGCAATATTCGCAACAATTTCGGCTTTCTCAACAGCTCGGAAGATCCGCCGCGGACATGGGATGACGTGCTCTTTCGTCAGGAAGGGCGGAAGGTGTTCAAGGAAGTGGTCCCGATGGTGTCCGAGCTGATCACCACGCATCTGGGCGAGCTCCAAATCCAGACGCAGGATGTGAAGCGCTTCTGGCTGCATCAGGCCAATCTGTCGATGAACCAGCTCATCTCGAAGCGTGTTTTGGGACGCGAACCCACAACCGTTGAGGCGCCGGTCATCCTCGATGAGTACGCCAACACCAGTTCCGCAGGATCGGTTATCGCATTTCACAAGTATCAGGACGATCTCGTGGCTGACGATATCGGCGTGCTGTGCGCTTTTGGAGCAGGGTATTCGGCGGGTTGCGTCGTCTTGCGACGCGTTTGAGTCAAGGAGTCGCCAAACCCGATGCTTTAGAGTTGCGCTTGCGTCAAGCGCTTCAGGGTACGCATGACCGCGAACCGCGCCCGGTTGCCAGTCTCGACCTTCCGCTGGGCGCCGACCACTGGCTCAAGCCAGCATTTCTGAAAAAACTGCGCCATGCCGCGGTGCTGGCCCCTGTCATTCGAAATGAAAACGAATATCGGGTACTTCTGACGGTGCGGGCACAGCACCTGAGTTCACACAAGGGCCAGATCAGTTTTCCGGGCGGGCGCCGCGACGATACTGATAGCCATGCGGCTGCGACCGCTTTGCGAGAGTCATTTGAAGAAATCGGTTTGCCGCAAGATCGTGTAGAAATTCTCGGATATCTGGCGGATTACCCCACGATCAGCAATTACCGCGTGACGCCTGTTGTTGGACTCATCCAAGGGCCCTTTGAACCGGTACCTGCGCCTGCCGAAGTAGCTGAGGTATTCGAGGTGCCCTTGTCTCATGTTCTCGACCCTCGCTCCTATACCCGCAAGAGACTGAGCCGTGATGGTCTGGTTATTCCGTATCACGAGCTGCATTGGAAACACTACCGTGTGTGGGGTGCCACCGCCGGAATGCTCTGGGACTTGTGCAAGATGGTGAATGATCGTGAAGCCTGATACCGGACATGGAAGCGTATTGACCGAAGCGCTGAGCCTGCAGTACGAAGCCGCGGATCTAGGCTTTGATTGGCGAAACGCGGATGAACTCTGGGAAAAACTTCAGGAAGAGGTGCAAGAGCTTCAAGAGGCCGTACAACAGGGCCCCGAGCGAATCGAAGACGAACTTGGCGATCTGCTGTTCATGGTGGTCAACCTGTCTCGGCATCTGGGTTGCACCCCGACTGACGCGCTGGCCCGCGCCAACAGGAAGTTCCGCAGTCGATTCGGCTACGTTCTGAGTGAACAAGCAAAATGGCAAGGCCTGAAAGGCCAGGCGCGCCTCGAGGAAATGGAACGGCTCTGGAAAGCGGCCAAGCTGAGCGAGCGAAGCTGATTCGCGGCTAGGCGAAATTCCCCCACTGGATCAGGGGTGGTGAGAATTTTTCCTTGGCCAGACTCTGACCACGCTTTTTCTTCTGTTCCAGTTCTTCAATGAGCTCGCGATAGGATTCCAGCTCAAAGCGCGGCGAATAGAGCTCAGCGCCCTGATGCTGATCGTAGGTCTCGAAACACTCGGTGATAAAAGTGCGCAGATTGGCGTAACGCACAGGTCCATAGGGGCGATAGCCATGGTTGGGTCGCTTGAACAGATAGTTCCCTTCAAAGCCATGACGTGATGCGATTTCCGGATAAACAGGCCAGGCTGAGCCGTTGGCGAGTTCATCATTGACATACTCGACCGGGTCACCGGCCTGCATCTGGATGCCCAGTTTCTGCAGCAAGGCTCGGGCAACGTCTTCAGACACGAACAGCTTGCTGTGCACATGATCGTGCATGAAACATCCTCTGCTGGCCCATCGCGGAAACAATGGGAGCAGATCCATGCCTGCGTTGCGGCCTTCTTCGATCAGGGCAGTCTTGGAATCCTGCCAATACGCGTAGAAACCCAGACGCTTGAATGTGCCTTCATTGAACAAGGAGATCGTCTCGTCAATGCTCAGCCCGAGCTTCCATGCAAGCAGCACAATTGATGAGTGACCGCGACCCAAGGGCCCCTCATCAAGTGGCGCAGCCTGATCGCGGATCAATACAGGAATCAGATCAGGGTGAAGCCCCATGAAGCCTATGGACGGAAACAATGTAGTCCTGCATTCCAGCTGTGGGTAAGCGTCACGAATCCGTTCCCATACCCAGGGCTGCATGAAGACCCGCTCATGGCTGCCATAGAAGTCATTCAGGTCTACACGCTGGGTCCGCCAATTTTCGATAATCGTGTCGGTGGCCCAGCACACCGGCGGTACCAGATCGCCCGTGAGCGCCTGTATACACCGGCTCATATTCAGCACCTGGCAGTTGCCGACCACAGCAAAGCGCGCCTGCGGCGATCCTGGCCAGAGCTTCCGCGAATTTTCGTGCGAATCCTCTGGTGCAATCTGGCTGTTGTCGGGCTGAGTCATACGATGGGTGCCACTTGAGAGAATCGAGGACAAAATGCTTGTCTGAATCGGCGTAGGTACACTCGTCACGAGGGGAATTCCGCTCATGGCGATAGAATTTCCTTGTGTAACGATGCAGCGGGCAGAATGGTTCCAGAACCGGGCAAATTGACCGTTTCGAACAAGGCACTGATCGTGCCCGCGCACCTTTCTGTTTTTAAGTGACGATTGTTCTAAAACAAATGGGATGGGCGCAGGCCTCTCTGCCGCGCTCTTTGAGCCCAGCATTTTTCAAAGATAAATAACCAGTATCGAAGGGATAACAGCAGGAATGACGAAAACGCGGATAGGAGTACTCGGAGCGGCAGGGCGCATGGGGCGAGCCGTCATGCAGGCAGGCGAGGCGGCTGGATGCGAGCTGGGCGCAGCGTTCGAGCGCCAAGGCGCAGCCCAGATTGGTGTGGATGCTGGCGAGTTGGCAGCCATCGACACCCGCGGTGTGCAGATCAGCAGCGATGTTGTCTCCGCTGCAGCAGACGCCAGGTTTGATGTGCTCATAGATTTCACACGACCGGAAGCCACTCTGGCAGCGCTCGATGCCTGCGTGAGCCACTCCATCCCCATGGTGATCGGAACCACCGGGTTCACTGACCAAGCGCTGTCAGCTATTGAAAAGGCGGCAACGAAGATCCCAATCGTGAAGGCTGGAAATTTCAGCCTGGGCGTAAATCTGTGCCAGCAGCTGGTGCAGACCGCCGCGGCTGCATTGGGGGCGTCCTTCGACATTGAGGTTGTCGAAGCCCACCATCGCCACAAGGTGGATGCGCCCAGCGGGACCGCCCTGATGCTTGGCGAGGCCGCAGCGAAGGGCCTTGGAACGCCGCTCAGTGATGTGGCGGTGTACGAGCGCTATGGACACACTGGTGAACGACCGGAAGGTGCCATCGGGTTTTCAACTGTGCGGGGCGGCGATGTCGTGGGCGACCACACCGTGATGTTTCTAGGAAATGGCGAACGCGTTGAGATCACCCACAAGGCCAGTTCCCGCCTGAATTTTGCCAACGGCGCGGTGCGAGCAGCGCAGTGGGTGGCAGGCCGCAAACCGGGTCTGTATTCCATGCAGGACGTACTGAGCCCTGACTGAGAGCATGGGTCGAATCTGACTTTTAACCCCGATCAGCGGGACGCTTCGTTTACAGGAGGACTCTTGGCAATCAAACGGAGCCTTCCTCATGCGTCATGCAACTGCCCTTGCGGCTTTCAGTCTTGGTATGGCCAGCCTGCTGGCGGCCTGTTCTCACACCCACGTCCCGTCTGAATCTGACGCATCTGGTGCAGCCTCTAGACCGGCGGGATACAAGGATGACGGGGTCGCGACACCGCCCCCCGAATCCAGAGCGCAGGCCAGTCGAGCCAGCCTTCTCGTCGAAGCCGAGGCACTGGGGCAACGCCAAGAAGCAAAGCGCGCCATCGCGCAGCGACGCAAGCATTCAGAGAAAAACACCGCTAGCCGCGTGGCTCAACTCGCAGAGTCACGGCCGGCACTAGCCATGGATGTTGCACCGCCAGCGTGGGCGGGGCCAGCCGATCGCGAAAACTATGCGCATATCCAGCGCAGCAGCGTCATGCAGGTGCTTGATCAACCTGTTTCTACCTTCAGCGTCGACGTGGACAGCGGCAGTTATGCCAACGTCCGGCGATTTCTGGAACAAGGTCGGCTGCCGCCAACAGATGCAGTGCGGGTGGAGGAACTCGTCAATTATTTTGATTACGGCTACACCGCCGCGCGCGATCCGGATGTGCCGTTCTCGGTCACTACTGAAATGGCGCCTGCGCCCTGGAATCAGAACACGCATTTGCTTCATGTCGGCATTCAGGGTTGGTTACCCGAGATAGAAACTGCGGGAACCAATCTGGTATTCCTGGTGGACGTTTCCGGCTCCATGCAGAGCCAGGACAAACTGCCGTTGGTCAAGACCGCCCTGAAAATGCTGACTGCAGAACTCGGTGAACAGGACCGCATCAGTCTGGTGGTTTACGCCGGGGCCTCAGGCGTCGTGCTGGCGCCTACGCCTGGAAACGACAGGGCCGCAATCTCTGCTGCACTGGATCGTCTGGAAGCAGGTGGTTCGACCAACGGTGGAGCCGGCATCCAACTGGCCTATGCGATGGCCGAGCAAGGCTGGATAGAAGGTGGCGTGAATCGCGTACTTCTGGCTACCGACGGCGACTTCAACGTCGGGACGACCCGTTTTGAATCATTGCTTGATCTGGTACGCCAGAAGCGCAAGAGCGGTGTCGCGTTGACGACACTGGGGTTCGGGCAGGGCAACTACAACGATCATCTGATGGAGCAGCTGGCTGATGTTGGGGACGGCAACCACGCCTATATTGATTCCCTGCAGGAAGCGCACAAGGTGCTGGTGCGTCAGCGCCGGGCAACGCTAGACACCATTGCACGCGACGTGAAAGTGCAGATTGAGTTCAATCCTGCGCAAGTCTCTGAGTATCGCCTCATTGGCTACGAGAACCGCGCGCTCAAGCGCGAAGACTTTGCCAATGATGCAGTGGACGCAGGAGATATCGGCGCTGGTCATAGTGTCACCGCCTTGTACGAGGTTGCCTTGGCAGGCCATGGCGGCGAAACCGTACGCCCCTTGCGCTACGCGCAGCCCGCGCCAGCGACGGACCTTTCGGGCGAGATCGCGCATCTGCGCCTGCGCTACAAGATGCCTGAGGACGGCGTGCAGGCGCGGAGCAGGCTGATAGAGCGCAGCCTGCAAAAAACGGACGTTCTGGATGCGATTGAAGAGGCCAGTGAGCCACTTAAATTGTCCGCCGCGGTGGCAGCGTTCGGCCAGTTGCTCTCTGGTGGCGATCACATGAAGGGCTTCGACTACACTGACGTGGCAGGTCTGGCACGCCAGGGCGGTGAAGATGCATTTGGTGACCGCGCCGGATTCCTGCAACTGGTGGATCTCGCGGGCATCCTCTCGCGCCAGGCGCGAGTCGGTGGCGGGCCGCGGGATGAATCCCGAATTCAGAACATCGGAGGGTAGGGCGTCTGGAGGCAGCGATTGCCACGTCGGCGGCGGCAGAGCTCGCGCTTGAAGTCACCGACGAACAGCTCATGCAGCGTTATCAACGCGGGGACGCGGCTGCTTTCGAGACGCTTTATCGAAGGCATCGCGACCCCGTGTTTCGCTATTTTCTGCGTGGATGCTCTGATCACGAGCGGGCGGCTGAGATGTTTCAGGATGTCTGGGCTTCGGTCGTTCGCAGTCACGCCAGCTGGCAGCCGCGAGCTAAATTCACGACCTGGCTCTACCGGCTCGCACACAATCGCCTGGTTGATGACTATCGCCTTGCCAGACTTTCGACCGAGCCGCTGGAAGCGGATCTGCCTGTTTCTGCGCCCTCCCACGAACAGCCCGAAGCACAGTTATCCGGGCAAGAGAAAGCGCAGCGAATTCTGCAGGTTATTCAGTCCCTGCCACCGGAACAGCGAGAGGCTTTTGTGATGCAGCAGGAATCCGGCATGAGTCTCGACCAGATTGGTGAGGCTACCGGTGTCGGGCGCGAAACGGTCAAGAGCCGCTTGCGCTATGCGCTGGCTAAACTCAGACAGGAGTTGTCCGATGTCTGATCTTGATGATCGTGAGTTGGAGGACTTTCTCGCCGGGCGCGACAAGGTCTCCAAGGCCTATCGAGAAGCCACGCGCACAACGCAAGCGCCTGAGGAGCTTGATGCTGCGATTCTTGCTGCGGCACGCCAGGCGGCGAGCCGCCCCAAAGTGGCGCGCCGGCCGCGCTGGATTCGTCCAATGGCACTGGCAGCAACCCTCATCCTGTCGCTCAGCGTTCTGGTCAACATCTGGCGTGATCCGGTGTCGCGTGAGCTGGCCTCTCCAGCCATGGATACCGCTGTCTTTGCTCCTGAACTCAGTGAGCCCGCCACCGCGCCATCAGAACCTCTTGCGAGTGCACGCGATTCGGGCAACTTGTCTTCTACTCAGCTGGAAGCGAGGTCGAAGGCTAAGACACAAATCAGTGAGCCGGCTTCTGGCGCGGCTGAACCAGCGATCAGCGAAACACCAGAACAACCGATTCAGCAGGCCCATCCAAAGCCAGATTCAGATCTGAGTAAAAAGTCCGTGCCAAGCAAACCCGTGCCAGCCGCGCAGGCAACAGAAAGGAATGCAGCTCGCGTGGCGCCGGAATCTAAAACCGAAGCGGTTGCCCCGGCGCCGCCGATCGCAGGGGCGGCCACCCTGATGTCCGATGACATTCGGGTGGACGAACCAGAAACGCAGGCAAATGTCATCCAGGAGCGCGAGAAAGCCGTTTCGAAGGCGGAGCACCAAGAGCGTCGAATTCAGTCTCAGAAGCATCAGAAGCTGTCGCGAATTGCTGCGCCAGTGCAACGTAAGGATCAGGTCGTCGGCCAGGAAAAGCTGAGTCAAATGGATGAGGCGACAGATGCTTACTCTGGTGCGCGAGCCAGTGCAGCAGAAGCTGATCAATCAATAGCACCCGCAGCGGCTGACGATGCCGGGGACCGCCGGGCCCTGTTTCAGTCCGAAGTGGAGAAGGTGCGCGGCCTGATCAAAGCCGACGAGCGGGAGGAGGCGCGACGCGTATTGAGCAATTTGCGCGAGGCTTATCCCGATCAGTCATTGCCAAAGGATTTGCAGCTTTTTCTCGACCAGCAGTAAGTCAGGCTCAGGCGACTTATAGCTTGCTGATTTCCCGGCGCAGTTCAAACTCGCTCGACGCAACACATGCTTCCATATTGCGGATGCGCGACTCCATGCCGGAGAACTTCTTGCGCAATTCCTGAGGCGTGGCCGGTTCAATATCCGAAGCACTGCCTTGCTTGTCGAATTGCCCCGGGTGACCGGGCGATGCTTCCATCAGATACCAGAGAACGCAGTAGCCGACGGTGACTGGAAAAACCAGACCGGGAATGATGGATAGCAGGGCGATCACGCGAATAACGCGAGGGTTCCAGTCAAAGCGGTGCGCGATACCTGCGCAGACGCCGCCGAGGAATCCTGCAGAGGGGTAGCGACGCCAGTCGGTCCAGAAGTAATTACTCATCATCGTGTTTTCTCCATCCGGGCGCTTCCGTATCAAGCAGTTTTTCCAGAGCCTTGATTCGCTGCTCCATACGTTGCGCCTGTTGCGCGAGTTCCTGCAGGGATTGGGCTGCACTGGGCACGGCGTCATCCTTCAGGCGACGCTGGCGGTCCAGGTACCAGAGCACCATCGCCGGCAGGACGACGAACAAACAAATGACAGTCAGGGCATGTTCCACGTTCTCAGATTCTCCGAAAAAGGGCGGTCATGTCGGCTCAGGCCGTATTGGAAGACGCAGTCTGCTTGCCCAACTTGGCGCGCAGTTCGGCGAGTTCATCCTCGAACCGGTCATCGCGCGACAATTCAGATAACTCGTCCTTGAGGCTGCGGGTGCCCAGATCATAACTTTCGACTTCTGCCTCCATGCGATCAATCCGGCTTTCGTAACGCTCCATCTTGACCATGGCATCTTCCATTCTGGCATCGTGGATATTGCCCTGAACCTTGAGTCTCGAGGTGACGGACTGCTGGCGTAACACAATGGACTTCTGGCGAACCCGCGCGTCCTGCAATTTTGATTTGAGACGGCCGGTGTCCTCATCCAGCTTCTCGATTTCTTCATGGAGCTGAAGCAGTTCTTTCTCGTGGCTCGCCAACTGCTCCTTCACGCGGTTGCGCGCAGCTAGGGCGCCGCGCGCGAGATCGTCCCGACCTTTTGAAACAGCCAGTTCGGCCTTGGACTGCCAGTCTTCTGACTCGGCCTGCAAGCGAGAGATTGCGCGCTGTACGTCCTTCTTTCTCGCCAGCGTGCGAACTGATGTGCTGCGCACCTCGACTAAAGTGTCTTCCATCTCCTGAATGATCAGGCGCACCATCTTCTCCGGGTCCTGCGCCTTGTCGAGCATGGCGTGGATATTGGAATTGATGACGTCCGAGAGTCGGGAAAAGATGCCCATGGCAGCACTCCAGCAGAAATGTGGTGAAAGTACTACCAACGTTGCCAGGATCGTGCCATGCCGAGCGGGCGGTGCAAGTTATTGTTTCTGCGCGCAAAACAAGTTAAACCAGAAACGCGCCTTTCAGCGCTTGTGATTAATTAAACCGATGAATAGTGTAAACGGCTAACTAATCGCCATAATCACCATATGCCAAACCGCCAACCCTCAGAGCCCGTGCTCGGCGAATCGGACGCCTTCCTCGCTGTCATGGAACGCGCCTCTCATGCCGCGTGCGTGAGCAAACCCGTGCTGGTCATCGGCGAGCGCGGCTGCGGCAAAGAGTTGATCGCCTCACGCATTCACTATCTGTCGGAGCGCTGGCAGCGGCCGCTGATTAAGTTCAATTGCGCTGCGCTCAACGAGGAATTGCTCGATTCCGAGCTTTTTGGCCATGTGGCGGGAGCCTATACAGGAGCCAGTCGCAATCGGGCGGGCCGGTTTGAGTCAGCCGATGGCGGAACCCTGTTTCTGGACGAGCTGTCGAGCATGAGCCAAAGACTTCAGGAAAAGCTCCTGCGAGTGGTGGAATACGGTGAGTACGAGCGCGTGGGCGACAGCACGACTCGAAAAGTTGATGTGCGAATGGTCGGTGCGGCTAATGTGGATCTGCCGGCCCTGGCGTCGCGTGGCGAATTTCGTGCTGACCTTCTGGACCGGCTGGCTTTCGAAGTCATCACTGTGCCACCGCTGCGTTATCGCCGAGAGGATATTCCGCTGTTGGCGCAGGCTTTTGCCGAGGACATGGCTAAGGAATTAGGTCATTCGCTGTTTGCCGGATTTACTTCGGCCGTGCATGCGCAGCTGCTCGCACATGACTGGCCCGGCAACGTGCGCGAACTGCGCAATGTCATCGAGCGGGCGGTGTATGCGCTGGAGCGGCCGGAGGCCAAGGTTTCACGCATTGAACTGGATCCTTTTGCATCGCCGTATCGCCCGGTAGACGCCCGTCAGAAAAAGCGGGAAACAGCGGCCTGCATTGATCAGGGCCCAGTTGCGAATTCTGATGCGGTAGTCTTGCCCAGCGATCTGCGCGCGCCCATCAATTTTCACGAGGAGTCGGCACGGCATGAGCGAAGCATGCTTGAACAAGCCCTGATAAACGCACAGCACAAGCAGACGCTCGCCGCCGAGTCGCTGGCATTGAGCTATCACCAGTTTCGCGGCCTGCTGAAGAAATATGACCTGCTTCCGTCGGCGAGAGGCAAAAGCAGTTCAGCAAAGAGAGTTCTGAAGTAAGGGCGTTATAGCCCATCAACAATATTTGCGGCCGATAACCATTCCAGATTGAACCACTGTTACAGGAGAGTGATGTATGACGATTCGATTCGATGACCGTGTGGCCATTGTGACCGGTGCCGGAAACGGATTGGGCCGTTCGCACGCCCTGTCTCTGGCTGCGCGAGGTGCCAAGGTGCTGGTCAATGATCTCGGCGGGGCCAGAGACGGCACATCTTCTTCGCTCAGTGCGGCGCAGAAGGTGGTCGAAGAGATTCAGGCTGCCGGTGGTGAAGCCATGGCCAACGGCGCATCGGTCACAGACGCCGCTGCGGTGCAGAAGATGGTGGGCGACGTCATGCAGAAATGGGGGCGGATTGACATCCTGGTCAACAACGCCGGCATCTTGCGCGACAAGAGCTTTGCCAAGATGGACCTGCAGGATTTTGCGGTCGTCATGGATGTTCATCTGATGGGTGCGGTCAATTGCACCAAAGCAGTGTGGGACATCATGCGCCAGCAGAATTTTGGTCGTGTTGTGTTCACCACTTCTTCAAGTGGCCTGTTTGGTAACTTCGGACAGTCCAACTACGGTGCGGCGAAAATGGCGCTGGTGGGGCTGATGAATACCCTGGCAATTGAGGGTGCTAAGAACGACATTCGCGTGAATTGCCTTTCTCCTTCAGCGGCGACGCGCATGACCGAAGACGTCATCCCGGCGGAAGCACTGAAACTGTTGCAGCCTGAGTCGGTGACCCCAGGCCTCATCTGGCTGGTAAGCGAAAATGCGCCCAGCAAAACGATTCTGGGTGCCGGCGCTGGCGGCTTCGAGGTTTCGAACGTGACCTTGACCAAGGGCATCTTCGTTCCTGCGTCGGATGATGTTGCCGAACAAATTGAGGCTCAGCGCGACGTGCTGGTCGCAAGAGACGGCGAAGCTGTTCCTGGCAAGGGTTTCGAGCAGATTGCGGCTGAGCTGGGTAAAGCCGGGTACAAGTTGTCATTGGGCTGAGGGACATGGCACCGCAACATCAGCGGTGCCATCCTGTTCGATCGCTGGCTAGGCCTGTTCTTCATCCATAAATTCGAAGGCGGAATAATCCCTGGCCGCTTCCTCGCAAGCTTCCCGGTAGGCAGGAAACCCGCCGAAGAAGAACAGGACCCGCCGGGGTTTGCCCTGAATGTTATCTCCCATGTAGTAGTTTCGTGATTTTGGAAACAAGGTGGCGTTGCCGATGGCATCGGTGAGCTGGACCCAGTCCTTTTCGCTCTGAAGATGAGGCTCAACGCACTGCAGCCTGTTCCGTTTCATGTGTTGAATGAGTTGATCCAACCATTGTCCCTGGAACTCCGCCTGTAAAAGAGGATTGAAGAACGGGCTGCCCGGGCCATTGAGCCAGATCAGGTTAGGAAAGCCTCGCGTCATCATGCCCAAGTAACTGCTCAAACCTTCTGACCAGTCAGATTTCAGCGATCGGCCGCCTCGACCGCGAATATCTATCTTGTCCATCGCGCCAGTCTGAATATCAAAGCCGGTCGCAAACACCATGGCGTCCAGTTCAACCGGACCGGATTCAAGGCGCAGTCCGGAAGGTTCGAAACGGATGATGGAATCTTCACGAACATCGATGAGGCTGACGTTACTGCGATCAAAGGTTTCGCAGTAATCCGTATCGGCTGAAAGCCGACGGGTCAGGACTGGATAGTCCTGAGGCACGAGCTTTTCTGCAATTTGCGGGTCCCGCACACGCTGGCGCATCTTGTTGCGCAAAAATTCACTCAGCGTTTCGTTGGCTTTCTCGTCGAGAAGAATGTCGGTGTAAGTGTTGTAAAAGCATAGTCCGCCGGATTGCCAGAAATCTTCATAGCGCGCACGCCGATCCTCAGCGGGAACTGCCATTGCAGACTCGGTCGGTGCTGGCGTCGAACGTGAATGAAGTGCAGTAAATCCTCCAAATGAGTTCAACTGATTCTCGCGAATCTTTCGGTAATGGGTCTTGATTTCGCGTCGATGCTCAGCGGTGCTCGGGCAGTTGCGCAACGGCACAGTGAACGCAGGTGTGCGCTGGAATACGGTCAGATGCGCGGCCTGTCTGGCGATCTCGGGAATGACCTGGATGCCGGAAGAGCCCGTACCGATGACCCCGACGCGCTGACCGGTGAAATCCGCGCCTTCTTGTGGCCATCGAGCGGTCAGATAGGTTTTTCCCGAGAAACTGTCGATCCCTTCAAATTTGGGCATATGCGGTTCAGAGATCAGGCCCGTGGCAAAGACACAGAACTGAGCCTCCAGGGTATGTCCTCGACTCGTATGGACAGCCCAGATCCCTCTCGCTTCGTCAAAGTGGGCGGCCTGAACGCGAGTGGAGAACTGAATGTCGTCACGCAGGTTGAAACGTTCAGCAACATGCTGGGCGTAGGCCAGCAATTCTGGCTGGGCGGCATAGCGCTCTGACCAGTCCCACTGCTGCTGAAGTTCCTCGGAAAAGGAATAGGAATACTCCATTGACTCAATATCGACTCGCGCGCCCGGATATCGATTCCAGTACCAGGTGCCACCGACGTCATCACCTGCCTCGATACATTGCACGTGCAATCCACTCTTGCGCGCCTGATAGAGCATGTAGAGGCCTGAGAATCCGGCGCCAATCACGACCATGTCCAACGGCTTTTTTGGTGTCGTCACGCTCTGATTCTCCCTTTCATGGTCCAGGATGAGTGCTGTGTGCCTTACGCAGCGGGAAAGTTGCAGCGCTGGCCAGTCCCGTTGCTTCGGATGGATCGGATCGCGTTTCACCAGAGCTGTCGCGCCTGTGATGACAGCTTGTGTCGGCAGGCCTTGTCAGCGATGGAGGGTGTTGCACAGTCAGGGCGTCAGCACACGACTCGCAGGTTCTCTGGAACCTCGGGAACAGAAATTGGGCTGACCTCAAGCGGCAGCTTTGAAAGGCCACAAGCGTTTGCGCTTCCACCATCTCCCCCCTGCGGCGCCGATCTGAGGGTTCCAGTCGCGCGCGTCGGATTGCCAATCGCTTGCACTTCTGCTGAGACGGCTTACCGCCTCCAGACAGAATTACCTGCGGTCTGGCTTTTTGTAGTGAACTACAAATATCCCAAAACGACGGAAGAATCCAGCACGGCGGCGATCAACCGACCACACTGTGCTCGTCAATTGCGAAGAATGGATGGCTCGCCGCCCTCTTGCACAGACATTGAGTGCTCTGCACTCAGGAGCTACAGAGTGCCGGCCGCGCGGGATCAGGCCGGGAGACGCTCGATGTCGCCCTGATGGGCACTCAGGTAGTCACAAACCGGATCACGCCAGTCGGGCAACACGATCCGGTGCGCCGGCCCGATGGGTAGATCAACCGCGTAGGTGCCGGGCCTGTGCGTGTGCCCGTGAATCAGCTGAGTGACACCGAACTGTGCCATCGACAGGCGTACCGCACGCGCGTTGACGTCCATGATGTTTTCCGGCTTGTTGCGCTTTGCGGTATCACTACCGCTGCGCAGCCCGGATGCGATTTTCTGGCGTCTGGACAGCGGCAGGCGCATGAACAGCCACTGTGCCCAGCGCTGCCTGGAGAACCAGCGCCAGCGCTGGTACGGCCGATCATCAGTGCAAAAGATGTCGCCGTGAGAGAGCAGGGTGTTACGCCCGGAGACATCTATCACGCATGGGTCAGCCAGTCTTTCCACACCAGTGAGATCGAAGAAAGCCTCGCCAACGAGAAAGTCGCGATTGCCGTGCTGGAAATAGACCTTTACACCACTGGCAGACAAGGCCGCCAAGGCAGCGACTTCGGCGGCATAAATCTGCATGCCAACGTCGTCGCCAATCCAGGCCTCGAACAGGTCGCCAAGAATGTACACACGCGCCGCCTTTCTGGCGGGCCCATCCAGAAACCGCCGGAAGCGCGTCCGCAATGCGGACGTCTGCGGCGGGAGGTGCAGATCAGACAGGAACAGCGTGGGCGCCGCACCTGTCACGAATCAGCCTTTGAGAACGGTGCCGATAGCCTTCAGACAATGCTCGACGTGTCGAGGCGTGCAGCTTTGTCCCATCAGGCCAATGCGCCAGATCTTGCCGGCAAACTCTCCCAGTCCTGCACCAACCTCCAGATCAAACTCTTTGAGCAAGCGCGATCTCAAGGCGGCTTCGTCAACGCCGTCCGGCAAGATGACAGAATTGAGCTGAGGGAGTCGCTCAGCTTCTGGTACGAGATAACTCAGGCCCAGTTCTTCCAGACCCTTGGCCAGTTCCTGATGTAGCGTGGCATGCCGTGCCCAGGAAGCTTCGACACCTTCTTCCTGGACCATGGTCAGCGCCTCGTGCAGACCGTACAGCGCATTCACCGGAGCCGTGTGGTGATAGCTGCGTTTTGCGCCGCTACCCCAATAGGAAGTCACCAGTGTGAAATCCATGAACCAGCTGCGCACCGGCGTCTTGCGCGACTGCAGCTTGTTCATGGCGCGCTGGCTAAAGCTCACGGGAGACAAGCCCGGCGGGCAGGACAAGCACTTTTGTGTGCCACTGTAGACCGCATCAATGCCCCATTCATCCATCTTTAGAGGCGAACCAGCCAACGAGGTCACCGTATCCACCAAGGTCAGCACGCCGTGCTGCTGCGCCAGTTTGGCCAGCGCCTGCGCGTCTGACAGAGCGCCGGTAGACGTTTCAGCCTGCACAAAGGCGAGCACCTTGGCTTCGGGGTGTGCCTTGAGTGCTTCTTCGACCTGATCGATATCAACAGCGCGGCCCCAGGGGTCCTTGACCATGACCACCGTGGCACCGAGACGCTCAGACATGATGCGCATACGACCGCCGAACACGCCGTTCTCGCACACGATGATGGTGTCACCCGGCTCCAGCAGATTGGCAAAGCAGGATTCCATGCCGCTGGAACCTGGGCCGGAGACCGGCATCGTCAACTCATTGTTGGTCAGAAACGTTTTCTGCAGGAGGACCTTGATTTCATCCATCAAACCGATGAAAGCAGGGTCAAGGTGCCCGATCGTGTTCTGGCCCATGGCGGCCAGTACACGAGGATGAACGTCAGAAGGGCCGGGGCCCATGAGCATACGCTTGGGCGGAACAAAGGCGGCGGTAGCGGTCATGTGTTGGCTTTTCTAATCGATTAGGAGTTGTTTCAGGCGATCAGGGTCGCTGACTTGATGACCACTGGCTCGAGTGGAACATCGCTCGCCATCGGGCGGACGGCGCCTGTCTTGACCTTGGCAATCTTGTCGACCACATCAAGGCCTTCGACCACTTTTCCGAATACCGCGTAACCCCAGCCATCAAAGCTCGGATAGTCCAGATTGGCGTTGTCACGATGATTGATGAAGAACTGCGCGCTGGCGGAATGCGGGGCACTTGTACGAGCCATTGCGATGCTGCCACGCACGTTCTTGAGGCCGTTCTTGGCTTCGTTCTCGATGGGTGAGCGAGTGGTGCGTTCGCTCATCTTCTCGTCATAGCCGCCGCCCTGAATCATGAAACCTTCAATGACGCGGTGAAACAGCATGCCGTCGTAGTGACCTTCCTTGACGTATTGCACGAAGTTTTCAACGGTCTTGGGCGCATTTTCCGGGTCGAGTTCCAGAATGATGTCGCCCATGCTGGTTTCCAGTTTGACGCGCGGCTTGTCGAGATCGTTGGCTGAGGACATGGAGGCTCCGAATAAGTAAATGAAGGTGATAGAACAGAGGGTAAGTAGTACACGCATTTTGATTGACCTATGCCGCTCGTGAGAAATCGTCGCGCTCGACGGCGGCCAAAGCCTGATAAATCACGTCGATGCCAGCACCTGGACGATGCGCCTTCTCCGACAAGGTGCGGCGAAATGCGCGCCCGCCGGGCTGATGGCGATACAGGCCAAGGATATGCCGGGTGATTCTGCCTAATGGTGTGCCTGCATCAAGCTCGCGCTGGATGAACGCAAGGTATTGTTCGAGGTAGGCGGTGCGATCAAGCAACGGCTCGTCGTCGCCGTCAAAAATCTGCGCCTGCAATTGGGCGAGGAAGAAGGGATTCTCGTAGGCCTCGCGTCCGATCATGACGCCATCAACATGCTGAAGTTGCTCCTGCACCCGTTCGGCATCATCAATACCGCCATTGATGACAATACAGAGCTCGGAGAAATCCTTCTTCAGCCGATGCACCATCGGATAGTTCAATGGTGGAATTTCACGATTCTCTTTCGGCGAAAGGCCAGACAGCCAGGCCTTGCGGGCGTGGACGATGAAGGTTTCACAACCCGCATCGGCCACTGTCTGCACAAAGTTGCGCAGGAAATCATAGCCCTCGAGATCATCGACGCCGATACGGTGTTTGACCGTCACCGGGCGGGAGGTGGCTGAGCGCATGGCGCGGACACAGTCAGCGACCAACGGCGCATCTTTCATCAATACAGCGCCAAAGCATCCGGTCTGCACACGGTCGGACGGGCATCCGCAGTTCAGATTGATCTCGTCGTATCCGTAGGACTCGCCCATTTCCGCACACCGTGCCAGGGCCTCCGGATCAGATCCGCCCAGCTGCAGGGCAACTGGATGTTCCGCGGACTCGAACCTGAGGTGTCGCTGGGCATCGCCGTGAAGCAAGGCGCCGGTTGTGACCATCTCCGTATAGAGAAGGGCATCCGGCGACAATTGCCGATGAAAATTGCGACAGAATCGATCTGTCCATTCCATCATCGGAGCGACGCATAGGGTCCAGGGATTGTGTTGAACGTCTTTCAACGGCGGTGTGGTGCGAAAACTGGGCGCGAATTCTAACTCGCCGGCCGATGTTGATGTTCATCAGGGCCATTTCGGGGCAGCAAGGCTGATTCGCGCAGGCAAATCAATCGGTGCAATTTGGTGGGGTGCAGAGGGCAGGTCACCTACTCAGCGCGGTGTCCGCGCCTCAATAATCCGCACCAGCCCAGCCCCGCGTTCGTCAATTAAGCCTTGCTTGTTGGCCTGCGCTTCTGCTTTGTGCAGCTTCGCATTGCTAAAACCGGCCTCCAGCAGGGCTCGTTCAGCATCCGCCTCGTTGGCGTAGTGCAAATGAACGCCGCCACGGACGAAGCGAGCCAGCAATTTTCGGAACAAGTCGGTGCTCAGTCCGAGGTTCTGGGCGCGAAGGTGCAGATCGCTGAGATAGATGCCCTGTGGGAACGCATGAAGAGCTTGGGCAAAGACCGACCACAGAGTCTGCACCTGATCCCGCGGGAAGTAGTTCAGCAGCCCCTCGGTGACGATTGCCAGTCCCTTTTCCCTGTCTAGTGTTTTCACTACCTCGCCGAGGCTCGAAGGCCCGGCAATGCTGAGCACATCCAGATTGACAACTTCGTGCCCTTGGGTAACCAGATTGCCGCGTGCCAGCAAGGCTCGTTTGCGATCTGCCATCTGCGGAAGATCCGCTTCCACATAGCGAAGCCGATCGCCGAACTGCTTCTTGAAAGACCAGCCTCGTGGCGACAGACCAGCAGCCACTTCCAGAACCTGTTGTACTTTCCCGGACGCCACGAGCTCCGCCAGGCGCCGATTGATTTCATGGTGCCGGGCGAGCAGAAAGCCTTCTAGCGTAGGCGTGCCGACTTGCCGTGAGGCCAGATTCATCGGCCGTAATGCGTGGAAAAGAAGGCGGCCCTGCGCAGTCGCCAGCGCTCGATGAGACAGACCGTTGCGGTACCACACATGGGCCGTGTAGTGCGCTGTAGGGCTGATACGGTCGGATGCCATGATGTTGAGCGGGTCGCTGGCCTATGATGAACTAGATCAAATACTACAGCGGGAGTTAAGTGATGAGTGCGCAAGACAAGAACAAGACGAGTGTGCGCGATCAGGTGTCACCTGAAGAATGGGAATTGCGCGTCAATTTGGCGGCCGCGTATCGTCTGGTCGCGCTGTACGGCTGGGATGATCTGGTGTTTACGCACATCTCCGCACGCCTTCCAGGTCCGGAGCATCATTTTCTGATCAACCCTTACGGATGGATGTTTGATGAGATCACGGCCTCGTCACTGGTCAAGATCGACATCAACGGCAAGAAGGTGATGGATTCTCCTTACGACATCAACCCTGCAGGTTTCACGATCCACAGCGCCATTCATGCGGCCCGGGAAGATGCGATATGCATCATGCACACGCATTCCATAAACGGTGTCGCAGTCTCCGCACAGGAAGACGGCCTGTTGCCCTTATCGCAGACCTCGATCATCGCAGGCCATTCCTTGGCTTATCACGACTACGAAGGCATTGCGCTATGCGAAGACGAAAAGCCCAGGCTGGTCGCGGATCTTGGCGACAAACTGTCACTGATGTTGCGCAATCACGGCCTGCTGACAGTGGGTCAGAATTGCGCCGATGCCTTTTTGCGCATGTATCTGCTGGAAGCGGCCTGCATGATTCAGGTGCGCGCACTGGCGGGGAACCGAGCCTTGCATGCGGTGCCACAGTCCATTCTCGATAACATTGGCGAGCAACTGGTCGCGGTCACACGCGGGCAGGGCGGCCTTCTTGCCTGGCCCGGTCTGCTGCGGCGGCTGGACCGTAGAAATCCCGGGTATCAGGAATAATTTTCGAGACTCAGAAAAGCACCGCTGCATGCGGGCAGCTCGCATGCAGCCCGGGCATCGGAGAGGTGAGCAATGATCAGGCTGCTTCTTGCTCTTCTCGGCGCTTGAGCGGCGTCACCTTCGGTCGTTCATTCAGTCGTTCCGTCTCTACCCAGCGGATGATCTGGATGCGGCCATTGAAGTCTTCTGCCAGAGCGGTGCAACTTTCTACCCAGTCACCGCTATTCAAGTACTGAACCGCGCCCATGTCTCGGATTTCCGCGTGGTGAATGTGCCCGCAGACAACACCGTCCAGTTCGCGACGTTCGCATTCACGAGCCACACTGTCCTCGAAGCGCGACACGATGTTGACTGCGTTCTTCACGCTGTTCTTGGCAAAGGCAGACAATGACCAATAGCGCATGCCCATGAGCCTGCGGGCCTGATTGAACCAGTGGTTTGCCTTCATCGTCAGCTCATAGGCGGTATCACCGGCCAAGGCGATCCAGCGGTGATAACGCGTGATCACATCAAAGGCATCCCCATGCGTCACCAGCAGGCGGCGACCATCAGCCGTTGTGTGAACATGCTCGTTCACGATCTGGATATTGCCAATTTCAAGGCCGAATCCGACAAATTTGCGGAGGAACTCGTCGTGGTTGCCGGTGATGTAGAAAACCTGCGTTCCCCGCTTGGCCTTAGTCAGAATCTTGCGGATAACGTTGGTGTGCTCCTGTGGCCAGAACCAGGAGCTCTGTAGCTTCCAACCGTCGATGATGTCGCCTACGAGAAAAAGGTTCTCGCACTCGTTGTGCTTCAAAAAATCCACCAGATGTTCCGCCTTGCACCCGGGTGTTCCAAGGTGAACATCCGAAATCCAGATGGATCGATAGCGGTTGTTCCTTTCCGCGCGTCGTGTTGCCTTTTTGCTCGCTTTTGGTCCTTTCATGGCCCGCACATTGCCCTTGGCGATTGATGCGTTGATGACAGAAACATGAAGTTTCGGTGACATAGGACATTTTCATTCAGCCAGCGGCTGGTAGTGGACCAGCTAACCTGTGGCCATGAGCCAGAAACCAGAACGATTCGGCGTCGACGCCGCGCGACCGCCAGATGGTCCGTACTTCATCGTGATGAATCAGGCATCTGGCAGCGAGGCTGCCAACAGCCTGGTCGACAGGATAGGAAAAATACTGAACGATGCTGGCCGTGAACATGAGTTCTTCTTAATGGACTCAAATTCCGATTTCGAACAGATTGCGCGCAATGCCGTGGCCAAAGCGATGGACGCAAAAGGGGTCGTGGTGGCCGCCGGGGGCGACGGAACCATCAACCTTATTTGCCAGTGCGTTCTGGAAAGCGGGGTGCCTATGGGCGTCCTGCCAATGGGGACTTTCAACTACTTCGCACGTGCACACAACATTTCCGAGGACGTGGAGCAGGCGACGACAGATCTGCTGTCATCGCCCATGCAGCGCATACCTGTGGCGCAGGTCAACAACCGCGTTTTTCTCGTCAACGCTAGCCTTGGCCTCTACCCAAAGCTTCTCGAGGACAGGGAGATCTTCAAGCAGCAACTCGGTCGAAGTCGGATTGTGGCGATGATTGCTGGCATCTGGTCGTTGCTTCGACATATCAGGCGTCTGCGCCTGGAAATTGAGTCTGAATCACAGCGACGAAGCATGAAGACCGCGTCACTGATTGTGCTCAGTAACGCCCTGCAGATGGAAGAGCTTGGATTGGAGGAGGGCGACTCGCCTCGAGAATTGACCGCGGTGATGCTCAAGGCTGTTGGCAATCTGCGTTTGCTCGGGCTGGCATTGAGAGGCGCGTTCGGTCAATTGGGCAATGCGGAAGATATCGTTCGACTGCGATTTCATGACCTCAAAGTCACCCCTGGCCGGAGACGCCGCGTCAAAGTGGCATTGGATGGTGAGTCTCTCTATCTGGATACGCCGCTCAGATTTGGTGTTGCACGCGAGCCTTTGCAACTTCTGATGCCGGCTCCAACACCGGCAGATACTTCAGGATCGTGACGACTCTCATCCAGGTGTCCGACCCGCACTTTGGAACCGAACAGCCCGATGTTGTGGCGGCATTGCAGCGTCTTGTTCGCCATTTAGAGCCAGACATACTGATCTTGTCAGGTGACATCACCCAGCGTGCGCGCCGTTGGCAGTTTCAAGCCGCGCAGAAATTCGTGGCGTCGCTTGGCATTCCAAATCGGCTGATTTTGCCAGGCAACCACGACATACCGCTGTTCAATCTCGCCGCGCGCGTGCTTCATCCGTACCGCAATTATCAGCAGTCCTTCGGCTTGCAGTTGGAGCCACACTTCGAGAACGCAGGTATTCACATCATTGGGGTGAACGCGACTCGATGGTGGCGGCATACTGACGGGCAACTGGGTCGCGGCCAGATTGAACGTGTCAGCGCATTATTGCGAAACGCCCGCGCCGATCAGGTAAGGCTCGTGGTAACCCATCAGCCCTTGCACGTGCCAACCGCTGCTGAGGAACACGATCTTGCCCACGGCGCCGATGCCGCGATTCGGGCCTGGTCAAAGGCCGGCGCAGACATCGTGATGGGCGGGCATATTCACTTGCCCTATGTGCGGCCCGTGCACGAGTACCGCTCGGATCTGAGTCGAAGACTATGGTGTGTTCAAGCGGGAACAGCCGTTTCCAGCAGAGTCCGCCGCGGGGCGCCCAACTCGGTTCATGTGCTGCATGTGCCTGATCACGCAGTGGAGGCCGGCATTGAGGTTCATCGCTGGGACTACGACTCCTTGCACGGAGAATTTCGCGCGGAGCAAAAGGACAGACTCAACTTCGGTCCGTGCTGAGTCCGTCCCTTAGGAAATTCATCGCTCTCAGCTCGCAGTCGCGCTTTCTCGCTCGAATCGGATCTGGCCTTCCAAGGCATCGACACCAATGCGATCTCCGTTGCCGAAATCTCCATCGAGGATTGAACGGGCGAGGGGATTCTCAACTAGAGTTTGAATTGCGCGCTTGAGTGGACGAGCGCCGTACACGGGGTCATAACCGGCCTGCGCCAGCAGATCCAGTGCAGCGTCGCTGAACACCAGTTCAATGTTCCGATCTTTCAGGCGCTCAATCACGCGACGCGACTGTACCCGGGCAATGCTTCGAATCTGCTTTTCACCCAGCGGACTGAAGACAACGGCCTCGTCGATACGATTGATGAATTCTGGCCGAAAATGCTGGCCGACCACATTCATCACCGCCTCCTTGACGGCGGCGTACTCGAACTTGCTGTCCTTTTTTCCGAGCATCTCTTGCATCATCTGTGAGCCGAGATTGGAGGTCATGACGATCACGGCATTACGGAAATCCACCGTCCGTCCTTGTCCGTCGGTCAGACGACCGTCATCGAGGACCTGCAGCAGGACATTGAACACCTCCGGATGTGCCTTTTCGACTTCATCCATGAGAATGACGGAGTAGGGTCGTCGTCTGACCGCCTCGGTCAGTTGTCCGCCTTCTTCATACCCAACGTAGCCGGGTGGGGCGCCGATCAGGCGGGCAACGCTGTGCCGCTCTCCGTATTCGGACATGTCGATGCGCACCGTGGCATCTTCGCTATCAAACAGAAATGCCGCCAGAGACTTGCACAACTCGGTCTTGCCCACGCCGGTCGGCCCCAGGAACAGGAACGATCCGATGGGCCGGTTCGGGTCTGACAACCCAGCTCGTGACCTGCGTATCGCATTGGCTACCGCAGTAACAGCTTCATCCTGCCCGACAACCCGCTCGTGTAGTGCATCTTCCATGCGCAGCAGTTTTTCGCGCTCGCCTTCCATCAGTTTGGCAACAGGAATGCCCGTCCAGCGTCCAACGATCTCCGCTACTTCTTCTTCGGTAACACTGGTACGCAGCAGTCGCGTCGCCTTGTCGCTTGAGTCGTCCCTGGCGCGCGCACTGTCGGCTTCGGTGGAGGCCAACAAACGTCTTTCCAGTTCAGGGATGCTCCCGTATTGCAGCTCCGCCATGCGGGCAAGATCACCCGCACGATGCGCTGCCTCCATGTCTGCGCGCGCCTGCTCCAATTCTTCCTTGATGGTGGCACTACCGGCGACGGATGCCTTCTCCGATTTCCAGATTTCCTCCATGTCGCTGTACTCGCGCTCGAGCTTTCCGATTTCGCTTTCCAGGTCTGCAAGGGACCGCTTTGCACCTTCGTCAGTCTCCTTCTTGAGCGCCTCGCGCTGGATCTTGAGCTGGATCAGACGGCGGCTCAGACGGTCGAGTGCCTCAGGCTTGGAATCAATCTCAATGCGAATTCTTGCGGCCGCCTCGTCCATCAGGTCGATGGCCTTGTCAGGCAAGTTGCGATCCGTGATGTAGCGATGGCTGAGCCTGGCCGCAGCAATCAGCGCGCCGTCCGTAATGCCCACGCCGTGATGCACCTCGTAACGCTCCTTGAGGCCGCGCAGGATGGCAATGCTGTCTTCGACACTGGGTTCGCCCACAAATACCTTCTGGAAACGACGTTCCAGGGCTGCGTCCTTTTCGATGTACTTGCGATACTCATCGAGCGTCGTGGCGCCGATGCAATGCAGCTCACCGCGTGCAAGCGCAGGCTTGAGCATGTTGCCGGCATCCATGGCGCCATCGGCCTTGCCCGCGCCAACGAGGGTGTGAATCTCATCAATGAACAGAATGACCTGACCTTCATTCTTGGCCAGATCATTGAGCACGGCCTTGAGACGCTCCTCAAACTCGCCGCGATACTTGGCGCCAGCAATCAGGCTACCCAGGTCCAGCGTCAGTAGCCGTTTGTCCTTCAGGCTCTCAGGTACTTCTCCGTTGACGATGCGCTGGGCCAGACCTTCAGAGATCGCCGTCTTGCCTACGCCGGGCTCGCCTATCAGGGCAGGGTTGTTCTTTGTCCTTCGCGACAACACTTGAATGACCCGGCGAATTTCCTCGTCGCGCCCAATGACCGGGTCCAGCTTGTTCTTGCGGGCCCGTTCGGTGAGATCAATGGTGTATTTTTCCAGCGCCTGACGATTGTCTTCGCCGCCAGCACTATCCATTTTCTCGCCGCCTCTGACCTTGTCGATTGCTTTTGCCAGCATCTCCTTGCGGGCGCCGGCGGCTCGCAGGACTTCGCCGGCGGGACCGGAATCCTCGCAGGCTGCGAGCACATACAACTCCGATGAAATGAACTGGTCGCCGCGCTGCTGAGCCAGCTTGTCGGTCAGATTCAGCGTCCTGGTCAGGTCTGCCGAGACTTGAATATCGCCAGTGGCGGTGCCCAGTTTGGGTAGCTTTTCCAGCGCCTGTGTCAGGCGCGTCCGCAGCATGTCCGGGTTGACACCGGCCGCCTGCAACAGGGGTACCATGCTGCCACCGTCCTGCCCCTGCAGGGCCAACAGGACATGGATATTCTCAATGGCAGGATGGTCATGACCCAGTGCCAGGCTTTGCGCCTGTGCCAAGGCCTCCTGAAAACGGCTGGTGAATTTGTCGGCGCGCATCCAAAGGCTCCTTATGTGACTGCCGATCTATGTGGCGATGCCGGGGCCGATTTCAAGATCATCGTCCTGCCGGACGGCTCTCCGATTCCTCTTGCAAATGTGGAAAAATATGGGCTATCTATCTGATATCCTTTGTTGCATGGGCTTAACTCGATGCTAACGATGCACACTACGCGTACCTCAATTGCTGGTCTGCAGATTGCTCTGGCGTTGGCCATCGGATTACTGATGGTCGGAAATGTCTCTGCTCAGGACTACGGCGCTCCAGAAGGGCTTCCTTTGCAGTTTGAAAGCGACTTTGAAAGCGGCAAGCAATCCTTGCCGGTAACCCCCCCAGTAAATCTGCGTTCGGCCACGGTTGTGCTGGCACCCGGCGATCTGATTACGGTCTCCGTATTCGGTCAACCCGACCTCACTGCGACGGTCTATGTTTCAGATGGTGGGGCGATTGATGTTCCCCTGGCAGGAAGCATTCCGGTAGCAGGCCTGTCTCCGGTGGAGGCGGCCGAGCGCGTTGCCACTGCTTATCGTGAGGGTGAGTACCTCAATGATCCTCAGGTCAATATTGTGTTGTCTGGTTTGCGAAGCCAGCAGATCAGTGTCGTTGGCGAGGTCGTAAAGCCCGGAAGATTCCCGATAGATACACGCACCTCCATCCTAGATGCGCTGGCACAGGCAGGCGGCATTACCGACAAGGGTGAGCAGCGAGCCTTCATTCTTCGCAGACGTGAAGGCGGCGTGGACCGCTACGAGGTCGATCTGGATGATCTGCTTTCCGCAGGCGCAGGGCAGGTGATCGAGCTTCGCGCCGGCGATACCATAGTGGTGCCAAAGGCTCAGCTTTTTTATGTCTACGGTGCGATATCCAAGCCCGGAGCATATGCACTGACCGATGACATGACGGTGATCGAAGCCATCGCAATCGCGGGCGGACTGACGGATCGAGGCTCTACCCGCCGTGTCCGGATCAAGCGAAAGGTCGAAGGTGGAAAGTCCAAGACGCTCAACGTCGAGCTCGAAGACGAAGTGCGTGCAGATGACGTCATCAATGTTCGCGAGCGCCTGTTCTGATGAATCAGCAAATCGAACGGCGCCAGTCGCTAGGCGCATTACCGAGAGAGTATGTCGGTGCGACCCTGAGTATTTCCCAACTCTGGAATATTCTCTGGGCACGCAAATTCATGATCATTGGCATCACATTGGCATTTGCGGTGGCAACCGTCGTTATCGTCAAGATGCTGCCAAAAGTCTACTCCGCTACCGCGACGCTTTTGGTGTCATCGCGCGTGGATGACCCGATGTCCGGCAAGGAAAGCGGGCTTGATAACGGTTATATCGCGACGCAGATCGAATTCATGCGCAGCCCGGTCACGCTGTTGCCGGTGGTCGACAAATTCCGGCTCACCGAGCGCAAGGAGTACATCGCGGGTTACTCCGGTGGCAGTTCCCCAGAAGGGCTTCGCCGCTGGGCGATGAATAATCTGTACAAGAACCTCACCGTTCAGCAGGGCACAGGCAGTCTTTTCATTTATCTCACAGTCGATGACCAGAACCCTCAGGCCTCGGCCCAGATTGCCAATGCGATCGCCGATTCCTACATTTCCGAACAAGAGAAACGATTTCTTGAGCCGGCGAAGGGCCGCGCGGTTCGATACTCGGAGCAGCTGAAGGGTCTTAAGGAAAAGGTCGACGAAGCGCAGGCAAAAGTATCGGCTTTCAGAAAGAAGACCGGCATGGCCAATCTTGAACCTGGGTCCTCGGGGGGTGATGCGAATCACCTCAGGCTTAACGATCTGCAAGCAAGGCTAACCGCGGCTTCCCAGGAAAGGCTCAATGCGGAGCTGCGACTCCGCTCCATTGGCCGTGGCGATGCGACGGTTCTTGAGTCTCGACTGGTTCAGAAGCTGAAGTCAGAACTACAGGTAGCGGAAGGCAAAATGGCCGAACGTCGCGGCGTTTTGGGAGCGCGCCATCCTGAAATCGTGGCCTTGCAGTCCGAAATTGACCACGCCAGACGAAAGCTCAATAGTGAAATTGGCACCTATGCAGATGGTGCGCGTGCTGATGTTTCCGCCGCGCGCGCTGTTGAGACTCGCCTGCGTGAAGAGCTTGAGAGGGTCGAAGCCGACGTGCTGGCCGCCAGAACTTTGCAGGACGACGCCTCGCAGTTGCTCAGAGAACTGGAATCTGCCACGAAGATCTACGAAGGCGCTCTAGATGCCTTCGAGACTGTCCAGCTGGGCACAGAAATTTCGACCAGCAACGTTCAAATTGTTGACCGAGCCAAGACACCTCTCAGGCCCAATAGCAGCAAAGGAAAGAAGCTGCTGGCACTTGCCTTGATTGCGGGAGGCGGAGGTGGCTGCGGGTTGGCCCTCTTGCTTGAACTGTTGAATCGGCGAATTCGAAGTCGTGAAGATATGGAACGTGATCTGCAGCTACCCGTTCTCGTCCAGTTGCAAGTCAAGGCTTAAAGCAAATGAATTTACTCAAAGATGCGCCGGACGGGTCAGCGGACAAGCGCGAACCTGAACTCGTTGGCGGGACCGATCTGTCACAGGTTCTTGCGCGCCGTGGCGGACTTACCGAAGACGATATCAAGCGGGTAGAGGCCGTACAGGACCAGCTCGGTCTGGGGTTCATAGAGGCCGCGATGCGGCTGGGTTTGATCACTCAGTCCGATCTGGATTCGGTTCTGGCAGGGGATCAGCAGAACAAGCCAAATGAAACTGCAGTTGCACGACCGTCTGACAAGATCCTTAGTGCACATGATCCTTTTGACCCCTACAGCGAGAGTATCCGGGCACTTCGCACTGAGCTGACCCAGCGTACCGCCGATGATCAATGCAACGTCATTGCAGTGATCAGTGCAGGTTCGGGTGAAGGCCGAACCCGCGTCGCCGCGGAACTGGCCGTGGCCTGTTCCCAGCTTGGGCAATCGACATTGCTGGTAGACGCAGATCTTCGCCGATCAAGATTGCATGAGCTGTTTTCTGCGGACAATGATGACGGACTTGCACAGGCATTGATGGAGGGACGAGCGCCGAAGGTGCAAGCCGTGGTTGGCTTGGCCAGTCTTTCATTGCTCACTGCCGGTCCTCGCTCCAGCACTCCGATAGAAATCCTGTCTGACCCCATGTTCGGCGAGATGCTGGAGGGCTGGAAGCGGCGTCATCGTCACATCATCCTGGATACTCCACCTGTGTCCGAGTTTTCGGATGCGCTGGCAGTGGCTACCGAGGCGGGGCGTGTCTTGATCGTGACGCGCAAGGATCACACTTCAATGCCGCAGACCAAGGACATGATCAAGCGTCTCGAAGTATCTAGAGCTCGGATACTCGGCGGCGTCCTCAATATTTTCTAGGGCTGCAAAACCGCCGGTATTCGTCCCAGCTTTCAGTGTCCAAGAGCAGTGAAATCTGGCGAGAAAGCTTCAGGAGGTCTTGCCAGGGCGGGTATCCGTAAAGCCCGCCAGCCAGCTCAATAGCAGTTCAATCAATTGCACTCGCATACTGATACGGGAGAAGGTGTGGTCTGCCTTGGGCTCGTAGTGGCACACCGCACCGGGATATTGGGCCAGGACCGGAAAAGCATCAAAGAGTTGATCTGCGTAGTTGTACAGATTCTGGATTTCGCCGGTATACATAAAGAATAAGTTCATCTGCCGTGCGATGAACTGTTCCACATCGGCCTGAAAAGTGGCGGCGTCGGGCTGCTCAAAAATTTCGACCTGATCGGACCGAAACGACCCCTTTGCATCCTTCTTGCTCGAGAACATCCGGCGCGCAAAATTTCCGGCGCGACGCGGGTCAGTCAGTCTTTCCTTCCAGAATTTTCGTTTGAATTGAGGTGTGGGATAGGTGTAGTGATCGACGAACGCTGCAGCAGTGATTCGATCATCGCTGACGGCGAGATTATGCGCGTCGTGGCCTCCTGAACAAATACCAACGACGGCATATCTGGAAGCGACATTCCGGCTCTCCAACAGATCCAGGGCATCACGCATATCCTGCACCGAGTCGCTGGCGGCACCGGATGGCGCAGTGAGGCTATCGCCCATACCGGTGAGGTCCATCCGCAACACGGGAATTCCAGATTCGGCCAGCGCTCTGGACAGGTGAACGTGTAGCCGATTGGGGCCAACGCGATGATCGACCCCGGTATTGGGGATGATGACGCCGAGTGGCGCACCCTGCTTTGAGACTTCGCTGGCGAGTATTCCGACGAGTCTGCCTTGCTCGCCAAACTGGAGGACCTGTTCATTCACGTGAGCGTACTCCCGAGGTGTTGGGCGATCTGTCGAATGGACTGGATCGGGTTCCAGGGGGTCGTGATCCATGCACCGTCCTGCCAATAGGCGTTATCCGGTAGCAAGAGCGCACCTTCAGACGGCACTGATCCGGCCTGATCTGCGCTAAACAGCCTGCTTGTGGACACTCGCGTCTGGGAGATATCCGGGTTCATATTTCTCAGTGCAGCATCCAATTCCTTGTCCATCGGCATGCCCATCAGCTCTTCATCTCCCGCAGACAGCTTATTTTCCGGGAGACGATAGCGATTCTTGTTTTCGTAGTAGGGGACCTCCAGTTGCCTGATCTCATCAAGCCAATGGGCGGCAGTGATCGGCATGTCCCACTGAATCAGGTGATCGGCTTTTACGCCTTCTTCCAGCGCTGCCTGCAAGGCAAGTTGTGCACCGAGCCGAACGCCGAACAATGCGATCCTGTCCTGGCCGGACAGCTCGGAGAGTTCGCGGACTGCGGTCTTGATATCGGCCATCCAGTACGGGAGTCTGGCTTCGCCGGTACGCCCCTCGGAGTCACCGGTTGAAGAGTAATCCAGGCGTAAGGTCTCGAAGCCCTGCTCAGCAAGCAGTTTGCCCAGGGTCGACACGGCGCGATAACTGCGCATGTACTCCATGCCCCAACTCGGGCAGATCAGGATCGCGGTACGTCGGGGGGCAACGACTGGCTCGAATCTGACTCCGAACAGTCGCCGCTCTTGTGGCCCGAAGAACATGGGTTCCATATTTCGCTGCCCTTAGCTGAGTCCGAACCAACGCTTGATACGCGTCAGCGCACCGGTTGTCTGCACGGTAGTCGAATGGGTTGTGTGCACCGATGCTGCCGTATTCTCAGCGTCTGACTCCGCGATTGCCGAGGTCGCCTCAGGCGCATCTCTATCAATTGCGTCGGAGATGGTCGCCAATGACTCCATGAGAATCGTGCGCAAGGGCAGCTTTACGGAGAACTGTTTGGAAATGCGGGCGCTGGTCTGTACGGCCAACAAGGAGTGTCCACCCAGATCTATGAAGCGGTCCGAGAGGTTGATTGTCTGAACACCCAGCACTTCGGCCCAGATATCTCGAACGGCAATCTGTGTCGCGCTGCGCGGTGGGTTGGCACTGGTGTGCGCGACATCAGAAGCTCCAAACGGTTCAGGTAGTGCCTTCCGGTTGATCTTGCCGCTGGACAGACGCGGCATGTCCTCAACGCTTCGATAGGTCTGTGGAATCATGTATGCGGGCAACGTCTTGCGCAGGAAGCTTCTCAGCTCACCAACGTTCACGCTCTGATTCGGTTGAGACTGAATCCATGCCACAAGGCGACTATCGCCAGGTGAGCGCTCTACAACACCCGCGACCGCTTCAATAACCTGCTCATGGCGCACCAGCTCTGCCTCGATCTCGCCAAGCTCTATGCGCAGGCCATGCAACTTGACCTGGAAATCAAGACGCCCCTGATATTCGACATCACCGTTGGCGTTCCAGCAGGCCAGATCGCCTGTTCTGTAGAGTCGGCCAAATTCGGGATGCTCGATGAACTTCTCGGCTGTAAGTTCAGCACGGTTGAGATACCCACGCGCCAACTGGACTCCGCCGAGCATCAGCTCTCCGGAAACACCGATTGGTAGCGGCTCGCCGTTGCTGTCCAGGATGTACAGCGCCGTATTGGCCACCGGCTTTCCGATAGGCACGACGCCGTTGCCGCGTTCCCTGGGGCAGGGCCAGTAGCTGACATCAACCGCCGCCTCGGTCGGTCCATACAGGTTGTGCAGGTCAGCGTTACGGCATTTGCCGTAGAAGCGTTGCACGAGCTCGGTGGTCAGGGCCTCACCCGAACAGAAAACACTGCGTAGGCCCGGGCAGACATTGTCCTTCGCGTCCTCCAAAAAGACGGCGAGCATAGACGGCACAAAATGGCAGACCGTGACCTTCTGTGAGTCAATCAGCTGACTAAGGTAGCTGGGGTCTTTGTGACCTTCGGGCTTGGCGATTACCATGGTGGTGCCCGTCAGCAATGGCCAGAAAAACTCCCACACTGATACGTCAAAACTGTAGGGCGTCTTTTGCAGAACGCGATCCGATGGCGTGAGCTGATACTCGTCCTGCATCCACAGCAAGCGGTTGATGATGCTGCGATGCTCGAGCAGGGCGCCCTTGGGTTTGCCGGTAGATCCGGAGGTATAGATCACGTACGCCAGATTGTCCGCAGCGACATTGGCTTTCGGGTTCTCGGCGGACTGCCCAACCCACTTGTCTGCGTCCTTTTTCAGATCCAGAACACGCTCGGCCTGAGCCTCAAGCAAAGATGAAACCTCTGGAGAGACTTCCTCGCTGCCTTCGACCTCGCACAGAATGACGCAGGCTTCACTGTCTTGAATCATGAATTCGAGGCGGTCGGCGGGGAACGCCGGATCCAGTGGAAGATAGGCGGCTCCTGCTTTCAGAGTGGCGAGCATGGCGACGACCATTTCCATGCCGCGCTGGGCACAGATCGCTACGATCTTGTCGGGACCAGCGCCGCGTGCAATGAGTTCGTGCGCCAGTTGATTGGATCGCGAATTGAGCTTATCGAAGCTCAGAGCGTCCCCTTCAAAAATCAGCGCCGTCGAGTCGGGCGTTTTGCTGGCCTGCTGTTCGATCAGGGCATGCAGGGTGACGTCCTGCGGGTAATCACGTTGTGTTGCATTCCAGGTTTGCGTGATTTTCTGGCGTGTCGCGGCGTCCTGTAGAGCAAGTTGCTGGACGCTCTGCTCGACATTGTCGCAGGCCGAGGTGAGAAGCCTGAACCAGTTTTCGAGCAGGCGCTCGATATCGTCAGCTGAGAACAGCTCCGTGCCATAACTGGCTTCTACTACCAGACTCTTGCCGTCGTCCACCACGTTGAGATAAAGCTCGAACGTTTCCGCACGACGCACCATGGTCGAGTAGGAGACTTTGAGACCGGTGTGGGAAATATCATCATCGCGCACATCGATATTGAAGATGACAGAAACCAGCGGCGGACGGCTGTTGTCTCTCTTTACGTCAAGCTTTGGAATCAATGCGCCGAACGTAATGCCCTGATTGTCGCTGGCGTCCAGCACCACCGTCTTGACCGTCTTGAGCAAATCCGAAAATTTTGCGTCCGCCCGCGGCGCAATGCGCAGCGGCAGCAGATTGACGCAATGACCGACCAGCTGGCCTTGCTCGTGCATGGACTGACCTGCCGCAGACAAGCCAATGACCATGTCCTCGGATTGCGTCAGGCGGTTGAGCAGGGCGCTGAAGCCAGTCAACAACATCGCAACAAGACTCGCACCCTGAGACGATGCTGTCTTTCGTAGACGCGGCACCAGATCTGCAGGAAGTTGGCGATCGATGCGATTGGCAGCAATCTTGCGCTCGGCTGGTCGCGTCTTGGAGGAGGGCAAATCCAGCGTTGCCGGCAGATCCTGAAGACGGTTGAGCCAGTATCGCTCCTGATTCTGCCCATCGGCGGATTGCAGGAACTCTCGTTCGACGGTCACGTAATCCGTATAGCGCGGGGCTTTGCCCAACACCGGCTCGCGCTTTTCCACCCCCGCCGAATAGAGCTCTCCCAGTTCTGTGAGCAGAACGGCAAGACTCCATCCATCACAGATGATGTGATGTGCGACAAAGAGCAGGTCATATCGATCTGCACTGCGTTTGACCAGCGTGAAGCTGTGCAAGGGCCCGTTTTCCAGGCTGAAGCTTTGCAGCATCAACTCCTCGGAGATCTTGCCCAATGCTTCGTCGTCTGCGGCTTCGGTTTGCCGCATCTGCAGTTCACAGCTTTTCTGCACGCACAGCGAATTGCCATCCGGGCTGATCACCATCCGCAAGGCTTCGTGGCGGTCGATCAGGGTCTGCAGGGAGGCCTTGAGCACTTCAATATCCGGCACGCCCTCAATACGCAGGTCGATGCCTTCGTTGTAGCCGATGTTGAGTTCAGGATCGATGACGCAGGCCAGCCACACCTCGCGCTGCGCTTCGGTGATGGGTGCAAAGGCAACCAGCTCCGGTCCCGCAAAGGGATCGTGGTCAATCATCCCGCTGGATAGTGGTGCGTTCATCAGTTGATGGTTCCGATATGCTGAAAGCGGCCAGGTTGTTCCGGGTCAGGTACATACCAACCAGGATTACCTGCCTCATCTCTGCCCACGCGTGCCCCCGGCGTCGGCGGCTGATACCAGATTGAACCCGAGTGCGCCGAAGACTGCCCCATGACGACAGGCTCGCCAACGCGGCCCAGAAGTCCTTCTGCCTGCATGCAGATAATGGCATCACGATAGATCGCGAGAATTTGTTCCAAAATTTCGTCGGTATGCGCGGTTGTCATCACGGCCAGCCTGCCGTCATAGCTCTGCAGACCGCGCTCACGCAGGTAGTAATAGAACAACTCTCCGAATGGCTCGTCCTGCGTGAAATCGAAGCGCCAGATTGAGCTGAAATAATTGACTCTCAAAGGTGCCTGGAGCTCTGTCAGCAGGTCGCGTATGCGTCCGACAAACTCGGCGTTGCGTGCATTCATTTCCGCTTGCACGTTCGGATTCGCCTCCAGATGCTTGAGCACCGCAAGGACGGCCGCCATGTTGATCGGGTGCCGCACGAAGGTGCCGGCAAAATAGGTAACACCAACTTCCGGCATGGATTCATCACCAAACTGCCAGTGCCCGCCGTCAAGTGCATCCATGTACTTGGATATGCCCGCTACTGCGCCGATGGGCATCCCGCCGCCAAATACCTTGCCGTAACTGGCCAGGTCTGCCTTGACGCCGAAATATTCCTGCGCGCCGCCCGGCGCACTGCGAAAACCGGTGATGACCTCATCCATGATCAGAGCGCAATCGGCCTGCGTCGCAATTTCGCGGCATGCATGCATGAACTCCTTCGGCTGCAGTTCCAGCTTACGAGACTGCACAGGCTCGATGAGAATGGCAGCCACCTCATGCACCCGGGATTTGAGTATTTCCAGCGACGCCGGATCGCCATATTCCAGGATCAGGGTATTCGCGACGTGGGAGTTTGGAATGCCACTGGCAGCAGGCAGACCGCGACCCTGCGGTCCGGGACGCACAATGACCTCGTCGTGAATGCCGTGATAGTCGCCAACAAACGACACGACCAGATCTTTTCCAGTCACCGTTCTTGCACAGCGAACCGCAGCAGACACCGCCTCTGAGCCGGTATTGCAGAAAGCAACACGCGGCAATTTAACCATGCGTGTAAAACGCTCCGCCGCTTCGCCAATGAAATCCTGAATCGGGCCGATTTCATAGCCTCGTTCCAACTGCTCGCGAATGGCCTGATTGACGAATTCTGGCTTGTGACCGAAGAAGGTCGAACCAAAACCATTGAGCACATCGATGTACTGGTTGCCGTCCACATCCCAGACATAGGCACCATCCGAGCGGGTGCTCACAATGGGATAGACGATTTCCTTCCACAGCGGCGTGAAGCCGGAAACGGTTCTGGGGTCGGCAAGATAGGCGCGATGCTTCGCCGCAGATGCCTTTGATCCGCCGGAGCGCGCGATATAGCGCTCGATCAGCGCATCCAGCGATCGGCGTTGTAGCGGACTCAGTTTGTCCTGCTTTTCCTTCCTGATCTTGGTGCCAGCCCCGAAGGGTTTGCCGGGCGTACTACTGTTCGCGCCGGCCCCGGACACAACGGTAGCGTCGGAGCCAGCGGACGCCTTGCTGCCATGACTCACGCCGGCTGCTGGGACATGCGGCGCAAGATGTTCCGCCAGTGCGTCAAGCGTGGTGAAGTCTTCCAGCAGCTGCCGGAATCGGATATTGGTGTTGAAAGCATTCTTCAGCTTCGCCGCCACCTGCGTCAGCAGAAGCGAGTCACAGCCGAGTTCTAGGAAGGTCTTGCTGCGATCCTCATCCGACATTTCAATGCCGGTGACATCAACAAAAACCTGTGTCGCCAGAACGCGGGCCTGATCTACTGGCGACGATGCAACATCTGCAGCATGCGCAGCTTCTACATCATCCAAAATCGGGTCCGCTGGAGCGGTTTGAGTACTACTTGCGGAGATTGCGTGGCCTTGCGCCAGATCGGCTTCGATGAAGTGTCTTGTACGCGCAAACGGATAACCCGGCAGTCCGACAACACAGCGCGTCTCTCCACCATAGAAGCGCGCTTCCGGAACCTCGATACCGGCCATCCATAGACGGCCAAGTGCTTCGGAGAAATGTTCTGCATCGTTGGCGTCCGCTGATCCTGCATGGGGTAGCGATGCAATGACCTGCGCCTGATGCGCTTTGCTCAGTATCTGCCGTGTGCTGGTGCTCAAATTCTGACCCGGACCACACTCCAGGAAAACACAACCGGTCTGTTCTGCCAGCTCGCTTATGCCGGGGGCAAACCGAACCGCATTTCGCAGCTGCCTGGCCCAGTACTCCGGGTCCTGCGCATCGCGTGCCTCGATCAGCTTGCCGGTCAGACTCGAATAGAAATCTTTCTGCGGAATCTTCAGCGCGAAACGCCCCACAATCTCCGCAAAGGGCGCCATGACCGGCTCCATCATCGAGGAATGAAAGGCATGCGAGGTATGAAGCGTGATCGTGCCAATACCTTCTTCGTCGAGCTTCGCCTTTAGCGCGTCCATGGCTGCGTGTGTGCCCGAGAGCACCGTCAATTTCGGAGAATTGACGCCCGCAATCGCGACGTCCTCAGATTCAAATTTTCGAGCGTCTTCTTCGGGCACGCGAACAGCCAGCATGCCGCCTGCCGGCATTGACTGCATCAGTCTTGCGCGCTCGGCAAGAATGCTCAGGGCGTCTTCAAGTTCAAACACACCTGCGAGCGTTGCGGCCACGAACTCACCGACGCTATGGCCGATCATATGCTGCGCTTCCAGCCCCCAGCTTTGCCATAGCTTTGCCGTGGCATAGCTGATGGTAAAGATGGCAGGTTGCGCCAACTGAGTTGCGCGAAGTGTCTCGGCTGCCGTTTCAGCGTCCGCCGCAGCGGGGTAGAGCACCTTGCGCAAATCCAGGTTGAGCAGGGGCTTCAGGATGTCAGCGCAGCGGTCGACCTCTGCCCTGAACACGGTTTCAGTTTCGTAGAGGTGGCGCCCCATGCCGACGTGCTGGGCACCCTGGCCGGGAAACATGAACACCAGTGATGGCGAAGGGTGGCTTGCAGAACCATTCACCCAGGCCTTGCCACGCAGCTTTTCAGCGGCTTGCGCATTGTTCTGTGCCAAGACAACCGCACGCTGAGCGTGACGGGTCCGTCCCCGATCCAGGCTGAAGGCCACGTCTGCAAGCGATGCTTCGGGGTTTTTCTCCAACCACTCTGCCAGTTGCTCTGCCTGCTGCTTCAAGGCAGCTTCTGTTTTAGCTGACAGCCGCAAGACCTGAAGGGCGCGCTTGGCCGGCGAAGATTCGCGCTTGGGCGCTTCTTCTAGCAGCGCGTGAAAGTTGGTGCCACCGAATCCAAAAGAGGAAACGCCTGCAACCCGAACGCCATTGGCATCCCAGGCCTGACGCGCATTGCTCAGAGTGAAGGGTGTGCCGTCGAAGCCGCAGTCCGGATTGGCATTTTCAAAGTTGGCGAGGGGCGGCAGGACGCGCTCGTGGAGCATCATCGCCGTCTTGATCAGACCAGCAGCGGCAGCACCGGCGTCGAGGTGTCCGATATTGGCCTTAACTGAACCGAGCGCAATTTTCTTCGCGCCGACGTAAGCATCGTTCAGGCCGGTGATTTCAATCGGGTCACCCAGAGGCGTTCCCGTACCGTGAGCTTCAACGTAGGACACCTGCTCAGGTAACAAGCGAGAGGCCTGCAGGGCAGCCTGAATGACCGTGGCCTGACCCTTGGCAGAAGGGGCCGTGAAAGCAACTTTGTCAGCGCCGTCGTTATTGATGGCGCTGCCAGCAATGACGGCATAGACGGTATCGCCATCAGCCTGGGCTTCTTCAAGGCGTTTGAGAATCAGGCATCCCACACCGGCAGTTAGCACCATGCCGGAAGCTTGCTCATCAAACGGACGGATGCGCCCATCGCGAGACAGCGGGCCACCTTCGGCAAAAAGATATCCGCGCTTGAAAGGTACGGGCACGCTGGCACCGCCAACGATGGCCAGGTCGCAGTCTCCCGTGCGCAAAGCCTGACAGGCGATATGTGTGGCCACACCCGAACTGGAGCATGCGTTCTGGACGCTCACGGCCGGACCATGCAGATCGAGCTTGAACGCAATGCGGCTGGCTACGTAATCCTTGTCGTTACCGATCAGGGTGTAGTCCATCGCATTCCCGCGATACTCGGGATGCGTGCTCAGGTTGCTGGAAAAGTACTGATTGCGCGCAACACCGGCATAGACACCGATACGACCTTCATAGCGTTGCGGGTCACAGCCCGCGTGTTCCATGGCGTTGACGGCCGCTTCCAGCATCAATCGTTGCTGCGGATCAATCAGTGAAGCTTCGCGTGGCGAGGTGCCAAAGTAGGCGGCATCGAAGCAGTCTGCGTGCTCAACCCAGCCTGCGGTGCGAACGTAATTAGGATCGGCAATGTCTTCCGCCGGCACGCCGGCCTTCTGAAGTTCTTCGTCGCTCAGTTCGCCGAGGCCGCTGCGTCCGTCAAGAATGTTCTCCCAGAACTCTGAAACATCTTTTGCGCCAGGGAAGCGCCCGGACATGCCGATAATGGCAATTTTTCCCGAGCCACCCAGGTTCTGCGCCATGCGTTGCGTATCGCCGCGGGTTTGCTGCTTTGCGCCGTGTGGTGTGCTGACGCGGCTTCCAGTCAGGTTGGAAACCGCATCTGGAAACTGCTGCTGTAGGTAACGCGAGAAACTGGTGATGGTTGGGTTTGCAAAAAACTGTGCAATGGGCAGGCGCACTTCAAGAGCGTGACCCATGCGCGACACAAACTGGATGGCCTTGAGAGAGCTGCCACCGGCCTCGAAGAAGCGGTCATCAGCGCCCACATCGGAGTATCCCAGCAGCCTGCGCCAGATGACGGCGATCCGTTCTTCCAGGGGCCCCATGGGCTGGCGGAAACTGGTGGGCATGGATGGCCGTCGTGGGGTCGGCTTTGGAAGCTTCATACGATCGATCTTGCCGCTGGATGTCAGCGGAAATTCGTCCAGAAAAGTCCAGGCCGAAGGCACCATGAATTCCGGCAGTCGCTGCTCCAGATACTCCCGCAATGCGATGACGTCTGCGTTCTGCTCGCTCGCAAGCTGCACGTATGCCGCCAGGATGCGGTCGCCCATGGCGTCGGTCGGCGCGGTGACTACCGCTGCGCGTACTGCAGAATGCCGAGTCAGGGCCGTCTCCACCTCGCTCAGTTCAATGCGGTATCCACCCACTTTGACCAGGTGGTCGATGCGACCGTGATACTCGATAACGCCGCTTTCGCGATAGGAGACCAGATCACCACTTCGGTAGAGAGTGGTGCCGGCCTCAAAAGGATTGGGGACGAACACTTCGGCGGTCTTGTCCGGCATGTTGAGATAGCCGCCGCCAACACCCGCACCACTGACACACAGTTCGCCCTTTTCGCCAATGCCGACCGGACGCAGACGATCGTCAACGATGTAGCAGCGCATGTTGGGCAGGGGTTTGCCGATGGGCGCGTATTCTCCCTGTCCAAGGTCGGAAGGGGTGATGACCTGGTAGGTGTAAAGATCACTGCACTCGGAAGGGCCGCAAGCGTTTACAAAATGCACCTTGAAGTCTGGCCGGCGCAACCAGGGCGCAATCCGCGCATAGGGCAGGGCCTCGCCTGCGATGCAGGCACCGGTGATCGAGGACAACTGCCTGAAGGTGGTTTCGTTTGCGTCATCAAGCAGTCCAAATAAGCCCGTTGGCGTGCATGACAACAGGGTGACCCGGTCTCGCTCGATGGTGTCCAGAATCAGGGCTGCGTCGTAAACCTCCGAGTCCAGCAATACCGCAGTGCCGCCACTGATGAGCGGAGCGAAAATGCTTTTCTGGGTCAGATCGAATCCGACAGAGGTCATCATCAGCATTCTGGAATCTGCGTTCAGCGAGAATTCTTCGCGGACCCAGTGATACAGGTTGCTCACACCACGGTAAAAGTTGATGCAGCCCTTTGGTCGCCCGGTCGAACCGGAGGTGAAGACCATGTAGAAGCGGTCTTCCTGCGAAACTTCGACGCCCGGATTGCTGCTCGGTTGGGTGGAGAGATCGCACTCGTCGAGCAGGACGACCTGATCGATCTTCCCCGCTGCCTTGGCCGCCAGGCCGGCCTGCGTGATCAGGACCTTGGCACCGGAGTCTTCCAGGATGTAGCTGATACGGTCATCCGGGTACTGGGTGTCAATGGGGACGTAGCAGGCGCCGGTCTTGAGGATGGCCATCATCGCGACCACCATGTCCGGTGCCCGCTGGTGCAGCATCGCAACCACGTCACCACGCTGGCAGCCTAGCTGTATCAGATGGTGAGCAAGCTGGTTCGCACGGGTGTTGAGTTCGCCATAACTCAAACTGGCGTCGCCGCAGATCACCGCAGTAGCGCCCGGCGCTGAATCGGCCAGACGTTCAAACAGAAGGGGGACAGGTTCCTGCGGGAGGGTCTTGTCTGTCGCATTCCATTGGCGCAAGACCAAATCGCGATCTGTATCGCCGAGCAGGATGTTGCTGGTACTCATCTGTATTTCCCCGTTGCTACTGGCTCAACAAGAGCCGATATCTCTCAAAATCAGTCGTCCAAGAGAGACGAATGTATGCCTAACTCCTTAATTTGCATGAGTGCGCGCAGGCTTTGTGGGTTCTTGATCGCTGCAATATTTCGGGGAGTCCTGCCATTCAGAAGATCCTGCACCGCACGCTCTGATCTTTTGGCGTTGTGAGTCTGTGGAAGTTCTGCCACAGCATAGATGCTGTCTGGCACGTGAGTCATTCCGGCCTTCTGCTTCAACTCACGCTTGATACGAAACAGCAGTGGCTTGTCCAGATCAACGCCCGCAGCAAGCACGACAAACAGGATAAGCCTCTTTCCACCGGGCAGGGTTTCATCTGACTGGTCTACCGCCATGGACTCAAGCACTTCCGGAATCTGTCCTACGATGCCGTAGATCTCGGCCGGGCCAATGCGGATACCACGAATATTCAGTACACCATCGGAGCGCCCGAGAATCCTCGCACCGCCAGAAGGGGTGAGCTTGATCAGATCACCGTGGGTCCAGACATTCTCATTCTGTGCAAAGTAGGCATTGTGAAAACGCGCACCATCGACATCGCCATAGAGGCCTGTCGGGCGCGAAGGGAAGGGGTTGATGCAGACCAGTTCTCCGGTGCCCTGCTTCAAATTCTCCTGACCATCCCGCGCGCGCACGTCCAGCCCGAGACTGATGCACTGACTTTCGCCACATTGCACCCGGAGCATGGGATTGCCCAGAACAAAACAGCCAATGATGTCGCTTCCTCCCGATATGGATTGCAGCGGCAGCGGGCCAAAGGCCTCAGCGACAAAGTCATAGAGATCGTCGTAGAGGATTGAGCCCGTGGACAAGACTGCCCGGAGTGCAGGCCAGGCGAAACGCTCACGAGGGCTGATCTCACTTTCCTGCAGAAATCGCAGAAATGCCGGGCTGGTCCCAAAAACACTGACATCCTGCCCGGCCAGTGCGCGGAGAAGCGAATCACTCTCAGGGTAGGTAGGTGAGCCGTCGTAAACCAGAACTCGCGCGCCGGTCGCCAGCCCGGATATCAGCCAGTTCCACATCATCCAGCCAGTGCTGGTCATGAAACACAGCGTGTCGCCCTTCTGGAGGTCGGTGTGGAGTACCAGCTCTTTGAGATGCTCGAGCAATGTGCCGCCGTGACCGTGCACGATACATTTTGGCGCGCCGGTTGTTCCCGAGGAAAAAAGGATGAAAAGGGGATGGTCAAAGGGCAGTCTGACAAAGGCATCCAGCGGAGCGCCCTGGGCGAGAACCGACAGCCGCTCAAGGCGGACGGACGGTTCAAATTCCAGCTCGCCGTCATCAAGCAGGATCAGGAATCTGACCGAGGGCAGTTGTTCGAGAATCTGCTGAATCATGGGACTCAGAGAGCGCCGCTGACCTTGCAGCAGCAAGCTGGAATGGACAAACAGGGCTTCGGGCGCGAGCGGACCGAAGCGGCTGAGAATGCTTTCTGGGCCGAGGTCGGGTGAAACTGATGACCAGCTGGCACCGATGGCGGCGCTGGCCAGGGCAGCCACGACGGCATTTCCATCGTTACGTGCCAGCGCACAAACCCGGCTGCTTTGATCCAACCCCAGCCGCGCAAGGCTTCCGGCGCAGGCCATGACCTGCCCGCGCAATTCCGATCGGGAGTAATGCCTCAGACTTCCATCTTCTTCCAGAGCGGACAGAACGATGTCTGTGTTTTGCTCTCCTGGCCGGGCACGCAGCAGATTCTCTGAGTAATTGAGCCGAAGATCGGGAAAGAAGCGCGCCTGCTCAACCGTGTCGGCCACACAGACTGTTCCCGGATCGCCATCAAACGCCGGATCAAAATACGCCAGCGCCGTTGACCAGAAATCGCGATAGCACCCGGTTGACCAGCTATGCAGCGCGGCCCAGTCTGGCAGTTCCAGACCCGTCCTCTCGCGTGCGAATTCAATAAAGCGCGCAAGCTGGCTCTCTGAGCCCAGTGCAGCGTTCTCGGCAGCTGGCGCGTGATCGGTCACTTAGACCGCCTTGAAATCCGGGTGTGACGAGATATAGGCCGCAATCTTGTTCATGGAATCAAAGTTATCGCGGCTCAGACTCTTGCGATCAATCTTGAGTGCGAACGTCTTTTCCAGAAACATCGTCAGATTCACGTAGCCCAGACTATCCAGCACGCCGTTATCCAGCAGGGACATGTCGTCCTCCTTGATCAGGCTCTGGGCGTCACCAAAATGATAGTTGTCATCAAGCCAATCAATCACTGCGCTTTTGATCTTTTCCACGGGTAGGTGTCCTTTGCTGACCTTGCAGTCCTAAAACTGAGCGTAAACGAATGCGCCCTCGGATAGGGGCTTGAAGAGAAAAAGGTACACGATGACTGTGCCATAGCTCACGCCGCGCAATACAGCAGGGGCACTGAACAGCATTCGCACAATGGCCTGACCGCGTTGCGTTGCGCTGAGGTGATAGATCGGCACCATCAGCAGGCACAAGGATGTGTTCAAGGCGTCGCCGAGGCTGGCAAAGCGATAGCTCAGTTCACCGCCGCTGCCAAGCAGTCCGCTCAGAAACGGCAGGGCCACGCTCAGCTCTTGGGCCCGGAATGGAATCAGCGAAAGCAGGAACCAGCCCTGCGTGAGTATCCAGCCCAGAACCAGATAGGTCCGGGTTTTCCGCCGGGCAACCCAAGCCCGGTTCTTCCGGCACAAGCCCCTGTAGTACTCGTCCCAGCGGTGGGCAACGGCCAGCGCCGCACCGTGCAGCGCGCCCCACAGGACAAACATCCAGGTGGCGCCATGCCATAAACCACTGACAACCAGCACAATGAACAGGCCCGCCGCGAGTCGCCCGCGCATGAACCCGTCGCCCGTGACGAGCGGGGTATAAATGTATTCGAACAGAATATTGGTCAGCGAAATGTGCCAGCGGCTCCAGAATTCGCTGATGTTGCGGGCAAGGAACGGGAACCGGAAATTCTCGATGAGCTGCAGGCTGAAGAAACGCGCCAGACCCAGTGCGATCAGGCTGTAGCCGGCAAAGTCGCAGAAAATCTGGAAGGCATAGGCAAGCAAGGCCAGCCAGTGACTGAAGGTGTCGTAGCTACCTGGGTCTGCATATACCGGGTCAACGATCTTGGTCAGGGTCGCCGCCACAAGGAATTTCATGACGTAACCGAGCAGGAACTCGAACCCACCCCGGGAGAACTGCGCCGCACTCGGAGCACGCGGCTTTTCCATTTGGTCGAGCAGGTCACCTCGCGGGATGGGGCCAGACACCAGTTGCGGAAAGAAGGCGGTAAAGGTGGCGAAACTCAGCAGCGAGCGCGGTCCCTCGCGACGGCCATAAGACACGTCCACCAGATAGGCGGTGAGTTGCAGGGTCCAGAACGAAATGCCGATTGGCAAAATCCAGGACAGGGCAGGGATGTCGATGCCACTACCGAATATCTTGCTCAGGCTCTCAATGGTTCCGGCGAAGAACCCGAGATATTTGAGCAGCAGTAGCTGGCCTATGTTGTAGAGGACGCCAATCAGGCGGACTGATTTGCCGTATACAGGTGTTCCTTCAGCGTCTCGCTGCCTGAGTGTCAGCAGCAGGGCGTAGTTCACGCCAGTTGCAAGAAGAAACAGCAGAATCGCCTGTGGTCCCCAGCTGATGAAGAAGATATAGCTGGCGATCAACAGAACGAGATTCTGAGCGGCCGGACGGCGCGGCACCAGCCAATACAGGGCCACTGTCGTCGGCAGGAAAAACAGCAGGAACAGGATGCCGGAGAAGCTCATTGCGATGCTCCGGAAACAGTCTGACCATTGTTGTCGGCGCGCCCCGCATCTTCAGCTCGGGTCGTTGTCGCGAAGGGGGAGCGCAGGCTGCTCAACGGCCCTGTCAGGGCCCACTCCAGAACCTTCCGTTCGCCTGACGGCAGAAGGTGATCAAGGTCAGGCCGAAAATCTGAATCGGCAAGAACATTGGCTTGTTGCAGGTCAATAATCGGGATGTTGCGCGGTACTGTGTAGGTCATGAGCGCGTCCTTGAAAGCGCTTGAAACAGCCAATACCTCCGGCGTCTGCGCCTTCGGGATAATTGGCCAGGTCACGATGGCGACATCAAGGTTGCGTTGCGTGGCGAAGCTCAGGATTCGCTCCAGTGCTGCAAATTGGGGCTCGGTATCGCAATTCGATGTGCCGGGCTTGGACGAGGCAATCATTTCGATCCAGGACTCCAGGCGAAACCTCGCTGTTTCCGGGTCTTCCTTGCGCTCACCCTCACCACGGACAATTCCCTTTAATGAGGGAATGATCCTGAAAGTGCCCCGGTCACTGGACAGGGCAGACCAGTGTGTAAGTTCATTCCACCTCTGATCGAGATAGTTGGTGTTGTAGCTAGTCTCACCTTTTGACACGAAATCGCGCAGGTAATCGCCTAGGGCCCATGCTCGCGACGGCAGATTTGGATAGGCATCTGCCGAACTGCAGGCGTCCCAGTAATTCGTGACCAGGACGAACTTCTTCAGACTCGGGCGTACGAGATTGCCGTTCGTGTCCTTTTCATCAATCAGGGGTTGTAGGCGATGCTGAAGCAACCAGTCGTAGGCATAGAGCTTGCCGCCTTCGATGGGAACAATAGCGATGCTCAAAGGCGGACTTTGCCCAGCGTAATGGTTGGCCAGTGGCAGAAACGAGCGGGCATAGCTTGAGCCCAGGAACAGCACCTCTGGGTCGCGTGCTTCGTAGTCGCCAAGCGATTCCACTGTCTCGTACTCGCGCGGCAACGGTGGCACGAAGTGCCCAATCAAGGCGTCGAGCAGCAAGACAGTCGCAAGAGCAGCAATAATAACGACGGCAATAGTTCTTACACTGTGAATCATTTTGTCTCGTTCAGATGTAATGAAATGGGGCCTGCGTCATCTGCCAATGCCTCCAATATTTCTGTAATCGTTCTCACACACCCTATGCGTGCTTCTTCTGAAGACCTCCCGGCGTATCTTCCTGTCGCCCCGGAATTATTGATGCGGGCCCGGCGCTTCAATCAGATGACAAGTGAAGCACTTCTCTCGATGCCTGCATTTTACATGCGTCCCCTGGCAGACCTGCGTCAGGAACAGTTAGCTTGGTCACAGAAAAACGCCCTGAATGATGCTGCGTGGCGAACAATCGAAAAATTGCCATCGCCGCTGCGTTTGCGCACATTTCGTGCCGGAGAAAACCTTCCGATCTGTGTTCATGTCCACGGTGGCGGATGGGTCATGGGCGGGGCAGACCACCAAGATGCCTATCTGGATGAGTTGAGCGTAAAGGCTGAGGTCTGCATTGCTTCAGTGGCCTATCGCTTGTCACCTGAAAATCCCTTCCCGGCTGGTCTCGACGACGTTACGCGCGCGCTGCGTCATTTCCTGGACGATGACACCACAAGTCAATACAGCGACAAAATTGTCGTATGCGGCGAGTCAGCTGGTGCCAATCTGCTGGTAGGCGCCCTGGTGCGCTTACGCAGTCACAAGAATTTCTCTCGTATCCGGGGCGCCTTTCTCAACTACGGCACATTTGATCTGACGGGCACCGAGAGCTTAAGAGCAGCCGCAGATCATGGACGTTTTCTCGACTTGCAGGCGGCGCGCTGGTTCACGCAACTCTACATTGACAACCGAGACGCCAAGAACCCCGAAGTTTCCCCCGCCTTTGCCAATCTTCAGGGTCTGCCACCAGCCTGCTTTCTGGTTGGAGACGAGGACCCGGTCGTTGATGACAGCAGGCTATTGCATCGTCGTTGGCAGGAAGCTGGAAACACGGCCTGCCTCCAGATTGTCCCGGCAGGCCTCCATGGAATGCTGGAGATGCGCACGCCCCTGACGGCGCTGGCCCGCGATACGCTGGCGCAAAGCATTCGTGATGCTTTGCGCCAGCCCGCCTAAATGACTACACGTTGAAGCGAAAATGCATGACATCGCCTTCGGCCAGTACATATTCCTTGCCTTCCAGGCGCCAGCGACCGGCATCCTTGGCCCCCGATTCGCCGCTGTATTTGATGTAGTCGTCGTAGGCGATGACTTCGGCGCGAATGAAGCCGCGTTCGAAGTCCGTGTGAATCACACCGGCCGCCTGAGGTGCCGTAGCGCCCTTTCTGACCGTCCAGGCACGTACTTCCTGCACACCGGCAGTGAAATAGGTTTGCAGTCCGAGCAGGTCGTAAGCGCCGCGAATCACCCGATCAAGCCCCGGTTCTTCTAGGCCGAGATCAGCGAGAAACTCATTACGGTCAGCATCGTCGAGCTGCGCAATCTCAGCCTCGATTGCGGCACAGACCGGAACCACGACCGCACCTTCTTCGGCCGCCCGGGCGATGACCTTGTCCAGATGCTCGTTGCTCCCGCTCAGGGTGGCTTCGTCGACATTGGCGATGTAGAGGCCAGGCTTTGAGGTGATCAGCTGGAGATCACGCATCCAGAGGATTTCGTCATCCTGGGGCAGGGCGGCACGGGCAGGCTTGCCCTGATCCAGCAGATCGAGCACGCGCTTGTAGAAGGCGAGCTTCGGGGCGGCTGACTTGTCGCCTGAACGCGCCAGCTTTGCCAGACGCTCGGACGCGCGGGTGACGCTGTCCATATCGGCCAGCGCCAGTTCGGTATTGATGATCTCGATATCGCGAATCGGATCGACGCCGCCGGCAACGTGGACCACATCGTCATCAGCGAAACAGCGCGTGACATGCGCGATGGCATCGGTCTCGCGGATGTGGGCCAGGAACTGATTGCCCAGTCCTTCGCCCTTGCTCGCGCCCGCAACGAGGCCCGCGATATCGACGAACTCGACGGTCGTCGGAAGAATTTTCTTGGGCTTGACGATATCTGCGAGGCTTTGCAGGCGCGGATCGGGCACCGGCACCACCCCTACATTGGGGTCGATGGTGCAGAACGGATAGTTCTCTGCCGCGATGCCGGCTTTCGTCAAAGCATTGAAAAGAGTGGATTTACCAACGTTGGGGAGCCCAACAATGCCGCATTTAATAGCCACGAATAGATTTGCTGATGATGAAAATGAAAGGGCGCGAATGATGCCGGGTCATGCTAAATTCATGTTGCATTGCAACAATTAATGTCTGATCTGGACCAATCCGCGAATGGGGCAATTCATGAAACCAAAACTCATGTCCATTATCGCCGCCTGCGCGATGTTGTTGCACGGCAGCCTTGCAGCGGCAGCACCGTCGCACCCAGCTGGCAGCTTCAAGGCCTATCAGGTCCAGCTTGAAATCATGCGTAATGGAGTGGAACTGGCCAACCCAGACTCCACACTTCGCTCCGGTGAATCTAATACGGTTCAAATCGGGAAGCCCGGACAAGCGGGCGGGGTGCGCCTCAATCAGCGGGTGACGGCATTCCCCGGCGCCGGAGACTTCAAGGCCCTGCTGCAGCTCGAGCTCTACAGCCGCAACGGCAGCACCGAAAAACGCTTCGCGGCGCCGACTTTTGGAATCAAGCTAGGTCGATCTGAGCAATTCCATCTCAATACGGAGATGGGGCGCGTCAGCATTCGAGCAACGGTCAAGGGCCTGCAAAGCGACCCTACGGAGCGTGCTTCCACCATCCAGACCCAAGCCTATCCCGGCATCTGATCAGCGCGTCTGGTTCAGTCGCTCAGGCTTGGGTATGCAGTGCCTGCACAGCTTTGTCCCAGCTTGAGGCAGACCAGGTTTCCACCGCATCAATTGCATGCTCGATGGCGACCATGATGGACTCACTCTCCGCCTTCGAAGGCCGTGATTCGGTGAGATAACCCATCACTCTTGCGCGGTCGCCCGGATGCCCCACGCCAATGCGCACGCGCCGGTAGGCATCGCCGAGGGGCTTGTGAATGTCACGTAGCCCGTTGTGACCACCATGGCCGCCGCCCAGCTTCAGCCGTACCGTTCCAACCGGCAGATCAAGCTCGTCGTGAGCCACCAGCACATCATTCACCGGAATCTTGTAGAAATTGCATAAGGCGGCGACAGCCTGTCCGCTGCGATTCATGTAGGTGGCGGGCTTGAGGACAAGGATGTCCAGTGGACCGAGCCTAAGCCGTGCCAATGATCCGAAGAACTTGGACTCGCTCTTGAAGCTGCCCCTGTAGCGATCCACCATTCTGTCCGCCAGCCAGAAGCCCGCGTTGTGGCGAGTCCTGTCGTATTCAGGACCGGGGTTGCCGAGTCCGATCAGCGCGATCTGTTTTTGTTCAGCCATGAATCCTGTGAGAAGCGTTGGTGGGCCGGGGGCGGGTCCGCCCTTCGTCAAAGATCAATGTGCCGTGCATGCATCAGGGATGCTCATCCACGAGATGCTGGATGACATGCAGGGGTAGAAATCGGCCAGCGCGGTAATCTGCGATGCACTTGAGCACGGAGGGACCGCGATGAATCGGCCGACAGGCCTTGAGCTCTTCCTCGCTCATCCAGACGGCTCGTTCAATACCGTCATCCAAGGTCAATTCCGGATGATGCCGCAGTGCTTTTCCGACGAATGCAAAGCGAACGAAGGGATATCCCAAGGCCGGTGGCTGCCACTCGTACACACCCAGAAACTGTGTCACCTCGATATCCCAGGCCGACTCTTCCAGCGTCTCACGCACGACACCCTGAATCAGGGTTTCGCCCTGTTCCCAATGTCCTGCAGGTTGATTGAGCCGGAGGTCGCCATTGATGCGTTCCTCAACGATCAGGAAGCGGTTGTCGCGCTCGACGACGGCAGCGACGACGACATGCGGTTGCCATTGCGAATCACTCATTGCGTCAGCGCCTCTATCCCCGCAGCCTGGTTGGCAGTCGCTTGCCCGCCGCGGCGCTTCAGGTGATACCAGCCCTGTGTGTCCGGCTGGCCCATGTTCCGTACCAGATTGCCCACCATGGCTTCAGCATCGGGTCGGGGTTTCATCTTGAGGTTCAGCTCCCAGCTTCGATCGTGATTCAAATGCGCGTCTCCGGTGACCTCCAAAGGCCCGGAAAGCGTACTGATATCCGCGCGGATACCGCCGGTTTCGTTTTCAAGGCGGGCCGTATAGTCGCCGAGAAGAATCGGATCTCGACCTAGTTTCCAGCTCAGCTTGTGCGCCGTGATGACGCCATTGGCACTCGCAGGCCATTGGTCACGCAGCTTCAGATGCTGAATGTCAGCGCCGATCGCGCCGATTGCAGGAATAAAAGCAAAACCCGCTGACGCTGCCAGAGCGCCAAGGGGCGAGCTCAAGCGAAAGCCTTTCAGACTGACGGCACCCGAGGGCACGGCGGAAACCGTGCCATCCAGCAACATGCCGTCAGCGCCGCCGGAGACATCGAAGCTCGCGCGCCCGAGCAGCAGATTCAGTTTCTGCAGCTCCCAGGAAAGGTCTTTCAACACCGGCTTGTTGCGGGCCTGGATCAAGGCTGTGCTGCCACTGGACAAAGTCCCGCTCAAACCCAACGCTCGGACCTGAGATTGATCCGGGACCAGCCAGGCATGAAGCCGATCTACCGGCGCTGCGAACAGAGCACTGAGCAGGAAACTCAGCAGCCCAAGCAGAATGAGCCAGACCGGCTTCATGAATCGCGAACCAGGGTGAGCCGAACCGACACCACGCCCTGGTTGCCTTTGGGCTCAACGTCGAGCGTCTGGATGTTCACGCCATAGCGTTTCTGCAAGTCTGCTGCCCAACTGACGAGCGCATTGAACGACACGTCTTCGAACCACACGCGTACTTCCTTGTCGCCTTGCGGTTGAATACGCGAAGGGCCTTTGCCCAGCGTGCCATTCTTGCTGGTCTGGTCGACTGCCGAGATCAGCGATGTATTACGGTCAACCGCCATGCGCTGCTGAGGCCGGCTGCTCTGCACCATTTGAGCAGCGTTCTCGATCTTGCTGGACAGAGCACGGGAGGCCAGCAGCGCCTGCTGATTCTGCGCGCGATTCTTGAGCAGAGGCTCCCACACGCCCACAAACAATACGGCGATCACGATGGCTGCAAACCCCAGCGACAACAGCCAGCGTTCGCGGGGAGCCAGTGCGTCGAAGCGTGCACGATACTGCGTAAGATTGGTGCTGAAGTTGCTCATGATGCGCTCAGCCGTGCTCGGATCTGTGCGCCATCGGTTTCGGCATTGGCTGACTGAACTTCAAGTTCGCGGTCAGCCTGCTCATCAAACCACGCCCGCAATTTTTCCAGAACCTGAAGATCCTTGGCGCTCATGGACAGGTATAGCGCCTCGTCCCGATATTGCATTCCCGTCAGTTTCAGGCCGGGGGTTACTGCCAGCGCTTCAGACAGAGACTGCATCAGAACGAAGGGTCCGGTGGCCACATCGCCGGACAGGCCGCGAATCTTCTGATCCAGCTGTGCCTCCAGATTCTCGATGCGTTGCTGGTCAGGGAACAATTGCTGGAATCGGGCCACGTTGGCGCGATCCTGCTGTTCGAGTTGCCGTTGAAGGGACATGTTGTCAACCAGAATGCCTGCGCCGGACACCAGCAGTAACGCCAGCAACAGGCTGGCGGCAAGCTGCCAGGGTTTCCAGTGGCGTTCCAGGTCTTGCCGCTGCGAATAGGCACCCTGAAGCAGGTTGATCGCGTGCTCGGGCTGGTAGTGATTGACCAGAACATGCAGGGGACCCGGCGAGGGCATCAACTTGAGGGGCCACTCAAGCTGTGACCAGTCCTTCTGCTGCGCGCCCGAAACAAACAGCCTTACCGAAGGCTTGTCTTCCAGCTCGGCCAGCGACAAGTAAGCGGGCAAATCTTCCCGGGCACAGCTGAAGCCACTCCAGAGTCCGCTGCGCACGATGACCTGATGATTGTCGTCAAGACCTGACCATTCCAAAGGCTCAGCAGAAGAACAGGGCAGGGCGAGCATCTCCGGGATCAGTTGTTCCGCACGCAATCCGGCATTTTTCAGCGCCTGGATAAAAGCATCCATTTGGTCGCGCGCGATGATGGCCACGGGAAAGTTGCCATCGGCAGTGCGCGCGCCCACGGCGAAGTGCAGGTCATCAATGTCATCGGCAACCTGGTCTTCGAGGGCGAATGGCACCGCCAGCATGACTTTGCTCGCCTGCTTTGCCGGGACCTTTACCGTGGTCAGGCGAACCTCTTCACCAGGAACGAAGACCATCACGCGCTTCCCGGCGGCATGCTCGGCCGCCTCGGCCAGAGATCCGTGCCGGCTTTGCATCGTGCGACGTTCGCCCCCTGCCGAGCCGTACTCGACGTCGCTGTCCGGCGTTGCGCCCAGGCGGATGTAAAGAGTTTCGCGCACGCGAGCAGGGAATAGTCTGAAGAAAATTATTCAGTATCGGTGCTACGCGTCACGGTGACGACGTTGCCCGAACCGGGACGTAATAGGAGGCTATATAGTGCCACACGCCCGTCGCCATCGACGGCCTGCAGGCGCAGTTGAAACAGGTTGGTCTTGAACGAAATGACCACCGGGTCGGCGTCCTGCGCTGCCAATTGCAGCCGCGTGGTGATGTCTGCCTGGCTCTCCACCGGTTGTTGCAGCCGCTCCTCAGCAAAGGTGGCCAGCGTGGTGTTATTGCCGGTGCTGTCCAGGGACATCAACAGCTCTGCAGTGACAGTATTGATATTCAGCGGCGTGACACCGTCTACAGGCAGCACCGTCACCTGCGGTAGCAGCAATGCGTAAATCTTGCCGGCAAGATCGTCCCGGTCGCCATAGAGTGCCTGCAGGATGCTCTTGAGCTCGGTGACGCTGGACATGGGCCTGTTGGCGGTCCGATGCGGTGGCTCCATTCCGAGATAGTCGCCGTCTTCGCGGCCATTTCCGGTTGGAAACTGGTCTTCATCGATCCAGTCTCGTATGGAATCGGCGAGTTCCCGCGGATTGGGTATCAGCTCACTGGCGTCAGCAAGCTGCCGGATCATCGATTCGAATATGCGCACCTGTCGCAGATATTCGGTCACCGGCACCCCGTCTTGCGCCTGAAAGCCGGGCAGGGCGTCCTGATTGTCTGCCAGCCCCAGGTTATTGAGATTGAACCGGCTCAGCGCATCAATAATTTCACCACTGATGCCGCCATTCTCTGTTGGCAGACTTTGTGGTTCGGCCCAGATCTCGTCCAGTGAATCATGCTGGTTGTTCTTCGCATCACGTTCGAGAATGGTTCGCGCCCAGTCTTCCGCACCTGCGGCATAACCCCAGGCCCGGACCGAATCCTGCAGCGTGCTGGCTCGCTGGACCGAAAAATGACCCGCATCCAGAACCGAGACGGCGGCAATGACCGCCAGCGCCACGACCAGCACAGCCGTGATCAGCGCTACACCTTGTTGCTGGCGCAGGACGCTCATCGGCCGGTGTCCTCATTGGTCAGCTCCGGCGGCGCGACGGGAAGATTGTCCGGCCGGTCTTCGATTGGCGCGGCCGCATCGGAGTCGTCAACCGGACCTTGCGCCTGTGGGTCCAGCCCCTGGCCCGCCTCCACGCCACCGGCCAGCGACAATGGGATCAGGCCATTCGTGGTGAGCGATTGCGAAGAAGAGACCGCAGTTGATGATGACCCACCGCCAGAGCCGCTTCCGTTGCGAGCCTGACTGGCCTGAGGTGTTCTGAACAGGAAGCGGATTTCACCCCAGATCTTGCTGTCCAGCACCAGTTCCACCGCGACCGGAGGCGGTTCGCTCGCTGACGCGGTACTACCTGCCAGTGAATTGGCAGGCCAGTTTTCCTGCCACTTGCCGTCCGGATCGAGAAAGCGCGCTTCAAGTGTCTCTACATCGTCCATCAGAACCAGTTCTACCGGCTCCGAGTCCTGCGCCAGATCCAAAGCATCCCAGCTGGCCCGCTTGAGGACGCCCTCATCGAGCCGATACTGCACCCGCTCCATGCTGGGGCGACCGTTGCGAAGCGGGCTGCGTCGTCCACCGCGAACAAAGACAATTTCATCATCTCGCCCGGTGTAGAAAGGCGGTTCAGGGTCACCAAAAGTGTTGCGCGAGGACCGATCCCGCACGTTTTGGAAATCACTGCGCATGCGAAGAAAAGCGCGCTGCATGTCGGCCGTCTTGTCCAGCGAAGTCTCTATCGCGGCGCGAGCATCGAGCACGCTGCGCAGCCCGCCATATGCCATCAGGGACATGATCGCGAATACGAGCACGACCACAATGATTTCAATCAGCGTGAAACCCCGCTGGATCATTCTGGATACGCGATGTGCTTGGCAATCGCGCATCACTGCTCTGCCATGAAGCCGCTGAGCTGCGCGATGCCGCGGTCTTCGTCTGCGGGAGAAAGAACTTCGATATCAATGCGGCGGAGTTTGTCGTCCTCCGTTTCCTTGACGACGGTTTCCCATTGCCATTCAAAACCACTCATCTCGACGCGACCATCAGAGCGGCCAACTTTGGGCCACGTCGGTTCGAGCTGCAGTTCTGCGAGGCGATTGTGCGCAACAATCAGGGCAATGGTTTTTTCCTTGATGTGTCGTGCATTGTCAGCCTGACGCGCCATGGCCGAGATCACGGCAGACAGGGCGATAGCCAGTATCAGGACCGCAACCAGAACCTCTACCAGCGTGAATCCGCGCTGCCGCATCAGGAGAATTTCTCTTCCTGGCGGGTCGTCATGATCTGCCCCAGAATGTTGCCCTCGATCTGGTAATACGCCGCTTTGCCGGGCAATTTCAGGTCCAGCAGGAACGGCGTCATCTCGCCCGTAGACAGAATCAGGATGACCGGCTCGATTGCAGGCCCTTCCTTTTTCTTGCTGGCTTCGTTTTCGAAATTGTCTTCGTCGCTATCGGCATCGAATTCCAGGGCCTCGACAGGCTTGATCAAGCGGCCTTCAATTCTCAGTTCCAGCTCAAATGGCCCGGAGATCTGGCGCGGCCGGAACATGCCATCGCGAATGACAGTCCATTGTCCTGATTGCGGATCAGGGGCAAGGAAATCGAACCCCTCGGTTGTCTGGCGCATGCCCAACTCAATGCCCTTGGCCAAGGCTTCGTCCGAAGCCAGCCTCAGCAGACGCTCTACGCGCTTGGCGTCGGCCTCCATTCGATCTTCAACCGCCCGACCTCCGGACGACAGGCTGATCGCGACCGCGAGGACGCCAATAATCAGCGTCACCACCATTAACTCGATGAGGGTGAAACCCTGCTGCCTCGACAGCATCCGAGGCAAGCCTCCGGTTGGTACACGCCAAGACATTATTGGTTTGCGTGCCTGACAGTGGGCGTGGATACGCACGCCACAGCGATGTCCTTAGCCTCCGAGATCCCAGTTGCCAATGTCAGCGGCAGCACCTTCGCCACCCGGGCGGCCATCTGCGCCCAGCGAGAAGACATCGACCTCACCCTTCACGCCAGGCGATAGAAATTTGTAGGGATTGCCCCAGGGATCCTTGGGTAGACGGGCAATGTAGCCGCCGGATTTCCAGTTCTTGGCCGCCGGCTCGCCGGATGGCTCGGTGACCAGCGCCTCAATACCTTGCTGGGTGCTTGGGTAATAGAAGTTGTCCAGCTTGTAGAGATTGAGCGCGGATTCGAGCGCCCGAATGTCATTGCGAGCAGCGGTGATGCGCGCCTCGTCCGGGCGGCTCATGATGCGGGGGACCACGATCGCGGCGAGAATGCCGAGGATCACGACGACCACCATGATTTCAATCAAAGTGAAGCCGCGATTTGCAGTGGAGCGATGAAATCGTTGAATTTGCTGAAATTGTCCAGAAACGTTCATGGAGCAGCGGGCTTTGAGTCGAACGCGAAAATGCGCGCATCAATTCTAACAGTGGCATCACCCACAAGTTCCCTGAATCGCTGGTCCGGGCCCGTCCTGATCGCGCTGATGATTCTGCTGCTCGCGATGCTGGGGGAGGGCGCAAGGGTTCAGCTTTCCTTTGAACGCACCGGACTTGAATCCGGGCAATTGTGGCGACTGCTGACGGCTCATTTCGTACACCTGGGTCATTATCACGCGCTGCTCAACATGCTGGGTCTGCTGGCTTTGTTGGTGCTGTGCCCACAAGCCCTGGGCTTCTTCGAATGGATGCGCCGAATCCTGCTGCTGTCACTCATGACGTCCGCCGCGCTTTATTTTCTGAGCCCGCAAATCACCAGCTACGTTGGTTTTTCCGGCGTCATTCACGGTCTTTTCTTGCTGGGCCTGGTGCCCATGGTGCGCTCGCGCGACCTCATTGCCTGCGCCTGCCTGTTCTACTTGCTGGGAAAGCTTGCATGGGAGAGCTACGCCGGCGCGCCTTTGTCTGACGAGTTGGCCATCGGCGGGCGCGTAGTGACTCAATCGCACTTGTTCGGCACACTCGCGGGCCTCATTTATGGCCTGATCTTCGGGTCATTCAGAAAAGAACAAGGAGTGTCCGAATCGTGAAGTACGCGTTGTTGTTTCCCGGTCAGGGGTCGCAGTCAGTTGGCATGCTGTCAGGCCTTGAAGCGCCGATTATCCGTCAGACATTCAGCGAAGCCTCTGAAATTCTGGGATGGGACCTTACGGATTTAATTGAAAACGGTCCGACAGAAGAGCTCAACCGAACCGAGAAGACGCAACCGGCTCTGCTGGCAGCCGGCATTGCGGTCTGGCGTATGTGGGAAGCGCAAGCCCAGACCGCGCCTGCGGCGCTCGCCGGGCACAGCCTTGGCGAATATTCCGCACTGGTCGCTGCGGGCAGCCTGCAGTTTTCCGACGCGCTGAAGTTGGTGGAATTGCGTGGCCAGTTGATGCAGGAAGCCGTGCCCGCTGGAACGGGCGGCATGACGGCAGTGGTTGGTATGGAAGACGAGGCCGTTGCCAGCCTGTGCGCCCAGTGCACGAGTGGAGTTCTGGAGCCAGCCAACTTCAATGCGCCTGGCCAGGTGGTGGTCGCCGGTGAAATTGCGGCGCTGGATTGGCTGGATGCCAACGGCAAGCAAAGCGGCGCACGCATGGTGAAACGCTTGGCCATGTCCGTGCCGTCACATTGCAGCCTGATGCGCGGCGCAGCCGAGAAACTTTCACAGGCCCTGGCAGACATTGAAGTGAAGGCGCCAGCCATTCCGGTGCTGCACAACCTGGATGCGTCGCCAAGACAATCGGCCGATGACATTCGCAGTGCACTCGCTTCACAGCTGTTCAGCCCCGTGCGCTGGACACAGACCGTGCAGGCTTTGAAGTCAGGCGGCATGAATCACATGTTCGAATGCGGGCCCGGAAAGGTGCTGTCCGGGCTGAACAAGCGTATCGACAAGGACATTCAATCCGCGGCGCTGGAAGACAGCGCGGGTCTGGAAGCAGCACAGCAAAATTTGGCCTGAACGACCGGTTCGGACGCAATCTCAATAATTAATCAGGAACAACGATCAGATGAAATTTGAAGGTGAAGTAGCACTCGTGACCGGCGCCAGCCGCGGCATCGGCCGCGCCATTGCAGAAACACTCGCAAGTCACGGCGCCAAGGTTATTGGTACCGCAACCTCGGATTCAGGCTGCGAGGCGATAGCGAGTTGGCTGGAACCCATGGGCGGACATGCGCGGGTGCTCAACGTCACCGACGCCAGCGCCTGCGAAAACTTGATCGCGGAGATCGGCAAGGAGCAAGGGCCGGTTTCCATCCTCGTGAACAATGCAGGGGTCACGCGCGACACCTTGCTCATGCGCATGAAGGACGAAGATTGGGACACCGTCATCCAGACCGACCTCACCTCAGTCTTCCGTCTTTCACGTCTGGTCATGCGAGGCATGATGAAAGCGCGCAAGGGTCGGATTATTTCCATCGGCTCCGTGGTTGGCGCCATCGGCAATCCCGGCCAGGCCAATTATTGCGCTGCCAAGGCGGGGCTGGTGGGCTTCTCCAAATCGCTCGCGCGAGAGGTGGGTTCACGCGGCATTACCGTCAATGTAGTCGCCCCCGGCTTCATTGATACCGACATGACGCGCGAACTTGGCGAACAGGCCCGCGAGTCACTGTTGCAGCAAATTCCTGCGGCGCGATTGGGGTCGCCCGCCGATATCGCCAATGCAGTGGGATTCCTGGCCTCCGCCGAGGCCTCATATATCAATGGCGAAACCCTCCACGTCAACGGTGGCATGCATATGGCATAACAAGCAAAATACGCGTAGAAATACAAGTCGTTTTTTTGCTGGCCTTGCCATGGGCTCGCCATTACAATGCCGCGGCCTTAGCTAACCCCCAGGGGAGTTTTGAATGAGCAGTCTTGACGAAAAAGTAAAGAAAATTATTGCCGAGCAGCTTTCGGTTGCCGAAGATCAGATCAGCCCGAACGCCTCGTTCGTCGAGGATCTGGGTGCCGATTCGCTGGATACCGTTGAACTGGTAATGGCGCTCGAAGAAGAATTTGAGATCGACATTCCCGACGAGGAAGCCGAGAAGATCGTGACTTTCCAGGATGTACTGAACTACATCAAGACGCACACCAACCAGGCCTGATCGGCCTGGTTTTTATTGGCAGGCCTTAACGCATGAGCAATCGTCGCGTCGTGGTTACTGGCCTGGGGATTGTTTCTCCGGTCGGCTCCAGTGTCGATCTCGCGTGGTCCAATATCCTGGCTGGAAAGTCAGGCATTGGCCCGCTTGATCTATACGACATTTCCAATTTTTCGACCCGTTTCGCGGGAATGGTGTCCAAGGACTTCGTTCCCGAAGACGCGCTTGGGTCCAAAGAACTCCGCAAGACGGATCGCTTCATCCATTACGGTGTGGCGGCCAGCAAGCAGGCGTTCAAGGATTCCGGTCTGGAAATCACCGAGGCTAATCGCGAGCGCGTGGCCTGCGTCGTTGGTTCTGGAATCGGCGGCATCGGAAAGATCGAAGATGAAGTCGGCGCCTTGCATCGAGGCGGGCAGAAGCGCGTATCCCCGTTTCTGATTCCGGGCTCGATCATCAATATGGTGGCGGGCTACGTTTCTATCGAATTGGGTCTTGCCGGTCCGAGCTTTTCGCCGGTGAGTGCCTGCACCACCGCTGCTCACAGCATTGCGATGGGTGCCCGCATGATCCAGGCCGGCGACTGTGATGCGGCACTGGCTGGAGGAGCAGAAGCGGGTTCTGCACCCGCAGGCATGGCAGGATTCTGTCAGGCACGCGCGCTTTCCACTCGTAATGATGACCCGCAGGCCGCCAGTCGGCCGTGGGACAAGGATCGCGATGGCTTCGTCCTGGGTGACGGTGCCGGCGTTTTGATGCTGGAAGAATACGAACAGGCTAAGGCCCGTGGCGCAGTAATCTACGCCGAGCTGGTGGGAATTGGCATGTCCAGCGACGCCTACCACATCACTTTGCCGCCAAGCGATGGCAATGGCGCGTGCCGAGCCATGCTCAATGCACTCAAGGATGGCGGCATCAATCCTGAGTCCATCGACTACATCAATGCGCATGGCACCTCGACCTTGGCAGGGGACGTGGCCGAGACCGTGGCGGTCAAGGGTGCATTTGGTGACCACGCGCTGAAAGTGCCCGTGAGTTCAACCAAATCCATGACAGGCCACCTTCTGGGTGCTGCAGGCGGGGTAGAAGCCATCTTCTGCTGTCTCGCATTGCGTGATCAAGTCATTCCGCCAACCATCAACCTGGATAATCCGGGCGAAGGTTGCGATCTGGATTACGTTCCGCATACAGCGCGCCAGGCCAAGCTGGATGTCGTTCTGTCGAACTCCTTCGGCTTTGGCGGGACCAACGGAAGCCTCGCATTTTCAAAGTTAAAGTGATTTCTCATGGCGCATGAACTATCGCGCCGAAGTATCGGAATCATTTGATCTTTTAGAGGTTCACCGGAAAGACCCGGAGTGTTTTCCATTCCTGTTGGAAAGTGTCGCCGCGCACCCTCAATCTGGTCGCTACGACATTCTTTTCGGCTTTCCCGAGGAGCCCATCACGGGTCAGGACGGACCTGCACGGCTGGCCGAGGCCTTTGCGCAGCTGCCGCCTATTGCGCCTCAAGAAGATTGGCCCTATCTAGGCGGCTGGTTTTTGCTGCTGGGCTATGAGTTTGCGCAGCAATTGGAGCCGAGGCTCAAGCTCCCGCCGTCGCCTTTTCGTCTGCCGGACTTCATGGCAATTCGCTGCACCGGAGGCATCATCCGGGACCGGGAGACAGGCCGGACCTTGCTGTTCTCGGAGACAGGCTCCTCTTCTATAAATTACATGAAGAAGATTATTCAGAATATTGATATTTCACATTATTCTGAAATCTCTTCCGGCTCTCCCCTGACCGAAACCTTGTTTGAGGACGATCCAGCCGAATACCTGTCGAGTCTGGAGAAGATCCAGGAATATCTTCGTGCCGGCGATACTTTTCAGGTCAATCTGTCGCGTCAATGGAAAGCCAAGCTGGCGGACAGCGCAGATTACCTGCAAATCTATTCACGACTGCGCCAATCCAACCCGGCACCATTCGCCGGACTGGCGCACTACGATCAGGTGTCGGTGCTCAGTTCATCTCCAGAACGTCTGGTACAGGTCTCAGGCCGCCAGGTACAGACACGGCCCATTGCGGGGACGCGACCTCGCGGGGCAGGTGCGAACGATGCGGCGCTGCAGGCGCAACTGATCGGCAACCTCAAGGAACGCGCCGAGCACGTGATGCTGATTGATCTGGAGCGAAACGATCTGGGCAGAATCTGCCAGCCGGGAAGCATTGAAGTGAGCGAACTCATGGCGCTGGAGAGCTATGCGCACGTTCATCATATTGTTTCCAATGTTCGTGGACGCCTTCGCGAAGGGCTGCAGCCAACCGACGTTCTCAGCGCGGTATTTCCCGGAGGCACCATCACCGGCTGCCCGAAAGTCCGTTCAATGCAGATCATTGCCGAACTCGAGGGTGTTGGGCGCGGCCCATACACCGGCAGCATGGGATATCTGTCCAGATGCGGAACACTGGACACCAACATCCTGATCCGAACCCTGGTGATTCAGGATCGAGAACTAAGCTTCCGGGCCGGTGCCGGCATCGTCGCCGACTCCCACGGACTCGCAGAACTGGAGGAGACGCGCGTCAAGGCGCGAGGCATGCTCTTGGCACTACAGGATTCACCCTGATTCATGGCTACTGAAAAACATCCAGACGAGATGAATGACCGAGCCGATCCGGAATGGCCGCGCCGCGCTGCCTTCTACGGAGACGGGGTTTTTCGAACCATGCTGGTGCTTGCAGGAGAGGTGGTGGATCGCGACCGGCAGCTAGCCAAACTGGTGTCCGATGCTTCTCGGATTCAGTTGGAAACTCCGGATATGGCCTTGCTGGAAAAAGATCTCGACGCCTCGGTGTTGACCCAACAAGCCGGTGTTGTCCGAGCGATGTTGTACCGAGAGGATCAGGGCCGTGGATACGCGCCCGCTAGCAAGCGGCCGCTTCATCATCTGCAGTTTTCGGCCTTGCCCGAATATCCGGAATCGCACTGGACGAGTGGCGTGAACCTTGGATGGAGTGATGTACTGCTGGGGATTCAACCGCTGCTTGCAGGCATCAAGCACCTGAACCGGCTCGAGCAGGTTCTGGCCAGCGACCGGCAGGACACTTCGCTGGACGAAATGCTGATGTGCGATGCGCAGGGCCGGGTCGTCGGCGGCATCAAGACCAATATCTTTTTTCAGATCGACGGCGTCCTGGTCACTCCGGATTTGTCTCTCTCCGGTGTCGCGGGCGCAATGCGTGACAAAATAATAGAGACCTGCGGACGACATGGGCCCGGCTGCGAGATCGGTTTGGTGTCGCCTGATGAAGTGCGACATGCAGAGGAGTGTTTTGTGAGCAACAGCTTGATTGGAATATGGCCCGTTCGACGAATTGGCCGAATGGAATTCCCTGCGCCAGGACCTGTCACGCGCCAGCTCATGCAGTGGCTCGATCACCCATGGAAGGGGCAATGAAGCGACACCTCATCAAATTGTTTCTGACCGCACTTGTACTGGCATTGATTGCAGGTGCATTGGCCTACGATGCCTACAGTCAACTGACCAAACCATTGCAGGTTCTGGAACAACAGAACATCGAGCTTCAATCTGGCAGTCGCATGCGGGACGCGGTTTCGGCTCTGCGCCGCGAATCCATCTTCACACACCCCCGGCAAGGCTTTTATCTGGAGATATGGGCGCGCTTGTCAGGCGATGCCGCGAAGATCAAGGCGGGTGAATATCGCCTTGACCCCGGCCTTTCGAGTCTGCAGTTCCTGCAATTGATGGTCGATGGCAAGACCGTGCTGCACGAAGTGCAGTTTGTGGAAGGCCTGCGGTTTGACCAGGCCATGAAGATCGTCGCGGCGCACCCGGAGCTCGTTCACACCCTGCCAGATTTGCGAAGTGAAACCGTGATGGCAGCCATCAACCAATCGGACCTTCACCCGGAGGGGCGCTTCTTTCCGGACACCTATCGATTCTCAAAGGGCACCACCGATGTCCAATTGCTCAAGCAGGCATTTGATGCAATGGCAAAAGTGCTGGCTGAAGAATGGGATGCCAAGGCAACCGGACTGCCGTATTCGCAACCTGCAGATGCATTGATCATGGCCAGCATTGTCGAGAAGGAAACGGGCCTTGCCAGTGAGCGCGAGCAAATTGCCGGCGTTTTTGTACGCCGCCTGGTCATGGGCATGCGTCTGCAGACAGACCCGACGGTGATCTACGGCATTGGCGAGAGTTTTGACGGCAACCTGCGCAAGCGCGATCTGCTCACAGACGGTCCCTACAACACCTATCAGCGCACAGGCCTTCCGCCATCACCCATCTGCTTGCCGGGGCGCGCCGCAATACGCGCGGCCCTGCATCCTGCCGATGGAAAGGAATTGTTCTTTGTTTCACGAGGCGACGGCTCTCACAAATTCTCGGTCACGCTTGCCGAACACGAAGCAGCGGTACGCAAGTACCAGTTGCGTCGGGGCAAGTGAGCGACATGACCAGCATGAGGCAAGGACGCCTGATCACGCTTGAAGGAGGTGAGGGCGCTGGAAAGTCTTCTCACGTCGGACTCGTCGTCAAATGGCTGGAAGCGCGGGGGCGCGAAGTTGTTCGTACCCGTGAACCGGGTGGTTCGCCGCTGGCCGAGGCCATTCGCCAGATTGTGCTGGCAGATTGGAGCGAGGGCATTGATGCGCATACCGAACTGCTGTTGATGTTTGCAGCGCGCTCTGCGCATCTGGCCAATACCATCCGGCCTGCACTGGCTGCCGGCCATGATGTGGTCTGCGACCGTTTCATTGACGCCAGTTGGGCGTATCAGGGCGCGGGACGCGGCATTGAGGATCATCACCTGCAAGCGCTTCAGACGCTGGTCTTGGGAGACCTGCAGCCCGAGCTCACTCTGGTCTTTGATGTTGAACCTGCCATTGGCCTGCGGCGAGCGCGCAGCCGCGGAGAAACTAATCGCTTTGAATCTGAGCGCGGCGCCTTTATGGACCGAGTTCGCCAGGCCTACTTGCAACGTGCGAATCAGTCGCCAGATCGCTGCGAAATCATCAATGCCTCCAAGAGTCTTGAAGACGTCCAATTGCAGGTACTGCATGCACTTGAAGAGCGTTTGACATGAACCCGGCTTTCAGCGTGCTTTCCTGGCAGGATGAACTCTGGTCGCAGTTTTCAGACTCCCTGGCGAACGGCCGTCTTGGGCATGCGCAATTACTCTCCGGCCCTCAGGGCGTAGGCAAGCGCCAGTTTGCACGCCGCATGGCGGCAAGCCTGCTATGCGAACAGCGCCAGCCCAGCGGTGACGCCTGCGGTCAGTGCCGGGGCTGTCAGCAGTACGCGGCATCCAGCCATCCCAACCTGTTTTGGTTGCAGCGAGAACTCAACGACAAGGGCGATAAGGAAAAGCGCGACATCTCGATGGACCAATTGCGCGAGATGATGGAGAAGCTGCCATTGTCTGGCCATTATGGGCAGGCCAAGGCAGTAGTCGTGGATCCGGTTGATGCGCTGAATATCAGCGGCGCCAATGCGGTGCTCAAAACAGTAGAGGAGCCGCCACCCAATACCTTCATTATTCTTCTTTCCGAGCGACCCATGGCTCTGGTCGCAACCCTGCGAAGCCGGTGCCAGCGAATCAATTTTTCTGTCCCGGATACTGCTGTTGCAGCCGAGTGGCTCAAGAAGGAAGCTGCCGACATTGAACCGGAAGCCAGTCTGATGATCGCTGGGGGCGCGCCACTGCTTGCCTTGGAGAATCATCGTTCCGGTGCGGGACAACAGATTGAGGCATGGCAAAGCCAGCTGTTAGCGGTTGCCGAGCGAAGAACAGAGCCGCTGGCAGCGGCTGCAGGGGTTGGCAAGGATGAGGTGAGCCATTGGTTGCGCCAATTTGCATCGATTCTTCACTTGTTGATGCGGGCCCGTGCCGGGAAAACAATCAGTTCCGGCATCAACAGGCTGGCCTTGCGCCTGGATCAGGCCCACATTGAAAGGCTTATGGCCGAGGTGACCGATTGCCAGCGTCGTCTGCAGTCCAACGCCAATCCCCAAATGCTGGTCGAATCACTTATGATTTCCTGGTGGCACCGTTCGGCGCCCAACAGACAGCAAGGAAGATGACGCGATGAGCAGCACGCCGCGTCCCGGCGGCAGTCAGCCGGGCATTTTGACGCTCAACATCAAGGACAAGAGTGCCTTGTTTGCCGCTTACATGCCCTTTATCAAGAATGGCGGCTTGTTCATTCCTACAAGCAAGGAATACCGCCTCGCGGACGAGGTGTTCATCCTGCTCACACTGATGGACAGCTCAGAACGGTTGCCAGTCGCCGGAAAGGTTGTCTGGGTTACCCCGCGAGCCGCTCAGGGCAAGAGAGTGCAGGGGATTGGTGTGCAATTTAGTTTGCAGGACGGCGGTCAAACTCAGCAGAAGATTGAATCCCAGCTCGCAGGAACAGCCGGAATAGAGCGCGCAACCCAGACCATGTGAGGCCTGTTAACCGGCCGCGCTGTCGGACTCGGTGGCGTCCATACCTGAATCCAGCGAAGAGGCCTCAAAGCCTTTCTGCATCAGGATGAAGGCGGCCACCGAACTACGCCGCCCGGTGTCGCAGATGCAGATGTGGTGAAGCTCACGGTCCAGCTTGTCCAGCTTCATGCGCAGCATGAAAAGCGGAATGTTGATGCTTCCCGGAATGCTTTCCTTGAGAAATTCGCTCTGCAAGCGAACATCCAGGAATTTGGCCTGACCTGAGTCCACGCGCGCACGCGCCTCCGCGGCAGAAACACGACGACTGAGCGGCTCATTCAGCAATTTCTGGAAATCCTGCTTTGACAGGCGCATGAGCACGCCGTGCGTCAGCATGCTCACCGTCGCATTCCGGGGAGAGTCGGCCAGCAAGGCTTCTTCTCCGAAACAGGAGCCAGCCTCCAGCTGGGCGAGACGAAAAGGCTTCTGGCCAATCTGCTCACGGGTAACCAAACAACGGCCCTCGGTCAGCACATAAAAATAGTCGCCCGCTTCACCCTGGCGCACGATTACCGAGCCCGGGTCCGCTTCAAGACGCTCCATTCGCATGAAAATGGCCTGCAGATTGGTCGGCGGCACCATCTGGAAAGTCGGGGTCTGGAGCAATTGGGTCATCCAGTCGTCAGATTGCCCCTGGTCGGCCTGACTCAGGTCCGACACTTCCAGCGCGTCGCTCTGGTCCCAGGTGAGGAAGACATCCAGCAGGCGGCTATCTATTGCCAGGCATCTGACGTCAGTGGCGCAGATAGCGTCACTGTGGCGCTGCCGACCGGGCGCCAGGCCGTAACGTGCGCCGTCGGTTCCGCCTTCAATGACGGCAATTCGCGTACCGTAGCGATCACTGAGATTGACGATCCCGTCCAGGACGTAGATGGTCCGCCTGGAATCAGGCTCGAATTTGAATACATACTCGCCCGCATCGAAACTCAGTAGACGGGCCTGTCTGGCGAGGTCTCGCTGACTTTCCCCCCGCATTGACTCAAAAGGAACCAGCCGAGCCAGCATTTCCGGGGTCAAAGGCGAAGCAGAGTTCATATGTTTGCGCTGGAAACGAGTAACTTGTGCGAAAATGGTTGTTTAGGTCGCCCGGGGTGGACGGGCAGGCCAGCTGAGGAACAATACACCAAGAGTCGAAAGAGGCGAATAAGGCGTCACCTTCGGCTGGCACATTAGAGTGAGGACAGGAGATTTGCATGGCTCAACCCAAGGCGAAAACAAAGTCGGCAAAGCGTGCCAAACCGGCCGGCAATGCCAAAAAAGCGGTTAAGAAAGCACCGGTTAAAAAGGTCGCAGCCAAAAAGGCGGCCCCGAAAAAGGCCGTTGTGAGCAAGTCGAAGGGCAAGAAACCAACTGTGAAAAAGGCCGTCGTGAAGAAATCTCCTGCGCCAAAGAAACCAGCGGCCAAGAAGGTAGCCGCGAAGAAGACGCCGTCAAAGAAGGCGACTCCGGCCAAAAAACAGGCCGCCCCGAAGTCCAAAAAAGCGGCAGCAAAGGCGCCAGAGGTCAAGAAAGCAAAAGTGTCCGTCAAGTCTGCGGTCAAGGCTGTGAAGAAGGCAGTAGCCAAGAAGGTCGCTGAGGTCAGAAGGGGCAAAGCTGCGCCCAAGAAGGTTGCGGCCAAGCCTGAGGCGAAGGCTCCGGTCAAACCCACCCCCAAAGCGAAGAAGGCAGCTACGCCCGCCCCGGCCAAGGCCGCAGCGGCGAGCAAGACCACCAAGGTTGTAGTGGCCAAGCCAAGAGGCAATATTGGGACGACACGACCGCCCAAGGGTGACATTGAAATCGAACAGCTGGCTGGCCGTCTCCGCGCAGGTCATAACGACGGCTCACACAGTGGACCAATCCCCACCGAGGCCCAGATTCGCAATGCTCCTGACGGGCAGTACATGAATGACGGGCAACTCGCTTTCTTCCAGGCCCGGCTCATGCAGATGCGAGGCGAGGTGCTTGCACGGGAGCTAGACGTCAAGGAACGCCTCCACCAACGCGAGATTTTTGCTGACCCTGCGGATCGAGCCAGCGCGGAAGAAGAGCATTGGCTGGATCTGCGCCTGCGTGAGAGAGAGTCACTTCTGCTCAAGAAAATTGACGAGGCCTTGCGTCGAATTCGCGATAAGGAATACGGCTATTGTGAAAAGACCGGCGAAGCAATTGGCATCGCAAGGCTACTTGCACGGCCAACCGCCACGGTTTGCGTCGATGTGAAAGGTCAGGACGAGCGAGCAGAGTCGCAGTATCGCGATCGCTGATCAGAAGTATCTCTCGTCTAAGTAATCTCGCGGTCACTCTTCTGGGTGACCGCGATTTTTTTTGTTTCGCCTACGCAGATTCTGGTTTGCCTGAATTGCGCGCGGCGGAAAGCTTGCAGAAAAAATCCACGTACTGCTCGTGGCCGTCAGGGAATACAAAGTTGAGACGCAAGTCGTCCTGCTTGTCGCTGATGCCGCGAAGACCGTCCCAGGCACGCTCGGGATCAGCTGACTTCAGAAAACTCATGTTCAGGCCTGGCCGACGTACCTCTCCTTTGCTGCTATCGACAAACAGCACGGCGTTGTCGACTTCAAACTGCGCTCCGATGTCCTGAATAAGCGTCAGAAATCCACGGTCGCTGCCACCTCTATGCACAGTATCGCTGCCACCCTTATCGCCTGCTTCGGATGTCACTGTGTCTCCGATTCCGACAATCTGAGGCATCACTGCGGGATCGAGCTTCTGAGCCGCCATTTCTAGCAACGTGCCTCGTTCTCTCGGCGCATTGCGTGCGTTGAATGAGGCACCAAAGGGGTACTCGCCAGTCTGTTGGAAGTAGTAGTGATTGAGAATAACCAGAACGCCGACCTCCTTGACTGCACCTTTGAGCATGAACTGGAAATCCGTAGTCCCGGCATCCGTGCCATCACTCAAGCGTACGCGCTCCTTGCCAGACTGATCGCACCCTAGATTTGGGGCGTAATGAATGAAAAAGGAATCGGAAAGTTCAGGTTTCTCGGCTGCCATCACCAATAGCGACTCCATGAACTGGCAAGTGCGCTCTTGCACCTGACGATAGGTATCGCTTCGATTCCGCAGGTAATTGAAATACGGATTCAGATTGATCGTAGGTGACACCAGATTGTCGAGCACAGACGCAGCGGCGAGCTCTGCAAGAATAACGGGGTCGACAGACACGCAAAGATCTCCAGACACCTGATGCAGAAAATCTGTGCAGTGATCCACTACTGCCCTCAGGAATGACAGTTCCGATTGGCTGACACCCGGGTGAGTGGCCTGACCCTCGCGGTCTTGAATCTGCACCCCTCCACCGGCAAGCCCCGGTAAATACATGGCATGGCTCTGTTCAGAGTTGGCATCGGCGCCCAAGCTTCGATCCACAATTGAATTGACCCCTCGACGCCCCAGATGCTCGCCATTTGTCAGGACCCGAAACTCGTTGCCGAGTCGAGCCGCTGCGCGAACGTAGTGAGGGCTCAGAGTGCGCGTCAGTGGATTTCGCACCAAGCCCATGCATACGCCGTCCAGGTCCTGAATCAGCAGCAGACGAGGAGACATGGACAAGGTCTCGAGCAACTGCGTATGGCTTGTGCTGCACCACTGCGAACTCAGCGAAAGGATGGAATTGTTCGTCATTCAGATATTTTGGACAAAAACATCAGGAAACCTCATGGGTCGGCATCACATGCTAACGCGAGGCCGATTCCGTGCCGAACTGCGGGCTTCAGATCATGTCGAAGTGCATCGCGCCAAAGGCCACGCTACGGCACTGGATCACCTGAGTTCTGGACGATTGCCGATCTGATGATCCGGGCAGAGATGAGCATGCTGGGCATGGCGCGATACACTTGAGCCTGACAGTGCAACGCTTGCTTCAAGCTGCATCAAACACAAATCTGGAGGACAACAGAATGACCCTTTCAAATGAGACCGAAAACGCCATTCAAACCGCACGCGGCCAAAGGCTGGGCGATTTGCTGCGACGCAGTGCGCTTCGGTTTCCGGGGAAGACAGCACTGGTCTATCAGGAACAGCGCAAGAGTTTCTCTGAACTCGATGAACTGGTTAACCGCACCGCGAACGCGCTGGCATCAAAAGGGGTAGGCAAGGGCGATCACATTGCCTTGCTCTCGCACAACAATCTCAGTTTCGTAGTCATCCGTTTTGCCCTGGCGCGGCTCGGCGCCGTTACGGTACCGATCAACTTCATGCTCAATGCATCGGAAGTTGCCTACATTCTGGAGAATGGAGAAGTCTGCGGCATGGTGGTTGAGGATGCCTTGGCGGAAGTCGCAGATGCCGCGATTGAACAGGCCGGAATTTCGCTCAAGGTTCGCGGTGCGATCAAAGAGCAATCTCAGCAGACGCCTGCTGGTTGGGAGCTCATGCAATCCTGGATGGATTACGCAGACAGCTCGGAGCCCGAGGTCATCGTCGGAGACGATGAACCCACTCAGATGATGTACACCAGCGGCACGGAGTCCCGGCCCAAGGGTGCGCTGCTTTCTGCTCGCAGTCTCTACGCTCAATACGCCAGCGTGATCATTGATGGCGAGATGAGCGGAGACGATATTGAAGTTCACTCCCTGCCGCTTTTTCACTGCGCCCAGTTGGACTGCTTCCTGACGCCAGATCTGTACCTCGGCGCGACCAGTATCGTGCTCCCATCTCCGGACCCGGCGGTCCTCCTCAAGACAATCGAGACAGAACGTGCCACCAAGCTGTTCTGCCCTCCGACAGTATGGATTGCTCTGCTCGGACATCCCGATTTTGACAAGACCGATCTTTCCTCCCTTAAAAAGGGCTACTACGGCGCGTCCATCATGCCTGTGGAGATCATCAAACAAATTTCGGAGCGCATACCCGCACTGCGCCTGTTCAACTTTTACGGCCAGACCGAAATGTCGCCGGTTGCCACCATTCTCAAGCCAGAAGACCAGCTGCGAAAGCTGGGCTCAGCCGGTCGCGCTGCCATCAACGTTGAAACGCGCGTTGTCGATGACGACGACAATTCCGTACCGTGCGGATCCATTGGCGAGATCGTGCACCGCAGTCCGCACGCGACATTGGGTTACTGGAAGAACCCGGAAAAGACGGCGGAGTCGTTTCGCAATGGATGGTTTCATAGCGGCGACCTCGGCATCATTGATGAAGAGGGCTACCTCAGCGTCGTGGACCGCAAGAAGGACATGATCAAGACCGGCGGAGAAAACGTGGCAAGCCGCGAAGTCGAAGAGGTCATCTTTGCTCACCCCGCGGTCACCGAAGTTGCGGTCTTTGGTGTACCTCATCCCAAGTGGATAGAAGCTGTCATGGCTGTAGTGGTGGCGCGCCCGGGCCAGACAATTGACCCTGAGGAGCTGAGCGCGTTCTGCCGCGAACGCCTCGCAAAGTACAAGGCACCCAAGCTTTTCGAGATTGTTGATCAGCTGCCGAAGAATGCGAGCGGGAAAGTTCTGAAGCGCGAGCTACGTGATCGGTTTGCAAGCCGCGCGACAGAGCTTAAATAGAGACTGATTTGCGGTCCTGAAACGGCCTGTCAGGCGGGACAGCCCCCGTACTGACAGGTCAGGGTTCGAAGGCTCCGTAGCCCAATTCTGTCACGAGCATAAGACAAGGACGCCGCGGCGCCCCTTGTCTCTGAGGCCTCATGGCATAAACTATTTTCATGCTGAATCAGTTATGATCTATTTACGCTTACAAAGCCCAATGCAAGATGTGTTGTGGGCTGCGTAACTGAGATCTGCACTAGGGACAGCAAGATCATTGCAGGCCGGCTCTAGAGCGACACGCCGTCACTGACCGGCGAGACGTTCTGGAGCGCTGCAAACTGTTGCCTATTGCACTGCACATAATCACACGCAGGTGATCACAAGCGTCCAGTTTAGAGCGGGCATACCCGCCAAGAGGAGGAAGGCCAGTGAGTGGAATACAAGTTGGACCGACAGCTGATGTCAGCGAAGCACCGGTTACACGAAAAATTTTCTGCGGCGTCTGCGAAGGCTCCTGCGGGCTTGAAGCGACAGTGCGGGGCAGCGAGGTCATCTCGCTTAGGCCTGACCCGGATCACCCCAATACGCGCGGCTTCGCCTGTTCAAAGGGCCTGGCCTTTTCCGCCGTGCGCGACGATCCGGACCGCCTGTTGCACCCTCTGAAACGCCAGCCCGATGGCAGTTTCACGCAAGTCAGCTGGGATGAGGCACTGGATGATATCGGCGCCCGTCTGAGGCAGATCATCGCCAAGCATGGAACCGACTCCATTGGCCTCTATCAGGGCAATTCCGTAGCTTGGAATTTTGGTGCCTTCCTGAATCTGTTTGGCATGGCCGGCGCATTGAAGACCAAGCACCTGTACAGCGCTGCTTCCATCGATATCAACGGCTACTGGATGATTAGCGAGCTGTTGTACGGCAGCAATTTTCTAAATCCTCTGCCTGACATCCACCGTACTGACTTCATGTTGTGCCTGGGCGCAAATCCAGTGGTGTCGCACGGCAGCATGGCCAATATCGGCCGCTTCCGCGATGCCATGATGGGCGTTGTTGAGCGGGGAGGGCGAGTCGTGGTGATCGACCCGCGCCGTAGCGAAACCGCTTCACTGTTCGAGCACATTCCCATTCGGCCCAATGGTGATGTGTGGTTGCTGGCCGCGCTGGTCAAGGTGATCTTTGACGAGGGCCTTGCCGACATGACGGCACTGCGCGAGCAGACCTCGGGCCACGAGGTCTTGCCAGAACTGTTGGCTTCGCTGGATTTGGAGCAGGTATCGGCCGCAAGTGGCATTGGCGTAGAAACCATTCGCCAATTGGCACGCGACTTTGCCAGGGCGAAATCTGCGTGTGCCTACGGTCGCTGCGGCATGTCGATTGGCCCCTTTGCCTCGCTCGGAAAATATTTTCTCGATGTCTTGAACATCGTGACCGGCAACCTGGATCGGCCGGGCGGGTGGTGCTTCGGGCGTCCCTTCATCGACCTCGAAACGATGATGCATCGCATGAAGTCGACTGGCTACGATCGTTGGCGTACCCGGGTTGATAACTTTCCAGAAGTGGCGGGCACGTCTCCAGTAGTGAGTATCCCGCGCGAGATCAGAACGCCCGGCAAGGGCCAGCTTCGCGCCATGATGGTCGTCGGCGCCAACCCGGCCAACAGCAGCCCAGCGGCGGGCGAATTGCGCGAAGCGTTCGAAGAGCTGGACTTGCTGATTTCCCTCGATGTCTACATGACGGAAACCAGTCGTCTGGCGCATTACATATTGCCGCCAACGGTGTGGCTGGAGCGAGAAGGTTTTCCAATCTTCACCCAGTCGCACGCTGGCATTCCACATGCGCAGTGGGTGGGCCCGACGGTGCCACCTCGCGGCGATGTGCGCGAAGATGCTTGGATCATGGACGAGGTCTGCAAACGGATTGGAATCGTGCCCGCAGATTTTCCCGGCGCGCAGCTGCTGGGCAAGCTCGGCCTGCGTCCTTCGCCTTCGTTCCTGATGGACATCGGTTTGCGAACCGGGCCGGAAGGCGATTGGTTCGGCCTGCGGCCAGGCGGATTGAGCCGCAAGAAACTCATGACAGGCAACGGTGCGGTGAAGCTTGCAGACAATCTTCCTACCGGAATTCTCAAGAAGCGCCTTTTCACCAAAGGGAAGAGGGTTCAGCTCGACCATGCCGTGATCCGAAATGAAATGAAGCGCATGCTCGCCCACCGCACGGAAACAGATTCCGAGTTTCCGCTCAGCCTGATCAGCCTGCGCGAACTTCGCACGCAGAACACCTGGCTGCACAACATCCCGAAGCTGATCGTGGGTGATCGCGTTCAGCGCCTGCGGATTCATCCTGAGGATGCAACACGCTTTGGCATTGAAGATGGAGACCCGGTTGAGATCACCTCCAAACACGGTTCCATCATCGTTCCCGCTGCACGTGTGAGTGACGAAATGATGCCCGGCTGCATTGCACTACCGCAGGGCTGGGGCCACGCAGGCGGCTGGCAGAACGCGGTCGCAGTGGGCGGGTCGGGCTATAACAGCCTGACCACCAACAGCGTCGAGTCAACTGACCTGCCAAGCGGAAATGCAACGGTGAATGGCATTGCCGTTCGCGTCCGGCGAGTCAAGAACACTTCGTCGATCATGGAGGCTGCCTGATGGCTTACGTGGTCGCCGCGCCTTGCGTGGCTGATTATTCCTGCGTCGAGGTTTGCCCGGTAGATTGCATTCACCCGATGCCGGATGAAAATGGATTTGAGGCCGCTACGCAGCTCTACATTAATCCAGTGCAATGCACAGACTGCGGAGCCTGCGAAGAAGCCTGCCCGGTCAATGCCATTTTCCCGATGGACACCTTGCCGACAAAGTGGGTGCATTACGCGCAGATCAACAAGAATCACTTCAAAACACGTGTGCAGGAGATGGCAGGTGACTGAGACGCGTCCTTTGCGAGTGGCCATCGTCGGCAGCGGCCCATCCGGCATGTACGCCGCAGGACACCTGCTTGAGGCACCGAGCGGAACGTTTGCAGCGGGGCGTCTATCCAGGAGAGTGCATCAAAATATTGAAGTGGATGTGCTGGATCGCCTGCCCACGCCCTGGGGATTGATCCGCGGCGGTGTTGCGCCAGATCATCCGGACAAGAAGAAAATGGCGCGGGTCTACGATGCCATCGCGCATCGGCCAGGCTTCAAATTCATCGGAAACGTCTGCGTGGGCGAGACAGTCTTGCCAGCGCAATTGTCTGCCTGGTATGACGCCGTCATTTATGCCATCGGTGCCGATGGAGAGCGAAAACTAGGTATTCCAGGTGAAGATTTGCCGGGCTGCAGTTCCGCTCGGCGCTTCGTTGGTTGGTACAACGGTCACCCTGACTTCAGTCAGGAGCATTTCAATCTGCAGACCGAACGTGCCGTGATCATCGGCAATGGCAATGTTTCAATGGATGTTGCACGCATCCTTCTCAAGCCGGTTGAAGAACTGCGCCAGACTGACATCGCTGAGCACGCGCTAAAGGCACTGTCTCAAAGCCGGATTCGGGAAGTCGTCATTCTCGGACGGCGCGGCCTTGCCGAAGCCGCGTTCAACTTCCCGGAACTCGAAGAACTGGGCGACCTGCCAGACACCGCCATCAGCGTGGAAGGCGCCGAAGCACTGCAGACAGTGCTGAATGCGTCAGCAGATGGCGATCCCAAGATGGCTGCGTTGCGCAAGCTCTGCGAAGAGCGCACCGTTGGGAAACGCAGAATTTTGCTGCGATTCCATACCTCGCCTGCAGAAATTGTCGGTGACAAAAAAGTGGAAGGTCTGCGCCTGACATCAAGCAATGAAGTACTGAGCAGCGGCCTGATCCTTTCCGCGATTGGTTATCGCGGAAGGGCCCTGCAAGGCCTGCCATTTGATGAAGCGCGAGGCATCATTCCCAGCGAGTCCGGCCGCGTCATGGACGATGGAACCCCTGTTCCCGGTGCCTACGTCACCGGATGGATTCGTCGTGGTCCACAGGGCATTATCGGCAGCAACAAGAAATGTGCGCGTGATTGCGTTGCATCACTGCTGGCCGATGCAAGCGCAGGTGTGTTGTCCGGTAGCAACTCACTCAATGCACAACAACGCCTGGAAAAATTCGACGCGCTGACGCGGCGCATCATTCACTTCTGCGACTGGCAGAAAATTGATCATGCGGAAAGAGAGCAGGGCAGGCCAATGTCCCGACCACGAGTCAAATTCACTCGCGTTGAAGAGATGGTTCAGACCTTAGACCGGGCATAACTGTGGAGCGAGCATTGCTGGATGAAACTTCAGCGATGAGCGCCCCTCAATAAGAATAATGCGCTGCGCACATTCCGCGCGCAGCGCATTATCGGCACTCTCAGATTATCGGCTGGCCAGTTCGCGACTACGCGTAGCAGTTTCAATTTGCGCCAGACGCTCATTCAACTCCTGGTTCTGCTGAACCAGCGTTGCCTTTAGCTCGTTGAGTTCACGTTGTTGATCCTGCACGCGCTGCAGTAGCACCGGAACCAGTTCAACATACTGAACCGTGTCAATTTCCCCGTTTGCATTTCGCACCACCAACTCCGGATAGACCTTGGCGACATCTTCTGCAATCAAGCCGAAATGCCGGGCTTCCGGCTCAGATTTGTAGGCATAGGTCACAGGACGCAGCTGCATGAGACGATCAGACTGATCCGCCATGTCTGTAATGCCCTGTTTGAAGCGCGCCGAAGACGCCAGGATACCGAGCTGACCATCCGTGCCAACCACCACCGTTGCGCCGCTGGCAATGGGCGTTCCGCTAATGCCCGCCATGAAAGCACGCGTCTGTGTAGAGCCAATTCGAGTCACCTTGGACTCTGTACTCGCACCGCCAGGTGTGCCGATGTAGATGTTCTGTGCTCCCTGAGTCAGGTTGACGCCAGACTGTCCACCAACGGCAATGTTTTGGCTGCCTGTTGCCAGATTGTTCAGTGCTTGTGTACCAATGCCCACATTCAGCTGCCCCTGGCTAACCGCCAGTAGCGAGGCACGCCCCACGGCGACATTGTTACTCCCCTCCACATTGGCTCGCAGTGCATTGTTGCCCATGGCCATATTGTTGATGCCGGTGGTATTGGACAACAGAGCATTGGTGCCCACGGCCATATTGGCACTACCGGTGGTGTTACTCATCATCGAGAACGCACCCACCGCCGTGTTCTGCGCGCCCGATGTATTCACCAGCATCGATTGAAATCCTACAGCGGTATTGTTCTCTGCATCGTTAGCGACCAAAGATTGAGCGCCCACCGCCGTTGAAAAATTTGCGCTTGATGTGGAATTTGCGCCGGAGTTGAATCCGACGTGGGTGCTGCTATCGCCACGTGCTCGAGCCGTATGTCCAAGCGATGTACTTTCGTCTCCGCTGGCAACCGAATCAGCGCCAATGGCGACACTAGTGCCGGCACTGACATAAGAATCAGCGCCTATTGCGACGGAATCAATCGCTTCCGCCCAGGATCCTCTGCCAACCGCGATCGCATCCTCTGCTACTGCATGGGTATCCGAGCCCAGCGCCGTCGCGCCCGAACCAAAGGCCTGTGCTCCAGTCACGCCTGCGTCTACTCCGTCACCACCCAATGCGGTGGCGCCGACGCCCTGGGCATCAGATTCAGCACCCACACTTGTGCCGCCTGGCTCCGACACCGTGGCGTTTCGGCCGACGCTGGTTCCTCGCATGCCGTCGACCCCCACGAGCGCCCCTTGGCCAACTGCAACTGAGTTGCGAGCCGAAGCATTCGCATCATGCCCCAGTGCCGTGGCATCGCTCTCAAGGGCTTCCGCAAGACGTCCAAATGCTGACGACCGGTCCCCAGTTGCAGTGACAACACTTCCGACCGCTGTGGAAAACTGACCGGAGGCAACTGAACTTTCGCCGCATTCCGTGGTGCTGGCAGGAAAAGCTGCGTTGACGTTGCATTCCACGGTGGCGTCAGCGTGCGCATTTGGCAGGAAGCCAGCACTCGCCATCGCCCCGATCAAGCCGAAGCGACCGAGCAGGCGGACGCGAAAATGACGGTTCTTCTTATTCATTCCTGTTACTCCTTGATGATCAAATTACTTCTTGTCTTGGCTGCAAAAAACGCATGCCGCAAGCCCAATAGGGGGCATTGGAGGCGAAGGGGCGTTCTCTCCAGTTTCTCGTAATAGTCCCCATGCTTGATTCGCTCTTCGAGTCAGAGAATTTCTCTGCTCCCATTAGAACGACTCGCGCATACATACCACAATCAGCTTCTGCGCCCTGTCAGGCGCCTCGAAACTAATGCCACAAAAATTTGTTGAAGATTTGCAGCGACGGGAGATGAGTGGCTCAGCTAGGGAGGGGCGAGACACGTTGGCAAACACGCATAAGTACGATCAAAGACGTCCGTGGGATCACAACCGGACTCGTTTTCGCTCCATGCCAAAGTCTGCTGACCGGGGCTGGTTTTACAGTTCCCGCCTAGGCGGCAGAACACAAAGCCATGATTCACCTCATCAAGGGCAGGGTGCGTGCCGCGCGAATGCGCTGTCTATTAGGAGCCTGGCAATAGATTGAACAACTGCAAGCAGTCCGCGTGCGAAAGCTGAGCTCAATCATTCGAAGAACGCGTACATCAATCCAACGGTGACGACAGTGAGATCTTCCTCATTGGCCAGATCTTCAACGCCAAACAGAATCTGGGCATCCAGATTGAGCCCTAAATGTGGCGTGAACATCCAGTTGCCCCCAATGCCAATCAGTGCGCCGCTGCCGTCGTCTGTTGCGCTGCCGCTGGGTCCAGTTGCTTCAACAACCAACGAGTACGCACCAGCCTTGAAGATGATGTCTGAACCGTTGATTGAATCGACCACCATTCGGTAGGCCGCCGCAGCTGTGAATCCATCAAATTGCAGTTCAACGCCGAAGAAATCGTCTATGCCAAGTTCGCCGCTATCGAGATACTGAATCTCTGCATAGAAAGGAACGCTTGCGGCGCGGTAGCCGAAGAATCCTCGCCACGCGGTTCCATCATCGACATCTTCATAAGATGACAACTGGGAAAAGCCAACACCACCACCAGCGGTGATCTCTGCATGTGCGGGCCCGCAGATGAGTAGTAAGGCTGCCACCAACATTGAAACCGTCAGCTGGGTCCGGGTTTGATTCATGATGTTGATCTCCCTGAATTCGATGGCTCTGCGGCTGAAGCTGAAACATTGTCCATTTGAATAATTTCGAGCATGTTGATGACTACGTACGCTGTCGTCTAGTCAGCGAATGTATATCTCGGTCATTCCATCTGGAACCGACAAGGTTTAGACCTATTGAGACAATATTTTATGTGTCCGACAATGGCAGTTGACGGACACATTAGATGCCGATACGGTTGTCGCATGAACACATCCACAAAGCTCGCAGATCCAGAATCCGTCGCACAGCACTCCGCCGTTGCAGATCTTTTGACGCACACGGCTGACGGCGCCGTCGATCGCCTTAAATCGCTCGCGCACGACCTCAAGCTCGCGTACGCGCCCAACACCCTGAGGACATGGCGTGCAGACTGGCGCGTCTGGACCAAATTTTGTTCCGAGAATGGTTTTGATCCCATTCCCGTCGAGCTACCGGCATTGCGTGCGTTTCTGATGGATCGCATCCAGGCGGGTCGCAAGCGCGCCACCATCGATCACTACTTGTCCACGCTCACTGTGGTGCATCGATTGGCAGGCTTGCCGTCGCCCATGGATTCCATGGAAGCCAGATTGATGTGGCGCGGCCTCCGACGCGAATATCTGTCCACGCGCCAACGTCAGGCCAAAGGTCTGACCGAAGCCGATATTGACGCAATGATTGCGCAGCTGGACCCCAATGTTCCGCGAGATGTTCGCGATGCGGCTTTGCTGAGCGTTGCGTTCGAGACCATGTTTCGTCGCAGCGAACTGATCTCGGTTCTGGCCCAGGACGTCTCCGTAGAACCCGATGGTTCGGGCCGCATATTTCTGCCGCACAGCAAAACCGATCAGGAAGGCGCTGGCGTGCTGCAATATATTTCGCCCGAGACCGTTGAACGTATCCAGGCTTGGCAAGCCATCTCGGGCGTGGTCGAAGGCCCGCTGTTCAGATCGACGCCCAAATCCAACAAACCCGACAAATACAAATCGCCATTATCAGACCGTGACATCGCACGGCTGTTCAAGCTACGGGCACTGGCAGCTGGAATTGATCCGAGTCGTGTATCGGGCCACAGCACAAGAGTTGGAGCCGCGCAGGATCTGCTCGCGGCCAATTTCAGCGGCGCGGAAATCATGCGTCAGGGCCGCTGGAAATCCGAGCGCATGATCGTGCGCTATGGAGAGAATCTGGAAGCCGGTCGCGGTGCCATGGCAAGGCTTCGGAGCAAGCGCAATGCAGCCAATGGCGACGACTGAGGCGCAGATCAGATTTACGGCTTCCCCGCCCCCTTGGCACGCAGACCATCAAACATGATGCCGATGAAAACTGCCGCCAGCTCTTCACTGTTCATGGAACCACTTGGTGAATACCACCGCGGCAGCCAGTTCAACGCACCCATGAGGAAAAACTCGGCAATCTTGGGATCAACTGGGGCAATGCTGCCATCGGCAATGCCCAGTTTCAGAAACTTCTGGACCATGGCGTCCACTTCTCGCGACCGCTTTCTCGCCTCGGCCCTTTGCGGCTCTTTGAGAACAGACATGTCAGCATGCAACCAGGACGAACCGCGATAGCCGGCTAGTGTCTCGAACTGAAGCCTTAAGTAACGTTCGAGCTTATCCAGTCCGCTTCCTTCCACCTCGGATGCTTGCTGGGCCATGCGCTGGCCGTCTGCAATTGATTCCAATATGCAATCGAACGCCAGATCTGTCTTGCTGCTGTAGTAATGGTAAAGCGTGCCCTTGGTCAGGCCTACTTCACCCGCAATGGCTTCAATTGAGGTTGCATGGTACCCGCGCGAGTTGAAAAACTGGATCGCGATCTGCACCAGCGCCTGCTTGCGCTTTTCATACTGGTCGTCACGGTCAAATGCCGGATGCACCGATTGCGAAGTGGTGCGCTTCCGACCGCCCGTTGCGGAGCCGGACTTTGATTTTGATGGCCTGGGCATGATCTCAATGAATAGCAGCGAACATAATCTTATCTTCAGTTGCGTCTTCGGCGGAAAACTCTTCCACGATACGTCCCAGGCGAGCAACCAGAATACGGTCGGAAACGGCCATCACTTCCGGCAGATAGGATGAGATCACCACCACTGCCTTGCCTTCGTCAGCTAGACGGCGAATTGCTTCGTGAATCTCGGGAATGGCTCCTACATCGACACCACGCGTCGGCTCGTCAAAAAAAACGACCGAGGGCGATTGCACCAGCGACTTTGCGACAACGACCTTTTGTTGATTGCCCCCAGATAGTTCGATGATTCTGGCGTTTTCTGACACCGACCGAACTTTAAGTCTCTGTGCAATTTTTGCTGAGTGCTCGCGACGCTCCTTCTCGGACAAGAACCATCGAAATCCGTCACGTGTGGCCATTCGGCCCAGGTCAATATTCTCTTCTGCCGTCATGGTCTCGAAAAAACCATTCAACTTGCGATCTTCGGTGATGTAGACAATGCCATCGTCAATCGCTTGTTTGGGAACGTTGTATCGGACGGGTCGACCACGCAGCGTGACGTTCCCTCCCCCGATCAGATTTCGCTTCAAAGCCCCGCAAATAATCTTTGCCGTTTCGGTTCTGCCAGAACCTATCAGGCCAGCGATCCCTACGACTTCTCCTGCGTACAAGGAGAAAGACATGTTCTTGACGATATTGCCCATCGTCAGATTCTCTACAACCAGTAATTTTTCCCTCACTTGATTCGCTGTGCTCGCCGGCCGCTTGGCGTGATGCGACGTCTGCACATCGCGGCCGACCATATAGTGCACGATCTGCACACGGCTCACGTCGGCTGTTTTCTGCGTGGCTACATGCTGGCCATCACGCAGAACGGTAATTCTGTCTGAGATATCCAGAGCTTCTTCGAGTGCATGGCTGATAAAAACAATGCCCAGTCCCTTACCTCGGAGATCTCTCAGCAACTGGAAGAAATGTATTTTTTCTTCTGGGGTCAGACTCGCGGTAGGTTCATCAAAAATGATGATCTTCGCGTCGTGATACGCCGCACGCGCAATTTCCACCATCTGCCTTTGCGCAGTGCCAAGTGATTCAACCATCGCGGTCGGGTCAACATGAAAGTTGAGCGATTGGAGCTGTTGTTGCGCTTTGATATTCAAGGGTCGCAGCCGGGTGAACCATTGCTCGCGCCCCAGGACCAGATTCTGTGCGACGGTCATCGACGGCACCAGACTCGATTCCTGGTAGACCATGACAATGCCGGCCGCGAGTGCATCGCCGGGCCGGTGAAACTGCACGGGTTGTCCATGTAATTCGATTTGACCACTGCTGAGCGCCACCGCGCCTGCAATGGCTTTGCATAGTGTGGATTTTCCAGCACCGTTCTCACCAACCAGGGCATGAATCTCCCCCGCCCTGACCTCGAAGTTCACGTCCTGCAATGCATGTACGCCGGCGTAGACCTTGCCCGCCCCTTTGGTTGCCAAAATTGCAGTATCCGTGCTCATGGGATTGCCACCCTTAAAAGCCGGCCACTGCCTCTAGACAGGGCGAGGAGCTGATCGCCCATTGGATGCGCGCTGGTAATGCCATGATGCTCACCGCCCGGCCGGCTGTGCAGACTCTCTCTGATCTCGCCCTGGGAAGATAATCTGAGCAGCAGGCCATAGCTTCTGGGCGGCGCCCACGGTTTGACGATGCCGAGTTTCTTGATCGCCCCGCCCTGCAAAGGCTCGAGGTAATGGCGTTCGCTGCTCAAGCTGGGCGCAATCCAGTAACGCGGATCGACGCTTTCAAGCATTGCGTCGCAGTAATCGCGTTCTCGCAGAACGAATTCGACAAGTTGCGTACGCAAGGCAGAAACACAAAGCCAGCACTCACCATTGTCAGCAGGCGCGATGCGGGCCGGGTAACCTGGAAGATTGTGCAGAACCGTTGACGGCGCTTCACCGGATAAGGGGTAGACCTGAACGCGATGACGCCAGCTTTCACTGACCCACAGAGACTGATCCTTCTCAACAAGGCCTGCCGGCCATGCGAGACGCTTCGCCAACGTAGAGGCGTCGGATAGATCTGGCGATGCAATGATCAGCCGGCCATGGGATCGGCGCTCCAACAGATCACGTGACCAGTTGTCCAAGCCATTGACGGCACTGCCTTCTGTCAGTGCCACGCGTCCATCACGCAAGATGGTCAGCGCCGTCACGCAGTGCAGCGGCGTGTCATCCACACGATCAAGCTGTGCACAGACTTCGCCGCCCCTGACGCACAGCACGCCCTGGCCGGCAACCGCCATATAGATGTTCTGACCATCTGTTGCCAATGCGCCAATCCGGCCTGTTGCTTTGTAGATCTGATGCGCCGCCGAATAATCAGGTGCGGTCAACCGGAACAGCCCATCTCCGGCCGAAACCAGCAGTTGGCCGTTGGGTTCCGCGATCATGTCATCGCAATCGATCAGGGTATCGCTCATGAGCTGCGCATCATCAAGGCGACGATTGGCCCTGAGAGCGCCATCCAACGTAGGCAGTGCAATGGCTTCGCTACCCGGAAACAGCGCCTCCTTGATGCGGGAATACATGGAGTTCAACATTTCTCATGCCCTCCCCAGTACGAGGCGTAGCCGGTCCAGTTTTGATCTGCATCAGGCAGCCTGACTCGGCCGATGCGATTATTCTCAAGGCCACCCACGTAGAGCCAGCCTTTGTGCTCACGCATGGAGGTCACGGTAGCGTGTTTGGTGCCGCCCGGATCCCACATGGATTCCAGGGCCTTGCCCTTTTCGTCGAACCTCACGATGCAGCCGTTGTTGATACCTGGATAGACCCATTCGTCCGGCGGAATCTGTTTGATCATGCGTCGCCGAAAATTTGGATGACGCATGGCCAGATCAAAGGCGGGTGATCGAATGCCCACCATCGCGAGCCAGTAACCACCCTCTGATGAGCGATTGATGTTGTCCGGATAACCCGGCAGGTTTTCGGCAAAGGTTTCGACCTGACCTGCCTTCGGCCCCTCTATCCAGTAACGGTAGATGGCACACAACCAGGTAGAGCAAAAAAGCACCGAACGTCCATCGTGTGCGACGCAAACACCATTGGGAAACACCGCGTTCTTGATAACCGTGCGCGTGGTTTGTGTGCTCGGGTCGTAGACAACCAGCCTGCCATTGGCGCGACCTTCCAGCCCATCCAGATGCCAGGAATGCATCTCATAGCGAATGGTCGCTTCGCTGAACCAGATTCTGCCATCGGGCGCCACGTCACAATCGTCGGTCAGGCGAAGCCGTGAATCATCGTTGAGCTTCAGAAGGCTGCGATTGGTCTGATCCGTGCATTTGAACACCACGCCGTCCGGAGACACGCCATAAAGCCCCATGCCGCCTACGCAGACAATCAGGTTTTCGTCACGATCGAACGCGAGGCCAAGGGGCCGTCCTCCAATGCGTGCAAATACTTCGCGATGCTCGAAACCTGGCCCGCTGAAGCGCAGAATCCAGCCTTCGCGGGTACCGCAGTAAAGCCGGTCATGGCGGTCCAGAATAATATCTTCTGGCCCTTGCACCTGGTTGAGTGCGATTTCTTCCGAGCCCTGCAATCGCTTGTTCTCGGCGTAAGGGCTGTCACTGTCCGGCGCTATCGAAGGCGCGGGTCGGAGTTCAAGCAGCGTCGGATTAACGTAAATTTTCTGAATGGCCTTGCCGCGATTCTTGGCCCACTTCACATCGATACCCACTGCCAGCAGCAGTACTGCACCCAAAGCTGTTGACGACAGCGCCCCCGGAAAGCCCATGCGCACCAGGCCATTGACGAGAATGAAGACCACCATCGCGCCGATCAATGCGCGTGCGATGGTCCCTCGCCCGCCGGCCAGACTCACGCCGCCCAACACCACGGCCGTGAGCGCACTGATTTCCCAGCCAATGCCGGTATCAGAACCTGAACTGTTGAGCCTCGCGGCATAGAACAGGCCACCGGCCGCAGCGAGCATGCCCGATAGCACGTAAGTGAAAAACAGCACGCGTTCTACGCGAATGCCCGCATGGCGCGCCGCGTTGCGGCTTGAACCGATTGCCGTCAGGTGCCCGCCCATCCGGGATCGGCTCAGCAGGAAATGCCCGATCACCGCCACGATACCCAGAATGGCAAGATTGGACGGCAGCTTCGCAATCCAGCCAACGCCGATGACATCCCAGGTCCAGGACACTCTTTCAGTCATGGCCAGCGGGACCGAGTAGCGCTGGGCGAGAAGATCGACCGTGGCACGCAAGACGATGAGCGTGACTAGCGTTGTCAGAAAGGGGCGCGTGCGCAGATAGCCAATGAGGTAGCCATTCACGGCGCCTACTGCAGCGCCAATGGCGACCGTGGCAGGGATGATCACCGCGACCGGCCATTGCCACAAATTGAACATCACCAGTGCGGCAAGGTTGGCCAGCGCGAAGATCGACCCAACTGAAAGATCGATGCCGCCGGAGATCACCGTCAAGGCCATGGCCATTGCCACGAACCCGGCTTCTGCAAATTCACGTCCCAGTTGCTGGGCGTTTCCAAGCGTCGCGTAGTTGGAGGTGACCAACGAAAACAGGACGATCAGTCCAATCATCAAGGCAAATGGAATGGCCGGCTCCATCCATCGCTTGGCCAGCAGTTCAGACAGAAACAGGCGTAGAGAAAAGCGCCAGCGCAATCGTCGCAAAGGGCTACCGGAAACCAGCTGCCTGGCGACGCTCATGCTCTGCCTTCACCAGTACGGCGCGAGCCGATAACTCGGTCGGCTATGGAAGACATGCTCATTTTGCTGCGCCCTCGCGGACCGGGTCGTAACAGAGCGCAGGGTCATACTTGCCTTTTTCCATCCAGTGAAGGCGGGAGTAGTCCGCTGTGCGAACGGATTGCGGCGGCAGACCGGTCTGCAGCATGAAGCTCGCAATCTGAACGATGACGCGTGCCTGCGCTGGGGCGTCATAGCTGAGAAACTTGGTGATCAGGCCACTGTCTACGTTGTTGCAGTCAAGGTTGCCATCGCCGCCCGAGGCGTAGACCTTGACCTGGCCGAGCTTGCCTGCAGATTTAACCGCTTGTGCAGCACCGGCCTGCATGACCCCCCAGAAACCGACCGTCGCGCACAAGTCCGGATGCTGTTGCAACACCGTTGCGGTGATGTCGTGCGCCTTGTTGGCATCCCAGTTGGCGGCCTGGTTGGATACGATCTTGATTGCCGGATCTTGCGCCAGGACCTTCGAAGCTGCTTGCGCCTGACCTAATGAGACCGCAGAGGTGGCTTCGCCCTGCACGATAGCGACCTTTCCAGAGGTGCCCGTTCCAGTGCCACATGCGCGCACCATTTCCTCACCGAGCAAGCGGCCGACGGTTTCCCAGTCCGCACCGACATAAGCAGTGGTCTTCTGGTTAGAGACCATGTTGACCTGAATCACGATGATCCCCGCGGCCTCAGCACGCGCCAGTTCCCGCGCATACAGCTGCACATTCGGGTTATGAACGACCAGCACATCCGGCTTCTCGGCAATCAGCGAGGACACGGCTTGCAAGGCCGCCGTGGTATTCCAATTGGGATCACGGACGATCAACTTCATGCCGCGTGCCTCAGCTTCAGCCCGTATCACCTGTGTCCAGATCTCTGTCAGGGGGATGCCCATGGCAATCGGCACCCAGGCAATGGTTTTTCCTTCCAGGGACTTTTCAACACGTGCACGCAGATTGGCCGTGCTGTCACCACCGGACAGATCCGGTGCCTCGATAGCGCTTGCAGCGGTTTCAGGTGTTGGGTCTACAGCATTGCGGGTGCCTGCTTCACAGCCCAGCAGCAGCGCAATGGCAGCCAGACCTGAGATGGCGAATCTGCATGACTTCATAAGATGTCCTCAGTCTCCCTGCCGCGCGGTTTCTTCGTCGCGTGGGTGCAGTCGGTTATCCAGCAGAATGGCGGCGAGCAGCACGCCGCCTTTGACGATGTTCTGAACGTTGTTATTGAGGTCCATGATTGTCATGCCATTGAGCAAGGTGCCGATCAGGGCGGTTCCGGCTAACACACTGAGCACGCCTCCACGCCCCCCCACCAGACTTACGCCGCCCAGAACAACCACCAGGATGACGTCAAAGATCATGGTGGAATTCACGATCTGGGTATTCATGCTCGCCGTCGATGCCGCCATGACCAGACCAGCAGCGCAACCGATGGCTGCACAGATCCCGTACTCGAGCATTGTCAGCGGTCGTACGGCGATGCCGGTCAGTCGCGCAGCTTCCAGGTTGTCGCCGTGCGCATAGATAAATCGGCCAATCGACATCCGTGACAAGAAGATATGGACAGCCAGCGCAATCAGTGCAAACAGAAGAACCGGCGCTGGTATACCCAGCAAACTGCCCTGACCGATCCAGGGAAATATTTCTGTTTCCGCCGGCAGATAGGTAATCAGGCCATCCAGCAGAAAGGTGCGCCCCAATCCAAACACGAGAAAACCGGTTGCCAGCGTCGTGAACAATGCGGGTATTTCGACAAAGGCGATCAGAAAACCATTGACCAGCCCGATGGTAATGGCCACTGCAAAACCGGCCGCAACTGCGGGGGGCCAGGGCCAGTCATGCTGCATCAGCTTGAGGGCGAACGCAGCGCTGATCGCCATGGTCGCCACCAGCGAAAGATCCAGACCGCGTCCGATGACGACTACTGCCATGGCGATGCCGAGGATGCCCAGAATCGACACACTGCGCATCAGTGCAAGCACATTTCCAATCGTCGCAAACCCTGGCAGGCTCAGCGCGAAACCCGCCGCAAGCAATGCGGTCACCATCAGTACGATCTGTTCTTGCGAGGGCCTCCAGCGACGCCATCTGGCGCCCAGGGCAGATTCTTCAGAACGCGTATTGATGGCCATCAGCTCAATGCCTGGCAGCGCGATGACGTTCTGCGTCTCGCAATTCGCGTCGCAGAACCTTGCCCGTGGTCGTCATGGGCAGGCTGTCCATGAACTCGATCTCGCGAGGCACTTCATGCTTGGCCAGACGCTCTCGAACAAAGTTTCGAATGTCCTGCGCCAGGTCGTCGTCCGCCTGAAACTCCTTGCGCAAAACCACGAAGGCCTTGATGGCTTCCGTGCGAACCGGGTCCGCTACGCCTACCGCGGCTGCCAGCACGACCGCGGGGTGACGGGTCAGCACATCTTCGATTTCAGTCGGGCCAATGCGGTAACCCGAACTGGTGATGATGTCGTCTGCCCTACCGTGAAACCAGAAGTATCCGTCTTCATCGGTCGTGCCCAGGTCGCCGGTGATCAGCCAGTCGCCGATAAATTTTTCACGGCTCGCCTGCGGGTTCTTCCAGTATTCGAGCATCATCACCGGGTCCGGCCGCTTGACCGCGATATGCCCGATCTCGCCAGCTGACAATTCTCTGCCCTGATCATCGACGATGGCGCAGATGTGTCCTGGCATGGATTTGCCGAGTGAACCGGGCTTGACCGGCATCACACTGGCGCAGTTGCCGAGCACGAGGTTGCATTCGGTCTGTCCGAACAGCTCGTTGACGGTGGTCTTGAGTGAGGAGCCCACCCACTCATGCAATTCCTTGCCAACGGATTCACCGCCCGAAATAACGGCCCGCAGTCGAACCCCGGCGGCATATGGGTCCGCGACCTGTTTCATCATCCGCAGCGCCGTAGGCGGGAGCAAGGCAGTTCGCACACCGTGGCGCGCCATTCGAGCGCAGGCCTCATCCGGGTCAAACCGCATCGCACGTGAGGTCAGCACGGGAACACCGTGGTACCAGGCGGGCATCAGTACATCCATCATTCCGGCAAGCCAGGCCCAGTCCGCCGGGGACCACATCAAGTCGCCAGGCTGCGGAAAGAATTCCAGCGGTAGCTCGACCCCGGGCAGATGTCCCAGCAGGCTGCGATGAGCCTGCAAGGCACCCTTCGGATTGCCGGTAGTACCCGACGTGAAATTGAAAAACGCAGGATCATCTGCGGCAGTATCAACGGTGTCGAACCGATCGCTGGCTGGTTCCAGCGCTTTCACCAGAGATTCGGCTTCCGGCTCTGCCCCATCAATCAGAAACACCTGTTCCAATGCCGGTGCATTGGCGCGCGCTTCCACCACTTTTCCGAGATTGGCAGCATCTGTAATTGCGATGCGAACATCTGCGTGATTGAGCCGGTAAGCAATCGCATCCGGACCAAAGAGCACCGAGCAAGGCAGCGATACCAACCCTGCTTTCCAGCAGGCCACGTGTCCGATGGCTACCCAGGGGTCCTGCACCATCAGCAACATTACGCGATCACCGCGCTTGAGCCCTTTTGCAAGCAGGAGGTTGGCCAGACGGTTCGCTTGCTGCTGCACGTGTCGAAAACTCATGCGCCAGGGCTTGCCAGATGCATCCTCACCAATCAGCGCAATCTTGCTTTCATCCGACGCGTGACGATCGCAAACATCCGTGGCCATGTTGTAGCGCTGCGGAATGTTCCATTTGAAGGTGGCGTAGATCTCGTCGTAAGTGGCGAGTCTGGGAATGCTCATCATGTTGTTCCGCCCTCTGGGCCACGCGCCAGAAGACGACGGGCGAGAACATGACGATGCACCTCTGAAGGGCCATCGTAGATTCGGAATGGCCGAATATCGCGATAAATACGCTCGATCACCGTATCTCGCGTAATGCCGATTGAGCCCAGCACCTGCATCGATCGATCAACGACGCGACCCAGCGCTTCAGAGCAGAACACCTTGCTGATGCTGGTTTCGTCGCGTGCATGGTCGCCCTGGTCGAGCTTCCATGCAGCCTGCCACAAGGTCAGCCGTGAAAGGTGAAGATCAATCTCATTGTCGGCGAGCATAAAGCCCACCCCCTGATGCTCTCCAAGCGTCTTGCCAAACGAATGGCGACGTCCTGCATGGCTGACGGCAATGGCGTGACAACGCGACGCATGCCCCAACCAACGCGAACAGTGGGTCAGCCTTGCGGGGCCGAGACGGACCTGTGCTTGTCTAAAGCCTGCGCCGATCTCACCCAGAACCGCGTCATGAGGAACATGCACATTCTCGTAATTGACCTCGGCATGACCGCCCGGCGAATTTGTATCGATGGTGTCCAGCAATCGTTCCAGGTTGAAACCGGGTGCTTTGATATCGACGAAGAACATGGACGCTCCGCGATCCTGACCACTGCAATCCAGGGTGCGCGCCATGACAATGCTGTACGCCGCACCCGGCACGCCGGTAATCATGTACTTGCGGCCATTGATGATGTAGCCGTCTTCAACCTCCTGCGCAGTGGCTCGCAGCAACGAGGGGTCTGCGCCTGCGCCGTCTTCAGTCGTTTCTGTCATGGAAAACACTGAACGCGCTTCACCGCTGGCCAGTGGCACCAGATATCGCTGTTTCTGTTCTGCAGTTGCGACGCGGTCCAACAGGTGGGTGTTGCCTTCATCAGGCGCCTGAATATTAAGCGCCAAAGGACCCAGCGTAGACCAGCCCGCTGCTTCGAAAACGATCGCGATACCACGATGATCCAGACCCATGCCGCCAAACTCTCGCGGCGCATGGGGGGACAGCAAACCGTGCTTCTTTGACAGCGCCACCATCTCGCGACGCAAGGATTCCTCCGGTCCGTGGGCGTGTTGTCGAGGATCACTCTCCAGCGGCACGATATGTTCACAAACAAACTCGCGAACACGGTCGCGCAGGCTTGCAAGTTCGGGGGAAACTTCAAAATCAATCATGTGGACTGTCCGGTAAAGCTGGCCTGCTGCACCAGCAGCGCTTCAGCACGTGAAAACAAAGTTGGTATTGAGGGCACGAAGCGCTCCCAGAGGGCATCTGGACGGCGTCCGTCGCGATGCAGCTTCACGTTCAGACAGGCAATCGCCCCCATCCGAAAATGGGCAAAAGCCTGATACCACTCCAGATCTTGATGCGCCGGTCCGCCGGCCTGGTGATAAGCACCAAGAAGATCCGCGCGATTTAAGGGCGCCTTTGGCTTCCAGCCTGCTGCCCAGGCTTCGCCGTCGCTCATCATCAGGAGCCAGCCGAGATCGATGCCCTGAGGCGCGATGCAGGCCAGATCCCAGTCAATGATTCCGGTCAGGCGACCGCGTTCGTACAGCACATTACCGGGCTGGTAGTCACCATGAACCAGGCCCACTGAAGATTCGTCCGGCTGCAGCCTGGACAGGTCTTTCGACAGACGTTGCCCTGCCTCCAGCCACGAGGGGTCCGGCGCATGGCGGAGCAGGCGCGTCCATCGCCCCAGTTCCTCTGACAGTGAACTGGGTGCCTCCCAGTTTCCCAGATGCGCCTTCCAGTCCAGCTGGTGGAATCTGGCCAATGCAGCGGCAGCCTGCAACCAAAGCTCGCGGATCTCTGCATTGTCTTGCGTGAATGTTTCGTGCGGTTCCCACACGACAAACGTCCGGCCCGCGAGTTGCTCCATCACGATGTAGGGCGCGCCGAGCGTGTCTTCATCGGCGCTTGCCCAGGCGATACGCGGAACCGGCAATCTGGCTTCGTGAAGAACCTTGAGCAGCCCAGCCTGCCGGAAGATATCCGTACTGCCCCGGCGTACAACACCTAGTGGTCCGAGCTTGAGCACAAAGCCCTGCGCCGCGGCATTCTTGCCCGTCAGCAGCTCAAAGCCGTAGGTCAGACCCGCGTGGCCATCTTCCATGACCTGCAAGCCGCGCACACTTGAATCGTCACCATGTTGCTGGCGTACGAGTGCAAGCAGCTGCGTTTGAAGCGAATCGCGTTTGATCCCTGTCACGGACACTCCTCAATGTCGGCGGGAACTCTATGCAGTCATTATCGACTTATCAGTATTAAAATCAAATCTTGATTTGATTGGAGTAGCGGGTTGACAGATCAGCGCCGCGGAGAAGCCTCATATTCGCGCTGGAAAGCGTTGCTCAAACACTTATTCGCCTCACGTAACCTGAGCACTGATTTTCAGACCATTTGAATATTAAGATTCCGGCTCCCTGAGCTGCGGGCAAAAGTTGCATGGCCACGACTGCTTTGGGGCATCAATAATTCGTTAGAAGACTTCGGCCACATGCTTGGCTTCCCCCAGCTATTGCTTAGCGACGGCGACTTTCTGTCAATGAAGGTCTTCTTGGATGTGCAATGAGCTTGCGAACCACGAGGCTACAAGCTCAGGTCGGAATCATATGGAGCCGTTTGACGTTCTGACGCGCCGGCGCCGATTTGAGCGAAGGCTGGCACCATGCCACCGCCGATAGGCACGGCTCAGGGAAGTGGAATCGGTGTACCCCAACAGGCTCGCGATTTGTGTCGCACTCATCTCAGAGTGTTTGATGTACTTGTCCGCAAGATCTGCGCGGGCCGCATTCTTGATGGCCCTGAAACTGTCACCGGTTTCTTGCAGGCGTTCCTGCAGGGTGCGCACGGAAAGTCCCATCGCCAGGCTGACATCACCTACGGAGCACTGCCCGTATGGCAGCAGCGCGCGAACAATCCCCTGCACCTGGTAAGCCGTGGTGTCAGAAAGCAGGCCTTCGTCATGACGGAGCATCTGCAACACAAGTGCCCGCGTTCTGGTCCCACTGCTGCCAAGTGGGCGATCGAGAATCACAGCGTCAAGCTCGATGGCGTTGCGATCTGAATTGAATCTCAAATTCGGACCAAACATCTTTCGGTGAAGATGAAGATCAGAAGGCGCTTCATGTCGAAACCAGACTGCAGGCGGTGTCCAGGCTCGCGGCCCGTGTGAGCGAATCTCTTCCAAAGTTGTGGCCAGAGCGTACTCAGACATTTGCACCTCGCTGAGTGCTTCGCCGGTGGCTGCTGACCAGTTCAGCGTGCCGCCTTTGCCCATGGGCTCAAAACTCATGACCGCGGAACTGCTGTAAAGCTCGAAGTGCTTGGCAAAATCCTCACACATCTGCCTGACTGTCTGAGCGTTGCGTAGCAGCAACCACAACGGTCCGATGATGGCGCCCAGCCTCGCGCCAACCGCGAGTTCCAAACCGAAATTTCGCCGTCCGCAAATGGCAGATGCCATTTCAAAAAACGCGATGACGGCGCGTCCGCTCACCAGGAGATCGGGGTCTGTCAGAGCCTCTGCCGGCAGGCCTGCTTTTCTCGCAATGGCAACCGGCTTGCGGCCAGCGTCTCTGATAATTGAGGAGGCGCCGCTGAGAATGACACTCCTTACCAGGGGTCCAGACACACTATTCTCCCGCAATTTGGTCCGCGCATTCTGCCATCTAATCCGCGCAAACTGCCAAGTCTTTGGGCTTTTGAAGGATCAACCTACTCCCACGGTGATCACACCGAAGCCAAAAAGCCCCGGCAACAGATCGGGGCGCGAGGAGACACAGATTGAATGATTCGATAAGCGTTGCGCGTCCCGAGGCGATCACGCCGCAGTGGATGACTGCAGCTTTGGCTGCAAGAGGCATCCGCGCCAAGGTCCGGTCGCTCACATCGAAGGCGGTTGGTACCGGGCAGCTGGGCGAGACGCGCCGCTTCCAACTGAGCTACGAGGGGCCCGTACCAGCAGATGCCCCTGTAACCCTGATCGGAAAATTCCCGTCAGCAGACCCGGTCTCTGCGCAAACGGGGCACGATCTCGGAATCTACCGTACTGAAGTCATGTTTTATCGGGAGCTCGCCTCTCGAACGAAGATGCGCACGCCACGCGCCCTCGTGTCACAGATCAATGACGATGATCAGTTCGTCCTGCTGTTTGAGGACCTTTCGCCTGCAAAACAAGGGGATCAGATGAAAGGCTGTTCGGTTCAAGACGCCCGCAAAGTGCTGCAAGAAGCAGTGCTCCTGCACTCGGCTTTCTGGAACGACGATAGCCTGATGAACAAGTCGTGGCTTCAGGTCCCTGAGGGTGCTCAGAGCTTCTACACCACCGATCTCATCGAACGGTCCTGGCACCATGTTCAGCAGAACTACACCGGTGCCCTGACCAGCGATGTAGAGCAGGTTTGTGATCGATTCGCCCGCAATCACGCGTGGTGGAACAGGCCGCGCGGACGCCCCAAACACTTTTCACATAACGATTACCGCGTAGACAACATGATGTTCGGCGGTCGAGACGGTCGCGTGGCCATCGTGGACTGGCAGACCGCTGGTTATCTCGGCGCTGGGATGGACGTCTCTTATTTTCTGGGCGGCGCGTTGGACAGAGAAACTCGAAAGCGTCACGAACAAACCCTCCTGCGCGAGTATTACAACGGGCTTCTCGAAAATGGCGTCCGCGACTACAGCTTCGAAACATTGCAGCGCGATTACGCCCATTACTGTTTTGCGGCCATAGCTGTTGCCATCGCGGCCACCCTGATCGTCAAACGCACTGACAGGGGCGATCAAATGCTCATGCAGATGGTGACCAGTGCTGCTCTGCAGGCGCTGGACAATCACGCCCTTGATGACCTACCCGCTTAGAACGCATGAAACTCGCAAAACCGCAATTGGATGTCGGAATATTCACAGAGACGCTACAGCCGAATCTGGAATTCTGGGGACAAAGGGCTGGCCTGGAGTTTGACCATCGGATCGACCTGCGAGGTGACTGGGCCCAGCACCGATTCAAGTCGTACGGGTCAATTGTAAAAATCAATCATCTGACCAGCGCGCTGCCACAGCGACCACCCACAGGTTATGTCGGCATCACCATCGCGACGGATCGCTGCGCACCCTCTGAACTGACAGACCCCAGCGGCATCAACGTGAAGTTCGTGCCTCCCGGACAAGAAGGCGGCATGGGCGTTGGCGTCACGGTGCGCACCAGCGAACCTGAAAGAATGATGGATTTCTATACCGATGCCATGCAGTTTGATCGCGTCAACGAAACGACCGCTCGCTGCGGAGAGTCCTTCATTTTTGTCGAGGCAGGAGACGCCGTTACGGAGTCCGACGACTTATTTTCTGCCGGCTTTCGGTATTTGACCGTCCAGGTCTTTGATGCGGACCGCGAGATGGCCGGCATCATTTCCCGCGGGGGGCGGTTTGGACACGAACCGGTCAGTCTGGGGGACATCGCGCGATACGGCTTCGTACGAGACCCTGACGGAAACTGGATTGAAATGTCCGCTCGCAAATCTCTTATTACCAAGTAAACAGACTTGGTTTTCAAAATCACCAAAATATGAATTTCAGGAGAAACAGGATGACAAGCCCAATCGACGCAGTTGTGATCGGTGCAGGATTCGCTGGCATTTACGCTGTACACAAACTCCGTGATGAGCTCGGCCTCAAGGTTCAGGGTTTTGATGTTGCCGCCGGCCCCGGTGGCACCTGGTATTGGAACCGCTACCCTGGCGCCCGATGCGACATCCCTTCAGTGCACTACTCCTATTCCTTCTCCGACGAGATTCAGCGCGAGTGGAAGTGGAGCGAACGTTACGCCGCCCAGCCCGAAATTCTCCGCTACCTTGAGTTTGCTGCAGATAAACTCGACGTCCGCAGGTCTTTTGCCTTCAACACGCGGGTCACTTCGGTCGTTTGGAATGATGCCGATTCACGGTGGACTATCGAAACGGATACAGGTAAAAGCTATACCGCCCGCTTCGTCATCGCTGCCGGTGGAAATGTCTCCATTGCCAAGTCTCGATCAGAGTTTCCGGGCATCGATCAATTCAAGGGAAAAGTGCTGGCCACCAGCAATTGGCCGCATGAAGGCTTCGATTTTGCCGGAAAGCGTGTTGGCGTAATCGGAACGGGCTCAACGGGCATCCAGATGACCCCTGAAATTGCGCGGCAGGCGAAGCACGTGACGGTGTTCCAGAGAACGCCAAACTTCGCAGTCCCCTTGGCCAACGCTGACATTCCCCCTGAAGAGCAGAAGTACAACACGGAAAATTGGAAGCAGATTCGTGAAAAATCACGGGATCGCTTCATGGGGGTGCCATTTGAGTCGCCCGAACCCAGCGCTCTCGCAGTGTCATCGGAAGAGCGTCGTGCCCGCTTTGATCGTCTTTGGAAAGAAGGCGGCTTTCGCTTGGTTGTATCTAGCTACGGCGACATTCTGACTGATGAACGTGCCAATGAGACGGTTGCGGAGTACGTCCGCGAAAAAATCCGTGAGCGCGTGCGAGATCCCAAAGTCGCGGAAATTCTCTGCCCGGATGATCATCCATATGGCACTAAGCGCGCGGCCATGGAGACTGACTACTTCGACATGTTCAATCGCGACAACGTTCGCCTGGTTGATATTCGAGCTGCACCGATCGAGCAGATCACCGAGACCGGAATTCGTACCGGCGGCAAAGAACACGAGCTGGACGTGATCGTGCTGGCGACCGGATTTGACGCCATTACCGGCCCGCTGCTGCACTTGGGTGTGGTCGGGCGAGAAGGCGTAACGCTCAATGAAAGATGGAAGAATGGTCCCAGAAGCTACTTGGGGATTGCAACGGCAGGCTTCCCCAATCTCTTTACCATCACAGGACCTACCAGCGCAGTCACGCTTTACAACAACCCGCTGGCAATTGAAGACCACGTCGATTTCGCTTCAGATGCGATCCAACATGTACTTGATCACGGCGCGAGCACCTTTGAGGCAGATGAAGCAGCGGAAAATGTGTGGCATGAATTAGTCGACGGCTTATTGCACCTCACCCTCTTCCCGCGCGCGAATTCCTGGTACATGGGTGCCAACGTCCCCGGGAAACCGAGAGCAACCTTCATGTTTGCTGGCGGCGCTCCCTTGTATCGGGCCATGGTGGCGGATTCAGTTAACAACGGCTACGCCGGCTTCAAGATTGATGGCGCTTCCAAGAAAGCGCTACCTGCCTTGATACAGATTGACCCTGGAGTGGCGATGGTCGTGGGGGCAATGCTGATGCAGGATACAAAGCCCCTTGAAGACTGCACGCTCGATGAAGCACGCGCCGCGGTCGAAAGCTTTGTCATGCTGCAAAAATCAGTTCCGGAAGGCGTTCATCAAGTTGAAACAACCTACCGTGGTGCTGCGGATGAACGTCGGGTCAAAATCTACAAGCCGGATGACGTCGAAGGCCCGCTGCCTGTCATCATTTTCTTTCACGGCGGCGGATTCATCGCCGGCAGTATCGATATGTGCGCTCCGGCTTGTGCCGCTTTGGCTAAAGAACTTGGCGTCATCGTCGTTGCACCCAGTTACCGTCTTGCTCCGGAGGCGCCCTTCCCGGCTGCTACGGACGACACGTATGCGGCAGTCTGCTGGACGGCAGAAAATATAAGCAATCACGGCGGCGATCCCGAGCAGATTGCGGTTATGGGCGACAGCGCTGGCGGTTTGCTCGCCGCTGTCGCTGCGCAGCGTGCCCGAGACGAGAACGGCCCTGAGCTAATGGCGCAGATCCTGCTCTATCCGGCAATCGACGCCGAAGCCAAGACGGCATCGCGCAAGGAATTTGCGGCAGGCCCGGTCTTGAGTACCGCGGCCGCCCAGGGAATGCTGCTCACCTATCTCGGTGACCCGGAGAATGCGAAGTCGCCTCTGGCTTCACCAAGTCGTGCCGGCTCGCTGAAGGATCTGCCGCCCGCACTGATATTGAGCGCAGAATGTGATCCGCTGCGAGATGAGGGCGAAGACTATGGCCGCGCCCTTGAAGCCGCTGGAACTCCGACGCAGGTTTTGCGACTGAAAGGCATGGTCCATGCGGCGTACTACATGTCTGGTCACGTCCCCCGTGTTTCGGAGTTCAATGCAGCGATCTCGCGGTTCCTCCAACCGCTGAGGAACCGCGTGGCCGCAGAAGCGTAAGTTTGCGTTGCCGTGTTGCGTTATGGGACGAGAGCCAAGCTCTCGCCCCACCTGAGCACTCATCCTGAACCTGAGCCACAGGATGCCGAAGTTGGGCCATACTTGGCAGGCCCTCATGTACGAGGGCCCAGGCATTCTGAATCAGACATTTCATACCAATGGAGACGGGCATGAGCAGCAGCTGGCGTATCAACTCATCTGGCATATCGGCAGCCCTCCTGGCTGGAACCTTTTTCCTGTCGTCTGGTTCAGCGATGGCAGGCTTCGTAACCGGCGCGCTGGCAGGTACCACTGGTGGCACAGCGACAGACGGCAGCAGCAAGATCACATCATCGCCGTCAGAGTCCTCGAGTGGAGAATCTGAAGCAGACAAGACCGCCCGACAGTTCATCTTCCACAACTATGACCCACTGCAGATGGATATTGCGCGTGGACAGGGCGAACACCTGCAGGCGCTGATCAGCATCTATAGCTGTGGCGCAAGTTCGCAAACTGCCTTGATCGGTGCAATCCGACAAGATCTCGTTCGCAAGCAGAGCAGCAGTCATGCTGTGAACCCATCACCTGAAATGCGAGCCAACGAGCTGCATCAGGTTATTGACCAGCAGATTAAGGGTGATTTCGCACAGGCCTGCATCGCCTGATTTTTAATTCCCTGGGGTCATGCCCCAACGGCACCGCCTGCATCACGCCTTGGATCCATGACGTGACAAGGCGATACATGGCGTGATGCGGACGCTGCGATTTTGCACTGCCTTGCTGATGCTGCTTGGGACAGGATCAGCGCAGGCGATTTCTCTTGCCGACGCGCAGGAGCAGGCGCTGAGTCTGGACCTTGACCAGCATCCCACCTGGTTGCACTTGCTGGAGTTCGCACCGGGCGGACAGAACAGCGAAGTCGAGACGGAAGATTTCTTTCTTTCAAGGCAAGGCCGGGTTTCCGCCCGTGCTGAGCTGCTGGAAAGTTTGGTAGCGTTCTTCTCAGTAGAAAATGTGCAGGAAGGTCAGCACGCACAATGCCGATTTCCCGCCCGATACTTCTGGCTGCGCACGCAGCTGAAATTGCCCGATGCAGACCTGCCGACGCCAAAGTGCAGTGCCCTGTACCGCTGGTTAAAACCCCAGCAACTCAGATCCATCAGCGTGGTCATGGTCAGTGGTTATTACGGTAGCCCTGCGGCCACCTTTGGCCATGCATTGCTGAAACTCAACAATGGCCAGCAATCACTGCGCCGAGGCTTGCTGGATCACGGTGCCAATTTTGGGGCAACCGTGCCGCCGGAAGATGGCCCCATCATCTATGCCTACAAAGGATTGTTTGGTGGCTATGAAGGCGGATTCACCAGCGATCGCTTCTACCTTCAGGATCGCCTGTATGCCCGCATTCAGTCACGCGACATGTGGGAGTACGAGCTCGCGCTCGGTGACGACGAAAAGCTGCTGGTCGCCCTGCATCTTTGGGAACTCATAGGCAAGCAGTTCAATTACTACTTCCTTCGCCAGAACTGTGCTTATCGCATCGCAAGGCTGCTCGAACTGGGACTGCATACAAACCTCACCGGTCGCGCACACCGACCCTACCCCCCTGCCCTGCTGTTTCATGAAATCACTGAACTGGATGCCCAAACGCAGACGACGCTGATTCGTGACGTGCGCTACATCCCGTCTCCCAAGAGGCAAGTCGGCGCCCGATTCGACGCGCTAGATCCTGATCAATTCAGGGTTGCAGAACACATCATGGAATCTCATGACGTGAGCATGATTGAGCGCCTGTCGCAGAGTAGCCAAGTCCCGATTCTGGACGCATTGATTGCATATTTCGGTTACCAACTGGCGATGGAAGCGCAGTCGCAAAGCGAGCAGTTTCGCGACATACAGCAAAAGCTATTGCTGCTGCGCCTGGCATTGCCGATGCAAGCCGGTGCGCCTGCACCTGAACGGAGGCCTGTTCAATCCGCACCGCACTTCGGGACAAGACCGGTCCGTTTTGGAGCGGGTCTTGTCGCAAACCAGAAAAATGGCGGCGCGCAATCTCTGCACGCATCGCTATTCAACAGCGACATTCTGAGCCGTAGCGCGCCACTAGGTTCCGTACTCAGTTTTGGCGATCTGGAACTGCGCATGGATCAGGATGAGGGCTTGTACCTGCAGCAGTTCCAACTGGTTGATCTACAGAATCTACGGGATTTCCGGCCAGAGTTTCCGGGTGCCGAGCGTTGGTCTTGGCGCTTCCGAACCGGACTGGCGCAGACCGACTCAGAATGCGTGAACTGTCTGGAAATGTCCGTGCGCGGCGGGATTGGACAGGCGATCAAGGTCTCCAGTCTCACTACGTACCTCATGACGGAGGCCATAGCTGCAAGTCGAGACGAAGCGTTCGCGCTACAACCCTCTGCTGGCGTTGTGCTGGGCAATCCTCAAATGCTCTCCGTTGCACTGGAGTTTGGGTACCGCCTGCATCCCGGCGCGCAAGATAATGCGGTCGACAACACCTTGGTCGCAGCACTCGCACTCGGGCACAACAGCGAAATGCGCCTCACCTGGAAAGACCATCGTGCCCAGGAGCTTTCTCTGACGCTGAACATGTTCTGGTAGCCATATCCTCGAAGCCACCCAGTTTTCAGGCCTCGATAGTGGGCGGTTCTGTGTCTCGATCCATACGACGAATCAACGCGATGAATGCGACAGCAATGAAGGGCATGGTTACGCCATACATGACGCCGGAAATTGCGATCTCGGAATTTCCCAGCAATTGCGGACTCGAGCCAATGGTCATGGCCAAGGCTGCATTGTGGAGACCCACCTCCACGCTGATGGCAATGGCCTGACGACGACTCAGGTGCATGAGCCTGGGGACGATATAACCCACGGCAAGGCTGATGACATTGAGCAGAACGACGGCAGCACCGAGCACCGCGAAGTGCTCCACCAGCGCGCCCCATGCCGACTTCACTGAAAATACGGCAACCAGCACGACAAACACGCCAACGAGAATATTCACAGGCTTACGCAGTCGTTGCGCAGCGTTGGGAAAGCGGTGTCGGAAAAACATGCCTACGGCGATGGGCCCGGCCATGAGCAGCACAACCTGAAGCGCCTTGCTGAATTGCAGGGGAATGCTGCGATCATCGCCCATGAAGTAAATCATCGACAGCGATACGATCAACGGCAGCGTCACGATGGCCAGGACGGCGTTGATGGCCGTGAGTGTGAGATTCAGGGCCAGGTCGCCACCCGCGAGATGACTGAACACGTTGGCAAAGGTACCGCCTGGTGCTGCGGAAATGAGCATCAGTCCAACTGCAAGCGTGCCCGGCAAGGCAAAGCCGCGCGCAATCAGAAACGCAATAATGGGTAGCAGCACGGCCTGACACAGCAGTGCCACCGCGATCGGGCCAGGGATGCGCGCAATCCGTCGAAAATCAGAAACAGTCAGCGTCAGCCCCAGGCTGAGCATGACCGCAATGATGGCTATCGGAAGAAACTGCGTCTGCATGGGGACAATCCCGTTTGTCTTGAAAACTGGAGGTACGAAAGCGCTGCGGGCATTACGACTGCAATCCGTAACGCCGCCAATCTCAAACTCTGCCTACCGCTGATCGCGTCGTTAATCTTGCGTGGCGTTCAGAACCAGACTGGCAATTGTCGCCTATTCGTCACCGGAGACGCCGGGCCGCCGTCACCCCCGAATTGGGGGGGCTAGTGCGAGGCATGAACGGGCACACTGCAACTGAGTGATGATGCGAACCTACGGTAGGCAAAAGAGCAGTTTGAATCCAATTTGAGTGCGGGAATCTGAAAACAAGCCTGGGCCCGCATATCAGCGGCGCAAACAAGGCGAGGAGAACCATCAGCGTGAACAGCGTCAGACCTGATCGCAGCACCATCAAGTTTCGTATCCAGATCATTGCGGTGGCTTGCGGAACTCTGTTCACGCTGCTGACCATCATCGGCTGGTTAGGAATGGCCCAGGGCCTGTTCCCGGTGCCCGCGTCGCTCAGCCCGGAGCAAACTGCTGCGTACTTTGCCGAGCATTCTCTGGGCATGCGCACCGGTTGCTTTCTTTACATTGTCGGTTCCGGGCTTTTCTGCATCTGGATTGCCCAACTCGGCATCATGCTAGCGCCCATTGAAGGTCGCGGCCCTGTCCTGAGTATAGCGGGCGTCACTGCCGGAAACGGCGTGATTGCCTTTGTCATGATGAGTTGCTGTCTCTGGATCAGTGCGGCATATCGTGCCGACGCGGACCCCGATGTGGTGGTCGCCCTGAATGACGCGGCATGGCATGGATTCCTCCTGACGTGGCCAGCGCTGTCGGTGCAGATGATCAGTACCGGCATTGTCACCAAGATGGACGAACGCGAGACTCCGTTGGTGCCGCGATGGGTCACTCATTTTTCAGTGTTTTGCGGCCTGGCGATTGCGATGGCCAGCGGCCCGGCCTGGGCCAAGGCGGGTCCGTTTGCATGGAACGGTGTGCTGGCCTATTACATCCCAATGATCCTGTGGGGTCTGTGGTTTGAAATCCATTCCTGGTACATGTTGATGGCCTTGCTCCGCGAACGTCGTGAGCAAACCTCGACGCCGGCTGGCGCCGTTCCCGCCTGAGACTTTCCCCCAAATGGCTCGATGATACCGACATGGCATTCATAGAATTCTCACCTGATGCGGCCGATACATTTGCGCAGCAGCCGGACGCAGAACACCCAATGGTTATGCTGAATTTGCTGCGCTACAAGGCATCAGCCAATTACCCGGAACACGCCAAACAAGCACGCTGCAGCGGGCGTGAAGCCTACCAACGCTACGCTGCGCTGGTCGTGCCACTGGTTGATGGAATCGGCGCGCAGGTGAAACTCATGGGTCGGTTTCAAGCCACGCTGATTGGCGCTCCCGATGAGCGCTGGGACGATTTGCTCATGGTCGAATACCCATCGCGGAAGGTATTCCTGGACCTGATGAAATCAGAGGCTTATCAGGCTGTGGTCTTCCACCGACAGGCGGCGCTTGAAGATTCTCGACTGATTGCGTTCGGGCCTGGATCGGCCAGCTTTCAGGACTGAATCATCGGTTTGGCGGCAGGCTCGTCGGAGATGAGATCCATTTGTCTGGCGCGGTGCACGGCCAGGGTTCTTCGAGAAACACCCAGCTTGCTGTAAACATTCTTCAGGTGCCATTTCACGGTTTCCGAGCCAATATTCAATGCGCGCGCGGCTTGCTCATTGCTCAGACCACGCGCAATCAGGGTAAGCACGTCGCGCTCGCGTTTGCTCAGCGGCTCAATCAGAGCTTCTGCGCTCTCGCGCTTTGCCGCTTGCGCGCTGGCGCCTTGCCGGATTCCGAGCGCATCGTCGAGGCTGGATTTCCATCGCTCTGCTGAAGGCGTCGTTGGTTTCCATTGCAACCCGTGGTGCTTGACCAGCACGGCAATGGACGCTCCTTCATCAGCAATTGAGCGGATCATTCCCGATGCGGCGCCAAGTTCCATCAGATCTTCAAGTTGCTCCAGCGCAGCCTGAGGCTCTCCGCTAGCCTGCAGCGTCACGCAGAGCAGCGCCTTGGTTCGGGCCACGAGATAGGCGCTTCCATCTGTTCCCGTTGCTGATTGGTCGATGCGCAGAAGCTCATTAAGCATTTTAGATGCCTGGCTCGCCTGCCCTGCGTGCAACAGGACGCGGACCTGGCTGAGACAGAACACACGCCAGGTTTCAGAAATAGCGCTCGCACTTGCTGGCGCATTGCGGGGCGCCAGTTCTGAGAGTCTCTGACAGGCCGCGCCTGCGTCCAGCGGATGCGCTTGTACCAGGTGCAGACGAACGCGCTCGGCAAGGCAGACCGCAGTCAGTCGCGACCATCCGCGCCGATTTGCCAGCAATTCGCCACGATCCAGCAATTGGTGGGCTGCCTCAAAGTCACCGCGCACAATGGCCAGCCGCGTCAGCGCCAGATAGGCAGAACGCACCGAGTCCAGATAGCAGGCCTCGTCGACAATATCCAGGCGATCCGCCAGCAGTTGATCAACGATATCCAGCTCGTTCCATTCGTAATGAATGGCCGCCAAAGAACAGGCGACAAGCGTCGCCGCAGCAGAACGCCGCCCTGCATGCAGCTCCGCCAGCGCGAGCGACTCACGCAGGCGCCGCGCACCCTCATGCAGATGGGCCGCGCGAAGATCGCATCCACCCAACGTGGTAGCGCGATAACACTGGGTAAAGAGATTGCGATCACTGTCGTTGGAGACGGGATACAGCTCGGGGCTTTGCATGGCACGCGCTTCTTCCAGACGCCCCGCCTTCTGATAGCAATGTGTCAGACCGTTGAGTGTGGCCTGCACCGCCCAGACCACTGGCTCTTCAAAGTTCTTGCCGCCACGCAATCGCTTGGCGAAAGCTTCGCCGAATGGCAGCGCGGCTGCTGTATCGTCTTTCAGCGCGGTGATGCAGAACCGCAGTGCAAGTAACTCGGATTCAACTGCCGTACTGTTCTTGAACTCACTTTTTGTCAGCCGTGCTTCCATGTCTTCAACGTGCTCCATGGCCGCATCCAGCTCAATGGTCAGCAGCAACGCCCAGGCCACAGCCAACTGCAGCCGGGGGCGCGATCGAATCGCTGAATCAGGAATTTTTCGTGCCCAGGACAGCAGCACATGTACGCGGCTGTCTTCGACTTCACGCATGGCGCAGTGTTCGACCCATTCCGCCGCCAAATCAATGCGATCTGCCGCCAACGCGTGTCGTACCGCCTCCGCCCACAGCCGATGCTCGGCAAACCAGTTGGCAGCACGGGTGTGCAGCCCTCTTACTGCCTCGGGAAAACGTCGGGCAAGTTCGGTGCGGAGAAAATCACGGAACAGGGCGTGAAACCGGAACCAGCTCTGTTCGGCATCCAGCGACTGCAGAAAATAGTTGCGCTGATGAAGATCGCCTAGTTGCTCGGCGGCATCGGCGCGACCGGTGACCGCTGCGCACAGGGGGCCGTTCATGCGCTCCAGAATGGAACTGTGCAGCAGGAAATCGACGGTTGGCGCATTCAGATTGGGTAACACAACCTCAGACAGATAATCATTAATGGCGACAAACCGACCCGGCAATGCATCGATCACGCGATGCGTGTCGGCCCGGTCACGCAGAGAGATGGCGGCGAGCTGCATGCCGGCCACCCAGCCTTCGGTTGCTTCGTGCAGGGCCCGCGACTGACCGGCATCCAGCTTCAAGGCGCCAACCTCGCCAAAGAATCGACGCGCGTCTTCAAGATTGAACCGCAGATGAGCGTCGTTGATCTCGACTAGATCATCGTGCGCACGCAAATACGCCAGCGGCAGTGGTGGCTCGGCGCGCGCCGCGATGACTATGCGCAAGTTTCCGGGCGCGTGAAGCAGCAGAAAAGACATCAGATCGTGGATGCCAGAGGCGGTCACACGGTCATAGTCATCGAGCACCAGGGTGAGCGTGGCATCAATTGAATCCAGCGCATTGATGGCCGAGGTCAGGGTGACTTTCGGCGTTGCACTTTCCGGGTTGGCCGAAAGCTCAGGCACGTGATCTGCCAGACTGCCAAGCGCCTCTCCCAGCGCGCGGATGACATAGCTCACGAAGGAGCTGGCGTCGTTATCGTCCTCGTCCAGCGTGACCCAGGCAACCGGACGGCTGGCGGCAAGCAATTGCCCACGCCAGTCGGCGAGCACAGTAGTTTTTCCGAATCCTGCGGGCGCTCTGAGCAGGGTCAAAAGGCGCTCGGAACCGAGTGACAGTAATTTGAGGGCGCGCTCGCGCGGCACCATGCGGCGCGCGCCGCGAGGCGGTTCCAATTTCGTGCGAATCATGGGCGGATGCCCTGACCGATGATCCAAGCTGGCTGCCTTCTTGCGCGGCATGTCTCCTCTGGTGTTCCTTCAAGGTCGAAATGACCATGGAACAACACAAAGGTAGGAACCGACAGGCCAGCGGTCAAGCTGGCCTGTCTATTAGGCTGGTCAGCCTGCCGACTCAATACAGGTAAGTCGAATGCCCCGCGTCAACGGTGACCACAGATCCGTTCATGTGGCTGGAAGCCTCGCTGGCCAGCAGCAGCAAGGGCCCGTCGAGCTCTTGCACCTGCCCCAGCCGCTTGAGCGGATGACGCTCGATCAATGCCTTGCCCGCGTCGGATTCAAACAGCGAGGACGCCATCTCGGTCTGAAAGTAACCGGGTGACAAGGCATTGACCCGAATACGATGCGCCGTGAGATCAACCGCCATGGAGCGCGTCAGCTGTATGGCTGCGGCCTTGAGCGTGCCGTAGGTGGGGATGCCCGGGATGACCTGCTCACCGATGATCGAGGTGATGTTCACGATTGTTCCGGGCTCGCCTGCTGCAATCAAACGGCTGGAAAAACTTCGGCAGGTACGCATCATTCCCGAAAAATTGACGTTGATCAGGTTGTCCCAATTTTCGTCCTTCACATCCGGAAACATTCCGAAATCAACTTGCGCCGCGCAGTTGATCAGCAGATTGACCCGACCAAATGCCTTTTCCGCCTTATCAAAAACCTGGTCGACACCCTCCGTGCTGGCCACATCGCCAGCAACCGCAACGGCTTTGCCGCCTGCATCGCAGATGCCCGCAGCGACAGCTTCGAGCCGCTCGGCATTGCGCGCGACACAGACCACTTTGGCCCCAGCTGCTGCAAGCGTATTGGCGAACTGACGGCCCATGCCGGTACCCGCACCCGTCACCAGCGCAACCCGGCCATCGAGTGAAAACAGACTCTCAATCTTGCTCTTCATAATTTCTGTCTCTGCCTAAGCTGTGATCAATCGCGGTTGAGGCGCTGCATAGCACGTGCGCGGTTACGCAAGGTCTTTTGGCGTTGCTCAGTCGTCACCGTCTGGGCATCGGCCGGCAAGGCTTTGGCCAGGTCAGAGAACGGCACGCGCGTGACGGTGGGAATGGGCGTCGAGTCCGCCTCGTAATAGCGAATCGTCATCAGCCCGGTCTGATTGCCACCCGCATCGAGCCAGTTGGCAATGCCGGGATCTTTGTGCGAGATCACCGCGCGAAACACGCCATGAGAATCCACTCGTGCCTGATGCCCATTGAGCGAGTTCTGGCGAAGATGATAGTCGCGTGCTTCCCAGAAATGACTGGCGAGCTGGATATTCCAGTACTGGGTCTTGGGCAGTTCCACCTCGACCAGCAAGGCCTCATCCTCACCACACTGATAGGCACCTTTGCCATAGGTCAGCGCGCGGAATCCGTAGTCAATGGCATCAAAAGCCATGGTATTGACCGGATGCTGGTAGTAGGTCTCAACAGATTGGCGGAACACCGGCGGGACCTGTTGCAGAAAATCACAGAACAATTCGAGATTCTTGCGAATGGTTTCTTCCGTCAGCGGCGGCGGCGGATAGATCGCGTTCTGGTTTTCGATGGTCAGGCGCGCCATCTGTTCCTTGTCCCAGTCGTAGAAATACTGACGCAGGATAATGTCGCAGCGACCCTCCGGTAGCTCGACCCAGTTCACGGCGCCAGCCGGTCGTTCACGGCTCAGGAATATTTCGACCTGATTCTCTGGCCCAACTTCCACCTCGCCCAGTCGTGCATGCAGGCTCCAGTCGCCCAGATGCGCAAAGGTGTCGTTTCGAATTTCAATATCAAACAACTTGGCGGTACCGCGATCGCCAACGATGCGATAAACATTGCGCCCGTGCAGGGGGGCCCAGATGTAGTGACAGTCGGCTGAAGGAAGGCCCCACTGAACGCGCGTGCTCAACAACTGCAGGAACTGCGGATGCTCAGGATCAACGGTCTCCATGGTGACCGGCAGTGCCCCGCCAATCAGACGCGTCAGCTGGCGAACACCTTCGGCTCGCGTGAGATCATCCGTGACCCGCTCGTCATTCCAGACGAGTTTTTCAATCTCCGCCATCGACTTGACGACTTCCTGCCAGATAGCAGGATCGGAAAAAGTGTGTGCATTAAGGCTCGTGCTGTACGGCATGAAAGCTCCTCGAAATCTTGTGGATTGGATTATTTGTTGAATTCGGCAAAACGCTTGGCGTAACGGGCGAACCGCGCACTGATCATGTCCTGAGAGAACCCATAGTCCTCAGCGGCGTAGCTGTAGCTGCCCAGATAGTGCTGGGGCCGCTCTTCGTCAAACTGCTGGGCGTTTGCCAGCGTCTCTGCGTCAAGCTTGCGCCCAGCCAAGGCGAATGCACGCTCGATCACGTCCTCCAGATTGGTCATGATTTCCATGTAATGAACGTCCATGAAGCGTTCACTTGGCAGGCGCTCGCGAAGGTCGATGTAGCGATCCATCATGGTCCCGAAGTAATCCAGCATTTCGGGGCCGATGATCGAGCTGTCAATCTGGTCACTGTGGATGCGGCGCATCTCTTCGGTCAGCCCGGACATGGATGGCATGACAACGTTCACGTCGCGATGACAATGAACAAAAACAGCGTCTGGAAATACTTCGAGAAGCGTATCGATGAATCCGGTGTGGCAGGGTGATTTCATGATCCAGGAGCGCCCCTGCGCCCCACCCTGTTGCCACTGCATGTACTGCATCTGGCCGTGCAGGAAGTCATACAGCGGCCGCTGGTTCGTGTTCATGCAGAACTCGTAGAACGACGGAATATGCGCAAACAGCCAGGTCACCACGCATTGAAACGAGCCCTGCATCAGCAAGACTTCTTCGTCGGGAACCTCGGCTTCGGTCGGGTGGCGCGCCATGAAGCCCGGGAAATTCTCAGACAGCATCTGCACGGCATCGCGCGCCATCTGGATGCGCTCGACGGGCTTGCCCGGCTCTTCTCCCGGAAATGGCGCGGGATTCATCATGCGCCAGTACTCCATTGCCAGCGCCTGCGGGCTGGCAGACAGAACGCGTTGAAGCTTGGTGGTTCCGGTTCGGGGCAAGCCCAGAATGACGATCGGGCGCTCGATTTTCTCTTCCAGAATTTCCGGGTGCGCCTTGAGATCACGTACGTAACGCAAACGGTTGACCAGGTTATTGATGACGCCGCCGTAAGCAAGCTGCTCGCCGAGTTCACTCAGGTCCGCCTCGGTCTGGAAGGCTTTCAACAGGCGGCCCAATGAGTCGAGGAAATTCAGATCGCCAAAATCCTCCAGGCCCGCCATCTGTTGAGCGGCTGCCATCACGCCATCAACGGTCTTCGGCATTGCAGCCGCTTCACTTGCTTGACTCATCTTGCCTCCAGGCACGCTGATCTGATCTTTCTGGTGAACAAACGCCAGGCTTCAAGACAGCCTGCGGCGGCGTTTCACATTTTTTATAGAGGCTTGAGCCTGCCATTGGCGGCGGCTCATTGCCAGATCAGAGCATAGGTGTGCTGAGGGTCAGCAGTAACCCCAAAACGGGGGGGCATCTGTTGGATCAGTCTACGGGCGGTACTGGGCAGACACTCCAGCTGCCCGCAGGATGACTAAGCTCTGGCCCTCAGACTACGCGCGACCAGTCGGGCAAGCTGCCAAGAATATAGGCCTCAGTGCTGGCTTCAGCGCCCGCCACATTGCGTGACCGGATCTGTTCAACAAGTTCGAGTCGTGACTGATTCAACTGATGCGGCGGCCCCGCAACAGGGTCGGGTCGCGTGCGTCCCTGGCTCAGATAGAAGCGAAAAATTCGCCGCAAGTTGCCGATGCGTTCAAGCAACAGCTTGGAGCGTGCCATGGCGCTGATCTGATCGTGAAACAGGGAGATGCCGTCGGCCATGGTGCGCCGGTCCTGAGAAGTCTGGAACGGGTTCTGCGACAGTTCCTCTGACATCTCGAACAGGGATTGAGATTCCTCTTCGGTATGTCGCTCTGCGGCAAAGCGGCTGATGAGGGCCTCTGTCCGGGAAAACAGGACGTAGAAATCCTCGACCTCCTGTTGCGAAGGTGAAACCACCCGGCACCCCACCTGCGGGATGATTTCCAGATAGCCAACTCCGCGCAGGTAGAGCACGGCCGAGGCCACGGGCTGCCGGCTGGCATCAAACTGTTTTGCCAGTGCATAAATGGAAAGCGCCTCGCCGAACTGATACTCGCCGCGTTCCAAGCGCTCTTCAAGTTCGGAAGCGATTTCTCCGGCCTTACCGGAAAGATCATTGGGCCGCAGGCCACGCACCATGGCGCGACTCCAGCCAGCGCTGGGCTGGGGGGAGCGGCCTTGTCCTGAGCGTGTCAGACGAGTGACTGGAGTGGCCATTTCGAGTGCTTTTCTACAGGCTTATGCAGCCGCCCGTGAATCGATCATCGGTCTGAGAATCTCGAACAATTCCAGCGCACTGGTAGCTGCAAGCTCTGTCCCGATACCGTGACCACCGGCTTCGGAGGACGACAGGTACAGTCCCTTCAGCGGTGTGACCTGCGACGGACGCTTTTCATGAATCTGATCTACGGTCTGGCCGATGCCGATGATGGCGCCGGTTTCTCCAGCCATGCCCTTCACCAGCGAAGGCGGATCAACCCAAACTTTTTCAACCTTGCCTTCTGCCTCAGGGTATACCGCGTAGAAAGAGCGCATCAGTGATTCGCGCCATTCATCGATGTTGTCGCGAATATCTGCCGGGCAGGCGTGCAGAGAAGTGATCATCTGCTTGCCCGGCGGTGCCAGGTTTTCGTCAAAGTTGCTAGGCGATCCGAAGCATCCTCCGATCAGTTTGGGCACGATGCCAGCCTTCATTTCATCGGTGACCTTGCACGGCGGGTTTTCATTATCCGGGATGAAAATGACCACCTGCTTCTCGCTGATCTTCTCGGAGCACAGCACGCGCAGCATCACCCCGTGACCGGAATAGGTCAGTTCATTGATGCGGTCCACGTAGGCTTTCGGAAAATGCTCGGGCCCGACGAATTCGTTGATCGTGGCCTTGATGTCGGCATTACTGATGATGACCGGCGCTCGATACTCCTCACCGTCCTTGGTCCGTACGCCTACAGCGGCACCATCCTCGACGATGATCTTTTCAACCGGCGTCTCGTTCTTGACGGTGCCCTTGTATTTTTCGATGGCGTCCAGATACACCAGAGGGACGGAGAAATTGCCACCTGATGGATAGGCAGTCGCGCGGTTGGACATCACCTCACGAAATGCGCGGATGAATTCAGTGGCACTGGCTTCCTTGGCCGGCACGCAGAAATACTGCGCCGCGAAGCTTTCGATCAGCGCGTAGGCCATCTTGTCGCTGGTGTAGCTCTTGACCCAATCCCCCACGGACACGTACCAGAGCTCGGAGAGTTCGTCGTCACTCAGGGTGAAGACGTCCTTGAACAGACGCTCGAAATTCTCACGTTCTTCCTCAGCCACGACTTCCATCATGGATTTCTTGGAGTATTTTCGTTGCACATCCCCCACCTGAATGTAGGAAGTGCCGTTCAATTGGTTCCAGGGAATGCCATCGGGCATGTCCACGCGGTTGCAGACTTCCTGCAAGGGGCCCTTGTCGCTCAGGCAGTAGAAGTGCCAACCCAAATCCATCATGCAGCCATTGCGCTCATAGGAGATGCAGCGACCGCCCAAGCGCTTGTTGCGCTCCAGCAGCAACACATTCCAGCCCTGATGGGCCAGCATCGCGCCAATAGCGCCGCCACCGATTCCACTTCCAATGATGATTGCATCATATTGATTTGACATGACTTCCCTCAGCTAGATGAACAGATCGCAGGCCCTTATGGGCCGCATGATAGATATTGAAGATGCTAGCATGCTAGTTAGGCCGCAACAGCTTTGCAAACCCGAGCAACAGGGCCACCCCAACACCCGCGCTTCCTCAGCTCAATTTAGATAAGTCTGGCCTCAGGCCATGTCGCGAGATGTGTCGCCACTTAAGACGGGAGCGGTTAAGCCACTTCTCGAACCGGCACGCTTTGCTTCATCCGGCGCTCTGCCAGAACCTCTGGCCCATTCTCGGCCCGCTCGAATGCATCAAATTCGGCCTTCATTCTCAGGACAGTGAACACACCGAGCATCAGCTTGCTGCCCGCCTCTGCCATCGCTGCGCGTTCCTCCACTGGCATGTCTGAGTCGAAGTGCTTTTCAAACAGGTCAATTTCCGCATTGGCAAGGTCACGAGCTGCCTTCACATACATTGCCACAACCTTCGGTGACCAGCCTCGGGACTCGGTGTAGCCGGAAGCGCGCAACTCCCCCCATAACGTGATGATCTGGGCATCCATACGCGTCACAACGGCCTCCCCGTTCTCCTGCCGAATGTCGATGGCATCAACCTTCTCCAGGATCTTGCTGTCTGACGCCACCTGCGCATTACGACCGAGCAGAGACTTTAAGGGCACCAATTGGTTGTCCAGCCCGGTTCGCAAAGCAAACAAAGTCTCCAAGTGTGGAAGCACCGTCACTTCGCTTCCGGCCGACGCTTGAGTCCCATTGAGAGCCTGTTTGATCTCATTGATCTTGAGCCGCCCTTCCGTTTGCAGACGGCGCACTACGCCAATGGCGCGAACATGTTCCTCGCCGTACTCGGCCACATTGGGTTTGGGCCGGTGAGGCTCTGGAAGCAGACCGTGAGCCAGATAGAACTGCACCATTTGCCTGCTCACGCCGGTCCGGCGCTCCAGTTCTTTCATTTTCATGGACTTGCACTTCCTGACTAAGTTATTCGCGACTAGATGCATTATACGTTAATGCGTTATTTGCGTCTGAACAATGGTAAGCATGCGACCGTTCATCGGAAACTACAAATCACACAATTGCATTATGTATTTGTTCGTTATACGCTCCTGAACATTGGCGATGGCTGCGAAGAAGCAGACCACGACGAAAACCGACTGAATCACATCGTGTGCATTGGAGGAAGAACCATGGACTACTTGAAATACTGGACCCCTGTTGGCGTGCTGGCGGCGGCGTTTGCGGGGATGATTGCGGGTGGCAACTGGGTCTGGGTGGGCATCATCAGCTTCCCGGTGCTGGCGGTTCTGGATTCGGTCCTGCCGCGTGACTACAGCCAGCGCAAGATGAGCAATGCCACACTGGCCAATATCCCGATCTGGATCTGCGCCATCCTGCCGCTGCTGCTGTTCGGCGTCATGGCCTGGCAAGTTTCCCTGGGGCAGCTCACCGGCTGGCAGATGTTTGGTGCGGTGATGAGCGTGGCCTGGATGGGCGTGATCCCGCTGGTGCCGGCTTCTCATGAGCTGTATCACATGCGCAGCCCCGTCGCCCGTGCCATCGGCCACTATGTGCAACTCTGCTATCTGGACTGCACCCGCGACATCGGCCATGTGATCAACCATCACATCGATGTGGCCACCACCGAAGACGGCGATACCGCTCCGCGTGGCAAAGACCTCTACAGCTTTACCGGCAAGGCCCTGATCGAAAGCACGATCTTTGCCCAGAAGATGGAAGGTCAGGCGCTCAAGAAGAAAGGCCTGAGCCCCTGGAATATCCGTCATCGCGGCTACCGTGCCCTGCTCGCCCTGGCCGTGTTCCATGTGGTGATGTTCATGATCGGCGGCTGGCTTGCCGTGGGTCTGGCACTGGCCGCACAGATCATTGCCCGCGCCTGGGTGGAATCATTCAACTACTTCCAGCACTACGGCCTGATCCGCCTCAAGGGTGCTCCCATCGGCCGACGCCACGTCTGGAATCACCTGGGCTGGTTCTCACGCACCATGGCCTTTGAAATCACCAACCATGCGGGCCATCACCTCAATTCCTACGAGGTGTACTACAAGCTCAAGCCACACGAAGAATCCATCCCGATGCCTTCGGTGTTCCTGTGCTTCCTGTCCGCCCTGATCCCGCCGCTGTGGCACAACATGATCATCATGCCGGCCCTGAAACGCTGGGATACCGAGTTCGCCGTACCCGAAGAACTCAAACTCGCAGCCGAACAAAACAAAGCCGCAGGATGGCCAGACTGGCAGAACGAACCAGGACTCGAC
>JBFIES010000007.1:0-241380 GCA_041603235.1 Panacagrimonas sp. | reverse complement strand
GGTGGGGGGGGGGGTGGGGGCGCAGGTGGCTCGGGAACGCTTCCGAAGGGAATGCGCACACCAAGATTGAACAATGCTTCCTTGAACTCGGGGCCGTTCACATTGGAGTTTGATTCAGTATGGTGCAGGGCTTCTGCGCGCAGGCTGAAATTCCGGCCAAGGGCGAGGTCATAGCCGAGCCCCATGTTGAACATGGTCTCGTCCCCGCCCATCACATCAAAGTGCAGGTACGGTGCATTGCGGCCAAACAGAAAACCGTTGAAGGCAAATCCGCCCGCTGCAATGTCAACATCATCGAATCCCGGTTCACCCGCAAAATTGAGGAATGTGCCGCGGAGTTCGAACTCCGCATTGCGCGAGAGGTTGATGCCAACGGCGAGGGTGCCACCGATGCCATCATCGGCGTGCCTGTCGTCCTCGCTCATCACATAGGTGCCCATCGGCACAATGTAGAAACGATTATCGTCCTGCGCGAATACAGGTGTGGCCGCTGTTGCGAGGTGCGCCACCAGGATAGGTAAGCAGTGGCGAAATTCTAGTTTTGGCTTTTTCATGGTGTTATCTGTTCCCTGTGCTTGGGATGGAAGATGATCAAGGTCAACTGCGCTTCCATCGTGTTGGTTCTGGTGCATCGATTCCCTGATGGCGGACAAAAAAAACCACCCGGCTTTGAGAAGACGGGTGGACTTCACTGTCCGATCAGATTGTCCGGGTCGTCGTCGACGCGGTGTGCAATCAAGGAACCAGGTTCTCGATTGTCAGGGGATTCATCAGCAACAGACATGCCAGCAGGCGTCGTGCTCGGACTCTCAAATAGCGACACCCTGCCAGGATCTGATGCGTGCCAATGCCTCTTTTTGCAGCAAACGCGCACGAGGATCGTGCATGTCGTCGGTGCAGGAATATGTAATGCGATGCGACTGCCCCAATTGCAGCACTGCTGATTCACTCGATATCTATGTGGTGAGCCAGTAGCGTGAATTTTCGGTACGCACTGGCTGGTTGGCACAGCGATTGCTAACCCCTGCCTCAACACACCAGCAACGGGTGTGAGGCGGTTACAGATCCTGCACTGAAGCCGGATCAGCCGGACACCAGAGTCCACGTTTCCTGAATTGGCAGACCAATCAGGACGTGGACTTTTTTTTGTTTTTTTGAAGTGACCGACAGAGACGTCAGTCCAAATTAAAAGCGTCGTCAGAGCAGTGCTTCGTGTTGCTCAGTTCTTCAAATATTTTCTCTTTCAAGGAGTTGGGGCGAAATGAAATTCAAACACAACCTAGCAGGGGCGAAAGGCATCATGCGCAATTCCATTCGCGGTGCCACCCTAATTTTGGTGGGTCTTTTCAGTCAGGGCGCGAGCGCTGGTTTTTACAACGACGGCAAGGTCTTGCTGACCGGCGGTGTTGTGACTATTGATGGTGCAGGTGGTGGTGGCATCACGCCCTGGGCAACGATATCGGGCTACGGTACACGCGATGGCGTTAATGGCGGCTTGCACTACACCTTTGCCTATTTGCCGAACTACAGCCTTAGTTCCTACGGCGCGACCGTTGGCATCTATGACCGTCTGGAGTTGTCGTACACGCGAAGCACATTGCCCACCGGTAGCACATTCGACACGGTTGGCCTGATTGCGAGCTTGTTGCCGGCAACAGGCGGAACCGGTATCGAGCCATTCAATACCACCATCGAGATGGATGTCTTTGGTGCAAAGCTGCGCTTGTTTGGTGATGCGGTCTACACCTCGGACAGCCTGATCCCTCAGGTTGCAATCGGTGCCTTCTACAAGGACAACAAGAATGCGGATCTCTTGCGGACCTTGCAGGCAGCGGATGACAAGGATTGGGAAGCCTACGTGAGTGTCACCAAGATCTACTTCCCATTCAGCACTCTGGTCAATTTTACCGGTCGTTACACCTCCGCCAACCAGACCGGACTGACGGGCTTCGGCTATCACAACACCACGACGGGCGAGATTGATGATGACAAGGAGTTCCGTTACGAGATCTCGGTGGCAACCCTGGTAGCCAAGAACACAGCCTTCGGCTTCGAGTATGCGCAGCACGGCAACGCACTGGATGGCGTAGGCGTCAACATCAATGGACTGAGCACTCAGGGTCTCCTGGGAGCGCTGTCGGCAGTTGATTTGCAGACTCTCGGTGTGGCCAACACGACTGATCTCGAGAACAGCCTCACCCAGTATGAAGACGACTGGTTTGATCTGTTCTTCGCTTATGCGCCGAACAAGAAGATCTCTTTCACCATCGCTTACGCAATGCTGGGGAACATCACGCTGACACCGGATCAGCACGGCTTCTACTTCTCCACTCACCTTACTTTCTAATGCAGCGCAATCGGCCCTGCCTGCAGGGTTGCTCAACTGAGCCATTCAAACCGGAGGTACATCATGAAATTCTCAAAGTTTAAATCCGCAACTGTGGGCGTGTTGCTCGCGACGGCTCCACTGCAGTTTGCAATGGCTGGGGAAGAACGAACCAAGCCTATCCCCGGCGTTCCGTCAAATACCCTCGAGCTATGGGGTGGAAAAGAAGGAGTACACGAGTGGGCCAAGGCACTGTTTCATTTCATCCTGCTCGATACCCGCATCAACTTCATGTTCAAGGAATTCGGAAATCCGGAGCGTCAGATATTCCTCAATACTCAGTTGGAAACAATGGTGCTCGGCGGGCCGAACGAGTACCAGGGCGCGAGCATGCTGGCCGCACATGCTGATCTGAATATCAATATGGAGCAGTTCAATGCGGTGGTCGAAGCAGCCTACAACGCATGCGAGCGGATCAATCTGCATTACTGGACTTGTAACCAGGTAATTGCGGCCCTGGCTCCGTTTACTGACGACATCGTTACGCGCTGATCGCTTGGAACTGGCGGTGGCGCTTGGGTCCCGAGCGCCGCCGTCTCAAGCATCTTTCTTCTGGGCTATGAATGTTGTGCTGGAGCCCTAGGAGCCAGCCGGTACCAGGGACACCAGAAGTGATACATCGGGACACCGGTCGGGACACCGGTTGACATCCTCACTCGCCAACTGCAGTTCGAATTTTCAAACCATCAGAAACATCAGGAGCAGCAACATGAACCAGCCATACTCAAAAAAAATGCTGAGTCGACGAAGCCTTGTTAGAGGGTTATTGAGCCTTCCTTTTGCAGCGCTTGCGCTACCGGGCAGGGCAACCGATCTGAACGGTGGTCTGGAGCAGTTCTACAAGTTCAACATCAAGCCGGAAGTTTTCCTTGCGGAAGTCTTTGGCGGAAATGTTCCAGCGCCCAAGGCCATGGGAGTGAGCGGCCCGATTCCCAGCATGATCCAGCCCCTGCCGCAGCGCATGCGTTACTGGCGTGCGGAAGGAAAGACGGCCTGGATTTTCGATGAGTTGGGCAAGGAAGGTTACGCGCCGACCACATGTGGGTTCGTGGTCAAGGATGAAGTCATCGCACGTGCAAAAGTGCTGATTTATCGAGAGTCTCGTGGAGAGCAGGTCGGCCAGCCGTCCTTTCTTCAGCAGCTGGTGGGTGCAAGGATCGCCGGGGGCGGTCTCAGCACCAGCGTGGATAACATCAGCGGCGCTACCTATTCGGTCAAGATGATGCAGCGGATGGCGCGTACTGCCCTGATGCTGGACAAGATGGCGTCCTGATTCCGATGGGCGATAACGCACTCAGTTTCGGTTCGTCGAAAGAGAAAGTCATGCAGACGGCTTCTCCTTCGGCCCCTGCTTCGGCCCGACCGGTAACGGCGCGTCGCAAGTTCAATCTGACCATCCTGCTTAGGAACTGGCATAAGCGCGCCGGGCTTGTCGCCTTTGTCTTTATGGGTTGGCTTGGCTTGAGCGGGATTCTTATCAATCAAAGTCCCAGCTGGGGTTACGACACCGACAAGGTGTACTGGAGCTGGGTCATGTCCCTTTACGGCCTGGAACCTCAACCACCGCAGAAGGGCTTCGCCTCTGGCCGCAAGTGGCTGGCGGTCACTCCGGAGGGCACGGCACTGGATGCGCAAGTGCTGATTCCTCCGATTCAGACCCCGGTGGGCATGGTCGCAAGCCAGAGCGAGGGGCAAACGCTGTTGTTCATTGCAACGCCGGCATCTGTTGCGGTGGTGACCGAAACTGGCGAGCGATTTGATGACATGCATCCGCCGATTCTCCCGGTATCCGCCGTGCGTCGCATCGGAAGCAAGCCAGATGTTCCGGGCTCTGTTGTTGTGCAGGACCTGGACGCCTACATCACCCGCGATGCGGGTTTGAGTTGGGCGCCAGTTGATCCGACTGGCGTAGTTTGGTCAGGCGAAGCTGCCTTGCCGGAGGCTGAAAGAGAGCGGCTCCTGCCGTTGTCCAGGCCGTTTGTCACGCTCGAACATGTATTGGTGGATGCGCACAGTGGCGCAATCTTCGGGCGTGGTGGGGTGTACGTCATCAACACCATTGGCGTCATGGCGATCCTGCTTGCCATCAGCGGCATCTGGATGTGGTGGCGAACAGGCCGGCGCTTGTGAACGCGCGGTCCATCTCCTTGTTTTGACGTTGAAGCAATTCCAACCCTTTTTTCTGGACCCAGGAGGTTTTATGAATAGCAGAATTTGTATCTCGGTATGCATGGCTTCGGGCTTTTTGCTGGGCGCAAGTAGTGCAGCGGCGCAGGCCGACAATGTTTTCCTCAAACCTGATGATGTGTCCCATATCAGTGCGCCGGGAGTGGATGAGGACAAGGACGGCTGCCTGTCGAAGTCGGAGGTGACGCCTGGCGGACAACTCGACAAGCGTTTCGCAACGCGTGATGCCAATGGTGACGGCAAGTTGTGCAAGGACGAGTATTACTTTCCCTGATGGGCAGTTGGACGATGTTTGCTTGAGTGAGCGCGGGCCAGTTGGCCCGCGCTCTTTTCATTTGCGCGCACGCGATGGCATTGAAAATGCTTTGAACAGCCTGGGCTCGAACTTTCTGGATGACGAACTCTGGATGAGCAAACGTGATCTGTTCCAATCGTCTTGCGCTGGTTTTCCGCTATTTGCCGGAACCTGCCGCAGAACATGAAATCCTGGCTGAAACGATCACCTCCCCAGGTCAAGCTGTCCTTCTTCGCGATGGGCACGGAAGTCTCCGTGAATGTGGTTCTGCCCCATCAGGGTCTGACGCGCGACGATGCGGTTGGTGTCATCTCGCAGATCGAGGAGAAGCTCCAGATATTCGGTCGCCATTGGTGGCCATGGAGCGACGGCGACCTGTCTCTGATCAATGCCAGTCTTGCTCGCGGGGAAGCCGCGGAGATTCCAGTGCAGATGCGCTCTCTGTTTGCCAGGGCCTGGGCTATACGACAGGCTACCAATGGTTTGTACGAGCCGCGCATCGCCAATCTGGTGCAGCTCTGGGGCTTCCACGATATTGCCGCCGACCCGCATTCGCCGCCGGACGCCCAGCAAGTTGCTGATTTGTGTTCGGCAATTCAAAAGGCACCTGCTTACGATGGTGGGTCGCATTACGGCCCGGCCCGAGGGGTCGCCTGGGACTTTGGCGGTATCGCGAAAGGCTGGATAGTTGACGAGGCGCTCGATCAGCTGGCCCGTAGCGGTTTTGAGAACGCGGTTATTGACGCAGGTGGCAACCTTGCCGTGCGCGGAGCACGTGGCTCGCGCTCATGGCGCATTGGTATTCGTTTGCCTGATTCGGATCCGGCTTTGCCACGTTTGCTCGGGACCATCTCGGCAAAAGATGAATCGGTCAACACGCACGGCGATGATCAACGTTTTTTCTTCCACGAGGGGCGCCGTTACTCGCACCTGCTGGATCCATCTAGCGGCATGCCCGCACAAGGTATCCGCTCGTTGACGGTTGTGCATCGCGATGGATTCCTGGCGGAAGCAGGCGGTGCGGCGCTGTATGTTGCCGGCCCCGGGCAGTGGCTCAGCTTTGCCCGCAAGCTGGGCCTGAGTCTGGTGCTGGTTGTGCTGGAGGATGGCAGCATCGAAATGACGGCAGCCATGAAGAAGCGCGTGCGATTGCAGGGGAGCTTTCGCGTACGTCAGGTTTGAACCTGACGCCGCGCCTGCAAGCCGCGGAAGCTATTCTTTTTCCGTTGTGCTGGCGGGTGCGTCGGCCAGCGGCTCTGACACCGCCGAATCCGCGGCGGGTGCAGTCTCGTTCTCCAGATAAAAGACCTGGCGATCCTTGTCGTAGAACTCAGTGTCAATCAGGCGCCAGCCTGCCGCATACAGGTCGATCAAGGTGCTTGAGAGCTCGCCGTTGCGGCCTTCACACCGCAGTTTGTCGCTCGGTGTTACGGCGAAGCGATCATCGCTGGCGCAGCCCAGGATTTCGGTGGCCGCGGCAGGCAAGGGCAGCAGAGAAGCGCAAAGGCTGAAGAAGATCAATCTGGGGTGACGTCCGTTCATAATGGTTCTCAATTGGGCGGCAACATGAAATGTGTGCGAGGTCTTGTTAGGCCGGCCATCTGCCCGGGGCTGCAATTGGCCCCGGGCAGTTGATGGCATGCCTGTGTCGAATCAGCGGCTAGTGGTTTCGCATCAGGCGCTCGCTGCGATAGGCCCGTCCCACGGCATAGTATTGAGTGGCTCGCGCATAGCCTTCCGCCCGTAAAGCCGTGGCAGGCTGGTCATGCACGCCAGGTGCCTGCAATACATCTGCACGTGTCTCTTCTTTCCACGGCGCAAGAAAAAGTCCGAGTGGAGCATCCTGGTCACCCATGACCGTGATCCCCATCTGCTGAAGATCCGCCGCTGCCTCAGCAGCCTCGGGTTTTGACTCTGCAGCGATGGTCATTGGCAGCATCAGAGCGGTGGCAACAATCAAATTTTTCATGGAGAAACCTCTGCAAGGTGAGTGGTGGTACTGCTTTGTTCGAGTCCAGATTCGATCTTCCGAATCCAGGCGGCGACGATCAGGTCTTCTTCCCGTGTCAGCTTCTGAAAGGCCTGATAGGCCTGCAGCGCCTTGAGCGGCTTATTCATCGCCAGGTCGTAGAGGATGGCGAGATTGAATTGCGCGTCGGCATAGTCCGGGCGGGCCTGCAGGGCTTTTTGGTATGCCTGCTCTGCAGCGCCGTATTGACCGGCTTCTCGTTGCAGAATGCCAATCCAGTTCCATGCGATGGCATTGTCGGGTTTGAGTGAGACAGCGCTCTTGAGCTGCTCCAGTGCCTTGCCCGGCTGATCGAGTTGGGCATAGACGATGCCCAGGTCGGTTTTGGGCCCGGACAATTTCGGAAACTCTGTGCTCAGAGCCAGCAGGGCGTCGCGGGCAGATTCGTATTGGCGCGACTTCATGAGTTCCAGAGCGGCCGCGAATCGTTCTGCAAGCGGAACGGTGACATCAGCATTCTCGGCGCTGGGCTGAGCGGCAGATGGCTGAACCGTCGGCGCAGGCGGGGACGTGCTGCCGGGGCGACGGGCCGGGCCGGGCGCGCAAGCGGTCAAAACCAGACTGGCCAGCAAGGCGTATAGGCCAGATCGGCGGGGCATCGTATTAGTCCAGTTGTTCATAGAGATCCTCGCGGCGTTCCTTCTTGGCGTACTGCGCCGGCGACAGGCGTCCGAGCTCATCGACGCTCATTCCGATATGTGTGTTCCAGGTTCCGTTGCGCACGCGCCCAAGATTGATCTCATGCGCGGTGATGGCTTTCTCCTCGAAGGGATAAGCCTGTTCTTCGAGCAGCAGTACATATTGCTGGGCGGCTTCGCCAGCGAGATCCTGCGGCGGCTCGGAAGCCAGCAAGGCGCGACTGAATTCCCAGTAGACCGCGGCAAGCTCGAACGTGGCAGCACTGGTGATGTCTGCAAAATCAAAATTCGATGCGTACTCAAATGCACGAATGGAGGATTCCGTCAGCGCCTTGCGCGCGGCCAGTGATGAGGCCAGCGGCGATTTGAGAATGACGGCTTTTGCCTTGACCGCATCCATTCGGCCCAGCTCCAGACTGGATTCGGCTGCCGCACGGCGCGACAGCTGCGTGTTGCTGCTGCCCGCTGCGCGATCGGCCTCAACCATCGCGGTCAGCCAATGACGATGTGCTGTGCTGTCCTTGAGCTTCTCCGAATTAATCTGTGCCAGCCGCAGGCGTGCCTGCATGGCTTCATCCAGCGGCGAAGGGTAGTGGCTCACGTAGTGGCTCCATGCCTGCAGGCTGCGCCCGTACTGACCCGCTTCGTCATACAGTTCCGCCGCAGTCCACGAGGCGACGCGGCGGGTATCCGCATTCTCTGTGTCGCGCCTGGCAATGCGTTCGAAGGTTTGGGCGGCGCGGTCTGGCATCTTGTTTTCCTGATAGGCGCGTCCGAGCTTCTTGTCTGCATCAGCAAGCAGACGATGGTCCGGATAGCGCTTGGTAAAGCGCTCCAGAGCTGTGACCGCAGCAGGCCAGTCTTCAAGTTCGTAGAGCGCGGAAGCCGCATCAAAGTCAGCGGTATCGCGAATGGCTGCACCCGGTGCGACGCTCGCTACACGCTGGAAATGTTGCGCAGCACTGCGCAGGTCGCCGGTCTCGCGGGCCGTCTCGCCCTGTTTGTAGACACTGGCCGCCATTTGATCGAACAACTTGCCGCGTTCTTCTGTAGAAGCCGCTGGTAGTTTCAACATTCTGGCGTATGCGGTTTCAGCTTCCTCGTAGCGATTCGCCGCAAAGCGCGTATCGGCAATGATGCCCAGGGCGCCGAGCTGCAGGGCTGGCTTTGGACCAGAAGCCAGAACCCGTTCAGCAGTGGTGACAGCTTCGTCCAGGTCACCGAGAAGATAAAGATCTTCAGCAGCCGTCATCAGCACCTGTGAACGCTGCGGATGATTCGGAAACGTCTCGCCCAGTTTCTGGCTGGCCGCAATGGACGCGCGTCGCGGGGTGGCCTGCTCTTGCGCTGGCAATTGCCGGGTGAGGCGCTGCCAGGTTTGTACTGCACCCAGTGCCGCGACTGGCGATCCCGCATGGCTTGGAAGATCGTAGGCCGTGCGTTCGTACTGCTGCGCTGATTTTTCCAGCTCACCGGCTTCCAGCCAGGCATCGGCCAGGAGCAGACTCGTTTGGGCGGTGCGCTTGTCGTTCGGGAATTGCGCAAGGCTGCGCTCATACCACTGGGCAGCCTTGAGATAGGCCTGCCGACGCTGTGCAGGGTCGCTGGCATTTTGTCCCATGACCTGGAAAAGACGGCCCAGATCGTCTTGATAGCTGCGTACCTTTGCCAGTACCTGGGCGTCTGCTTCGCGGCTTGTCCAGTAGCTGGCACTCGGCTCGTACTTGATCGCGTAGCCCTCGATCTGAGCGGTAGCAAGTTCAGAGAACCCACCACGCTGATAGGCGGTGATCGCGGATTCCGAAAACGCGGGTGCGCGGCGATGATCGGGGTGGCGTTCAACAAATGCCAGGTAGGTGCCTGCCGCGTCGGTATAGCGCTGCTTCTCTATCAAGGCGTCGCCCAGCGCCGAGTAGACCAGGGTTTCCATCCTGGAGGGCTTGGGCTGGGCGGCAAAATACTCGCTCAAGGCAGGTCCGCCACCCAGTGCGGCGAAGCACAGTGCGGTGATTCGAAGGGATTCACTGGCACGCTCTGACTTGTGCGCTTCCACAGCGGCCAAGGCTTGAGCGGCATCTTCCAGCGTGCCTTCGGGCAGGTCCTGATCGAGCAGGCCCAGGAAGACCTCGGCTGCGCGTTCGAACTGTGATTGCTTGTACAGTGACCAGGCATACTTGTACTGGGCCAGCTCGAAGTAGGGCGTGCTGTCGCCATGGGCCAGAAGCGCTTCATAAGCCGGCTGTGCTTCTGCATAGCGTTGCTTGGCAAACAGCATTTCCGCTGCACGGAAACTGGCATCGGCAGCGCGGACAGACCCCGGGTGATTCAAGGCGATCTGCATCAGCGCATCGACCGCCGGGTCAAACTCGTTGATCAGCTGATGCGCGCGTGCGAGCTGATACAGCACCCGATCATTGTTGGCGTGACCCGGGTAATCCTGCAGGACTCGGTTGTATCCGGCGACGGCGCGCCGCACTTCCTTGACGTGAAAGCCCTCGCCCTTGGACGCGTCAGCATCGGCAATCTGCACGCGCAGGTCTGCGGCCCGGCGTAGCGCCTCGGCACGCATTTCCGGTGCAATGGCATCCATCGGCAGGGAGAGCATGCGGTCATACTCTGCGATGGCCGCGCGTGCATCGGCGGGTACCGGGTCGCCCGGTTCAACTTTCAGGATGCTGCTGGTGCGGACGCGAAGATAACCGTTCTCCTTGAGCCGGTTGCTGCTTGCAGTGCTGCTCACAGTCGATGGCGGCGTATCCCAGAACGCGGCCTGCGCACTGCTGCAACTCAGCAACACCGCGAGGGCCCAAACGTTGAGGCGCGCGTTCAAGATGCGTCTCCTTTGATGATCTCGAATTCGGGTTCGGGCTCACTGTCGTAGTGACGCGCCATTGCGAAATGTGCATAAGCCAGATAGCGCTCAATGCGCGCCTTGGTATCGCGTAGCAAATCCAGCGCTGTACGTTCCATCAGGGTTCGTGTGCTGAACAGCTGCGGCTCATGATCCTTGCGTGCCTGCGCTACCTGTCGCACCAGCGTGCCTGCAGTCGTGCTCTGTGGCAGGTCCAGGGCGCGCTTCTCACAGGCCGCGAGTTCGTCCGCTAGCAGTTGAGCGGCCCTGAAGTCATCCAGCTGATCTACGAAATTTGGGGACTTGAGCAATGCCTTGAGATAGCGCGTGTCGCTGGCATAGGGCAGGTCGGACAGCCAGGCTTTCCAGCCGCTGCTTTCATCATTCAGGCCATCGGCAAAGGCCTTCGCGGCGTGCCCACTGGCAACGTGTTCCATGGCCTGTGACAGCAGACCGCGCGCGCCGGCCAGTTGCGCGGCAGAGCGCTCATAGTAGGTGTGGGCCTGCTCGCCGGTGTCGAGTTCATCCAGTGCCCATGCGACAGCCAGTGCGCCTTCCTGTGCGGCAATGTCCAGGACATCGGCACCGATCAGTTCGGTCCACGGCACCAGGGCGCTGCGCAGCGCGTCTTCGCGGTCTTCATCGTCCAGTTGTCCGGAGTCGGAAGCGCTCGCCTGTGCGGCAGCCAGGACAAAGTTCGGATGTGATGTGTCTGCAGATGAGGCCCATGCATCGGGCGCCAGTTCATCGAGCAGAAACGTCCAGCCGTAGCCGAGCATGGCTTCATGGGCGTGCGGTCCCGGGCTGCGAACTTTGCCTAGGGCTTCGCGCGCTTGCTTGACCTGTCCGCCGCGCAGGAAGTGATAACCCAACAGAAGGTTTGCGTTGTCACGCACCACCCACAAGGGCTCTGATTTTGCCTCCTGATCGGCGAGCGCGAGCAAGGCAGCGGCATTACCGGTCTGTAGCTGTGCCGTCGCACTCTCAAGCATGCGGGCGCGTTCCAGAAGCGCAGAACTTTCTGCAAGCGATTGGGCGCCCACGAACTGCTGAACACTCTGTTGCGCGAGCGCGCTGTACTCAGCAGGTAAGGCGGTACCGGCGCCGCGCTGCCTGGAAAGGATTCTGGCTGCGAGATACGGGCGATCCGACCAGAGCCAGTACTGTGCAGCACGCAGCCAGGGGTGATTAGCAGCGCGCGCTGAGCCCGGCCAGGACTTCACCTTGATCTCAGCCCCACCAAAGCGTTTCTGTATGAGCGTAATTTCGAGATTTTCCTCTTCGCTGACAGTAATGGTCTGGTCAATCCACTCAACCGCGCGCGGATCAGTTGGATCAGCATCCAATGCCCGCGCGTAGACCTCGACGCGCAGACGGTGATCCCCGGCCGCGACTCGGCCAGACCAGGCCGGGTGCACCGCGCCATTGGCAATGGCCTGCCACTCGGATTGGGCGTATTCGTACTCGCGCGAATGAAGCTCATCAATGCGCACGCGAACCTTGCGCAGGCGCAGCTCATTGCGCTCGCTGCCGATAAAAACATTCAGGGGATATTTGTCCGGCGTTTGAGCAGACTCCAGCTCAAAGAGTTGCCGGTCCAGGTTCAGCACGGAATTGACTCGTTCTGCGGAGATGGCGGTCTGTGCAAGCGCAGCGTTGGAAATGAGCGCGCAGCAAACTGCCAACAGGCATTTTGAAATCAGGAATCGCGGAGAAAATTTATGCCTCATGCTCAAGCCCATCCGGAGAGTTCAGAAGCGGCACGCGCTTGTGTTGGGCGTGTGTCTGAACTTGTTATCTGTGCGGACGGCTGTGGCCGCTGGAACGGTCTGCAATGACCTGTTGGGACGAAGTTCGCAAAGCCTGTGCCAGCTATTTGCGCTACAGATGTGCGTTTGCGCCTTATCAGCGCAGAGCGCTTTCGTCAGCGCTCTGTAGCGCGGCTCTTGCCGCTTCTATGCCCCAGCCCCGCTCAGTCAGGTAAGCAGCAGGGTTTTCAGGATTCAGCTCGCCACCGCTGAGGAAACGGGTTTCCACGGTGCTGCCATCCATGCCCAGTGCAACGCGACCGGCACCTTCGCAAACGGTGTCAACCGCAGGAATCGGCAAGCGCAGTGCAGCAGCGGCATCGGCAAATGCAGCGCTGTCACATACCTGTGAACAGAGCCGCGAGAGTGGTTGCGGTTTGTACCATTGTCGCCAGCGCAGCATTTGCAGTGCACACCAAAGCATTTGCGACTGGCGCGGAAATCCGTTGAGGCTATTGGCAAATCGCGGCGGGCTCAGTGCCTGGGAGCCGACCAGGGCGCTCTTGATCCAGGCCTCGGGCACGGCCAGAACTTGCCGTTGGGTGAGCAGTGCGGTCAGTTCCTGCGTGACATCTTCGGTGGCCAGATCCCTGAGCGACATCATCAGTGCACAGATCAATGCCCGATGGGTCTGCGGATGAGCGCGTGACCATTGTCGGGTGACGCCCAGCACCTTGTCGGCGCCACCATCCCAGATGGCGCTGGTGGCGGTGACGATCTGCCCGAGCTTTCCTCGTACTGCTGCCGTGTTCCAGGGTTCGCCGGCGCAAAACCCGTCGATGGCACCGCTTTCGAGCAGGCGCACCATTTGGGCCGGAGGCGCGACGAGGAATTCGATAGAGGGATGGTCTAGCTGGATGCCGCCCAATGCCAGCCAGTCACGCAGCAGGTAGTGATGCATCGAGAAGGCGTAAACGTGCGCCAGCCGCAGGCGTCCACCCAGCCGCACGTAACTGGCAACCGCGCGTGCGCTGTCGAGTGGATTCATGTCCGGCTTCAGGCCGATGCGTTTGGTCACGCTGCGCGAAAGCGTGATGGCAGAGCCGCCTTGCGACAGACTCAGGCCTGTGACCAGAGGCACACCGACACCATCGATGCCGAGTGTCGCCGCCATGGGCATGGGTGCCAGGCATTGCGCGGCATCAAGGGCGCCGTAGGCCAGGCGATCACGCAAACTCGCCCAGGACACCTCGCGAACCAGAGAGACGTAAAGACCCGCATCGCGAAAATAACCCTTGTGCGCAGCCCAGAGAATGGGCGCGGAGTCGAGCAAGGTCATGTATCCGATCGTGAGCTGGTTGGTCTCCAGCCGGAACCGGGGGATCCGGCTCATGACGGATCCTTGGTGTCGAACATATCGGCGGCCGCGAGCACCGTGCGTGCGGCTTCGCCAATGGTCACGCGATGTGCCATGGCGCTGCGCCTTAGCAGTGCATAGGCTGCAGATTCATCGAGGTTCCGCATCCGGGCCAGCGTGGCTTTGGCCCGTTCAACGTCGCGACGATCTGCCAGACGAACGCGCATGTCTTCGAGTTCGGAGCGCAGCTTCTGATGTTCCTGGAAGCGGGCAATGGCGACATCAAGGATGGGTCGCAGCCTGGATTCGCTCAGTCCATCGACCACGTAGGCGCTGACCCCGGCGCGCACCGCATCAAAAATCTTGTCGGGATCAGAATTTTTAGCAAAGAAAATAATGGGCTTCGGAATCTGCTGGGTGACGGCGGCGCAGTTGTCCAGCACATCGCGCGCCGGGTTATCCATGTCTACCAGAATGATGTCTGCCTGTACGCGCCGGACGCTGCTCAGCAAATCCTCGGTTGAGGACAAGCGCGCCACAACATCATTGCCGGTTGCAAGCAGGGCCTGGGTGACAAAGGCTGCGCGCGTATCGTCATCATCGACCAGCATGACCCGCAGACTGATCGCGGCCTTGGGTGCGATGTCGCTTCGCTTGCCTCGGGTCGTCAATCGCGGCACGGGTTTCTCACAGATAGCCATCAGGTAATGCCCTCGCTTTTGGTCAGACCGCAGGAAATCGAAGGCTGGTCGCACAGTGCCCAGAATGGCCCAGAGCGCAGCACGATTGAACGCGGCAAGATCCGGTGAAATGCTCGGCAGTGAGGCTGGTGTGCCAACAGGAGCAGCTTTGGTCCGGTTGGCTGGGCACACCTATAGCTAAAGGCGTGCCACTGTTAAGTCTTGGTGCATGTGATTGACTGCGCGCCCCAATTGGCATCATCGCCGACCGAAATGCACTGAAAAAAGTGGCTGCGCACCTGGACATTGATGCGAAGGTGCACGATTGGTGCAGGGCGTGTGAGCTAGCCCATGGGCAGTGACAGGCGGGCGGCTGCGTCTGCGGGCCGCCGCATCATCATGCGAAAGATTGGTGCGTCAGGTGCCTGCTGCACGCGCCAATTCGATGCGTGCAATGACTTCGCGATGAACTTCATCAGGGCCATCAGCCAGACGCAGCATGCGCGCCTGAGCAAAGAATCCGGACAATGCAAAGTCGCGTGAGACGCCACCTGCGCCGTGAATCTGCATGGCCATGTCCACCACGGATTGCAACATGCGCGGCGCTGCCACCTTGATGGCTGAAATTTCGGTCATCGCGTTGCGAGCACCGGATTCATCCATTTTCCACGCGGCATACAGAGTCAACAGGCGTGCCTGATCGATAGCAATACGTGCTTCTGCAATGCGTTCCCGATTGCCGCCCAGGTCGATCAGCAATTTGCCGAAGGCCTTGCGCGAGGTGCCGCGGGCGATGGCGAGCTTGAGCGCCTGTTCGGCCGCACCGATGGCGCGCATGCAGTGGTGGATGCGTCCGGGCCCGAGGCGGCCCTGGGCGATCTCAAAACCGCGGCCGGGACCTGCGATGAAGTTTGAGACAGGGAGGCGCACATTATTGAAATGAACTTCGCCGTGACCGTGGGGTTCATCGTAGTCACCGAGCACCGGCAACATGCGTTTGATCTCTACTCCGGGGGTGTCCAGGGGAACAAGAACCATGGAGTGCTGGCGTTTGCGGTCCAGGTCGGGGTTTGGCGTCAGCGCCATAAAGATGCCGATCTTGCAGCGGGGGTCGCCAATACCGCTGCTCCACCATTTCTTGCCGTTCAGGACGACCTCATCGCCTTCGACGACGGCGGTGGCCTGAATATTGGTGGCGTCACTGGACGCAACATCCGGTTCGGTCATGCAGAACACGGACCTGATGTGGCCGTCGAGCAGGGGTTGCAGCCACCGCTTTTTTTGTTCTTCCGACCCGTAGCGCCACAGTACTTCCATGTTGCCGGTATCAGGTGCTGCGCAGTTGAAGATCTCCGGCGCCATAAGGCTGCGACCAGTTTCCTCGGCTACCGAAGCGTACTCGAGCACCGACAGCCCGGCGCCCAGCTCTGTGTCTGGCAGGAACATGTTCCAAAGTCCTTGCTCGCGCGCGGCTTGCTTCAGGGCATCTACGCGGTCGGGAATGCGCCACTGCTGCCAGTCGCCGCCGTGCCCCGCGTCGTGAATCTCAGCCCAATGCGCCTTCTCCACAGGAAAAATATGTTCTTCCATAAAGCTGCGTACCCGACTCACGTAGTCCTTGCAGCGTTCGCTGGTTTGAAAATTCATTTTTTTCGTCCGGTGGCTGAGTGCTCATGCTAAGCGCTTCGGCCGTTTCGGTGCAGGGCCCGAGCGGCTATCGGAACAATTTGGTGCAGAAATTATCCTGGAAGTCGCAAAACCTTTACCCGGTGTTGGGCATGGTTATTGCTCATCTGCCTGCATTACGGAACAAGCCAATGGAATCAGACTAGTGCGTGTAATGCTCGTCGACGATGATCGAGAACGTGTGCTCCTCCTTGAGGAGGCGCTGCGCGCTGCTGGTCATACCGTCATTGGCCGTCTGAAAGACACCGATAACATCATTGCGGCCGTCGATGAGCTGCACCCCGATATCGTTCTGATTGACGTCAACAGCCCAAATCGCGACACCCTCGAATCATTGGGGCAGATCTCCCGAGACCGGCCACGCCCCATTGTCCTGTTTGCACAGACATCAGGCTCGGAGACCATCCGTCGCGCCATGCGTGCCGGCGTGTCGGCATATGTGGTGGACGGCCTGTCAGCAACGCGTCTGCAACCGGTGATTGAAGTCGCGATCGCAAGATTCCAGGAATCGCAGGGACTCAAGCAGGAACTGGCCAGTGCCAAGACAAAGCTGGCCGATCGTCGCGATGTTGAGCGCGCAAAGGGACTCTTGATGCAACGCAAGGGTATTGATGAGAACACGGCGCACGAAACACTCAGGAAAATGGCCATGGACAGGAACATCAGGCTCGGTGAGGTCGCGCGATCACTTATTGCTGCATCGGAGCTGTTATGAAAGCACCCTCGGTCAAACGTCGCCACGTGCGCATCGGAATGTTGCCATTGGCGGATGCGGCACCGCTGCTGGTTGCGCGTGAACTCGGATATTTCGCAGGGCAAGGACTGGATGTGAGTCTGTCCGTTGAGGCTTCGTGGGCCAATGTCCGCGACAAATTGGCCACGGGTCTGATTGATGCAGCCCAGTTGCTGGCGCCGATGCCTTTGGCTGCCAATCTCGGTGCTGATCGGCTTGGGGTGGAGATGGAAACCGCACTGGTGCTGTCGCGCAATGGCAACAGCATCACGGTATCCAATGAGCTGTACCGCGAAATGTGTGCGCCTGCGCCAGAGCCTCAGGCCGCTGGCAGAGCCTTGCGCAGAGTTGTCGAGCGCGAACGCAGCCCCGGGTATCAGCGACGTCGCAGGCGTCGCGTGTTCGCTCACGTTTTTCCATTTTCAACGCATCACTATCTGTTACGCGACTGGCTAAGTGCATCCGGGATTGATCCGGATCAGGATGTCAACCTGATGGTCCTGCCGCCTGATCGTGTCATCGATGCCATGCGTGAAGGCCGTATTGATGGTTTCTGTGTTGGCGCGCCATGGGGTATGGCGGCAGAGCTTGAGGGAGTGGGGCGCAGGGTGCTGGCAACGCACATGATTCGTCCAGGGTGCGCAGAGAAGGTTCTGGGTGTGGCGCGCAACTGGGCCACGCTCAATCCTGCTGCTCATCTATCCATGGTTGCTGCCCTGATTGAAGCCGGTCGATGGCTGGAACAGCCGGGACATCGGAGTGAAGCGGCGCAGATGCTGATTGACGCGAAACTGATCAAGACCCCTGAAGCCTCGGTTCGCGCGGCGCTGAGCGATAACGGCAATGATCCGCTGGGTGCACAGTTCATTTTCGGCGTTGGCGAAACGCTATCTCCGCATCACGACGACGCGCGATGGTTTGTCAGTCAGATGCAGCGCTGGCGACAGACCCGGGAGAATCGGGACGTCCAGCATCTGGTGGATTCCAGTTTTCGCCTGAAGCTTCACGGACAGGCGAGTGCCATGGCGACATCGGTCGCAGCGGCCGCCGCGCAGTAGAGGATCGTTCGCCATTGGGCAGTATTTCCGCTCAGTACTGGCACAGGCATTGCTAAGACTACAGGGCTGCGATTGCGGCAACAGAGGGATGTTCTGCATCGCTGAGTGTCATCGGACCACCGTAGGTCCATCTATACAATTCAAGCAGTATCCGGGCAAAGACGTCCGCACAGATTCTGACTGAGTCTGTGCGGACGTCTTGTTTGTGGCAGTAGAAATTACAGTGGTGAGCGTTCGGCCACATCTGAAGTGAAGAGGACCATTGTCGGTCTGAATAATCTGAGCAGTATCCGGCCAAAGACGTCCGCGTAGATCCTGACGGGATTTGCGCGGACTTTTTTTGTGGCATCAGCAGTATAGGTGGACAGCGTATAGACGCGGTTCACCGAGCAATATCGGACCACCGCAGGTCCATGACAATCCAATTTTCGGGCAACGGCGTCCGCATAGAACCTCTTTGGTTCCGTGCGGGCGCCTTTTTTGTGCCTGTCTTATTAGATCCAGGGAGTTTTGAACATGAATCGGGCTATTTCAAAGGCCGTAATCGCCGCCACAGCAGCCGGCATCACATTGGGTGTTCAGGCAGAACCATTGTCAGCGCTGTCGACGGCGGTGACCACCGGCGACATCAATCTCAATCTGCGTGTTCGTTATGAAGCCGTGGAACAGGACAATGTTCTGGAAGATGCCGATGCGCTCACTATCCGGACGCTGCTGGGCTATACCAGCCAGAAATGGAATGAGCTGACGGCATTCGTTGAGATGGAAAACGTCTCCGCGCTGATGGATGACTATTCATCAACGCCACCACCGACGCGCTATTCGCTGGTACCCGACCCGGACAAAACGGAAACCAATCAATGGGGCCTGCGCTATACCGGTATCAAGAACCTGGTGGCAACCCTTGGTCGCACTCGTCTGGTTCTAGACAACGCGCGATGGGTTGGCAACGTTGGCTGGAGGCAGAACGAACAAACCTACGATGGCGCTTTCCTGAAGTTCACACCACAGAAATCGCTAACAGCGCAGTACGCGTATCTGAGCAACATCAACAATATTTTCTTCAGCAATGTCGACATTGACGCGCATCTGATCAACGTTCAGTGGACAGCCTCACCGCTGCTCACGCTGACCGCGTACGGCTACCTGCTGGATTTTGAAACCACCACGGCCAATCACCCGGACGCGGACACTCTGGGATTGCGTTGGACGGGTGGCCACGAGTTCACAAACGGGATCGGCTTGAGCTATGTCGCGGAGTTTGCCTCGCAGGAGGCAGAAACTCCGGCGGGTGAGTTCGACGCTGACTACAGCCTGTTGGAGCTGGCTGCCAGTTTCAAGGGCACGAAGCTGGCCCTTGCACAAGAGGTTCTCGGTAGTGACCAGGGCCAGTACGCGGTGATGACGCCACTGGCCACGCTGCACGCGTTCAACGGGTGGAGTGATCAGTTTCTGTTCACCCCGGTACAAGGCTTGGTGGACAACTTCGTCACGCTCTCGGGAAGCTTGGGAAAGACGAAATGGCTCGCGGTTTACCACGAATATGAGTCAGATCATTCGGATCTGGATTACGGCACGGAATGGGGCGTGGTTGTGAGCCGGCCGCTGGCCGGAAATCTGATTGGAGGCATCAAGTACAGCGCGTACGAGGCAGAGGATCGACCTGTGGATACAGACAAGCTCTGGGTTTGGTTGCAGTGGGGATTCGGAACTTGAGACCTGCACCAGTACGGGGCGAGGCGTGCCAACGCAGTGCGATGTTGTCAGTGTCCTGAGCTTCTGCATGCTCATGATGGCTGGCACGCTCTGTGCTCCAAATCTTCAAAGCGTGCTCTGCACCAAGTTTGCTAACAGCGGTCGATGTAGCGGTAGAGAAAGGGCCAATGATGGCCGCTCTGAAAATCTGATAACGCGGTCACACACAAGTGACTACGGGCAATGGCGTCCATGCGTGATCTGAACGATCACGTGTGGGCGCCTATTTTTTTGAAAAATGTGAGGACACGATGAATACGCAAAGGGAATCAATCAGCAACAAGTCACGCTTCGGCGCTTCATTGCTGGTGTCACTGCTGGCCCTGGGCATGGCAGCTTGCGGCGAGAGCAAGACGCCGGAAACGTCTTCGGTTAGCACGGACTCGCCTGCTCCAAAGATCAAATCGCTGGAGCCAGAAAAGGCAGAGCTCAAGTTTGGATTCATCAAGCTCACCGACATGGCGCCACTGGCGATCGCCTATGAAAAGCAGTACTTCGAGGATGAGGGGCTGTTTGTCACGCTGGAAGCTCAGGCCAACTGGAAAGTGCTGCTGGATCGGGTGATCTCAGGAGAGCTGGACGGCGCACACATGCTGGCAGGCCAGCCTTTGGCGGCAACCATCGGCTTCGGGACCAAGGCGGACATCATCACGCCGTTTTCCATGGATCTGAACGGCAACGGCATCACGGTATCCAACGCGGTCTGGGAACAGATGAAAAAGCACGTGCCGATGAAAGATGGCAAGCCCGTCCATCCCATCAAGGCGGACTATCTCAAGCCAGTGGTGGATGACTACAAGGCCCAGGGAAAGCCTTTCAAGCTGGGAATGGTCTTTCCGGTTTCCACTCACAACTATGAGCTGCGCTATTGGCTGGCCGCTGGCGGCATCCATCCGGGTTATTACGATCCGGTCAATGGTGACGTTGCAGGGCAGGTGAAGGCCGATGCTCTGCTCTCCGTCACGCCACCACCGCAGATGCCGTCCACCATGGAGGCAGGCACCATCTACGGCTATTGCGTGGGCGAGCCATGGAACCAGCAGGCGGTCTTCAAGGGTATCGGCGTGCCGGTCATTACCGATTACGAAATCTGGAAGAACAATCCGGAGAAGGTGTTCGGCATCCGGGAAGATTTTGCGCAGAAGTACCCGAATACAACCCTGGCCATGACCAAGGCCATGATCCGGGCCGCGTATTGGCTGGATGAGAACAACAACGCCAATCGCGGTGAAGCTGTCGAGATTTTGTCGAGGCCGGCCTATGTGGGCGCTGATGAAAAGGTAATTGCCAACAGCATGACCGGCACCTTTGAGTATGAGAAAGGCGATACGCGACCGGTGCCTGACTTCAATGTGTTCTTTCGCTACAACGCGACCTATCCGTATTACTCGGATGCAATCTGGTATCTGACCCAGATGCGCCGCTGGGGGCAGATTGCAGAAGCCAAGCCTGACAGCTGGTACATGGAAACCGCGAAGAAGGTGTATCGCCCCGACCTGTACGCCGCGGCGGCCAAGGCCCTGATTGAAGAGGGCAAGATGAAAGCTTCGGATTTTCCGGATTTCGACAGCGAGACCGGATTCAAGCCTGCCACCTCCGAGTTTCTTGATGAGGTGACTTACGACGGCAGCAAGCCAAACGACTATCTCAAGTCACTCACGATCGGCCTCAAGGGTGACGAAAAGCCCTGATCTGCCTTGTCACGGGAGGGCGGGATTCTTGCTGCGTTCTGGTCACGCTCAGGGCCGCAGCTGAATCTTTGCCCCCCGATGCAGATAGATGCCTCTTTCAAAGGGATAAAAAAATGCTCAATCAAACCGTCAATATCCTCACGAAATCAGGTCTGACCTGGTTTGTGCCCATGGTGCGGCTGGCGGCCGGGGAAGACCCGCGGGAACAGCTGCGCGAAATTCTTTACAAGATCGGCGTGCCGATTGTCGCCTTCGTTTGTTTCATTCTTCTCTGGGGCGGACTGGCCAAGTCTGTGCAGACCAGTCTGGGAGAGCTGCCCGGGCCGGTCGCAGTCTGGCAGGCTGCCAGCGGACTCGTCGACGAGCACCAGCGAGAAAGGGCCAAGGCTGAAGCCTTTTACGGGCGACAGGAAGAACGCAACGCCATAAAGCTCGCAGCAAATCCTGATGCCGAGGTGCACATGCGGCCCTGGACCGGTAAGCCCACTTACTGGGACCAGATCAAGACCAGTCTGGTAACGGTATTCACTGGCTTCATGCTGGCCACCCTGGTTGCGGTGCCCCTTGGTGTTGTCTGTGGTTTGTCCGGTGCGGTGCAAACAGCTTTGAACCCGATGATTCAGCTCTTCAAGCCGGTGTCGCCGCTGGCCTGGCTGCCCATCGTCACGCTTGTTGTCAGTGCCGTATACGTAAGCGCTGATCCCATGTTCGAAAAATCATTCCTGATTTCGGCGATCACGGTAACACTCTGTTCGCTGTGGCCCACGCTGATGAATACCGCAGTGGGCGTGGCATCGGTAGACAAGGATCTGATTAATGTGTCGCGGGTGCTCAAGCTCTCGTGGTTTGCCAAGGTGCGAAAGATCGTCCTGCCATCTTCACTGAAGCTTATTTTTACTGGCCTGCGACTTTCACTGGGTGTGGGCTGGATGGTGCTGATTGCGGCTGAAATGCTCGCGCAGAACCCCGGACTCGGAAAATTTGTCTGGGATGAGTTCCAGAACGGCAGCAGCGATTCGCTCGCACGCATCATGGTGGCGGTGTTCACCATCGGTGTCATCGGATTTCTACTGGATCGAATCATGGCCACCCTGCAACAGCTGGCCAGTTTCGGCGAACCGGTGAGCTGATGATGATCAATCCAATTCGAGAAAACCTGAACTTGCAGGACTCTACGCATTCCTCAGCCCCTGCGAACGAACAGCAAGACCGTGCCGTCTGCATGGAACTGCGCGGTGTAGATAAGGCCTATGGCGCCGGGTCGCAGCTAACGCAGGTTCTAAAGGGCATTGACCTGGCCATTCGTGAAAATGAATTCGTCGCCATCGTCGGCTTCTCCGGTAGCGGCAAGACCACGCTGATTTCCTTGATGGCGGGTCTGATATCACCAGATTCGGGCCAGGTGCTGCTCAAGGGGCAGCCGGTCACGGGGCCGGGACCGGATCGCGGCGTCGTGTTCCAGAGCTACTCGCTGATGCCGTGGATGACGGTGCGCGAGAATGTTGCACTCTCGGTTGATCAGGTGTTTGCACATCTGTCCAAGGCAGAGCGCAGGGAGCGGGTTGAACGCTACATCGACATGGTCGGACTGACCCCAGCCATGGCCAAGCGGCCTTCCGAGCTTTCCGGTGGAATGCGCCAACGCGTCTCGGTGGCACGATCGCTGGCTGCAGATCCGCAGGTGTTGTTGCTCGATGAGCCACTCTCCGCCCTGGATGCCCTTACCCGCGCCAAGTTGCAGGATGAGATTGTTGATATCTGGGGGCGCGAGAAAAAGACCTGCGTTCTGATTACCAACGATGTGGACGAAGCACTGTTGATGGCCGACCGTGTCATTCCGCTGGATCCTGGCGGCAAGGGCGCGGGCGCGTCATTTGGACCCGAGTTCGTGGTGGCGCTTGATCGACCGCGTGATCGCGGTGCAATCAATCATGATCGGGATTTCATCGCTTTGCGCAAGCAGATCACCCAGTATCTGATCGAGGCTGGCCAGCGTGCCACTGGCGGCAGTTCGAGCAATGTGGTGGAGCTGCGTCCGCAAACGCCAAACACAAGCGACGAACATCCTGCCGCTCTCAAGAAGCATAAGCAGCGTGCGCCGACGCAACCGCACCGCTATGTGGAGTTCTCGCAGGTCTCTAAAATTTACCCGTCCAAGAAGGGCCCCACGACCGTTGTCGATGGGTTTGATCTGAAGATCAGGCAGGGTGAATTTATTTCCATCATCGGACATTCCGGCTGCGGAAAATCGACCGTGCTGACCATGATGGCGGGGCTCAACGAGATCAGTGAAGGCGTGATCGTCCTGGATGGTCGCGAGATCGATGGCGCCGGCCCGGATCGTGGCATTGTCTTTCAGGCACCCAGTCTCGTGCCCTGGCTGAGCGCAAAAGACAACGTGATGCTCGGCGTCAATCAGGTATTTCCGCACATATCCAAAGCGGAGCGTGCAGAGATTGCCGAGCATTATCTTGGACGGGTCGGGTTGTCTGACTCTCTGAGCAAGAAGGCCTCCGAACTTTCCAATGGCATGAAGCAGCGAGTGGGCATTGCCCGTGCCTTCGCGCTACAACCGAAAATGCTTCTGCTCGACGAGCCGTTCGGGATGCTGGACTCGCTGACACGGTGGGATTTGCAGGAAGTGCTGATGGACGTATGGGCCAAGACCCAGCTCACGGCCATTATGGTGACTCATGATGTGGACGAAGCCATCCTGTTGGCGGATCGCGTCGTCATGATGAGCAATGGGCCCAATGCAAAGGTCGGGAAGATTCTGGAGATTGATCTGCCGAGGCCACGCACCCGCAAAGCTCTGCTTGAACACCCTGACTACTACCGTCTTCGTGAGGAACTGATTCAGTTCCTCGCCGATTGCGACAAGCACTGATCCGCGATTCATATCCTGTTTGGATCGAGCAGGTGGCGCGCACCAGCAGGGTGCGCGCCATTCTCAGTCTGCGCGCAAGTAGTGCAGAGGCTCCACATATAAGCCGTTTCAAACCCGGCACGCACATTGCAATAGCCGCTGTGCGTGGTTAACGGCGATCACGTGAGTTGATCTTCACGTCCAATGACGGGCGCGACCTTCACCACACGGAGTTGTCCATGTCTGTCGCCGAACCCCTCGCCAAGGCCACGAGCATCAAGCTCAACAGCTTGTCCACGCCGCAGATGCGCGCATTCCATCTCACGTGGATGGCCTTCTTCATCAGTTTTTTTGCCTGGTTTGCCTGCGCCCCATTGATGCCGCTGATCAAGGGTGAGCTGGGGCTGAGCATGGAACAGGTCGCCAACATCAATATTGCGGCGGTCGCCATCACCATCCTGGTGCGTCTCATCATCGGACCCTTGTGCGATCGTATTGGGCCACGCAAGGCCTACACGGGTCTGTTGCTGATCGGCGCGATTCCTGTTTTCGGCGTGGCCTTCAGTCAGAGCTACGAGAGCTTTCTGTTCTTTCGGCTGCTGATCGGTGCGGTCGGAGCCAGCTTCGTCATAACGCAGTACCACACCTCGGTCATGTTCGCGCCCAATGTGGTCGGCACCGCCAACGCTGCTTCGGCGGGTTGGGGCAATGCCGGTGGTGGTGCGGCGCAGGCGCTCATGCCGCTGATCCTTGCGGCCCTGCTTTTTCTGGGGGTTGAACATTCAGCCGGATGGCGAGTGGCACTTCTGGTTCCGGGCGTTCTGATGGTGATCATGGGTCTGCTGTACTGGCGCTACACACAGGACTGCCCGGCAGGCAATTTTTCTACCTTGCGTGCAACGGGCTTGATGCCGGACAACGGCAAGAAGGCCGGATGGGCCAGTTTCAAGCAGGCCTGCTCCAACTATCGCGTCTGGATGCTGTTCATGACCTACGCGGCCTGCTTTGGCGTGGAAATTTTTATTCACAACATGGCGGCCCTGCACTATGTGGAACATTTTGATCTGAGCATCGCCCAGGCGGGCATGGCGGCAGGATCCTTTGGCTTGCTCGCCCTGTTCGCACGCGCCTTGGGCGGCATGGTTTCCGATCGGGTTGCTAAAACCAAAGGTCTGGATGGTCGTACCAGCCTGCTGTTCGTGCTGATCCTCGGTGAAGGCCTGGGCTTGCTGTGGTTCGCTCAGGCACCGGGCGTAATGACGGCCATTATCGCCATGATCACCTTCGGTCTGTTTACGCACATGGCCTGCGGGGCGACCTATGCCCTGGTGCCATTTATTGATCGCAAGGCCCTGGGCGGTGTTGCCGGAATTATCGGTGCTGGCGGAAACGTTGGTGCCGTCGCCGCAGGGTTCCTGATGAAGGGCACCGGTGATACCCAGCAGACATTGCTCATTCTCGGTGCCGCCGTTTGTGTAACAGCTGTCTGCGCGATTGCGGTCCGTTTTTCTCCAGAGCACAAGAGCCGCGAACAAGCCCTCTATGAGGAAGCGGTTCAACAGCGCAGTGCCCTCGCATAAGAAGGAAATTCATGATGAAGATTGTTGTTGCCGGAAATGGCATGGTGGGTCAGAAGCTGCTCGAAGAGATAGCGAGCCAGCCGGATATCGAAGTCACGGTGCTCTGCGAGGAGCCACGGGCCGCGTATGACCGTGTTCACCTATCCGAGTTTTTCAGCGGCAAGACCGCAGAGGATCTGTCGCTGGTCAGCGAGGGATTCTTTGATCAGCCCAACCTGAATCTCAAGCTCAATACCAAGGCGGTCTCCGTGGACGCCGCTGCCAAGACAGTCAGCACCGCTGATGGGCAGGAAATTGCCTATGACAAGCTGGTGCTGGCCACTGGATCCTATCCCTTCGTGCCGCCGGTGCCCGGACGTGACCGCGGCGGCTGCATGGTCTACCGCACCATTGAAGACCTGGAAGCCATGAAGGCCTGGGGCGCCAAGTCACGCAAGGGCGTCGTTGTCGGCGGCGGCCTGCTCGGCCTGGAGTGCGCGAAGGCGCTCAAGGACATGGGCCTGGAGACGCATGTGGTCGAGTTTGCGCCACGTCTGATGACCATGCAGGTCGACGACATGGGCGGTGCCCTGCTACGCAAGAAGATCGAAGCGCTTGGGGTCAAGGTGCATACGCAGAAGAACACCCTGGAGATTGTCGAAGGCGCCGGTGTCGGCATTGGCGGGCGTCATGTCATGAAGTTCGCCGATGGCGGTCAGCTTGAGACAGACATGATCGTCTTTTCAGCGGGTATCCGCCCGCGCGACGAACTGGCCCGGTTGTCCGGACTCAAGATGGGCGAACGTGGCGGCATCGTTGTAAATAATTACTGCCAGACCAGTGACCCGGATGTCTACGCCATCGGCGAATGCGCCTTGTGGGAAGGACGCATCTTCGGCCTGGTGGCTCCGGGTTACGACATGGCGCGAATCTGTGCCCAGCACCTGATGGGTCAGGCCGCGGCGGAATTCACTGGCGCGGACATGTCCACCAAACTGAAGTTGCTCGGGGTAGACGTGGCCAGCATCGGTGATGCTCAGGGCAGCACGCCCGGCGCATTGACGTATGTTTTCAGCGATGGCGTCGCAGGGCACTACAAGAAACTGGTTGTCAGTCAGGACAACACCACGCTGCTCGGGGCCGTCCTGGTCGGAGAAGCCGAGGATTACGGCAGCCTGTTGCAGATGGCGCTCAACAAGATTCCGCTTCCCGAGCATCCTGACGAATTGATTCTGCCGGCTCGCGAAGGTGGCTCCAAGGCGGGACTGGGTGTGGATGTGCTGCCGGCATCGGCACTGATCTGTTCCTGCAACAATGTGACCAAGGGTGATTTGTGTACCGCAGTGGAGGGCGGGGCGACCTCACTGGGTGCGTTGAAAAAATGCACCAAAGCCGCCACTAGTTGCGGTGGCTGCCAGCCGCTGGTCAAGCAGGTGCTGGACGCAGAACTCACGCGAAGTGGTGTGCTGGTGCTCAATCACATCTGCGAGCACTTCGAGCACTCCCGGCAGGAGCTATTTCATCTGATCAAGGTGGGGCAGTTCGACAACTTTGATGATGTGCTGCTCAAGCACGGCAAGGGCCGGGGCTGCGACATCTGCAAACCCACGGTAGCGAGCATCCTGGCTTCGCAGCGAAATGAGTTTGTCCTCAAGCCCAAGCTGGCGAGCACGCAGGACACCAATGACTATTACCTCGCCAATCTGCAGAAGGACGGTACCTATTCAGTCGTGCCCCGTGTGCCCGGTGGAGAGATTACGCCCGAGAAACTGATGGTGCTGGGCAGTGTGGCGCAGCGCTACGGCTTGTACACCAAGATTACCGGTGGCCAGCGCATCGATCTCTTCGGTGCGCGCGTGGAGCAATTGCCACTGATCTGGAAAGAGCTGATTGACGCCGGCTTTGAATCGGGCCACGCCTACGGCAAGGCACTGCGCACCGTGAAGTCCTGCGTGGGTAGCACCTGGTGCCGATACGGCGTGCAGGACTCGGTGAAGATGGCCATTTATGTTGAGGAGCGATATCGCGGCATGCGCTCTCCGCACAAGGTAAAGATGGCTATCTCAGGTTGCACGCGAGAGTGCGCCGAGGCGCAGAGCAAGGATGTGGGGGTCATCGCAACCGAGAAAGGTTGGAATCTCTATGTTGGCGGCAACGGCGGCATGAAGCCGCGTCACGCCAATCTGCTGGCATCGGACATCGATGACGAAACCCTGATCCGCTACATCGACCGCTTCCTCATGCTCTATGTGCGCACCGGTGATCGACTGCAGCGTACTTCGGTGTGGCTGGAAAACCTAGAAGGTGGCATCGACTACGTCAAGAAGGTGGTGTGCGAGGACTCGCTAGGCATTGGCGCGGAACTTGAATGCGAAATGCAGAAACTGGTCGACACTTACGAGTGCGAATGGAAAAAGGCAGTCAATACGCCTGAGACCTTGAAACGCTTTCGTCACTTCGTGAACTCTCAAGAGTCAGACCAGAACATTCAGTTCGTCGACGAACGCGGGCAAATTCGTCCGATGAATAAAGACGAAAAACTGGCGGCGGAGAAAGTGTCATGACGGTAGAGCCTAAATGGACTCTGGTCTGCGGATTGCAGGACATCGTGCCCAACACTGGGGTGTGCGCAAAGGTCGGCAAGACGCAGGTTGCGGTGTTTAGACTGGTGACCCCCAATGGGGAAGAAGATGGTGTTTACGCCATCGATAACTTTGATCCTCGCTCGGGAGCCAACGTGCTTTCGCGCGGTCTCGTGGGAGACATGGAAAACGAGATGGTTGTCGCTTCTCCGGTGTACAAGAATCACATTGTTCTCAAGACCGGGCGCTGCGTGGAAGGTGAGGAATGGTCGGTTAAGTCTCATCCGGTGCGCGTGAGCGAAGATGGCATTGTCCTGGTGCGAACGGGATAAACCATTCGAATGAGTGCAGTTACAGAGACTCCCGCGCGTGCGCGTCTGGTCGTGATCGGCAATGGTATGGCGGGCGTGCGCGCCGTCGAGGAAATTCTCCGGCTGGATCCGGATGTCTATGACATTCACATGTTCGGCTCCGAGCCGCATGGAAACTACAACCGGATTCTGTTGTCGCCAGTGTTGTCCGGAGAAAAGAAGTTCGAAGAGATCGTCACCCATCCGCGCCAGTGGTATGCCGACAATGACATTACCCTGCATGCAGGTGATCCGGTCATCGAGATCGATCGCCAGCGTCGACGGGTCAAGGCCGCTTCGGGTCTGGAAGTCTCCTACGACCGCTTGCTGCTCGCCACCGGGTCCAGGCCATTTGTGATTCCGGTGCCCGGAAGTGACTTGCCGGGTGTCATTGCCTACCGTGATATTCAGGACGTGGAGCATATGCTGCGCGCCGCACAGGATCATCGCAGTGCTGTCGTCATCGGCGGCGGCTTGCTCGGGTTGGAAGCGGCAAATGGCCTGATGCGGCAGGGCATGGATGTCACCGTGGTGCATGTCACTGATTCGCTGATGGAGCGTCAACTCGACAAGCCGGCATCGGGCCTGCTCAGGAATGCACTGGAGAAGCGCGGTATCCGCTTTATGTTGGAGGCGCACACCGCAGAAATTATTGGAACCGATCGCGTCAGCGCGGTGCGGTTCAAGGATGGCGTCGAGATTGCCGCAGATCTGGTGGTGATGGCGGTGGGCATCCGGCCCAACATCGCGCTCGCGCAGGAAAGTGGTTTGCACTGCGAGCGGGCCATCGTGGTCGACGACACCTTGCAAAGTCTGTCTGATCCGCGTGTGTATGCCGTCGGCGAGTGCGTGCAGCATCGCAAGAGCACCTATGGACTGGTCGCTCCCTTGTATGAACAGGCAAGGGTGTGCGCGGCACATCTGGTAGGCATGGGGCATAGCCGTTATCCAGGTTCGGTGGTCTCAACCAAGCTCAAGGTGACAGGAATTGATCTGTTCTCGGCCGGTGACTTCATTGGTGGGCCGGAGACCGAGGATCTGGTCTTTCGCGATCCACGCCGCGGGGTCTACAAGCGGCTGGTCTTGAAAGGGTCGCGCGTGGTGGGTGCGGTTCTGTACGGCGACGTGGCGGACGGCCCCTGGTATCTCGATCTCATCCAGCAGGGGCGTGATATTGCTTCGATCCGATCCAGACTGATGTTTGGCCGTACCTTCTGCGAGCGCAACAACGCGCCGCTCGCTGCGAGCGAAACAGCCTGATGGACGGAGTCAGCCCTGAGGGCAAACTGATCAAGACGACCTGTCCGTATTGCGGTACGGGCTGTGGCGTGGATGTTCGCATCAACAACGGGGTTGTCGAAGTCTCCGGAGATGAAGAACATCCAGCCAACCGCGGCAAGCTCTGCGTAAAGGGCTCGGCACTCAACGAAACCGTGGGCCCGGGCGGCCGTTTGCTCTATCCGGAATTTCGCCGGGCTTTATCGCCGTCCAGAGGACGCCGCGTGTCCTGGGATCAGGCACTGGACCATGTTGCCGAAAGCTTCGCCGGAATCATTGCCGAGCACGGCCCTGATGCGGTGGCATGGTATGTCTCGGGCCAGTTGCTGACCGAGGACTACTACGTTGCCAACAAGCTCGCCAAGGGTTTTGTGGGCACGGCCAACATCGATACCAATTCGCGCTTGTGCATGTCCTCAGCGGTGGCTGGACATAAGCGCGCCTTTGGCGAGGACATCGTTCCGGTCTCCTACGATGACCTGGAGCAGGCTGAACTGATTGTGCTGGTGGGCTCCAATACCGCCTGGTGCCATCCGATCCTGTTCCAGCGCATCGTCAAGGAAAAGGAACGCCGGCCGGAACTGAAGCTGGTGGTGATTGATCCGCGGCGAACAGCTACCACGGAAATGGCGGATCTCCATCTCCCTGTGCGCGGTGGCACCGATGTGTGGTTGTTCAACGGCCTGTTGTCCTTCCTCCACCAGCACGGGATCGAGGACACCGCCTTTGTCGAGGCGCACACCTCGGGTCTTGCGCGGACGATCTCCATTGCGGAAAACACCGCCGGCGATATCCGCTCCGTAGCCGCGCAGTGCAAGCTGCAGGAAACGGCTTTGTCCGAGTTCTACCGGATGTTCGCGCGCACGGAGAAAGTGATTACCGCCTTTTCAATGGGGGTCAATCAGTCTGGCGCCGGCACCGACAAGGTCAACAGCATCATCAACTGTCATTTGCTCACCGGACGCATCGGCAAAGCTGGCGCGGGCCCGTTTTCCATTACCGGGCAACCCAACGCCATGGGCGGTCGCGAAGTGGGCGGCTTGTCCAACATGCTGGCGGCGCATATGGATCTGGATAAGGCTGCGCATCGTGATCTGGTGCAGGGCTTCTGGCGCAGTCCCGTCATTGCAGACAAACCGGGCCTGAAAGCGGTGGATCTGTTCGACGCCATTGATCAGGGCAAGGTCAAGGCCGTCTGGATCATGGCAACCAACCCGGTGGTGAGCCTGCCCGATGCCGACAAGATCAAGCGAGCGCTTGGCAAGTGCGAGCTGGTGGTGGTCTCTGATGTGATGGCCCGCACCGATACCAGCGAATTTGCCCATGTGTTGCTACCAGCGCAGGGTTGGGGCGAGAAAGACGGCACGGTCACCAACTCCGAGCGTTGTATCTCCCGGCAACGCGCATTCCTGCCCGCCATCGGGGAAGCCAGGCCGGATTGGTGGGCGCTGTCCCAGGTCGCGTGCCGAATGGGCTTTGCGGAGCATTTTGCATACGAATCTGTGCATGAAATTTTTGACGAGCACGCGCGGCTCACCGCCCATCAGAACGGTCCTGAGGATGCACTGCCGCGATATCTGAATCTGGACGGTCTGGTCGGTTTGGATCGCACCGATTTTGATGATCTGCAGCCTATTCGCTGGCCGGTACCCGCCGCGGGCAAGGGCTCAGCAGCGGGCATGTCCCTCGCACCCTTCAGCGACGGGCGTTTCCAGACTGCTGATCAGCGAGGCTGTTTCGTGCCGACCACGCCGCGTCTGCCCCAGCATGCGATCGGTGATGACTTTCCCTTTGTGCTGAACACTGGCCGTGTCCGTGATCATTGGCACACCATGACGCGCACTGGCCTTGCGCCCAAGCTGGCCACGCACGTCTCTGAGCCTTTCGTGGACATGCATCCGCACGACGCACTCATCTGTGGCGTGCGTGAGGGCGAACTGGCGCGGCTGCGATCGCGCTGGGGCAGTTGCGTGGTGCGGGTCAGCCTGTCTGGCCAGATGTCGCGCAAGAACGTGTTCGTGCCGATTCACTGGAATGGACAGTTCGCTTCCGATGCCCGGGTCGGGGCGCTGGTCAATCCGGTGGTCGACCCGGTGTCGGGCGAGCCGGAATTCAAGCACACACCAGTTCAGGTCGAGCCATTTCTTGTGTCCTGGTATGGCTTTGCTTTCAGTCGCAGCCGCCTGCCCATGACAGAAGCAGCCTGGTGGACCCGCATAACCGGCGAGGACTTCGCACGCTACGAGTTGGCCGGACGTCGCATCGACAAACCCTGGCCTCAGTGGGCGAGGGCGCAACTGGGTGTCGCCGCCGATGATGCAGCTGTGGACTGGCTGGAGTACGAAGATCAGAGCGCCGGTATTTATCGCGCTGCACTGGTGGTGGAGGACCGTATCGAGGCCTGCATTTTCGTCTCACCGCGTCAGGATCTGCCTTCCCGAGCATGGCTCTCCGGTCTGTTCGGAAAGTCCAGCCTCGAGGACGTGGACCGCATGGCGCTCCTGGTTGGCGAACCCTTTTCGCCGGGTGAAGACACAGGTGCGACGGTTTGCTCGTGCTTCGGCGTCGGACAGAAGACCATTGAAAAGGCCATCGAACAGGGCTGCCATACTCCGTCTGCGCTGGGCAGGAAGCTCAAGTGCGGCACCAATTGCGGATCTTGCGTGCCTGAGCTGAAAGCGCTGATTGCACAGACTCTGGCACCGGCCTGAGGCCAGAAACTGCTGCAGGCGGCTTCTCGCGTTAATCTTGGGAGATGAGCAGGCCCGTATCCGTGAGAGCAGTGAGCGCTGGCATTCTTGCCGGCGGCGCTGCCACGCGCATGGGCGGGCAGGACAAGGGGTGGATTGAGCATCGGGGGCGCTCGCTGATCGAACGGACGCTGGATGCCGTTCGCCCCCAGGTTTCTGAAGTCCTTGTTTCGGCCAATCGGAACCTAGAGCGCTACCGCGGGCTCGGATACCCGGTATTCACCGATGACACGGCCGATGACTATCAGGGCCCCTTGGCAGGCATGGTTCGCTTGCTTGAGCAGGCAAGTCAGCCGTGGCTGGTCTGTGTGCCCTGCGACGCGCTGGAGGTTCCGGCAGATTTGGTTGCCCGGTTTCTGCAGCGCGTCGAGGCGACTGGCGCCGATATCGCGGTGCTGGCCGATGTCGATGGCATTCATCCCACGATTTGTCTGATGCGCACGAATCTGGCCGCCGACGCACGTGCGTGTTTTGAAAGCGGGGAACGTGCCCCGCGCCGATGGTTCACGCGGCACAAGTGGGTGGAGGTTCAAGGCCGTGCTCCAGACAACATCAATACGCCTGCGGACCTGAGAGCGTTAAGATAGGCCGGTGAACCAGCCACTTGTCCAGCCACCGCAATTCGGTACGCTCAGCGATGCTCGCGGGCGCACCAAACGCAAACTGCGCGTATCCCTTACCGATCGCTGCAACCTGCAATGTTTGTACTGCATGCCGGAACATCCCAAATGGCTGCCCAGAGAGCAGATTCTGCGGCGCGATGAACTGGTAAGGATGGTTCGTCTGTTCGTAAGCGAACTCGGCATTCGCGAAATTCGACTGACCGGCGGGGAGCCGCTGCTGAGGCGCGATGTCATCGAAATTGTGTCCGAGCTTAACGAGCTGCGTTCTCTGGGATTGGAGCGCATTGCCATGACCAGCAATGCGGTGCGTCTGGCTCCGGTGGCGCAGGATCTGCGTGACGCCGGCCTCGACGATATCAATGTCAGTATCGACAGCATCACACCCGAGCGTTTCAAGCAAATGACCAATGGACGGGTCGAGCCTGTGTTAGAAGGCTTGTCCGCAGCGCGTCAGGCGGGGCTGAAAACCAAGCTCAACGCCGTGGTCATTCGCGGCTACAACGACGATGAAGTCCTGCCGCTGGTTCGCTGGGCAAAGCAGGAAGACATGTCACTGCGTTTCATCGAATTCATGCCGTTGGACGGGCGTGGTTTCTGGAGCGAGGAAAAAGTGATTCGTCAGGATGAAATCGTGGACAGCCTGAGGACAGAGTTCTCGGTCAATGAGCTTCCACGCACTGCTGAGCCTGCGCAGTATTTCCAGTTGGACGGAAAGTATCAGCTGGGCATCATCCCGACCATTTCGCGGCCGTTCTGCGCCAGTTGCGATCGGATCCGCTTGTCAGCAACGGGCGCGCTGTACTCCTGCCTGTTCTCGGAGCAGGGCCACGATCTGAAAACGCCACTGCGCAATGGGGCGCCGGATGAAGAACTCGCCGCACGGGTGCGCCAGCACGTCTGGCACAAGGAAGCCGGGTATGCCCTGCGCCCTGGCTACGTGGAGCGGCCCATCACGATGCATCACCTTGGCGGCTGATGCAGTGCGTGCAAATTTTCTCATTGGCAACCATGAAGCAACGCTCCGCTATTCATGAAAATTGAAGTGCAATTCTGGGGCGCGCTGGCGCGCCTCGCCGGGGAAACAAGACGGGAAGTCGTCGTGGAGGAAGACGCGACAGTTGCGGATCTGATGCGCGTTCTGGCGCAGGACGCCAGCATCTGTCACTGCGTGGAGCAGTGCGCCTTTTCCATCGGGACTGACATCGTTCCCTTGACACATACGCTGCAAGATGGCGATCAGCTTGCCGCATTGCCGCCGGTTAGCGGCGGCTGAAATCACCTGATTGGCGACAGCCCTAGCGGCAGTGCTGATCAGGCATGGCACACGAAAAGGACTCAATTTCATGGGGCAGGACACACCCGAACTTGAAGCGGCAAGGATTCAATCGCAGGCCTTGTCACTGGATTTATTGCTGGCCGACACCGAGCGTGCCGATTGCGGCGCACTCGCTATTTTTTGCGGCACTGTCCGCGATCATCATGAAGGCAAGGCCGTTACCGGCCTTGAATACACCTCGCATATTCCGCTGGCGGAAAAAATTGTCTGTGATGTGGAAGCCGAGACCCGACAGAAATTTGATGTGCCGGTGTGCCGCGTGCAGCATCGCATTGGTCGTCTGGGCATAGGCGAGACGGCCATCATTGCTGTAGTGCGCTCGGCCCACCGCGCCGAGGCGTTCGCCGCGCTGCGCTACGCCGTGGATGCCACCAAGCATCGCGCGCCAATCTGGAAAGAGGAGTTTTATCCGGATGGCAGCAGCACCTTCGTCGAGGGCTGCTGCATCGCGCCGGAAGGAGAAACCTACGATGCGTGACATCACGCTCAAGCCCACCACATTGCGAACGGCAAGGGCCGAAGGCTTCGTCAAGCTGCCGCCGGAGGCTCTGGCCTGCGTGCGTGAGGGCAGTGTCCAGAAGGGTGATGTACGCGAGGCCGCGCGCCTGGCCGGCCTGATGGCGGTCAAGCGAACTCCAGACCTGCTGCCGCATTGCCATCCAATCGGCGTGCTGCGCGCCGAAGTCACCGCCACCGTGCAGGAAGACGGGATCGCCCTTGCCGCAGAAGTGGAAACGGTGTCGTCCACGGGTGTCGAAATGGAGGCGCTGACCGCCGTATCGGTTGCCGGCCTGACGGTCTATGACATGCTCAAGGCACATGCCCGCGCCGATCAGATGCTGATTGGCGGCATTCATCTGGTCAAAAAGAAAGGCGGCAAATCTCAGTATTCGCGCCAGGCCAAGGGCATGAGCGCGGCAATCATTGTCATGTCTGACACCGTGGCGGCGGGCAAGAAGCCGGACACAGCGGGCGCTTCGGTGCGTGATCGGCTGATGGAAGCCGGATTCGAGATCAGCGCCTACGAGGTGCTGCCCGACGAGGCTGATCAGATTTCTGCACGCGTACAGCATTTCGTCGCCCAGAAAACGGATTGCGTCATTACGGTCGGCGGCACTGGCCTGGGACCGAGAGATTGCACGGTAGATGTGGTGGAACCTCTGCTGACGACGCCATTGCCCGGGTTCATGGAGGCGGCGCGCGGCTTCGGTCAATCACGTACGCCCTATGCCATGTTGTCGCGAGGCGTCGCAGGTCTGATCGGCAACAGCTTTGTTGCGACGTTTCCCGGTTCGCGGCGCGGTGCAGAAGAAACCCTCTCGGCAGTGTTGCCCGGCCTGATTCATTTGCTGGAGGTGTGCCGCACCCTGCGGCCCCATGAAGGCGGCTACGAGTGAGTCTGGTGGAGATTGATCAGGCGTATGCCCTGATCGAACAAGCCTGTCCAAAGCTGCCGGAGGTCGCGCTTGAGCTTGCGCATTCCTTGAACCGGGTGACGGCTGCGCCCCTGACGGCCCAGTGTGACCTGCCGCCTTTTGACCAGAGTGCGATGGACGGCTACGCCCTTAATGCGGCGGACACGACGCGCATGCCCGCGCGACTACCGCTGGCGCAGACCATTGCAGCGGGTGCACATGATTCGGTGCCGGTCCTGGAGGCGGGGCATGCCTGCCGGATTTATACCGGCGGCATCATTCCCAGCGGTGCCAACGCCGTGGTCCGACAGGAGTGGGTGCAGCGCGACGATGCACACGTGGTGATCGATCGCAATATTCCTGTTGGTCATGACCTTCGCAGGCAGGGTGAAGAACTTAGTAAGGGCGCGCATTTGATTGATCCGGGGCGGCGGCTCAATGCAGGTCATCTGGCGATGCTCGGCATGGCGGGTGTCGCGACGGTGAAGGTTCGCCGTGCGCCGCGTATTCGCGTGCTGGTCAGTGGAGATGAAGTCATTGAGGCGGGTCGGCCACTTCGGCCCGGTGAGGTCTATAACGCCAACGGACCGCTGATTTCAGCCTGGTTGCAACGCAGCGGCTATTCAGACGTGAGCGTGGAGGCACTGGCTGACGATGAACGCGCCGTGAGCCATTCGCTCGACCGTGCGTTCTCAGAGTCGGATCTGGTGCTCACCAGTGGCGGTGTTTCGGTGGGTGATCGCGATCTGATTGCCCCCGAGGCCGAGAAGCTCGGTGCCCGTCGCATACTGTGGAAAGTGGCTCAGAAGCCGGGAAAGCCCTTGTATGTTGCCCAGAAAAATCACTGCCTCCTGATGGGCTTGCCGGGCAATCCCGGTTCGGTGCTGGTCAATCTGGCCAGCTTTGTACGCCGCGCCCTAGACACCATGGAAGCACAGGCAGAACCAGGACCCGCCATCAGGATGGGGGTGCTGCGCGGCAGCGTGAAACCAGATGCTGCACGAGAATGCTGGGTGCGCGTGCGTACTGAAATTGATGCCAATGGCGTGATGGGTCTGCATCCCCAGACCGGTCAAGCGTCGCACATGCTCAGTAATCTGGCGCGCGCGGATGCCATCGTGCGAGTCCCCAGGGGTGATACGGTGCTGTCTGCCGGCAGCCTGCTGCCCTGGCTCAGTCTCGGCCTTTAACAGCGACTCAATCCAGCAAATTGGAAATGCGTGCGAATGCCTCCGCTGACAGGCGCTCTGCGCGAAGGGATGGGTCAATATCGGCTTGTGCAAACTGTGCGGGGGAGACCAACTGCCGCAGGCTGTTACCGAGCTGTTTGCGCCGCTGCGAGAACGCTGCGGTGACCACCTGATTGAACCGGGCCAGATTCCTGATTTCAAACTTGGGCGCGCGCGGCACCAGACGCACAATGGCGGACTCAACCTTGGGCGGAGGGTTGAATGCGCCTGCGCCAACATTGAACAGGTGAGTGACTTCTGTACGCGCCGCCAAGGTCACGGACAGGCGCCCGTAGTCTGCTTCGCCGGGCAGCGCCACCATGCGGTCCACCACTTCCTTCTGCAGCATGAACAGCATGTCCCGGATGCAGGCCGACTGATCCAGCAGGTGAAAGAGCAGCGGTGTGGAGATGTTGTAAGGCAGATTGCCAATCAGGCGAATCTGCCCCGGGGCCTCATTGGCAAGCTCATCGAAACGAAACTTGAGGGCATCGCCCATGCGAATGTCCAGCCCCTTTGCATCGCCGCATTGGCGGCGCAGGGGTTCGATGACATCGCGATCAATTTCCACCACCGTCAGTGACGGTAGTTTCTGCAATAAGGGGGACGTGAGCGCGCCACGCCCCGGTCCAATTTCTACTACCCGGTCCTCTGGCTGCACGGACAGCGCCTGGAGAATGCGCTGGATCACCATGGGGTCGTGCAGGAAGTGCTGGCCGAAGCGCTTCTTGGCCCCGCCCGAGCTGCTGTGCATCACGACTCCGGGGTGCCTGCCGAGCTCAGGGAGATGGCGAGTTCAATGGCTGCGATGAGGCTGCCGGCATCGGCTTCGCCAGTACCGGCCAGATCCAGTGCGGTCCCGTGGTCAACCGATGTGCGGATGATGGGCAAGCCCAGGGTGACGTTGACCGACTCGCCGAAGCCGGCGTACTTGAGCACTGGCAGACCCTGATCGTGATACATGGCCAGGACCGCATCTGCTTGTTCCAGATACTTTGGTGTAAACAAGGTATCAGCGGGCAGGGGGCCAATGACGTTCATGCCCTGCGCGCGGGCGGCTTCCAGCGCCGGGATGATGGTGTCGGTTTCCTCTTGCCCGAGATGGCCGCTTTCTCCGGCGTGTGGATTCAGGCCGCACACCAGGATGCAGGGTTGCGCGCAGTTAAATTTGGTTTGCAGGTCGTGATGCAGAACGGCCAAGGTTTTCTTCAGCCGCATCCGCGTTACCGCTTTGGCCACATTCTTGAGTGGTAGGTGAGTGGTCAACAGCGCAACGCGAAGCCGGTCTGCAACCAGCATCATCACCGGGGTTTCCGTGCTGGTCAGTTCTGCAATGTATTCCGTGTGCCCCTGGAAGCTGTGTCCGGCCTGATTGATCACGCTTTTCTGTACAGGGCCTGTCACCCAGGCCTGCGCCTGGCCACTGACACAGCTGCGACAGGCTACTCGCAAGGTTTCCAGAACGTAGTCAGCGTTGGCCGGATTCAGGACGCCGGGCTCGCAGGCCTCCGGCATTGCAACCGAAAGCACCGCAAGGCTTCCCGCTTCGTGAGTCTCTGCAGCTTGTGACAGGTCAATTTCGTCAAAGGCGACCGGCAGCCCCAGCGTCATAGCGCGTTCGCGCAACAGAGCAGGGTCACATACTGCAACCAGCTCCACTGGCCAGCGCTCCTGCGCGAGCTGCAGCAGGAGGTCTGGGCCCACGCCGGCCGGCTCGCCCGGCGTGATCAGAATTCTGGCTGGCAATGCGGACTCAGGTGGATTCGTCTTCGACGACAACGGATTCCGATTCCTCGTCACCGATTTTGCTGCGATCACTGTTACCGCGAAACTCCACGTAGGCTTCAGCGCGCAGACGGCGCAGCCAGGTGTCATATTCCTCGGCAGCCTTGCGGCTGTGAATGGCGCCGCGAGCGCGAGCGCGCTGCGATTCCTTGGTCACGTCCCGCGTGCGACGGTCAAGCACCTGGATGATGTGCCAGCCAAACTGGCTACGCATCGGATTGCTGATTTCATCGATGTCGAGTCGTTCGATCTCGGCCTGAAATTCCGGCACGAACACCCCGGGAGGCTGCCAGCCCAGATCACCACCCGAATTCTTGGAGCCGCCGTCGTCTGAAAACTTCTTGGCCAGCTTCTCGAAATCTTCGCCCGCGACAATTCGGTCGTGCAAGTCACGAACCAGCAAACGGGCCTGGTCTTCGTCACGCAGCGTGCTGGTCTGGATCAGGATGTGGCGGGCCTTGGTTTCGTCCACGCTCTTGCGTTCTTCGCCGCCCCGGGTATCCACCAGCTTGATGATGTGAAATCCGCCAGAGGTTTCCAGGATTGGACCCACCTCACCAGGTGCGAGGCCGCGTGCCACGCGCAGGAAGTTCAGCGGCAGGGCATCGGTGCCACGCCAGTCAAGGTCACCACCGCTCAGGGCCTGCTGCCCATCGGAGTTGGACACCGCCAGTTCCGCAAAGTCCTCGCCTTTCTCAATCTGATCAAGCAGGCCTTCGGCTTTCTTGCGCGCTGCCAGTCGGTCCGCGCTGGAAACGCCGTCCGGGACTGCGACAAGAATGTGTGAGAGGCGATATTCGATATTCGAATCGGCTTCCGTCTGAGCGGACAAATAAAGATCGATGTCCTGCTCGGTTACCTGCACGCGGCCATCGACTTCGCGCTGGCGCAGGCGGGTGGTGATGACTTCATCACGAACCTGCTCGCGAATGGCGAGGTAGTCGCCGCCGTCATCCCGGATGGCTTTGGCGAACTGCGACAGGTTCATGTTGTTGCGCTTGGCAATGCCGGTCAGAACCTCATTGAGCTCGCGGTCATCCACGCGAATCCCCGCGCGCTTGGCACGCTGGGTCTGGATTCTGGTGAGAATAATTTTCTCCAGCACCTGCGATTTCAGAACCTCAGGGTCCGGCGGGCTGATGTCGCGGGCGCGCAGTTGGACGAGGGTGTAGCCGATCTCGCGCTCCAGGTCACTTTGCAGGATGACCCCTTCATTGACCACCGCAACGATGCGGTCAAGCATTTCGCTGCGCGCGGTGGCTGGCAGCAGGATGGCAAGGCCGAGAAGGAGTGCCGAAAGGAACCGGATATGGGATGACATCTGCATCAGAATCAATTCTCTGAGGGCGTTTTTTGGGGCGCAAAGCTTATCACGCGGGAATCCCCTCACTGACCACCCGCCAGACCCAAGGTTCAGCGCAGTTCGCCTTCCTGTTCTTCATTGGGCAACAGGGTTTCGCCACCGGAACCAATATTGGCCAGGCCCTTGAGTTGAAGCTGGACGTAGACCCCGGTATCGAACTCGCCGGAGACATCACCGATGTAGCGACGCCAGGAAGTGCGGATGGCCCAGCAGCAGGTGCTGTACTCAATGCCCAGGAAGTTCTCCCGGCTCTTGCTGTCGCGCAGAGAGAAGCGCGTGCGGCCAGCCAGTGACCACGGTCCATAGACGGGTGTGGAGAAGCTGACATCGGCTTGTTCAATGAGGTCACGCCGATACCGATAGGAGAAACTCATGCTGCGATTGCTGTTGGAGCCCCGATAGCGCAGGGCGACCTGACTGCGCTCGAGCTTGTTGTCTTCTGGCGACCATTGCCCGGCCACGATGCTCCGCCAATCCTCGAGTATCCGGTAGGTGAACTGGCCGACGAACTCCGTCGCGCCGCGCTCGGGTGCCGGGGCATCGGGTATGCCCACCCGCGCTTCAGTGACCCGGTATAGCTGGCCTGCGGTGGCGCTCCAGCGCATCTTGCCTGTTTCAGGATCAAAGTCGCGCAGGGTGACTTCGCCAGCAACATGATGCGCATCTGCGATTCTGTCTTCGCCCGAGAATCGGTTGCGTGCGAAGAGCTGCACAAAGTCGAAGTCTGGCTCGCCCGTATCGAACAGGGGGATGTCGTCCTGATTTTCGTAGGGTACATACAGCGCAATGCCGCGCGGCGTCAGGGTTTGTATGCGTCCGCTTTCTGTAATGCGCTCCAGTCGCAGGCCGGTTTCAGCGCTGAGAACGGGCAAGGTGCGATCACGCGTCTCGGAACTCCCCATGCTGTCGCCGCTGAGTTCGTATCGCGTGTAATGAAGGTCAGCCTGACCCTGGAAGTACCAGTTGGACTGATCGTGTCGGTACTGCAGGTACGGCGCCATGATCAGACGGCCACCTTCAATGGAGTCATCACGCGCGAAGTTGACGAACTCGGCGCCAATGCCGGCTCGCGTGCCGATGAATGCATTGCGCGTCAGTGCGTCCAGCCGGATTTGCGGAAGACGCTTGTAGGGATCGTCTTCCGCAACCAGGTTGGAGGCAATGGGCTGAAAATTCTGCACCATCGCTGTCAGCGTATAGGCTGCCGGTGCCTGATAGGTCAGAACGGCGGTCTGTTCCAGATGAGTCAGCGACGCGCTGGAGATGCTGCCGCCCAGATCCTCCAGATAATGGCGGTCGCTGGTTTCGGCGTAGTACGCCGCCAGGCTCAGCCGCTCGTTGAGCAGACCTTGATGATCGAAGCGAAAGAGGCTGCGACTGCTGCCAAATTTGCGGTCGTCCAGATATTCGTATTGGGCGCTGCCTTCGCTCTTGTCCATCAAATAGCGGAATTCCACGCCCGGCTGCAGGCCGCGGTCACTGAGAAACCGCGGTGTCACAGTTGCATCGTAATTCGGTGCCAGATTGATGTAGACCGGCCAGCGCACATCTGCGCCTGAACCACTCAGCTGACCGATGGTCGGGTACAGCAGGCCCGTGCGTCGCTCATCATTGATCGGAAACTGGAAGTAGGGCAGGTAGAGCACTGGCACGCCCATGAATCGGAGACGTGCATTGCGTGCCGACCCGAGTCCTGTTTCGTGATCCAGCCGGATATTCGAAGCTTCCAGGTACCAGGCGTTGGATTCCGCGGCGCAGGTCGTATACGAGGCACCGGCGAGTCGGGCTCGGCCAGCGGCGCTGAGTTCGATCCGCTGGGAGCTGCCGCGGGCAGCACGGCCGGGCAGGGCGAATTCCGCATCATCAAAAAAGCCTGACTTGCTGTTGAGGTCCAGGCGCGCGCGCGTGCTGCGAATGATCAGGTTCTGATTCCTGAATACCGAGTCACCATCGATATCGACCACCCGTGCCTGCTTGTCGAAACTCAGTGATTCGGTCAGAAACGACTGTCCTCCCTGCCGCAGACGGACGCCGCCAGCGAGCCGGGAAAGGCCCTCTGATTCAAGCAGGACCTGGTCTGCATTCAGCAGCAAGCGATCATCAATCTCGACTTCCGGGGCTTCGTTTGCCAGCTGCAACTGCGCGCAACCGGCACCTTCCACCGGTGTCATGCCCCATGCGGGATTGACCGCAAGCAGCAGTGCCAGACACACAACTCGTGGAATGCTCAATTTGGCGTCGGACACAGGCAAGATGGAGGACAATGTTGGGTGCGAGCGCACCTCTGATGTGCAAAGTATCCCGTTTTGCTCGCTATTGGCGCAATGGATAACCTTTGGTTCCACCCACGACGACCCCGGTTCAGATCGATTTGAATACCTTGCTTGATGCACGCGCTTCGGCGGCCAGATCATGGGCCATGATGGAGTTGGGACTGGACCAATGCACGTTCGAGCCAGCTTCTGCCGACGCAAGCTTTCGTCGCTACTTCCGGATTGGCCCGACTTCTGGCGACCAGAGTTGGGTGGTGATGGACGCTCCGCCGGAGCAGGAAAACAGCGAACCCTTCGTGAGAATCGCGCGACTGCTGGCCCAGGCCGGACTTCACGTGCCGCAGATCATCGCAAAGGATATGGCGCGCGGATTTCTGCTGTTGTCGGACCTAGGCCACCAGACCTATCTGAATGTCCTGGACGCGGAAAATGCTGAGGCACTGTTTTCCGATGCCATCGATGCCCTGATCCAGATCCAGCTCTGCCCTGTTCCTGCAGGGTTTCCCGCCTACGACCGCGAACTGCTGCAACGCGAACTGTCCTTGTTTCCTGACTGGTATATCAGGCGGGAGCGTGCGCGTGGACTCACTGCACCGCAGTTGCAGGCCTGGCAGCAGGTTTGTGAAACACTGGTCGACTCCGCGCTAAGCCAGCCGCGGGTTCTGGTGCACCGCGACTTCATGCCGCGCAATCTGATGATCTCCACGCCGCAACCGGGGGTTCTGGATTTTCAGGACGCCGTGCTGGGGCCCGTCACCTATGACGTCGTTTGCCTGTTCAAGGATGCGTTTCTGTCCTGGCCGCAGTCGCGGATCGATGCGTGGCAGCAGCTCTACCTTGCGCGCGCCCAATCCGCCGGCATCGTCTTGCCTGAAGATTTTCAGCGCAGCCTTGATCTCATGGGCGTGCAGCGGCATCTCAAGGTCCTTGGGATATTCGCGCGTATCTGTCACCGCGATGGCAAACCCAAATACCTGGAAGACACGCCGCGATTCCTGCGTTACATCCTCGATGTCGCACCGCGGTACCCGGAATTGCAGCCGCTGGCGGTCTTGTTTTCTGAATTGGGGCTGGAATCTTGAAAGCGATGATTCTGGCCGCAGGCAGAGGCGAGCGGCTACGACCCCTGACCGACACCATACCCAAGCCGCTGGTGCCGGTGGCCGGGACGCCCCTGATCGAACATCTGATAAAGGCATTGAGACGCGCCGGTATACAAGAGCTGGTGATCAACCTGGGTTATCGAGGCGATCAGATCGAAGAAGCACTGGCGGATGGATCGCGGTTGGAGGTCAGCATCTGTTACTCGCGGGAAGAGGACCCTCCGCTGGAAACCGGTGGCGGTATCCTGCGCGCGCTCCCGCTGCTTGGAGCCGGTCCTTTTCTGCTCGTCAACGCTGATGTTTTTACTGATTTCGATTTTGCACCACTGATTGCGCATGCGAGCATGTTCACCGAGCGCGATCTGGCGCACCTGGTGCTGGTTGATAATCCCGAGCATCGGCCCGATGGCGATTTCGCGCTGGCAGGAAACCGTGTCCTGCTCGATGGCGCCCCAAAGAAGACGTTCAGCGGCATCTCGATCCTGCGGCCCGAGTTGTTCTGCAATTGCGAAGAGGGTCGCTTTCCGCTCGCGCCGCTGCTGCGTCATGCCGCCGCTTGCGACCAGCTCGGCGGCGAATACTTCAATGGCCTGTGGTCGGATGTGGGAACGCCACAACGTCACGCGCAACTCGAAGCGAGACTGACGCGCCGCGGCTGAGTTTGTTGAGTTTGTTGTCCGCGTTTTCCAAACCAAGATTAATTCCGAGATGGCTTCATGTTGATTACCCTGCGCTCCCTCAGCTATCGGCTGGGTTCCACTGTTCTGCTCGAAAACGCCGACCTGGTGGTGTCGCGCGGCGAAAGAGTGGCAGTTCTGGGCCGAAACGGCACCGGAAAATCCACCATGCTGCGTTTGATTGAGGGCGAAACGGCGTCGGATTCAGGCGAGATCATTCGCGCGCAGGGGCTTCGTGTTTCGCGTCTGGTGCAGGACGTGCCGACCGATGTGACGGGTTCGGTATTTGAAGTGGTGGCCCAGGGACTGGGCGAGGTTGGACAGTGGTTGGCGCAATACCAGCACTTGATCGAAACCGATCCGGAAAACGTCAAGCAACTCGGCAAACTGCAGGAAAAGCTCGAGGCACATGATGGCTGGGCACTCGATGCCAAGGTGCGAGAAGCCATTTCACGGGTTGAAGCGGACGAGCACGTATTGTTTGAAACCTTGTCCGGCGGCATGAAGCGCCGTGTGCTGGTGGCGCGTGCCATCGTGCGCGAACCTGAACTGCTGTTGCTCGATGAACCGACCAACCATCTGGATATTGATTCCATCGCCTGGCTGGAAGGCTTTCTGGAGAACTTCTCCGGGGCCCTGTTGTTTGTGACGCACGACCGGGCTTTTCTTAAAAACCTGGCCACGCGCATTGTTGAATTGGATCGGGGTCAGCTCACGGATTGGCCCGGTGACTACGACAACTATCTGCGGCGCAAAGAGGAGCGTGCGCACGCAGAAGAGCAGGAGCGCGCCCTGTTCGACAAGCGACTGGCACAAGAGGAAGGCTGGATTCGCCAGGGCATTCAGGCGCGTCGGACGCGCAACATGGGCCGGGTCAAACGTTTGTTGGAAATGCGCGATCAGTTTCGAGCCAGACGCGATACACCCGGCAAGGCGAGCATGGAGATCAGCACCGCCCAGCGTTCGGGAAAACTGGTCTGCGAAGCGCAGAACATCGAGTACGGTTTCGCGGACAAACCGCTGGTACAGAAATTTTCGACCACCATCATGCGCGGCGACCGGGTGGGCCTGATTGGCCGCAACGGTGTGGGTAAAACCACGCTGATCCGATTGCTGCTGGGTCAGCTTGAGCCGCAGGGTGGTGAGGTCAAACTTGGAAGCAAACTCGATATTGCTTACTTCGATCAGCTTCGCGGTGGCCTGGATGAAGACCAGCCTGTTTTCGAGGCTGTCGGCAATGGAACAGAGTTTGTCGAAGTGGGCGGCAAGCGCCAGCATGTCATGGGTTACTTGCAGGATTTCCTGTTCACCCCGGACCGGGCGCGCAGCCCCGTGCGCAGCCTGTCGGGCGGAGAGCGCAATCGACTGTTGCTGGCAAGGTTGTTCTCACAGCCCTCCAATCTACTGGTGCTCGATGAACCCACCAACGATCTGGATCTCGAAACGTTGGAACTGCTGGAAGAATTGCTGCTCGATTACGACGGCACGATCCTGCTGGTATCGCATGACCGCGCGTTCCTGGATGCCGTGGTCACCCGCAGCCTGGTTTTCGAAGGCAGGGGCAGAATCGGTGATTACGTTGGTGGCTACGAAGACTGGCTCAGGCAGCGCGCAAAGCCCAAGCCTGTCGCCCAGGCCAAGGCCCAGGCGTCGTCCGCTCCGCCTCCTCGCAAAGCATCGGCAAACGCGCTGAATGCCAAGGAGCAGCGGGAACTGGCTGCTTTGCCCAGAAAGATTGAACAGATGGAGGCCGAGCAGGCCGAATTGGCTGAAACGATCAGTTCGTCCGAGTTCTATGACCAAAACCGCGCCGAGGCGATCAAAGTTCAGGCCAGGTTGTCAGAGATGGCGCAAAGTCTTGCTCAGGCTTATGAGCGCTGGGAGCAGCTGGAGGCCCAACGTTCTAACGGCTGAAGCACCCGCCGAAATCTCTGGAAGAACCTTATGACGATGTCACGACGAAGTTTTGTATCGAGCCTGATGGCCCTGGCAGCGGGTGGCTTGTCCGCCTGCGTCCAGGCTGATGAAGACAAGGCGCTGCCTCTGAAAAAGTCTGATGCCGAGTGGAAGGCCCTGTTACCTCAAGACGCCTATGCCGTGTTGTTCAAGGAGGATACCGAACGTCCTTATTCGAGCCAGCTGAATGATGAGAAGGGTGCTGGCCAGTTCATCTGTGCCGCCTGTTACCAGCCCCTGTTCGAATCAGCGAAGAAATTTGAGTCGGGAACAGGCTGGCCCAGTTTCTGGGAGCCGCTGCCGGGCGCTGTGGCCACCAAGACGGATTACAAACTGGTGCTGCCACGCACGGAGTATCACTGCTCGCGCTGCGGCGGACATCAGGGACATGTGTTTGAAGACGGTCCCAAGCCGACAGGCCTGAGGTACTGCAATAACGGGGTCGCACTGAAATTTGTCGCGGAAGGCGATGCACTGCCGGCGCTGCGAACATGAGCCTGTCCATGAATTGGCGTGCTTGCGCAGTCGCACTGGTGTTGTTGGCTGGTTGCCAGCCATCGGCATCCGACGGCAAGTCCGTGCCACTACAGCTGCCGGCCAATGCCCAGAAAGCCATATTCGCGGGCGGTTGTTTCTGGTGCACCGAGTCTGACTTCGAAAAGCTGCCCGGCGTCGTCGCAGCGGTCTCCGGCTATACCGGTGGGCACACCGAAAATGTCCGGTACGAGGACACGCATGATGGCTCCACGGGGCACACCGAGGCGGTGGAGATCATCTTTGATCCGGACCGAGTGAGCTATGCCGAACTGGTGGAAATCTTCTTTCACGAGCATGACCCTCTGGACGGTGACGGCCAATTCTGTGATCGCGGCAATCAGTACCGGCCAGCGGTCTTTTATCTGGACGAGAAGCAGAAAGCACTGGCGCTTGCCGCCAGGAAGAAAGCAGAAGAACAGTTGTCCATGCCGATCAAAACAGAAATAACCTCGGCATCTACGTTCTGGAAGGCTGAGGAATATCACCAGGACTACTACAAGAAAAATCCGCTCCGATATCGCTACTACCGGAATTCCTGTGGGCGCGACGACCGTATCGAGAAAATCTGGGAATCGGTCAGATAGCCCATCCAAGGGCTGCTATCAGGGCGATACGGGCAATGCTAGAGTCGCGGCCGTTCGCTAGGCGGCTTGTCCTGAGGCGCCATCGCCAGAATTGTTCGGGAAAGCCCCGGTTCCTGTGTGACCTACCGCGAATACAATAAGGCCGCGCGGGCGAGTGGACGGATTCGCTTTGTCCGCAGCGCCCCATAAGGTTATGCTTCACTAAATGCGTGGAAGTTGCTGATCTGTCAATGTTTTTGGGAGCCCGGTTTTGAGTCGATCGAGTGAATCACAGGCAGGAGCCATCCAAGGCGTCTTGTATGCCCTGACGATTGCCGGTGCTCTGGCTCTGATTGCGGTCCTGGTCGAGCAGCCGTTCACCGTCCCTTACCAAGTGCTCGCGTTTACCAGTGGTGCTCTCGGATTCATTTTTTTGCGCCGCTACGACCTGCTGACGCCCTGGTTGCCTGGTCGGCAGGGCTCGGTCGGTACAGGTGTTTATTGGACTTGGGTCGGCATTGTCGGGCTGTTGCTGCTGATTGGTTACCTGACGCAATACTCCCAATATTTTTCCCGCCGGATTCTGCTGATCTGGTTTGTGGCGGCGCCGATTCTCTTGCTGGTCTTGCACAAGTTCGCGGTAGCCATCGCGACGCGATTCCTGCCGCACTCTGTCAGGCGGCGTACTGCGGTGATCGTCTTCGTCAATGAATCAGCTCGAGGTCTTGCACGTAACCTGAAGAATTCGCAGTCTTTTGAGCTTGTAGGTTTCTTTGAAGACCGCGATATGGACCGCATTGGAGGCTCGCTGGATTCAGTGTCCTATATGGGCAAGGTGCGCAGCGTCGCCCAGTATGTTCGTGACCACAACATTGATGTCGTCTTCGTGGTACTGCCGGACGATGGCGGGCGGCGGGCATTGAGCATTCTCGATGAATTGGGCGATACCACGGCCTCGGTCTACTACGTTCCGGATTTCGTGATCATCAATCTGTTTGAGGCCCAGGTGCGGGAAGTCGAGGGCATTACCGTCCTGGAAGTGGCCGAAACCCCTTTCTACGGCGCAGATGGTGTTCTCAAGCAGTTATTCGACTTCGCGTTTTCACTGAGCGTCATCATCTGCCTGATGCCCTTGCTGCTCGTGATCGCCTTGATTATCAAACTGACCTCACGTGGACCGGTGATATTTTCGCAGCGTCGCTATGGTCTTAACGGCCAGAGATTCATGGTCTACAAGTTCCGTTCCATGTACGTTGGAGAGATCAACCAAAATTCGGATACGCAGCAGGCCTCGCGCAATGATCCGCGCATTACGCCGATCGGTCGATTCATTAGACGGACCTCGATTGACGAATTGCCGCAGTTTTTCAATGTGCTCAAGGGTGAGATGAGCGTGGTGGGGCCACGTCCCCACACAGTTGCGCATAACGAGTACTACCGCAAAGCGGTCAAGCGCTACATGGTGCGCCACAAGGTCAAACCGGGCCTGACGGGCTGGGCGCAGGTCAACGGTTTGCGCGGAGAAACCGCGCAGCTTGAGCGAATGGAAGAACGCATTCGCCATGATCTCGAGTACATCAAGGGATGGTCACCGTTTCTTGATATCAAGATCATCTTCATGACCATCATGATGATCTTCAGAGACAAGAACGCTTACTGACGCAGCCCAACTGGGGCGCTGGTTGTTGCAGAACATCAGTTCGGTACAAGCCGAACTGAAACAGGGGAAGGGGAAGACATGAACGGAATCAAGGTTTATCGAATTGGCCTGAGTTCGGCCGCAGTTCTGTTTGGTGCGGCACTGGCAAGCCCGGCGTACGCCGTTCTCGAGGCCACGCCATTTGCCTTCTACAAGGTAGAACGCGACGACAACGTTTTTCGTCATCGTGATTCGGCCGAGGCGGCAGCGCAATCGACGACCAATGATCCGGAAATGGCGGACACGCTGCAGATCTATGGCGTTGGCATGGATGCCAGTTACACCGTCAGCAACCAGAAATTCTTCGTCGATGGCCGGATCAACAAGACCAGGTTTTCACACTTTGATTTCCTTGATTTCGACGGCAGCGACATCAATGGCGGCGTGGAGTGGAAGGTCGGCTCAAATCTGAATGGTGATTTAACGCTGGGCCGGACGCGGAACCTGCGTGATTTCGCCGATTTTTCCGGAGGTGTCCAGCGCAGTATCGAAACGGCGACGACCGGTAGTGCCGGGGCTAACCTTGCCATCCTCAGCGACTACGAGATTAGCGGGCGAGTTGGAACCAGCCGGATCCGAAATTCACTGGCGACATCTCGGGACGCGGACCTCGATGAAGACTCAGTCACCATTGGTGCGGCCTACAAGGGTCGCACGGGTATCAGCTTGGGTGTTGAAGGCGTATTCCTGTCCGGCGAGTACATCGAGCGCAGCCCGATTGAGGGCTATGACCAGCGGACCTATCAAGTTGTCGCGACCTGGACGCCCAGTCCCGTATCGTCGTTCGAAGGCGCGATCGGTTCTACCGAACGTGATAACGACGCTCCTGCCCAGGCCGATTTTTCTGGTGCTACCGGGTCACTGTCCATGACCTACAATTTTTCGCCCAAGACCTACGGAATGCTCTCGGTTCAGCGCAATGTATCCAGTGTCGACGAGCAGAACGAGAATTTCGTTGTCGTCAATGGTGGCAGCGTCTTCCTCGCTTGGAATCCCAGCGCCTTGCTGAAGACGTCGTTTTCCCTGTTGAGACAGAACGAAGATTATCGTGGCCAGGTGCCGGGCATGATGGCTCGCGAGGACGACCTGCTCAGCATGACCCTCTCAGCGGATTACAGCGTGGGCCGATACGTTGTGCTCACTCCGTCGATCGCATACGAAGACCGAACCTCCAATCAGGATTTTCAGGAATACGATGACTGGCGTTATGGTCTGGAACTGCGTCTTCAGTACCCCATACGCTGACCCAAAAACTGCGGACTATTCAAACTTCAGAGCTAGCAGTAACTGACGGACAGACTCGCGGCTCTGCAGCCATTCCTGGCTGGGGACTGCAAGGTAGAACAGTCTGAATCGACCGCGGTGCTCGGTTACCATCTGGAGAACATGGCGCTGAGGCTTTTGTGTTCGACGAGGTTCAATGAAGACGGTAACCATCGCATTCCAGTCGTCTCCCTGCAGATCAAATTGTTCCCGTGTCTCCTGATAATCGGCGCCGATCAGAGCGATCATGCCGGCAGTCTTGCTGATCTGTTGAAGCGAAGGTGCGTCCTGCGGCGGTATGAACGACTCTGACAGCGAAGCGCCGCTGGTGCTGATCATGGTGAAATCCGGGTGCGCCAGTGACCACTGCTCCGGAACTTCAAACCAATAACCCTGTTCAACGTTTCCGAGTCGGCGTGCCTGGGCATCCGGAGTGCTGAGCGTCAGCCCCAGAGCCAGGGCCACAATCCACTTTGTCATTGCTGGCGCTCGTCTTCCTTTACGTCATTGGTGGGGTCATTTTCGCCAGCAGAGGGTTCTGCAGCACCGTCTGAGGTCGGTAAAGATTTCTTAACGAATTGCGATTGCGGCGCTCGACCCATCATCTTGAGTTCAGCAGGCAAGGTCCACTCGCTAAGATCATAGCCACCTGCGAGCATTTCCTTGACCAGTTTTTCCAGTTGCTGCTGATTGCCACGCGTAGCCTGAATGCTGCCGGGACGCGACACCAGAACCTGAAATTGATCCAGAAAGCGTGCTCTGTCGCTGAGCAGGTTGGAAGTAGGCAGCTTGGACTGGGCCCATTTTCGAGCTTGCGCAAAGTCCTGCATGTAAGTGACCACCGCGCCGTTTCCATCCATGATGATGCAGGCAATATTGCCCTGGCGCAGTACGCGACCCCGTCCGGTGGCGGCTTCAAACAGATTTCTTGCCTGAGTGGCCATGGTGGTGGATTCAGAATGGGTGGTACAGCGGGCGCCACAACATTGTTGTTAGCGGTAGGGCCCCACAAATGTGCATGGTGAACCGTCCGCGAGCCGCTTGGAAGGACTTATTTCGTGGCGACAGGTCGCCCGGGCAGCCCGAGGCCGCGGGCACGTTTCGCCATGGGCATCAGCAGCATCCGGGGCGCTCTGAATTTCACCAGCTGCCGGTATAGCAGTCCGTAGCTGATGATGAACAAAAAAGTGAATCCGATCAGGATGGGGGTGGAGTCCCAGAACATGACGGCTGGAATGGCGCACATTAGACCTAACAGCCAGACATAAGTTGATGCCAGCGAGTTGAGAATGACCCTCTGCTTGGCGTGACCCATGTCGTAGGGGCGCACCAGGCGCCGATAGATCAGATGATGCAGATGCATCGCATCAGCGGCGCTCCACGAAGACCGCTGCTTGAATTCGCGACGATACGACGAGAAGAGCGTATCCCAGATTGGATAGGCCATGAGAAGACAGCAGAACCAGGGCGACACCTCGGGGTTTCGTGCCACCAGCAGCACCGAGATTTCACCCAGTGAGAAGCCGATGAAGTAGGCGCCGCAGTCGCCCAGGAACACGCGTCCAAAGGGAAAATTCCAGACCAGAAATCCGAGCAGTGCGCCACAGAAAATCAGCGACAGGCCCTGGATCATTGGATCGTCAACGATGGTCGCTACGATGAAGATGGCCGCAAAGCAGATCACGCTGTAGAACGATGACAGGCCATTGAAGCCGTCGATGATATTGATCGAATGTGCGACGCCGCCAACGGCAAAAGCAGTGAAAAGAATGGCAGCCAGCCAGTAGTTGGCAAGCAACCAATCAAGTCCCGGGACATTGACCGAGCGCAGCTGGGCGTCAACAAGGAACCATGCAAGCCAGGCCGCTGCAAACGTCGCCAGCAGTCGCGCCCGTGCACCGAGGTTCTCGCGCAGGTCCTCACTCAGGCCGGCGAGTACGGCGGGAAGGGCGCAGGCAACCAGCATGAGTGCGGTAAGCCGCTCCGGCAGATCAACGCAAATAAGCAGTGCAAGCGACACAGTAAGAAAGATGGGTACGCCGCCCATTCGAGGCGCCCAATGCCGGTGCATTCTCTGTACGCCCTGTTCGCGATCCGCCAACAGGCCGTAGCGTCGGCACGCAAAGACGGTAAGCCAGGTGAATATTGCGGCCGCCAGGCCTGTTCCAAGCAGATATCCGAGGCCCTGGGATATCAACATGCCTTGACCGCCTCAAGGTCCTTGAACGATGTGCTCAATGTTCGCGGTAGGGCCATACAGCTCAGTCTCTTTCTTTTCGATTAGTTCAGCCGAATGCGCGGAACATTAATAGGCCAGAGAATTACAAATGGCCGTCTGACCGCGCATCATGCCTATGGAATGATGACCTGCCAAGTTTGCAGTTTAAGGTGTGCACCAGAAATGGGCGAAGCCCGCATTGCACCCAGTGGTCCAGTCTCGTGAAATAATGATTCATTCAGCCCGCAACCAGTGTGCCACCCCGGTGCAAATTCGTTCAGGTTGCCGATCATTCTGTTTAATTCATGACTGTAATACCGCTGCTTGCCACCGTGCTGGCCCTTATGAGTGGGCCCGTCCTGTTTGGTCTGGCACAGCGTCGCCCCGCCTTTCTGTCCTTCCTGGATGGCTTTGTGCTGGTCAGTATCTCTGGCTTGGTTCTGCTGGAGGTCCTGCCGGAGTCGTACGAGCAGGGGGGCATGGGCAGCCTGATCTTCGTGCTGGCTGGGGCTCTGGGACCAAGCCTGGTGGAGCGAACGCTACATCAGGCCCGGCGCGAAGCGCACCTCGCCACCTTGGGTCTTGCCGTTGTGGGCCTGTTGCTGCACAGCTTGGCAGACGGTGCAGCGATGAGCCCGGCGGAACCTGGGCATGATGGTCACGGCCACGCTCGTCACGCGCTCGCCCTGGCTATTGTGGTCCACAGCGTTCCGGTAGGTTTGGTCATATGGTGGGAGATGAGGCCAGTCTTCGGCGCGCGGCTGCCTTTGGTCGCGCTGGTCATGATGAGTCTGGCGACCATCGCCGGCTATCTGTTCGGGATCGAGTTCAACCACTTTCTGGGGGAGCGTGCCATCGCCTGGTTCGAGGCGCTGGTCGCTGGCTCCATTCTTCACGTCGTCTTCGGAAGGCCGCACCTTGAAGAAGATTCTGTGCACCGTGCAGCTCCGCCACCCTGGGAAGGTCTGGGGAATCTGGCAGCAGTGATCGGACTGGCGGCCCTGAACGCCATCGACCCACACGGAGGCCCTTTGCATCATGTGTTCAACGAAACGGTCGCCTTGCTGGCGCCAATGGCCCCCGGGTTCCTGTTTGCGGTCCTGCTCCTGGCAATGCTCAGGTATACGCGCGGGGGGCAGACGCTGCCATCCGATATATCCGCAATGCTGCTGGCATCCGCGGTCGCCCTGCCGGTGCTGGGCTGGAAGTTCACAGCAATTTTTTCTGCGGCAGCTCTGTTCTTGTGGGGCCTTCTGCAAGTGCCAGGTTTGCGGCGGGTTGGGGGAGCCCCCGAGCCGCACTCGGTTCAGCGTTCGCAATCGTCCAAGTTGCTAGCCGAGGTGAATCGAAGCTTCGATCAGTCCGCGCCCTGGTTGCTGCTGGGTACATTACTTGCGGGCATTACATCTGTGCAGTTGGGAGCCCAGTGGACGCCGCCCATTGCGTCCGCTGCACTTATCGCCATTGCCGCGATTCTTGCTGGCGTCAGCCGGCTGCATCCGCTGGCAGGCGTACCGCTCGCCTGCGTGCTGATGGTGGTAAGTGGAGAAGCTGGAATGATACTTGCCGTGCTGCTGGCAGGCTCTCGTGATTTGCAGGCCGGCCTGCTCAGCCGTGCGGTAAGGGTTGTCGCGGCATGCGCAGCGGGTTGGGGTGCCTCCAATTTAGCGCTCGATCCTGCTGTTCCAGAACTTGCAGCAAGCATGGCTGTCGATGCTGGCCCGGGTCTGATTTTGTTGGCAATCCTGATGACGCTGTCGCTGCTGCGAAAAGGAAGTCGCAGCTGGGTCGCCCAGATTGTCGGTGAATCCGAGCCTCATACGCACTGACTACTGCCTTCGGGATAAGCTCTGTCGCCATGAATCAAAACCACTTGCACGCCCACCCTATCGCTCGCCTGGATATTTTTGCCTGGGTCATGATGGGAATCGCCTTGGTATTGATCCTTCATCTGCATCTGCTGCCTGCGCTATTGGGCGGTTTGCTGGTTTTCGAGCTCGTGCGAGTGCTGACACCAGTGGTGCGCCGTGTCGAAATCAGTCGAGATGGTGCGCGCATCCTGATCATCGCCTTGATTTCCGCGCTGGTTGTGACGGGCCTGGTGTTTCTCATTTTTGGTTCAATTTCGTTTTTCAGAAGTGACGCTGGGAATCTGTCGGTGCTCTTCCGCAAACTGGCAGAAATCATCGACCAGTCCCGCAGTCGATTGCCGCTCTGGGTCGTGGCCTACATTCCAGAATCAGCGGACGAACTTCGAACCTCCATTACGACTTGGCTGCGACAGAACTCAGGCGCATTGCAGGGCTTTGGCGCCGACTTCGCCAGAGCGTTGGCCCACATCCTGATCGGTATGGTCGTGGGGGCGCTGTTGGCCCTGAGCGAGGCGATCACCGTGGTCGGCCGCAGGCCGCTGGCAGCGGCGATGGTGGAGCGCACTGAGCGACTGAGTCGCTCGTTTCGACGAGTGGTCTTTGCGCAGGTGTGGATTGCAGCGCTCAATACCTCGCTGACCGCGCTCTACCTGGTTGTCGCATTGCCGCTGATGGGCGTGCATCTTCCGCTGATCAAGACCCTGATCGCGGTAACCTTCCTGTGCGGATTGTTGCCGGTGGTGGGCAACCTGATCTCCAATACGATCATCGTCGTGGTCAGCATGAGCCAGTCGCTGTTCGTGGCGATCGGTTCACTGACCTATCTGGTCGTCATTCACAAGATTGAGTATTTTCTCAATGCGCGAATTATTGGTTCGCGCATCCGCGCGCGTGCCTGGGAAATGCTGATTGCGATGCTGTTCATGGAAGCTGCATTTGGCATTGCCGGACTCATCGCCGCGCCGATCTATTACGCCTATGTCAAAGATGAATTGCAGGATCGCGCGCTGGTCTGAGAGCAGCCGAACGGGATTATCGTCCTAGTGCTGCGAGCCTGAGGGACAGCTCCAGCGCCTGCTCATAGTTCAGTCTGGGATCAACCTGTGAGCGATAGTCTCGCGCCAGGTCGGCCTCGGTGAGATTGCGTGCGCCGCCAAGACACTCAGTGACGTCCTCGCCGGTCAGCTCAAGGTGGACGCCGCCAAGATGCGAGTCACACTTCCGGTGAATGTTGAGTGCCTGTGTCAGCTCCGACAGCACATCGTCAAAGCTTCGGGTCTTGGTTCCATTTGCGGTGCTGTGTGTATTGCCGTGCATGGGGTCGCACATCCAGAGCACAGGGTGGCCTGCGTCTGACACAGCCTCGATCAGGCTCGGCAGATGCGATTCGATATGGCCAGCCCCCATTCGGTGAATCAGTACCATTCGGCCTTTCTCGCGGTCCGGGTTCAGGGTTTCGCAAAGCCCGAGCAGCCATTTTTTATCGATCGCCGGACCAATCTTAACCCCGACCGGATTGCGGATGCCCCGGCAGTACTCCACGTGCGCGCCGGCCAGATCAGCCGTCCGCATCCCAATCCAGGGAAAGTGTGTCGACAGGTTGTACCAGCCGCTCTTGCGTGGAACCTGTCGGGTTTGCGCCTGTTCGTACCACAGCAGCAGAGCTTCGTGACTGGTGAAGAAATCGACACGATTGAACTCGTGAAGGTCTGTCCCGGCCAGGCGCTCCATGAAGCGAAGCGAATCACCAATTGCGTCGACCCGCGCCTGATACTCGCGTGCCAACGGTGACTGTTTGACCCAGGCCAGATTCCAGTATTCAGGGTGATGAAGATCGGCGAAGCCACCATCAATCAGCCCGCGAACAAAGTTGATGGTCATGGCTGATCTCATATGTCCTTCGATCAGGCGCGCGGGGTTGGGGCGCCTCGCCTGCGCCTCAAAGGCGGAAGCGTTGACCAGATCCCCACGGTACGCAGGCAGAGTAATGCCGTCGCGGGTCTCGGTATCTGCTGAGCGTGGCTTGGCGTACTGCCCGGCAAACCGACCGATGCGGGAAACCCGGGTTTTCATGCCGTGGCTGAGAACCAGGGACATCTGCAGTAAGACCTTGAGCCGATTCGTAATCAGGTCAGGGCGACATTCATCAAAGGACTCCGCACAGTCGCCGCCCTGCAGCACAAAGCGCTTGCCTTCTTGCGCTTCGGCCAGCTGGCCACGCAGGGCGTCGACTTCCCACGAGGTGACGAGCGGGGGGAGCGTGCTCAGCTGGGCAAGCGCGTCTGCGAGCTCTGTGGCATCGGGGTAATTGGGCTGCTGAACGGCTGTTCTAGATTGCCAGGCCTCCGGCGTCCAGCTCATGAGCCTTGCTCCGCAAACGGTTGTGCAGACGATTGTCTTGCCAGCTCTTTCATGCGCAATGCCCTGATTTTCCTGAAAGCCGGAAACCAGTCTAGCCGGAATCCGGCGGCCTCATCATGGGCTCGATGAACGCTTCGTCGCCGCTGGTGTGGCGCTCCCGAGAGCAAAAAAAATCGCGTGACAGGCCTATTGCGGAAGGCCTGCCACGCGCAGGAAGTAACACCACTGAAAATCGTATGCCGGCGGAAGCTGCTTGGTCATCCAGTAAGCTGCCCCGGCAATCTGAAGGGTCGTCGTCTGTGAAGACGATGCAGGTGGAGAAATGGTTCCATCCTGCGTTGGATCTCTCGATTTCTTCGGAGTGGGCGGGGCCAGAGGGGCATGTACTGCTGAGGCCTTATGGTCGAGCGTGCTGTCGCCGTTCTCCGACCACGCTGCGCAGCAAGGCAAGCGCGGAGCTTCTCAGTGAGGTCGCCACGGACGCCATGAGTGCCGAGTCTGCGTAGTCCTGCCGCCATGCGATATAGGCCGGGTAGGGAAGCCTTGGCGCAGATGAAACAACCCTTAGGGCGCCGGAGGCAATGTGCGCTGCCGCAACCACGTGGGGCACGTAGCCCGCGCGCTGATGGCGCAGCAAAAACTCAATTCCAAGCGAGCCGATGGATAAGGACAGGCCATCGGTCTTCAGGTGGGCGTGATGCTGGGCGTGAAAGATGCGAAATTCCTCGCCCCAATCCAGCAGGACGTAGCGGTCAGCGTAGTGACCGGCCGGGTCGGTAGTGACCAGTAGCAGTTCATCCTCGACCAGCTTTTCGACCTGCACCCCGTTTGCCGCATGACGCTGGTACATCACGGCGAAATCCAGGACGCCTTCCTGCAGACCTGAGAGCAGATGTTGCCCCGCAGCAACCTGCGCGCGTATGGCAATTTGCGGGTGCGCTGCCCGTAATTCAGGTAGCCAGGGAATCAACAGGCATTGCCACAGGCCATGCTGGCTGCCGATGCTGAGAGACCGCTCAAAGCCTTCGGGAATGCTGACCTGCTGGCGGGCTTCCTCCCAAACGCGTACGAGCGAGCGCGCATATCGGTCGAAGCGCATTCCCGCGGCCGTGGGGACGCACTCGGCCTTGCTGCGTTTGAACACGGCGTGTCCGAGCAGGGTCTCGAGCGTCTTGATTCGGGTGCTCACGGTGGACTGCGTGACATGCAGGTGCTCAGCAGCGTCAACAAAACTTCCCTGCTCGGCAACGGCAATGAAGGTCTTTGCCAGGGTAATGTCCATATATAGAAAAAGTCGATGTAATAGCGCAATAAAATTCGCTGTACGGAAGTATATATGAGCCGGAGAATGTGTCTGGCCCGCACTTGGTGGGCATTTACCGGAGTCGAATCAAATGAATACAACGTCAGGCAAGCAATGGATCACCAAAGGCATCTTGCTGGCGCCAGCGCTGCTTCTGGGAGCCTGTGCCAGCTCTGGCCAGGCGCGCTTCTCGGACAATCTACGAGCTGAAGGCTCGCATATGAACGGGATTGCCGAACGCTGGGAAGAAGGTCACGAGCAAATGAGCAAGGGCGAGAAAATGCGTGATCAGGCCCGCGATGATCTCAAGGAGAGTGAAGCGGCCATGCGCAAGGGTGACAGCCGAGTCAACACGGCTCGGGCCCAGATCGAAGGTCAGCAATCGGCCTATCGTGCAGCGGTCCGTGTGCTGGGCGGCGCGAGTACGCCCAAGGACGTTCGCAAAGAAGCAGACAAGCTTGAAGACATCGCAAGTCGCTGGGAGGATGGCCTTGAAATGCTTGAAGACGGTACCGAACTCGCTGAAGAAGGACGTGCAGGGATACGTGAGTCCGAACTCAAAATGGCCGAGTCGGGTCGCCTGATTGAGTCGGGCCGCCAGAAGATGCAGGCCTCGGAACTGGCGTACCGAGCCACGGTCAATCCTCATGAACCGGCCGCCAAGGTCCCGGGCAGGGATGTGTCAGACGCGCCACGCCCTTTGCCTGCACAGCACTAAGCGTCTGCCGGCCTCAGCCCGCTTCGATCATTTCGAGCGGGCTGATGCTGAGCCCATCACAACCCAATCGAGGCAGGCCCGATGAAATTTTTTCAACGAACCTTGTTCATTCTGATCGCTGTACTTGTGGCGATCTTTTCCGTGCAGAACCTGACCATCGTCGAGGTACAGTTTCTGGCCTGGAGCCTGGTCATGCCGCGGGCGTTGCTGGTCGTTGTTCTGCTTGGGCTTGGAGCCCTTTTGGGGCGACTGCTGCGATGATTTCGCGATCAGCGATTGGGTCGCACACTCAGATTGCGGCCGCAGGCCTCGCGCAAGTCCGCGCCGCAGCTGCGAGGCTTGAGCGAGTGATCCAGACAGATGCGCACTTCTCTCAGACGAGAACGCTTGCAGTGAAAAGTGATGGCTTCTGCAGATAAACTGGGATTCAGGTCAATGAATTCCTGCTCCAGTTCCTGACGCGAGGAGGGCTTGCTCTGTGCGGCGCGAATGGCGCGCATCGGGACCTTGACTGCGCCAGCGGCGGCTTCGAGCGTATCGAAGTAGGCCTCTGGTGACAGGCCGCTACAGGTGCCGTGCTTGCGCCATTGGTGGAAGACCAGACCGCGGTCCGGAATCAGGGGCTGAAGGCGGTCGGCGATGGCGCCGTCAATGCGGGAGTCGGGATCACAGAACTCCGGATATCCCCGTTCGAACTGTGGCCAGAGCCCGTGGACAACGAAATCGTGTTGCTTCCTGCATTGCTTCGAACCGGGTCGTGCGTCGTCGGATGCGCAGTATTCTGGCGACCAGGACAGGGCCAGAACCCAATAATCGAAGCTGGCGCCGCTAGGCTGACAGGCTGTCAGCCCAGCGATCAGTAGCAGTGGCCTGACCAGCAAGCCGATCAGCCGCCGAAAGCTCACTCGGGGCTCTGACCTGCCAGGAACATCCAAGTTTCAACGACGGTATCCGGGTTCAGCGACATGGATTCGATACCTTCTTCGAGCAGCCACTTGGCCAGTTCCGGGTGGTCGCTGGGGCCTTGGCCGCAAATTCCCACGTACTTGCCCTTCTTGCGGCAAGCTTGAATGGCCATGTGCAGCATGGCCTTGACTGCCTCGTCACGCTCGTCGAAGAGGTGCGCAATCAGGCCAGAGTCACGGTCCAAGCCCAGGGTCAGCTGGGTCATGTCGTTGGAGCCGATGGAGAAGCCATCGAAGTGCTCAAGGAACTGTTCGGCAAGAACGGCGTTGCTCGGCAGCTCGCACATCATGATGACTTCCAGGCCTTTGTCGCCACGTTTCAGGCCGTTCTCGGCTAGGATCTCGTTGACGCGCTTGGCTTCACCCAATGTGCGCACAAACGGAATCATGATCTTGACGTTGGTCAGCCCCATGTTGTTGCGGACAAAGCGCAGCGCCTCACACTCCATGTCAAAACAGGGGCGGAATTCAGGCGAGATGTAACGCGAAGCACCGCGGAAGCCCAGCATCGGGTTTTCTTCGTGCGGTTCGTACTTCTTGCCGCCGACCAGGTTTGCATATTCGTTGGACTTGAAGTCCGACATGCGCACGATTACCGGCTCTGGCGCGAAAGCAGCGGCAATGGTGGAGATGCCCTCTGCAAGCCGCTTTACGAAATAGTCGCGCGGGCTGGCATAGGCGCTGATCATTGCGTTGATCTGGCGGCGAACGTCTGGTGGCTGCTGATCCAGGTCCAGCAGAGCCTGAGGGTGAATGCCGATCTGACGATTGACGATGAACTCGAGACGCGCCAGTCCAACGCCGTGATGGGGCAGCGAGGCAAAGTCAAAAGCCTGCTCCGGGGTTCCCACGTTCATCATGATCTTGACCGGAATATCCGGCATCTTGTCCAGCGCGACCTCATCTACCGAGTAGTCGATCTGGCCGTCATAGATGTGACCCGTATCGCCTTCTGCACAAGACACCGTAATGTCCTGCCCATCCTCCAGAACCTTGGTGGCGTCGCCGCAACCCACAACGGCGGGAATTCCCAGTTCACGGGCAATGATCGCCGCGTGACAGGTACGGCCGCCGCGGTTGGTGACAATAGCGCTGGCGCGTTTCATGACCGGTTCCCAATCAGGGTCGGTCATGTCGGTGACAAGCACGTCGCCCGGCTGTACGCGCACCATCTGGTTGAGATTAGTCAGCAGTCGGGCCTTGCCGGCACCGATCTTCTGGCCGATAGCGCGGCCCTCGGTCAGGATTTTGCCGCTGTCCTTGAGCTTGTAGCGGCGTAGTACATTGCTTGAGCTGCGGCTCTGCACGGTTTCAGGACGGGCCTGGAGAATGTACAGCTGCCCGTCTACGCCGTCTTTGCCCCACTCGATGTCCATGGGGCGGCCGTAATGGTCCTCAATAATCTGCGCCTGGCGCGCAAGGGCTTCGATGTCCTTGTCGGTGATGCAGTAGACGCCGCGTTCTTCGGTGGACACCGGTACAAATTCAACAGTGCGGCCGAGCTTTCGCTCTACCGAATACACCATCTTCTTGGATTTGGAGCCCACATTGCGCTTGAGGATGGCGGGGCGCTTGGCCCGCAGGGCAGGCTTGTAGACGTAGAACTCGTCAGGGTTGACCGCGCCCTGAACCACGGCTTCGCCCAAGCCATAGGAAGCGGTGATGAAGATGGCATCACGAAAGCCGGATTCGGTGTCCATGGTGAACACTACGCCAGAGGAGCCCTTGTCGGAACGAACCATGCGCTGCACACCTGCCGACAGCGCGACGATGTCATGGGCAAAACCGTGATGAACGCGGTAGGAAATCGCGCGATCGTTGAACAGCGAGGCAAACACCTCGCGGATCGCATGCAGTACGTTGTCGATGCCGGTGACATTGAGGAAGGTTTCCTGCTGACCGGCAAAGGAGGCGTCGGGCAAATCCTCCGCGGTGGCCGAAGAGCGCACGGCAACGGAGATTTCGGTGCCGGATTCCTCGACCAGCGCGGCATAAGCTTCGCGGATTTCCTTTTCGAGCCGCTCCGGAAACGGAGCCTTGACCACCGCTGCGCGGATCGCCTTGCCGGCAACGGCGAGCGCCTCGACGTCTTCGATATCGAGCGCTTTGAGCTGATCGCTGATTTTCTTGTCCAGCCCTTCGTACTTGAGGAACTCGCGGTAAGCCTCTGCTGTGGTTGCAAAACCATTCGGCACCTTCACGCCGGAAGCAGCCAGATTGGAGATCATTTCGCCGAGAGAGGCGTTCTTGCCGCCAACGACCTCAACATCACCCATACGCAGATTGGAGTACCAGAGAACCTGAGAGCTCACGCTTGAAATTCCTTTTCTTTGAAATTTGGAATCGGGCCGCTAACCGGCGCCGAGGGCGGGAATTCTAACCGGGCTCGGCCTCTTGTTCTGCCTTTGATGACCGGAACCGCCTTTGCCCCAATCATTTGTCTGGGGCCCGCGCGCATTTGCGAGCTTTCTGGTCGCTCGAACCGGGGGGCAGACGCTCAGGAGTTGCCGTGGTGAATCCGGGCCATCTGCATCGACAGGAGCTTGCTCCGAGCGTCTTCCTCATCGGTATTTGGAGGTGCATATGGGAGCGTCGGTATTCCGGCAGCTGTTGGCAACCCGCGCTGGACATGGCTCGCCCCGCCAGTAGCAGCGCCAATGGAGAGCGGGCTGTCAGCCCGGGCTTTGGCATTGAGCAGGCACATGGCCGCAGCCAGAGGCAGCAGCATGGTGAATCCCCTGTTGATGTCCATTTGGTATGGCTCCTTGTCGTGAATCGCGAACGGGATCGCAACGGTGACCGCCTGCGGCGGGACCATCTTCATTTGTCCGATTTCGCGGTTCGCAAAGCAAGAGCGGTTTGCCCTGTTTAGTGACAAAAGTCTCGCCTGAACATGAATGCAAGGCCTGCGGCGTGACCGGGTCGACAGTATCCAGGCTTGGCACCTGTGAGGCTTTGGCATGACACTGTCCGGATTCTCGAACTGGATTACCTTCATGCAAACCGTCTATTTCGTATCTGATGGCACTGGTATCACAGCCGAAACGCTGGGAACCACGTTGCTCACCCAGTTCGACGGAATCGAATTCAAGAAGAGCACGCTGCCTTTCATCAATACGGTTGAAAAGGCGCAGAACACGGTTCAGTACATTGATTTTCTGGCCGTATCTGGCCCGCGGCCGCTCATATTCTCCACCACGGTGAACGAGGAAGTGCGCGCCGTGCTGCGCACCTGCAAGGGGCTCTTCATTGATCTGTTTGATACCTATATTCACACCATCGAGGCGGAACTGAACCAGACCTCGACGCATGCGCAGGGCAGGGCACACGGCGTTGCCGACTCACGTCGCTACGATGCCCGCATCGAAGCCATGAATTTTGCGATGGAACATGATGACGGGCAGTCGACGCGCGACATGGCCAATGCGCAGGTGATTCTGATTGCCCCTTCGCGTTGCGGTAAGACGCCGACGACGCTTTATCTGGCACTTCAGCACGGCATTTTTGCCTGCAATTTTCCGATCACGGAAGATGACCTGGAACAGGGCCGCCTGCCCAAGTCCTTGAAGGGATTCGAGAGCCTGTGTTTTGGCCTGACCTCGGATGCCGAGAAACTGCACCAGATTCGCAGCGAGCGGCGGGCGGACTCAAAGTACGCCTCGCTCGAGCAGTGCTCTTACGAGATCCGGGAAAGTGAGCGCCTGTTCCAGCGCAACAACATTCCCTTTGTGAGTTCCGCTTCACGTTCGATCGAGGAAATTGCGGCACTGATCATTCAGGAAAAAGAACTGGCGCGCTGAGCCTGGAATCGGATTCGTTCATCCGCCGGCTCTGTATAGAATTGCCTGCTGCAGGGCAATTCAAAGACGTGAACCAAAGCGCTGCTGACGCCCTGTCTACTCCAATCTGTTTCCGATCATCCTTATGAAGGCTGCTGCTGAGACATTCGACCGTGCGGGCCTGCTGGTGCTGTGCGCAGCGGCGTTTGTGAGCATGGCGTCCATGCGTCTGTGCGATCCGCTGCTGCCCGCGTTTTCCCAAAGTTTTGATATCAGTACCGGTGATGCAGCACTAACGGTTTCTTCCTTCGCGGTCGCATACGGGTTTTTCCAGTTGCTTTTTGGGCCGCTGGGAGACCGTTTCGGAAAGTTTCGCGTGATCGCCTGTGCGGTGGTCGCCTGTGTGCTCGGCAATGCTCTGGCCGCCTGGTCGGGAAACTGGGAGTCGCTGGTTGCGGCGCGCACTCTCTCAGGTGCGACCGCGGGCGGCATCATCCCGCTGACGCTGGCCTGGGTCGGGGATTCGGTCAGCTACGAGCGGCGACAGGAAGTACTCGGGCACGTCATGGTGGCAACCTTGCTGGGCATCTCCTTCGGGCAATGGATGGCAGGCGCTCTGGCTGATAGTGCCGGCTGGCGGTGGGCATTTATTCTGGTAGCCGCGGCATTCACACTGATCGGCGCCCTGATGGTTGTCATGGGGCGAAGCCGCCGGGACCCGGTTGCCCTGGATCATGAGAGCCAAACTTATTCGGCCAAGGTGCGGCGGGTGCTGTCGCAGAAATGGGCGCGCTGGATATTGTTGATTACAGCGATTGAAGGTGCTTTTGCATTTGCCGGCATGACGTTCATCCCAGCCTTCCTGCATGAGCGGTTTGATCTGAGCCTCAAGCATGCGGCGGCGGTCACCGCGCTGTTTTCATTAGGCGGATTGATATATGCCAGTCAGGCGCGTTGGATGGTCGCTTGGCTGGGCGAACGAGGTCTGAGTCTGGGCGGTGCGAGTCTGATGGGTGTCAGCCTTCTTGCACTGGTGCTGCTGCCATCATGGTATTGGGCCATGCCAGCCTGTCTGTTAGGCGGACTGGGCTTCACCATGCTTCATGCGACCTTGCAGACGCATGCGACACAGATGGCGCCCAAGGTTCGCGGCACGGCCACCGCTTTATTCGGCGCCTGCATCTTTCTGGGCCAGTCCGTAGGTATTCTGGCCGCAGCCTCGGTGGTGGATACGCTGGGTATTGCCATCGTGTTCTGGATATCCGGCCCTGTCATCATGGTGATCGGCGCTGCATTCGCCCGGTCGTTGCTGGGCAGGGTCGCATCATCCGCCTAACTCAGGATCGTCGTTGCGGTGTTTGCAGGAGGCTCCCGTGAAAACGGGTCCGCATCAGCAAACGTTGCGGGCGTAAGATCGCATTTTCCTAATGGCAAATCTTTGCAGACCTTTGAAATGAGCAAGACTGAGTTTCCTCTTCGCGGCGAGTACATTGAGCTGAATCAGTTGCTCAAACTAGCGGGCGTCTGCGACAGCGGAGGGGCCGGCAAGCGTCTGGTGGCCGAGGGGCAGGTGCAGGTCGATGGCCTGATCGAGTCGCGTAAGACAGCCAAGATCAGAGCCGGGCAGGTCGTGCGCTGTGGGCCTGAGGAAATTCGGATCGTCGCTGAGTCCTGAAATTGCGGCTAGGCAGTAGGCGGGCGCGGACTCTTGCGATGAGCCGCCAATTCGCTGCGTCCGCCGCGACATTGTTTTGCCCCCGAGCAGGCGCAGATACTGCACGTCTCATCTCCCGCCGGACATTCACATGCCCCGTATCATCCTAGAAGAATCGCGGCTGCATCCTGCCATTCGAGAATTTGTGTCATCCAATCACCGCGATATCGTCGAAGAAGTCTCGGCCGCGGTGGATGCGCACGACATTGTTGTCGTTGGCATGGCGCAGAACCCCATGCCCAAGAAAGCGCGAAAACTGCTCGATGATGCGGGAATGGCCTATCACTACCTCGAGTACGGCAGTTACCTCAAGGCTTGGCGCAGGCGCAATGCACTGAAGATGTGGACAGGTTGGCCCACGTTCCCAATGGTCTTCCACAAAGGTCAGCTCATTGGGGGCGCGCAGGAGTTGGGCAAGCTACTGTCGGCGGGAGAACTGGTCTAGCGTTTGCTGGCTCTGGCTGTTGTCCTACCCAAATGCTCAGGGAATCTGAGTGCGTATGATTCCGCGCAGGCGCTTCGGCGACTGATTTCACTGGCCAGAACGATATTGTGGCCAGGTCCTTTCTACATACTTCCAACGCAAGGATGATGGATGTCCGCCGCTAAATTGACCGAATCACTCAAGTTGCCGAATGGCACTACCTTGCCCAATCGCATTGCGAAATCCGCCATGAGCGAGGCTATGGGCACCATGGGCAATCAGGTCACACCTGAACTGGTGCGGCTTTATCAACGATGGGGCGAAGGCGGCACCGGCCTGATCATCACCGGCAATGTCATGATTGACCGACGTGCGCTGGGCGAACCGGGCAACGTGGTCCTGGAAGATGAGCGAGATCTCGCTCTGCTGACTCAGTGGGCCTCAGCGGCAAAGGCACAGGGCTCGCAGATCTGGATGCAGATCAATCACCCGGGTCGGCAGTCACCCAAAGGGCTGAACAAGCAGAACGTGGCGCCCTCGGCAGTCCCTTTCAGCGAGGCGATGCGCCCATTCTTTGCTGCTCCGCGCGAACTGACGTCAGATGAGATTGAAGACATCATTGCGCGCTTTGCGCGGGCGGCGAAAATCGCTCAGAAAGCAGGCTTTGATGGCGTGCAGATTCATGGCGCGCACGGGTATCTGGTCAGTCAGTTTCTGTCACCCCTGACCAACCTGCGTGAGGATCAGTGGGGCGGCAGCAGCGAAAAGCGGCGTGCTTTTGTCATGCGCGTGCTGGGGGTCATGCGGGATGCAACATCTGCTGATTTTTCGATCGGCATCAAACTGAATTCGGCGGACTTCCAGCGCGGCGGTTTCACCGAAGAAGAGTCGCTGGATGTCATGCAGGCCCTATCAGAAGCCGGGATCGATCTGATTGAAATATCAGGCGGCACTTATGAGGCGCCGGCCATGACCGGCGTCAAGGCCTCCACGCGCAAACGCGAAGCCTATTTTCTGGAGTTCGCGGAGAAAGTTCGCAGCCGCATTCCCAACACACCGTTGATGGTCACCGGAGGGTTCCGGACGCACGCCGGCATGCAGGAAGCCCTGGCTTCCGGTGCTCTGGATCTGTGTGGAATTGCGCGACTGCTGGCGATAGAGCCGGATGTTTCCATGCGGCTGCTCAATGGTCAGGATCCGCAGCAGCGGGTCCGGCCGATCAAGACTGGTATCGCACCGGTGGATCGCATGGCGATCATGGAAGTGACCTGGTATACCCGACAGCTGCGACGTATCGGCAAGGGGCGTGAACCCAAACCCCGCGAGTCCGGCTTGTGGGCCTTCCTGTGCAGCCTGGTCGACAGCGCGTCGGGCATTCGAAAAACCAAGAAACTTCGTGCCACGGCCTGACGCCATGGGTGGCCTGTCACGTTCCTTCTGGATTCATAAGACAATGCTCGAGATTGCCTGCCCACAGTAATGCGCCGCTGAAAAGTCGGGAAACCGGCCTAAGCGGCTTTGATGCTCGTCTCAGTCGCCGTTAGAGGAGTTCGCCATGCCTGTTCGCACTTTCCTTCAGAACCGTCTGGAGCCCTACGTTCACGGTATTTCGATGAAGGGGCTTAAGGCCGGCGCGGCCGTGATGCCGTTTCGATGGCCAAAGGTGTTCGAGGGAGAGGCACCATCGATCCAACTCTGCCGTTATCTGATCAAGAAGGGCCACAAGTCTGTCTTGCTGGTGACGAGCAAGACACCGGTTCGCACCGGGCTGATTGATCCTTTGGTGCGCGAATTGGAAGCGGGCGGGGTGAAGGTCACGATCCATGACGAGGTCAGGCCTGACCCGACCGTCGAGAGCATCGAGGCAGCAGTCAGTGTACTCAAGGAAAACCACTGCGACGCCGTGCTGACTTTGGGGGGTGGTTCCTGTATTGATGCGGCCAAGGTTGTGGCGGCGCGTGGTCGCAATAACAAGTCCATCCTGAAGATGGCGGGCATGTTTCGTATTACGCGCGGCATGCTTCCGCTTTACGCGATTCCGACCACCGCGGGCACCGGCTCGGAAGTCACCATTGCCGCCGTGGTGACCGACGTGGAAGGGCAGCGCAAGCTGCCGCTGATGGACCCGCGCCTGATGCCGCGCGCCGCTGCGCTGGATGGATCATTGATGCTGGGCGTGCCACCCGACACAACCGCAGCGACGGGCATGGATGCGCTGACCCACGCAGTGGAAGCGTTCATCTCCCAGAATGCGATGCGACGAACCAACGTACTCGCCCTGGAGGCGGTGCGCCTGATACTCGCCTATCTCGAAACAGCAGTAGCGGACGGCAGCAATCTTGAAGCACGTCAGGCGATGGCGCGTGCCTCTCATCTCGCGGGCAAGGCATTTACGCAGGCGGGGGTTGGATACGTACATGGGATCGCGCACAATTTCGGCGCGCTTTATCACGTGCCTCATGGACGGGCCAATGCCATCGTGATGCCCTATGTGCTCGATTATTCATTGCCCAAGTGCGCGAAACGCCTTGCGCGTCTGGCACGTGAATGCGGCACTGGTGATGAGCAGATGTCAGTGGAGGAACGCGCCCGGCTCTTTATCGCCCGCATTCGCGAGCTGAATCGAACGTTCCAGATTCCTGAAAAGCTGGACGCGCTCAGAAAGGAAGACATTCCACGCATTGCCAAGGCCGCGCGGGCGGAGGCCCGGTTTACCTACGCGGTTCCGCGTTACATGCGCCAGAGCAGCTGTGAGCGCGTGGTGTCGCAGATGCTGGTGTAGGCATTCGCGAGCACGCCACGTTGATGGACGCTCAAGCTGCCGGCGTGAGCTTCTGCTGGCGTATCAATAGATACAGTGCAAAGCCGACAGCAACCCCCGGGACGACGCCGAGCAGCAACGCGATCCACCCGTGCCGGACGCCGTCGTCTCTCGCCTCCTTGATTACCCAGAGTGCCAACACGAACCAGCACAGGATGACATCGAGTGCGTATCCCGACGAATAGGGATTGACGAAACCCGCAGCGAAGGCACCGATCAGGTCGCCTGATTCCAGCAAGGGCGGCACGATCATGATCATGAACGCCGCAGTGAAAATGACGATGACGGCAATCAGGCCGGCTTTATAGAGATTCATGAGGATGCCCCGGGGACGCTGAGATGCCCGCCGCGTCCTAGCGAATGGCCACTGGATTGATGATGGACTGGACCGCACCGGTGATCCGCGCGGCGCCCAGTGTGAAGAAAAATTCCCAGGCTTCGTCCTCGACGAGTTCGCGGGTGTTCATGTTTTCGAGCAGATGAATTCCGTTCTGGGCCAGCAGAATCTGATGGACTTCAAACACACCGGCGCCTTCTTCAAACGGGATCACTTCTACCGCCCAACTGTCCGCGCCGACCATGGCAACGTCGAGAGAAGCCAGGTACTTCGCTCCCTCGACACCAAGGCCAGGCTCAACGGACGCATAACGCTTGTCTTCCTTGCCAATGAGCTGGTTCCAGCCTGTATGGAAAAGCACGACGTCACCGGAGCCGATGGATTCCAGCCCCTGACGCTTCATGGCACCTTCAATCTCGGCGCGATTAAATGCGGTGCCCTCCTTGACGATGTCGACACCGAGATAGCCGGCCATATCCAGAACAATACCGCGTGTGGCGACGGCGGGAACGTTTTCGATCCCGAGTCGGGTCAGGCCATCTGTCTTGGCAAAGTCCGCAGCCTGATGGCAGTTGTAATAGGCGCCGTCGATACCGACATGACCCAGGCCGTCGATCTGAGATCCGATGCCTGCCCAGCCCGTGATGATGTCGTCGTTGTAGGTGGTCTTGGTAGGGCCAACGGTCGTACCGCCAGTCTGCCCCGGTTGCAAGATAGTGATGGAGAAAAATCGCGGCGCATAAGCGGGCGTGTCGCTGTTGGTTTCAATTCCCAGACGATAGGTCTTTCCGGTCTTGATCAGCTTCGCTGCTTCTAGCGTTTTTGCGGATGTCAGGAGATTGAGATTGCCGACCTGATCATCGGGCCCAAACTTTGATTCCTTGACCGGGCAGGGATTGGAATCGCCCATCGCCGTTCCCGTACAGCACAGCATCAGCAGACCGCTGACAACAGATGCGCGCAAGCGAGGGATCAGTAATCCAGTCATCTTTTTCTCCTTGGTTACTTAATGCCAAAAGAACCTCACAACAACTCTTTGAGCGCAGCCTGCAAAGATGGGCTCTCTGGCGAGATGTCGCTGGGAAAGTGCATCACTGCTTTTCCACTACGGTCGATCAGGTACTTGTTGAAATTCCAGCTGGGGGCGTTTCCGGTTTTCTCGGCCAGCTGTTTGAACAGGGGATTTGCCGAGGGTCCGCGTACCGATGTTCTGGAAAACATCGGAAAGCTGACGCCGAAGTTCAGCTTGCAGAATTTCTGAATTTTCTCGGCATCATCAAATTCCTGCCCACCGAAATCGCCCGAAGGAAAGCCCAGAATGACCAGGCCATCTTTGTGATGCTTGCGATACAAGGCTTCCAGACCTTCGTACTGGGGTGTGTAGCCACAATGACTGGCGACATTGACCACCAAGAGCACCTTTCCGCCGTATTGATCGCAGATGTTTTCGGAGCGGCCCAGCAGTCGGGTGAGGTCGACATTGATATCGCTTTTATCGCAGTTCAAAGCTTCGGCATTCGCCTTGAAGCTCAGCACAAGCATCAAAATGAGTATGTAGCGTGCCATGGTGCTCTCGGTGTCAACGGACGAGCCCGTCTGTCAGGTGCAGAATCAGCTCAGTTGGGTGGGAATGCGCTGATGATGGCACGTTACTCGACGCCTCGAGTTTGGCAAGTACATGCCCGGCTATCGTGGAGTGCAATACCGCACTGGCCAGCATTTAATGTGCTCGGAGTCACACATCATCCAGTCCGGAAGAAAATAGTGCGGTCCCAGGTGAAGGAGGTCACATATCAAGGCCCTTGTCGCGAGATTTTCGACCCGAATGTTCCGATAATAACCCCAGCGCTGAATCAATCAGCGCCTCACGCAATATTGCAATGGATACAAGGAGCGGGGAAATGTTTAAGACCATAAGCAAGATGTTTGCTGTCGTTGCCATCTGTGCCGTCAGCACACAAACCTGGGCAGGAGCGGTGGTATTCAATCTGGTGAGGGACTCGCTGGATAACGTCCATGTTGATGACGATACAAGCGGCTCCTGGCAGCATGCTGCTGGCAGAGTATTTCTGCGTGGTGATCTTGTGGGTTACTACGCCACCACGCGCCGGCTGACGACTGCTGGAACGATTGCGTACAACACTGCGATGCAGACGACCACCCTCTTTCTGCAGGATACGGACGGCGCGCCGGAAAACATCACCTTGCAGGGTGCGCACGACTTCAGCAGCGGTGAGTACAAGGGCAGCGTCAGTGCGGCGTCCTTTCGTTACAACTGGTTGCAGGGGGCCTTGTATGACGGAGATACCGGCGCGAACACACTGCGAATTCAGTGGACGGGCCCCAACGTGATGCGCGTCCCCTGATCTGGTAATCATGCATCAGTTAGTGACAAAGAAGCGGAGCCCTCGGGCTCCGCTTTTTTGTGCAACAGATGGACGAATGGCGTCGGACCCAATGACAGACGCTGATACTTACGCGGGTTTGAGGTCTATTTAGAGTCATAGAGCGTTGGGCTGAGAAACAGGTCACCTTTTTCAGCACTTTTCCTGAAGACTCCCTTGAGCAGGCGATGTCAGAAGAATATATTTTTAGGATCATGAATCGCAGTAAGTGCGAGCGTGATGAAAAACCTATCAGGAGATAGGGTCCTCGACGAGGAGGATTTCTTACTTGCTTCAAGTATTGGGAGAGTAATCATGAAGAAGTTAATTGCCACTTTCGTATGCGCCGCTGGCTTTTCATTTGCTGGAAACGTTGTCGCTCAGAATGACACGGGTGCGAGCACTTCTGATGTACCTGCAGGCACGACCCATCCGCTGAACTTTGGCTCTGTTCAGTGCACGGCTTCTGTCAATTCCGATGGCACGCCGGTTTCTGGGCGCGCCATTGAATCGCAGCGAATCGCAACAGGGCAGTACGAGGTTCTTTTCCGTGCGCCTTGCTCGAATATCCCGGCAAACAAGGGCTATATGGTCTTTATTCAGCCACATACCCTGGCCTTTGGTTCGCCAGCACCTGTTGCTTGCGGGGCCGCAAATCGTGCAGGTGAAGCGAACGGCGTTTACGTTGCCTGTTTTAGCATGGTCGATGGAACGCCTGCGGATATGTCATTTCAGATGATGGTGACGCGCTAGTTTTCTGCGTCAGAGCTAGGCAAATAAGCGGTATTTCCGCTGGCCTGGATCTGGTTCCTGGCTGCAAATTGAGGCGGAGTCTTCGGGCTCCGCCTTTTTTTGATGGGGCAGGGCGGCGTTGCAGAGCAATGTCCGGTATTGTCGGTTGTTCAGCATCGCGTGCCTTTCTTTCCAACGGAGAAATTCAAACATGAAGCTCTATACATTTCCCGGGGCGCCGAGCCCGATGCGGGTAGAACTCATGCTGAAGTACAAGCAAGTTGAGCTGGATGTGGAGGTTGTCAATATCCGGGCGGGAGATCAGATGCGCGAACCTTTTCGCAGCATTAATCCGCGGTGCACGGTCCCCGCATTGATTGCCGATGATGGCAGTTGTCTGAGTGAGGTCATTGCCATTTGCCAGTATCTCGAAGATCAGTTTCCAGACAAACCTGTCTTTGGTGCGAACAGTCTCGAACGCGCGCACATCGTGAACTGGATGCATCGCATCTTTGTGGAGGGCTTTCTAGCAGCCGCCGAAGCCTTGCGAAATGGCAGCCCCAACATGAAGGATCGTGCAATGCCGGGGCCGGACAACGTGCCGCAGATCCCTGAGTTGGCAGCGCGGGGACTTGCCCGGCTTCGAATCTTCATGCAAACGCTCGATGCCCATCTGCGCGGTCGCCAGTTTCTGGTGGGCTCGGGATTGAGTCAGGCCGATATTGACGCGCATGTGGTGGTGAATTTTGCTGCCTGGGTCAAGGTTACGCCGCCCGCTGAGTGTGAGGCCTTGATTCAATGGAAGTCTCGAACGGACCAGCTTCTGGCTTGATGATAAGCCGGGGTGCGGACCTGATCAGCGGCTACCAGTCGGCTCCCGGCTGGCTTTGCGCCAGTTCTGTGCGTTTGGCTTCGGCCGGTGCAATGACTTGCTCGTCCAGCGCCACCAGCAAGGATTGCGCACTCTCATAGCGATAGGGTTTGAGCACCCAGTGATACTTCGCCAGATCCCTCACCATGCTGTACGGCGATTGGCCCTGCTGAATAATCAGGCTGATTGGGACAGACAGATGCGGAGCGATGGCGTGCAGTTCCTGTGGAATGCTGGCAGGGTCGGTGAGGTCAGCGATGACAAATCGAGCCATACGGGCGAGCAGGGTGACAGTCTCTGTGACGTCTCGATCAGCGCCCTTGTCAAAGTCGAACAGGATCGGCACCAGATTCTTCGTTCGCAGTGCGTCTCGAAGTTGGTCCAGCATATCTTTTCGTTCTGGCGTAAAGCGACCCAGAATCAGAACAACCTTGCGGGTCACCGTGTCCAGCACGTTGCGAATGCGTGGGTTGTCCATCAGCAGGTAGACGAACTGCGCAATCTGGATGTCATCGGTTGTGATGCCGGGCGAACCCGGTTCGGTCAGAATCAGATTGCGAGATGAAGCGGGTTCGCCTCTGAGATCCCAGGCCGAGACGCCGTAGACGCGGGCACCATCCAGGATTGCGTTGTCCAGTTCAGTGCCCACGAGATTGGCCCGGCTCAGGTTGGCGCCACGCAGGTCGCAGCCGCTGAGTATTGCGCCACCAAGATTGGCATCGCTCAAGTCTGCATTCTGCAAATTGCAGCCAGACAAGTCGGCATGTCGCAAGTCGCATTCCATGAGTCGACACTCGGACAAATCCATGTGGCGCAAACTGGCGTAATGAAGATTGGAGCCCTTGAGCGATCGCCATGGCAGCTGGTTCAACAAAAAGCGGGCACCATCGAAGCACACGCCCCGCAAATCCGCGAAGCCAATGCACACGTCGGCGAATTCACTGTTGCTGAGGTCGATCGCTGGTGCGGTAACCGACTTGATGTAGTCACCCTTGGTCCAACCCAAAGAATGCTCGAGCGCGTTCTTCTTCTGCTGCTCAATAAAGGCGGCCTGACGGCCGAGTTTGTAGGACTGCCAATCTCGCAAGGCCTGCTCTCTGGCCGGTGTCCGGATGGGAGAGTTCACGAGTAAGGCGAAACGCGAGGCGTCTTCGTCGTGCATGCGGTGATCTCGTGTGATGGTCCGCCTGCATTCTAAGCAAAGCCATGTCGGTGACAGGCCAGCTCGTTCAGGAATATCGGCTGTAGCTTGTTCCAGATCACGAATTGGAAGTGAAAATTGGAGGGAACACCGTCAGCGACTTGCCTTGTTATGCCCTGTTCATCGTCGATCCGGCAGGCTGTAGTCACAGCAGTCGTGATCGGATGGATCAGTTTGATAGCCCAAACGGGCTTTCAGTGGATTCACCACGATCTGAGATAAATGAAGCTCACATTCAATCCCAGAGAGGTGACAAGCATGAGCAAGAGAAAAAATACAGAACGCGAAGATCGCGGACCAGAGGCGAAAAAGGATTCACTCGACAAGCGGCTCCAGAACAATGCGGAGCTCGAACGCAAGAGCGGGGACAAGGACAAGAAAAATGCATCCATCAAGTCAGACTTGGATGAGGCTCTGGATGACAGTTTTCCTTCTTCCGATCCCCCCGCGCGTACCTCGCCATTGCGTTGATGCCAATGCTCAGGGCTCGGTGTCGAGCATGGCCTCTGCTTCTTTTCTGGACCGGTGAGATCGCACGCCTACAGACACCCCTGCGAGCGCAACCAATGCCATGCCCACCATGCTCAAGTGGTCGGGTACGTGATCAAAGACGAGCCATCCCAGAAGGCCGGCCCACACCAGCTGCACGTACATCAGTGGTGCGAGGGCCGAAGCCTCAGTTGACTTGTAGGCAGCAGTAAAGAGGAAGTGTCCCAGGGTGGCAACGCTGCCGGCGAGCAGAAACAGCAGCAAATGCTCCGCCGGCGGAATGCCACCTTTCCAGAACCATGGCAGCAGCATCCCGAAGACCACGGAGCCGGTCACAGCACCGTAGAACAGCAGTGCCAGGGTGTGCTCACTTGCCGACAGAATTCGCGAGAGGAGCTGGTACCCGGTCAGCACGACAATGGCGCCGCAGGCGTAGGCCACGCCGAGCAGGTCCAGGTCGGCGCTAGGACGCGCAATGAGAAGAATGCCGAGAAAGCCGATGAATGCCGCAATCCAGTCGGGCATGCCGACTTTCTCGCCCAGCGTACGACCAGCTATCAGTACCACCACCAGAGGGGACAGGAAAACGATGGAAGTGGCCTCGGCCACGGGCATTCTCTGCAGGGCCAGGACCATGAACAGCGTAGCGCCGGCCAGGGTCAGTCCGCGGACCAGAACCCAGCCTGTGCGCTTGGTCTGCAGCATCTGGCGGCCTCGACTGGGGCCCAGGAGGGCCACCATCAGCAATACGTTCACAAAGTAGCGCAGCGCCGCGACCATGGGCACTGGGTATTCGGCGGACAGCACCTTGAGCGTGGTGTCCAGGCTGGCGAAGAAGAAAAGTCCCGTGACAAACAACAAGATGCCGCGGAGAGATTGAGGTGAATTCATGGGTTAAACGTGATCCGGGCTGCACTCCGGATGATGAATTTGGCCTACCGGATCGGCAAAGTCAGAAGACTGGCGTGTTGGCCATCGCGCGTCGTGAACAAGACTTCGTGCTGGCAACAGGTCTCGCAGCTTACAGAATGAGAACTCATTGCAGGTCTGGTGCTGCCCGTAGAAACGTGAAATCGAGGCAGTGCGGCGAATAATTACGCACTTTTGTCGCTAGTCGCGACAGGCTAGAGTGTCCGCAAGATGAGCCTGAACGAGAACAGGTCGGCAATTGTGAAGCGCATCCGGCGAACAGCGCTCGTTCTATTGTTGCTGGTCGCAGGGCTTGCCTGTGAGAAGGCGGACCAGCGTCGATGGCCGGTGTACCCAGAGTACGTCAGCGAGTCCGGCGGCTTTTCCATCCGTTATCCCGCATCCTGGAAGATTATCGCCACTGGAGACTCGGGGACGGTGCTGCGCTTGCAGGGTCCGGAAGGGCAGGAATTCGGTGTCTTCATGACGGCTCCGAGTAGGTCTCTCGACGGTATCTCCTCAAAGCGATACGCCCACTACGTCTACCGGCAGCTGGATTATTCCGGCGATCGCGCGCACTTCGGAATTCCGCCAGATGCCATCGTGACGCGGATTCGAGGGCAGTATCTGGGGCTGCAACACGCCATCTGTTTCGATACGGAATTCGCCTTGATCGACGGTGGCGTCGCCTCGGCCATGCAGAGCCACTCCATCGCCACCATCTTTGACGGCAAGGAGTTCATCCTCACGTTCAGAGGGCAGCGGGAAACATTCGCCAGCTATCTAGAGGACTTCGGCGTTATCGAGCGTAGTTTCCGGTTTGTCAGCCGCAGAGACAGAAGTGGGGCATACAGTTCACAGCAAGCCACGCCCGAGCAAGTGCTCTGACAGAGGCGGTTTGGCGCGCTGCTTAGTCAACCGCATTGTGGCGGTAGATCACCATGCAGCTGTTCTCGCCTGTCGGATAGAGATACTTTCGCGAGCCGTTCTTCAACTCTGCGTGAATGATGCCGACATGATCGTAGAGCTGCGTGTAGGCAGGCTCCTTGCTCATCATCTCCGGGCATGAGGCTTCTGCGTTGAACATCAGCTCAAATGAAGCAACACAGCGTCTGCCCAGCTGACGCAGAGTCAGCTCGGTGATGACGTTGTCATTCTTCTCGCCCCAGATTGCTGACAACTGCAGCGTATCTTTCTTGACTTCGCTGTTGGTGTGAAGCGTGGCGTACACATTGCCGATAGTGGTTTTCTTGTAGAAATTCTTTACCAGTTTCTTGCAATGCTTGAAGCCGGCATCGGAGACCAGATTGGCCATCGTCGTAGGAGCGTCATAGAAGCGCTGAGCAGAGGCTTGACCATGCAATAGGAGCAGGAAAGCCGTAAGGGCGATGTGTTGTGGGCGAATCATGTCCTTCTCCAGTTGAAGCTTCGGTCTGAAATTAGCGCACCAGGCAGGCTTCGGCTTTCGCAAGTGACCATACATGGACGATCCGCCGGTGATCCATCCCCATTCCGGGGTATGTCTTTGGCAAGTTTCAATCCGCGTGGATTCAGCAAATCAATTTATAGTCTCGGTTATGGTCAATCTTCATCAAATCCCCCCCAAGCCGTTCGATACCGCGGAGTCTGCGGATGTCCGCCGGATCAGCACGCCAGCCGGCAGTGAAGCCTGGATCTGCGCCAACGGAGCTCATGTACTTTCATGGCGTCCGGCGGGCGAAGCCGAGGACCGCTTGTTCCTGAGTCGGAAAACAGGCTCAAGGCCGGGCGCATCCATCCGCGGGGGCATTCCGGTGATCTTCCCGCAGTTCGGCACATTGGGTAAGTTGCCAAAGCATGGCTTTGCGCGGACACGGAACTGGCGCTGGGCGGATTGCGAAGCCGATCAGGCGCGCCTTGAACTGACAGACGATGCGCAGACACGCGAAATATGGCCGAATCCTTTCCGCCTCACTCTGGAAGCCAAGCTCACCGATCAATCGCTGGAAGTGATTCTGTCAGTCTTGAATTCAGGTGATCAGGACGCCTCGTTCACGCTGGCGCTGCATACCTATCTGCAGGTTGACGATATCGCTTCCACCCGGCTTTCAGGCCTGGGCGGATGTCGCTATCTGGATGCCACTGCACAGATGGCTGAATCCCTCCAGGAAGAAGGCGCTCTAAGTTTTGGTCCGGAATGTGATCGCATCTATGTCGGCGCCCCGGACGTGCTCAAGCTCGAGGACGTGAAGCGTCGATTGGCGCTACGACAGAGCGGGTTCAAAGACACGGTCGTGTGGAATCCAGGTTCCGAAAAGGCAGCGGCTCTGGCAGACATGGACGCGCATGCAGAGCAGCACATGCTTTGCGTGGAAGCGGCGATTGCAGAGCATCCCGTGAGCCTTGCTCCGGGAGCGTCGTGGCACGGAAGCCAGATGCTGGTAGTCGCCTGATGTTCTGACGGCGGTCCGGTTCGCGCTTTGGCTACAATCGCGGAAAACCAATGTCATGCAATCGCTGGAGGACAACCATGAGTTTTGAGTTCGCATCCATGCCTGATGAGAAGGGCTATTTCGGGGAGTACGGTGGACAGATCATTCCGCCCGAACTCAAGGCAGTCATGGACGACATCAATGACGCTTACGAATCGGTATGTGACACTGATGCCTTCAAGAACGAACTCAGCTGGTTGTTCAAGCATTACGTCGGCCGGCCCAGCCCGATTTTTCACGCGCGTCGTCTGACCCGCCAGCAGGGCGGAGCTCAGCTATGGCTGAAACGCGAAGATCTCAACCACACTGGCGCTCACAAGATCAATCATTGCCTGGGTGAAGCCTTGCTGGCCAAGCACATGGGCAAGAAGCGGGTTCTGGCCGAAACCGGAGCCGGGCAACATGGTGTAGCGCTGGCCACGGCTTGCGCATTGCTGGGTATCGAATGCGAAATCCACATGGGCGAGATCGATATCGCCAAGGAGCACCCAAATGTCACCAAGATGAAAATCCTGGGGGCCAAGCTGGTGCCCGTGGGTCGCGGTACGCGTACCCTCAAAGATGCGGTGGACAGTGCCTTCGAGGAGTACCTCAAGGATCCTGTTAATTCAATTTACGCCATCGGATCGGTGGTGGGGCCGCACCCGTTTCCAAAGATGGTGAGAGATTTCCAGAGTGTGGTGGGCCGCGAGGCACGCGAGCAGTTTCAGGCCGAGAATGGCCGCCTGCCGCACGTCGTGACAGCTTGTGTTGGCGGCGGCTCCAATGCCATGGGTATGTTCACGGCTTTTCTCGATGATCAGGATGTCGAACTGGTTGGTGTCGAGCCGGCGGGGCGTGGGCTGGATACCCAGGACCATGCTGCAACGCTGACCCTGGGGCGCAAGGGTGCGATTCATGGTTTCGAGTGTTACAACCTGCAGGACGATGATGGCGTGCCGCTACCGGTCTATTCCATTGCTTCCGGCCTGGACTATCCCGGCGTAGGCCCGCAGCACTGCTACCTGAAAGACATCAAGCGTGTGCGCTATGAAGCCATTGACGACGCGAAGTGCCTGGACGCGTTTATGACCTTGTCGCGCCTGGAAGGCATCATTCCTGCGCTCGAAAGTGCGCATGCAGTGGCTTGGGCCATGGAAGAAGCAAAGGGGATGTCAGCCGATCAGCACATCCTGATCAATCTGTCCGGCCGTGGCGACAAGGATGCTGACTTCGTGGCGGATCATTTGTCTTTGTAGCTCTTCTCCGGCGCCTTTGCGTACGCCTGTCTCTCACCGACAGGGCAGTGAACGGTTGGAGTCAGTGGATGGTGGCGCATAGGCGCTCAATGGCAGCGGCTTGCTGTGGAGTCGGGCTGACAGGCTCAGCCCGGCCGGCTTTGAGATCACGAACGAAATCGGGTTTGGCAACTTCCAGGCGCGTGCTGGTATCAAAGCCGGTGAACAGCAGTTTCATGGCCTTCGGATAGAAAACATCCGCGCTCATCCAGACCGTGCGCTCATGGGGGCGATCAAATACGCGAAACCATGCGCCAACTGGAAGGCTCTCTCGCCAGTCTCCAACTGCTTTGAAAATCAGGACAGCGGTGCTCTGGTCAATGTCGGGTCTTTCACCGCTTCCATGGTCTTCGGATTCGACGCGCATTCCGAGTGAATGCAGGTCGAGTTTCGCGCTGGTGCCCTTATCCGCAGACAGACCGGCCTTCAGCACGACCTGAGCGCGGTCAACGAGATTCTTCGGGAGTCCGATGGATTCCATATTGGTCGCAATCTCGTTCAGCACGCTCGCGATCTGGCCCGGTCTCGTGATCCAGCGACAGTCCTTGAACAATCGAATCAGCATGTCCTCGGCCTGTCGCCATTCCCGAGACTCGTCACCGAAGCGCAGTTTCACCGCGGTCGCCAGCGGCATCCACACCGTGCTTAGGAAAGAAGAAATGCCCACAGGCAAATCCAGTCCCGTTCCAGAGGCCTTGATTCTCTGATGCGCATAATCCCTGGCCTCCTCAATTCTCGATTCGGCATTGACCGCCCTGGGTTTGCGAGATGTCAGGAACTGGCTCAGGGTTCGCGCATCCAGTGTTTCAACGTCACCGGGAGCGATGGACGGGGATTTTTCTGCCAGAGCACGAAGAGCCTGGTCTGCTTCATTCACCTGATCAGCCGCCGAAGCCGGATCAGCTGATTTGCGTTGCATTTCATTGATGATGCCGTGCGCTGGGTGTTCTTCGTCGGCAAAGAATCCGGTATCGCTCAGGGCAATTCGGACAAGTGGGGCCAGCAGGCGATCCATGGCGTCGGCTTGCTTTAGTGGAACTCGGATGCGCAGGTTTTCAAGCCACTGACTGAGCAGAGAGAGTCTCTGCAAGCCGCCGGTTGAGGGCGTTTTGTCATTGCCGCACGGGTCGTTTGATGTGCTGAGCGCTGACAGGACTGAGTCGGGCAGGGAGTAGCTCTGATGCACTGTTCTGCTTTCGACTTGAGAATCCGGCGTACGCTGTTTCTGCGGTTCACCCGCTGTCTCTGGGTGCTTCGCCTCACCGATGCGGTGGCCTGCGTGCTCGAGATCGCGATTAAGCCCTTTGTAGAATCTATTGGCTTCGGCAAGCAGTTGTCTTTCGAAGAGCTTCATCAGAATTAGACGCACTTCGATGGGCAGTATCAGTGGGCTGAGCGCAGCTCGAAACGCGTTTGCCAATTCAGCTGGACGCAAATTTTCCAGCTGCACCGCGAGCGCCCGCTCAGCCATGTTTTCGAGCCGTAGTCCGAACTCCCAGATTTCCTGCGCGGCTGCGTCAGAGACACGGCTGACGATGTTGGTGATGGATATTTCGACCTCTACATCCTCGTCTTCACGCAGGCTCAGTTCCTGCCTTTTTTCTACCGGACTGTTTGGTTCCGGTGCAGGAGTGAAGAGGCTTGCGCCGAACGCGCTCGCGATGTCGGCGCCGGACTTTCGAAGCAGGCGCATCGCCGAGAAGTAGGTTTGCTGCTGATCGTTGGACAGGCTTTTCTCGGCCATCGAGAACAGCACGTCATCAGCGGTAATCAGCATGTTTCGCAGGATGTTTCCCGAAAGCGCTAAGGCGTGGTCGGCCAAAGGGTCGGCGTCGAGCCCGCGAGCGGAAGCTTCGGATTGAAGGCCGTTCCTCACATAAGCGTCTGTCTCAATGCGATAAGTGCGTTCCATGGCAGTGCCCCTCCGGTGCGGGAGCATCGTAAATCGGCCCATGAGCCGACAACAAGGCTCCTTGGCACCGGATGGGATGCCCGCATCCAATCAGCCGACTAACGGTCCGACGCCCGACCGCGAAAGACTCTGATCAGAAAGAAATCAGCGAACGCCCCGCGTATTGTCACCAGGCGCCTGACCTGAACTTTCAGACCAGCCAAACGCGAGTTTGCGCCACATGTCCCGGTAGTCGTAGTCGGTATCCAGGGCGAGATTAAGCCGGTTGTATGCGGCGAAATCACTGACCAGATGCACCAGCTGCACAATGCCCTTGTCACCCAGTCCGGCGTCTCGCAGTGCCTGTACATCGGCATCCGTTGTCGACGCAGCATCACCGTTGACCTTCAGCGCAAAGCTCAGGAGGGTCTTCAGGCGCTGGTCCGATACTGCGCCCAGTCCTTCGTCTGCCAGCTTCTGGACGTAGGCCTCTGCGGTCTCAAGCCCATAGTTGAGAATGGTGCAGAAGGCTGCCGTGCAATAGGGGCAGCCATTGGCTTTGGATACCAGAATGCCCACGTGCTGGATCTCGGGCATGCTGAGTTCTCCCATCTGCCACAGCACCTGAGTTGCGCCCAGTTTGGCTTTCAGAAATTCGGGAAAATTCAACTCGACCAGAAAATGATTGGGGACCTCGCCTTCCATCTGCGTCACCCAGCTGAAGATCTCTTTGATGACAGGGTCTTCTAGGATTTCTGGTCTAACAATGGGAACACGCGCCATCGAACTCTCCTGATGAATTTCTGCTTGTTTATGAACGCCAGATAGTACGCGGACAGAGAGTGAATGCAATGCAGATGACGGGCAGAGTGAGGGCGTTCAGCCGCTGGCTGGAGTAGGGGCTTCCCGGGTAGATGCTCCGGCCAAGCTTTGCGTAAAGTGGCGCTGAACTCCTGTCAGGTCCATGCGCCATGAATGAAGTCAGTCCCCAGATGTGGAAACAGCGTGGTCGCGAGATGACGCTGCTGGACCGCACAATCTTTGTAATGGACGAAGGCCCGCGTGATGCGCCAGTCATCATCTTGCTGCACGGCTTTCCGACAGCGTCCTGGGACTGGGCGCCGATCTGGCCAGAACTGGTCAATCGATATCGGCTCATTGCCCTTGATTTCCTCGGGTTCGGTTTCAGCGATAAGCCCAGGGGCCATGATTATTCGATCATGGAACAAGCTGATCTGACTGAGGCTCTGGTCAGAAAACTGGGTCTGAGTACATTTCATGTCCTGTCTCACGACTATGGAGACACGGTGGCTCAGGAGCTTTTGGCGCGCCAGAATCAGGGCTCCGGGGCAGGGCAATGGATGAGTCTTTGTTTGCTCAACGGCGGCCTGTTTCCTGAGACGCATCGCGCCTTGTTCGTTCAAAAGCTGCTGCTCAGTCGTTTTGGCTTTCTCGCAAACCGCCTGTTTCGTCAGAGCGCTCTGGACAAGTCACTACGGCGTGTTTTTGGGTCGGAGACGCAACCGCCTCAGGAAACCTTAGATGCGTTCTGGGAGCTCATCGAATACAACAATGGCAAAGCCAATTTCTACAAACTCATCCACTACATGAGTGATCGCCGCCGCCATCGGGACCGTTGGGTCGGTGCCTTGCAGGAAGCCAGGATTCCGCTAGGGGTCATTAACGGTTCAGCCGACCCGATATCTGGCGCCCACATGGTTGGGCGCTACCGCGAGGTGGTCAGTGCAGCGCATTTCATCCGCCAGCTTCCAGACATTGGCCATTACCCGCAGATGGAAGCACCCGAGACAGTGGCTCTTGGGTATCAAGAGTTTCTGGGAAGTTTCTAGAGAGCTTCCAGGTATTCCTTCGGGAAATTCAGCGAGGGTTAGCACGCCCCTGCCAGTCTTGTGGCCATGATGACTTGATTCGGATGTCTCCGGATTCAAGGCAATCCTTCATTTTCTTTATGGAGACAAGACATGAGCAGCAAGCCCCGGTCGGAAAAGATTCAAGGTGAAGGCGATTACGAAGCAGCACGCCGCTACGACAAGCAAGCGCATGACTTTGCCAAATCAGGAAAAGTGGACAAGGCCGCGCGGGATGCGAAGCCGGACAACGCGGCGCAGGCCAAGGAGCTCAAGCGGGCAGAAGAGGCTGGAAAGGCCAGAGCCAAGGGCTGAAACCTGCGGCGAGGAGTTCCGGGCGGCCGGCGCTGCGAGTGAATTGCTGGTTTCAGGACGCAAACAAGGCGAGAATGATTTCCATAACCATTAGGGAGACTGTGGCGTGGAAAAGATTGGAATCTTCTTGCGTATGCTGGTATCGATTCTGACGCGTGGTCCTTCAAGACTCACGCTGGCCGGAAATTACCTCGATGCCTGGAACTCGCACGAAGTTGATCGCGTGCTCGAGCTGACCGGAGGCGGCAGCTATCAGGATCCGCTGACCGGTGGTGCATTAAAAGGGGACGCGCTGAGGGAACACGCAGAGATGCTCCTCAAAGCGTTTCCCGATCTGCGATTCGAAATCGACGGCCCGATCACCGCCGGAGAAGGCACTGTTGCGGCTCGTTACGTGCTGCATGCCACTCACACGGGCGATCTGCCGGGTCAGATCGGCTTTGATGCGGTTGCCGCAACAGGCAAGCGCATTGCACTACCGGGCACCATCTTTTTCAACTTCGATGCGGACGGGCATGCGGCGGTCAGCAATCTGTTTGACCAGGTTGCTTTTGGAGAGGCGCTCGGTTTCCAGGGTTTCCTGCTGCCGCAGCAAATGGGCAATTACAGTTTTGGCGCGTTCTACCGGCTCAATCGCGGAAGCATGGCGGCGCCCAATGCAATTGGCCTGACCTGGATTCGGATGGAGGATGGGCAGAAGGGGTTCGATCACGTTGCCACCATCACCCGCGACGTGCTGGAGCATTTGTCCACACAGAATGGCTTCGTGACCGGCATGGTTGGTGCACGCAAGCCGGATGAAAATGGGCACAGCTATGGTTTCACCATATCGGCCTGGGAAGAGTTGGAGAACATGGATCAGATTCTGGCCAGCCCGACACATCAGGGTGTGGTACACGAATTCATGAAGGAAAAGGTCGCCTACGCGACGCATTCCCGGGTCTATCAACTGGTGCGTACCAAGCCGATGATGATCGCCTGCCGTGAATGCGGGAAGAAGAACAACGCGCACAACAAGTCCGGCAAATGCAGCGCCTGCTCTGCGACTCTGGGCGAGGCACCGCCGTACTGGTAGGGCAGCGCCGCATTCAGGGGGGGCATCGTCATCAGAGGCCTCGCAGATTCCTGCCCTGGTAGCGAGACATCGGCCTTTTGGCCAAGCCGAGGTGGATGGCAGTTTTGCTTCGACCTTTTCCATTCCGGTGTACAGGCGCTTTGCCGATCTCTGAATTGCAAGAGTGGCCTGGCGCTGCTGCTTGTTCGTAGGCGTGTTGGGGTGGGTGGCGGTCACTTGTCGGGGCCCATGAATCTGCTCAATTGCAATCCTCGGGCCCAGGTAGTACGGTTCCTTACGAAATATCCCCGCCCACTTTAGTTTGGGCGTGGCTAAGTGGCGTAGCGGGTGCGCGAAGGGCAGTTTCAATCCATCTGTCGTGAAATCGCTACGCCGGCGTGAGCAATTGTCGGAATTTACAGGGCGCATGTCATGACAGTGACCACCAATCAGTCTGTACGCGAAGTTCTCAACCAGATCACGCATGACCCGCATTACGACGATGTAATGCGCATGCACAAGTACGACATTCCGCAGATTCTTCTGACGATCGCGGCGCTCGGGACGTTCTTCCTGTCCTGCTACTGGTACTTGAACGGCATGATCCCCTGGTGGATTGCGGTCACGTTCAACGTCGTGGCGGTGTTCCTGGCGTTTACCCCCATGCACGATGGCGCGCATCGAGCAGTGTCATCTGACAACTTCGTCAACGAGTTTCTGGGAACAGCGGCAGGCCAGATTCTGTTGCCGGGCATGAATATGCCGGCCTTCCGGGCCATTCATATGGATCATCACCGCTATGTGGGTGAGTACGGTCGCGATCCGGACTATGGGCTGGTAGCCGTGCCCAAATGGGCTGGAAAGGCTTATCTGATGTTTGCCGACATTCACTGGCTTGTGTGGTTTTTCAAGCACGGCCGCGAGCACTGGTCTCCGAGAGTCAAGATGTACGTGTACATCATGATGGCCACGGTCATCGGCATGCACGCCGTCTTCCTGCTGTCACCTTACTGGGCTGAGTTCTTGCTGCTCTATGTGCTTCCGCAGCGCCTGGGCCTAGGCCTGGTGGCTTACACCTTTGCCTATATCCAGCACCCTCATGGCCTGAGTTGGCAAAAGGAACCGTTCCAGGCCACGGTGCACATCTATGAAACATCACCGCTGCGCGGCTTGATGTTCGGTCAGGAGAATCATCATATCCACCACCTGCTGCCGCACCTGCCGTGGTACCGGTACCGGCGCGTCTGGAATCTGGCCAACGGCATTCTGCGCAAGCAGCCGGTTCCCCAACGCGGCTGGTTGAAGAAGGCGCCGGGTGAAATTGTCGTTCCGGGGGATGAAGCCCTGGCGCCCATTGAGGTACGTGTCGTCAGTATTCAGGACGTGGGCGCAGACATCCGATCCTTCGAGTTTGAGCCCACCGACCCGGACCAGCTCTTTCCCGAAGGTGCCGCTGGTGCGCACGTCAATGTCTATCTCCGGGAGGGCCTGGTCCGGCAATACTCTCTGGTGGCGCATGACGATGCCCGCAACCGCTATCGCATTGCGGTCAAACGAGATGACAAGGGGCGCGGTGGCTCTCGTGCCATGCATGAACTTGAAGTGGGGCAGGTCATCAAGCTCGGTCCGCCGCGAAACAATTTCATGCTGTATGAAAATGCCGAGCGTTTCATCCTGATCTCGGGCGGCATTGGTATCACGCCCATGCTGGCTATGGCGCATCGGCTGATCCGGCTGGACAAGGATTTCGAGATGCACGTCTGTGCTCGCAATGAAGATGCAATTCCTTTCAAGGAAGAACTGGCGGTCAGCCGCCTGGCCAAGCACGTGCAGATTCATCTGGACCAGGAAAACGGTCGCAGTGCCTTGTCGCCGGAGCAGGTTTTTTCCAGACCCGACAAGAACACGCAGATCTACATTTGCGGCCCCGGTGGATTCATGACCTGGTTGCGCGAGTCGGCCATTCAACGGGGCTGGCTGGACGAGAATATCCGTATCGAATCCTTTAGTGCGCCCATCACGGTTGATGTTGAGAACCGCCCCTTCACGCTGCATCTGAGCAAGTCCAATATCGATGTGCCGGTGGGGGCCAACCAATCCATTCTGGATGCGCTCCAGCATTCCGGCGTCGAGCCGGCGTACGCCTGCATGCAGGGTACGTGTGGCACTTGCGTTACCAAGGTTGTGGAAGGTGAGGTAGATCACCGCGACGCTTACCTGTCCGAAAGCGAGAAAGCCGCTAATACGCAAATGTGCATGTGTGTTTCGCGGGCCAAAGGCGAGCATCTGAGCGTTGAGCTCTAGCCTCGGAGTCATCTGGGCTGTGGACGTCTGCGAAGGCGCCCATCACTCATCGCATTGGTGCTGACGGCTTCCTGTGAGCCCTTCATTTCTAGGTAAATGATTAGGGCGCTTTTTCAGACCCGAAACGCTGGAAGTGCAGGGCAGCACCGGTGTGGTCCAGCGGCAATCCGAGAACATCGGATTGATTTCGCACTTTTGGCGCTGGCACGTGTCGGTTCCAGTGATGGCCTGTTTTTATTCGCGCCCAATATCGGCTATTGCCGCGATCCTGTCGCTGACGCTTGTGGCCTGCACCCTTCCATTTCAGGAGCGGGAGGGCGCGGCTGCAGGCGGCGATGCACTGCGCGAGCTAGCCCTTGCGAGGCAGGATATCGAAGTCGCTTTCGCGGGCTTCGATCCGGCCACGACCGATACCGAGCTGGCGCGTGGTGCGGTACGTCTGCGTGCCCCTCAGCTGCCAGTGACCTACACCGGCAAATACGCGATGACGCCAGGTCGTGTGCTGCATCCATCACTGCTGGGGCCAGACAGCTTGCTGGCTCGGGAGGAGCGATCACAAAAGCTGGAGGCCGCCTTTGATGTGCCAGCATCTGGGCAATCTCTGGGTGCGTCCTACGAGACGCAGACCCTGATAGAGAGCACTTCAAGACATCGGTTTTCTGCCCGCAGCGGCCAGGGGCAGGTGTGGTTCGCTCAAGACGCAAAGCGGCTCAGCATGCATTGGAATCAGCTCAGCGCTCAGATTGACCCGGCTGCATGTTCGTTTGCATCCGCGTTGACGCTTCCCTTGCAAGGGGGGCGGCGCCATGCCGAGTCGTCGGGTCTGGAGCTTTCACAACAACGTTGTTACAACCCGCCTTCTCCGCTTTTCGGTGATGCTTCGACTGAGGATCGCTGGCGCGCAGCGTGGTGGCGAGGTGAGGCGGATGAGCGCATGACGCTCAGCATGGGCAGATTCCATGCAGGCAGCTCTGAGACGAAAGAGGTGGTCCGGGGTTATGCCCTGGGCCTGGATCGCAATGCGCATGTTGGTCCACTGGATGCTCGATGGATGCTGGGACTCAGACAAGTGCAAGCACCCCGCACACCGCTGGATGGCCAGCATTGGTCGGCCCAGCTGAATCTGTCAGGTCAGTACCAGCGTCTTGATCTGAACGTGCACCTGGTTCATGCGGGAGGTGCAGCGATCTCTCCGCTGCACCCTGCCGCGAGCAGTCAGAACCTCTATGAAGTGTTGGTCGGGACCAATCGTCTGCTGGGCGGCGGCGTTTCACATCCCAATCTATACAGTGGATTCCGAATGGTCTGGTGGGATCCGGTGGGCCATGCGCCTGCCGATGGTGCCTTGCACTGGGATTTCGCGTTGCACTGGTAGAAGCCTGAGCGGCATGCTGCAGCACATGTGTCATCCTCAGGGCATTGGATTTTCCAAAGGCAGGCTTGGTCTGGGACCTTCAATGCGCTTCAGCATCGCTGCCAAGCCATCAACTGATGAGATCAAACCATGACATTGCATCTGTCACTTGCCCCCTTGCTGGCCCTGGTTGCTGGAATTCTGATTCTGGTGCGGCCAAAGCTGTTGAATCTGGTCGTCGCGATCTATCTGATCGTCATCGGTCTGATCGGCCTATTTCCGGGCTTAAGCTGATCTGCGCAGGGCGCGGCCAGTCGGGGGGCGACTTCTGCAACATGGGTTTCAGTTTGCCGCGATGATGAGCCGAGGAAGCGGTGGCGCATCTGCTTTTCTGCTGAACACATTAAGTCAACCCGGCTAAACGGAAGGGGTGCATTTTTTTTTCCTCTGCAAGAATGTCGTATCAATAAGTTGAGTCTGGACCTGTTTGGGTGCCGGTTAACAATTCGTATGCGTTGAGGAGATCGTAGATGAGATATCGAGCCGGCCTTGCGGGGCTGTTCATCACCATGCTGGTAGCAGCCTGCACGCAATCAGAGCAGGGCTCCTCGACAGAAGGCGCGAACACCGCCGGTCAGAAGGCTGCCGCAGTCTCGGCTGAACGTCTGAGCAATGCAGATCGTGAGCCCGGTGCGTGGATGAGTCACGGTCGCACCTATGACGAACAGCGGTTCTCGCCGTTGGCAAAAATCAATGACAAGAACGTGGCCGAGTTGGGGCTGGCCTGGAGCTACAAGCTTGATATTGATCGCGGCGTAGAGGCGACACCGATCGTCGTGGATGGGGTGATGTACACCACGGGCGCTTACAGCATGGTCTATGCGCTCAATCCCGTAAGTGGCGAGTTGCTGTGGAAGTTTGACCCTGAAGTTGATCGATCCATTGCCGGCAAAGCATGTTGTGGTGTGGTCAATCGCGGCGTGGCTGTCTGGAATGGCAAGGTTTACGTTGGCGCATTCGACGGACGTCTGATCGCGCTGGATGCAAAGAACGGCAAGCAGGTTTGGTCGGTTGATACGCTGATTGATGGCGAGCGTAATTACTCCATTACCGGTGCACCGCGCATCATCAAGGGCAAGGTCATCATTGGAAATGGCGGCGCCGAACTGGGCGTGCGCGGTTACATCACCGCGTATGAAGCTGAAACCGGTGCACAAGCTTGGCGCTTCTATACCGTGCCGGGTGACCCCGCCAAGCCTGCCGAAGACAAGGCGATGGAACTTGCCAAGAGCACCTGGTTTGGAAATACCTACTGGAAGCAAGGCGGTGGCGGTACCGTCTGGGATTCCATGGCCTATGACCCGGAACTGGATCTGCTGTACATCGGAACGGGCAACGGCTCGCCCTGGAACATTCGCTATCGTTCCGCCGGCAAGGGAGACAATCTGTTCTTGTCCTCCATCGTGGCGCTACGGCCCGAGACCGGCGAGTACGTCTGGCACTATCAGACCACGCCCGGTGACACCTGGGACTACACCGCAACTCAGCACATTATTCTGGCTGACATGAAGATCGGTGATGCAGACCGGAAAGTGCTGATGCAAGCGCCGAAGAACGGGTTCTTCTACGTGCTCGATCGCGCGACAGGTGAGTTGCTGTCGGCAGAAAATTTCGTGCCCATCAATTGGGCCAGCCATGTTGATATGGAAACCGGTCGTCCGGTGGTGACAGACATTGGCGACTATAGCGACAAGGCAGAAGTGATTATTCCCGGGCCGCAGGGCGCACATAACTGGCACCCCATGTCCTACAGCCCGCAAACCGGACTGGTCTACATCCCTGCACAGAACAACGTGATGCAGTACGAAGATTCCGATGCGCCCCCAGAGATGGGTCTCAATCTCTGGAACCTGGGTATCAAGGAGCCTACGATCACCGAAGATGCAGATCAATTACGGGAAGTGAGCCGCGCCTTTGGTGGTTCTCTGATTGCATGGGACCCGGTCACTCAGAAGCAGGTGTGGAAGCAGGAGTACCCGTACATGTGGAATAGCGGTCTGTTGTCCACCGCAGGCAATCTTGTTTTCCAGGGCAATTCAGAAGGTCAGGTCCGTGCCTTTGCTGCCGATACGGGCAAGGCGCTTTGGTCCGCTCCGAGCAACACTGGCGTCGTCGCAGCCCCGATCTCATATGAAATCGATGGTGAGCAATACATCACTTTCATGGCTGGCTGGGGCGGTTCCTATCCGTTGAATCTTGCTGCCAACCTCCAGACCGAGGTGACCCCGTCACGAGCCCGAGTGCTGACCTATAAGCTGGGCGGCAAGCTTGAGTTGCCGAATGAGGACGGCAAACTGCTGGATGCAGCACAGCCGCCGCCGATGACTGGAACGCCGGAGCAAGTTGCCGAAGGCGCCGAAGTCTATGGCAACCACTGTTGGCAGTGTCACGGCTTCAACGCCGTCGGTAATGCGGTTGTGCAGGATCTGCGTTACTTGAACGAAATACAGCACAAGAATTTTGCTGCCATCGTCAAGGGTGCGAGCAAGCCGCGCGGCATGCCATCGTTCGCCCACGTTCTGGATGACGAAGCAATTGAATCTCTTCACCACTACCTCATCAGTCAGTCCCATAAGTTGCAGGCGATGCCCGGAGAATAGTTCGCCAGGCATCACTTGGCTGGCAGATATTGGTTGTCCTCTCTAGATGAGAGGGCAACCAGGTGGCAGTGTTAGCCCTGATTGATCCGGCTTGTTGTCTGGTACCAGAATAGGTCTCATGTACAGCGCGGCAGTGCCTCTGAGTGCTGTTAGAAAGCACCTACAAATAGCGTGACAAGAGGAGAATTGAGATGACCATGTGCAAATTTGACGACAGCCAGATCGACTGGAAAACCATTGGTGATTTCCAGCACCTGCATTATTCGATACTCGCGATTGACGAAGAACACGGCGTATCGGATGTGTTGTTCAAGTTTGCTGCCAATGAAAAAATCGTCCTGCATCGTCATCTGGCACATAACAACACCTTCGTTGTGCAGGGTGAACATCGCCTGTACTTCGCGGACGGTAGCCTGAAGGAATCGCGTGCCACTGGAACCATGACATGCAGCGGCCCGGATACAGAGCCGCACAGCGAGGGCGGTGGCAAGGAACAGGACGTCATCATCGTTTTCAATATTCGTGGCAAGGGAGACCTCTATCAGTTGCTCGATGATGAGCAGAATGAGATTGGTCGCCTCAGCTTCCAGGATCTCATCGACTTGAAGAAGGCCGCCTGATCGAGCCGGTCAGTTTCCGTCAATCTGTCCGGGGCAATTACATGTCTTGAAAGGGCTGCCCCGTGAGAGGCCCCAAGATGTTCACCCGCCAGTCGGTATGGCGCGATTAGCATGGGTCCACGCTAATCCGCAATTGAGACTTGAATGAACTGCTGCTGTACTGGCACGACCTTGTGTGGGCAAGAGACCAGTAGAAGAGGGGTCTGAAACTAACTTCGCCGCACAAGGAGATCACCGTCAGCATCGTTGTTTAAGCTCAGTTGTTCCTTTGCTCGCTGCACCAGATGCCGCTAGCCGCAAGAACAAGAACGATACCGACATGTTGAAACTGATCGCGCTACTGATCATGACGATCGATCACACAGATCGCATTCTGGTCGACAAGCTTGCTGGAGAGTTTCATTTTCTGACCGTCATAGGTCGGTTCGCATTTCCGATCTTTGCCTTCATGATCGCGCGTAACTCGCTCTACACGAGAAACCCCGGCGAGTACGTGAAGTTGTTGCTGGTATTTGGCGTCTTGTCGCAGTTCATCTATTGGTGGGCACTGGATCACGGCAGTTTCTGGGACCCAATGAATGTGCTGTTCACCCTGGCGCTGGGCGTGATGAGCGTGCGTGCATGGATGGCCGGCCCCAGATGGTGGCCCGCATTACCCGTATTGATCGGGCTCGGGTGGTTTTGCGAATACAACATGGAGGGTGTGGCCCTGATGCTGGTCATCGCCATGACTGTGCACAACATTCGACATGTGGGTCTGACGCATCCGTGGACCCTTCTGGGCGCCGCGTCCATGGTGGCTCTGTCTTACCTGCTCAATATGAGTAGCTACGATCCGACCATTGTCGTCGGTAACCAATACGGGCCGTGGGTTGTTGCCGCGCTCGCCCTTTGCTTTCTCAGCCTGCTGCCGCCAATAGAAGCATTTGAGCGAAACTTCCGCTTCTCCGGTGGCCGTCTGTTCTTCTACGCCTATTACCCCGGGCATCTGGCCATGCTGGGCCTGAGCGGAGCGGTTCTGCTGTCCTTGTAGGCATATAAGCGCGGTGCCTATGGATCGTTGACTATTCGGCTCAGGAAGCGCGTCGCTGCCTGTTCCAGAGTGACATCCTGACCGAGAAAACAGCAGGGCGAACAACAGTTGTTTGCAACGTTGCCGGCTGGATGCGCAGCTGCGCAAAGCCCTCTGGAGCTTACTCATCCGTTGCGATTCAATGTAGCCGATGCCACCCATCATTCGATAGGGGATTAGATCGGGCATCGTTCGCATGCTTGAGTCACGAAGAAAGCTGAATATCTATAAATCACGTTGTCAGGTGAACTCGCCATGACGCGACCAAGCTGCAGCGTTACGCTTCCGTAATGGGCGGCCATCAAGGAGAAACAATGAAAGCACTTAGACTCGCAGAACCTCGTGGCGCCGTGGAAATTGTTGATGTCGAAATTCCGCAGCCGGGCCCAGGCGAGATTCGAGTGCGGATTCAAGCCTCTGGTCTGTGCTACACCGACGTACATCTCGCCGACGGCGACTGGCGAGAGGTTGATGCACTGGTTCGCCGTCCGGTCGTGCTCGGTCACGAGGGCGTTGGCATTGTCGAAGCCTTGGGTGAAGGCGTTACGTCTCCTGCCATTGGCCAGCGCGTCGGTGTTCCTTTTCTGCGTTCGACCTGCGGTACGTGTGGTCATTGCGAAGCGGGCCGCGAGAATGTGTGCGCATCGGCGACGGCAGTGGGCATGTCACATGACGGATGCCATGCCGAGTTCGTGTTGGCCGACGCGGCCTACGTAGTGCCAGTTCCGGATGCCCTGAGCTCAGAGCAAGCCGCGCCGCTGTGCTGCGCTGGCATGACTGTGGTCGGCGCGCTTAATCAGGTCAGCATCGAGCCGGGCATGCGTGTCGCAGTTCTTGGCGTTGGCGGCCTGGGGCACCTTGCGGTACAGGCTGCCCGCGCTCGCGGCGCTGAAGTCGTAGCGGTGGATATTGATGATTCGAAATTGGCGCTGGCCAAGGAGCACGGCGCCGCGCAAATGTTGCGTGCTGATGACCCCGAGACGGTGAAAACCCTGTTGGCGAATCCTTGTCCGGTGGTCGTCGTGACCAGTGTAGCGGCCGAGGCCAATGAGCTGGCTACATTGGCCGTGGCTTACGGCGGTGATGTTCTGTTGTGCGCCGTGCCCAGCGATGCCATCCGTATTTCTGCCGTGCTGGCCGTGTTCAAAGGCGTGACCTATCACGCGCAGGCCGTGGCTACCCGCAAGGACCTGGCAGATACCTTTGACATGGCCGCGCGCGGTGAGCTGCATTGCGAGGTGCAGTCATTGCCGTTGGAAGCAGCGCCACAGGCCCTGGCCGACCTGCGTGCTGGAAAGATCCGAGGGCGGGTGGTGTTTACGCCCTAAAGCGCCTCAAATACTCGAACCGCGCTCACCGGGCGTGATCTTTCTCTGTCTAGCGGATCGTCCGGTGAGTGATGCAGTTGCTCCCGGACGATCAGGTCAGATCAGGGCGACTGGCGCGCCGTCTGGATTCTGACGGCGCGGATGATCAGTGTCGCAATGACGATGATCCATGCAAAGGCGATAGCAAGGGCGATCCAGAACGCGAAGAGTCCGTTCCATGCAAATGGGCCGCTCTTGAACAGCACCACCCCAAAACCTGGAGCGGTGAGTGTGGCGCCCCAGAAACAGAAGTAGGCAGACCATCGCGGAAAGATGGGCTCCGGAGACTTGTCAGTGATGATGGCCAGGCCGGTCACGAACATCATGAGCATGATGCCGGACACCGGCAGGGTGAAGGCGATCCACGCCATGTCGTTGAGTAGATAAGTCAGTTCTACGCCTCTATCCGGGCGAAACGAGGTAATGGACCACAAGGTCATTCCCATTGTCACCACGCCAGCCGTCAGTACCGTGCAACCAAACTGCGCGTTCGCGAGCGTCGCGTGGCCATCTGCCATGCGGCGCATCTGCGTTGCCAGTGCGCTGCCGAAAGGAACCAGAAACGCGAGCGTGGCCATGGTGATCATCATGCCGAACTGAATGCGGCTTGATCCATCCTGATAGAACTGGGTGACCGCTTCCGGCGAAGAATTGGGAGAGAGCGGCGGCAGTATGGTGGCCGATATCAGGCCCCAACCCAGCAACAGGCCGCCCGCGAATATCAAACCACTGATGGCACCAAAAATGTCTGCCGCATTCCTCATCAGCTTGTCCCTTCTTAAGAAATTCAATCATTCGATGGTGTCGACTCGCTGGGACTAAAACCCCATCTGAAAGGAGTGCGGAGGGAGGGCATTACGCAATCGGCTTTGGCGTGCAATTTTCTTGAGCTGTGATCCCATATGCGGTGGGGTGGTATCTCATTGATTGTGTGTTGATTTATTTGGGTCGAGATGTCCGCCGGTCCAAAGTTCGGTTCGGCAAATTTCACCAGCGCACAACATGCACATGGCTGGCCCATGGGTTTTTCTGCCTGGAATGAGGCGGTGGGCTGGCAAAAAAAGAAGAGTCCGCTCGGAAATGAGCAAATTCAGCGATATGGCATTTGCTCCGCGCCAAAGACCAGTCTGAGGTCGTGGGTTGCGTTCTGCCGGGACCGGACTTGAAGGGAGCGCTGGTATGCAAGGTCAGCGTCGGACAAGGCACGCACATTTGGAGGAGTTCTAATGGCGACACTCACCACAAACACATCGGTTCGGGAAGTCCTGAGCCAGATCATTCACGACCCGAACTACAAGGAAGTGAATACGCTGGCCAAGCTTGATCTTGTTCAAACCTTGGTCGCATTTGCTGCGGTCGGTACTTTTGCGGTGTCCAGCTACTGGTATCTGATTGGCATCATTCCCTGGTGGCTGGCAGTCGGCTTCAATATCGTGGCCGTGTATCTGGCGTTTACCACCATGCATGACGCAGCGCACCGCGCCGTTTCTTCCCATAACCTCTTCAACGATGTGCTGGGGACGCTCGCAGGCCAGATTCTCTTGCCCGCGGTAAACATGCCGGCATGGCGCGCGATTCACATGGATCATCACCGATACATTGGTGAAGACGGCAAAGACCCCGACTTGGGCCTGGTGGAAGTGCCGAAATGGGCTGGTATCTCTTACCTGATGTTCACCGACATCCATTACCTCGCCTTTTTCTTCAAGAACGGCAAGGACAACTGGTCGCCGCGAATCCGTCGGTATGTGTATCTGATGATTGCCTCCACGGCCATCCTGCACGTGGCATTTCTGGCCTCGCCGTACTGGCTGGAATTCCTGATTCTCTACGTGATTCCGAACCGTCTCGGCCTGGGTCTGGTGGTCTACACCTTCGCTTACGTTCAGCACCCGCACGGCACCACCTGGGAGAGCGACCCATGGAAATCCACCGTGCAGATTCATGAAACCTCACCACTGCGCAGCCTGATGTTTGGCCAGGAGAATCACCACATTCACCACCTGATGCCGCATATTCCCTGGTACAAGTACCCACGCGTGATGGAGCTTGGCAACGGCATCGTGAAGAAGCAGGACATCCCGCGTCGCGGCTGGTTGTACGACAACCCCCACAAGATGGACGTGCCTGATCTGGACCCGCTGCTGCCTATAGAAGTGCGAGTGGCCCGCATCACGGACGCCGGTGAAGACATTCGCGCGTTCGAGTTTGAACCGACCAGCGACGGCGTGCTGCTTCCTGAAGGACCGGCCGGTTCGCACATCAGCGTATTCATCAACGATGGTCTGATTCGGCAGTACTCGATGGTGGCGCACGATGAAGTTCGCAACCGCTATCGCATTGCGGTCAAGCGTGACGATCAGGGGCGCGGTGGCTCCAAAGCCATGCACGAACTCACCGAAGGCCAGGTGCTCAAGATGGGTCACCCGCGCAACAATTTCATGCTCTATGACAACGCCAAACGTTCCATCCTGATCTCAGGCGGCATTGGCATCACGCCGATGCTGGCCATGGCACACCGGCTGCTACGAGTGGATCGCCCTTTCCAGTTTCATGTGTGCGCGCGAAATGAAGCGGCGGTGGCATTCAAGGAAGAACTGGCTGTCAGCCGACTTGCCAAGCACGTGCAGATTCATCTCAATCAGGAAGATGGCAAGAGCGGATTCACACCCGAGGAGGTGTTGGCCAGGCCAGACAAGGACACCTTGATCTACATCTGCGGTCCTGCCGGCTTCATGAACTGGGTGCGCGAAGCGGCGATAGCGCGCGGTTGGCCGGAGGAAAACATTCGAATCGAATCCTTCAGCGCTCCAATTGTTGATAACGCTGCGAATCGTGCATTTACCTTGCACCTGAGCAGATCCGGGAAAGACCTGAGCGTGGGGCCTGACCAGTCCATCCTTGATGCGCTGCATCATGCCGGTATGGACCCCAAGTACGCCTGCATGCAGGGCACCTGTGGCACCTGCATTACCTCTGTGCTGGAAGGCGAGGTGGATCACCGGGATGCCTACCTGTCTGAATCAGAAAAGAAGGCCAACTGCAGTATGTGCGTTTGCGTGTCGCGTGCCAGCGGCGAGCGCATCAGCATTGATATGTAGCAACAGGTATCGAAGTCGCTCCGCAAACCGCTCCCCTCAGCCGAGGTGGCTGAGGGGGGCTTTTGCGCAAGGACCTGGGCAGCGGGCTGCCATGACAGACCGCGTTAGCCGTTCTGCAATTCCTCGCGCATGCGCTGATAGTCCTTGCGGTACTTGGCGCCTGCCTGAACCTTCTGGGTCTCACTCAACAGCTTGCCCGAGACGGGAAAGAATTTTTTCTCTTCTTCACGTAGATGGTGAAGGACCTGATGCGTGAGTTTCTTGGCATTGGCCATCCATCGAGGGCCGGCATGCTCCTGGGTTTGCAGGTCTTCAATAAGTTCGTCGATGGCGTGATGCTCGTGCAGGGCGTGCCGGGCAGACCATAGACCGGCATCGTGCATCAGAATTGGCGCGTACAGGAAGCGCTCTTCGGCGGCAGCGTGTGCGGCCAGTTCGATACGCAAAGCCGTAAAGGTATCAACCCGCTCCTGCGTGCCCGCCTTGGTCTTGAGCAGTGCCTTGCACAGCTTGCGCTGCTTCTCGTGACTCTCGTTGAGCGCATCGTAGATATTTTTGGCTGTCAAAAATGCTTCTCCAGAATGCTTGTCAGAGGCTTTATTGGGCCGATCTCGCATCGCCTAATCGACTCAATCTGTGATGAGTAGAGCCTGCCATACCGCAGCTGTACGCCCGGTTACGCGATGAAGCGGCTAAGTCCTGCTGCTCCGGCTGAGCCCAGCATAGAGTCGCTTGGTGAAGACTACGGCAAGCTCTTAAAGCGATGTAGAACGGTTGCTGGCGATTCCCATGATGCAAAAGGTGTTATCCAGCAGGATTGCGACATGATCTTGAAAAACTCTCCGCGTGAACACAGTTTGGTCGCCAACTCATTCGAGTCAAACCTTGCACGGCTGCTGAGAGAGATCGACGCTGCGCTTGAAATATAGGTTCTTGCGGATTCCATCGCTGGCCAGATTATCGCCCTTCAGCTCAGCTCTCTGTCGATTCGGGGTGTCGTGAATGATGGCGATTTGAATCGAGCCTGAAGTCCCTTTGCTTAAAACTCGGCGTTGCCCCACGGGGATTCTTTTACAAAGGTTGAAATGTACAGCTCTTCAACCTTGTCTCTGGCCCAGGGTGTTTTACGCAAAAATTTCAGCGATGACTTCAGGGATGGGTCGATCTTGAAGCACTTGATGTCGACCCTCTGCGCCATTCCATCCCAGCCCAAATGCGCTTCTAATTTTGTCAGAATGGTTTCGAGCGTCAGGCCATGCAAGGGGTCTTTCTTCGATTGCTCACTATTATTCATAGCTTCGTCCGTTTCACTGGCATTCGGCTTGGTGAGTGCATGTATTGGTCGACAAGACGAGAAGGTAGTGACCTAGCTTTATAGCTTTATTTCCGGCCGCCGTATGGCGACGGTTTTTCTTCGGCTTTTTTGACTCGAATCTTGTGATCGGCAACCGTCATATTGTTGACGTTCTTCATCGCCAGCTTGGCTTCTCCCGGCTTCGGCATTTCCACAAAAGCAAAACCTTTCGATTCACCCGTGGTCTTGTCCGACACCAAATTACAAGACTGTACGGTGCCATATTCACGAAATAAGGCTTTTAGCTCTTCTTCGGTCGTACTGCGAGCAAGATTGCGAACGAGTAGTTTCATCAGTTAGTTATTAATGAGTCTTGATTTGGCAGGTTAATTCGCTTGGCATTTTATTGGAGCGGTTCACCGGAGGTGATTGATGGCATGACAGCGTTGCGAGAGGCGTGGCTGGTTAATCAATGGTGTCTGACCCTATTGAATTTACGCTGGCTCATCCAATTTGCTTGATCCAGTCTCGCAAATACATGTCCAGTCTCGACGCCTCTTCGGATGAGAGAATATTTGTATGCGCAATTACGTTTCTGCTGCGTTCTACTTCGTCGAGCCTGCTTTGTACCCAACTTTGTGTGGGAAGTAAGTCCTCGAACTCCGGCCAATTGTTGACGATCAACTTAGCAAGGTCGCCGAAATCCAAGTAGAACAGGGGCTCTTTGTTTCTGCCCGTGTGCCATTGGTGCTGTTCTTCCTTCGACTTTCTGTCCTTCAACTTGCTTTTCATCGGGCTAGTTGCCTTGGATTCAAACCAGTCGATGCCGTATTTGTCGCTAAGCCTCTCATCAATTAGCGACCGCACGACATTTTCTAACACAAAGAGCGTGCGAAATGAGCGTTCCATCGCCTTGGCTCCCGCTCGAATATTTTCTTCGACTGAAGAAAGGAGGTCCTGTTCTGTACGCTCATCACCGCTTATTGCGCGGCTGCGCAATAAGCCTGAGGCTTCCATGTCTTTAGTGGCATGGCTTGCAAGTAAGCCAGAAAAAACGAAACCTTTTACGACACTGCTCATGACATTAATTCTTCTCGTATTGCTCTGAAAATAGCCCTGAATGTGTCGACGTTTGTTGTATCGGGAAGGTGAACTTCAATGCGATACGTAAGTCCGATAGAGTGAGCGCCGGTTTCTCCGGGATGCTTTGGAAGCTCTACTTCAACCTGCGGCTTGAGTTCTTGCTCTTTCGGTTTTTCAGAATTAGGAAATGCACCAGAAAAATCCGCGTAAGTAGCCAGAGATTTAAACGTTGTTGCCATCTTTTCCGCAGTTTTTTCCCCTGCACCTGTTTTGGTTTTGAACCACCCCTTTAGTTCCGTGGCAGTTTTTGAGTTTGCGTTCTTATCGCTCTTAAACAAGTCGTCATAGGCGTTCATCATGCAGCCACCAAGGACTTTCTTCGACTTCGTATGGTCCATGTATTCCCGGTAGCTAGCCTGAGGTTTCCCGGATGCATCTAGCATCCCCAAGAACTTTAGAACTTTAATTACAGAGCGATCATTTGAGCTGGTGAACCCCATGTCTTTAAGAAAGTCGACTCCGAACGCCTCTGGCACAGCGGCTTTTTGCATGGCAGTCAAAATATTGTGAAGATTTTTTACTGACGGCATTCTTGGGACATCTGTGTCCATCATTTCTCCTCGAATTTTATTGGTTCTCGTAACGCGGATCAGCAGACGAGATGACTAATAATCTGTCGGCTTGTCTCTTTTGAATTGTCAAAATCGGTAGTGAGCCGGCGCTTGCATGTTTGTTCTACAACAAATGAGGGCAGCTTTCGCTGCCCTCATTTTTGCAATAACGAATCACGTTCGCTCAATCCCAGCTTAACGCCCCACCAGTCTGATACTCCGTCACCCGCTTCTCAAAGAAGTTACCTTCCTGCTTGAGATCAACCATCTCGCTCATCCAGGGGAACGGGTTCTGAGCGCCCGGATAGATTTCCTTGAGGCCAATCTGGTTGCAGCGACGGTTGGCGATGTACTGCATGTACTCGTTGAACATGTTGGCGTTCAGACCGAGCACGCCGCGGGGCATGGTGTCGTGGGCGTACTTGATTTCGAGTTCCGTGGCTTCGATGATCATGCGGCGCGCTTCCTGCTGGAACTCTTCGGTCCAGAGGTGTGGGTTTTCGATCTTGATCTGGTTGATCACGTCGATGCCAAAGTTCATGTGCATGGCTTCATCGCGCATGATGTATTTGATCTGCTCGGACGCGCCGCTCATCTTGTTGCGACGGCCAAAGCTCAGCAACTGCACGAAGCCTACGTAGAAGAAGATGCCTTCAAACACGACGTAGAAAGCGATCATGTCACGCAGCAGACGCTGATCATTTTCCGGGGTGCCGGTGTGGAAGTTCTCGTCTGCCAGTGACTGCGTGTAGGGCAGGGACCATGCCGCCTTGTCATGGATGGACGGAACCTCGCGGTACATGTTGAAGACTTCTGCTTCGTCCAGACCCAGACTCTCAATGATGTACTGATAGGCGTGGGTGTGAATGGCTTCTTCAAAAGCCTGACGCAGGATGTACTGGCGGCATTCCGGGTTGGTGATGTGCTTGTAGACCGCCAGCACCAGGTTGTTGGCCACCAGTGAATCTGCGGTGCTGAAGAAACCAAGGCTGCGCTTGATGATGGTGCGCTCGTCTTCGGTCAGGCCATTGGGGTCATTCCACAGCGCGATGTCCGCGCTCATGCTCACTTCCTGCGGCATCCAGTGGTTGTTGCAGGCAGCCAGATACTTTTCCCATGCCCACTTGTACTTGAAGGGCACCAGCTGGTTGAGGTCGGCGCGGCAGTTGATGATCTTCTTGTCGTCTACCTGGATGCGGCGTGCGCCCATGTCCAGATTCTCGAGGCCGGTGGCACCGGCTTCCTTGGCGGCTGAATCTGCGGCCATTACCACTGGACCCGGAGTGGGCGCTGCAGCGGGTGTGCTCTGCGGCGTGACCTGAGCGGTTGCCGGAGCAGGGGCTGCAGGTGTGGTCTTTTCGTCATCCCATGAAAGCATGATGGATCTCCGTAATCTGATTCGCGGCCTTTTCGGCCTGGTATTTGGTATGTGTTGCGGTAAGTGGAGCAGTCAGCCTTAAGTGCTAGCTGATCCGTTGTTTGTGAAAGCCCTGATCACTGGCAGGATTCACAGGACGGGTCGTACAGCGAGCAGACCTTGGCATCGGACATGTCCGTTGCTGCCTTTGCAGGAGCCGCGCTGGCCGGGGCGGATGCGGCGGGCTGTGCGGTCTGACCGCTGGCCTTGCTGCCGTGACTGCTGCCACTGCCCACCTGGTTGAGGCGGCCATCATCAATGGTGGTCTTCTCGGCGCGGGTAGCGCCCATGGTGCGCAGGTAGTAGGTGGTCTTGAGTCCGGTAAGCCATGCGTGCTTGTAGAGCTCGTCCAGCTTCTTGCCACTGGGTGCAGCCATGTACAGGTTCAGTGACTGGGACTGGTCAATCCACTTTTGCCGACGGCTGCCAGCATCCACGAGGCGCTTGGGGTCCAGCTCGAAGGCGCACTTGTAGATTTCCTTCAGCTCCTGCGGCACGCGGTCAATCTTCTGCACACTGCCGTCGTAGAACTTGAGGTCATGCGCCATCACTTCATCCCACAGGTCCAGTGCCTTGAGGTCATCCGCGAGGTACTGATTGACCACGGTGAACTCGCCCGAGAGGTTGGACTTGGAATACAGGTTGGCGAACTGCGGTTCGATGGACTGCGACACGCCGGTGATGTTGGCAATTGTCGCGGTGGGCGCGATGGCCATGCAGTTGGAGTTGCGAATGCCGACGGTCCGCACGCGGGTACGCAGGGCGTCCCAGTCAAAGCGGCCACTGCTGCTGGTGTCCTGCTGCAGATAGGTCTCGCCGCGCTCCTGCGCCAGCAAGCGGATGGAGTCGATGGGCAGGATGCCCTGATCCCACAGCGAACCTTTGAAGCTGGAGTAGCTGCCACGCTCTTCGGCCAGATTGGTGGAGGCCTTGATCACGAAGTAGCTCATCGCTTCCATGGACTCATCCGCAAAGCGGATGGCGGCGTCGCTCTCATACGGCAGGCGCAACTTATAGAGCGAGTCCTGGAAACCCATCATGCCCATGCCCACCGGGCGGTGGCGCAGGTTGGAGTTGCGAGCGGTGGCCACGGAGTAGTAGTTGTATTCGATGACGTTATCCAGCATGCGCAGCGCCGTGTTGACGGTCTTTTCCAGCTTGGCTTCATCCAGCTTGCCGTCCTTGATGTGCTGCGGCAGGTTGACGCTGCCTAGGTTGCACACGGCAATTTCCTGACCGGCCTTGGTGTTCAGCGTGATCTCGGTGCAGAGGTTGGAGCTGTGCACCACGCCCACATGCTGCTGCGGGCTGCGCAGGTTGCAAGGGTCCTTGAACGTGACCCAGGGGTGGCCGGTTTCAAACAGCATCGACAGCATCTTGCGCCACAGGCTCAGGGCCGGCAGGCGCTTGAAGTTGGTGATGCGGCCTTCGTCGGCCATCTTTTCGTATTCGCAGTAACGTGCTTCGAAAGCCGCGCCCATGAGGTCGTGCAGGTCAGGGCAGTCTTCCGGCGAGAGCAGGGTCCACTGACCGTTTTCCATGACGCGCTTCATGAACAGGTCCGGCACCCAGTTGGCGGTGTCGATGTCATGGCAGCGGCGACGGTCATCGCCGGTGTTCTTGCGCAGGTCAAGGAATTCCTCAACGTCGCGGTGCCAGGTTTCCAGGTAGGCGCACAACGCACCCTTGCGCTTGCCGCCCTGATTCACGGCCACGGCGGTGTCGTTGGCCACTTTCAGAAAGGGCACCACGCCATTGGACTTGCCATTGGTGCCCTTGATGTAGGCACCCATGCCACGCACAGCGGTCCAGTCATTGCCCAGACCACCGGCAAACTTGGACAGCATGGCGTTGTCGTTGATTGCGCCGAAGATGCCGTGCAGGTCGTCGGGGACCTGTGTGAGATAGCAGCTGGAGAGCTGCGGGCGCAGCGTGCCACTGTTGAACAGGGTTGGCGTGCTGCTCATGAAGTCGAAGCTGGAGAGCAGCTGGTAGAACTCGATGGCGCGGGCTTCACGATCAATCTCGTTCATGGCAAGGCCCATGGCCACGCGCATGAAGAAGGCCTGCGGCAATTCAAAGCGCACGCCCTTGCTGTGAATGAAGTAGCGGTCGTACAGGGTCTGCAGGCCCAGATAATCAAACTTGGCATCGCGTTCTGCGAGCAGGGCCTTGCCGAGCTGGTCGAGATCAAACAGGCAGAGCTTGGGGTCTACCAATTCGAGCTCTGCAGCGCGGTGGATGTATTCACGGAAGTAGTCGCCGTAGACCGGCTTCATTTCTTCAAACGTGGGACGGGTCTGGCCCATGCCGAGGAACTTCAGCGCTTCGTGGCGCATGGAATCCAGCAGCAGACGTGCGGACACGTAGGTGTAGTTGGGTTCCTTCTCAATGCGCGCGCGAGCGGCCAGCGTCAGGGCCTGTGACAGCTCTGCTTCTGGAATGCCGTCGTAGAGGTCGCGCAGGGCCGCGGTCATGACTTCTTCCACATTCACGCCGCTCAGCTCATTGCAGGCCTCGGTGGTGACGCGGCGCATGCGGTCCTTGTCCAGCGCGATGGTGCTGCCATCGTCGAGTTTGACGCTGAGCTCTGGCTTGACGTTTTCCGCAGTCTGCTTGGCTGCTTCGGCGGCGCGCTCGTGTGCGCGCTCTGCACGGTAGATCACATAGGAGCGAGCCACTTTGTGCTCGCCCGCTCGCATCAGTGCCAGTTCAACCTGATCCTGGATGTCTTCGATGTGCAGGGTGCCGCCGCCGCTCATGTGGCGGGTCAGCGCCTGCTGTACCTGTGCGGTGAGATTGGCCACCAGATCACGCACGCGTGAACTAGCTGCTGCATTACCACCCTCGACGGCCAAAAAAGCCTTGGTCAGGGCGATGGAGATCTTCGACGCGTCAAAGTTGGTCAGCTTGCCGTTACGGCGAATGACCTTGATACCGCCGGGCGCGGTGGAAGCCAGTTCGGCGCTCGATGGCCCCTGCTTGTTATTGGCTGAGTCGAGATGCGTTGTTTGCATCGAAGTCGCGGAGCGCTCCGTTTGGGTGGTGTGTGGATTCATCTTTATTGTTTCCCTCTCCATATGTCGGACATTCAAGGGGAGAGCAGTCTTCTTGAGACACCTCCCTTCGGCGCAGATTCCCATTCAGGCAACGCTTCCCCGGACGACAGGCCTGAGTTGAGTGCCAGATTGCAGCGGTTCCGCGGCTTATTCGGGCTCCCATATATTGGAAACAGGAAGTGCCGCGAGCACCGTCGAGTAACAATATCTAGTGGTTTGAAGACCCGTCAACCCCAACATTCTGTGTTCAAGCCTGTGATTTCACCTTGCCAAAATTGTGCGTCTCCTGTGGATGAATCATCTAAGTGATTGGCTCACAAGAGAGTTTGCGCAGTGGGTGTAACTGAGCCGCGCTGGGGACAACTGAAAACCCCTTCAGCAACCCGGTCTGGGTAGATTGTGCCGACCGGAAAGCATCAAAAAAGTAAAACGGCCTGTAAACAGTTACCTAGGGAGGTGGGGCGGGAATTGGGTGGCCCTCAACAAGATGTGCCAAAAAATATAAAAATCGGGGCGAAACAAACAAAAACATCGACCAGCCCTGGCTGGCCGCGCGGCCAATCAAAAAGGGGGCGGTTTGATGGCTGCTTGAGCCCTCGCACGTTTCCAGTGCCAAAGCTTCCTGCCGCCTGGCTGCCTGTTCAGGCGCAGCCACAAAAAAGCCCGGTCGCTTCATGCGACCGGGCTCAGTACATCTGCCTTTTCCCCTTTCGGGGTAAGGGTTTAGTCGATCACTCGGAACTCAACCCGGCGATTTTCTTCCTGTCCGGTTTCAGTGCTGTTGTCCGCGATCGGTGCGGCTTCGCCGTAACCCACCGGGTTCAGGCCACCGCCTGCTACGCCACGACCGGTCAGGTATCGCTTGACCGCGATGGAGCGGCGTTCTGACAGGCCAAGGTTGTAAGCATCAGTACCGAGTGAATCGGTATGACCCTGTACTTCCACCTTGACGCCGGGGTAGGCCGCCAGCGTGTCTGCAACGTCGTTGAGGATCAGCTTGGCCTGTGCGGTGAGCTTGTCGGAATCAAACTCGAACTTCACACCGCGAAGAACAAAGCGCTGATCCAGTGCGCAACCGTTGGCATCCACAGCCTCACCCGGACGTGGCCGGCGGCAGTCGCCTACCAGAGCACAGCCATTGGGCAGAATCTTCAGACCCGCAGGGGTGTTGGGGCATTCATCGAGATAGTCCGGAATGCCGTCACCGTCACTGTCCAGAGGGCAGCCATCGGGCCCAACTGCCTGGCCAGCAGGGGAGTCAGGGCACTTGTCCAGATGATCGGGAATGCCATCACCGTCCTTGTCGCTGATGCTGCAACCCTGGGCGTTGACCGCGGTGCCCGCAGGAGAATCCGGGCACTTGTCGAGGTAGTCGGGCACACCGTCACCGTCGCTGTCGACCGGGCAACCGCGCGCATCCACTTTGGCACCTGCCGGGGTTCCGGGGCACTGGTCAAGGTGGTCGGGCACGCCGTCACCGTCTGAATCAAACGGGCAACCGTTGGAATCCACGGGTGTGCCAGCCGGGGTATTCGGGCACTTGTCGAGGTAGTCCGGCACGCCGTCCTTGTCGAGGTCGATGGGGCAGCCATCGGTATAAACCTTCACGCCTTCCGGAGTGTCAGGGCACTTGTCATTGCGATCGGTCACGCCGTCGCCGTCGGTATCCAGGAAGGTGCCGCCGAACGCGTAGCGGAAGCTGGCGCCGATGTTATGCGCCTTGTACTCACCCTGAAGGTTCGAGCGCACGCCGTTGTTCGGGTCCGTATTCTCGAAATCAGGCTCCTCAGCCGTGATGAACCGGTAATCGAGCCCGAGGGAAGTACGGTTGCTGAACCAGTAGGAAAGCCCCGCACCCGCCTGGAAGCCGAGGGTGTTGTCATCGGCATCGCTGCCGCCGTTGCTGAATTCCGTGTTCTGCAGGCCCAGACCGCCACCGAAGTAGGGGGCCCAATTGCCCAGCGGAATGTCGTACCAGAGATTCGCCATCAGACGCAGTGCACGCAGCTTTGCGGTGCTGCTGCTGGTGGTGCCAGCGACGGTAATGGTTTCGATGTCGTTCTGGTCGTAGCGCAGGTTCAGTTCAGGGCGCAGGCCGCCGTCAAACAGGTATCCGAAACTGGCGCCGCCGCCAAAACCATTGTCAGCCGAAACACTGGAGGCAAAGGTCTGCGATTGACCTTGGACCAGCGTGTTGGAGCCATTGTTTCCCAATATGCATAGGCCGCCGAGAAGTTGGGGAGGCAGTGCGATGGGTGCGCCCAGAAGATCGATTGGCACGATGCAGTTATTGTTCTGCACGCTGCCCGTCGTGGGCGTTGTGAGGGTCAGGGATCCATCGATGTCATCGACATCCGAGTAGAAACCTTCGAGCCCCATGTACCAGCCGGGCGTGCTCTGCGCGGCTGCGGTGAAAGAAAGTGAACCGAGTAAGGAGATAGCTAGCCCTTGGGCCAGTCTCCCGGTGAAACGCTTGCCTGTGCTCATGACGCCCCCAAAAAATCGAGATTAAACAACGGTTAATCACACGTGAACGTAGCCTGGGCCGCTGAGGTTCCCTGCCGCGAAGGGCATGGATTCAGGGTTTTGGTGACTATCTACTTCAAGTTATTGCTGTAATTTACTGATGTTTAGGGATTTTGCAAATATTCAGGCAATAAAATTCGGCGTTCGGCTGGCACCAAATTCTGAATTCTTGTCGAGAACATGATCGCGCCATCATCTTGCTCGGGTGACAAGGCCAGAATCCTGATGTCTCGGGTCGGTTTCACCTCAGCTTGTTTGAGGGCTCTTTCATCATTTCGAGAGAGCCACCGCCGATGGTCGGGACCTGGGTCTGGCGATGCAGGGTTGCCACGGTGTTGCGAGTGCTAACGAGCATGGGTGCGGGCAACGCTGTCTATCGCGCTTAGTAGCCACTCTGTTTGGCTGCGAGTTCTTTTATGATTTCGAGAGAGCCGCCGCCAATGGTCAGGACCTGGGTCTGGCGATGCAGGGTTGCCACGGTGTTGCGAGTGCTAACGAGCATGGGTGCGGGCGACGCTGCCTATCGCGCTTAGTAGCCACTTTGTTTGGCCGCGAGCTCTTTCATGATTTCGAGAGAGCCGCCGCCGATGGTCAGGACCTTGGTCTCGCGATAGACCCGCTCCACCCTATTTCCTCTCAGGTACCCCGCGCCACCAAAGACCTGCATCGCCTCGTTGGCGATCCATTCCAGCGAGGTGCAGGCAAAATTCTTGAGCATGCAGACTTCGGCAATCGGTGTTTCCTTGTTGGAGACGCGCCAGGTCACGATATCTAGATTGGCCTTCACCGCTTCCAGCCGCATGCGCATGTCCACCAGCCGGTGGCGGACGACCTGATTGCGGATCAGCGCCTTGCCAAAGGTTTCTCGTTCGCGCGCATAGGCAAGGGCATCGTCGTAGCAGACCTTGGCAAAGCCGTAGGCTTGCGCTGCCAGCATGATCCGCTCCTGATTGAAGTTGCGCATGATGGCGAGAAAGCCCTGATTCTCCTTGCCGACGATGTTCTCAACCGGTACCCGGCAATCGTCGAAGTAGAGCGTCGCCGTGTCTGAACAGTGCCAGCCCATTTTTTCCATTGGCGTGCGATTCAGACCGGGCGTGTTGCCTTCGATGACCAGCAGCGAAATGCCGCCGGTACCTTCGCCCCCGGTTCGCACGGCGCAGGTCAGGTAATCCGCGCGCAGGCCGGACGTGATAAATGCCTTGCTGCCATTGACCACGTAGTGATCACCATCACGCACGGCACGGGTCCGGATGTTGGCCACGTCCGAGCCTCCACTGGGCTCGGTGATGGCTAGCGCAGCGATCTTGTCTCCGGCGAGAACAGGTTGCGCGAATCGCGCCTGTAGTTCAGGTGAGCCCGTGTGACAGATCGGCGGCGTGGCAATGCTGTGACTCATCAGACTTGCCATCAGGCCGCCACTGCCAGCGCGCGCCAGTTCTTCGCTCAGAATGTTGCCGTAGAACAGATCCGGCACTTCGATACCGCCGCAGGATTCTGGATAGCCAATTTGCAGGATGCCAATCTCTGCCGCCTTCTTGTGCAATTCCCGAGGCAGGCTTCTCGCAGACTCCCAAGTCTCAATGTTTGGGGAAATTTCGGTTTCCACAAAGCGTCTCACTTGTGCCCGAAATGATTCATGTTCTTCGTTTATGAAGGGCGAAGAAGCGGTCATTGAGATTACCCAAAATCTAAAATAAGGATGGCGACACGCTAACCTTGAATCAGTAACACTTCAAGCTCCACCCCACCGAAGGCGCAGTACTTCGCCGGGTGGCAGAGACAGGGCGCCGACAGTCTGCGGTGTCATCAGGCCGTGCTAGGTAATTCGTATGATGGGCGCGTCCATCGCCTTCAATACCCAAATGAAAACACCCAAGTCCTATCTGAACCCGGAATTTCTGATGAGCAAGGAGGCGCGCACCGTGCGTCTATTGTGCGAGTACCTGGACCCGGAGAAGCGCTTTCGCGAGCTGGCTGTCGAACGCGGGATCATTCTGTTTGGCTCGGCCCGATTACCTGAAAGCTCGCCTTCCTATCAGGACGCCGCTGATCTGGCAGAGCGCATTGCGCGCTGGACCACTGAGGCGCATGAGCGGGCGCGACGCTACTACATCGTCACCGGCGGTGGCCCCGGCATCATGCAGGCGGCTCATGAGGGCGCTGCCCGCGTGGATATCGCGCTCAACATCGGCCTGAATATCTCGCTGCCGCATGAGGAGCAGGCCAATCCCTTTGTTGAATTGCAGCGCAGTGTGGTTTTCCACTATTTCTTCATGCGCAAGTTCTGGTTTCTGAATCTTGCGCGGGCGGCGGTCATCTTTCCGGGTGGTTTTGGCACCATGGACGAACTCTTTGAACTATTGACCCTGACGCAAACCGGCAAGTCATCGCCGATGCCGATCGTGCTCTACGATCGTGCGTTCTGGACGGAGACGGTCAATTTCGAATCGTTTGCCAAGCGCGGCCTCATCAAGCGGTCCGACCTTGATCTGTTCACCTATGCGGATACACCAGAGCAGGCGATGGAGCAGGTGCTCCACGGCCTCAATGAAGACGACTAGGCGACGCTGAAAGCCGCTGCCGGGGCAGTGCGCTCAGAGTTCCAAATCGTCCAGGTCGTCACCGACGAGTTCGCGCAGCTCGCGCATTTCCTTGTAGCGCTCAACATCGCGCCAGTCGCGGCTTTTCTCGACGCCTTCACGGTGCTCGGGTTCATAGTCCACGCTGTCACTGTCGTCTGAATCGACGTCGTCGATCAGATCGTCGTCAAAGTCGTTGTCGTCGCTCTCGCGAGGCGTCGGCTTTTGCTTGGATTTTCGCGCCATATCAGTGGTCTGTGACAGGCCCTCAGGCCCCATTGGCGCGCCTTTTAGCAGGCTTTTGGCACTTCGTGAAGTATCTTTTTATCTCGCGCGTCGCCAAAGGCGTAAAAGCCGGAATCGGCGGTGAGGGAAGCGCGGTGAAACCTCTCGATTCAGATCAGTTTTGCGCGCCTCGCGCGCCGCAGATCAGCCGGTAAATCGATGTCCAGTCGAGGGCGCAGCAAGTGGGTCTGCAGACCGGCTTCTGCCAGACGTCTGCGAGTCTGTTGCAGCTCCAGCCCTGAGCTCCACTGAATTCCTCGATTCAGTCGGGCAGCCGGCGCGCGATTCATGCCAATCATGACGTAGCCGCCATCCATGGACGGCAGCAAGACGGCCCGATCAGGGAGCTGGAGGTACTCAAACGCGGAGTGAAAATCCTGCGCCTCCAGATCGGCAGCGTCAGTGCCAACCAGTACCACCGCATTGGCACCACGTCGCAGCGCATCGCTCATCGCTTGTCCCATGCGTTGACCTAGGTCACCTCGGCGTTGCTGGCGTTGAAGCAGATTGAATTCTGAGGAGAGCTTCCCGAGAAAAGGGTGGCTTGGCGCGCTGGAGATCCACAGTTCAACAGTCGCACATTGGCTCTCGACAGCGACTTGCACTGTTCGCCGAATGAGCTGCCGGTAGATACGAGCTGCGCCGATTGGACCGTAAGCAGGAATCAGGCGGGTTTTGCATTGGCCCGGGCGAGGGGGGCGCGCAAAAACAATGATGCGATTGTGGCCGTGGACAGTGTTCATCTCGGGACGGAGGATGTCACGGCGAATACTCCGAGCAAGGCGCGATCAACATCCATGCTCAATGCTACCGGTGCACAGATGGGCCGGGTATACTTCTCCGCCCTCGTCAGAGGAAGCATTTGGCAGCTTGTCGATTTTGGGGCGGTAGCTCAGCTGGGAGAGCGTCGCGTTCGCAATGCGAAGGTCGGGAGTTCGATCCTCCTCCGTTCCACCAATCGACACCAATTGCTGACCCAGGATGTCCGGGTCGCATCCGTTGCCGTCAGAGCTTGGATGCTTCGCGGGGGCGGTCTTACGTAGACTTCAGTTAGTTTGAGCGCGGGAGCCGAATGCCCCCGCGCCCAGACGGAAAAGCGAATCAGGCTGGCGCAAAGAAGTTGAGCTTGTTGCCATCCAGATCACGGAAATAGCCAATGTAGAAGGCGCCTGCACGTACGCCCGGTGCGCCTTCATCGGTGCCGCCGAGCTCAAGAGCCTTCTTGTAGAGGCGATCAACGGTTTCCTTGCTGTCTGCTGCCAGCGAGATCATGACGCCATTGCCGACAGTGGCTTCTTTCTCATCATAGGGCTTGCAAACCGACATCATGGGCGTGCCCGGGGCCGTGGCCCAGAGGATGATGCGATCGGTTTCCATGAAGCGTTTCGCACCCAGTTCGCCAAGCAGCGCATCGTAGAAAGCGGCGGAACGGGCGAGATCATTGGTGCCAAGTGTGGCGTAAGCGAGCATGCTTCTTTCTCCGTCAATTAGTGAATTCAGGCTTATATTTTTCAGACGGGCAAGCAGAACAGCTTGCACCGCTGCCCAATCTTACGACGTTGCGCCGCGAATAAACCGACCGAAAGATATGTCAGCAACGACGCGCGGGAGCCACAGCACCCAAGCGCTTCCGGAGCGCAGCGTGAAATGGCTGTCGCTGCTCGGCCTTAGGGCAACATGGCTCCGCGGATTGCAAAGAAAGCGATGGCGGCCATGAATGCCGACGCGGGTACGGTGATGATCCAGGCCGCGATCACCCGCATGACCACCGAGCGTTTCACGAGGTTCTTCCGGTAGACCTTGCGCAGGCCTTTTCGCTCTTGCTTGGAGATTGCGGTCTGACCCGCCTTTCCACGCTGTTTGAGCTGTTTGAGCATTCGATCCTTTACGTCGATCGGCGCGGCTTCGAAGCGGCTCAGGAAATCCTCAACCTCGCTGACTGAAGATTCCTGATCACGATGATGTTGACGGATTTCTTCGATTACCCGTTCGTAGTTGGATTTGAGGAATTCGCGCATGAATCCTACGCCGAACACTGCGCCGATCGTCACATGGGTGGTGCTGACCGGCAGCCCCAGGCGAGAGGCAATGATCACCGTGACGGCAGCCGACATGGCGATGCAGTAGGCGCGGGTCGGGTCGATCTCGGTAATCTCGCTGCCCACAGTCTTGATCAGCCGGGGACCATACAGGGCCAGTCCAACTGACAGGCCCAGCGCTCCAAGTATCAAGATCCACAGCGGCACTGGTGCCTTTCCGCCGATCGTGGACGTCATGATGGTGTCGTGTATCGCCGCTAGCGGGCCGATAGCATTGGCCACGTCGTTTGAGCCGTGTGCGAAGCTCAAAAGCGCCGCCGCAAACATCAGGGGAATCGTGAACAGTTTGTTCACGCCATGACTGTCATTGCTTAAGTTGAGTGTGGTCTTGGCCAACCTGGCGCGCATCAGCACGTAGATCGCAACGCCAGTTGCAGCGCCAACGCCCAGCGCTACACCTGTAGGTACCTTGATGATCTGCTTGAGTCCCTTGAGCATGAGGTAGGTTGCAAATGCCCAGGCCATGAGGCCGATCAGAATGGGCACGATGCGGCGCGAAGCTGCCATCAGATCTGACTGATAGATGATCTTGCGCTTGATGTAGTAAAGGATGGCGGCTGCGATGATGCCGCCCAGTACCGGTGAGACCACCCAGCTGGCCGCAATACTTCCGATGGTTCCCCAGTTGGCCACGTCCCAACCCGCTGCGGCGACACCCGCACCGAGTACGCCGCCAACAATCGAATGAGTGGTCGAGACGGGCGCGCCCATCCAGGTGGCCAGATTCAGCCACAGAGCACCGGCCAGCAGCGCCGCCATCATCAGCCAGACGAAGGTGTTGGGATCATTGATTGCAGCCGGGTCAATGATGCCGCCCTTGATTGTGCTGACGACATCGCCGCCCGCAATGATCGCCCCAAGGGCCTCGAACACTGCGGCGATGAGAACGGCATGGAACAGAGTCATGGCGCGCGCGCCAACGGCCGGCCCAACATTGTTGGCGACGTCATTGGCGCCGATGTTCATGGCCATGTAGGCACCGAAACTCGCGGCTACGACGATGGTCAGGCTCATGTGACCCATCGACAGGTAGGTCAGGAGCACGACGGCCAGAACAAAGCCGACCGCTATTGCTAGGCGCAGGAGGCTCAGGTTGGCCGCCTTTGCGGGTGCGGGCAGGGTTTCGACGGGAGTACTCATGAGCTTGTATGCAGATTCAGGTGGACGTGGCACGCCGCGCGAGCGCCTGTTTGGCTTGTCATAAATTCTCTGGGGTTGGAGTAGCGAGTCGGAACTGCGTCGGGGGTATTTTCACACGATCGGGCGGGTATGACATTTTTGTGACGTGCCTCTGGAGCGCGGATTGTCCGGCAGCGGCATGGACGCGACGAACCTGCCAGCGCAATTACCCGGAACGCGTGCCGGAACTTGCCCAAGGTGCGCGAACGCGCTTCGAGCTTGTTTATCAGCAGCTAAATCAGCAGGATATCGGCTCCATATTGTCGATGCCCTTCAGATGCTCTCGTATCGAAACCTGTGCCTGCTCGGATTCGCCGCCTGTGTATTCGGATTGGCGTTTGCGCTTTACCTCCAGCACTTCCATGGCTTCGAGCCTTGTCCAATGTGCATTTTTCAGCGAGTGGCCATGGCTGGTGTTGGGCTGTTTTTCCTGGCGGGCGCGATTCACGCGCCACAGGGCGGCGGGCGCTGGGTATATGCACTGCTGGCAGACCTATGTGCGACGGCCGGTGCTTTCATCGCAGGGCGTCACGTCTGGTTGCAAAGCCTGCCGGAAGATCAGGTGCCTGCCTGCGGGCCGACGCTGGATTATCTGATGGACATGCTTCCGGTCATGGACGTCATTGAAATGGTCCTTCGTGGCGACGGCAACTGCGCAAAGATCGATGCCGCCTGGATGGGCATTTCCTTGCCGGCGTGGACGCTGGTGGCTTTCATCGGCCTTGGCTTCTGGGCCATCCTGAGCGTTCTGATCCCCGCCATTGCGGCGCGACGGGCAACAAGTGTCTGAGACGCTTGTCGCGAACCTTCAATTCACAACTTAATTTCAAAGAGGCCAAGCCAATGTCTCCAGCCACCACTGACCTGAGCGATGCGCACCCGGAGGCGCAAACCTGCGACCCGATTTTCTGCGATTACGGCGGTGTCACCGCTTTTCACGGCCCGATCAAGACGCTGCGGGTGTTTGAGGACAATGCACAGGTACGTGCCACGCTGGAGATGCCGGGTGAGGGCAGGGTTCTGGTGGTTGATGGTGCCGGCTCGATCCGCTGCGCTCTGGTGGGCGGCAATCTTGGCGTGCTCGCGGTAGAGAACAACTGGGCCGGAATCGTGGTGCACGGCCTGATTCGCGACAGTCTGGAAATTGCCCAGCAGGCCTTTGGTCTTAAAGCCATGGGCACGCACCCGCGAAAGAGCAAGAAGGATTCCCATCCCGCCGAACACGATGTTGAGGTGGAATTTGCTGGGGTCAGCTTCAAGCCGGGCGCATGGCTATACGCGGATGCCGACGGCATCGTCGTCTCTGACAAGCCTATCCACGAATAGCGGGGCGTTAGCGCCGCCGGACGGGCACAAGGTTTGATGATTTCGCCCAGTCCCATGGCCGGACGCACTGAGCGTCCGGCCATGGGGGCTGCTTGTGGCGTTAGAAGATGGGGAACTCGTTTGCTGTCGAGGTGTTGCTCAGCCGACGCATATCACCAGAATTTGGATTCAGGGCGAAGACATCCGTGTCGATATCGCTCATGCCGTTGAGTTCCAGCGTGAAGCTGATGAATGAAGGACTGAACTGGCGAAACAGGCCCGGACCAAAGTAAGTCTGGGAGGTCACGCCACCGAGGACGGTTCGGGCCAGACTCGCGGGATCGACTGCCAGCAAGCGCCCGCCGGTCTCGATGCCCTCGGAACCCGCCGAAGCGCCTTGCAATAGAACCAGAGTGGAAATTGGCGCCGGGTTGATTTCGAATCCCGCTCCGCGCAGCAGATGGGACTGCGGAGAGAGGCCACCCAGCCAGCGCGAACCTCGACCTTCATTTCGCACGCCGCTGCCATCGATTTCTGCACGAAAGCCGCGGCTCACAGCTGCCTGTCCGGCTTGCTCCACATGCAGGCGGTTGAAGAAAACGCGGCCGTCAGACACGGACATGATGTTCAGTGCGATTGCGGCATCACGCAGGCGATACAGTCTTCTGGCGGGCTGGGTAGGCGCGTTGAGTGGTAGCGCAACGATATCGGCGTCAGAAGTTGGCGTGGCTTCAGTAAAGGAAAACCCTCCACCGGTGGCGTAAATCAGTTCATTGGCTGACAGTCCGGCAGGAAAAGCGCGTGTTCGAACGCCATGCATGAAAGTCGCTGTAGCCGATTGGTCCAGCGGCACGCGGAAAAAGCGCGACACCGTGGCCGCAAAGGGGTTCTGTGCAACCTCGTGCAGAAAGACTTCCCCGTTTGCCAGATAGAGATCTTGCAGTGAATAGCCGGCAGCGACGCGCTTAAGTGCGCCTGGCCGCAGCGTGCCATCGGCCTGCGAGCGACGCACAAGATCGTCGATTAGGAGAAGCGCCCCGCCAAATCCGTCGGCTCCCAGAAGTTCGAAATGATTCACACCCGCCGCCACGACCGTAGAGGCGCTGAGGTTGCGGTTGTAGAACCTCAATCGGTTGTTGGACAAAACGTAAAAGCCCCTCAGGCGACCGTTGGCGGCGTACAGGGGGGCAACAGCAGGGGAATCCGCATCAAGGTTGATGGGTGCCTGACCTGCCGGCCCGAAGACCTCGAGCGCTCTGAGCTGCAGCCCGGGCTGGTTGCAGCCATCAGGCTCTGCCGGAAGGGCGTAGAACAGCCAGGCTCCTTCCTCTGAGCTTGCGTCCATATCGATAAGCGCCGTGCTGCATACCTCGGTAGCCTCGGCCTCTCTGGAAAATCGTTCTGGCGCTGGGCTCAGGCCGCCGCGAAGGTTTGCTCGATACCAGCGTCCCGCGCGCGCGTAAACGAGCGTGTGGGGACGGATGTCGAGAGCCGAAGCACCCTGGACCCTCCCTTTTCTGAATACGGTTGCGGCGCCCAGCTCAACTGAAAAGGGGACGAGCACGGCGCGCTGGGCAAAGTTTGCTGAATTGACCAGATGGATGCCCTTGGAGAGTCCGTCTTCACTTTGGCGTGTGAACGGCATGGCGTAGTCCAGCGGTGTTGCGGCCATCGCCTTGGTCTGCAAAAACATGACACCGATCATCAGTAAACCGATGAAACGAGCTGTTGTTTTGTGCGAGCCACTCAATGAAAACATGCAATTACTCCGTTTTATGAAATGAAATTTGCGGGGCGTCAGGGGCTGCCCAAGAGTATTCGTGATTCATCCTTGCATTCGGGGCATCTTCCAAGCTGAGTTTTTATACCCTTTATGAAGGCCCCAAATGTTAGTCTGCCGTAAGCATGATGACGACCTGATCACACTGCAGGGTGGCTTTTTATCGGCACCGTTTGGTATCGCCGACAGCGCATAATTTCCGGCTTGTCGGATGGTTCTGGGGTTTGCCCCACTTGCATCATTCGCCGTGGCGCCTGAGTTTGCATTTTTGTTGCATTGCAGCGAAGTCGGCGTTTGGCTAGAATTCGCCCCCGTTTTGCGGAGCTTCACGGTTTCGCAATCGATCCAGAATGAACGCACTCAGGAGACAATGGATGTCCGCAGTCAAGGGCGTGGAAATAACCGGCAAGCTGACCCCGGCTTACAAGAGAATACTGACGCCTGAGGCGCTGAAATTTGTTGCAACGCTGGTCCGTGCGCATCGACCAAAACGAGATGCCCTTCTGCACTACCGGCAAGAACGCCAGGCCCTGATCGACAAAGGCCGCAAACCCAAATTCCTGAAGGAAACTGCCAAGGTCCGCTCAGGCAAGTGGAAAATTGCCGGAACGCCCGCCGATCTGCAGGATCGTCGCGTAGAGATCACCGGCCCGGTCGATCGCAAGATGATCATCAACGCGCTCAACTCCGGCGCGAAGTGTTTCATGGCGGACTTCGAGGACTCATCCAGCCCCACATGGGAGCTGATGATGGATGGCCAGATCAATCTGCGTGACGCCGTCAGCCGTAAGATCAGTTTCACCAACGACGCCGGCAAGCAGTACAAGCTCAACGACGAGACTGCGACCCTGATCGTTCGTCCGCGCGGCTGGCACCTCAATGAGAAGCACATCCTGATTGATGGCGAGCCTGCTCCCGGTGGCATCGTGGACTTTGGTCTGTACTTCTTCCATAACGCGAAGAAGCTGATCAAGAGTGGCACCGGTCCTTACTTCTATCTGCCCAAGATGCAGAGCCATTACGAAGCGCGGCTCTGGAACAAGATTTTCGTGGACGCCCAGAACATGCTGGGAATTCCGCAGAAGACCATCAAAGTCACGGTGCTGATCGAAACTTTGTGGGCAGCGTTTGAAATGGAAGAGATTCTGTTTGAACTCAAGAACCACATCGTGGCCCTCAACTGCGGCCGCTGGGATTACATCTTCAGCGCCATCAAGACACTTAATGCCGACGGCGACTGGATGGTTCCAGATCGTCAGCAGGTGGGTATGGACAAGCACTTCCTCGACAGCTACTCCAAGCTGCTGTGCGAGGTTTGTCACAAGCGTGGCGCACATGCCATGGGTGGCATGGCGGCCTTCATCCCGACCAAGGACCCGAAGAAAAACGAAGAGATTTTCGCCAAGGTCCGCACGGACAAACTGCGCGAAGTGAAGAACGGCCACGATGGCACCTGGGTGGCGCATCCGGGTCTGGTTCCGATTGCCATGGAGGTGTTTGACACCCACATGCCGGAGGCCAATCAGGTCAAGACGCAGTTCAAGTACGGCATCAAGGCCAAGGATTTGCTGGAGCGTCCGAAGGGCAAGATGACCGAGGCTGGCCTGCGAAACAACATCAATGTCGCCATTCAGTACACCGAAGCCTGGCTGTGCGGTAACGGCTGCGTGCCTCTGCACAACCTGATGGAAGACGCAGCGACTGCCGAGATCAGCCGTACCCAGATCTGGCAGTGGCAGAAGTACGGCGTGAAGCTGACGGATGGCCGCAAGGTGACCCCGGCCCTGGTGACGCAGGTCATCGATGAAGAAATGAGCGCGATCCGCAAAGAGCTGGGTGACGAGCGTTTCTATGCAAGTCGCATGTTCGAGGCCGCCGGACTGGTGGCGCGCATGTCGACTGCAGACAAGGTCGCCGATTTCCTGACCCTCCCAAGCTACGAATATCTGGATTGATCCAGGACTGCGGCCAGGCGCCGTCTGTCTGAAAGGGGTATCGCGACCAAGCGGTATCCCGATTCAATCCTGATCCCACGATTTCAACCCCCTAGAGGTAATGCAGCAATGAGCACCCGCGAAGAGCAGATCAAGGCCCTTGAGCAAGATTGGGCGACCAACCCCCGCTGGAAAGGCACCAAGCGTCCTTATTCGGCAGCTGATGTCGTGCGTCTGCGCGGCAGCATCCAGCCTGAGCACACACTGGCCAAGAATGGCGCAGAAAAGCTCTGGAAGCTGGTTAATGGCGAAGCCAAGAAAGGCTATGTGAACGCCTTTGGTGCGATCACCGCCGGACAGGCCATGCAGCAGGCCAAGGCCGGTCTGGAAGCCGTGTACCTTTCCGGCTGGCAGGTTGCCGCCGATGGCAACACTTCCGAAACCATGTATCCGGATCAGTCGCTGTACGCGTACAACTCCGTGCCGACCATGGTTCGCCGCATCAACAACACCTTCAAGCGCGCTGACGAAATTCAGTGGGCGAAGAACATCAACAAGGGCGACAAGGAGTTTGTTGATTACTTCCTGCCGATCGTTGCTGACGCAGAAGCCGGTTTCGGTGGCGTGCTCAACGCTTTCGAACTGATGAAGAACATGATCGAGAATGGCGCCGCCGGCGTTCACTTCGAAGATCAGCTCGCAGCCGTCAAGAAGTGCGGACACATGGGCGGCAAGGTGCTGGTGCCGACTCAGGAAGCGATCCAGAAGCTGGTCGCCGCGCGTCTGGCCGCTGACGTCATGGGTGTGCCGACCATCGTGCTGGCCCGCACCGACGCAGAAGCAGCCAATCTGCTGACCTCTGACTTTGATCCGAACGACAAGCCCTTCATCACTGGCGAGCGTACGCCGGAAGGTTTCTACAACGTCAAGAATGGCCTGGAACAGGCGATCTCGCGCGGTGTGGCCTACGCCCCGTACGCCGATCTGGTGTGGTGCGAAACGGGTGTGCCTGACATCGGCTTTGCCCGTGAATTCGCCCAGGCTGTTCTCAAGGACAACCCTGGCCAGCTGCTGAGCTACAACTGCTCACCTTCTTTCAACTGGAAGAAGAACCTGAACGACAAGCAGATTGCATCGTTCCAGGAAGAGCTGTCCGCGCTGGGCTACAAGTATCAGTTCATCACTCTGGCTGGTATTCACATCAACTGGTACAACACCTTCCAGTTCGCGCATGCCTATGCGCAGGGCGAAGGCATGAAGCACTACACCGAGATGGTTCAGGAGCCGGAATTCGCTGCTCGCGAGAAGGGTTACACCTTTGTTTCGCACCAGCAGGAAGTTGGCGCCGGTTACTTCGACGACGTGACCACCGTGATTCAGGGCGGTGCTTCCAGCGTGAAGGCGCTGACCGGTTCAACCGAAGAAGAACAGTTCGGTTGATCGGAGCTCCGAACCACGCGACCATGTAATTGAGTCGGGGTTCGGAAAAGTAGCAAGCAAAGGGGCGTCTTCGGACGCCCCTTTTTTATTTTGGGGCGCATTGTGTCGGACGGCTGTGAGCCGGTTGATTACAATGGGTCGTTTGATCCAGCAGGGATGCACATGTCGACCGGTCAACTGACTCTCAATATTCTCGCCGTCATCGGCGTTGTGGCCTTCATGGCATTTCTCACGGCGCGAGATGACCGCCCCCAGACGACGCAAGCCGCTGTGGAAGCAGATTCGGAGATTCCAGCAGCATCTGCTTCGGATTCTGGCGAGAACACACTCGCTCCATCAGTGAACCCGGCCCCCACAGGTTTCAGTCAGGATCGCGCCATTGATCTGGCCGGCCAGCATGTGCCTGATGATGTTCAAAGCTTTTATTTCATGATTGTGGACGCAGAACGAGATAGTGCTGCGCAAGCTGGCGAACTGGCTCAGATGATGGTCAAGGCTTCACAGGAGCAGGACCACCTTGGTGTGACAGGCGCGGATGCATCGCTATTGCATCAGGTCATGCTGATGGCCTTTGCACTGACCAAGGACGAGCAACTGAACGCGCTGCACCTTGTGTATGTCGGGCAGCCAGCGCATCAGGCTTCGGTAGAAGCTCAGGCATCACGTGCAGGGCTCGCAATGGATTTTGTCGCCTATCGCTAAAGCGGGCAGGGTCCGCGACAGATTTAGCAGTACGGGCTGGCATACTTGGTACCTGCATCGGGCATCATCCCGTAAACATTCAAGAACAAGTGCCGCGGACTAAACGTTGCCGCGACGAGCAAAGAACCACTCAGGAGCATCATGTATTCACTGCGATTTCGATTGGCGCGATGGGTATTGGCGCACCGCAAGCTGTCCTGGTTCTTCTTTGCAGTTGTTACGGCATTTTTTGCAGCTGGGCTGCCTCGGGTTGAACTCGAAACGGTCTTTTCGGACCTGCTGCCGGCAGACGACGCCTTTGTGCAGACCTACAAGGATCATCCCAATTTTGGAAATCCGCTGACCGTTGCGGTAATGATCAAGCGGACCGACGGCGATATCTACAATCCCGAAACTATCGACAAGGTCTGGAAGTTCACGCGCGATATCGACCTGACACCGGGAGTGGATCACGACCTGATCCTGTCCATCACAACCAGTCGCGCCCGCTACAGCGAAGCCACTCCGTACGGTGTGGATATGCGACCGTTGATGGGCGACCAGCCGCCCCGGACAGACGAACAGATTGCAGAGTTCAAAGAGCGCGTCGACAAATCGCCGAACAGCAAGGTATTCCTCATCTCGCGTGATGAATCGGCAACGCTGATCCTGGCGACCTTCATCGAGCACCAGCTCGACTACGGTGTGATGTTCAAGTTCATCAACGATCTGGCCGACAAGGCCCGCGATGAACATCACGAAATCTATGTGGTGGGCGAGCCCACACTGATTGGCTGGGTCTACCAGTACGAACGCCAGATGTTCGGCATCTTTGCTGTAACTGTAGCGGCATTGTTGTTGGCGCTGGCGTTGTACATGCGTAACACGGTGGGCATTCTGACCCCCATCATCACCAGCCTGGTTGCAGCAATTTGGGCGTTCGGCTTTGTCGGCTGGCTGGGTATTTCCATTGAGCCCTTGCTGATGGTCGTGCCGCTGTTGCTCACCGCGCGCTCGTTCTCTCACTCCGTTCAGTTCACCGAGCGCTTCTACGAAATCTTTTCGCAGGTCAAGGATCGGCTGAAGGCGGCTGAGCTGACCATGGGCGTCATGATGGCGCCCAGCATCCTCGGCATCGTCACCGACATCATCGGAATATCGGTCGTGGCAGCAGCGCCGATTCCGGCCATGTGGCGGCACGCCGTGTTCTGCGGCATGTGGGCGGTGTGGCTGATTCCTACCGGCGTTGTCCTGATCTCGCTGCTCCTTTCGACTTTGCCGCCGCCGAAGAACATTGATCGCATGATTGGTGAGGACAGCGGACAGTCCGGTGGCGTCCATCGTCGTTTCCAGGCCATGCTCGGCTGGATCGCTTCCCTGACTGTCGGCAAACGCGGGAAAGTGACGGCCGTAGTTGTGGTGGCATTTGCTGCAGTGGCGACATGGACCGCGTCCCAGATCAAGATCGGCAACCCCGTCGAAGGCACCAATCTGCTGTGGTACGACTCTGAGTTCAACACGGCGGTGCGCGCGATCAATTCACATTTCCCCGGCGTCAATACGCTGGAAATTGTGCTCGAGGCTCACGACCAGGAAACGCAGGACTGGAATGTATCGCGTGCCGATACGGTCAAGACCATGATCACGCTGCAGCGCATGATGGAGCAGGGCGAGAATCCGCCTCGCGCCACTTTGTCATTCAATGATTATCTGCGTGAGGCCAATCGGCTGTTCCAGGGCGGCAGCCCGAAATGGTTGCCGCTGGACCCGGACGACCGTGCGGTCACGGCCGCGACGGTCGGCGTGATGATGGGTTCGAGTGCCAAGAACTACAGCAACGTCATCAGCGACAACATGCAGAACGCAACGGTGTCGCTCTGGTACAAGGACAACAAGCAGGAAACAGTGGACGCTGCACTTGCTGCGGCCAGCGAAGCCGTTGAGGCCGTGGGCGTCGATCACGAGCATTTCAGGGTCAGGTTGGGCACCGGTACCATCGCCTTGCAACAGGCCGTCAACATCGTGATTGATCGCTTTCATTGGATCATGTTGCTCCTGCTCAACATCGCCATTTTCCTGCTTTGCAGTTTCGCCTATCGATCTTTTGCAGCGGGATTGATCCTGCTGGTCCCGGTCAATCTTTCTCATCAGGTCATGATTGCGGCTATGCACCTGCTCGGTGTCGGGCTGGACGTGAATTCCCTCATTGTTGCGGCCATTGGTGTCGGTGTTGGTATCGATTACGGCATTTATCTGCTGTCGCGAATCTGCGAGGAGTATCAGGCACGCGATTTTGATATCGATGCTGCGGTGTCTACCGCACTGCGCACGACGGGCAAGGCGATCATGTTTACGGCAACGATCATGACGGTCGGAATCCTGCCCTGGTACTTTCTTTCGGGTTTGAAGTTCCTGGCGGACATGGGACTGCTTCTGGTGATCATCATGTCCATCAATATGGTCATGGCGCTGCTGGTGTTGCCGCTTCTGGTGGCGTTGGTCAAGCCACGTTTTCTTTCTCGCAAGGACTTGTTGGTAGGCGAGGGCGTTGATGTGACGGCCTACGAAGAGGGCAGAGATCCGCTGATTGTGCACGGTCGCTGATTGATGGCGATGAGTTCAGTAAGCAGATTGCAACGCTGATGCGACTGGTCGTATTTCTAGGCGCTCTCGTAGTGGCCGTGGGAGCTTTTGTCTACAGCATCTCCGGCGACCACGTCGCGCCCAAGCAAGCTTCGGAAAAGGAAGCGGAGGTGAAGCCGCCGGCGTCACTGCCGCCTGTGTTGCTGGAGGGTGTTGGTGACTACAGGATGCCGGCCACTGTATCCAATGCAGAGGCCAGGCAATGGTTCGACCAGGGGGTGAATCTCGCCTTTGCGTTCAACCACGCGGCCGCCGTGCAGTCCTTTTTAGAGGCGGCACGTCTGGATGAGAAGTGCGCCATGTGCTGGTGGGGCGCCGCATGGGCTCTGGGGCCCCATATCAACGCGGGCATGGCGCCGTCTGATTATCCTGTGACATTGGATTACCTTGATAAGGCAGTTGCGGCTTCCGTGCATGTTTCCGGGCGCGAGCAGGCCTTGATCGGTGCGCTTCGCAAGCGCTATCAGCGAGAGGTGCCCATCTCACGGGAACCCCTTGACCAACAGTACGCGGACGCGATGCGTGAAGTGCGCAGGCAGTTTCCAGACGACGTTGAGGTCAAGCTCTTGCTGGCAGAGTCCCTGATGATTCTCCATCCTTGGGATTATCACGACGAGCGGCATCGGCCTCGACCATGGACTGCTGAGATCGTCGATCTGCTGGCGTCTGTGCTCGATGCCAATGATGCGCATCCTGCAGCGCATCATTTCCTGATTCACCTTCTGGAAAACTCCGATACGCCCGAACGAGCCTTGCCCTCCGCGATCAAGCTTGCCGAGATGGCGCCTGCCGCGGGCCACCTGCAGCATGTCCCGGCACACGTTTACGCACGGTTGGGGCGTCATCATGAGGCCATGCTCGCCAATCAGGCGGCTGTTGATGCTGACGCTCAGTACCTTTCAATCTGGCCACTCGACTCCGGTCTTTATGGCTGGGCCTATATCGCTCATCACCTGCACAGTCTTTATGCCAGCAGCCTTGCCATTGGTCAGGGTAGCAAGGCGATTGAGACGGCTGACCGGCTCGCGGCCACGCTCGACCTGAGTCGAGCCAGACAGCCCGGCTACGAAGCCATCCAGCATCTTTGGGTCAGTCCATATTTTGCGCGAGTGGCCTTCGCCCGCTGGAGTGAAATCCTTGAATTGCCGCCGCCGCCCGCGGATATGGCGTATCCAATGGCGATCTGGCACTACGCACGCGGTCTGTCATTCATGAACTCGGGAGACCTGGGTCGCGCGTGGAAAGAATCGGAAGCATTGAAGACGATCTCGGCTCATCCGCAACTCGAAGCGTTGCACTTCTGGGGGCAGGCGTCTTTCTCAACCCTGGCGCTTATCGCGGATTTCAGTCTTGGTGCGCAGCTTGAATCAGCCGAGGGCCGCCATCGCGAAGCCCTGATGTTGATCGGAAAGGCTGCCGAACTCGAAGAATCACTGCCGTACGAGGTACCGGCGCTGTGGTTGCGTCCAACGCGAGAGGTCCAGGCGCGTTTGCTAATGGCCGCGGGTAATCCGTGGCAAGCGGTCCGGATCGCGCAGCGGGCTCTAGAGGTGCACCCGCAAGACGCGCGCGTGCTTTGGGTTCTGTACCAGGCGCAAAAGGCGCTCGGAAGGCCCTTCGAGGCAACCAGGAAGCAGTTTGATCTGGTCTGGCAATTTGCAGACTCGCAATTGTCTGAGTTTGAGCCCTGACCAACGCGCTACTGGGCCACACAGAAGTTTGCGCTTGCTACTGCAGGGTGAAGCCAGACCAATGCCAGTGTAGGATCGCCAAACTTATTTGCTGCAACAGTGGAGAACGACCCATGGAAAATATCGTCGGGCAGCTTGCCCAACAGTTCGGACTCAAGAATGATCAGGCGGAAGCCGGCGCGGGTGCCATCCTTCAGATGTTGCAGGACAAGGTTGGTGGATCGGATGTCAGCGAGCTGATCGCAAAGGTTCCTGGCGCAGAATCCTGGTTGCAGAAAGCGCAGTCACTGCCATCTCAGGCGGGCGGCGGTGAAGCCGGTGGCGGCCTTCTTGGTCAGGCGGCTGGCCTGCTTGGCGGTCTTGGTGGTGGTAGCACTGGCGCAGAGGGTTTGGGGGATATTCTGGGCAAGCTGCAGGCTTCCGGGCTCAATGCAGGCAACGCCATGCAGTTTGTTCCGGCATTGCTGGAAAAAATTCAGGGCGTCGTCGGGCCGGAACTGGTCGGCAAGGTTCTGGATCAGGTGCCCATGCTCAAGGCACTTACCGGGGGAGCCGGCGCGCAGGCCGGTGGCACCGGCGGTCTGGGCGGAATGCTCGGCAATCTCCTGAAGTAGTTGTCAGGAGACGGGCGTCCTGTCTGCTGACTCTTAAATTTTTCTTCAACTTTTCAAACGGACAGGACGCTAGATGGGGATTGATCCTATGAAGCTGATGCGCGGCATGCTGATCAGCTTTGTCGTGTTGGTGTTGGTTGTGGTGCTGACGGCATTTCTGCTGCCCCAGACTGCTCATATGGAGCGCAGCATCGTTATCGAGCGCCCGCAAAAGATGGTGTTCACCGTGCTCAATGGCTACCGCAATTTTTCGGAGTGGTCGCCATGGTCTGAGCTGGACCCTGACATGGAAGTCACCCTGGAGGGGCCTATGCAGGGCGTAGGTGCTCGCTACATCTGGACTAGTGAGGAGGCTTCGGTGGGGGCGGGTTCGCAGGAGATCGTGAGCTCGACTCCGGATTCGGAAATTCGCGTCAATCTGGAATTCTCCGGTATGAGTTCCAGCAATTCAGCGACCTATATTCTGGAACCGGAGGAAGGTGGAACCCGGGTCACGTGGACGCATGATGCCGATTTCAGCAGCAGCCTCTTTTCACGTTATTTTGGGCTGATGCTGGATTCGATGATCGGTGCGGACTACGAGCGTGGCCTGAGTCAGCTCAAGGCTTTTGTCGAGTCGATCCCCGATGCGGATTTCGCGGACCTCGACGTTTCGTATGTGAATGTTGAACCCATCACCATCGCCTATCTGGCAGGTTCGAGCGCAACTACGCCGGAATCTATTGCCGAAGCTTACGATGCGGCCTTCGAGAGTATTCGTGACGGCCTGCGTCGTCAGGGGCTCAAGCCCACTGGCCCGCCACTGGTGATTGGCAAGAAGTGGGAAGCGGAGTCCAATGTCTACGAGTTTGACGCTGCCTATCAGGTGTCGGAACGCCTTGGAAGCCTGCGTCAGAGTAGCGGGATCAAATTGGGCAAAACCTATTCCGGAAAAGTGCTGAAGGCGACCCATCGCGGGCCGTATTCCGAACTGGCTGAACATTTTCAGAAGCTCATGGCCTACAAGCGAGCGATGGGTTACAGAGATAATGGATCGCCCTGGGACGTCTATGTGTCTGACCCGCAGCGCACCCCGCAAGCGGAGCTGTTGACAGAAACCTACGTACCCGTTGAATAAAAAAAGGCCGCCCCATTAAGGGCGGCCTTTTTACTGCGGCTTCTTCGCAGCGTGTGCCCTGATCAGACCCCGATCACTCCGCCATCATCCTTGGTGATAACGATGGTGGCTGAGCGTGGTCTTGCGCTGCCGCCGTCGGGCCAGTTGCTGGTGACGTTTCCGGTGTCGCCCCGTTCGCCCGGATGCTGGATATTGACGAAGATGGTTCGTCCATCCGGGGTGCTGTCGATACCGGTAATTTCGCACTCATTCGGTCCGACTAGGAAACGACGCAGGTCGGTCCCCAGATTGGCACCGACAAAGGTCGTCTGCCCGCCGACGTTCATGGCTGCGCCATCGCCCATCTGCCCCGGAATAGCTGCCAGCATCTGATTATTGGTGCCGTCGGAGTAAGCGCCATCGTCGGTCTGAATCCACAGCAGGTTACTGTTGCGCGCAAACCACAAACCGTCGGGGCTGGACAGATCATTGCTGTCGTCGAGTCCCGAGATATTGATATCGCTGCCGTAGCTGGAGCGCGCGCCGAACAGGAAGATGTCCCACTTGAAGCTGACCGAGGCATGCATGCCGCCGTCTTCGCGCCAGCGGATGATGTGGCCGTTGACGTTGCCGTCCAGATCCGGGTTTGCATCGGTTCCCGAGTCGTAGTTGCGGGGATTGGCCGCATCCACCGGCTGAGCAAGGTTATTACCACGATTGCTGTTGTTGGTCAGGGTCAGGTAGACCTCGCCGTTGACAGGATTCACCGCGGCCCATTCAGGGCGATCCATGCGGGTGGCGCCCACCGCGTCAGCCGCCAGGCGCGTTGCGACGATCACGGCAGCCTGAGAGTCAAATTTGAACAGGGCGTTTGAGGCATCGAGTCCGTTCTCGCCCTGTACCAGGGCAATCCAGTCGCCACTGCCGTCAGCGTTGAAGCGAGCAACGTAGAGCGTGCCATCGTTCAAGTACTTGTCGCCGCCGGCCAGTCCCATGCCCGCGTCGGCGGGATCCCAGTTTTCCGTGGAAACAAACTTGTAGAGATAGTCGCCGCGATTGTCGTCGCCAGAATAAAAGACAACCGGCTGCCCAGCAACAGCTGGGGCTGGCCAGCAGCCTTCGTGAGAAAAGCGGCCCATGGCAGTGCGCTTCTGGGGGCGCGAACCTGGCGCGTAAGGGTCGATCTCAACGTTGTAGCCAAAACCGTTGGGCTCATTGCGATAATCGCCTGAAGCGGTGGTTGCTGTGTTGACCGTGGCGTTCCAGCGCTGGAATTCGTCTCCCGGTACTGATGTCCAGGCGAAATTGCCTGAATTACCATCGCGGACACCGGCGCGAGCGAGCTGGGCGGCATCGTCTGCACTGCGGTTGGCGTCGTCACCTGCGTCACGCCGGAAATAGAACGGCCAGTTTTCCTCGCAGGCCAGGTAAGTGCCCCAGGGCGTGTATCCGTGCGCGCAGTTGTTCACCGTGCCGCGAACCAGCGTGCCGCTCGGGCTGAACTGCGTCTGGACAAATTCACTGCCGCGAACGGGTCCCTGCAGTTCGGTCACGGTGAAGGGGGTGATGCGGCGATTAAACGAGGAGTTCTGATCGTAAGACCAGTTGTTGCTGCTGTCCTTGCTGACCTCGATCACACTGACACCGTGGCAGTTGATTTCTTTGCGGACCTCCGCTTCAGGGCGTGGTGCCGGGCTTGGGGCGACTGGGTGCAAATAAGTTTCGTTGATATTCTCGTGATTCATCACAAGCAAACCGCGGCTGTTGGAAGCCGGATCGGCAGCGCCCGTTACAGACAGTCCAAAGAAGTACAGGGCATCGTGATGATCGCCAGCACGAAACTCGAAGTCATTGTCTGTGCCGTCGTTGGCATAAGCCGACACCGCCGCCGTGATGGGATCTCCGGTTCGATACAGAACGGTTGCGGTATAGCCATTTGGAACAGTCACATTGTCGATCAGATTGCGCGGAATGGCCTCGAACCCAAGGGCACTGATCTTCTGAGCGCCGGGCACGCCACCGGTGTTGTTGTCGTCAGTACATGCAATCAGCGCGGCGCTGCCAAAGGTGGCACTGGCAGCCGCAGCGAACCCGCCCTTGAGAATACTCCGGCGCGGATAGCGTTTTTCGAGAATCGATTCAAAGCTAGGATTGTTCGACAGATTGGTGTTCTGCGATGGGGGATGGCTCATGGCTGTTCCGTATCGTGAATAAGAAAGGTGGCGCAGAAGCTATCCGAGCAATGTTTCGGTAATCTGATTCATGAGTGACATTTTCGCGGCGTATTTATGACCGACCGGACAAATAATTCTTCGATCATCCGCGGGGCGATCCGCACTGTCGCCTCGCAATGAGCGAAGGTTCATTCGATTCCAAAGGCTTTCTGTCCCAGCTGACGCTGGAGCCGGGGGTCTATCGCATGTACGACAGCAACGATGAGCTGTTGTACGTTGGTAAGGCGCGCAATTTGAAGAAGCGGGTGAGTACCTACTTTCTTAGGGCTTCAGGAAACGCCCGAATTGAAGCCATGGTTTCGCAGATTGCGCGGATCGAAGTCAGCGTTACCCATAGTGAGGACGAGGCGCTGATTCTGGAATCCAACCTGATCAAGGAGTACGCGCCGAAGTACAACATCGTTTATCGGGATGACAAGAGTTATCCCTATGTTCGATTGTCGGCACATACCTTTCCTCGTATCAGCTATTACCGTGGCGCGAAGACGGGCAAGGATCGTTATTTCGGACCGTTCCCCAGCGCAGGAGCGGTCAAGGAAACGCTTTACACGCTGCAGAAGCTGTTCAAGCTCAGACCCTGTCGGGATTCCTTTTTCTCCAACCGCCAGCGTCCTTGTCTGCAACACCAGATCATGCGCTGTTCGGCGCCTTGCGTTGGTCTGGTCGGAGAGCAGGAGTATGCGCGTGATATTCACAACGCGACGCGCATGCTCGAAGGCAAGGGCGATGAATTATCGCGCGAGTTGGGCGAAGAAATGGAGCGGGCGTCCGATGCCCTGGAGTTTGAACGCGCTGCGAAGCTGCGGGATCAGATTGTTGCGCTCAAGCGAGTGAGGGAGAACCGCGCCATCTCCGGCGGAGCACAGGATCTGGACGTGGTGGCCGTCGCCTTGCATCCCGCTGGAAGCTGCGTTGCCGTGGTCAGTGTTCGGGACGGTCTGAATCTGGGGCATCGGAGCCACTTTCCCAAACATTCCGCACAGGTGGATGCCCCCGAACTGATCGAGAGTTTCATCAGCCAGCATTACCTGCAACAGCCGCCGCCGGCAGAGATCGTAATCAGTCACCCACTGGAGGATGCGCAGTGGCTGGAGCAGGCGCTGGGCCGCGCAGCAGGTCGCAAGGTGACGATTCACCATCCGCAGCGCGGTATCAAGGTTCGTCTGCTCAGCATGGCGCTCAGTACAGCAGAACAGGCGCTTTCCGCTAGGCGCGTGGAAGCCGCGAGCATGGATGACCGTCTGCTGGAGTTGCAGCAGGCGCTGGACCTGGAGCAGGTGCCATCGCGCATGGAATGCTTCGATATCAGTCATACGCGCGGCGAACGAACGGTGGCGTCCTGCGTGGTATTTAACCAGGAAGGGCCGCTGAAGAGCGCCTATCGAAAATTCAATATTGCGACTGATGAAGCGCTGTCGGAATCAAAATTGACGGCCAGCGAAGCGCAGGGGAAAGACCCGCGCGCCTCGATCACGGGAGGTGATGACTACGCCGCTATTCATCAGGCAGTGAAACGTCGATTCGCTCGAGCCAAGAACGGAGAGGCGCCGCAACCGGATGTCTTGTTCATTGATGGCGGCATAGGGCAGCTCAATTCTGCGATGCAGGCGCTCGAGGAGATCGGCATCGTGGACCTGCGCGTCGTAGCCATCGCCAAGGGGCCGGAGCGCAGGCCAGGGATGGAAGAACTGATTCTTCCGGAATGCGAGACTCCGTTACGGCTATCACCCGATTCTCCGGCCCTGCACCTGATACAGCGAATTCGCGACGAGGCACATCGCTTTGCCATTACCGGGCACCGGGGGCGCCGCGAGAAGTCGCGTCTGGTCTCCGGTCTGGAATCCATTGAAGGATTAGGACCAACGAGACGCAAAGCCCTGTTGAAGGCCTTTGGCGGCGTTGCGCAGATCAAGAGGGCCAGCGCGGAACAGATTGGACAGGTGGATGGCATCAGCGCGCGTCTTGCGGCGCGAATTCACGCGCACTTCCGCTGAGTGGTGGCATGCAACCGGCGAAGAGATGATCTGGCACTGGTATCTTGTGCCGGTAAACCGGACACTTAGCCCATGCCATTGACGTTACCCAATATCCTCACGCTGCTGCGTGTGGCGGTCATTCCAGTCGTACTTGCGCTGTTCTATCTGGACTGGCCCCATGGCAGGCAGGCAGCGGCCATCCTGTTTGCAGTGGCCGCCATCACGGACTGGTTTGACGGCTGGCTGGCAAGGACGCTCGGGCAAACGTCCAAGTTCGGGGCCTTTCTCGATCCGGTTGCGGACAAACTGCTAGTCGCCGTTGCGCTGGTGATGCTGCTTCATCGTGAGCAGGGAGAAGTGTTAGCTATTCTGGTTGCGGTGATCATTGGTCGCGAAATCACCATTTCTGCCTTGCGTGAATGGATGGCCGAACTGGGCGCCCGCACCAGCGTGCGCGTCGGCATGGTCGGCAAGATCAAGACCGCCTTTCAGATGGTGGCGATCTGGATGATGTTGTGGCGTGAGGATATTTTTGCCATTCCGGTGTACCAGATTGGTTTCGGGCTGCTCTTTGTTGCAGCGGTGCTGACGGTTTACTCGATGGTGGTGTACTTGCGCGCCGCCTGGCCCTTCATGAAAGAAGACCATCAAGTCGGCGAGTAGGGCGGCTTGAGCAGAGAGCGGGTTCGCGCAAGTACCGCAGAAGCCTCCCGCACCCGCCTCGCTGCGCTCGGACGCCGTGTCGGTTTCTGACTTGCGCGCCGCCCGGCCCTTCATGAAAGAAGGCCATCAAGTCGGCGAGTAGGGCGGCTTGAGCAGAGAGCGGGTTCGCGCAAGCACCACAGAAACCTCCCGCACCCGCCTCGCTGCGCTCGGACGCCGTGTCGGCTTCTGACTTGCGCGCCGCCTAGCCCTTCATGAAAGAAGACCACAAAATCGGCGAGTAGGGCGGCTTGAGCAGAGCGCGGGTTTGCGCAAGTACCGCGGAAACCTCCCGCACCCGCCTCGCTGCGCTCGGGCACCGTGTCGGCTTCTGACTTACGCGCCGCCTGGCCCTTCAGGAAAGAAGACCAGAAAGTTGACGAATAGGGCGGCTTGAGCGGAGCGCGGGTTCGCGCAAGCACCACAGGAACCTCCCGCACCACCGTCCTTCGCACGCAACAGGTCGATGGGGTTCAAACGGTATGGAGTCGCGCGCGGCTTGAGGATTGCCGGGTGTTTGAACCCAAATCATCTCCCGCACCACCGTGCTTCGCACGCACCGGGTCGATGATTTGTTGACACTTCAAAGTCAGCCGCTAAAATGCGCTCCCCGTGCGGGAATAGCTCAGTTGGTAGAGCGCAACCTTGCCAAGGTTGAGGTCGCGAGTTCGAATCTCGTTTCCCGCTCCAAAGTTTTATCGTCAACCCCGGGCCAACCGGGGTTTTTCGATTCAAAAGGCCGTTACGAGCAATTCAACCAAGGCTGGATGGCAGAGTGGTTATGCAGCGGACTGCAAATCCGCGTACCTCGGTTCAATTCCGGGTCCAGCCTCCAATTGAAACAACGGGTTTGAAGTAGGCCAGAGCTGGCGACCGTGAGTCGCCGACCGCCTAGGGTCGTACCGAGCAGGGGCGGCTGGTGTTTATCGCTAACGAGTACAAATGCCGGGCTGCTGTTGACCGCCGCCACTTGGCGCTGTGACGGCACGATGGAGCCACGTTTGTTGTTGTGGACGCACAGCGGGCGCTGCCGAAAGCGAACTAAGCAGGGGATTGCTAGAATGTTCTGGCAGTCGAGATACTCGCTAGCCTGGACATGATTCAAGCATCTTCAGCTGCGATGAGTTCGCTGGAACAGCGCGGAATCCACTGGTAGTCCGCTTTAGGTTATCGATACGGATTCAGTTCCGCGCCGATTTCCTGGTGGTTGAGCAGGCCATCACTTCAGAGCCCGAATGGCGGAATCGGTAGACGCCAGGGACTTAAAATCCCTTGTTCGCAAGGACGTGCCGGTTCGAGTCCGGCTTCGGGCACCATTAGTGAGTCTCAGGCCAGCCTGCGAGTTTTGCTCTACGAGTGCCGGGTGCTGCGAGCCAACGCCTAACGCCGCTCTGGTCGTTCAGGCGGTGTGACGGCTTGACGAAACGCACCGATCTCGTTGATAATATTGGAATAATTTGTCGTCGGCTAACGCTATCAACACAGCGTAATCGCCTGAACTTGCTTCAATGGAATCTCTTGGATGTTGCTTGCTACGGATCTAGACGGCTCTTTTCTCGGCGGCAGCGAAGCTGACCGCCAACAGCTTTACCACCTGGTTGCAGCGCATCCTGATATCAAGCTGGCCTACATGACGGGCCGCGGCCTGGAAACGGTACTGCCACTGCTGGCTGACCCGGCGCTTCCGCATCCCGATTACATCATCTGCGATCTTGGTGCGACGGTTGTGGATGGCAAGTCAATGCGCGCCGTAGTGCCCTTGCAGTCCCAGATAGCGGCCCGCTGGCCCGGTGAGCAGCGAGTTGCAGAGGCCTTTCAGGAGTTTGAAGGTCTGGTTCGACAGGCCACTCCACAGCAGCGTCGCTGCTCATATGTATGCGAGGCAAATGAAATTACGCCGCGCATGCGTGAAGTGGCGGCACAACTGGAGTGCGAGATTCTTCTGTCCTCGCCGACCCTGCTGGACATCCTGCCAAAGGGGGTAAGCAAGGGCGCGACGCTCTCTGCGCTGGTCAAGCAACTGGGCATTGATCCGGACTCCGTGCTTGTCGCCGGAGACTCCCAGAATGATCTCCCGATGTTCAAGGAAGGATTCAAGGGTGTCTGTGTAGGAAATTCTCTCGAGATGCTGCTGGAAGAGACGCGCGGCATGTCGCGCGTGCTGCATTCCAAGGCGGAGGGCTGCGGCGCCATCCTGGAGGCCCTGAGCACGTTCGGCTTCCTAGGCAAACAGAGCATCGATCAGATGCGCGAGGCGGTGCAAAAGCCCGGCGAGTCGGATCTGGTCGTGGTCTATCACCGTCTGCCCTACGACGAGTCGGTCGAAGACGGTCGTATTGTGCGCAAGCGCCATGCATCGCCCAACGGCATCATTCCCACCTTGATGAGCCTTTTTTCGGAAGGTCAGCGGGGGGCTTGGGTTGCATGGTCAACGCTGGATCCGAAGAAGGGCCCGTTTGAGGAGCGTACCCCTGTCGATGTGGAGCGCTATCCGAATCTGGTCGCAGCGCGGGTTGTCCTGACCAAGTCCGAAGTCGATATCTACTACAAGACGTTTTCGAAGGAAGCGTTCTGGCCAACGCTGCACACCTTCTGGGAACGCGCACGATTCCGTCAGGATCACTGGGAAGTGTTTGTCCGGGTGAATCGACTTTTTGCGCAGGGCGTCGCACGTGAAGCCGCGCACGGTGCCACAGTCTGGATTCACGACTACAACCTCTGGTTGGTTCCGGCCTTCCTGCGCGAGATGCGCCACGATGTGAAGATCGCCTTTTTTCACCACACTTACTTTCCGGGCGCGGACACCTTCAATGTCCTTCCATGGCGGCGCGAGATTGTGGGCAGCTTGCTGCAGTGTGATTACATCGGTTTTCACATTCCGCGTCAGGTGGAGAATTTTATCGACGTCGCACGCGGGGTCATGCCGGTCAAGGTGACCAAGTCCAAGAGTTGTGCGCCGCGGTATCTATCTTATGGATGTGCAGTCGGCCTAGAGACCATGACCTCGGCAATTGAGGTTCACGGACGGGAGGTCCGTCTGGGCGCTCACCCAGTGGGGCTGGACGTCAAGAAGGTGTCGGAGCTACTCGATCAGGACAGCGTGCAGACGCAGGTTCGCAAGCTCAAGAAGCAGCTTGGCGATATCAAGATGATTCTGTCCGTGGAGCGCCTGGATTACACCAAGGGCATCCTTGAAAAACTGCTGGCTTATGAGCAGCTTCTGCAGACGCGGCCTGAGTTGCACGGCAAGATCACGCTGATCTCCATCTGCGTGCCAGCGGCCAAGGAAATGAAGGTTTACTCGAGCTTGCTCAATCAGATTGAGCAGGTGGTGGGCCGCATCAATGGCAGCTTTGCACGCGTGGAATGGACGCCGTTGCAATTCTTCTATCGCAGCGTGCCTTTCGAGGATCTGCTGTCGTATTACGCAGCCGCTTCAGTGATGTGGATTACGCCGCTGCGAGATGGCCTTAATCTGGTGGCGAAAGAATTTATTGCTGTGCAAGGCGCGACCGAAGGTTCTGGCGCTTTGGTGCTTTCCGAATTCGCCGGTGCAGCGGCCGAACTCAAGGGCGCGCTGCTGACCAACCCGCATGATCCTGCCGATTTGCTGAGTGTCATCAGCCGAGCGGTGGATATGGAAAGCAGCGAATCGCGCGAGCGTCTCAAGGCCTTGTTCGATATCGTGCGACACAACGACATTCGTGTTTGGAGTCGTGAGTTTCTGGACGCCGTAGCCGCCTGTGTCAGCGGAACACCCAAACCATCGCTAGCGTCACCAAAGCGAGCAGGCAAGAAAGCCACTTGATCGGAGCCGGAACCGGCGGCGCGCGGCATCGATCAACGGCCTGAAGCTGCTCTGCGCTGGGCATCTCCGAACTCACCACTTGCATCAGGAAAATGGCGGCCAGTGTAACGACGAGCAGGACGCCGGCAACGATGGTGAAATGCAGATCAATCCAGCCGATCTGAGTGGCAATAAACCAGCTCAGGCTGAAGACATGCCCGACAATGGTCCCGCGTACCGCAGCGGTGGCGCCGATGCGCTTGCTCAACATGCCAGCCAGGAATGTTGCTACCAAGGGTGCGGTCACATAAGTAAACCCCTGCTGCAGGTAGGCAAAAAGTCCTGAGAAGTTGTCGATAGCAGGTGCCCATACAGCGGCGATGGCGACCAGGGTCAAGGTGATCCATCGGCCAAGACGACCCAACTCACGCGCATTGAGGTGTGGTCGAACGGGCTTTATGAAATCCAGCGTGATCAGCGTTGATGATGAATTCAGCGCTGAATCGACACTCGACATGATGGCCGCCAGCAGTCCTGCGAGGATTAATCCGGCGAGGCCGGCGGGGGCATAGGTCGCGATCAGCGTCGGGAACACGCTGTCGGGTCGTTGCAGGTCTGGAAGCAGTGACAGCGCCATGACGCCGGGGAGCACCATGAAGAAAAGCGGTAGCAACTTGAGCATGGCAGCCAGAAGGGCGCCGTACCCGGCAGCGCTGGCGTCACGTGCGCCGAGCAGCCTCTGCGCCACATACTGATTCATGGTCCAGTAGTAGAAGCCCAGAATGGGCAGGCCTATCAAGGTTCCCAGCCACGGCAGGGCTGGGTCGTCCATTGGGCGAATCAGCGACAGATGATCGCCGGGCACCGCTGCCTTGACGTTCTCCCAAGAATAATCAAATTCACCAAAAATAATAAAGGTGAGCATGATCGAACCGCCCAGCAGAACAAGTGCTTGCAGCACGTCGGTATATGCAACTGCACGCAAGCCACCTGCCGCGGTGTAGAGGCCAGCGAAGATGGCGATTGCGGCGCAGCTGAGTCCGATTGAAACCTCGGGGAAAAAGAGCTTGAGCACGATGGCCCCTGCATACAGGCTTCCTGCCGTATCCAGCACCACGCTAAGCACCACAGTGACCACTGACAAATACTTGCGCATGCGCGAATCGAATCGGCGCTCGAGCTGCTCGGGAATGGTGGTGACGCGATTTCCAAGAAGGGTGGGCACAACGAACAAGGCGCTGGCAAGTAGGATCAACGCGGCCATCCACTCGTAATTGGCGACTGATATCCCGTGTTCCCACGCAGCACCCGGTAGACCAATCAGAGTCGTGGACGAAATGTTGGATGCAAACAAGGACAGGCCTACAACACCCCAGCCCAGCGAGCGACCTGCCAGAAAGAGTTCTTCGGCGTCCGGGCTGCGTCGTGTGACGCGGGCGCAGACAACCACAACAATGATCAGGTAGAGCGCGACAACGACGTAGTCAATCTGTGCGAGCGCTTCCATGCGCAAATCCTGTCAGCAGAAAATCCGCGCTCATTGTCTCGAAAGTCGGCGACGCTGTGAAATTGACGAATCGACATCACTTCGTCGCCGAGGGTACCTTTTGCCAGGTGCAGCGCTTGCCCGCTTACTGAATCTGCAATTTCTGTTTGAGTTGTGACGCCGACATTCGCGGCGAAGCGCCGGAAGATTCAATCAATTGCATGAGTGTGGTGTTGAGGGGCGTTGCAATGTTGTGCGCTCTGCCTATTCGAACGATCTCGCCATTGAGTTCCTGCACTTCAGTAGCGCGACCTGCTTCAATGTCCGAGACCATGGAAGGATAGGCGCCTGAACGAACGCCGTTGCGATATTTCGCAAACCACCAGGGCAGCGGTCCTGCATGCAGGAGCATCCAGCGATAAACGGGGTAGGGCACAAGCAGCGGCAGCTTCCATTGCACGTTGGCCGCGTTCATTGCGGCAGTGGCTTCGTCCAGCACGCCAACGTAGATCTCGCGCAATCCAGCATTTCGGAACAGGTCTTCAAAAGTGGTATGGCACAGCGCGCAGATAGCATTGGCAAGATTGATCAGCAATTTGCCCCAAACGGCCTCATCGCCGGTTGCCATCTTTACGTGCAGTCCTGAGGTCTTGAATAGAGACTGCAGGTCTGTCGCGTTGTTTCCCACGACCACTTCAGCGCGCGTAGTTAATGCCGCGTGCAGAGGTGCCAGCAACTGAACGTTCATCATGATGCTCAAGGGGATGATTTCAGCGCCGGGCCAGCGATTACGGACTTGTCTGAGCGCAGAGATTCCGTTGAGTGTGCTGACAACACGGCAACGTGCCGGCAGTTGGGCGGGAAGGCACTCAAGCAAACCAGGCAGTGCGGCGGATTTGACACAGATAAAAAGATAATCCACATCCTGAAGGTTCAACCCGGTACACAGCGGCGGGACTGCAATGCAAGTACTAAGCGCCGTTCGCTTATCGGCGTCGATGCGCAGACGTTCCACGGATTGGAATGCGGAAACGTCCTTGTCGCGCGCATACAGGCGAACGTCGTGACCTCCGGCCACAAGCCTGCCGGCCAGTACAGTGCCCACAGCGCCGGAGCCCAGAATCAGGATCACGGCCTCAACGAGACGCTGCCGAGTGGACGGAAGTAGGACGCAGTAGAAGCGCGCTCATCCGCGATTTTTTCTGGATCGCGCGGGCTGGTCATCGCGCTCTTCCATCTGATGGTCGAGTATTTGTGCAACGCGTTCACCAAGATACTTGTTGGCTGCCTTTTCCAGCGCGCGAGATACTTCTGCCTCCACGGCCATCATGGCCAAAGGCCGAAGCCGCCAGATGATGTCAGCCAGCTTCGGCACGTCCTTAGCGGGTGGTAGCTCGCCCTCACCGTATTTGTCGAGCATGTGTGCAACCAGTTGCACCATCTCATCGGCAACGTGCTGCACGTTGGCGCGCAGCCCGTGCATGACCTCCAGCAGATCGGGTAAGGGCATTCCGGCTTTGGCCAGTTCAGCGCCAGCGATCAGAACTTTCGGGCTCGCAGCTCGAAACCTCAAACCGTCGGGTTCCAGCAGGCCCATCTCGATGACTTTTGCCAAGGTCCTTGGCTTGAGAATGGGACCGAACATTTTGATCAGTTCGGTCATCGTGTAATGGCGTGGTTGCTCATCCGACCACGGGCTGCTGATCGCTCGCTCGAGGCCCACGATCTGGCTGAGTTTATGGCCCCGCTCAAGGCCCTCAATCAGCTCGCCAATATTGCCCAGGGTGTAGCCGCGAGACAGCAGGTTCCCAATCAGGCGCAGCCGCGCCAGATGATCTGATGAATACCAGCCGCTGCGTCCTCGACGCTGCGGTGGCGCCAGCAAGCCGCGATCCTGATAGGCGCGTACATTGCGTACCGTGGACCCGCCTGCCAGCGCGAGTTCGTCAATGGTGTACTCGCGGTGAGGATGATCCTCGTCGATCGGGACGGGGGGTATGTTCGTGCCGGTCGCACGTCGACGGCTTTTTGCCGGCGCTTTTTTCTTGGTAGTGCCCATGCGTTCAATATACCAATTGGGCCTGCAGCTCATGGGCAGGTTGCGGGCCTTCAGATGAATGGTCCACAAAAAAAGCGGATGCCGGCATTCCGGCATCCGCTTTGTTAAAGCTGAAACGCTAGATCAGGATTCGAGCTTCACGCCGAGCGACTCAATGACGTCGATGGTGACGTACTTGTCGCCAGACGGCAGGCCGCGCGGCTTGGCATAGCACTTGGACCCGTCAATGGTCCACTGACCCATGACGCCATCAACACGGTGCGGGTAGCAGCCCTTGGCCTTCAAGGCGCTTTGCAGGGCGGCAATGTTGCGCGGTGTCATGTTGACTTCGCACAGCACGGGGCGCCATTCGAGCTGGTCATCCGAAATTTTCGAGCGCTTGGTGATGGTCTTGTAAGTCGCAGGAATCACCGTCTTGCGCGACGAGGCGGGCGACAGCAGCTTGGTGGTGGTTACCGTCTTGTACTGAGCCGGGATGGTGATTTCGCGTGTTGAAGCAGGCTTGTCGACCACAGTCCGCGTCACGGTCTTGTACTCAGCGGGAATTTCCACTTCGCGGGTGCTTGCCGGAGTTGCCAGCACCTTACGGGTGACCGTGCGGTATTCAGCGGGGACTTCAACAAGGCACATCACTTCGCCGGTGTCCTGAACCTGGGTTGCAACCACTTTCTTGCCTTCAAAGCGGGTGAACTGGCTGGACGCGCCGCCAAAGCTGGTGCCGCTGACAACGCTACGGCCCGTACCGCGCTTCCACTCGGTGTGCGCAGCCTTCACCAGAACTTTTTCACTCTCGGTGCGGTAGGTCGCAGGCACAGTCTCAAGACGTGTGGAAGCCGGCTTGACCAGCACGCGCTCCGTTACAGTCTTGTAGGTCGCCGGAATGACTTCCAGGCGAGTGGAGGCTTCCTTGACCAGCACACGTTCGCTGGCGGGGCCAAATTTGGCAGGAATCACTTCAACCCGTTCGCTGGCTTCCGAAGCCGTGACCTGCTCGGTCTTGGTCTCGTAGGTGGCAGGAATGATGACGCGTGCATAGCACTCGCCCGCCTTTGCATTGGGCGGAAACAGATCGGAATTGCCTCCGGCGGGCGCTGCAGGCGCAGCGGGTTGTGCACTGGCGGCCTTCATGGACGCAATCACGTTTTCACGCTCAGCGAGTTCACGCTTGGCTGCTGCTGCTTCTGCGCGCAGGCGATCCTGCTCGGCGCGTGCTTGCTGCAGTTGGCTGTCGGCTTCGCTGCCGTTGCTGGCACAGCCAGTAACAAAGACGGCGAACGCAACACTAGTGGCCGCGAGTAGGCGGCTGCTGGATGCTCTCATGGTTCTAAATCCCCTTAATTAACAAATTGTTTTTCGACACTCTTGAATAATTAGGTCAGAACATAATCGGCTGACCAGCAGCATTATTAAGATGCGAAGCGTCTTGCGAAACGTATGGTCGAATGCGAGGTCTGGAGTGTATCGACACGTCGGAACCGTAACGCAAGTTTGGGCACTCTGCCCGCTAGGTGATGGCCTTGTCAACGCAGCTTTCGGACGAATGGTGCAATGCAGCAACTGAACGGTCGTGTGACAGAAAAGTGACCTTGTTAGGGGACGGAAACATTCGAACAAAATTCTTGAGAATCGTCCCCTGGCACATATGGGTCCCGAGAGAATGATGCGGTCCAATGAGGTTGGTGAGCCATCTGCGCGATATCTAAATCGCACCGCAATGTACGAGGGGCCATGTCTTTCTGGTTGAGACTTGTCGACAATCCGGGCATGAACGAAACAAAGGTTCTGGCACGAATGAAACGTCACTATGATCGCCTGCACTTCATTGGAAGATCTCTCGGCGTGGCCAAGCAATGGGCAAAGAGTGGTCTTCTACTGGCATTGGCTCTGGCCGGTCTTCAGCAGCCGAGTCAGGCCTCAGATCAGCTGAGTTCGATCGAGGCCTGCATGCGAGCCAATATCCCGCCGTCCCTGCAGATCAGGGAGTTCGAAATCAGCAGCACCAACAAAGGTGGGGGCAGCCGCGAGTTCAAAGGCAGGTTGTACGCGCGACTGGAAGGTACGCGTATCAGCGCGACCATGGCTGTGACCGCCCCGGCAGATATGAGGGGTTCCGCCTATCTGGTGCGGGAGGCGGCAGATGAAGATGGCGAGGACGAAATGTACGTTTATCTGCCGGCCTTGCGAAAGACGAAGCGGATTGTCGGGGCGATGAGGAGCAAGCCTTTGTTCGGAACTGACATCTCCTATTCCGATATTCGGCAGATTGGTTTCGCATTCACTGATGACTCGCTCAGCTTTGAGCGTGAGGATGTTTTGGACGGGCGCCCCGTCTGGGTTTTATCGATGGCTCCCGATGATTCGGCCAATTCCCGTTTCGATACCGTGACTGCATGGATCGATCAGGAGAGCTGCATGGCGCTCAAAGCTGACTTCCTGAACGCGGATGAGGTGCGAAAGCGCTTCAGCAGTTCTGCTGAGCATCTGGCACAGTCCGAGTCTCACTGGTACCTCAGGGATGCCAAGATTGAAGACCTTCAGGATGGAACCCAGACACGCATCCAAATCAGCGAAGTACTTAGCGACAAGGATCTTGCCAATCGACTATTCAATCCGCGTGGCTTCTACCTGGGCAATTAGCAGGCAAGCGCCACAGACGTGGCTCCTGAGCGCTGATTAGCGTGAACGTTCTGCAAGGATTGATTGGCTCGGCAAGCCGGCGCCCCGGAGCCGTTCTGGCTCTGGTAGCCGGCCTGAGTCTTCTGGCAGTCGTACAGTTGTTCAGTTGGCCCTCACTGACGCCGAAACTCTCGCTCGATGCCAGTACCGATAACCTGCTACCGCAGGATGATCGTGATCGGCAGATTTTCGAAAAGGTCCGGAGTACCTTCGGCGATCATGACGCCGTACTGATGTCCATTCGACTTGAGCCGATGTTCACTGTCGAGAACATGGCGAGTCTGGATCAGCTGACGCGAGCCTTGCAGCGCATGCCAGGAGTGAAAAGTGTTTTTTCTCTCGCAACGGCTCCGAATGTCTTGGCCCAAAGCGACGAACTGGAGATCAGTTCTTTCACGGTACAGGCGAGGGAGGATGCCACTGCATTGACGGCGTTTTCCTCGCAGATTGCCGCCAACCCGATCTACAACGGTCTGCTCGTTTCCGAGGATGGCGTCCACACGGCTATTGCCATTGCTCTGGATCAGCAGGGCGAGGCGATGTTTGGTTCTGAGCGCTACGCAGATCAGTTCAGGAAGCTGGCTGAGGACATCACCGGTAGCCCTGAAATCTGGCTGACGGGAAGTCCTGTGATCCAGGCTGAAACCACGGCGGCCATGATGCGTACGCTCAGTTTCAGTCTGCCAATTACCTACTTGATTGTTGTCGTTTTGCTCTACGGCGCGTATCGCAGTTTGCGGGCAACCCTGGCCGTTGTGCTCACCATCAGCGTGGCGCTGCTCTGGACGGCGGCCTGGGCAGCAGTTCTGGGGATGTCACTGAACCTGGTGACCATCATTACGCCGCCCCTGATTGTCACGCTTGGGCTGGCCTACGCCATTCATTTGCTGTCTGACTACTACAGCGATGGCGCTCAGGATCTCGCTGAGCGGGCTCGGCGTGCGCGGCAGGTAATGAATCGGGTAGGCCTGGGAATGCTGCTTGCGGGCGGCACCTCAATTGCCGGATTCCTGGCCCTGACGTCCAATGATCTGCCGGCTATCCGGGAGTTTGCGCTGCTTTCCAGCATTGGCGTCGGCAGCCTGTTCTTTCTCGTCGTGTTCTTCTTGCCGGCGCTGCTGGATCGATTCCGGTGCGGCTCGCACAGCCGAGACCTTGGCAGATCTTTCTTCGATTCCTGGACCCGGAGATTCGCTGATTTTGATATCAAGTGGCGCCGATGGATTATCCGGTTTGCCTTGGTTCTTGTTGCATTGAACCTCTGGTGGGCCTCAGGCCTGTCCGTGGGTACGGATTACATCAAGTCCTTCCGGGAGGGAAATCAGGTTCGAGCAGAGTACGAGGCCATCAATGAGACTTTTGATGGGGCCAATACCGTCTCGGTGCTGATCGAGACATTCGTTGACGACGCGCTGACACATCCGGAGCTGGTTCACGGGATCGAGGAACTGCAGACCTGGCTGAGGGCTCAACCCGAGGTCGGCCAAGCTGTGTCCTACGTTGATCACCTGAAGTTGTTACATCAGAGCATCAATAACGGAGACCCTGCGTATCACAGCATTCCCGAGGACCCCGCAGCGATAAAGCAGCTTCTGGTATTTGCCGGCGGTGAAGAAATTCATCGGGTAATTGATTCACAGTTTCAGTCGGCGCTGATCAGTCTGCGCATCAGGGTGGGCGAGTCGGGAGAGATCACACGATTCACTGAGCGAGTGGAGGCTCGCCTGGCACAGTTACAGCCGCCGCTGAATGGCAGTCTGACCGGGACGCCGGTGCTGGCCACGCGCACGGTCAATGCCATCGGCCGTGGGCAGTGGATGTCGCTTGCGATCGCCGCGTTTGTGATCTGGGCCATGCTGGCCTTGATGTTCACCTCGGTTCGCGCCGGCCTCTGGGCGCTGCTGCCGAATCTGGTTCCGGTATCCATTTATTTCGGAATGCTGCGTTTGCTGGATATTCCGCTGAACCCGACCAATAGCCTGATTGCCAGTATCGTGCTCGGTGTCGCGGTTGATGACACGGTGCATTTCCTGACGCGTTTCAATCGTGATGCGCGGGCCACGGGTAGTGAGGCAAAAGCGGTGCGTAGCGCCTTGCGGGAGACCATTCAGCCCACGACCCTGACCACCGTCGCACTGTGTCTGGGGTTGCTGGCCTTGACCGGCAGCGAGCTGCGCAATCAGGTTCAGTTTGGTCTGCTGGCCTCATTCACGCTCCTGATGGCCTGGGTGTCGGAAGTCACCCTTACGCCCGCACTTGGATCACGCTTGCGTATCGTCACGTTGTGGGATTTGCTGCGGCTGGATCTGGGTCAGTCTCCGCAGCATACGATTCCATTATTTTCAGGCCTGAGCCTCCGACAAGCGCGGATTTTTGCCCTGATGTCGAAGATTGAAACCTATGAAGCAGGCGACAAAGTCATTCATGAAGGCGACTTTGCGCGGGACATGTACGTCATCGTGGACGGCTCACTGCAGGTCTGGATTGAGCGTCCGGAAGAACGCAAAGTACTCACAACACTGGGGCGTGGCGCTGTTATGGGCGAGGCGGGCTTTTTTGGCCAGCGACGTACTGCCAATGTCAGTGCAGTGAAACGAGCCAGGCTCTTGCGCTTTGATGCCAATGATCTGGAACGCCTGCGTCGCCGCTATCCCTGGATCGCCGCGACGGTATTCCGTAACTTGAACCGCGTGCAGGCCGAACGGCTGGCGCGGACCACCGCAATGATTCAATGAGCGGTCTGCCAGCCGCCCCACATGAAGTCATGAATGCATGAGCCAGACGCCCATCCTGATCCCCGCTGCCGTCCTAGCCTTGTGGACTCTGCTGGTTCTCCTGCTGATCCCTATTCGCCGCTTTCAGGCTGCTTTTGCTGGAGAGGTCACTGCGGACGATTTCAGATTTGGCGAATCCGGTCGGGTTTCAGGCAAGGTCAGTCTGCCAAACCGCAGTTACATGAATCTGCTCGAGGCACCGGTCCTGTTTTACGTGCTGTGCCTGGCTATGTATGTCACTGAGCATCTGAGCCCCTTATCGCTGAAGCTGGCCTGGGCCTACGTCGGCTTGCGCGTTCTGCACAGTTTGGTTCATCTGAGCTACAACAATGTGATCCATCGCCTGAGCCTGTTCGCATTGAGCAACCTGGTGCTGGTGGCGTTGTGGCTGATGTTGTTGATGCGACTGCTCGGTGAGCAGAGCGTTCAAGGCTGAGGCGAAGCAGAATGTCTTCTCCCTACATCACACCGGAAGGCCATGCGCGGCTGAAAGCGGAATACGACCATCTTTGGCGAGAGCGCCGCCCAGAGGTCGTTCGCGCGCTGGCTGAGGCCGCGGCTGAAGGCGATCGATCAGAGAACGCTGAATATCAGTATCGCAAGAAGGAGCTGCGCGAGATTGACCGGCGGGTGCGCTATCTGCAACGGCGCTTGCCTCTGTTGAAGGTCGCGGACCAGACGCCGGGCGATCAGGATTGCGTGTACTTTGCTGCCTGTGTGGAACTGATTGACGAGCAAGGCCAATCGCGGCACTACCGCATTGTCGGGCCGGATGAGACAGATGCGGACGAGCAATACATCAGTATTGACTCGCCCATGGCGCGTGCCGTACTCGGTAAGCGCTGTGGTGACGTCGTTGAGGTCCGCCTGCCTGAACGTGTGGCCGAGTTTGAGATTGCGGGTGTTCGCTACCTTTGAATCAGCTGCGCTTGAGCGCCTGAAACAAGGCGACGTATTGCTCGGTCACGGCGTGACTCGGCGCAAGATGAATCAGCGGTTTGTGCTGTTCATGAGACTCACGTACGCGCACGGAGCTGGATAGGGTTTGTTCCAGAACCGGCAGTTTTTCGGCGCGAAGCTGTTCGATCAGGCGCGTTGGCAGCTTCGCTCTCGGCTGGAACTGATTGACCACGATGCCCTCGATTTCCAGATCTTCGTTGTGGTCTTCGCGCAATTCCTGAATGTTTTCCATCAGGGTGTAGAGCGCCTGGCGAGCGAACTCGTCACAGTCAAAAGGAATCAGGACGCGCTGAGCGGCAATCAACGCCGAGCGTGAGTAAAAATTCAGCGCAGGCGGTGTGTCGATAAAGATGGCGTCATAGCCACGCAGGCGTTTAAGCGCATCGCGGAACTTGTAGATTTTCTGCTTGGCTTCGAGCTTGACGATGAGTTCTTCGAGCCGCGGGCTGAAGGCCACCACGTCCAGATTATCGAAGGGGCTGCGGGTGACGTAGCTGTCGAATCCCTGAGACTTGAGATTGAATGACAGGGTCGATTCAAAAAAATCGGCGATGCTGCGTTCTGCGCGCTGGTACCCGGCGCCCAACAGATACTGCGTGGCATTGCCCTGTGTATCCAGATCAATGACCAGGGTGCGCAGCCCCTTGCTGGCAGCGATGGCCGCCAGATTGCACACGATGGTGGTCTTGCCGACTCCGCCTTTCTGATTGAAAACAACGCGACGCATACACAGGCTCCGAGCAGATCTTGGAAATAGGGAGCGGGGGATGCTACCGGATCACGGCGGCGGCGGCAGGTTCAGGGGCCGCTGGCGCTGATGGACAGGGCGTGAATATCGGTCTGCATCATGTCGCCAAGCGCTTCATAGACGGCGCGGTGGCGCGCGATCATGCTCATGCCGGCCAGGTCTGCGGCGCTTATCGTGAGTTTGAAGTGCCCCCGGCCACTGCGTGCGCCGGCATGACCGGCATGCAGATGCGACTCGTCCTCGATGTCCATGACCGCGTCTGGAAAACGCTCGGTCAGGCGTGCCTTCATATTCTGAATACGCGCTTGATTCATTGTGGGTCGACTTTGAGAAAAGGGCGGACATCGACACTGGCATAGACGCCGGCTTCCCGGTATGGATCGGCGTTGGCCCAGTCCTGAGCTTCCTGAAGGCTGCCGAACTCGGCCACGATCAGGCTGCCGCTGACGCCGGCTTCCAGACTAGGGGCGTCAATATTGGGCATGGGGCCTACCAGTTCCAGGCGACCGGCTTCTTTCAGTTCCTTGATCCGAGCCAGATGTGCGGGGCGGGTCCGGCTTCGAATTTCGCCGGCTCCGGGCGCATCAATTCCATAAATGACGTAGAGCATCAGTTTGACTTCTGTGGGTCGTCGGTCTGCATGTAGCGGGACAAGAAGGGAATGTGGGCAAGCAGAAAGACAAACATGATGGCGGTCACGCCAAATGTCTTGAACAGGCCCCAGGTGCGATCATCGTAGTGCGTCAGAACAAAGTAATTAAGAACCGCGACGAAGGCGAAGTAGCCGGCCCAGGCAAGATTGACGCGCTTCCAGATACGCTCCGGCATGATCAGCATCTCTTGCGGGATGCGCGCAAGAAGCACTTTGTTGCCAATCACGTGAGAGCCCAGAAAGACCAGTGCGATGACGCCGTTGACCACGCTGGTCTTGTATTTCACAAAGCTCGCGTCGCGCAGAAACAGGGTCAGTCCGCCGAGGACCACCACCGCAATAGCGCCAAAAGTGTGCAACTTGTGGGGTTTGCCGTCCCGGAACCAGTACCAGGCGGCTAATGCCACCATGGTGGCCATGAGAACAGCGGTGGCGATGTAGATATCGCCCATGAAGAGAGCGGCCAGGAACAGCAGTGCCGGCGCCATGTCGATCAGGGATTTCATGTCCGCATTATAGGTGCGTAGGATCAGTGGAGGCGCGATGCTGGCATCTGCGCCGCAGTTTGCGTACCTTGCGCCACCTTGGCGTTGCGTCAGATTCGAGAGTTCACGGTAATGGCTGATTGGTTCACCCTGCATCCGGACAATCCGCAGCAGCGCACGCTGGCGCAGATTGCCGTGCGCCTGCGACAAGGCGCGGTCATCGCATACCCAACTGATTCCTGCTACGCACTGGGTTGTCAGCTGGACGACAAGGACGCCGCCGAACGATTGCGCAAAATCCGCAAGTTTGATCGTCACCATCAATTCACATTGGTGAGCCGCGACCTGTCTCAGATCGCCACATACGCGCGGATCGACAACTGGCAGTTCCGTCTGCTCAAGCAGGTCACTCCGGGGCCCTACACCTTTGTTCTGGCAGCGACCAAGGAGCTTCCTCGTCGCATTGCACACGACAAGCGAAAAACCATTGGTATTCGCATACCTGACCATGTGATTGCGCAATCTCTGCTCGAAACGCTCGGAGAGCCGATTATCAGTTGTACGCTGGCGTTCCCCGGTGAGGAGGATGCAGTTGCGGACCCTGAAGAATGGCGCGAGCAACTGGATCGCGCAGTGGATGTGGTGATCCTGGGCGGGCATTGCGGTCTTGAACCGACGACGGTGGTAGACCTGTCAGGAGCGACGCCGGAATTGCTGCGCAAGGGTAAAGGCGCCATCGAACCACTTGGCTTACCCGAGGATTGAAACCATGAATCAGATCGAAAAGAAATTTGTCGAAAGCCTGGGACGCAAGATGGCCTACGTCGAACTGGGAGAGGGAGCCCCGATCCTGTTTCTGCACGGTAACCCGACGTCCTCTTACCTGTGGCGGGACGTGATGCCCCAGGTCCAGTCACTGGGTCGCTGCATCGCCCCTGATCTGATCGGCATGGGCGACTCGGACAAACTGCCCGAGCCGGAAACCGCCTACACCTACGATGCCCATGCGCGTTACCTGGAGGCCTTCATCGAGGCGGTAGTGGGCACGCAGCCGGTATGGCTGGTCATTCATGACTGGGGCTCTGGGCTTGGTTTTGACTGGGCCAATCGGCACCGCGATCAGGTCAGGGGGATCGCCTACATGGAAGCCATCGTGCAGCCCATCGCGGGTTGGGAGCAGTGGAACCCCGATTCAGCGCGGATATTCCAGGGTTTTCGCTCGCCCAAGGGGGAAGAACTGGTTCTTGATCGCAATATTTTTATTGAGAAAGTGCTGCCGGGCTCCGTCTTGCGGGATCTCAGCGAGGCCGAGATGAACGAGTACCGCAGGCCTTTCCAGCAGCGCGAGGATCGTTGGCCCACATTGAGCTGGCCGCGCAGTATCCCCATCGGCGGCGAACCCGCCGATGTCGTGGCACATTGTCAGGCCTATGCGGATTGGCTCAAGGTCAGCGAAATGCCGAAGTTATTCGTCAATGCCGACCCCGGTGCCATCCTGATCGGCGAGGCGCGTGAATTCTGCCGCAGTTGGCCCAATCAGGAGGAAGTGACGGTGGCGGGCAGCCATTTCATTCAGGAAGATTCCGGCCGCGAGATCGGTGACGCCGTGGCCAGCTGGATTCAGCGGCAGGCTTGAGGCGCAGCCAGCGGCCGAATTTGCCGGAGGTCTGAGCTTTTTTGACGGAGAGCAGGCCCCAGCCCCGTATAATTACGGGATGCCCGATCTCTACTCTCTGGCCCAGCTGGTTTTGATCTGGGCGGTTCCCATTTTGCTTGCCGTCACGATCCATGAAGTGGCGCATGGATTGGCCGCTCAGCGCCTAGGTGACGACACCGCCGCGCGGGCGGGGCGACTGAGTCTCAACCCCCTCAAGCACGTAGATCCCATGGGGACCGTGGTGCTGCCAGCCATGCTGATGCTGATGAAGTTGCCGCCCTTTGGTTGGGCCAAGCCGGTGCCGGTCAATTTTTCCAGGCTCAACTCGCCTCGGCGGGACATGGCCATCGTTGCCGCTGCCGGGCCAGCCTCCAATTTGGTCATGGCCCTGATCTGGGTGAGTCTGCTCTGGCTGCACCTGAAGCTCGCGCAACCTGCTCAAGCGCTGAGCCTGTTTGGTGAAATGTGCGTGCTTGGTGTGCAGATCAATCTGGTTCTGATGATTCTGAACCTGCTGCCGGTGCCGCCACTGGATGGTGGCCGCATTGCCGTGGGTCTGTTACCGCCGCGACCGGCGCGGATTCTCGCCGGCCTGGACCGCTACACAATGTTTATTCTGGTTGGCTTCATGGCGCTGGCAGCGACCGGTGTCCTGGGCAAAATCATTTTCTGGCCGGTCATAGCCGCCCAGACCTTCCTGCTCCGCCTATTCGGGCTGTACTGATTCCTCTCAGCGCCTCTGGCTCTCAATTTTCCGTCTTATCGCATGAACGCAGCAACGCAACGACCAATCGTCCTTTCCGGCATCCAGCCCTCGGGTAACCTGACCCTGGGCAACTATCTGGGGGCCATCAAGAACTGGGTGCCTCTGGCAGACACGCATGAGTGCTACTACATGCTGGTTGACCTGCACGCGATCACCCTGCGTCAGGACCCAAAAGAGCTGCATGACCGCTGTCTCGAGTTCATTGCCCTGTATCTGGCTTGCGGGCTGGATCCTGAGCGCAATGTCCTGTTTGCCCAGAGTCATGTGGCGGCGCACGCGCGTCTGTCCTGGATTCTCAACTGCTATACGCAGATGGGCGAGCTCAACCGCATGACGCAGTTCAAGGACAAGAGCGCCAAGAATGTGGACAACATCAATGCCGGGCTTTTCGATTATCCGGTGCTGATGGCCGCTGACATCCTGCTCTACAACGCCACCGGCGTCCCGGTGGGGGATGACCAGCGCCAGCACCTTGAACTGACACGCGACGTTGCTACGCGCTTCAATAATGCGCATGGCAAGGTCTTCACGATCCCCGAGCCGATGATTCCGCCAGTGGGTGCGCGCATCATGGGGCTGCAGACGCCGACAGCAAAAATGAGCAAGTCCGGCGATGCGCCGACCGATGCGATCTATCTGCTCGATGCTCCGGAAGTCATTACCCGCAAGATCAAACGTGCGGTGACAGACACAGATAACGAGGTTCGCTTCGACATCCAGCAGAAGCCCGGAGTCGCTAACCTGATGTCCATCCTGTCGGCGTGCAGCGGTCAGAGTTTAGACGCCATCGCTGCCGAATACTCCGGACAGGGCTATGGCAAGTTCAAGCTCGCCGTGGCCGAGGCGGTGGTTGAATGTTTGCGCCCGGTGCAGGAGAAGTACCAGCAGTTGCGAGCCGATGAAGCCGGCCTGAGAAAGGTTCTGGCCGAGGGCGCGAAGCGCGCTTCCCTCAAGGCCGATGCCACGCTCAAGCGCGTGCACGATGCACTTGGGTTTATTGCAGAGCAATGAAGCTTCGCCTCATCGAGATCGGTCTGGATGGCAGCCCGGCACGCTGCCCGGGCGAGATTCCACCCGCGGCGCGTGATGTGATCGAAGGCACGGTAGCCCTGTATGAGGACATCGGCTTTCATCCGCCCTGGGTGGGTTATCTGGCCGATCGTGATGGCGAAATCGTGGGCTGCTGCGCTTTCAAATCTTTGCCGCAAGACGGCCAGGTCGAGATTGCCTGCGAAAGTTTCGACGAACACCGCGGTCGTGGCATTGCCAGCGAGATGGGCCGGCAACTGGTCGAGATGGCCCGCAAGGCCGAGCCGGAGATCCGGATTGTGGCGCACACTGCGGCCAGCGAAGACGCGACAATCGCGATACTCAGTAAGCTGGGCTTCCAACGAGAGGCCGAAGTAATACTCGAAGCCGAAGATGAGCCCACCTGGCGATGGTCGCTGGAACCGGAACAAAGCGCATGAATGATGCAGAAATCGTTGAATCCTTGCCCGATGCCGATCAGATGGCCGCGCTGGCGCATGACTTCAAGGTCAATGGTCAGTTGCTGGAAAAATTGCCGGAGGATCTCTATATCCCGCCGGACGCCCTCAAGGTGGTGCTTGACGCATTTGAGGGGCCGCTAGATTTGCTGCTGTACCTGATTCGCAAGCAGAACCTGAATATTCTCGAAATCCCGGTTCTTAAGATCACTCAGCAGTACATGCAGTACATCGCGCTCATGCAGGACATGCGCCTTGAACTGGCAGCCGAATATCTGGTGATGGCCGCGCTGCTGGCTGAGATCAAATCCCGGATTCTGCTGCCGCGCCAGGTCACCGAAGAAGAAGAGGTGGGCGACCCGCGAATGGAGCTGGTGCGTCGCCTGCAGGAGTACGAGCGATTCAAGACCGCTGCGGAGAATCTCGAAGCCATGCCGCGCATGGGGCGCGAACTCCATCATGCTTCCGCAAGGCCCGAAGTCGTGCCGAGCGAGGCGCCGCTGCCACAGCCGCAACTCAAGGAACTCATGCTGGCGTTTCGTGACGTGCTGTTGCGCGCCGAGATGTTTACGCATCATCAGGTTGCACGTGAGCCGCTGAGCGTGCGAGAGCGCATGACCCACATTTTGGACCGTGTTCGCGGCGAGCCGGTGCGCTTTATCGAACTATGCGACCCAGAAGAAGGACGGGCCGGTGTGGTCGTCGTCCTTCTGGCGATTCTGGAAATGGCCAAGCTTGCGATGATCCATGTCGTGCAGAACGGCCCGTTTGCAGAGCTGACGATTGGCGCTGCACGACCGCGTGACGACGCCGAGAGCGCTGAATCAAATGAACATGATGGCGAACCATCGCAGGCGCAAGACCTGCACTGAAATGAACAAGACTGAAGATTTGAGCCGATGAACGATCCTGACGAAACTGTAGAAGAAGAATCCCCGGCATCCCCCGAACAGACGGAGCACGCCGAGCAGAGCGAGCAGACAGAACTGGATGTCGCGCAGTCTGGGCAGCAGGACGGCACGCTGGAACCGGCTGTCATGGCGCGGCTGGAACACGTTATAGAGGCTTTGCTGCTGGCCTCCGACAGCCCCTTGTCCGTGGAACAGATTCATCGCCTGTTGGGTGCAGAGCTGGACGTCAACAAGACGCATCTACGTGCGGCGCTTGAACAACTCGGCGAGCGGATCAGCAAAGGCGCCTGCGAGCTGAAGGAAGTGAGCAGTGGCTACCGCATCCACGTGAAGAGCGACTACGCAGAATGGGTAGGGCGTCTGTGGCAGGAGAAACCGCCGCGCTATTCGCGTGCCCTGCTGGAGACGCTGGCGTTGGTCTGCTACCGCCAGCCCATTACCCGTGGCGAGATCGAAGATATTCGAGGTGTTGCCGTTTCGACCAATATTCTTCGGACGCTATCCGAACGCGGCTGGATTCGCGAGCTCGGCGTCAAGGAAGTGCCGGGACGTCCCATGCTGTTTGGCACCACGCACCAGTTTCTGGACGACTTCAATCTTCGTTCGCTGGACGAGTTGCCCACGTTGCCGGAGATCAAGGACGCCGATCAGCTCGACGCCGCGCTTGCGCGCCTGCAGGAAACCGGAAATGAGATTCAACCCGCACCACTGAGCGAAGAAGACGACGAGACCGGCTCTGAGGCAGCCGGACAGGGTGATGAAACGCCCGGCGAGAATGTCGTTGATGATGAGCCGCTGTCTGCGTCTGAAAACGTCGCCGAGCGTTCAGAAGAGATTGAGGCCGCAGACGAACAGGAAAGCCAGAGCGTGCCGGACGAGGGCGAAGACCAAGACAAGACGGATCCCCCCATTGTTCACTAAGCGCACCCAGCGATCATGAGCCAGAGAATTCAGAAAGCCCTGGCAACCGCCGGCGTGGCCAGCCGCCGAGCAATTGAGGATTGGATTGAAGAAGGCAGAATCACCGTCAATGGACGGCCGGCTGAGATTGGCCAGTCCGTCAGTCACGAGGACAAGATTCGCGTAGACGGTCGGCTCATTGCCATGTCGCGGGCAAAGCCAGCACCGCGTGTCATTCTTTTTCGCAAGAAAACCGGCGAGTTGGTCACCCGCGATGACCCTGAAGGTCGGCGCACGGTGTTCCGCAAACTGCCTGAGCTGGAAAGTGGCCGCTGGATTGCCGTTGGAAGGCTGGATATCAACACATCCGGGCTCCTGTTGATGACCACGGATGGTGAGTTGGCGCGTCGCCTGACGCATCCCAGCTTCGAGGTGACCCGTGTCTATGCCGTTCGCGTGCTTGGCGAAGTCACCGCAGAAATTCGCCAGCAACTGCTCAAGGGCGTGAAGCTCGAAGACGGCGTGGCCAAGTGCGAGGCCCTGAGACTGGCCGAACCGCCGGAAACGGATGATGGCGAAGTGGCGGCCAATCGCTGGTATGAGATCACCATGCGGGAAGGACGCAACCGAGTGGTTCGTCGCCTGTTCGAGGCAGTTGACCTGCAGGTGAGCCGTTTGATTCGCATTGCCTACGGGCCTGTACAGCTCGGGCGCGGCATCAAGGCTGGCAGTTACCGTGAAGCGACGGCAGAAGAGCTTTCAGGGCTGCTCCGCGCGGTTGGAATGGAGCCGGCGAAAAAGAACAAGGAAGCCAAACCGAAAACTGCGGCAGGGCGACGCCCTGGTGGGCGACCGGGTAGTTCGGCTAAGCGGCGGAGTACCAGGAGCTAAGCCGCGTGCCGGATCCGATCAGGGGCGCGCGTAGGTATTGCCGCTGACTCCGGCGCTGTCTGGTCCCAGCAACCACAGCAAGCGCGCCAGGCGTGACTCCGGCAGCGGCGCTGAAACCGGCGACTCTCCCGAGAAGCCCTGCATGCGAAGCGCGGTGCGCATGGGTCCTGGGTCGACCACATTGAACCTGAGATTCTGGTCCGGCGTGAGCTCTGCGGCGAGCGCGAGGTTGAGTTCCGCCGCTGCATTCTTTGCAATGCCATAGATACCGCGAAAAGGACGGACGTTGTCGCGGTCGCCATCCTGAATCTGGATGACTGAGGCATCTGGAGATCGCCTGAGCAGGGGTAGGCACTGTCGGGTCAGGGTATAGGCCGCAGTCAGGTTTACCTGCAGGCTGTCCAGCCATTCGCGTGGCTCAAGATCTTCCATGCGAGCAAAGCTCTTGAAATGCGCCGCTGCATGGACAAGGCCATCCAGACGTCCAAGGTTCTGCTCAAGACTTGCCGCAAAGGCCTCGTATTCACCCCATGTGGCTGTCATCAGGTTCATGGGCAGAATGGCAGGTTGTACGCCGCCTTCGGCTTCGATCTGATCGTAGACAGCTTCGAGCTTCTTGACCGACCTGCCGCTGAGAACCACGGTTGCGCCCAATTTGGCGCAGGCAATGGATAGCGCACTGCCCAGACCGCCACTGGCCCCGGTGATGACAATGACGCGTCCCTTGAGCATCTGGGGCGAGGGCTGGTATTCGAATTCAGTGCTCACAATCTTCGGGCAATTCTTCGGTGTAGTAAGAATATTTCTTGGGAAACGGACTGGGCTTTCAGGCCAGCAGTCCGTGCAGGTCAGCCACAGAATTGCAGATGATGTCTGCGCTCCATTGCTCGATCTGTGTCTGGCCGATATATCCCCAGGCTGCTGCAACACTGGGCATACCGGCATTGCGGGCGGCCGTTATATCGCGAGCATCATCGCCTACATAGATGCAGTCCTCAGGTTTCAGACTGATCTGATCGCAGGCCAGCAGCAGGCTGTCTGGAGCAGGTTTGGGATTTGGGGTGCTGTCGCCACTGACCACGCTCGCCGCATGTTCCGCCATGCCCAGTTCCTTGAGCAGGGGCTGGGTCAGCCAGCCCGGCTTGTTGGTGACGACGCCCCACTTAATATTCTTGAGACGCAATGCCAGCAGCAACTCGCTGATGCCGGGAAAGGGCTTCGAGCTGACTGCAATGTTGGCGCGATAAAAGGCGAGCAGACTGTCACGGCGCACAGGAAATTCGGCATGGTCAGGTTCCATGTCCAGCGCCACCTTGAGCAGCCCGCGTGCGCCGGAAGACGCCGCTGGTCGGTAGTCCACCAGTGGCAGTGCGGGCAGGCCACATTCCTTGCGGACATGGTTGGCAGCCTGACCAAGATCCGGTGCGGTATCCACCAATGTGCCGTCCAGATCAAACAGCCAGGCCTTCGCCGTCAGGGGAGCTTTCATGCGGGACGCCGACAGTGCAGCAGGTAATTGACATCCACATCATCAGCCAGACTCGCGGACCTGGTCAGTGGGTTGTAGCGCAGCCCACGCAGACTCACTTCCTGCAGTCCTGACTCCCGGCACCATGCGGTGAGTTCCGAGGGGCGGATGAACTTGGCGTAATCGTGTGTGCCACGTGGTATCAGGCCCATGACGTATTCGGCGCCGACGATGGCCAGCGCAAAGCTTTTCGGATTGCGGTTGATGGTGGAGAAAATCACGTCGCCGCCGGGTTTCACCAGATTGAAGCAGGCCTGCACGATGCTGCCGGGGTCTGGCACATGCTCTAGCATCTCCAGACAACACACCACGTCGAAGGATGCCGCTTGCTTTGCGGCCAGTTGCTCGGCGGAAATCAGCTGATAGTTGATATCCAGCCCGGATTGCTTTGCGTGTGCCTGAGCGGCGCCCAGAACCTCAGCCGCCATGTCGATGCCGCTGGTCATTGCGCCCTTGGTCGCAAGGGCCTCGGACAGAATTCCGCCACCGCAGCCGACATCCAGTGCCGTTTTGGACGCAAGCCCGCCGCAGGCCTGCTCAATGAAACGCAGCCTTGGGGGGTTGAGTGCGTGCAGCGGCCCCATCTCGCCTTGAGGGTCCCACCAGGTTTTGGCCAGACGGTCAAAGTGACCGATCTCGGCATTGTCTACATTGCTCATGTCGTCTCTTGTATTCAGTCAGCGCTTGTTCTGCAGGCGGGATTGCCATTGCGCAGCTTTGGCGGTGGCCTCGTTCTCATCCACGCTCAGAAGCTGACGGTCTTTCATCAGTGCGCGGCCCGCCACAAAGACATGGCTGACGTCGGCGCGGTTGGCAGCGTAGACCAGATGCGAGACCAGGTTGTAACAGGGGCGTGAATGAACGCCGGAGAGATCAACGGCGATGAAGTCCGCCGACTTGCCTGCCAGCAGCGAGCCGATTTCGTCGTCAAGGCCAAGGGCCCGTGCCCCGCCCAGTGTTGCAGCGTGCAATGCAGCTTCGGCGGGAAACGCGCTAGCATCACCGCTGACGCCCTTGGCCAGCAGCGCTGCGGTGCGCATCTCGCTGAACATGTCCAAATCATTGTTGGACGCAGCACCGTCAGTGCCGATGCCCAGATTGATGCCGGCATCCAGAATTTTCTGCACCGGGCAAAAACCACTGGCCAACTTCAGATTGGACTCGGGGCAATGCGCGATGTGAATGCCGAACTCGGCGGCCTCGGCTATTTCATCCTCAGTGAGCTGCGTCATGTGCACAGCCACGAAGCTCGGACCAAGCAGGCCCAGATTCTTCAGACGCTGCCAGGGGCGCAGGCCGGTTTTTTTGACAGCCTCAGCCACTTCAAATGCAGTCTCATGGACATGCATGTGAATGCCGATATCGAGTTCCTCCGCATAGGCACGCACTTTTTCCAGTGGGCCGTCACTGACGGTATAGGGGGCGTGTGGGGCAAAGATCGTGCGCATCAAGGGGTTGCCGCGCAAACGGTCGTGGACCTCGATGCCTTTGGCGAAGTATTCATCCGGACCCGAGCCCCAGGCCGACGGAAAATCGAGCATGATCAGATTGACCATGGCGCGCATGCCGGCAGCGGTGAAGCCCTCGGCGGTGGCGTCTGGGAAAAAATACATGTCGTTGACGCAGGTGACGCCGCCACGAATGAACTCTGCGGCCGCGAGCCTGACACCGTCCAGACAGTACTGGCGCGACATGTGCGCCGCCTCGGCGGGCCAGATGTGATCCTGCAGCCAGTCCATCAGGGGCAGGTCATCTGCCAGGCCGCGCATGAGGCTCATCGCCGCGTGTGTGTGCGTATTCACCAGCCCAGGCATCAGTACGTGGCCGGGAAGATCAAGCGTCTGCTTTGCGCTGAACTTTGCTCTGGCTGAGTCCGCTGGCTCGACCGCGACAATTCGACCGGCATCCACCACCAATGCGTGATTCGTCAACACCATGCCAGCAGGTTCGACAGGAACGATGTGGCCCGCGCAGATCAGCAGGTCAACGGATGATTTATCGGCGGCATCAGACAATGGGGTTCACACAAGATCGCTAGAATCAGCCCGAATTCTAACGACTTCCGAAGCGGCGCAAACAAATGAACTCGACCGTACAAGCCCTGGTGTGGCAAGACAACGTCCTGAAATTGCTGGATCAGCGCGCACTGCCGGCTCAGGAATCCTGGATTGAATGCCGCAACGCGAAGGATGTTGCAAACGCAATTACAGAGATGGTGGTACGCGGTGCGCCTGCGATTGGCATTGCTGCAGCGTATGGCTTGGCACTGGAAGCCGGGGCAGGGGGTGATTTGGGCTCGGCGCACGAGGTGCTGGCCCGGTCGCGCCCAACTGCTGTCAATCTGCACTGGGCGCTGGCCCGCATGTCTGAAAAGGGCGGTGATTCATTTGAGTCACTGCTCGCCCAAGCCAAGTGCATCCATCAGGAAGACCTGCAACAGAATCTGCGCATGGCAGAACTGGGTGCACAGCTCATCGAAAAGGGTTCGCGCGTGCTGACACATTGCAACACGGGCGCGCTGGCAACCGGAGGACATGGCACCGCGCTAGGGGTGATCCGGACGGCATGGGCACAAGGCCGAATCAAACAGGTCTACAACACCGAGACGCGTCCCTGGTTGCAGGGCGCGCGGCTCACTGCCTGGGAACTGCAGCGCGAAGGTATTCCCGGAAAACTGATTGCGGACAGTGCCGCTGCGCACCTCATGAAAACCGAGAAGATTGATTGGGTGATTGTTGGAGCTGACCGCATCGCCGCCAACGGCGACACCGCGAACAAGATCGGCACTTACGCGTTGGCCATAGCGGCCCGGCACCACGGCGCAAAGTTCATGGTCGTGGCACCCAGTGGAACCTTCGATCTGGCGTGCCCCAATGGTGATGCGATTCCGATTGAGATGCGGGATGATTCCGAATTGAGCAAGGTGCAGGGCCTCAGGCTTGCTCCGGAGCGCACGGCCGGTTGGAACCCGGTGTTCGATGTGACTCCTTCAGGCTTGATTGATGCTTTTGTCTGCGAAAAGGGTTGTCTCAATGATGCCGATACTCCCGGCCTGCATCAGCTGATTTCTGCTTGATCAGCGGCTATTCCGGAATGTGCATTGCCGGGCGCTCGGTGCGAGGTCCGCTGTTGCGTTTCGGCGGAGTAGGGATGTAAGGCGGAATGGCAATAATCTGAACTCCATCGTCCTCTTTGCTTGTCTTGATTGCGTCCTCAGCCGGAACAACGACAGTTGTCTTGGAAGCCTGTGTGCCGGCCTGCGCGAAGACTGGGGAGATGTTCAGGCATGCAATTATCACCGCCGCAACAAGGCCAATTTGTTTTGTGTTCACAGGTGCTGACTCCGTTTCGGTTGTTTGGCCGACCCTGACAAGAGTGAGAAGTGGCTTGCCATCTCTAACGCTGATTCCAGGTCTGTTCTGAAGGTTGAATGGTGCCGTTGTTGTCCTTGTCCCATTCCTTGGCGCCGTCGTGATAAAGCCTCATGAAGCCGTCGTTTGCGTTTGTCTTTCCGCTGACGGGGCGCGCGACGATTCGAAAAGTCGTTCCAGTTGATGCTGCAACAAAGGTATAGATATTGGATGCCTTGACGTCGGATTCCACGTTCTGGATGTGAGCCGTAAGTTGCGCGTTGGTGCCATAGGTATTCCGTTGGGTGAAATACTTCTCAGCGCTGAGCGCCATTTGCATCAGTGTTTTCTGCGCGTCTACGCGGTTGGTGCGGATCACGTATCCCTTGTAGCTTGGGTAGGCGATCGCAGCGAGGATGCCGACAATCGCAACCGTGATCATGAGCTCGATCAGTGTGAATCCAATTGCGCCATTTCTCAGGCGTTGTCCTGTTCTCATGGCGCAATCTCTCTCCAGGTAAGACGGCCCACCCTGCCGGAAGCGGCCTCACCAAAAACGGCAGTCGTGCCATCTGACTGCACAGAGTACTTGGCCTCCTGACTCGGTGTCAGCGAAAGCACGGCGGGTGTGGATAGCATGCCGTCGTCTGACTTCAGGCCGCTGACAGTCCAATCGTCTTCATCGATGTCGCCGTCGCCGTCAACATCGTAGCGATCATTCTCATCTACAAGCAGATTGTCCGTGACATCCAGTGCCGGCTTGCGTGGGCGACCGCCGTCGCGTGCATCAATTTCCATCAGCCATCCAGTGCCATCAGGGTTGCAGGCGTCGTCGGACGGGACCAGCGTTGTGAAAACAATCCTGCCTGACCGAAGGATAGGCTTGCTGATCTGCCTCTCGCCCAGGTTGAGTCCCGTTGCAGCTGATGCATCGTTTACTGTTCCGTTGTTGGTGTTGTAAAGATCGAGGTACCAACCCTTGTGAGTGCTCAGGTCCAGTACGTTCTGGGAGGTGAGCCTACCTTTTTGGCCACTCGCCACCGTGACTTCCTGTATTACCGTCTGTTCAAGCAGTTCGGCAATTGCGGGCGCAGGAGAGCTTGTTGTTTCGGTGGGCGGGACGCCCGCAACAGAAATGGGGTTTGCGAAAATGCCGTAGAAGCTCTGCGTATCCTGACCTACGCGGGTGTTGTCTCCAACCTGGATGAATCTGCCGGTTCCGAAGTAGACCACCAGATCGTCCGGGTCAGGCGTCAGCAGATTAAGGCCAACTTCTGGCTGCGCAGTGATGGGTTGGTTTGCGCCAGCGCTGAACAAGGGCGCGCCGCCGGTCCTGGGGTTGCCCGTGCTGCCACCGTAACCGACGACCCATTCGTCCGGATCAGCGGAATTGACGTTGAATTGCCACATGTCGCCGTTGAGATCGCCTGCGTAGATGTAGTCCACCAGGCTATCGCCATCCAGATCAACGGCTGAGGGCGTTGCCAGGCCTTGATCATTATTGCTTCCAACTTTGAATTTGATGTACTCCGTGCCTTCCTGCCAGGTCTTGTCTCCACCGGGGCCGTCCATGAAGATAATGAACAGGGTGGACTTGCCATCGGCACTTACCGAGCCGTCAGCTTCGCGGCTGTTGTAGCCGTTGCCGACTATTGCCGCCCATTTGCCGTTCTTCATCTTTACGATACTGGGCTGGCTGAAGCTGTAACCCATGTCGGGGTCATCGGCATCCGTGAATTCCCACTTCACGATGCTGGAAGCATTTGCCTCCGAGAAGTTGGCGGGGTTGGTAACGTCCAGTGCATAGATACCCTGACCGCCGTAGCGCAGGCCACCGACAAGATAGCTTGCCCACACTCCGGGTGAGGTTTCGATATCACCGACCGTAGGAGACCCGTCCACTCCGAAAACGTGGGTGTAAGGCTGCGCTGTTAGCTGTGCCAGCTTCGGCTTTGTATTGGTTCCGAACAAAGGCGAGGGGATATAGGCCAGCACTTCCTTGCCGTCACTGACGCGAAAGCCATGCAGCATTCCATCGTTGGCGCCAACATAGACCATTTGTTGCCGATTCTTGTAGGTGCTTCGAAAACCGGAATAGCCGGTAAATGGCAGAGCTGAGTTCGGTGCACCGACAAAGAACGGGTCAGAGTTGACGATGTCACCGAGCGTGCTTCCTCGCACGCGAAAGCCGGTAGAGCTTTCGAGGCTTCGATCACCTCGAATGTAGTTCAGACGCTGTTCGCCCAATGCATCTGCCACGATGGGTGAAGCATTTGGATTCAGGTTCAGTTGCGCCTGCTGGGTTAGTGGGTGCAGATTGCCCCATCTGAACGGAATCCCATTCTTGGTTTGACCATGTTGGGTCAGAATTACACGGCTTCCGGGTACTGGCATCGCGGCTGAAGCTTCCCATTCCTGAGGGCAGAGCCTTCCAAGTCCGCCGCAGGTTGCCGTGCTGGTGGAAATTGGAAATGACTTCAAGGTGCCGGTCCAGTTGGCGCTGTTGAATCCGGCCTGGAACAGGCGGCTTCCTGCGTTCAAGCTGGTGGAATTCAGCGCTGCGCTCGAGAAACTGGCATTCCTGGCTGCAATATCGGTGAGCGCGTCCTGTAGCGCCGCCGTCAACTGAGCCGAATTCGAGGCTGTACGGTACAAGCCCTGGCCTCTTTCCGCGGTGTCAATCAGCATTTGATTGCTGACCGCGAACCCCACAGCGTAAGTAATAATATTCTGGACCGAGAATTCCGGGTCCTGATAGGAGACGCCGGCGAGATCGTTTCCGGTGGTCTTGATGTCAACGTCGTAGGCGAACTGCGCCAGATCATCCAGATAAAGAGAAGCACCTTCGCCAGGATCATCGTTTCCGTTGTATCCATCGGAATACTGCGGAAAGTTCGGGCGCTGAGCTTCGGTTGTTGCGGGTGCTAGGCCATCCCAGTTGGGGAGCGATCGCGTCGTATCGGCTACGTCAGCTGGATCGTTTGTCGGGAACCCGCCGTCGTAGGTGGGGAAGCCATCTGTGACCGCAAGGACAAAGTTCTTCTGACATCGGTACTGGATTGGGCTGGTGTAATTGCCGCTCCCGGTTCCATTGAATCTGGAGAGTCCGCGGAAGTACCGCGTTGTCTCGTAGAAAGTTTCAGACAGTGGCGTATTTGTTGAAGCACTAAGGCCGTTGATCTGCGTCAACAGTGTGGCTTGCGGCGCACCACAATTGGCATTGATCCGACCGCCGGGAGCGCCGCTGACAAGATTGCCATCGCCATCGTAGCTTGGCGGGTTATATGAGGCGATACCGAAACGGACATCAGGATTTGCAGTGACAAGGTTCGCGGCAACGGTTTTGGCAACGGTGATGCGCACTTCGTTTGGAATGCTGGTACGCAAGTCTGCCTGGCCGTTATCGGCAACCTTGGTATGGAACAGATAGTTCAGGTAGTTGCCCGAATAACGGGTGAAACCACCTGCCACCGGATTCGGCAGTCGAAGGCAGCGCAGTGCGCCGGTTCCATTGAGCCGACCTTGCCGGTAATTAGCGGGGCAGGCACCTTGCTCAGGACCAAAGCCTCCACCGGTATGGAAGTTGTTGCAACTTGCGGCGTAGGCGGTATTACAGTTGAATCCGGCAGGAGGATTTGTCGGGTAAAGAATGACGTTGCCGTTATTGCTGGCATAGCAACGTCTGTCGTGATCATTGAAGTGACATGAGTTAACGTTGTAGTCCGGGTAGGTGACGGTTGGATCAAACCCCTCATCCCAGATGATGTTATCCATGGATCCGGAGTTGTCCACGATCATCATGACGTTGGGATTGACAGCCGTACTGACAAACACGGGGTTAGCTGGAAGCACCAGTTGCGCCGAAGATGCGTGACCGGCGGCCATCGCCAACATCGCTGCGATGCAGAGATTCCTGAATTTTCTGCTGCTTGGTCTGGAGATAATCATGTTGTTGCTCCGTGACCGGCTGAAAGCCAGTCTGAAAAATTAGAACCCTTTTGTGTAGACCGTCTGCGACATGGTCTCTGCACCACCGGCTTGAGCAGCGCCTCCGCGGCCTGTGACTTGGTAATACCAGAGGGTGTAGGTTCGGGCGCCGCCAATCACCAGGCTGCCGGTTGGGTCTTTGCCGAGTTCTTCAATGACGTATCGGGGGTAGCGCTGATTGCTGAAAGGCACCACTGTGCCTCCAACGGTGTATTGCTGGCCGGCGACCAAGACTGGGCTGGCACCTTCTACATAGTTGTAGCCAAATTTCCTGCCCTCATCATCCCACCAGGCATCCAGCAGCAGGTTGGCAAGGTTCACCTCAGGGGTGAGCGGGGCTGGCGGGCGCCCCGGCCAGATGGAGGCGGTGTTTCCGCAAGGGCTTACGCAGTCTGGAATGGGTTGTGCGATCCGCGCTTCAAGCCAGGCTTCTCCCGCTGAAACGGCAGTTTCCGCGGACTGGAAGGAAATATTGGTTTCGCCCGCGCTGTACGCCATTTTTTCCTGAAGGGAATTGCCGCTCATGGCTGCAATACCCAGCAGTGTCAAAGCGACGAGGAAGACCAGCGCAATGATGAGTGCCGCGCCGGATTGGGAGCGTGCTGAACGGAAAGATGGTCTGGTGATAGACATGTTCAGACTCTCAGCCGGTTGCGAACCAGCAAGGTGGTCGAGAATACGCGCTGCAAACGACGGCCCTCTACAAAATCGCTTACGCGTGATCCGTCGATACCTGCTTCAACTCCGGTGACGTTACCTTGCTCGGACTGCTCTTCACTGACGGTTGTCAGATCAATGCGTACAGACACCACTCGCTGCCAGTCGGTCACTTCATCTGCGGGCAGATACTGGTTGGGAATCAACCCTGGAATTGCCGGAGGAAGTGGACTGTCGTCAGCCGGATTGGTGTCAACGCCGTAGAGGATCTGCATGCTCTGCACACCGGTAATCAAGGGTTCACTACGATTGATGGCAATTGGATTGATGGCCGGGGTCTGCAATCCGGCGCCGGCTGCTGTTCCCGGAGCAAAAGCGGTCCCGCAACTCAGCCTGTTCAAGCCAGCTGGCTCGCCTACGCCCGGTGAAGAAATGTAGAAAACATTGGCAACGATCTGACCTTCATTTACCGGTTCGCCAAGGCAGGTTCTCAGAGGTGTCGTACTACCTGCGTATGTAACGAGCAGGGCATCGCTACCAGCGACTGCATTGGCGATGCCGGTGACCTCAGCGGCTGTAAAGAAAGCATCTTCGCTTCCAAATAGTTGACGCCACGCTCCGCGGAAATTATCAGGCGGACTAACTTGGGTGAGAGGGTCCGGCAGATAACCTGCAAGCCTGAGGGTTGGATACATGACGTAGTTGAGAAAGCGGCCCGACTCCTGAATATGACCAATGCTTTCCTGTGATCGAAAGGACTGCCGACTGCCCATGAATACGGATGTCACACCTGCGAGCACGATCAGTCCTAGCGTTACGGAAATCATCAACTCGACGAGTGAGAAACCAGACTGGCGTCTCATCGCTATGCGTGAAGTGTTGGGGGGACTGCTCATGGCATAAGACTCACTTGGACGCAGGCAAGATGGGTATCCGGGTCGAAGCTGGCCGCAGAGGGGCAGGAAGCTGCGGTGCTGTTAGTTGGATCAAGTCCAACACGATTCTCGTCCCAGATGACGCGAACGTTGTGCATGACCCCTTGTCCGCAGAGCACTGTCGAACAGGTAATTTGCGCTGTGCTGTTTGGCAGCAGGATCTGCATTCTTTGATGCCAGGTAGCGAGTGCAAAGGCTGCGGATTGGGCGTCTGTGCATGTCACCAGTGGATCTGTGCAATCGGCTGGTGGATTGGCGGGAGTGGCGCCTGCGTCCAGTTCAAACGCGCCATTTCCTGCGGCTGCACGATTGACGCGCATTGCATCCGAGATTTCGGCCAGCAAGGCGTGCGCCTGACTGCGCTCGTAGGACTGGTTGTTACCTCGGAGCGCCGAAAATTGCAGCCCGGCAAGGCCCAGCAGTCCAATCGACAAGACCACAATTGCGATCAGGATTTCCAGCAAGGAAAACCCCGAGGTGACGCGCAGAGGCACGATTCTTTTCCCGGAAGTCGTGGTCGCGGTGCGGGCACTCAGCGCTGGCATGTTGCTACTCCCTCCGAAGTGCGAATTCGGCCTCCGGTACCAATGACGATGGCGCGGCCCTTGGCGACATCATTTCGCTGATCGCAAACCGCCAGGGTGCCATTACTGTTGGGATTGACGTTGCCCACGACCCTGAAAGATATGCGGGTCAGCACGCCATTCGTGGCCGTTCCGTTTCCGCGAATGGTGAATTTCTGGCTGGATGGCTTGGCCTGTTCTGCAGCGCTGATTAGGGCGCCGTGGCGTCGGAGAATTTCTTCCCCCACATCAATGACCCCGTCGCTGTTGTCGTCAACAAATATGACCCAGCCATCCTCCCAGCCGTTGCCGGATCCACAAACCGGTGTGCCAGCGTTCACGACTCTGCATATCGAAACGGTTTGCCGTCGGCTGACCGCTTGGGTCCTCGCATAATTCAGCTCGGTGACGAGTTCATTCACGCGCGCCGCTCGCTGATTGTTGAGTGTTGATTCACGGAAACTAGGGATCGCCAGTGCGAGCAGGATGGCCGCGATAGCGATCGTGATCAGCATCTCAATCAGAGTGAAGGCGTGAATTCGGTTCATTTGAGTGGAGCCTGAGGCCGGGCAGTCGGCCCAGCGGTCGGGGGAGGGATAAACGGTCTAAGCAGGCCGACAAACGGATTTAGGTTACCGCTTGTCCGGTCAAATTGCGCTTTGATGCCGGCTGTTGTCCTTCGTGTAGCCCTGAGCATCCCAAACTACAGGGTTCTCCGGCACTGCGAGTGGTGCACAGGACGAACGGTGATGGCAGGCAAGTTGGTGGTAGGACGATCGGGTTTGTCGCAGCGGGGGTCCGAACCTATAATCCGCGCCCTTGCCGGGATAGCTCAGTTGGTAGAGCGGCGCATTCGTAATGCGTAGGTCGCAGGTTCGACTCCTGTTCCCGGCACCAGATTTCCCGATGGATTCCAGATCAAGGAAGCCACGCCACAGCCATTGCGGTGGGCCAGCAATGGCGGGAAAGGGAGTTGGTCAGCAGCGGAGAGGTGGCAGAGTGGTCGATCGCGGCGGTCTTGAAAACCGCTGAACCGCAAGGTTCCGGGGGTTCGAATCCCTCCCTCTCCGCCATTTGCTGAGCAGCGCCTTGCTCGGGCAAGGCCTTTATTCATGGTTTCCGTGAAGGTTCCAAGCTTGGATTGGGGCAACAGCCCGCGCTCAAACGTACAATTCCGAAGTTGTTATCAAGGTTGTTTCGATAACTTATTGTTTCTGAAACATTTCAGATGTCGGGAATATTGTCTTTGGGCCATCAGATTGCACATGTCATTGGAATCAAGCCTTGGAAGCGCTGGCAGATCAACGCTTTTCTGAAGCCTCTGTATTCTCGCGTCAGCTTTGCGGTTTCGGCCCGGCAGGCTCTGAGTCGGCAGCGGGCGCAGGGCGGGGATATCGTGGTGTGGGCAGCGCGTGAAACTGAAGGTCTCAATGAATGGGCAGATTCGCAGGGCGCTCGGCTTCTGCGCATGGAGGATGGTTTTATCCGGTCCGTCGGTCTGGGCTCCAATCATGTCGGGGGTGCCTCGCTGGTGCTGGACGATCTGGGCATCTACTACGACCCTCGCCAGCCATCCCGCCTGGAACACATTCTGCAATCGGGCGATTTCGATTCCAGTCTGATCGAGCGCGCAATCAGGCTGCGCGCCAGCCTGGTGACTCAGAGGCTGACCAAGTACAACGTCGGGCCCGAGCAGCAAGGTTTTTGCTTGGGAGGAGGCGAGCGCCAGAAAATTCTCGTCCCGGGGCAGGTGAGCAATGATGCTTCGGTTAGGTGTGGGACTTCAGACGTCGCGAGCAACATTGAATTGCTCCGTGCGGTGCGGGCAGGCCGACCGGACGCATGGATCGTCTACAAGCCACACCCGGATACAGAAGCCGGGACGCGACCGGGCAAGATGCGGGATTCAGAGCTGCGAACGCTGGCCGATGAGGTTGTTGGAGGTGTTTCGCCGGTCGATCTGTTTGGCCAGGTTGACGAGGTTCACACGATGACGTCTCTGCTGGGCTTTGAAGCCCTGTTGCGGGACATTCCCGTGCACGTTTATGGCCAGCCGTTCTATGCCGGTTGGGGGCTGACCCATGATCGAAATCCTTGCGCGCGCCGAACGCGGCGCCTGAGCAAGGACGAACTGGTGGCCGGGGCATTACTTCGGTATGCGCGATACGTGCATCCCGAGACGCTGAAGCCTTGTGAGGCCGAGGAAGTAGTTGCTTGTCTGGCGAGCAAATCACCGGCTTCGCCGAACGCTCAGCGAAGTGCCCCGCGCCGGATTCTGCGGCTTGCGCGAGGCTTGTACCGGTCGTGGAGATCATGAGCGCCGTGGGGAGCAACGCCAATGTCCTCTGATTCGACAAGGCACACGGGGGAAGTTCGCGTCTTCTTTGACGCTACCCGGCTGATCGCGCGCACCGATGCCACGCCTACAGGGATCGATCGGGTTGATCTTGCCTATGTCAGGGCGCTCGGCGCACATCCGGGTTTTGATTTGCGCCTCTGCAAGTTCGACGTTTTCGGGCCCAAACTGCTGCACGCTCGCCAATCGACATCCCTGATCGAAGATACCTCACGCCGATGGCAATCGGCTCAGGCAGGCCCATCTTCAACGGCGAAGGCGCTCAAGCAGTGGCTGGATTCCGCACCCGGATCTACTGTCGAGGGCTGGGCGGGGGACCGCCGCAAGCGAACCCGCCGCTCTGGGTCATCAGCTGGCAACGCGTGGAAGCGATCACGCGACGCGGTGTTGTCCCGGCGTCTTGTGGGTGAGTTGCATGGGCCGGAAAGCCTCTATCTCAATACTTCGCACGGACGCCTGTTTCGAAAGTCTGTAGCGCGCTGGTTGAAAAAATCGTCGATGTCCGGTGTGTTTTTCATCCACGATCTGATTCCCATCCAGTTTCCAGAATTCAATCGGGTGACGGAGCCCGCCCGGCATGCGGCGCGGCTGCTGACCGTGAGTCGATACGCGCGCTGTGTCATCGTCAATTCGGAAGCTACCCGTCAGACTTTGCTCGAGTATTTTCGAGATCAGCGTTTACGAGTGCCGCGCATTGAAGTTGCCTTGCTCGGGGTGGAGCGGCGGTTTGTGGCTTCGCCAGACCGGCAATACAGCACGGAGGCGGCAAAATCAGTTCCGTACTTTGTTGTGCTTGGGACAATTGAGCCGCGCAAGAATCATGGTCTGCTATTGGAGGTGTGGCGCCGGCTGGTCGGGGCCTTGGGGCCGGATGCACCGCGCTTGCTCATTCTTGGGCGCCGCGGCTGGCAAAACCAGAGCACCTTTCAACAATTGGATGCTCTGGGGGCCTTGCAAAGACACGTCGTGGAGTGCCCCAATCTCAGTGATCAGGAACTGGCAGATGTGATGACTGGCGCGCGGGCATTGCTGTGTCCGTCGTTCGCAGAGGGATTCAGTCTGCCCGTAGTTGAGGCGCTGGCGAGTGGGACGCCGGTAATTGCGTCTGATATTGCAGCGCATCGTGAGGTGTCGCAGGGGTTCGCAGAATTGCTCGATCCGGTAAAAGTAGAGGCTTGGGCATCACGAATTCGCCAGTATGCTGAGCATCACTCTGCTGCGCGAGCCGCTCGAGTTGAGCAGTTGGCGATGTATCGGGCTCCGACCTGGCAGGCGCATTTCGATCAGGTTTTGCCGCTTCTGGGTTTGGCAGCGGCTAAAACCTGAGACTGGCTCAGGCTAGAATGAGTGTTTCCGCCTTCAGCTTTCTCATATGCCATGAACGAGAATCAGGTGAATTCAAGAACAAAGCAGGTAGCCGTGCAAAAGGGGAGCGTCAAAGTCGGACGTTTGTTGCTTCTGGCAGCAGCGAGTCAGCTCCTGCTTGGCTGTGTCTTTATTCCCAGTGCTGGCCCTCTCAAGAGCGAAGTCAGTAACGAGCATGAAAGCGAGGAGCAGAGCAGAAGCTTTGAATTGGTAGACGTCAGTTCTGCCACTGTCAGAGTTCTCAGTCAGCGTGATGGCGTAAGTCTGGCCGAGAGCGTCGGAACCCTTGCTCCGCCACCATCATTGACCGTGGGCAAGGGAGACGCACTCAATATCTCCATTTGGGAAGCCGGATCCCAGCCTCTGTTTTCATCCTCATCCGTTTCATCCGCCAGCTCGGCTGGCGCACGTGCTGCAACGATTTCCGGACAGGTCGTGGACAGCGATGGCTCCATCAGCATCCCTTACGCCGGTAGGGTCAAGGTGGAAGGCCTGACGCTTGCCGATGCAGAAAGGTCAATCGAGAAATCACTTCGCGGAAAGACCGCCCGGGCACAAGTGCTGGTCAGCAAGTCGAATGGCGGATCTGATGCGGTGACCGTGCTGGGCGAGGTCAATGCGGCAGGTCGAATTACCTTGTCTCCGAGAGGTGAGCGACTGCTCGACGTGCTGGCCTCGGCGGGTGGCTTGCGGACCCCCAGCTATGAGACCTGGATCAGTCTGACGCGAGACAACAAGACCACACGGGTGCCACTGCCGCAGATTCTGTCCAATTCTCGTGAGAACGTTTTTATGCATCCGGGCGACCTGGTCAGTGTGACCCGCGAGGCCCAGAGCTATACCGCTTTCGGGGCCACGGGTGTCAATGCCCAGATCCGCTTTGACAGCGAGCGCATGAATCTGGTGGAGGCCGTTGCCAAGGCGGGTGGCCTTAATGATCAGCGCGCTGATCCGCGCGGCGTCTATCTGTTGCGAAGAGAGCCTGCGGCCATTGCGCGCGCCCTGGAAGGTGCGGGAGCGACCCCTGCTGAAGATGGCTCGGTGCCGGTGGTCTATCGTCTGGACATGACTCGGGTAGAAAGCTATTTCCTTGGGCGGGAATTCCAGGTGCGCAACGGCGATATCATTTATGTCGCCAGTGCGCCGTCCACGACCATTCAAAAGATCCTGCAGTTGTTTGGGCTTCTGACGCAGCCGATCGTGCAAGGTGTCGTACTGGATAGCGCCGTTGACTGAACCACATCAGAATTTGGCCGTGAACAACCCTTCATTGGCAGAAATGTCCAAAACCACGGTTGCCTTGCCGAGAAGAACGGCGGGGTGGATTCGCGCCCGTTGGGGGGTGCTTGTGTTCATCCTCCTGCCAACCTTGATGGCAATCGCATACTTTGGGTTTATCGCGGCCGACCTGTATGCCTCGGAAGCTCGAATTGTGGTGCGCTCGCCTTCGCAGACGCCATCGTTGGGCGTGGCCAGTTTCCTGCAGGGCGGGTCAATGAGTCGCGGCGAGAACGATATCTACTCGGTGCACGACTTCATGCTTTCGCGTGACGCCATTGCAGCGCTCAGAGAAAAAATCAATCTGCGTGAAGTCTTCAGTCGGGAGGAGGCGGATTATTTTTCTGCGTACCCTAATCTGATCTATCCGGATAACGAAGAGGACTTCTATCGCTACTACCAAACCCGTGTGGAAGTGATTTTTGACACCACTACCGGCATCTCCAAGGTCACCGTCAAGGCCTTCCGCCCGGAGGATGCCCAGGCCGTGGCCACGCATCTTCTGGCCGCGGCAGAAGATATGGTCAACCGGCTCAATGACCGTTCGCGAACAGCGACGGTCAAGGATGCGGAAATTCAGGTCAAATTGGCGGAGCAGCATGTAGCAGAGGCAGAGAACGCCTTGCTGGCCTACCGCAATCGTGAAACGCTCATTGATCCTTCAAAGACATCGACCGCGATGTTCGAGCAGTTGTCGCGGATGCAGACGGAACTCACCGAGTCGCGCATGCGATTGGCGCAGATGGAGCGGGCAGCACCAGATAGTCCGTTTCGCGCCGAGTTGAAGCAGAATATTCGCTCGCTGGAGCAGCAGATTGCGCGTCAACGCGGTGGCCTTGCTGGCAGCAAAGGCTCCATGGCGCCGAAGATTGCGGAATTTGGTCAGCTCAGCCTCAGGCAAGAATTTGCCGCCAAGGAACTGACTTCGGCTTTGGCCTCCATGGAGGCCGCACGGGCAGAGGCACGTCATCAGCAGATTTATCTGGAGCGCGTTGTGGAAGCCGGCTTGCCAGACAGGGCGCTGTACCCCAAGCGCTTCAAGTCAATCGTGGTCGTGTTTGTGAGTTGTTTCCTGATCTACTCAATTGGCCTCTTGCTGGCCACGGGTGTGCGCGAGCATGGGCAGGACTGAACCTAGCTCATCTCCCACCTGGGCATTTATACAGGCTGCACAGCTACAGGCCATCGTGATTGGTGCTGTGATGTTGCGCGAGGTTCATACGCGCTACGGTCGTGACAATTTGGGCTTTCTCTGGCTGATCGGCGAACCCTTCATATTCTGCATGGGCGTCATTGGCCTGTGGTCACTGGCCAAAGGACCGTTTGATCACGGGTTGCCAGTCTTGCCTTTTGTCATGACCGGCTACCTGCCGCTAACCCTCTGGAGGCATGTCACGGGTCGCGCGGTCCAGTGTTTTCGATCTAACGCATCACTGCTCTATCACCGGCAGGTCAAGCTGATGGATCTGTTGATCGCGCGGGTCATCCTTGAGTTCTATGGCGCTTTGATTGCCTATCTGGTCATCGCGTTCATCTTCAATGCCTTCGGGCTTTACGATTTCCCCAAGGATTGGGGGCTTTTCTATCTCGGCTGGTTCTATTTCTTGCTGTTCTCGTTTGCGATTGGTCTGATCATTGGATCGCTGACAGAGATCTATGAGTGGAGCGAGAAGCTTGTTGGCCCATTCATGTATCTGATGCTGCCGATCTGCGGCGCTTTCTACATGGTCGACTGGCTGCCGTATCGTTTTCAGGAGATTGCGGGTTATATCCCCACCGTCGGTGCCTTTGAGATGATTCGAGGAGGCCAGTTCGGATCCTCAGTCAGGGTCCACTACAGCATCGTTTACGAGACTTTCGTCTGCCTGAGCCTGATCTCGATTGGCATGATGATGTGTCGACGCGTACATCGTCATCTGGTCATCGAGTGATACGCGCAACCAATCTTCGCAAGGTGTACCCGAGCCGGGGACGGCCGAATGTCGTTCTCGACGACGTCAGCTTCACGGTGCCGCCGGGTTGCAAACTCGGGTTGCTGGGGCGCAACGGGGCTGGAAAATCGACCCTGATCCGGCTCATCAGCAAAATTGAGATGCCGACCCGCGGACGGGTAGAGCACAAGATGTCGGTTTCCTGGCCACTGGGCTTTACCGGCTCCTTCCAGGGAAGCCTGAGCGGTATCGACAATGCAAAATTCATTGCCCGAATCTACCGCGTAAACTACAAGCGTCTGCTCGCATTCGTTGAGGAGTTCTCGGAACTCGGGGAGTTTCTTTATGCCCCGGTAAAGACTTATTCCGCCGGCATGCGTGCAAGACTGGCGTTTGCATTGTCGATTGCCATCGAGTTTGACTGTTATCTGATTGATGAGGTCCTGCTGGTGGGCGATCAGCGGTTTCATGCGCGCTGCCAGGAACATCTGTTTGACCGGCGTTCTGATCGCTCCCTGATCATCGCCTCGCACAATGCCTTCTTTATTCGCGAAGTCTGCGATGCCGTCATGGTGCTGATCAACGGTAAAGCCCATTGGTACGACGACGTCGACGCCGCAATACATTGCTACATGAATCTTTGACCATGAACGATACCCAGCTACCCGCAATGACACGTCTGCATCACCTTCAGTCCGCTTCTTGGCCTGAGGGCGGCATGAGTAGTACGCCTGAAGAGCTGTGCTTCCGTGCCACACCCAGATCACATTGGCGGTTTGATCCGGCCGGCTCTATCACGGCGCTCCCGCATCTGACCGGTGGCGGTGTCCTGCTCGAGATGAGCACCTTCTTCGGTGCTTTTTCCTTGACCACCTGGTGCGGCAATGCCGGCATCGATGAGGTGACTGTGCAGGTCAGGTTCAAGGGCACGTGCTCGATGAAGATATTCGAGGATGACGGATATAGAGGCCGGAACCTGCTCTGGGAGCAGCGTGTTTCCAGCGACGGAAGCGATCCCGTATCCGTCAACCTGACATCGCTGACCGGCATGCAGGGTATTTTGTTTCCCCTGTTTGAGGTGTATCAGGGAGACGAACTGGAGCTTTTCTCCATCGACTACCTGACCAACGTGGAGCCGCGACACGAACCGCGCCTGGCCATCGTCATGCCGACCTACAAGCGCGAATCCTACGCGCTGAAGAACATCAAGCTGATTTCGGAAGAAGTACTGGGCACATCCGGTGGCAATTGCCATCTGTTTGTCGTCGACAATGCCGGAACGCTGGATTGCCCGGAGCTGGAAGGTGTGAGCCTGCATCAGAATCGCAATTTTGGCGGCTCTGGTGGTTTTGCGCGTGGCGTGCTCGAGGTCAGCCGCAGCGAAACGCAGTTCACGAATATTCTGTTTTGCGACGATGATGTGAGTATCGCCACGCAATCCATCAATCGCCTGCTGTCCTTGCTGCGCTATCTGGATTCCAACAGTGTGGTGACCGGCGGCATGCTCAAGATGAGCAGCAAGCGCATCCTTCACGAAAAGAATGCCAACGTGAAGGGCATGCGTTTTTCCAGCAACCGCGGCAACAACGACATGGACAGCGTGGAATCCGTTGCCCGGTACGACGAAGTGGGTTTCTCAACCTTCTGCGGCTGGTGGTTTGCCTGTTACCCGCTGGGCGCGAACAACGCGCTTCCGCTGCCATATCCATTCTTCGTGGGTTGGGATGATGTCGAGATGGGGCGGCGCTGCAATCGTGCCGGACTCAAGTCCCTGTCCATGCTGGGTATTGCGGTGTGGCACGAAGAGTTCGAGAAGAAGGACGTTGCCTGGCGATGGTTCTATCACACGCGAAACGGCATCGTGACCAACATGTTGTACGACAAGTCACGTCGGTCACTGAAACAGTCCATCGTTGAAATCATGACCGCGTTGCTGACTTATCGATACGATCGTGCGGAATTCATGATCGACGGGCTCGCCGCGGTTTCAGACCCGGTCAGGTCGATCAAGGAGAATCCTGCCGACGAATTGCACTCTCGACTGATGGCGCGTCCCCAGGCCAAGTTGCAGGATGCGCGGCACATGGTCATTCCAGGGCGGCTCTGGCATCAACCGGCTGCAGGACGCTGGACCAAGCTCGCTACCCGACTGACGATGAATGGGCACCTCATTCCGCGCGTCTTCTTCAAGACCGCAGATGAGCCCGTTGATGCAGGTTGGGGTGTTGAAGAATTGCACTCCAATCGCTTGGTGACCATATTCCGCTGTCCGCAGGTGGTCTACTTCGAGCCGACCTCCGGCAAGGGCATTGTCTGCAAGGTGGATCATCAACGGTTCTTCAAGTTGCTCCGGCGCATGCTTGGTGCCTGGTGGTCATTGCGACTCAATTGGAATGCAGTCAAAGCCAAGTGGCGCGTTGCGCATGATGAAATGACAACGGCCAAGTTTTGGTCCGGCTACCTGGGTCTGGACAAGTAGGTGGCGGCGTCGAAGCGTTTCATCATTGCCGGCGCGGGGTTCTCGGGCGCTGTCATCGCGCGCGAGCTGGCTGAAGACGGACATTCGGTCGAGGTATATGACCGCCGTGATCATATTGCGGGCAACTGCCATACGCAGCGTGACGAGAACAGCGGTGTGCTGGTTCATGTCTATGGTCCGCATATCTTTCATACCGATCATGAGAGGGTCTGGGAATATGTCCATCGCTATACCCGGATGCTGGCTTATACCAATCGCGTAAAGGCGCTGTCAGGCGGCAGTATTTATTCCCTGCCGATCAATCTGCATACCATCAATCAGTTCTATTCCAAGACACTGAATCCGGCAGAGGCTGAGGCCTTCCTGCAAAGTCGTGCGGACATGACGATCAGCGAGCCGCAAAACTTTGAGGAGCAGGCCCTTCGCTTCGTCGGCGCTGAACTCTATAAGGCTTTCTTTGAAGGCTACACGCGAAAGCAATGGGGCATGTCGCCCACCGAGCTGCCTGCGAGCATCCTCAAGCGGCTGCCGGTGCGCTTCAATTACGACGACAACTATTACGCGCACAAGTATCAGGGCATGCCGGAAAATGGCTACACCGACATCGTGGAGCGGATTCTGGATCACCCAGGGATATCGGTTGAACTCAATACAGAGGTGCCATCGGGTGGAGCGCAAGGCGATGCTCATGTGATCTGGTCCGGGCCACTAGATGGGTGGTTCGGGTTCTCACATGGAAAACTCGGCTATCGGACGCTCGACTTCGAGCGCATTGATGCGGAAGGTGACTTTCAGGGAAACGCCGTCATCAATTACTGCGATCTGGATGTGCCGTTTACGCGGATCACTGAGCACAAATACTTCTCACCTTGGGAGAAGCACGACAAGACGGTGGCCTATCGCGAGTTCAGTCGCAGCTGCGAGGACGGCGACACGCCGTACTACCCGATCCGGCTGGTCAATGATCGTGAACGACTCAGCCAGTATCTGGAACTGGCCCAACAGCAGACCGGCGTGACCTTCGTGGGCCGTCTGGGGACGTATCGTTACCTGGACATGGACGTGACCATCAAGGAAGCACTTGAGACGGCCGACGCCATCAAAGCTGATCTTGCCGCTGGCCGCGCCATCAAGCCCATGTACGTCGATCCAGCCTGATCGCATCATCATGAGGCGTTGATATGTACCGGCTGCGCACTGTCGATGTCTGGGACACGCTGTTGCGCAGACGCTGTCAACCGGATGCCGTCAAGTTGCACACAGCGGTATACCTGCTGCGGCGACACTGGAGCCAAGTACTGCCGACTTTGCGAAGTGGCAGAAAACTGCTGCAGTGCCGCTTGGACGTTGAGCGTGAACTCGCGCGTTCATCCGCAGTAGATTCCGGACGCGACGACGAATATGCATTGAGAGACGTGCTGGCGCTCTGGTTGGAGCGAAGTACTTCGAATTTGTCTGAGACACCACAGCTATTGGCTCAGCTTTGTGATGAGGAGCTTGAGCAGGAGAGTCGTGTCAGTTATGCCGATCCGGCAATTTTGGATTTTCTAACGGACATTCCTGCGGAAAAGACGTTGTTCCTTTCTGACTTTTACATGTCAGCGGATCAACTCAGTGAGCTGCTTTCCAGAAAAGGCCTATCTGAGTGGGTAGGCGAAGGCTGTAGCTCCTGCGATGCCGGGCTGAACAAGCGATCCGGTCGTCTGTTTGAGAAAATCATGCAGGACATGGGCATTTCTCCCGGTCACTATGCTCACATTGGAGATAACCCAGTTTCGGATGTGCGGGTTCCGGCCAAGCTCGGCATAGCGGCAAGACACTACAAGAACCCCGCAGAGACAAGGCTGCTTCGCCAGCGCGCTGCCTGGTTTCGAGACCGGCGCAAGCTCTTTACTGATATCCAGGTGATAGCAAGGCGCGCGAAGCCGGAGCAGAAGAGCAAACTGGCGCAGGAAGCCTTTGATTACGGCATTTCGCTGGCGCCATTATTCGCTGGCTTCGGACTCTTCCTGCTCGAGTCGGCGCAACGCGATCAGTTGGGGGAGATCTATTTCTTCAGCCGAGAAGGGGTGTTCTTCTCTGCAATCTATCGAAAGCTGGCGGCTACGCTTGGTGAGTTCTCACATCTCGCGCCGCCCGCCATTGATTTGCAGGTGAGTCGGCTTGCGACATTCTGTCCCTCACTACGCAGCTGCACGATGTCAGAAATGTCACGCTTGTGGAGCGGTTTTGATTCGCAGTCGCCTAGGGCCTGGGGTTTGTCACTTGGCCTGAATCTGGATGTATTACGCCAGATCTGTGATCGGCTGCAGATCACGTTCGACGCGTCCATCTGCGCGGCGGCAAGCAGCTCGGAATTTGATCGCCTCCTCAATGATCAGCAGTGCCGCGCTCTGGTAGAGATGCAAATCAGACAAAGTCGTGAGTTGCTGCAGGATTACCTGCGCCAGCACGGACTATCGGAAGGCTCCGGCCGCATTGGCGTCGTGGATATCGGCTGGCACGGATCGATACAAGACAATATCGCCCATCTGTATCCGAATGCGCAGTTTCAGGGCTATTACCTTGGCTTGCAGCGATGGCATCAGCCAATGCCATCCAACTGTCTGAAACGGGCCTATGGCCCTGACCTGAATCTGTCAGAACAATATGGCAGCTTGTTCGCCAATCTGCCGCTGATGGAGATGCTGTGCAATTGTGCGCATGGCAGTGTGACCGGCTATGAGCGTGGATCCGATGCAGCGGTACAGGCCATTGTGAGCCATCTGCCAGGGGAGGCGGAGGTACACGAGCATCTCGTATCGCATGTCCAGAGGGGCGTGCTGCATGCAATGGATGCCTGGGCTAGCTCAATCGGCGAGCAGGCGCTGAGTAGTGAAGAGTTGCGCGAGACGGCCTTGAAAACCTGGCAGCGCGTTCTTGATCGAACGCCATCATGGCTGCGCAAGGCCCATGCTCAAATGCTGCACGATGAGCAATTTGGCCGCGGGACCGTGGGGCCACCGCCAACGCTGCGAAGAAAGGGGCGCTGGCGGCGGCTTCTGAGCTTGCGATAAGTCGTGACTAGATCGAGAGAATCTTCAGCGCGACCTGTTCGTTGTTCATCGTGTAAGCCTCGTACTGGAAGCTCACACCTTTTTCTTCGGCAAATTCTGCCCAGGCCTTGTACTCGTGCTGCTGCCAGCCCGGGTAATTGAAGAACTCATCAAACATCACGATGCTGCCGGCGCGCAGACGCGGCCCGACCAGGTCGAACACAGTCTTTGACGAGGAATACAGATCGCAGTCGACGTGAAGGAAATCAACCGGGCCTTCATGCTTCTCAAGAAACCCGGGAAGGGTTTCGTTGAACCAACCCACCACAAGCTCGGCACCCGGTACTTGCGGCAGCTGGTCAACTGCGAAAGCACCAGCGGGAAAACCGCTGCGCCAGCCTTCTGGAAGGCCTTCGAAGGAGTCAAAGCCGAAAGTCGCATGGTGATTGCGGGCATCGGCAATGATCTTCAGCGTGGTGCCGCTGAAGACACCGAATTCTAGCGCCATGCCGCCCTTGGGCGCGATGGACAGGGCGTGCTGCAAGGTGGTGTGCGGGTGATTGAAGTTGGACGCATTGAGCATGTTCTCAACCGCGAATCTTGCGCTGTCGAGCAAGGCGATGCGTTGCATGCCGAGCGGAACATTGCGGTACAGCGCGATGTCGGCATCGCGGATGGCGGCCATGTGCGCGTTTACGGCATTGCCGACTTCGGTATGAATCTGCTTGGCCAGTTCCTGACGCAATCCCTCAACCAGTTCATCAGCATTTTGTCCCAGCACGGATTTCAACAGCTTGTCCATGGCGGTCTTGGGCTTTTCCTGGGCATCGCTTGCCGGGGCGGTGGGGCTATTCATTGATGTCGATTCTCTTCAAGTCATTAAACGCAAAATTGATGGTAATGCTGTGCTGCATGATTATTTCCGCGACAGCCATCCTCGAATCCGACTGAGGCGGCCCCTTTGGTTGGGGGGCGGTGTCGCGATTGAGGACCAATACTCCGCGAGCAGTCTGCTCAGGGTTGAGTCGGGTGCGAGGCTGTGTCGATTCTGGTGCTGCGAGAGTTGTTCCGGAGCGCGGCTGTCAGCGCCGCTGAAGTGGAAGAATATCAGGGGCTGGCCATTGACCATATAGCGGCCATCGGCATCCTGTTCGAGTGGGCGTTCCTGCAAATTCCAGTAGGCCACGTTGGCGGCTGGATTGCGGCAGATGCCCAGCCCCGGAAACAAGGCAGGAACAAGGTCCAGCCAGCGCTGGTCACCACACATGCCCTGATCGGGTTGGTTATATCCCTGACTTCGGGTCATGTCGCCGAGCCATGCGACGAATCTCCGACCTTCTGCGGTGTTGTTGACGCCGATGTACCCGCCATTAAAGGTGCCGGCTCGTAGCAGGGTGATGGCGCGGGGCGTCAGCCCATCATCGGGAACCGCCTGCAGGCAATGCGGGGTGAGCAGGATGTCGGCGGCTTCAAGCTGCTGTGACAGGTTCTCCATGGTGGAATAGCAATAACAGTCACCATCTAGGTAGTGAACCTGCGCTGCGCCAGCGGCCAGAAGCTTGGCAATGAGAAAGGGCTTGGCCGCGAAGCACAATTCGGCAGGCGTGTAGCGCTTACGCATGTCCGCCAACGATACGGGGTCAATGCAGTCCTCAATTCCGAGGCAGAAACTGTGCGCCAGTACTGGCGGAGCCATCTGATCAGGGTCGGCCAGCAGCAGGACGCTGGCCGCTTCAGGGTTATGGCGGATCAGGCTTGTCAGGCAGGCACGTGCGGAATGGACGTGACTGGTAGTCGCGATGCTGCAGAAGGCCATGCGGCCGTCCAGATACGCAGCGAGATCAGCATCGGCCTGCTGGGTCATTCCGCGGTTCTCCACCTCAGGCGCAATCAGTCATTGCCAGAGGCTGCCAGCATTTCTTCGTCACAGAGGAAGCGAATGTTTTGGCGTGCCTCCTCAAGGCGCTGCTGATCAAGTGACTCTGTCTTCTGGGAGGGCGCGTAGTGATCAAAGAACGAGCGCATCACGTGATCAACACCTGCCGGAGTGACGGAACGAAGATCCTCTCCGAAGTACTGGCCGCGATTGAAGTTGCCGGTAATGATTTCGTAGGAAGGGAAGTAGTCACAGTTGGCGTGACGTTGCGAGACTTGTTCCGATGCAGCGCGCAGCACCGACTTGCTGTAGGTGGTGGAAGTCAGTACATGGCGGTCCTCATAAGTTGCCACCAGTGGAACCGGTGATACCGTCAGGATGACCTTGGCGCGCGGATTGATTCGGGTCAGACGCGTCATGAAGTCATTGAGATCGCGGTCAACCTCTTCAACAGTGAAATTGGTGAAGGCATACAGCTCATGGTCCATGCTGCCGCCGGCGACGCCGGGTGCGATGGGGAAGGCTGCACCGTCGTGTCGGGAGCACCAGGACTCTGTCAGGCCCAGGGTAAATACGAAGACGTCCAGCGTCTCGAACATTTTTCTGACGGCCGCAAAATGAGTCTGGCGTGAATCTTCCAGCTCCTTGATCGAAGCAAATCCGTTTGGTTCGATACGTGGCCGGAAAGGGTCAACGAAACGATCAGTGCCGAGTGGCCAGGCAGTATCGAGAGGGGTGAATTCGTCGTAAGCCCGTTGCATCAGCTGGCGCAACTGGCGAGCGGTATAGAGAAAGCCGAAGCGTGCGGTGAACGCGCCGTAATTGCTCGCAGAGGCCTCGGCAGGGGTCATGCCCTCAGGTGGTTCTTCGGTAAGCAGGTAGTTGTAATTCTTTGCACTAAGACGTTCTGCAATTCTTTGCGCAAAGCAGCTGCCGGCGGTGGCCACCCGAGTGTGCTCGTCAATGCGAAATCCGGTGCGGATAACCGGATCGACGTTCTCCATGGGCGTGCCTTCAACGGACTTGCGCCAGAACTGATGATCCGGAAGATTCCTGTAGGGGTGTCCGCTTACGACCTTCTTTGCACCGGCCTTGAGACCGGCTGTATTCATTGGTGCCTTTCTGCTGCCCGATGCCTCGGGTATGACTGCTGAAATGCCCTCGGATTTGATCTCCTGAAAGAGCTCCTGGAAATCCGGACGGTTCATGCTCCAGGATGTCAGCGCATCCTTGCCATGCTTGGTGTAGACAGCGAAAGATTGCGAGACAAACTCTTCCAGATTGGCTGTGATCACCGGCGCGCTGGGCTGGTAGTCATGCTGCCCCAACTTGAAAATGTAGTCGCCGCGGCAACTCAGGGACTCTGCAATTTCAGGATAGACCGGCCAGCCGATGCCATTAGACAGAAAGTCGTGCACGTACTGGATGGGGTCTCCATCAACCAGGGGAATATCCAGACGCCTGAGCAGTACTTTTGCAATGTCAGCAATCGCCCAGAGTTTGGGGTGAACATGGCAGTGCATGAAGCAGCCACGCGCACTCCATTGCGCGAGCATGTCATCAAGTGGCAGGCCTGCTGCATGGCCTTCTTCAATCAAGGCCTGAGAGGAGGTCTGCCAGTAGTTGAAGAAGGAAAGACGCTCGTAGGTGGAGCGGCCGAACAGTGAAAGTGTTTGTTTCACGCTGAGGCCAGCTTGCCAACCGAGGAAGGCGAGTGAGGAATGGCAGCGTTCGCCAGGCCCTTCCTCGAAGCTGATCATGGTTCCAGATTTGAGAATCAGCGCCAGATCTGGGTGGTAGGCCTGGAATCCGATGGAGGGATACAGCACAACTTTGTGCCGGAAATGGGCATAACGCTCTGACAGCGCTTTCCAAATCCAGGGTTGCATGAACACCAGATCATTCTTGTTGAACTCGGGCTCCAGACTCACCTTGCCGCTTTCCCAGCCCGAAAACTGTTCGTTGGTAACCCAGTGCCGGCCCGGCATCTTCGAGCCCGACAGGGCCTGGAGGCACTGGGCCATCGAGCGCGACTGGCAATTGCCGAGGACCGTCATTTTGATGCTCTGCGAACCGCGCAGGATATGCGGTGTCGCGTTCGCAACCCAGGCTTCGGCCGCGGAAGCCTGACTTGCCTTTTCTGCCTTCAGCTCAGCCAGAAGGGCTTGATAACTGGCCTGGTCCAGGCGCTTGCAGACCAGTGCTTGCTGACTTTGCGAATCGTAGACTTCGTGCAGCTGCGTCACCAGTTCGCGAAGGTCGAGCACGGGCACCTGCTGTCCGCTCTCCGGCTCCCAGAATTCGGTTTTGAATCGATAAGTGCCGTGGGCCCCCAAAGACGAACCCAGTTCTGGATAAACCGGCCACACGACACTGTCGGCCAGTGGATCGCGCAGATTCATTGTGCTGTTTTCGTCGGCGCTCGTAACGCCCATTTTCTGAGCCAGCAGACGAGCGATATCGGCCATGACAAACATCTTCGGATGTTCGACCGAATGCATGAAACAGCCTTGATCCATCCAGCGTCTCAGGCTGCCGCCCAACTCAAGATCCGCTTCCCGGCCTTGCGCGAGAATGTTCTTCTTGGCGCTTTCGAGATAGTCGAAAAAGCCAAGTTTTTCGTAGGTGGTCTGGCTGAAGAGCTTGATGGTCTCGTCAACGTCCAGACCGGCACGCCAGCCCAGCAGTGCTATGGACGAGTGATAGTTTGCCAGTGGGCCATGAAGAATCTCGCCGTTACTGCCGCCAAAGACGTGCACCAGATCAGGGTGAAACGCGTCGAACATCAGGGCGGGAAACAACAGGACCTTTTTCTCGTATCGGGAGAATGTAGGCTGTAGCGCTCGCCAGATATCCGGTTGCAGGAAGACGGTTCCACTGTCTTCAAACAACTCGGTCAGTTCGTCGCGCGCCTGCGCGCTTGATTGCAGGGTGTGTGCGTGCACCCAGCTGCGAACCTTGACGGTCTTGCTTTGAAGAATCGCTTCCAGACACCGGCTAAGGGGCAGGGCCTGGCTGTTGCCGATGACGGCAATGCTCTGGCAGCGTGACTTGGTGCTGAGCTCGAAATACAGGGAAGCGTAGTCCGACTGCTCCAACCGGTTGCACACCAGTTCATCCGCATCGTAGGTGTCGTAGATCGCGAAGGATCGTTGCAGGAATTGGCGCAGGTCGATGGATCGCTCGGGAGATTGCGGGTCACCGTGACGCGCATCCAGACGGAAGGTATAGCTGCCTTCCATCCCCATTGTCTCGGCCAGCTCCGGGTAGATGGGCCAGACCACACTGTCACCTAGTGGGTCATGTACGTTGTCGTCCAATGTTTCGCTGATCAGGCCAATTCCGCGGTTCCTCAGCAGGTCGCGAACGATGTCGGACAGCGCGTGTACGGTCGGGTGATTGATCGAGTGCATGAAGCAGCCGCGCTCCCGCCATCGCGGCAGGTAGTCCCTCATGTCGATGCCTGCTGCCGCGCCTTCCTCCCTCAGGGCGATCTCGGCAGGCTTCCAATAATCAAACAGGCCTAGGCGCCGGTAGGTTTCGACGTTGAACAGGTTGAGCGCAGCTTCAACGCTCAGTCCCGCTTTCCAGGCCAGAAGCGCGATGCTGCTGTGATAATCATCTGCAGGGCCGCGAAGATGTGTTCCGCTTTGCCGATTCTGGATATAGACAAGATCCGGGTGATAGGCGTTGAAATTGATTGATGGGAAGAGGATGGCCTTACTCTTCATTTCTGGTTCGAGCGTGCCCACCAACGTCCACAGAAGCGGTTGGATGAAGACGCAGTGATGCTCGCGGAATATCTCCAAGAGATCCGCACGAGCTTCGTCGCCCCCGAACAGCATTTCCTCAGTGATCCATCGTTGCGTGACTGGATTTCCAGTCATGCTCTCGATGCAGCGGCTGATCTGTCGGCCCTGACAATTGCCGATCACCGCTATTTTCTGGTCGTGGCGTGGCGTCCTGGACGCATCCAGAGTTCTAGGTGGCGGCGGCGCAGGAAGATGCTTCCTGGCTTTGAGTCGTGCCTGAAATTCTTTCGATCGCAGAAACGCCAGGTGCAGTTCTTCGCGAGTGCCGCCGAGCTTGAGGAATTGTGTCCAGTGTTCAAGGCCATGAGCATCGGGTTCGCGACCGAGCAAGCTCCTATAGGCGGCATGCACTTCAGCCGGCGCGTCGGCTTCGCTGATCCGGCTTTGCGGCTTGAAGGCCAGTTTGATGTTCTTCAGCACGCTGCTCTTTCCAGGTTTGCGAGATTTTTTTGACGGTGAGTCAGACATAGGGAAAAGAACTTTATGGCGCGCTTGAACAGTGTTCTGTGCATGGGCGAGATCTGGGCAGGTTCAACAGGCAATGATCATGCAAACTGCATTATTCGGGCGCAGATGATGGAAGCCGATTGTCAGGAACTTCAGCATTTCACGTCCTGTTCTGGGTGCATGACGTTCATGTCGCAAGGCGAGAGGTTCTGAAGAATCAAGCCGCCCAGCGCGGAGGCATCAATGTCGCTTGATACCGAACCTTGATGGGTAGCGGGCTGTGCTCCAGCGCGCCAGACCAGATAGTCACTTCGCATATCGCTCAGGCCAAGCCGTTTGAAGCTGCCGGGAAAGCTCGGCAAATGATCACCATAAAATGCCACCAGGCCACCCGGCTGTACCTGATGAGTGAACCTTTCCAACATCCTGTCGGCGTTCTCCAGGCTTTGAAGGTAGCGGTCGAGGCCTTCGCGTTCGTCAGCTGGAAGGTTCGGCAGGCCTGCCACATGGCTACCCTCCATAGAGGTCAGGCTGGGCCAAGGTCCGTGGTTTTCCATGGTGATGACAAAGAGGAAGACCGGGCCCGACTCGCGCGCGAGAATTTCGCAACCCACGCGCGCCGTTTCCATGTCGGTGACATAGCTGTTGACGCGGTCAGCCTCGGCAAAGGCTTCTTCTCCGATGAATTCGTCGAAACCCATATTTGGGAGGACGAAATTCCGTCCGTAAAAGTTCCGGTCGAATGGGTGAAGACAAATCGTCTTGTAGCCCTGTGCCTTGAGCTTCCATGCCAGCGAGGTGATCGGGTGTCGGGCAAAGCGATGATAGGGATTGAAGCGGTCCAGTCCGAGCGCCGACTGTTCCAGTCCGCTAAGAACGGCAAATTCAGTCCTAACTGTATTGGCACCCCAGGTCGGCACTGACAGACGGCCCCATTGAGCCCCCTGCGCACGACAGGCGTCTAGCGTCGGCAAATGGAGCGACGCCAGCTGAGGGTGCAAGCGTCGCGCGTCGAAGAAAGATTCGCATTGAATGGCCACGACTGGAGGCAAGGCCTTCTTTTTTGGGCCACTCTCCGAGGGTCCTTCATGTGTACGTGCGACTGCCAGTTGGCGCGTGGAGCGCTCTGCGCGGGCGAGGATGCCGTATGCGAGCAAGGTAGCGAAGGGCCCCAGGCGCGCCGCATCCTCAAAGGGGTCTTCGCTGGGCCTCTGCGTGCGCAGATAATGTCCAAGCACGCGGTTTGCGGGGTTGGCCATGATCCAAGCCGCTACCAGGATGACAAATAGTGCGGCAAGAGGGTGCCAGCCGGCCCAGGTCCAGGCTGCGGCCTCCCAGGCGAAGATCAGGATGAAGAAGCTGATGCCAAGCAATACACCGGCGGCAATGCGCCCCTTGTGCGGAAATGGCAGCGCCAATTCCGGATGGCGAAAAATGTCAGGGGCCTGAAACACGTCGGTAAATACGATCGGCTCCCTCAGGACCAGTCTTTTCGACCGATCTGCGTAGGCGTAGGCAGCCCCGATGGCCAGTGTCATGACGCCCGCAAAAACAGGACGCGCTGTAAGCGCTGCAACCAGGGCGAACAGCGCCGCGGGCATGGCCAGGTCCAGCAGCAAGATTGAGGACCAACGGAAACGTGTCGAAGCGACCAGGCGCGGCGCATACCAACCGAGCAATGCAATCACGAGGCCTGCAAGGCTAGAAGATGTCATCGATATCCGGACCGCGCCTAATTGGCGCGCAACTTGGCGTTGGTGGAGATGTCAGCGCTATCGACCGCAGCCCCTTGCACGGGCCTGTAGTAGATCTCGGATAGGCGATTCGCTGCCGCAGTCACGGCCAGTTGGATCGCCGCCTTGCTATAGAGGCCGCCATTGATTTGTGAGGTGGCCGCGACCACTTTTCGGAAGTTTTCGAATACGGCTGGATCAGGTCGGTCCTGCGCACACCAGAAATGATCGAGATCCCCCTGGAAGGTGAGTCGCGGGATGTCGTAGATCGCATGGCCAACGGTTTTGACCGGTAACCCAAACTCAAGGGCGAGCATGCCGATAGTGCTGTTGACGGTGACCAGGCCCTGGCTCGCACGCAGCAGCGGCTCTGAACTGCCGCAGTGCAGGTAGATGATCCGATCTTTCAGGCCATGGGCTCGGGCGGTATCAAGCGTGAGCCGTCGCAGGTTGATAACACCCGGGTCCAGCGGGTGCTCGGTTACGACCAGCTTGGCGTCAGTGGGAGCGTGCTGCGCAAAGGAGGCAATGACCTGCTTGATCGACGGGACCATGCTCCCGTGCCTGGAGTGAAAGCGAATCTGAGCGTCCGCCTCCAGTTGAAGAGGAAGGATGTAGTAACGGCTTCGCTCTTCGATCAGTTTGCGTGTGACTTTCCGATTGTGCGCTTTGGCCAGCGGGATCAGGAAGAATCGTTTAGCGCCAGATCGGTACTCCGCCAGGGGGTTCCAGGGCTTGTGAGTCTTGTAGCCGGGAAACCGCCGCGTCCGGATCAGGCTGGAGACTCGATACAGAACATCTTCTGTTGCCCGGCGCCGGAAGCTGTTGACGACCGGCGTGCCCGGATGCCATTCAGGCAGCCTGTGGCCATGCTCGAGGTACCACTCTGGGTTGCGTGAGAGGGACGAGTGTCGATTAACGCCGCCGACTTCCAGAGTCAGCCAGTTTGGTCGCAGATAACCTTCTTCGAAGACATGGACCGGGATGCCCAGAGGTTCGGCGATGGCAATTGCGACGCGGTGCAGGGGCCGGCAATCTCCAAACAGGACGATGTCCGTGATCTGGTGCGAAGCCAGCGTGCGCTCCAGAAATGCCGGCCACTGTGTTTCGTCTCCAGAGAACTCCAGGGGCGGCTTGTGACTGCAAAAGAACTTGTCCCCACCGTTGAAGGTAATCCGGTCTGCTTCGTGCCCCATTTTTCGCAATTGTTCTGCCAGTTGGTCGAAAAACGTCCCAATAGGCCCTTGTAACAACAAAAATCGGCGTCCGACGCCTCTGGAGGCTGTTGCGACCCATGACGGAATTGTCGGGTGCAACCTCGTCATGAATGGTGTCCCGACGAGTACCTGAGCAAGATTTGGATCATTTCGAGTACGTCAGAATTGCTTGTTATAGCGCCTGCAAAACGAGCCTTGAAAACTGACCAGCCGTTCAAATGACGCTTTGTTCATTCCCTTGGAAGGCCGAATTGTACTGACCACGTAACAAAAATGCGCCTTTGTACTTTGCTACTGAATGGCTCATCAAGTGGGACCATGTCGTAAGGCGTCCAAATGCTGTGTTCTGCGTGGGATGGAGATGGTTCATCACGCCTGACATATGGCATCAAATTGAACGTCCAGGAGATCATGTGAGCAAGCCGTCGAGCTGCGGATGGCCGCTTCAACTGTCTGCTCTCCAGTCGATGAGGCCCAGGAAGGGCAGCGTCAAGCGCGACCTAAATGGATTCGGGCTGCAGCTAGCCCTGTTTGCGCGCCCGACCGTGCGGACGAACCGGCAAAAGGTTAAAATTTTCCGATCTCCCATTAGCAGGTGCGTCTTCACGCTGGAGGACGTTGCTGCGGGGCCGTGCGCCTGATCCTTCCGGGATTGGGCTGCAGATGACGAAACTATTCCCTTGGTCGCCTGAAAACGACTTTCTTATCAAGAGGTTATTTGTGAACGAGAAAATTCTGAACGAAACAGCTGTAGCCATGTGTGCGCCCGGTCGGGGTCTGCTGGCGGCAGACGAATCGACTGGAACCATCAAGAAGCGTTTCGACAACATCGGTGTCGAAAACAATGAACTCAATCGCCAGACCTATCGCGACATGCTGTTCACCACCGAGGGATTCGAAAAGCACACTTCTGGCGTGATCCTGTTTGAAGAAACCCTGTTTCAGAAGAGCCTCGCTGGCCAGCCTTTTCCTGAGTTGCTGAAAGAAAAAGGCGTCATCCCCGGTATCAAGGTGGATGCGGGCGCAAAGCCGCTGGCGGGTGGCAAGCCCGGCGAGACCGTGACCGAAGGCCTGGATGGCTTGCGCGACCGGCTGGTGAAGTACCGCGAGGCGGGAGCACGCTTTGCCAAGTGGCGTGCCGTCATCCTGATCGGAGATGGTGCCCCGACCCACAATGCGATTCAGACCAATGCCCACGGACTGGCCCGTTATGCCGCGCTGTGCCAGGAAGCCGGCATCGTGCCGATCGTGGAGCCTGAGGTGCTGATGGACGCTGACAACACCGCAGAAGTCTGTGAAGAAGTGACCACCTGGATTCTCAAGGAAACCTTCCAGCAGCTGTACTACCAGAATGTTCTGCTCGAAGGCATGGTGCTCAAGCCGAACATGATCGTGTCCGGCAAGAAGTGCCCCACGCAGGCATCTGTTGACGAAGTCTGTGAACGTACGCTGCGCACCTTGCGCCGCTGCGTGCCAAGCGCGGTGCCGGGTATTGCCTTCCTCTCCGGCGGGCAGAGCGATGAGCTCGCCACTGCACATCTTGATGCGATGAACAAGGTTGGCAATCTGCCCTGGAGCCTGACCTTTTCCTACGGTCGCGCATTGCAGGCGGCTGCATTGAAGGCCTGGGGTGGCAAGGACACGGCAGCCGGACGAGTTGCCCATTTGCACCGCGCCAAGATGAATGGCCTGGCAGCGCTGGGTCAGTGGGATGCCAGCAAGGAAAAGGCGGCCTGATCGTCGTTGACGATTGAGCCTGATCGGCTCGTCCGCAATCGACCCGCGTGCAGCGATGCGCGCGGGTTTTTTCATGCCTGCTGCTCAGGTCTGGGCGGAGGCGACCTTGAGCAGTTCGCGGGCCATGGATTCAGTGGCCGCCGTGGGTTTCTTGCCGCCAATCATTCGCGTGATCTCGCGGACGCGGCCCTCGGCGTCCAGCGCGGTCACGGAGGTGAAGGTCTTGTTCTTGCTGACCTGTTTGCCGACCGCGAGATGATGGGCGCCACAAGCCGCAACCTGACCCAGGTGGGTCACGCACAGGATCTGCCGTTCCTTGCCCAGCAGCTGCAGCAGGCGGCCTACGGCATCGGCTACGGCGCCGCCAATGCCGGCGTCAACTTCGTCAAAAATCATGGTCGGCGCGCCGCCGGATTGTTGTGCCACGACCTGGATTGCCAGAGAGATACGTGACAGTTCGCCGCCCGAAGCGACCTTGGCCAGCGGGCGCGGTGCCTGACCGGGATTGGCGCTGAAATCAAAGCGCAAATCATCTTCGCCAAGCGTTGAAGGTTGTTTGCGCTGCGCAGGCTCAAGCGAAATTTTGAGTTCGGCATCGGGCATGCCCAGCTCGCGGACGTGACGACTGACTTCCTTCGCATAGCGCGCTGATACCGACTTGCGCGCCTTGCTCAATTTGGCGGCACTGCTCAGGTAGGCTTCGTGGGCCTTGTCCTGTTCGAGTTTGAGTTTCTGGGCCATTCCGTCGGCACTTTCACTCTCGGCGAGCTCGGTGCGCATCTGGTCCAGCTTTTCGTGCAAGGCATCAGGTCGGACGCGGTGCTTTCGCGCAAGATCGTGGATCTCGCTCATGCGCGCTTCGACTTCATTAAGACGTTGCGGGTCGAGGTCCAGCCGGTCGAGGAGACGGCGCAGCTCAGAGGCAGCCTCACGAACCTGTGTCTGAGCTGAGGCAATCAGGCTTTCGGTCTCGGCAAACTGCGGATCGAGTTGCGCGAGGTCCTGCAGGATGTTTCCGCTGGCTGCGAGCTGATCGTGGATGGAGTTATCCCCGGCATACAAGACGTCCTGTACAGCAGCGCCTTCCTTCAGTAGCCGGCCACTATTGGCAAGCCGTTTGTGCTCGATCTCGATCTCTGAGAGCTCGTCTGGCTGCAGCTTGAGCGCTTCAAGTTCCTGTAGTTGGTGGCGAAGCAGGTCGAGCTGAGCCGGATCGCGCGTCGCCGCGGAATTAACGCGCTCAATTTCTTGCTGCAGTGAATGCCACCGGCGCGCGCATGTGCTCACGTCAGCCAGCAAGGGACCGTGCCCGGCGTAGTCGTCCAGCAGTCGGCGCTGTTCTTCAGGCAGGCGAAGACTGTGGCTTTCGTTCTGGCCAAAAACATCAACCAGTTGCTCGCCGAGTTCGCGCAATTGACCCACCGACACGGCGGTGCCATTGATGAAGGCGCGTGTTCGTCCTTCCGCGTGCAGTACCCGGCGCAGCAGGCAGGCATCGGGCTCGCTGTCGTCCAGCAGCGACTGTTGTTCGAGCCAGTGACGCACGGTCGACGATTCAGGTACATGAAACAGCGCGGTGACTTCGGCGCGATCCTTGCCGTCGCGGACCAGTGCTGCGTCTGCGCGCGCACCCAGGACCAGCCCGAGCGCATCGATGAGAATGGATTTTCCGGCCCCGGTTTCGCCGCTCAGTGCGGTAAAGCCGCTGGCGAGTTCCAGATCGACGGATTCTATCGTGGCCAGTCCACGAATCTGCAGAGTTTCCAGCATGCAGGTCAGACCCGTTCCTGAGTGGGCAGCTGATCGCTTCCCCAGCGAAGCTTGTCGCGCAGAATGCGGAAATAGCTGTGCCCGGCAGGATGAATCATGCGCAGGCTGCAGCCTGCGCTGCGCACCTCGACCGTATCACCGGATTTGAGCAATTCGCTGGTCTGGCCATCAAAGGTGACCATGGCCTGAGTGCGATCCGCACCGTGAACCACGATCTTGATGACTTGCTCACCACCCACAACGACAGGTCGATCAGACAGGGTGTGTGGACAGATGGGGATGATCGCCATTGCAGACAAACTTGGATGGAGCAGGGGGCCGCCACCTGACAGTGCGTAGGCCGTCGAGCCCGTGGGAGACGACACGATCACGCCATCGGCGCGATGGTTGCTGATGAATTCTTCGCCCAGCCAAGTTTCGAATTCAATCATGCGGATCGTCGCCTGATTGCGGATGACCACATCATTGACGGCAAGACGCTCCGGCCCCGGATCGCCGCCGTTGCGCCTCATTCGCGCTGAAAGCAGGAGGCGGTCTTCGATTTCGTACTCGCCATTGATGATGACGGCGAGTGTTTCCTGCATGGTCGCCGGCGGAATATCCACCATGAAACCGAGGCGGCCCTGGTTCACGCCGAGAATAGGAACCCCTGTGGGAGCCAGCGCGCGGCCCACGTCGAGCAGGGTGCCGTCACCGCCCACAACGACCACAAGCTCGCAGGTCTGACCGATGACGTCGCGTGATACCTGTTCCACGGAGCGAGCGTTCTTGAGTGCGGGATTGGACTCCAGCAAGACCTCGCAACCCAGATCAGCAATGGCGGTACAGACGTCCTGCAGGAGTTGGGTGTTGGGCTGGCGGCGTTTGCCGATCACGCCAATACGGCGGAAAGGATTCATCTTGGATGTTTGGAGATGCTGAAAAGACAATGGGTGCCACTGTACACGCAACCATCGTGCGTCCGCGCGACCTTGACACTGGAAAACACGGAGCGATAGCGTCAGCCCCCATCACGACATGCCAACGAGGGCCCAATGTCGAATCCGCTGGATCCGCGCGCCGCAGAATTGCTGAAGCTTCTGGTCGAAAGATACATCCACGATGGTCAGCCAGTGGGTTCTCGAACCCTGTCGCGTGCCGGCGACCTGGGACTGTCATCGGCCACCATTCGCAATGTCATGTCGGACCTGGATGATCTGGGGTTCGTGGTTTCGCCGCACACATCAGCGGGGCGTATTCCCACATCACGAGGTTACCGATACTTCGTGGACCAGCTTCTGACGCCGGAGCAGCTGGGCGCACTCGAGGTCTCGCGTATTGCTGAAACGCTGGGCAGCAGCAGCGAGGCGGGACGCACCAGTGAGTTGATGCAGGCGACTTCTGACTTACTGTCGCAAATCAGTTCGATGGCAGGCGTGGTGACCATGCCCCGGCGCAATATGGCGGTGCTCAGGCGAATCGAATTCCTGCCGCTGTCTGGAAACCGCGTGCTGACTATCCTTGTAGTGAATCAACGTGAAGTGCAAAACCGTGTGATTCACACCGAGCGTGCTTACGGCGCTGATGAGTTGGAACGTTTTGCCAATGCCCTGAACGAGCATTACGCGGGCCGCAATCTGGTTGAGCTGCGCAGAGCGCTGCTCGACGAGGCGGTGGATGCGCAGAATCGGGTCAATTTGGTTCTCAAGGATGCGGCTGCCATGGCGGCTCAGGCGATGGGAGAACCGGAAACCCAGCGTGGTGACTACGTGCTGGCAGGTGGTGCCAACCTCATGGGTTTTCAGGAACTCGGCGACGTGCTGCGCCTTCGTGGTCTGTTTGAGATTCTGGATCGCAAGCGGGAAATCCTGACCTTGTTCGATCAGTGCCTTGATGCTGAAGGCGTGCAGATCTTCATCGGTGAGGAGTCCGGGTACAAGGTGCTCGACGAAGTCAGTGTGGTCACGGCGCCTTACTACGTGGACGGCCAGGTTGCAGGGCGCCTGGGCGTGATCGGGCCGACGCGCATGGCCTATAGCCGCATCATTCCGCTGGTCAAGCAGACTGCAAAATTACTCAGTGCCGGTCTGCATGACGAGCGCAACTGAATTTCTCAATCTGACCTGAGACGGTTTCAAGACGGTGTTCGAGCTGAACCCCAGACTTCGAAGGGGTTCGCATCATCCGCAGCGGAGATGAAGCCACTCAGCCATTGACCGCCTCCGGAAATTTCAAGCCGCCATCGCTCCCGACTTCAGCAAAATACTGTTCGGGCGTGAATTCATCCACCTCAATGGCCGCCATGCGGGCCTTGAGTGCATCTTTGAGCAAGGGCACTTCTGATTCGGCAATGACGCCGGCTTCCAGTGCCTTGTCTGCGAGTTCGGCGGGGAGAAAACCGCGCGGAAGTTTCCGTGCTTTCTGCGCCTTGATGATGCGCTCTGCCGCGGGATGGGCCAGGGTGATCTTGCTAAAGGCGTGCAACAACCGGCCCAGGCCGATGTTCGTATCCTTTGGTAGAAACACGCCGTAGGAGAGTCGATTGAACTGATCGTTGCTCGACTGAATGCACAATGCGGCCTTGTGGCTGACATCGTCTTTCGGGGCCGCGCCTAGCGGGTTCAAACGCAGCTCCAGAATGCCGATGGTCTTCATCCAGAGACCGAGTGGGCCATCGAAGTTGCGGTACATGTCCTCAAAGGCCTGTTGAATTTTCCAGAGGGCGTAATCGAGGGCATAGCGCACAAGGGGCAGATCTTCATGTTTGCGGCCTTCGGCCTCGAAACGGCGCAGGGTGGAGATGCCCATGGTCAGCCAGGCCAGGACATCGGCATAGCGGCCGGTGAGCTTTCCGCGCTTCTTGAGGCCGCCACCGATGGCGAACATTGCCAGATCGGTCATGACTCCAAAACGCGCCGATGCCCAGCCGAGGCGCCGGTAGTAAGTGCGTGTTTCCGGTGCAACATCTGGCATACGCACCAGCGCGCCTCGCGTCAGGTAGTGCACCTCAGCCCTGAGCAGTCCCTTGGCAAAGTGCCCCATCCAGCCCAGCAGGTTGCTGCGGAAGAGATCGACATCATTCTTTTCGACGCCTTCCACCACTTTGAGCGCATAAGGGTGGCAGCGGGTAGCGCCCTGACCAAAGATCATCAGGGTGCGGGTCAGGATATTGGCGCCTTCAACAGTGACGCCCACCGGCATGGACTTGTATGCCATGCCGAGGATGTTGTTCGGCCCCTGCATGACCGCCGAACCCGCGAAGACATCCATGCCGTCGATGGAGAGTTCTTGTGCCAGCTCAGTGGTGTAGGCCTTGAGCACCGCGGACACGACCGGTGGCTGCTGGCCGTTGTCGACGGCGGAACAGGCAAAAATGCGTGAGGCTTCGAGCAGATAACTCAGACCGGCAATACGGCCGACCTTTTCTTCAACGCCATCCATGCGACCGATAGGCAAACCAAACTGCTGGCGAACCATGGAATATGCGCCGGTAGACAGCGCGATGGCCTTGGCTGCGCCTACTGCACCGGCTGGCAGCGACACCGCGCGGCCTCCGGCCAGCTGTTGCATGAGCATTTTCCAGCCCTGACCAGCGTATTCTGCGCCGCCGATGATGTTGTTCAGCGGGACGATCACGTCCTTGCCATACAGGGGGCCGTTATAGAACGGATCGCCAATGGGATCGTGATGATCGCCATTGGTGAAGCCGGGAGTCCCGCGCTCAACCATCACGCAGGTGATGCCAGGATATTCACCTTTGCCCAGCAGTTGTTCCGGGTCATGGAGCTGACAGGCGATGGTGGCGAGGTCGGCCAGCGGGGCGAGGGTGATGTAGCGCTTGCGGAAATTGAGCTTGAGCCTGGTCTGTCCGTCCTCATCCTTGAACACCAGGCCTTCGGCCTTGATCGAGGCTGCATCCGAGCCTGCTGTGGGCTCTGTCAGCCCGAAGCAGGGAATCATCTCTCCGCTGGCGAGCTTGGGCAGATAGTGGTCCTTCTGCGCCTGTGTGCCGTAATGCATGATCAGCTCGGCTGCGCCCAGAGAGTTGGGAATCACCACGAAGGTGGAAACTGTGGCGCTGACCGGGCCGAGCTTGGCCAAGATCGTGCTGATGGCCAGTGTCGAGAATTCTTTGCCTCCGTAAGATTTGGGGATCAGGAAACTCATGAAGCCCTCATCTTTGATGTACTGGAGGACCGAATCTGGAATTCGCTTGGTCCGGCCGATCTCGAAGCGGTCGATCATGCCCAGCAGTGTCTCGACCGGTCCATCAAGAAACGCCTGCTCTTCATCAGACAGTCGCGAATAGGGGTTAGCAAGCATTCGCCCGAAGTCCGGGTTGCCTCGAAAGAAGTCACCGTCAATCCAGACCGTGCCGGCTTCCAGCGCCTGACGTTCGGTATCGGAAATGTTCGGCAGCACTTTCTTGGCCTTCATCCAATTCATCAATTGCTCGAACATGCTCAGATAACTCCCTGAAAAGTTGAAATTAATATATCCATAGCCTGAAACTGACGGCTGAATCCTGATATGGACAGGTGTGCTGCACGCTGGTTCATTTGCCTGACCCAGGTGATGAGCCGTCCGTCAGGTCATCTGAATAATGGCCCGGCTGCCCTGTACGTGGGCTGACACGGCCACTTTGGAACGTCCAGTCTGAGGGGCTCTGCGAATAAATATCGATTCATTGCTTGCTGACACTTGAAACTGAGCAAGCCGCCCGCAGGTTCCGGGTCTCCCCCTTAATTAAGTCTTTACTCCCATGTCCGGAACCCCTGTTCCCGAAGATCCTGCAGCCGACGAACCCCGGCCCGAATCCGAAGCCCAAGAGGCGACTTCCAAGGAAGAATCTGGCGAAACATCCAATCCCTCAGATGAATCCGTGGATTTGCCGGCCAAACTCGCCGAGCTTGAAGAGAAGCTGCTGGCCGCCAAGGATGCCCAGCTGCGCACCGTTGCTGAGATGGACAATCTGCGGAAACGCATGGAGCGCGAGATCACCAATGCGGGCAAGTACGCAACCGAGAAGCTTCTCGGTGAGCTTGTGGGTGTAGCCGATAGTCTGGACCTGGGCATGGCTGCGGCAGAAAAGCCGGAGGCGCAGGTTTCCAGCCTGATCGAGGGCATGCAGCTGACCCAGAAACAGATGCAGTCAACGCTTGAGAAATATGGTGTCACCGCCGTCAATCCGGTTGGTGAGGCCTTCAACCCTGACCTGCATGAGGCCATGACGATGCTGCCATCGGCGGAAGTGGCACCGAACCACGTGCTGCAAGTCATGCAAAAGGGTTACCGGCTCCACGATCGACTGCTTCGGCCGGCAATGGTGGTGGTCTCCAAGGCACCAGACAGCGGGACTTGAGCACGAACTCTTGAATTTTCCGCGCTCGTCAACAAATTAACGACATCTACGAATTAACAGGAAGCACGAATACACCATGGGAAAGATCATCGGAATTGACCTCGGCACCACCAACTCCTGTGTGGCCGTACTTGAAGGCGATAAGCCCAAGATCATCGAGAATGCGGAAGGCGAGCGCACCACGCCCAGCATCGTTGCCTATGCAGACGACGATCAGGTGATTGTGGGCCGCCCGGCAAAACGCCAGGCGGTGACCAACCCGCACAACACGCTGTTTGCCATCAAGCGACTGATCGGCCGGCGCTTTGAAGATGGCGTCGTCCAAAAGGACATCGACATGGTGCCCTACAAGATCATCAAGGCCGGTAACGGCGACGCCTGGGTGCAGGTGAAAGACAAGAAGATGGCCCCGCCGGAAATCTCCGCGCAGGTGCTGGCCAAGATGAAGAAAACGGCCGAAGACTATCTTGGCGAGAAGGTCACCGAAGCCGTCATTACGGTTCCGGCTTACTTCAATGATTCGCAGCGCCAGGCCACCAAGGATGCCGGCCGCATCGCCGGTCTTGAGGTCAAGCGCATCATCAACGAGCCTACTGCTGCGGCGCTGGCATTCGGTATGGACAAGGTCAAGGGTGACCGCAAGGTAGCGGTGTATGACCTGGGCGGCGGAACCTTCGACGTCTCCATCATTGAAATTGCCGAAGTCGACGGTGAGCATCAGTTTGAAGTGCTTTCCACCAACGGCGATACCTTCCTTGGCGGTGAAGATTTCGACATGCGTGTGATTGACTACATCGCATCCGAATTTCAGAAAGAGCAGGGCATCGACCTCAAGAAGGATGCGCTGGCTCTGCAGCGACTGAAGGAAGCAGCGGAGAAAGCCAAGATCGAGCTGTCCAGCACCACGCAGACGGACATCAATCTGCCGTACGTGACTGCAGACGCGTCTGGTCCGAAGCATCTGAACCTCAAGCTGTCGCGTGCCAAGCTGGAATCATTGGTTGATGACCTGATCCAGCGCACCATCGCGCCCTGCAAGACGGCGCTGAAAGACGCTGGACTCAGTGCCGGAGACATCCACGAGATCATCCTCGTGGGTGGTCAGACGCGCATGCCCAAGGTTCAGGAAGTTGTGAAGAACCTGTTTGGCCGTGATCCGCGCAAGGACGTCAACCCTGATGAAGCGGTCGCAGCCGGTGCTGCCATTCAGGGCGCCGTTCTGGCTGGTGATGTGAAGGACGTGCTGTTGCTCGACGTTACCCCGCTGTCACTGGGTATTGAGACCCAGGGCGGCAAGATGACCAAGCTGATCGAGAAGAACACTACGATCCCGACGCGCAAGTCCGAGACGTTCACCACCGCAGAAGACAATCAGACTGCCGTGACGATCCAGGTCTATCAGGGCGAACGTGAAGTGGCCTCGGCCAACAAGAAGTTGGGTCAGTTCAATCTGGAAGGCATTGTTCCGGCGCCGCGTGGCATGCCGCAGGTTGAGGTTGGCTTTGACATCGATGCCAACGGCATCCTGCATGTCTCGGCCAAGGATAAGGCGACAGGCAAGGAACAGAGCATTCGCATCACGGCCAACTCAGGTCTGAGCGAGGATGAGATTGCGAAGATGGTTAAGGATGCTGAAGAGCACGCTGAAGACGATCGCAAGTTCAACGAACTCATTACTGCGCGCAATCAGGCTGAGCAGTTGATTCACGGTGTCGAGAAGTCTCTCACCGACCTTGGAGACGAGGTTCAGGAAGACGAAAAGAAGACGATTACCGAGGCGGTCGATGAGCTCAAGGAAGCCGTCAAGGGCGAGGACAAGGACGATATCGAAGCCAAGACCAAGACCCTTGCCGAGGCGTCTGCCAAGCTGGCCGAGCGCGCTTACGCAAAGGCCAACCCTGAAGGAGCCGCTGGCGGTGAAGCGCCGGGTGGGGCTTCCGCAGACAACGCTGCCGACAGCGATGTGGTCGATGCCGAGTTCACTGAAGTCAAGGATGACGAGAAGAAGTAGTCGGCAAGCTATAGATGCCCGGCAACCGAAAAGGCGCGCAGGCGCCTTTTCGGCTTTTTATCATCCGCCCACATTGAGTTGAGGCTGAAACTTCCGGTTTCGCGTCGCGAATCTTCCTAACCCCTAACCGAAATCCAATGAGTAAACGCGACTACTACGATGTCCTGGGCGTGAATCGCGAGGCCAGTGCTGAGGAATTGAAGCGCGCCTATCGACGTCTGGCCATGAAGCTCCACCCGGATCGCAATCCCGGAGATCCTGAGGCTGAAGGCAAGTTCAAGGAGGCCAGCGAGGCCTACGAAGTACTGAACGATGACCAGAAGCGGGCCATCTACGATCAATACGGACACGAAGGCCTTGATCGCACCGGTGGCGGTGGCGGCGGTTTTGGTGGGGGTGGTTTCTCCGACATTTTCGGAGATGTTTTCTCGGATATCTTCGGTGGCGGCCGCGAAGGTGCCCGTCGGGGCTCTGATCTTCGTTATTCGCTGGACCTGACCCTGGAGCAGGCAGCGGCAGGTACGACAGAGTCCATTCGTATTCCCAAGCTGGACAGCTGCGGCGAGTGCAGTGGCCACGGCACTGCCAACGCCAAGCCGGCGCCGAAGTGCCCAACCTGCGGCGGCGGTGGTCAGGTTCGTGTTCAGCAGGGATTCTTTGTGCTGCAGCAAAGCTGTCCGCATTGCCGCGGGCGCGGCACCAAGATTTCCGATCCCTGCAAGTCTTGCCGCGGCGCCGGTAAGGTGCGCAAGGAAAAGACCTTGGAGGTGAAGATTCCTGCTGGCGTGGATACGGGAGATCGAATCCGTCTGTCCGGAGAAGGCGAGCCGGGGCAGAGCGGGGCAGCTCCTGGCGATCTGTATGTGCAAGTTGCTGTCCAGCCGCACGATTTCTTCGAGCGTGATGGGGCGGATCTGCACTGCTCGGTTCCCGTGGACCTGGTCAAGGCAACCCTAGGTGGCGAGATGGAAGTCCCCACGCTGACTGGCAAAGCGCAACTCAAGATTCCTGAGGGCACGCAGAGCGGCAAGGTGTTCCGCCTGCGCGGCATGGGGGTCAAATCGGTCCGCGGCGGCGGGACGGGTGATTTGCTTTGCGCGGTACTGGTCGAGACTCCCGTAAACCTGAGCCGTAAGCAAAAGGATTTGCTCAAGGAGTTCGGCGAGTCGTTGGGCGTGGATCACAAGCACAGCCCTGAGACCTCCTCGTGGCTCGACAAGGCCAAGCAATTTATCGAAGACCACATCAAGTCCTGAGAGCCATCTGGCCCGACCGCCCATGTGACTGATTAGTAGGGGCGGGTGAACACTGACTGACAATTCGGGGCTCATAAGGCCTAGTCGAAGACGTCTTGTGTCAGTTGTTAAAAACGACCAAAACTAACACAATGGCAACATAAAAAAATAAAAACAATAAAAAACAAAGAAGTACATGACGTCCACAATCGGCCCGATGGTTGGCATGATCTAAGCTTGTTGAAGGTAGAGATCACCAACAGAGCGGGGCAAGGTCATGAACAACTCGAGAAGCGATGTGCAGAGGCTCTTCAGGCATTTCGGCTTGGACCCGTCTGACTATGTCGAAACTGTGAGCGTCACCCAATCGGCGTCAGGGCAGTCAGGCCGCAGCTCAGGAGTTTCCTCCGCTTTGCGCACAAAGGCACAGCAACCGGCCGACCAGGATCTATTTGACTACAGAAACTTTGAACTCAGTTTCTGAGTTTTGGAGAAGCGCCTAGATGATCCCGATTCTTACGGGATTACAAAAACCGCAGCCATGCTGCGGTTTTTTTTTGCGAGCGGCGGACGGCAAGCCATTTGGCATGATCGGTCCCGTCACGAGTCCTAAATAGAAGCTTAATCAACAGTGGACACAATTACTTAAGCTTCTGGTAGGCTTGCACCCGTCCGAGAACAAACAACGCTATTGTCGTTGGCGCCAGAGCAAGTCATTGCCTGATCGTCGCCACAATGCAGTGGGCATGTACAAGCAGTCTAGGGGAAGAATTTGCGCACGTTATCCAAGAGAGCGGCCTTCAGGCATGCACCGGTTCGCGTTACCTGTGCTGGTGACGAGTGGGTCAAGGGCGCACATGGACACTGTGTAAACCGTAATCTTCATATGGAGAACTTCAGTGTCTGAGCAGGATCTGGCGGTCAGAAATGTTGCGCCTGTAGGCAAGTGGGACGAAAAGGCAGACTCGTTCTCCGGCAAGTTCGGCATCATCGGCAAGCTAGTTTTGATGTTGCTCACAGTTTTTGGACTGTTTTCGGCATACGCCATCATGTCTGCCCCGCTTGATCTGGGCTGGCAGGTACTTTTTGCCTTGATCTGCTTTGTCGTTGCGTTGCTTCTCAACCGTGTTAACGGACGCCTGATCTCCATTGCACTGATGGTGCTCTCGACGCTTCTCAGTGCGCGTTACATCTACTGGCGAATTACTGCGTCTCTCGATTACAGTGATCCACAGTTCAATTGGGTTGATATTGTTTTTGCGACCGGACTGATTCTCGCCGAGCTATATGCATTTGCAGTTCTGCTGATGGGGTATTTGCAGACTTTGTGGCCCTTGCAGCGGACACCGGTGCCGATGCCACGAGATCTTGCGACGTGGCCTAGTGTCGACGTCATGATTCCGACCCTGAACGAGCCTTTGTCGGTCATGCGCTCCACCATCATCGCTGCGCTGGATATGGACTGGCCGCGCGATCGGGTTCGCGTCATGGTGCTAGATGACGGCAAACGCGAAGAAGTGAAGGGCATGTGCGACGAGCTCGGTGCTCTGTACATTCGCCGCCCGGATAACAAGCATGCCAAGGCAGGCAACATTAACCATGCTCTGCAGTACTCGAATGCTGAGTACGTAGCTATCTTCGATTGTGATCACGTGCCGACACGATCCTTCCTGCAGGTATCCATGGGTTGGTTCCTGAAAGATCGCAAGCTGTCGATGATGCAGACGCCGCATCATTTCTTCTCTCCTGATCCATTCGAGCGCAATCTCGGAACCTTTCGCCAGGTGCCAAATGAGGGCGAGTTGTTCTATGGCCTGCTGCAAGACGGCAATGATCTTTGGAATGCGACATTCTTCTGCGGCTCCTGCGCCGTCATCCGCCGGTCTGCGCTAGACCAGATCGGTGGCATTGCCATCGAGACAGTGACAGAAGATGCACATACTTCGCTCAAGATGCAGCGAAAGGGATGGAACACCGCGTACATCAATCTGCCTCAGGCAGCTGGGCGTGCCACTGAGTCGCTAGCGGGGCACATCAAGCAGCGCGTGCGATGGGCGCGCGGAATGGCGCAGATATTCAGGACGGATAATCCCTTGTTCGGCAGGGGCCTGACAGTTGCTCAGCGTCTCTGTTACCTGAACTCCATGATGTATTTCTTCCTCGGCTTGCCGCGCATCATCTTCCTGACCGCGCCGTTGGCCTTCCTGTTCTTCGATGCAAGAATCATCGTGGCATCAGCCTTGGTATTCGCGGCCTATGCCTTGCCGCACCTGGTTCATGCACAGATGACGCATTCGCGGCTGCAGGGTCCGTATCGGTACTCGTTCTGGGCAGAGGTCTACGAGACTATTCTGAGTGTGTACATCATTTTCCCGACCCTGCTCGCGCTGATCAGTCCAAAACTGGGCAAATTCAATGTCACGGCGAAGGGTACGAATCGTGATCACACATACTTCGACTCGAAGATCGCACTGCCTTACATCATCCTTCTGGTGCTTAATGTCGTTGGCTTTCTTGTCGGTATCTGGAAGCTGTTTGGTCAGTTTGGCGACAACGCGGACAGCATTATCCTGAATCTCCTTTGGACCGCGTACAACATCATTATTCTGGGTGTATGCACCGCAGTTGCCTGGGAGCAAAGAGAAGTTCGCAAGACAGTGCGAATCACGGCAGAGCTGCCAGCGAAAGTGCGTCTGGCTGATGGTACCGAGATGGCGGTTCGAACAATCGACTTGTCCGAAGGCGGGGTCATGGTGCGTTTGCCGCAGGCCATCAACATGCCTCTGGGTACGCGCATAGAGGTGGCGCTGCTTCCGGATACCGACCTGGTCTGGACCGAAGCGGATATCACCCGCTCAGCAGGTGAAGTTCTTGCTATGAAGTTCGCCAAAATGACACTTCCTCAAGAAAGGCAGCTCGTGTACGCCATTTTTGGCAGGGCTGATGCTTGGTTGCATTGGGCGGACCGACGCGCCGACGATCGTGTCGGTTCGTCATTCGGAAAGATTTTTTCACTTGGCGTGGGCAGCGTTAAAAAGGCGCTCTCACCATCGAGAAGTTGACGGGCGATCAATAATGAAAGGGATCAACAAGATGTGGCGTAAATTGCCTACAGTTAGCGCGTCTTCCGCATTGTTTGCTGCGGTGGTCGGATTTGCAGCAGCCTCGCCTACCTTGGCGCAGGATGTGGCGGCCACCGGTAGTGCTGGTGCGGTAACCACTTCAGTGTTGCCGGAAGGCAAGCGCAGCTTCACGCTCAAGGACATTGGCGCCGAGCAGCCGGTTCGACTGCGTGGAATCGAGCACCAAATCGACTTTCCAGTTTCCATCCGAAGCGACGAAGTCGTCACCGGAGCGCGCTTGAAGTTGCGATACGCACACTCACCGGCGCTGGTATTCGAGTGGTCACACATTACTGTGCTGGTCAACAACGAAGTGGTCGGTACGGTTCAGTTGGAGCCCGGAACCGTTGATGGTGGCGAGAAGACCCTCGAAATTGACCCACGCACCTTGGTCGGTTACAGCCAGTTGGGTCTCCGCGCGGTGCTGCATTACACCAAGGAGTGCGAAGATCCGGCGCACACCACGCTCTGGTCGGTTATCGCAAACGATTCCACGCTGGAGCTTGACGTCGAGCATGTTCCGCTACCGAATGATCTGGCCAATTTGCCGGAGCCGTTCTTCGACGCTCACGACCGCAATGAATTGGTGCTGCCGATCGTATTGCCGGCAGAGCCCACTTCCGACGAGTTGGAAGCCGCTGCCATGGTGGCATCCTGGTTTGGCGCCATGGCGGAGTACCGTGGTGCCAAGTTCCCCGCTCACTTGGGCCGCTTGCCAGCCGAAGGTAATGCAGTTGCCATCGCGACTCGGTCACGACTTGGAAGTTCACTTGGTCTGGAAAAGGCCAGCGGCGCCCAGCTCGGCATTTCTGCAAATCCGACTGATAGCGGCGGTAAAGTCCTGGTCGTAACGGGCGATGATTCCGCCACGCTGCTGGCTGCCGCCCGCGCCCTGACATTGGGCAGTGATGGCCTGTCCGGAAAGAGCTCTGCTATTCAGGACCTGACACTGCCCAAGGCACGCGAGGCCTATGATGCGCCGAGGTGGGTGCCGACTGACCGTCCCGTGAAACTTGGTGAGCGCGTCGGCGCCGAACAACTTCAGGTTCGAGGCCAATACCCCGCACCGATTCGCGTTCCCTGGGATTTGCCACCCGATCTTTTTTACTGGAAGAGCAAGGGTGCCAAGTTCGACATTGGCTACCGCTACACGCCAACGCCAGGTACGAAATCAACGCTTGACCTCGACGTCAATAATCAGTTTGCGCGGGCTCTGCCCCTGCTGATGTATGACTCCCCGGAAAAGCTCACTGACAAGGCAAAGAAGACGCTGGAGATTCCTCTCGTTGCCAAGCGTGAGAAGTACCGCGTGCCTGTCTACAAGTTCGCTTCAGACAATGAAGTCAAGTGGCAGTACAACTTCGAGATTCGCAAGAAAGGCGAGTGCGAAGACGTGCCGGAAGCCTACCTCCGTGGCTCCATCGATGCCGATTCGACCATTGATCTGAGTGGCCTGCCTCACTACACCTATCTGCCTGACCTGAAGCTCTTCACGGATGGAGCGTTCCCGTTTACCAAATATGCGGACCTGTCCCAGACCGTTGCCGTGCTTCCGAACAAGCCGACGGCAGCTGAGGTCACGACCTTCCTGAATGTGATGTCGCACATTGGCGATGCCACAGGATTTCCGGCAACTCGGCTTCGTGTAAGCGATGCCAATACAGTGACCACGACTGGCGCGGATGCGGATCTGCTTGTCTTTGGTACGCCTGCAACGCAGCCACTCTACGAGCAGTGGTCCTCTGACCTGCCCGCAACCCTGTCCAGTTCCGGAACGCAGTTGCAGGTGGTGGGTGCCGTAGAGCGACTCCGTGCCCGATTTGAAGGCCGCGATCTTGATGGGGCACGAGCACATGCTGCGCGGATGATTGTAGATGCAGGCGAATCACTTGGCGCCATCATGAGCTTCGAGTCACCGCTGTCATCCAAGCGTACCGTCGTTGCGTTCGCCGCACTAAACGACGAACGCCTGATGGCGCTCACCGATTTGCTCGGTGACAGCAGCCGTAGACATTTTGTCGGCGGTGACCTGACACTCCTGAATTCAGACAAGGTGTCCCACTATGAACTGGCTCAGCAGTACTCCGTTGGCAAGTTGCCATTGCTCATGGGTATTCGTTGGTGGTTCGCACAGCAGCCATTGATTCTGTCGGTACTGGCTATTCTGTTGGCGCTGTTCATTGCAGTGATTCTGTACCGCCTGATGCGCAACCTCGCGTTCTCAAGGCACCAGGGTCAATAGGCCTCCGACGTCCTTACTGATACGGCATCTGCACAATGTTAAAGAACATGCGGCATAGACTTGGTCCCGTGGTGTGTCTTGCGCTCATGCTGGCTTCGGCAAGCGGCTGGGCGGCAAGCGCTGCTACGGCACAACTCGAAGAGCAAGCCAGATACTGGGAGCAGAAAGGTCGCTATGACTTGGCGCGCCAGACCTGGCTGAAGCTGCAGCGGATCGAACCTGACAGCGCAACTGCACTTGCGGGCCTCGCGACCGCTGAAGTTCGCAGTGGTCGGCCGGATGCTGCAAGACAATATCTGGAAGGACTTCGGGCCTTGCAGCCGAACCATCCCGAGTTGCGCCGAGTAGAGGCCATGCTGGCGGCTGGTCCGCAAGCATCCGAGCCCGGTGGCGAAGTGAGTCGCGCGCGCGAACTGGCTCAGCAAGGCAAGTACGACGCGTCGGTTGCTGAGTACCGAAAGGTTTTTGGTGGTGCTGCGCCCGCCGAGCGGTACGCATTGGAGTATTGGCAGACCTTGGCCGGTGCAGAAGGCGGCTGGTCAGAGGCTAGGGTTGGCCTGGAAGGCCTAGTCAAGAAGCGCCCTGCGAACGCAGATTACAAATTGGCACTGGCCCAACACTTGACCTACCGCGAATCAACACGCCGGCAGGGTCTGGAAATGCTTCAAAGATTGGCGGTGGATGGAGGAGCCAGCCAACCGGTACAGCCCTCATGGCGTCAGGCTCTGATGTGGATGGGGGGAGATCGCTCGGATGAGAAGTATTTCGAGGCTTATCTGAATCGATACGGGGACGACACGCAGGTTAGCAACCGACTGGCCCAGGCGCGGGAAGGGCGCGTGCGTGCAGCTCAAGGCGCGGCGCAAAGTCGCCCACGTGTAGACGTGCGCGGTCAGGAGTTGAAGCGAGCCTGGGCTTTGTACAACAGCGAGCGTATCGAAGAAGCTGAGCAGGCTTTCAAAGGCTTGCTCGCGCGCAATCGCAATGACGCGGAAGCGATGTCGGGTATCGGCATCATCCGCCTACGGCGAGAGCGGTATGCCGAAGCGAGACAGATTCTTGAACGAGCCTCACGGATATCTCCTCGCCGCGCTCACAAGTGGAGAACTGCTGAATCGACTGCCCGTTTCTGGGAAGGCGTGCGAGAGGCAGAAGCAATGCGGGCCAGCGGAGACATTTATTCCGCCGAGCAGAGACTGCGCAGGGCGATCAAGGCTTCGCCTCGAGTGGCCGGCAGCGAACCTGCGATTTTGGTGACACTCGCAGATCTCAGGATGGAGCAGGGCTACGCTTCTGAGGCGGAGAAGATTTACAGGAAAGTACTGGACGTTCAGCCGAACAACGCTGACGCTGCTCGCGGCCTTATGGGGGCGATGGCCAAGAACGGGCGGACATCAGAAGCACTTGCCTACTACCGACAATTGCCAGAAGGCGTGCGAGGCGCGATTGGCCCTGTGTCTTCATATGAAGCACTGGCGCTGCGACAACAGGCTGCAGAGGCTCGTGCCATTGGGGATGACTCAGGTGCAGAGCGGCTGCTTAAGCAAGCGCTTTCGATCGATCCCCAAGGAACCTGGCCGAGACTCGATCTGGCTGTAATGTACCTTCAGCAAAATCGTCGCAGTGAAGCGCGCAATCTGGTGGATGGACTTCCAGTCAGCGGACCGCTCAAAGGCGAGGGCGCCTACATCCGCGCCCTGGTTGCTGGAGAAGATCAGAGCTGGTTTGACGCGCTGATGTGGTTGGAGCAGGTTCCAGAGTCTGAGCGAAGCGCAGAAATGGCTGCTACCCAGCGCGATATGTGGGTTCGCTATCAAACTGAGCGAGCCGCGGTCTTCGCAAGACAGGGCTACGAAGCCAAGGCTCTCGAGCTGTTGGCGCAGGTCGAGCCTTATGCGACGTCGCCCGGACTGGTTGGCAGCGCGGCGTTTGCATATGTCGAAGCGAATCAGCAGGGGCGGGGCTTGTATTTGCTGCGTCAGGCGATCGCAGAGTCCAAGCCTGCACATCCTGACCTGTTGAACTCCTACGCTGGACTATTGTTGAAGCTCGGGCAGTACACTGAGTTCGATATGGTCCTGGATCAGCTTGCGGGTCGGCAAGATCTCGATATTGATCAACGCGGCGCCCTGATCGAGATGCGGGTTGCGCAACGACTGAGGCAAGCCGACGCAGTACGTGAAGACGGCAACATCGCTCGTGCCTACGACTTGCTCGAACCTGCATTGAGGGCCAACCCACGTGACCCACGCCTAGTCATGGCGCTCGCAAGGTTGTATGACGAAGCAGGAGAACACGATCGCTCTGTAAGCCTGTATCGGTATGCTTTGGAGCTCGACCCTCAGAATCTTGATGCATATCAAGGCGCTATTCAGGCAAATCTCGCGGTCGGAAACGAGGCATTAGCTGATGACATGTTGGGTGACGCCTTCCAGATTGCACCTAATAGCAGTCGCCTGCATGTACTGGCTGGACGAATTGCAAAGGCCAGAGGGCAAGATGGCCGCGCACTCCGCTTGTTCAAAGAGGCGCTGGCGCTCGGCCCAGGCTCTGACGGTGCCCCCGGAACAGGAGCGCTGAGGCTGCAGTATCTGGATAGTCACCTGATGCCGGTGCACAGTTTCCGAGCCGAATTGAGCTCAGATGGAGCCGGCATTGCTGGAGCCAGATTGGTTTCAGCATCAAGCGGTGTCGGTGCACACGGGCGTTTGATCAAGGTCGCGGGCATGGATACCCGATTGGCATCGAGTCCGAAGGCAGCGCCTCGTTTGCCAACCCTGTATCCCCCTGGTTACAAGCCGCCCGTTTCGGCTGACACCGCGCCTATTCATGGGCCAGCCTTGAAAATGGATGCACCGTCCTCCTTTAACCCGCCAGAAGGGAACCGGCCCTTGATCTTGCGTCAGGATCCCGTGCTGAGATCGAGAGACTACGCATACGATCGGCCCGCTGTGCCGACGACTCCTGTGGATGAGCTCCTCCGTGAAATCGCCGAATTGAGCGAAAAGCGTCAGCCGTGGGCGGGTGTCGGATTTGGCCTCCGCAGCCGTGATGGGCGCAGCGGCTTGGATCGGTTGGACGATGTAGAGATGCCAATCGAAATCAGCCTTCCGGGCGGCGACAGCGGACGAATGAACTTCCGCCTAGTACCGGTTTATCTCGACGCCGGTGCGATCTCCGGTCCGCAGGCTCCACTATTTGGCACGCTCGCTCTCGCAGATACGACTGGCTTGAACATCGCGCAAGACGACTCTGGATTCGCAATCGGTGCGAGCTACGAGGTAGGGGACCTGCTTGTCGATGTCGGAACAAGCCCTCTCGGATTCCAGCTGCCCGTCTTTGTGGGCGGTCTTCGCTGGAGCCCACAGATTGGCAAGTGGGCATTCGGGGCAGAAATATCCAGGCGCTCGGTTACTGACTCACTGCTCTCGTATGCGGGGTCACAGGACCCGCTCTCGGGTGCGGAATTCGGCGGCGTGACTGCAACCGGTGGCCGGTTGGATCTCGCTTATGACTACGGCAAGGCTGGTCTGTACGGCACGGGTGGATTCCATGTCTACAAGGGTGAGAATGTCTCCGACAATCACCGCAGCAATATCGGCGGAGGCGCGTTTTTCCATGTCCTGAAAACGGCGAATAGCCGTGTAACCGCAGGCGTCGACCTGACTGCTTTCTTCTTCGATGAAAACCTGCGGCACTTCACATTAGGTCACGGCGGCTATTTCAGCCCTCAGCACTATGTGTCCTTGTCCGTACCCGTGTCCTGGACAGGTGGCCACAAGCGTTTCTCATGGAAGGCTTATGGGTCCATCGGGCTCCAGACGTTTCGCGAAGATGGAGCCTCTCTGTTTCCAGACAACGCAGGTCTCCAGGCAGACGTTGAGCAGTTTGCAATTGATAACCCTGATCCCGTCATCGCTACGGGATACGGCGGACAGAGTTCCACCGGTACCGGTATGACCTTTGGCGGCAGAATGGAATATTTGGTTGCTCCGAATCTTGTTTTGGGAGGAAGCGCCAGCTTTGACAACGCCAGTGACTACGATGAGACGCGTGCATTGGTATACCTGCGCTGGACCTATGAAGGTCGCAATGCCGTGCGGGTGCCACCGGAGCCTGTCCTTCCCTATGCAGATTACGGACGGAACTTGCCGTGATGGGATTGAGAATGAAGTTTGTGTCGGTCACCTACCTGATATCCGTCTGCCTTCTGGCGCTGTCGACCAATGTTGTTGCGCAGGATCAGACTCGCTTGGAAGCAAATCAGTTTCGATTTGAGCATCAGTTGCGAGTCAACCCTTTCGATCCTGCGGCGCTAAACAACCTTGCGGTGGTCAAGGCAGCGCAGGGCAGATACGGAGACGCCCGTGATCTCCTGGAGCGTGCGGCTCGCCTGGCACCTTTGAGCGAAGAAGTCAGATCAAATCTGGGCCGTTTGACCGCCTGGGAAGCGAGTCTCGGTGGCGTCTCAAAGCCGGATCTCGCTGAGATACCGCCGTCCCGACTGCCTCCAGAGCCGCCTGCGCTCTGGCAGCCCTGAGAGCTGATTTACTCCGGCGAGGCTCCTTCGCCGCGCCTAGTGAGCTGCCACGGGACCGTAGCCTGAGATTGCGCTTCTGAGAGGAGGCGGGGCGGTGTGGGCCTTGCAAAACGGCTCGAAGCTGACTATTCGAATCTCATCGAAAGGTCTACGGCCTGCAGGTGCTTGGTCAGGCTGCCAATGGAGATCCGATCGACACCGCTGGCCGCTATGGCGGCCACGTTTTGAAGATTGGCGCTGCCTGAATATTCGATCAGGGTCTTGCCACCACTGGCGCGGTGGGCACGCGTCATTGCCACTGCCTGCAGAAGCATTGCCTCGCTGAATTCGTCGACCAGAAGCAGGTCTACATTTTGGTCTAGCGCAATACGCGCCTCATCCAGGGTTTCAGCTTCGGTCATCAAGGGGACCAAAGCATTTGATGCGCGTGCTTTTTCAATTGCCTGTTGGATTCCACCGGCAGATGCAATGTGGTTTTCCTTGATCAGAATGCCGTCATAAAGCCCGATTCGATGATTTTGGCCGCCGCCACAGACAACCGCGTATTTCTGTGCATTTCTCAGACCGGGAATGGTCTTGCGTGTGTCCACGATCCTGACGCTGGTATGACGTACAGCCTCGACGTAGCGTGCAGTTTGGGTGGCAGTTGCGCTGAGCGTCTGTAAGAAGTTCAGGGCGCTTCGTTCAGCGGTAAGAATTTGGCGGGCCGGGCCCTTGATACGGAGCAGCCTTTGGTCAGCCATCACCTTCTGTCCCTCTTTGATTTCCCATTGCAGGGCAATCTTGGGGCAAACCTGTCTGAAAACTTCATCGACCCAGGGGCGGCCGCATATCAATGCGTCTTGCCGTACATATACGGATGCATTGGCAATTTGCGCGTCTTCGACAAGAGCGGCAGTGACGTCACCGCTACCAATATCCTCGCGCAATGCATTCTGTACGCTGAAGCTGATGTCGGAAGGCGTTCTCACGTCAGTTCATCTCTCTTGGTTCGGCTTCTCTGAGCAGCTGCTGGCAGAGCTTCAAGCGGTTGTGGTGAACAGATACTCCAACAGTGCCATCTGAGCCCACAATCGATTTTCGGCTTCATCCCAGACGACGGACTGCGCGCCGTCTATGACCGCGGCACTAACTTCTTCACCCCGGTGCGCAGGCAGGCAGTGCATGAATAGTGCATTCCGCTGGGCCAGTCCCATGATTCGCTCGTCTACCTGAAAATCGGCGAAGGCGGCCAGACGTCGCTTCTGTTCTGCTTCCTGCCCCATGCTGGTCCAGGTATCAGTTACGAGCAGATCCGCGTCCTGCGCGGCTTCCTGAGCGCTCTCGCAGAGATTTGCGGTGCTTTGATTCTGGCGGATCAGCTCTGGGTCGGGAGCGAACCCGTCCGGACATGCGATTCGAAGTTGGAAGCCGAAGATTCGAGAAGCTTCGATCCAGGAGTGGCAGACGTTATTGCCGTCTCCAATCCAGGCGGCTGTGCGTCCTTTGATGTCTCCAACCTGTTCGATCCAGGTTTGCATGTCGGCCAATAGCTGACAGGGGTGATGCTGTTCTGAAAGGCCATTGATGACAGGCACGCGAGAATGGGCGGCCATCTCTTCAATATCTGACTGAGCATCATTGCGCATCATGATTGCGTCACACATGCGCGAAAGCACGCGCGCAGTGTCCGCAATGGGCTCATCGCGGCCCAACTGCGTGGCTCCGGTGCTCAGGAACAGGGCATGTCCACCAAAACGGGCCATGCCTGCCTCGAAGCTGACGCGAGTACGGGTGGAGCTCTTGGCAAAAATCATCGCCAGAGATTTACCCGTGAAGGGGCGATAGCTGAGATCCTTGATCTTTTTGAGTTCACTGGCACGGCCGACGATGGCGGCTGCCTGTTCAGCGTTCAGATCCGAGAGCTTGAGCAAATGTTGCGGCATTGTCTGCTTCCAAAAAAGAAACGGGCCGCGCCTCTGGGCGCGGCCCGCTTCACAGTCTTGTTGGCGGTAGTGCCCGGCTTGAATCAGCCGAGATTTTTTTCCACGAATTCCCAGTTCACCAGAGCCCAGAAATGCTCCAGGTAGGTCGGTCGTGCGTTGCGATAGTCGATGTAATAGGCGTGCTCCCAGACATCGCATGTGAGCAGCGGTTTCTGGCCTGCCGTCATGGGGTTGCCAGCACCCTGAGTGGAGACAATGGCAAGCGAGCCATCTTCGTTCTTGACCAGCCAGGCCCATCCTGAACCGAATGTGCCGATAGCGGCTTCGGTGAACTTCTTCTTGAAGTCGTCCACGCCGCCGAAAGCCTTGACCAGTGCGTCGGTCAGTTTCTTGCCGGGTGCAGCCTGGTTTGGAGTCAGGCAATTCCAGAAGAAGGTGTGGTTCCAGATCTGAGCAACATTGTTGAAGATGCCACCTGAAGATTTGAGAATGATCTCTTCAATGGAAGCATTCTCGAATTCGGTGCCGACGATCATCGGGTTGGCTTTATCCACGTAAGTCTTGTGGTGCTTGCCGTAGTGATAATCCAGCGTTTCGGACGACATGTGTGGGACCAGTGCGTCGCGTGCGTAGGGGAGTTCGGGTAGCGTGAGGGCCATGGATTCCTCGTTGGTTGATTCGTAACTGGGATTCTGTATCGAGACCGGGTGATGAGCCTTGAACGGCTTGCCATCAGCGATCACAGCGGAATGCGACGATACGGCGCGGCGCGGCGATATTCAACTGCCGGCACCTTCCGTGGCTGTATTGTGATGGAAGCGCGGTGATTATATCGAAATCGTTCGCCGTATTTGGAACCAAAAGGCTCGGCAGTGTGTCTGTCAAGGCGCGTATAATCGCACCCCCACTCATCGGTCACCCATCAGGAGGTTGCATATGGATGCGCTCGAACGAATCCAGAAGCAGGTCACCGACAATCCGATCATCGTCTACATGAAGGGAAATCCGGATTTCCCTCAATGCGGCTTTTCATCGCGTGTTGTCCAGGCACTGAATGCCTGTGAAGTCGAATATGCCTACGTCAATATTTTTGAGGACGAAGAGGTCTATAGAGCGCTGCCGCGCTACGCTAACTGGCCCACGTTCCCCCAGTTGTACGTCAAGGGTGAGTTGGTCGGTGGTTGCGATATCACTCTGGATTTGTACCAGTCTGGCGAGCTCCAGAAGATGTTGAAAGAAGCCGGAGACTCAAAGCAGGCTGCCTGATGTTCAGGCCCTTGGCATCTCGATAGAAAGGCGCCCTGATGGGGCGCTTTTTTATGGATGGTGTCATCGTTACTGGATCAAAATATCCCGCGCAACCTGCTCGCGCGCTTGCTTGCTGAGCAGGGTCTCCACCCAAGTCAGTGCGAATTCCAAACCGGTTCCGGCTCCCTGACTGGTGATGCAGTGACCGTCGATTACGACAGCGCGGTCCACAAAGTGCAGAAGCTTTTCTCGGAACTGCGGGTGACAGGTTGCTTGCTTGCCGTCCAGCAGGCCGTTAGGGGACAGACTCAGGGCGGGGGCCGCGCAAATGCCGCCGTACCATCGATGTGCAAGCCGTTGTTCCGATAGCTTGGCGATCAGTGCCTTATGAGAACCCAAGGTGCCGGCTCCATTTTCACCGCCGGGCAGAATAATGGCGTCGAAGGTCTGGTCCTGAATATCCGCAAAGCAGCAATCAGCCTGTATGCGCACACCTCTAGTCATGTTGAGTGCGGTACTTTCTTCCACGCTGGTCAAGCTGACATCTAATTCTGCTCTTCTGAGTACATTGACCAAGGTAACGGTTTCCAGGCTTTCGCTGCCGTGCGCGGCGGGAACCAGAATCTGCATGCTCTTCTCCAAGGCGTTTCGCCCGATCCTATCCTGAATCAACCATAGATGAACTTGTTTGTACGATGCTCTTCAATTGTCGGCTCTGCCGACAGGCGTTTGGCGGGTAGAATTAGTATCCGTCCGAGTGTTGCGAAGCCAGAACCCCTGTTCTCTGTCTCCCGGGTTTCGGCGCTCATAGCCTCGACACCTTTGCAAGCCTTGCCCCATCACAGTCTCGCTACCCCGGTGGCGGTCGCAGACTGATGCTCGATACGGAATGCTCTGAATGAAATTTGGCCTGATCGTGGTCGGTAATGAGATCTTGTCGGGCAAGCGGCAGGACAAGCACATGCGTGAGGTTATCCGTCTGCTTGGCGTGCGCGGTCTGGATTTGGCCTGGGCCAGATTCGTGGGTGACGACCGGCAAGAAACCGCCGAGCTCATTCGAGCTTCTCGGTCGGCGGATCAGGTCGTTTTCTGTTGCGGTGGGATTGGCGCGACCCCAGATGACCAGACCCGGCAGGCGGCGGCCCTGGCCTATGGTCGGGAACTGGTTCGTCATGCAGACGCGGAAGCCGAAATCGTTGCGCAGTACGCAGACAAGGCTTATCCGCATCGTGTCTTGATGGCCGATTTTGCGTGTGGAGCAGGGCTCATCCCGAATCCCGTCAATCGTGTCGCGGGTTTTTTTCTCGACCATCATTATTTTGTGCCCGGTTTTCCAAGCATGGCCTGGCCGATGATCGAATGGGTGCTGGACACTCGCTATGCACATTTGCACAACGATGACCCAGCGTGCGAGTTCAGCCTTCGAGTGCTGGGGTCGGCGGCAGAGAGTGACCTGCTGGACCTGATGGAGAGTACGCTGGCCCGTCATGAAGGTATCCAGCTGTCGAGCCTGCCGTTTCGGGGAGATGCAAATAAGCCACGCCACATCGAATTGGGCATCAAGGCCCGGAGGCCTTTAGCCGCTGCCGCGTTCGAGTTTCTTCGAGAAGAACTGGTCCGGCGTAAGAGGCTGGACATCGAGATCATCTCCGAGCCCGGTCCAGTTTGATGAAAACAACGCTGCTTCAAACAATTTGCATGGGTTTGCCCGAATGAATTCTCGACAAACGCTCAAGCGTGTCCTTAAACCGATAGCCGAATGGATGGCCCCGGAGGCGGAACAGGTTCCGATGGCCCATTGGAATCTTTCCAGATCGAGCGATGGTTCGTTGAGCCTTGGAGGCGAATCTCTGGCCAAGGTGGCTCATGAATTTGACACGCCGGTTCATGTGCTGAGCGACGCACGCCTGCGTGGAAATCTTGAGGCACTAGGCCCAGTCGAGCTGTTCTGCTCTTACAAGACGCATCCGGTGCCGCATGTGTTGAAGACCATGCACGAGATGGGTGCGGGCGCCGAGGTCATCTCCGAGCTGGAGCTGGAAATGGCCCTCAGGCTTGGGGTGCCCCCAGCGCGCATTATTTACAACGGAACGGCCAAAACCGAACGTCTTCTGCGGACGGCCATAGGTGAGGGCATCCTGCTGCTGAACATCAATCACCTGGAAGAACTGGATTTTGTTTCGGCCGTAGCGCGCGATCTGAACGCGCGACCCAGAGTGGGTGTCCGGGTCAACACACGCTCGGGTTGGTCAGCACAATTCGGTTCGGCGATCGACAGTGGCGCTGCCATGCGGGTGTTTGAAAAAGCACTCGGCATGCCAGAGCTTGAGCTAGTCGGTCTGCACTCGCATCGTGGGGCGCTGATTCGCAGCGTTGATACGCTAGAGCAGTACGTAAACGAGTTGCTGGGATTCTGCGAGGTGCTGTTCGAGCAACTGGGATGGTCACCGGAGATTCTGGACGTCGGAGGGAGTCTGCCTGTTCCGAGCGTAAGTCCTTATAGCTCCAGAGATATCCGGTTCTCACAGACTTTCGGCATTGAAGTGGGTGGGCCAGACCCCTCCCAATGCCTGAAGTTGGATGTCTATGCTAAGCATCTCAAACGCCAGGTCGAGGAGCATTACGTCCGCACAGGAAGGCCGGGTCCTCGGCTCATCGCCGAGCCGGGCAGGGCGGTCACCGGGGATGCACAGCTCTTGCTGACGCGAGTGATCTCGGTTCGAGAAGTGGACGAAGGCCTACCCATCGCCGTGCTGGATGTGGGTGTCAATGCGGCGAGCATCATGAAGAGTGAGCGCCACCAGATTTTCCATGTCAGCAAGGTGAATGAGGGTTCGGAGCTAAAGAAATATCGTCTCGTTGGGCCGGTGTGCCAACCCGGAGATGTGATGAGCAACGCGGTGAGCTTGCCGAAGCTGGAACGTGGTGATGTACTCGCCATCATGGATTCCGGCGCTTATTTTGAGCCGGATGCAACGGTGTTTTCCTTCGTTCGGCCCGGTACGGTCATGTTGCGCAACGGGCGCGCCCAAATGGTTCGGCGCCATGAAACATTGGATGATGTTCTGGCGCGGGATCTTGTCCTGTGAGCAACAAACCCTGTGACGTTCTGCTGACCAACGGGAGCTATTACGGCACGGTTGCCGCTGCCCGCTTCTTTGGGCGCCTGGGGCATCGCGTCGTTGTGGCTGACTCGGATTCGCGTCATGTAACGAGATTCTCACGGTATTTTTCCGAGGGAATTGATTATCCGGAAAAAGGTGACTTCCGCCGAAGAATGGAGGCGCTTCTCGATTACGGCAAAGCGCATCCGGGCACCTTGCTCTATCCGTGCAGCGATGATCATGCCTGGATAATGGCGATGCACCGTGACGAACTGAGCGAGCATTTCCTCACGTACCAGCCATCGTTCGAGGTGCTGGAGAACCTGCTGAACAAAGAATGGCTATATCGCACATGCGAGCGACTCAAGGTTCCGGTTCCGGAGACCTACTATCCGCGCGATGAGAGCCACCTTGAAGAACTGGCAGATCAATTGGTGGGTAGGCGCGCATTGATCAAGCCCAAGACGCAAGTTGGGATCCGCGTGACCAAGAAGGCTTTGGTGTCTGATGGCGGGCCGGACATTGTGAGTGAATACCGCAGGTTTCGAGAGCGATTCAGTTACTTTGATGTCATATCAGAGCACGCCAAGGACCTGAACTGGCCGATGCTGCAGGAGTTTCATCGGGATGCTTCTACCTCGACCATCAGCATTGCGGGTTTTCGTTCACGAGATGGCGATGTCTTTCATGCACTGGCTTCGCGCAAGGCGCTTCAGTACCCCCTGAAGATTGGGGTAGGGCTCGTGTTCGAAAGTCTGGGAGACCAGCCGGAGCTGTTTGATCGGGTGCGCAGAATCTGCGAAGACGTTGGCTATTTCGGGGTTTTTGAAGCCGAGTTTATTCAGACACCGGGCGAACATCTGCTGATGGATTTCAATCCGCGCTTCTATGGGCAAATGGCCCTGGAGATTGCACGCGGACTGCCGCTGCCGGGCATGGTCGCTGAGGCTGCACAGGGGCGTGCCCTGAAACCGGTGAGCCTCAGCCCTGGGCCGCATCTTCTGCGTCATGGCTCCCTGCTCAAGCTGATTTCCACCACGCAATTCCTTGGGGGGCGCATCGCCTGGTCCCAGCGGCGAGACTGGCTCAGTCTGGGTCGATCCAGCGAAGTCACCTGCGTGGATCACATATACGACCATGAGGACCGTGGTCCGTGGATTGCCGATATCCTGAAACGCATCTACAAGTATTTGCGCCATCCACGATCATCGTTTTTGACCTTGTTCGGCAACGCTTGAAATTGCGAGCTGGCTACGCGATCAAGCGTGGTCCTGAAACCAGTCGGGCCGCCCAGATAGCCAGAATTCTCCCCACAGGCGTCCGCCACCATCAATGGTCAGCACTTCCCCGGTAATGAAGTCCCCGGAATCTGCGCTGAGATAGGCGGCGGCTTGCGCAATCTGCATTGGCGAGGCCGTTTTCTTGAGCGGGTTGGCCCTGGCGAACTCACGCCTGGCGTCGTCCGAGTAGACCTCATGTCCTTCGGTCTGGATCAGGCCAGGCGCAATACAGTTGACGCGAATACCGAGCGGCGCCCATTCAACTGCAACGGTGCGCATGGCCCCGATGATGCCTGCTCGTGCAGCGACCGTGTGCGCAACGCCCGGCATGCCGCGCTCAGTCACCACGATAATGTTGGTCACTGATCCTCTGCGGCCCAGGTCGCGCCACCGTTGGGCCGCCCGCTGCATGACAAACCAGCTGCTGTCCAGGTTATTGCTGATGACGGTATTCCAGCCCTTGGGTGAAAAATCTATGGCGTCCTGAGCGAAGTGTCCGCCGGCACTGTTGACCACGTGATCAGGTGATCCAAAACAATCTTCGACGCGAGAAAAGAGTTCGACGACATTGTCGTGTTCGCGCAGATTTCCAGAGTGACCTGCAATTTCGGCGCCCTTGCTTTTCGCAAACGCAATGACTGCATCCAGCTTCTCCTGCTTGCGGCCGGTGATGTAGACCCGTGCACCGAGGCGTGCGAACAGCAATGCCGTTGCCCGACCAATGCCGCTGCCCCCGCCCGGAACCAGCGCGACTTCACCCTTGAACAGATCCGGGCGATAGACCGTCGTGGCCTTCCACAGGCTTTCCATCAACTCTGTCGCATCGTCAGTCACGAAGCCAACAACTCCTTGGCGATGATCATGCGACGTACTTCGCTGGTGCCTGCACCGATTTCAAGCAGCTTGATGGATCGGTAGAGGCGATTGATCTCGGATTCCCAGATATATCCGTTGCCGCCATGAATCTGGACCGCTTCGTCGAGGACCTTGTTCATGGTGTTGGCCGCATAAAGCACACCGGCAGCGGTCAGTTTGTGAATCTCTCCGCGTCCGCCATCTTCTTCTCCCATGACATTTGCCGCACGCAAGGTCTGGTAGGTGAACAGGCGCATGGACTCGACCCAAGTGTAAATGTCGGCAAGTTTGGCCTGAATCATCTGGAAGTCGCTGATGGGCCGGTTGAACTGCTTGCGCTGTCGGGAAAAATCCAGGGCCAGGGCCAGGGCACGTTCGGCGATGCCCAGACAAATCGGCGAGATCATTGCGCGTTCCAGGTCCAATCCGGACATGACGACCTTGACCCCGTTGTTTTCGGCGCCCACCAGATTTTCAGCCGGTACCTTGCAATCCTCGAACACTAGTTCAGCGGTCTGGCTACCGCGAAAGCCCATCTTGATCAGCTTCTGGGCAACTTTGAAGCCCGGAAAATCCTTCTCGACAATGAAGGCGCTGATGCCCTGAGCGCCCTTGTCCTTGTCTGTCTTGGCGTAGACCAGCAACACGTCCGCGACCGGTCCATTGGTGATGTACAGCTTGCTGCCATTGAGCAGATAGTGGCCGCCTTCGCGCCGCGCTGTGGTGCGCATGGATCCCAGTGCGTCCGAGCCGGCGCCGGGTTCTGTCAGCCCCAGAGCACCGATACGCTCGCCAGAACATAGCCCGGGCACGTACTTCTTCTTCTGCTCCTCATTGGCATTGCGCAGGATATTGTGGAGACACAGGTTCTCGTGTGCGACCCAGGATAATGCGAGCGCGTGATTCCACCTTGAAAACGCCTGCAGGATGAGACCTGAAGTGAACACGTCTAGGCCAGAACCGCCATAAGCCTCCGGCGCCGTGACGCCGAAATAGCCGGTTGCACCAATCTTCGGAAAAACTTGATCCGGCCACCATTCTTCGTCATCCATTCGTTGCGACAGGGGATACATCTCGGCCTGCGCAAATCGGTCTGCATTGGAAAGAACTTCCATTTCGTCAGCGGACAAACCGGTAAAGGCCTGCATCACGGAGGGTGTTTCGTTGGTCATGGTGTGCGTGTTGTCTGATGGGCGTATCGATTCAGTATCAATCTAATCAATCGCGTCTACAAAATATGCTGCCATTGCGAAATGACGCGGACTGGCTTGAACGAACAGGGGCACATTATCGCGGGTTCAAGCGCTTTTGCGAGGCGGCGAAGACCTGCAAGCGTCCCGTAATTGACGCTTTGCGCGCGAGTGAGTCTCAGAAGTACGGACTGAATTTTGTTGATAAGTCAGTTGGTCTTTCTGACATCAGCGCTGCGGCAGCGCCGATGGCGGACACGAATGGATCAGAAGCAACCCTTACCGATTCTGGCGCTCACTCGAATGAGGAGGTGTGATCCGGCGCTACGCTCGGTATCTTCGTGGTCGTTCATGCCAGTCGCAGCGGGATTCTGAGGGGGGGCGTCCAGGTCGTGCTCAGTTCCCGTTACGGCGAGCCTTTCAGTGGGTCCTTTCATGTTGCAAAGGGTGTATATCAAAGCCTGAGCCCTTGCTGTACGTCATTACATTGAGGCCGCAAGCAAATGCCATCAACTGAATACGATCCCAAGACTCAGGCGGCCCCGGGGGCCTATTACGCGCTTGGTCTGATGACGCTGGTCTATGGCTTCAACTTCGTTGACCGGCAACTGCTCGCCATCTTGCAGGAATCGGTCAAGGCCGAGTTGCTGATCTCCGACCAGCAACTCGGCCTCCTGACCGGCTTTGCGTTCGCTCTGTTCTACGTCTCTGCCGGCATTCCGATCGCTCGTTGGGCGGATCGGGCCAATCGTCGCAACATCATGGCGCTTGCCTTGTTTACCTGGAGCTTCATGACCGCTATCAGCGGATTTGTGCAGAACTTTGTGCAACTTCTGCTAGCCCGTATCGGCGTGGGCGTGGGCGAGGCAGGAGGCAGCCCGCCAGCGCATTCGATGATTTCGGATCTTTTCCCCCTGTCGCGTCGAGCCACTGCCATGGGCATCTATTCGACAGGCGTCAATTTCGGGATTCTCTTCGGGTTTCTGCTCGGGGGCTGGATCAACGAATACTTTGGGTGGCGCATTGCGTTCCTGGTGGTAGGTCTGCCCGGCGTGCTGCTGGCAATCATCATCCGCCTGACATTGCCAGAGCCTGTTCGCGGAGCCTCGGAGGGGCGGCAAGTCTCGCAGGAGCCCGCACCCCTGCGGGAGGTGTTCGGTGTTCTGTGGTCGCGCCGTAGCTTCCGGCATATGGCCTTGGGTAGCGCGCTCAATGCTTTCGTTGGTTATTCGATTGCGAACTGGGCTGCGTCATTCATCATTCGCAGTTATGGGATGGGAACCGGCGAACTCGGCACTTGGCTCGCCTGCATTATTGGCGTTGGCGGCGCGCTGGGCGTTTTTCTCGGAGGGGTCATTGCTGATCGTCTGTCCGTTCGCGATATCCGCTGGTACAACTGGCTGCCTGCGATTGCAGGCGTGATCATTGTTCCGTTCAGTGCAGCGACTTTCATTGCTGACACGGCTTACCTGAGTCTGACGATGCTGATCATTCCCGGACTGTTGGGCAACATGTACCTGGGGTGCACCATCGCAACGAGTCACCGTCTGGTGGGTTTGCGTATGCGCGCCATGTGCTCGGCTGTTCTGTTCCTGATCATCAATATCATTGGTCTCGGCCTTGGTCCGTGGATGGTGGGTCTGATCAGCGATCTGCTGCATGCCTCCCAAGGTCAGGAATCGCTTCGATACGCGATGTTGATCCTGCTGCCAGCCGTCATGGCCTGGTCAGCCGTTCACTTCTATCTGGCATCACGTCACCTCAAGGCGGATCTGGAGATCGTGCCGGATTAGCCAGGCATTCAAGAAAGAATCCGGCCGCTGGCCGCTGGTTTTTTGAACCGGTCGAGGCAATCGGATCGTTGATTGGAAAACTAAGAAAGGAGAGCGCATAGCATGCACATCACACAATGGATATTTCGAGCTGAGCAGCAACTCGGTGACCGGATTGCCCTCGAAAACGATGGTCGTGAGCAGACCTGGCGCCAAACAGCAGATCGCATCCGCCGCATGGGCAGCTTTTTTCAATCACTGGGTGTCGAGAAGAATGATCACGTTTCAATTCTTGCGCTCAACAGCGCGCTCTACTATGAACTGGTTTACGCCATCCCCCTGATCGGCGCTCGAATGGTGCCGCAGAACACCCGCTGGGCTGCACCGGAGCTGATTTACGCCATCAATGACTCGGGAAGCAAAGCGCTAACGTTTGATGAAGCTTTTTTGCCGATGGTGGAAAAGATCAGGCAAAGCAGTGTCACCGTGGAACGCTACATTTATATGGGCAACCCGGCAGATTGCCCGGACTGGGCAACGTCGCTGCAATCAGGTTTTCCTGAACATGTCCCATTCGAGAAGCTTGTTCAGTCAGATGATGGCATCGCCGGAATCTATTACACCGGCGGCACCACGGGGTTTTCCAAGGGCGTGGTGCAGACGCACTCGGCGATCTACACCAGTGCGATTGGCATGATGGCCGAGATGGATGTGGACGAGACCTCGGTCTACTGCCACATCGCACCCATGTTCCACATGGCCGATCTTACTGCCACGTTCGGATATACCATCCGTGGCGCCAAGCACCTTTTCATGCCCTCATTTGACCCAGTGAAGTACATGGCTACCTGTGAGGCCAAAGGAGTCACGGACGGGCTGCTGGTGCCGGCAATGATTCAGATGACGTTTGACCATCCCGAATTTGATGCCAGGAAAATGAAGAGCGTCAGGCGGCTGTCGTACGGCGCGTCACCGATGTCTGAAGGACTGGTCCGACGCGTCATCAAGGCAATGCCCGAGCTGAGGCTGATGCAGGCCTATGGACAGACGGAACTTGCGCCGGTGGTTACCTTGCTCAAGCCCGAAGATCACGTGACAGAAGGGGACAGGACCTATCTGTTGCGCTCGGCTGGGCGCGCTACGGCCTCAAGTTTGCTGCGAATTGCCGACGAACATGGCAACCCCTTGCCGACCGAGGAGGTTGGAGAAGTTTGTGTGTACGGCCCTCATGCCATGCTCGGCTACTGGAATAAGCCTGAGGAAACTGCGAAGACGCTCAGGGAGGGCTGGGTGCACACCGGAGATGCTGGCTATCTGGACAAGGACGGCTATTTGTTCCTCGTCGATCGGGTCAAGGACATGATCGTCAGTGGCGGCGAGAACGTGTATTCAACGGAAGTCGAAAGTGCGGTGTCCACGCACCCATCGGTCGCCCAGGTTGCGGTCATCGGTATTCCCAGCGACAAATGGGGCGAGCAGGTTCATGCGATCGTTATTCCCGTGGCCGGGGCGGCCCGTGATGCCGAGGCAATCATGAAGCATTGTCGCGAACACATTGCCGACTACAAGTGCCCCAAAAGCGTCAGTTTTCGTGACGAGCCACTGCCACTGACTGGCGCCGGAAAGGTGCTCAAGCGCGAACTTCGGGAGCCCTACTGGAAAGACAAGGACCGACAGGTCGGATAATAGACAGAGCAGGCCTGCCAGCTTACCTTTGCAGAACATGGTCCAATGACCACATTAAATTCTGAAGGAGAGCGACGCAGTGACGGACGAAACCATCCTTGATTACCTCTATCACTGGGAAAAGACCGCGCCCGATACGCTCCACTTCATCCAGCCCACAGGTGGCGGGGCGGTAGAGGAAATGACCTGGTCGCAGATCATGGACGAGGTACGGCGGATGGCGGCGCACCTGAAATCGCTTGATTTTCCGCCTAAGAGCAATATCGGCCTGATTGGCAAGAACAGCGCGCACTGGATGATGGCGGATTGGGCCATCTGGATGGCGGGGCATGTCACGGTACCTATCTACCCAACCCTGAATGCCGACACTGTTTCGTACATTCTCGGCCACAGCGAAGCCCGTCTCCTGTTCATCGGCAAGCTGGACGACTGGCCCAGCATGGCTTCGGGCGTCCCGGAGACCATGCCAAGAATTTCCCTGCCATTGGCACCGGAACTTCCAGCACGCCCGTGGAGCGAGATTATCGGCGCAAGCGAGGCGCTGGCAGGGGAGCCTAGGCGCGACCCTGAGGAGATGGCCACGATTGTCTACACATCCGGCAGCACGGGTCAGCCCAAGGGTGTCATGCAGAGCTTTGGCGCCTTGTTGGGTGCCGGAAAGATGTTCGCCGACACGCTTGATCTGCAAGTAGAAGATCGCGTCTTGTCATACCTGCCACTCGCGCATGTCATGGAGCGGGCCGCGATCGAGATGCCATCGGTCATTGCAGGGTTCGAGGTTTACTTTGCGGAGGCATTGGACACCTTTGTGGAAGACCTGCGCCGCGCACGCCCCACCTTGTTTATTTCCGTGCCCAGACTCTGGACCAAGTTTGAACAGGCCGTAGAGGCCAAGATGCCCAAGAAGAAGCAGAATCTTCTGTTCCGTATCCCGATTCTTGGCGGCATCGTGAAGAAAAAAATCCTCACGCAGTTGGGCCTGCAGCATGTGCGTTATGCCGGCACGGGTTCAGCGCCGCTGGCGCAGAGTACATTCAACTGGTATCGCAGCCTGGGTCTGGAGTTGCTGGAAGGCTATGGCATGACCGAAGACTGCGCGGTATCGCATGCGACTGATCCGGGAGACGTGAAACTGGGCTATGTCGGCAAGCCGCGTCCCGGTGTGGAAACCCGGATTGCAGACAATGGCGAGCTCTTGGTCAAGAGCCCGGGAACCATGCTGGGTTATTACAAGGAGCCCGAGAAGACAGCTGAGGCTTTCGATGCTGACGGCTTTTTCAAGACCGGCGACATGGGTGCCTATGACGAGCAAGGGCGCCTCAGGATCACGGGGCGTGTAAAAGAGCTGTTCAAGATATCGAAGGGCAAATACGTCGCGCCCAACCCGATTGAGAACAAGCTCATGGCCCATCCCAAACTCGAGGTCGTATGCGTCGCCGGAGCGAATCAGCCGGCCACATTTGCTCTGGTCGTGCTGTCCGAAGGCGCACGCGCTGAACTGGCTGCCGGGCAGGATCGCAGTCTGATTGAAAAGGAGCTTTCAGCGCTAATGCGCAAGACCAACGAATCGCTGGACCCGCACGAACAGATGCAGTTCGTCGTCGTGGTTGACGAAGTCTGGTCCATTGAGAATGGTTTCCTGACGCCGACCATGAAGATCAAGCGCAATGTGATCGAAGCGCACTACGCAGACAAGATTGATTCGTGGTTCAAACAGAGAACCGAGGTGATCTGGGCCTGAGCGACGCAATCTCTGACGCAGACCGTTCCTGGAGATCAGATCAGTTCGAGAACATTCTCAGGCGGCCGTCCAATAGCTGCTCGTTTGCCCTGAATGGCAATGGGGCGCTCAAGCAGAATTGGATTGTCGGCCAGCAGCTGCAGCCACTCTGAACGCGTCCGGGTATCGTCTTTGCTCAGGCCGAGTTCCCTGGCACGTGCCTCCTTGAAGCGAAATAGCGCGGCTGGTTCAAGTTTCAGCGTTTTGCAAAGAGCATCCAGTGTCGCCACATCCGGCGGGTCCTGAGAATAGAGAACCAGTTCTGGCTCAACATCATGGTCTCGCAGCAGCTGCAGGGCCTGTCTGGATTTGGAGCATCTGGGATTGTGGAAGAGTTTCATGTGAATCATCAGTTTCGTTTATAGACTTCAGCGCCCTGTTCGAGAAATTCCTGGGATTTTTGCGCCATGCCCTGATCGATGGCGGCTTCATCGTCAGTGCCAATTTTGGCGGCGTAGTCGCGGACATCCTGGGTAATTTTCATGGAGCAGAAATGCGGCCCGCACATGGAACAGAAGTGCGCGAGCTTTGCGCCTTCCTGCGGCAGCGTCTGATCATGGAACTCTCGCGCTTTCTCAGGATCGAGCCCGAGGTTGAACTGATCCTCCCAACGAAACTCAAAGCGCGACTTTGATAAGGCATTGTCGCGGACCTGCGCGCAGGGATGACCTTTGGCCAGATCCGCTGCATGCGCGGCAATGCGATAGGTGATGATGCCTTCTCGTACGTCGTCCTTGTCCGGCAGGCCAAGATGTTCCTTGGGCGTCACGTAGCAAAGCATCGCGCAGCCGTACCAGCCGATGTTGGCAGCGCCAATGCCACTGGTGATGTGGTCGTAACCCGGTGCAATGTCCGTGGTCAGGGGGCCAAGGGTATAGAAGGGCGCCTCGTAGCAATGCTTGAGCTGCTCATCCATGTTCTCCTTGATCATCTGCAGGGGAACATGCCCGGGGCCTTCAATCATCACCTGCACGTCGTGTTTCCACGCGATCTGCGTGAGTTCGCCGAGCGTATGTAACTCACCAAACTGCGCTTCGTCATTGGCGTCGGCAATGCAGCCGGGTCGCAGGCCGTCGCCGAGCGAGAAGCTCACGTCATAGGCCTTCATGATCTCGCAGATGTCTTCGAAGTGCTCGTAGAGAAAGCTCTCCTTGTGATGCGCCAGGCACCACTTGGCCATGATCGAGCCACCGCGCGAGACGATGCCGGTCAGTCTATCGGCCGTCATGGGAATGTAGCGCAGCAGTACGCCTGCGTGGATGGTGAAGTAGTCCACGCCCTGTTCGGCCTGTTCAATCAGGGTGTCGCGGAAAATCTCCCAGGTCAGTTCCTCGGCTTTCCCATTGACCTTTTCCAGTGCCTGATAAATCGGCACCGTGCCGATGGGCACCGGCGAATTGCGGATAATCCATTCGCGCGTTTCGTGAATGTTTTTTCCGGTGGAGAGGTCCATCACCGTGTCGCCGCCCCAGCGCGTACTCCACACCATCTTTTCCACTTCTTCGGCAATGCTGGAGCTGACAGCAGAGTTGCCGATATTGGCGTTGATCTTCACCCGGAAATTACGGCCGATGATCATCGGTTCCAGCTCAGGGTGGTTGATGTTCGCTGGAATGATGGCGCGACCGCGCGCTACTTCCTCGCGTACAAATTCCGGGGTGATCTCGCCCTGCGGAATATGCGCGCCGAAGGATTGGCCCGCGTGCATCCGGCGAAGATAGCCTGCCTGCTGATAGCTGTCCCGCAGTTCGGCGAGCCGTGCGTTTTCGCGAATCGCGATGTATTCCATCTCCCGCGTGATGATGCCCTTGCGCGCATAGTGCATCTGGCTGACGTTAGCGCCGCTGCTGGCCTTGCGAGGTGGGCGGATATGTTCGAAGCGCATGGCCGATGTTTTCTCATCGGCAGCGCGAATCCGGCCAAACACGGAAGAGGGTCCCTTGAGCAACTCGGTATCAGCGCGCGCCTCAATCCAGGGGCTGCGAATACCTGCAAGGCCCGCCCGCAAATCGATCCTGGCTGCGGGGTCCGTGTAAGGGCCACTGGTGTCGTAGACCGTAATTGGCGGATTGGGGATCAGGCCGCTCTCCGATTGCGTTGCAGACTGGCTGATCTCGCGCATGGCAACGCGCATACCATCGCTGGCCTCCACATAGATTTTCTGCGACGCAGGAAAAGGTCTGCAGACGTCAGCGGACAGTTCGTCGGCCTGGTTGAATAGGGTATCGGGGACAGCGTTCATTGAAAGAAGACTCCTGACGCAATGAACGGGAAGCCGCCTGCCTGAGAGCAGGGGCCGGCATTCCGTTCGCCGCGCCTGAATAAAAGCGGCTACGTTCCAAGGGTGTGATCTCAGCCACGCATGGCCGCGCGGCACCCCCAGCCAAGTCCGTGACATTAGGGACTTGCGCGCATGTCGGCAAGCTTTGCCGACTGCAAGGGACGGTGGAGAATTCTGCACGGCGATATGATGACCACTGAATCCGGTCATTTTGGCCGCCAAGCTTCCGTCTCGATGATCGATAGCAGTATCGGTAGCCTTGAGATTCAGATTCTCACCGGCATTATCGCGGCCTTCTCTGCGCGAAGATTCGGGATTTTCTTGGAAGCCTGGCTGACGCGGACGGCAGGTTTGCTCGAGGATTTGCGTCCGAGCGCTGAAGTCGTTGCGCGGCCTTTTTTGTTGATGCGTTTTCGGTCATTGTTCAGGGCATGACCATGATGCTTTCGTCGCGCCAACGCGACCAGATTCCGTCCAGACCATGAAGAAGCATGCCGGCGGGCCGATGCATTCGCGTCTCTATGTCAAATCGGGAAGGTCTGCCGAGCAGATTCTGCTGACGCGCATCATCATTCTTGTTGCGCTGGTGCTGACGATACTGGCGGTGTTCTGGTTTGACCGCGCGGGTCTGCGGGATCAGCTTGATGGTGAAATCAGTTTTTCTGATCTTGTGTACTTCACGGCGGTCACCGTGACGACAGTGGGTTACGGCGACATCATCCCGGTCACCGATCGGGCGCGCCTGATCGACGGTTTGTTGGTCACGCCGTTGCGTCTCGTGATCTGGCTGGTTTTTCTGGGGACGGCATATGAATTGGTATTACAGCGCTGGTTGGAGAATCGTCGCATGACGAAAATGCAGAAGGATCTCGATGGACATCTGCTGATTTGCGGCTACGGCCATAGCGGTCACAGTGCATCACTGGAAGCGGTGGCGCGTGGCACGCCAGCGAACCAGATCGTGGTCATTGATCGGGACAGCAATCGACTCAAGCTTGCGGCTGACGAGGGCCATGTCGGCTTTCTGGCAGATGCCACTTTGGAGGAAGATCTGGAATCGGTGAGCATTCATCGCGCCAGGGCGGTGCTTGTGTGCCTGGGTCGTGATGATGCAGCTGTGCTTACCGTGCTGACCATCCGCCAGCTGGATCCGGTTGTTCGCATCATCGCCTGCGTTGCCGAAGGACAGAATGTGAAGCTGATCCGTCAGGCCGGCGCAAATGCGGTGGTATCGCCGTCCATGGTGGGCGGCTACCTGATGGCCGACTCAGTGAAGTCTTCGCATATCTCGGATTACGTCAGCGATCTGATGTGTTCTGGCGGGCGGGTACGCCTGCTTGAACGCAAGGCCGGAGAACGCGATGTTGGCAAACGCATGCGCGATATCGAACCCGGCCTGGTGGTTCGTGTCTTACGGGGCGATCAGACAGTGGGTTTCTGGGAGGGCGACACCTCCGTCGTACAGGAAGGGGACACCCTGCTGGTCATCGAGATGAATGAGGACGCGGAGCGGACTGAACAGTGAACCAGTACCCGTCTTGGCGGCGAGCGTGCCCGAAGTTGAGGCTGCTTGCAGCAACCCTGATCGCTTGTCTGTGCGCCAATACCGAGGCGGCGGATGATTCATCTGCGCCGTGGAAGCCGCTTGCTTACGCTCAGCTCACGGCGGAAAAGCCGGACAGCTCCGGTGGAATCGACTTTGATGCAGACCGTGTACGGGCGGGTATTCAATATCAGGAGGGTGCACTGTTCGGCGGGATTTTGCTGGATTTTGCCGTCGATGATGCAGGTGATCGCAGCCCCGGAACGCTGACCAATGTGATCAAGGATGTCTATGTTGGCTGGCAGTTTGACCCCCGTTTCTCGTTGAAGCTGGGCCAGTTCAAGACGCCTGTTGGCATGGATTTCAATACGCCGGGTCATCGCCTGGACATTACCAAACGCGGCCTTGAGAAACCTCTGGTGCTCGAACGTGATCCGGGCCTGATGCTGAGCGCGCGAAATCTTGGTTCCGGGCTGGGTTTCGATATTGGCGTGTTCAATCCTGCTGGGCGTTCCGGCGCAACCCGTCATGCGAATGATCAGTCCGGTGAGTCCAATGCCTATGCAGCCAGGGTCTTGCTGGATCGACCAGGACTTCATCTTGAAGCCTCTGTTGGCGGCAGCGAGGATGCCGCGGGCTTATCCACCCCCGATTATCAGGTCTACGATCTTGGCGCGGTGCTGAAACTGGGGCAGGCCACATTAAAGGCGGAGTGGATCAGTGGCAGGAATATTCTCGGGATGTCTGATCGCGAGCAGGATGTTGGCTATGCGCACATCGGCTATCGGATCGGCCCGCAATGGGAAGCGGTGCTGCGCCACTACGATGCGCAAAGCCGCCTCAGTGGATCGCCCGATACCGATCTCGCCAACACCTACCTGGGCTTCAATTTTTGGCCGCTCATCAGCGGCCCTGTAAGCCTGAGACTACAGATGAATTACGTCATTGCCGGGGGCGACAGGGGTTCATTCACTGGTCTGGGCGGTTACCGTGATGATGCCGTGCTGGCCCAGCTCCAGCTTGCCTACCCTTGAGTACGGCACCCGGATTCCGAGATGAATTACGCAGTGCCAACAGCCGTCAGGAACTGAAATGCCGAACTGGATATCGCGTGTTGAAGAAATTTTGAACGCACCGCTGATCACCATCAGCGAAACCCCACTGACCTTGGGCAAGATGGCCGGTCTGCTGCTGCTGCTGCTGATCGCCTTTCTGGTCGTCAAGCTAATCGAAAGGGCATTGAAGCGCCTCACGCGACCCGGACGGCGCGTCTCACTGACCGAAAGTGCCGTCTATGCCCTGAGCAGAATTGTCAGCTACATCGTGTGGGTGGCAGTGATCATGGTTGGCCTGGACTATGTGGGGCTTAACCTGTCCAACCTGGCCCTGATTGGAGGTGCCATCGGCGTTGGCATTGGTTTTGGCCTGCAGAACATCGTGGCCAATTTCATCTCCGGCATCGTGCTGTTACTGGAGCAGACCTTGAAAGTAGGTGATTTCGTGGACCTTCAATCTGGCGTCATGGGCAAGGTTTCGGAGATCAATATTCGCTACACGCGCGTGACCACCAACGATCTGGAAGATGTGATCGTACCCAACAGCGAGTTCATTAACGGTCGCGTAACCAACTGGACCTTCAACGAGAACCTGCGCCGGGTGCACGTGCCATTTGGCGTTGCCTACGGCACTGACAAGGAATTGGTGAAACGGGCTGGGCTCGCGGCCGCAGCGACGGTAGAAGGCTGTGTGATTGACGCGGCGCATCCAGCAGATGTGTGGCTCGTTGGCTTTGGTGACAGCAGTCTGGATTTTGAACTGGTGGTCTGGGTGGGACCGAAACTGGTGAAAGCTCCGGGCAAGACCAAGGCGCAGTTCCTCTGGGCACTGGAAACTGAACTGCGCCGAAGCGATATCGAGATTCCGTTCCCGCAACGTGATCTGCATATTCGTTCGGGGAGTCTGACGGCATCCACCAAAGGCGACGGCTAAGCAACGGCGCGGGCGAGTTGAAAGCGCGATCTGTCACCGCTGATGTCGCCTATCCCTTGATCTGCTCGGTGGTGCGAAAGATTCCCCGGGGCAAAGTCGCCAGCTATGCGCAGGTTGCCTTTGCAGCAGGTTTGCCGGGCAGGGCGCGAATGGTGGGTCGCGCGCTGTCCGACGCAGGGCCCGAGGCGCAATTGCCCTGGCATAGGGTGGTCAATGCTCAGGGTTGTATCGCCTTGCCGAAATCGAGCGAATCTTACCTTGAGCAAAAGGCCCGGCTGCTGGCGGAAGGCATCGAGTTTGCCGCCTCAGGCCGCATCAATCTTGCCCGCTTCGGCTGGAAGCGTGACCCCGCGCCGCTGCTCGACTAGACAGTCTCAAAAGATTGCAGCCTTGCTGCATACAGGATTCAAGGCCGATCGAAGAAGTCCACGACGCCAGTATGGAGGTGATAGTAGGCACCGACGACCTTGAGCCTTCCGGAGGACTGGGGCTCCAGCAGAAGCGGATCACTGCTCGTGCGCAACTGCCTGACAACGCGTCTGACGTTGGCATGGACAGCATTGGCCAGGCCGTTGCCGCTCTGGCCGCGCACGTCGAGTACAGCCGGAATGATCGGCTCAATCATCTTTCCGATGTTGCCGGGAAAGTGGGTGTTGTCGTCGACGACCGCCTTCGCAGCCGATACTGCCCCGCAGTTTTCATGGCCCATGACAACAACCAATGGAACCCCGAGTTGGGCGACGGCGAACTCGATGGAGCCCAATGCAACCGTGTCTACCGTATTGCCCGCATTGCGCACGATGAACAGTTCGCCAAGACCTCGGCCAAACAGGATTTCAGGCGAGACACGACTGTCAGAACAGGTGACATAGGCGGCAAAAGGCGCCTGTCCCTGAGCGATCTCCAGTCTGCGCGCTCGGCCAACAGGCTGTGAGGTCGGGACATCATCAGTGAAGTTCTGGTTGCCTTCGATGAGCAACTGCAAGGCTTCGTCTGGAGAAAGCGCGGTCTTGGCGTCCGCGGAAGGTGTCGGAGTGTCTTGCATGGGTGATGCCCTCAATCAGATATTCAAAGCGAGATAGGTCAGATACGACGTATAAGACAGCAGCAAGCCAGCCCCGATCAAGCGGCCGATTCCTCGAAACAGGCCTGCCACGAGCACCAGCAGACAAGCACTTGCAAGCAGCAGGCCCAAACTGACGGGCAGCAAGTTGCCCGGTAGTGCGCTCGGGGCAATCAGCATCGTTGCGCCGCCAATACCGAGGATATTGTAGATATTCGAGCCGACCACACTGCCGAAGGCGAGCGCGGTTTCTCCCTTGCGCGCCGCAATCAGGGCGGTGGCAAGCTCTGGCAGGGAGGTTCCGATGGCAACTACAGTCAGGCCCAGAAGGGTCTCACTGAGGCCGAAGATTCGGGCGATGTCGATAGCGCCGCCGACCAGGAGTTTGCCGCCGCCCAGCAGCAGGACGAGTCCCGCAAGTGTGAGAAGGATGGGTTGCCAGAGCGAACCAGGTTTTCCGTGCAGTCCGGGGTCGGCCAGCTCATGTAGTTCGGCGCGATCATGCGGCGCGTTGTGCAGGACCGCCGGAGCGATCGCCTTCTCCTGCTGGTAGCACCAGGCGATGTAGACAGCCAATGCTGCAAGCATTGTGCCTCCGAGCATCCAGTGCGCCCAGCCCATGATGCAGGCGGCAAGCAGAAAAGCGGATGCCGCCAGCCCAACCAGTGGATCACGAAGCCCGTTGTCAGCGCCGAGCCGCAAGGGGTTGATCAGTGCCACCGCGCCAAGAATCAGCAGGACATTCGCAATATTGGAGCCTGCAACATTGCCCCATGCAATGTCCGGTGCTCCCAGCAGCGCGGCTTCCACACAGGCCACCAATTCAGGCAGTGAGGTACCACAGCCGACGATCACGATGCCGATCATCAAAGGGCTGACGCCGATGCGCTCCGCCAGCCGCACAGCACCGCGAATCAGCCACTCGCCGCCGACGACCAGCGCAATCAGTCCGAGGATGACACCGCCAATGGCCGGAATCATTTTTCGGCTTTGTTTCTCTTGGCAATGCGTGAAAGAAGCCAGACGCCTGCCAATGCGGCGATCAGGGAGCCCGTCAATACACCGAGCTTGACCGCGTCAATCTGTGCCGCATCCGAAAATGCCAGGTTGCCGATAAACAGGCTCATGGTGAATCCGATGCCCGCAATCAGGGAAAGACCGTGAACATGCGCCCAGCTGACGTCTTGGGGCAGGCTCGCCAGGCGCAGCTTCACCGCCATCCAGGCAAAGCCAAATATGCCGAGTTGCTTGCCGATGACAAGGCCGGCCGCGATACCCAGTGGCAAAGGCGCTGCAAATGCCGCGAGTTCGATGCCTGAAAGACTGACGCCCGCATTGGCAAACGCGAAAACAGGCACGACCATGAAGGCGACCCAGGGATGCAGCGCATGCTCCATGTCCTCCAGGGGGCGCTTGTCCCGTGAGGTCATGGGAATGGTCAGCGCAGCCGCGACGCCGGCCAGCGTTGCATGTACTCCGGACTTGAGTACCAGCAGCCAGAGCACCAGCCCCAGAATGACATAGGGCCAGCTTTGTGCAACGCGCGCCCGGCCCAGCATCGCCATCACGAACAAGACGCCCAGTGCCGCCCAGAGCAAATTCCAGTCGATGGACTTGGAATAGAACAGCGCGATGATAACGATTGCGCCGATGTCATCGATGACCGCAATCGCGAGCAGCAGGGCTTTCAGCGCGTAGGGCACCCGATTGCCCAGCAAGGCCAGAACGCCCAGTGCAAATGCGATATCGGTTGCCGCTGGGATCGCCCACCCGGACAGGTTCTCGGGGGTGTCGTAGTTGATGCCCAGGTAAACCAGCGCGGGCAGTGCCATGCCACCGGTAGCGGCAAACAGCGGCAATGAGCATTGTCGCCAGCTGGATAGCTGGCCTTCGAGTACTTCGCGCTTTACTTCCAGGCCGACAACGAAAAAGAACAGCGCCATCAGCCCGTCATTGATCCACAGAAGCAGGGCCTTGCTGACCCCAATGTCGCCCAGACTCACTGTAAATGGCATATCAAGGAGGGCTTGATAGGCCGTGGACAGCCCGCTGTTGGCGGCCAGAAGACCGAGTACGGCAGCAAACATCAGAACCACGCCACCGGCGCTTTCCTGCTTGAGGAATTCGGTGAGCATCGGAGCAATTTTTTTGGCCATGTCAGTGCAGGATCAGGTTGATGTAGACGGATGTTCGCTGGGAGTCGTGGCCAATGCTATCGCTACAGGGTCGATAAGCGGGCCGTCGTCGGTGGCGTTACCAGATCTTGATGCGGGTCTTCTCTGTAGAGTGCAGTTTGTCACCGGAATTGACCTCGAACGCCTCCTGGAATTCCGGAACGTTGATTACGACGCCATTGGTGCGGTACTCGCTGGGCGCATGCGGGTCGGTCCGGAGTCGGTTGAGCAGGTTCTCTTCCCGGTAAAGCCGCCTCCAGATCTGTGCCCAGCCCATGAACAATCTCTGATCCGCACTGAGGCCATCGATGACCGGTGCCTCAGCCTCACCCAGTGACAAGTGGTAGGCCCGGTGGGCAATGGTGACACCGCCGAGGTCGGCGATATTCTCGCCGAGTGTGAATTCACCGTTGATATGACGACCCTTGATGGGTTCGTAGGCACTGAACTGATCGGCCAGTTGCTTGCCAAGCGCATCGAAGCGCGCACGGTCTTCCGGTGTCCACCACATGCGCAGATTGCCGTCGCCGTCGTATTGCGAGCCTCGATCGTCGAAACCATGACTGATCTCGTGGCCGATGACACCGCCGATGGCGCCGTAGTTGACCGCATCCTCAGCCTCAACGTTGAAAAACGGAGGTTGCAGGATCGCTGCCGGAAACACGATCTCATTCTTTTCCGGGTTGTAGTAGGCGTTCACCGTTTGCGGCGGAATGCTCCACTCGTTCCGGTCGATGGGTTTGCCCAGTTTGTTGAGATCGCGCTGATACTCGAACTCCGCCGCGCGCCGAAGATTGCCAATTGCGTCGCCAGCGACGATGGTCAGCGCGGAATAGTCGCGCCATTGATCGGGATAGCCTATCTTGTAACTGAATTTGGACAGCTTTTCCCGCGCCGCCGTTTTGGTCTCCGGCCCCATCCATGACAGCTCATCAATGGCCAGGCCATAGGCCTCGATCAGATTCTTGACCATGGCCTCCATTCGCGCCTTGTTTTCCGGCGGAAAATGGCGGGCAACGTAGATCTGCCCGACAGCCTCGCCCAGCGCGCTCTCTACAGCGCCAACACCGCGTTTCCAGCGAGGTTGAATCTGTTCGACGCCATTGAGTCGCTTACCGAAAAACGCGAACGTCTCATCAACAAACGGGCCGGGCAGGTGACTGGAGAATCCGTTGATGACGCGCCACTGGAGGTAGGCCTTCCAGCGCGAAAGCGGCTGCTGCTCGACAAGCTGACCGAGCGCACGCACAAAAGTTGGCTGACTGATCAGGATCACCGGCAAGCCATCAAAGCCCAGCGCCTTGAGATATTCCGGCCACTGCAACTGGGGCGCCAGCTTGCCAAGCTCGCCAGCCGGATAGGGGTTATATCGCTTGATGGGGTCGCGCCGATCGAGCTTGTCCCAGTGGACGCGGGCGATCTCGGTTTCCATGGCCAAAACATCCGAAGCCGCACTGGCTCCATCCGGCAGTCCGGCAAGTTCCCACATGTTGCGGACATGATCGACGAATGAGCTTCGGATGCCGCGGAATTTTTCGTCCTGGATCAGGTAGAAATCGCGGTCGGGCAGGGACAGGCCGCCCTGATAGAAGTCGCCCGCATATTGAGTGGCATCTTTTGCATCCTGATGCACGTAGGGCAGCAGGGGCAGGTTGACGCCGGCGCGGACCAGACGGGCCAGATGCAGCGGAATCTCGGCGTGCGTGGAGATCGCGCGGATCTTCTGCAGTTCGGACTCAATCGGCTTGAGCCCAAGTGCGTCGATATGATCCTTGTCCATGAAACTGGCGTAATAGTCGCCAACTTTCTGCTCATTGCTGCCGTCGGCTTTCTGCTGGTCTGCTGCCAGTTCCTCGACAATGCTATGCAGTTGCCTCTCCGCCTCGTCGGCCAATACGGTGAAACTGCCGAAGTTCGATTTGTCTGCAGGAATTCTGGTGCGCGCCAACCATGCGCCGTTGACCGCTCGATACAGATCGTCCTGGGCGCGTACCGCCGGATCAAAATTGTGCTTGTCGATGCCGCTGGAAAGATCAGCCGCCATCACACTGGTGCAGAACAGCGAGCCCGCGAACCCGGCCACGATCGCCAGGCCTGACAATGGACGGGGGCCGCTACAAGTTTTCAGATTCATGAGAGGTCGGAGGAGGTCGGATTCTGTAGAAAGTAGAGGGCAATGTAGATGCGCGGATCTACTAGCAGGCCTTTCTGGCGTTGCTGTTCCATCCAGAGCAACAGGCGGCTGAGCGGGACAACATGCACGGTGATGTCTTCACCGTCCACACCGCCGCCTTCACCCATGCGCTGAAGCCCCGAGACGCGGGTGAAATAGCCGATCTCGTTGGTCATGCCGGCCGCAACGGGACCACTGCAGAGTCGCTGGGTGTGCGTACCGCGAAACCCGGTCTCTTCTTCAAGCTCACGCAGTGCGGAGGCGTCTGCAGACTCTTCGCGCGTCTCGTCGCTGTCACCAATGATGCCTGCCGGCAGTTCGATGACCCGCTTGCCCAGCGGAATCCGGTATTGCTCGACCAATACCAGCTCGTCCTGGTCGGTCATGGCCACGATGAAACCGGCGCCGGTCGATTTCTGACGCTGAACGTATTCCCAGTGGCGCTCACGTTTGAGCTTCAGGAATTCGCCGTCATGCAGTGTTTGAGTGCTCACGAATCATCTGACTCCATCATGGTTGACGCAATTCAACCGAGAAAACAGGTCGTGGCCCTTGCGCCAGACGGGTTGTTAGCCAGCCGAGTTCGGTTCTGGCCTGTGTTTCGAATCCAAAGGGCGGGTGGACGATCAGCATGCCGCAGGCATGCATCTGACCCTGACTGCGTGCGCCGGTGTCGATCGTGCATTCCAGTACATCGCCATGGGCGAAAGCTCTGACCCGACGAACAAAGCGTTCGGGGTCATGTGCCTGCTTGACCGGATACCAGATGGCAAAGATGCCGCTTGACCAGCGTGCGAGCGACTTCTTCAGGTATTCCTCCAGCATCGAGAATTCCCTGCGGTCCTCAAAGGGCGGGTCCATCAGGACCAGGCCGCGCTTTTCCGGTGGCGGCAGGAATCCGTGCGACTCGTATCCGCTGCGCACGTGAATGGCTGCGTTAGGAACCGTGTAGCGAAGTTGCTCGGCAACGCCTTCCTGATTTTCGCAGCAGACCAGACGGTCACCTTCGCGCAGCAGTTTCGCTGCCAGCGCAGGAGAGCCGGGGTAGGGCTTTCGAATGGCGCGGGAAGACTCAAGCGAGTTGACCAGTGACAGATAGCGCGCGGTCCACTCTGGCGGCGCAGTCTGGTCAAATAATTGGCTGACTCCGGTAGCGGCCTCTGCCGAGCGCAGCGCTTCCGCCGAATTCAGGTCGTATACCCCGGCCCCGGCATGGGTGTCCAGATACAGAAAGGGCTTTTCCTTGCGGCTCAGCGCAGTGAGCAGGCCGGTCAGGAGGACATGCTTGAAGACGTCGGCGAAGTTGCCAGCGTGGTAATGATGACGATAGTGCATGCGCCATTATCGACATTCGGGGCGGGTACTGTCCGGCTTTGCCGGCCTGCACTTTGGAGACCTACCCCTATGGGTGATGAAACCAGCCCGGTATGCAGGCCACAATGTGGGTCCAAGAATTCGAATCGCCCTGAGGAGAGCGCTTATGAGCAATATTGACACCGTGCTGGACGAACAACGGCTTTTTCCGCCACTGCCGGAGTTCTCATCCAAGGCCAGGCTCGATGCAGATGCACTTGCTGCTCTTCATGCGCTCGCAGAGAAGGATCCCGTCGCGTTCTGGGGAGACCTTGGCCGCAAGCACATTGCCTGGCAAACACCTTTTCGCACGGTGTTGGACGACAGTCAGGCCCCGAATTACCGCTGGTTTCACGATGGCAAGACCAATGCATCGGTTAATTGTCTGGACCGGCACCTGGGCGAGCGCGGTGACAAGATCGCCATCCGGTTTGAAGGTGAGAAGGGCGATGCGCGCAATTGGAGCTACCGCGAACTGCACGCGGAGGTCTGCAAGCTTGCCAATGGCCTGAAGTCTCTGGGTGTGGGCCTGGGTGATCGCGTGATCATCTACATGCCGCACACGCCTGAAGCAGTCATTGCCATGCAGGCCTGTGCGCGGATTGGCGCGATTCATTCCGTGGTTTTCGGCGGATTCTCCTCTTCTGCCTTGCGTGACCGTATTGAAGGGGCCGGCGCCAGGCTGGTTATTACCTCAGATGGCGGCACGCGCGGTGGGAATACCATTGAATTGAAGAAAGCAGTAGACGACGCCCTGTCGTCTGGTTGCAAGACGCTGGAAAAGGTCGTGATTTATCAGCGAACCGGCCACGAGGTCGGTTTTGAAGCGGGTCGTGATATCTGGTGGCACGAACTACTGGCCACGCAGTCAGCCCAATGCGAGCCTGAGTGGGTTGAGGCCGAGCACCCACTGTTCCTGCTCTATACCTCTGGCTCCACAGGTCAGCCCAAGGGCATTCAGCATTCCACCGGCGGATATCTGCTGGGCGTGCACATGAGCTGCCAGTGGGTCTTTGATCTGCAAGATTCGGATGTGTTCTGGTGTACCGCCGACGTGGGTTGGGTCACGGGTCATAGCTATGTGACCTATGGGCCTCTGTCCAACGGTGCCACGATCCTGATCTATGAAGGCGCGCCCACGGTTCCGGATGCAGGCCGCTTCTGGAAAATCTGTCAGGAGCATGGCGTCAGCATCTTTTATACCGCGCCTACCGCGATCCGCGCGCTGATGAAGCTGGGCGAGGAATGGCCGAACAAGTACGACCTGTCCAAGCTTCGGCTGCTTGGCAGCGTTGGCGAGCCCATCAATCCGGAAGCCTGGATGTGGTACCACCGCGTAATCGGTAAGGAGCGCCTGCCCATCGTTGATACTTGGTGGCAGACCGAAACCGGCGCCATCATGATGAGCCCAATCCCTGGCGCTACACCGACCAAACCCGGTTCCTGCACGCGACCCTTGCCGGGTATCAGCGTAGAGGTGGTGGATGAAGCTGGCGAATTGATCGATTCAGTTGAGGCTGGCGGTTATCTGGTGGTGACCAAACCCTGGCCGTCCATGCTCCGCACCATCTGGGGCGACAACCAGCGCTATATCGACACCTATTGGGCGCAGTTCAATAACAAGTACTACGTGGCGGGTGATTCCACGCATCGCGACAAGGACGGTTATTACTGGATCATGGGCCGCATCGACGATGTGCTGAATGTGTCCGGCCATCGACTCGGCACCATGGAAATTGAAAGTGCACTGGTGTCACATCCGCGCGTGGCAGAAGCCGCCGTGGTGGGGCGTCCGCACGAGGTCAAGGGCGAGAGCGTGTTCGCATTTGTAACCTGCAGTGGCGATCGGCCTGAAGGCAAGGATGCCGAGGAACTAACTCAAGCCCTCCGGGCGCATGTGGCCAAGGAGATCGGTGCTTTGGCCAAGCCGGACGAAATCCGCTTTGCGGACAACCTTCCCAAGACGCGCAGCGGCAAGATCATGCGACGACTGCTGCGCTCGATCGCCAAGGGTGAAGAGATTACGCAGGACATCTCGACGCTGGAAAACCCGGCCATCGTCGCCCAGCTGGCGGGCAAGGCATAGCCAAATCCTGATGGCCGGATGTGGCTGAGTCCCCGGGCCGCGAGCGATGAAAGTCGTGGTCCAGGGATTCAGCAGGCCGCTCTATTTGGCTTTTTTCTCCTTCTTTGCAGCTTTTTTCTCCTTCATCGTCTTGGCGGGTTTCTTCTTCTCGTTCTTCTTTGCATCCATGCCCTTGGCCATTACATCTTCCGGTTCTGAAACGCATCATCGATGGAGTCACGCTATGCCGGATGACGTTCGACATGCTGCTTCATACACCTGAGCAAGGCCTTTGCATAGCTCTGCGTCTAAACTGTCGCTCCGCTTGCACCTGAAGTTCACCTTGCGCTCCTTGTCATGAAAGTCCCTCCCGGCCTGCAGCCACTGATCGACGAAGGCGTTGTCGACCGTGTCGTTCGTTCTCTAAAGAGTGGCAAGGAAGCTTCTGTCTATCTGGTGGAAAGTGGCGGGACCCTGCGTTGCGCCAAGGTCTACAAGGAGGCCAACCAGCGGGGTTTTCAGAAGCTCGCCCAATATCAGGAGGGTCGTAAGGCGCGACGCAGTCGCGATCAAAGGGCAGGGGGGCGCGGTCATCACGGGCGCAAGCAGAGCGAGGAAGCCTGGAAAAACGCGGAGGTAGATGCTCTTTACCGTCTGGTCAGGGCGGGTGTGCGCGTGCCGCAACCGACAGGCTATTTCAGCGGTGTGCTACTGATGGAACTGATTGCCGACGAAGATGGCCTTCCAGCGCCGCGATTGAACGAAGTCTCACTCAGCAAGGAGCTGGCGCTGGAGTATCACGATTTCATGATGCGCCAGATTGTCTACATGCTCTGCAGTGGCCTGATCCACGGCGATCTTTCCGAATACAACGTGTTGCTCGATGCTGATGGGCCGGTCGTGATCGACCTGCCTCAGGCGGTGGAGGCAGCAAGCAACAACAGTGCGTTTGCAATGCTTCAGCGTGACGTCGGCAACATGGCCAGCTATTTCGGTCGCTTTGCGCCGGAATTGCTTGAAAAGGAATACGCCCGCGAAATCTGGAAGCTGTATCAGAACGCTGATCTGGAGCCGGAGTCGGTGCTGACCGGGCACTTTGAGTTCAGTGATGAGACGGCAGACGTGGAAGACGTGATGATGCATGTGGAGGAGGCGCGCGAGGAGGCCGAGCGTCGGCAGCGTGGCCGCGAGGAAGCCGAAGCCCAGCGTAATGTTGAGTAAACAGCGTCCTGCCGCGCGAGAACGTCGGATCAGGTTAGGGAATACCCCTAGTGCGTCGGCACCGCCACTTGTGCAGGATGAAGAGTTCCTGAGTTGATCGAGGTCATTTGAATATGAAGTTTTATGACTGCACGGGTGCGCCGAGCCCTCGCCGGGTGTGCATCTTCCTTGCTGAAAAGGGCATCAAGCTCGACACCATTCAGGTGGATTTGATGGGCGGAGAAAACCTGAAGCCTGAGTATCTGGCGATCAATCCAAGAGGTCTGGTGCCTTCTCTGATCCTGGATGACGGGACCTGTCTCGATGAGTCTTTCTCCATCTGTCGCTATCTTGAGGAGCTTTATCCGAGCGAGCCCTGCCTGATGGGTCACGATGCACGAAGCCGGGCCTTGATCGACTCCAGGACCCGGGCTGTAGAGACAGACGGGTTCATCCCTGGCGCTGAGGTCTTTCGTAACACCAGCCCGGCCTTCGCCAGTCGCGGAACCCCGGGCGTAAACGGAGTCCCGGCGATTCAAGCGCTGGCTGAGCGGGGAACTGTCGGGATCAAACGCTTCTATGACCGCCTGGAGACTATGCTCGGCGGAAGCGAGTTTATTGCCGGTGACAAATTCAGTTTTGCCGATATAACCGGCCTTTGTGTGGTTGATTTTTTTGGCTGGGTAAAGATGGGAATTCCGGACTCACACGAACGTACAAAGCGCTGGTATGGTGCGGTTTCTTCACGCCCGAGCGTTCGGGCCTGAGTCCTTGTCAGAGTTTTATTCAAAGTGGTATAAAAAGCATCACGGAGGATTTTGAAATGAGTGATTACAAGTTAGTTATTGGTGGAAAACTGGTTGATGGCGCTTCGAGCATGGAAGTCATCAACCCTGCAACCGGCAAGGTCCTGACCACCTGCCCGAGGGCAAACGTTGAGCAGGCCAACGAGGCTGTTGCTGCTGCAAAGGCAGCGTTCAAGGGCTGGGCCAACACCCCGGTCGAAGAGCGTCGCGCAGCGCTCGGCAAAATTGCCGATGCAATGGAAGGCAACATCGCCGAACTGGCCAAGCAGCTGACTCAGGAACAAGGCAAGCCGACCAAGGAAGCCATGGAAGAGATCGGTGGCGCTGCAGCGTTCATCCGCTATTTCGCCACCCTGGAAACCCCGCCAAAGGTGATCGAAGACAGCGAAGTGCGCCGCGTCGAGTCTCACCGCAAGCCGCTGGGTGTTGTTGCCGCGATCATTCCCTGGAACTTCCCGATCCTGCTGGCCTGCGGCAAGATTGGTCCGGCGCTGCTGACCGGCAACACCATGGTGGTCAAGCCCGCACCGACCACGCCGCTGACAACCCTGATGCTGGGTAAGATCTGCAACGACATCCTGCCAGCTGGTGTTCTCAACGTGATTACTGACCAGAACGATCTGGGCGCAACACTGACTGCACATCCGGATGTTCGCAAAGTGTCGTTCACCGGCTCGACAGCCACCGGCAAGAAGGTCATGGCCAGTGCCTCGGACACCATCAAGCGCGTTACGCTGGAACTGGGCGGTAATGATGCAGCCATCGTTCTGGACGACGTTGACCCCAAGGAAACCGCTGCGGCGCTGTTTGGCGGTGCATTTGCCAACAACGGTCAGGTTTGCCTGGCGATCAAGCGCCTGTACGTGCATGAGTCCATTTACGAAGAAATGGTGGGTGAGCTGTCCAAGCACGCTCAGGCTGCCGTGATGGGAGATGGTCTTGCCGAAGGCACGACGCTGGGCCCCATCCAGAACAAGATGCAGTTCGAAAAAGTGAAGGGCATGCTGGAAGAGACCCGCAGTGCCGGCAAGATCGTGATCGGCGGTGAAGTCACCGAAGATGGCGGCTACTTCATCCGTCCTACCATTGTGCGCGACGTGACCGATGGCGACCGCATCGTAGACGAAGAGCAGTTCGGCCCCATCCTGCCCGTGATCAAGTACAGCGATCCGGAAGATGCTCTGGCGCGTGCCAATTCCTCGAGCTACGGACTGGGTGGATCGGTCTGGGGCAAGGATGCCAAGCGTGCGACGCAGATTGCAGCGCGTCTGGAAAGCGGAACTGCCTGGGTCAACAAGCATCTTGACCTCGGTCCGAACATTCCGTTTGGTGGCGCCAAGCAGTCTGGTATTGGCGTGGAGTTTTCGGAAGAAGGTCTTGCCGAGTTCACCCAGATGCAGGTCGTGAACGTCGCAAAATGATCTTGCTTTGACGCTGGATAAGAGGGCGGCCTGTTGGTCGCCCTTTTTTTGTGAGAATCAGCGCCGGCTTCAATCAAACGATGGGATGACGGCGTCTTTGCGCTGCAGGTAGATGTCGTACCGGGCCTGTGTGCCACGCAAAACTACGTCCGGATCAATGCCGGCAAGGCAGGGGGCTTTGGCGGGACGCTTGACCGCGATTCGCGGCGCCTTGGGTAGCAGGTAACGCAGCAGCTCATCGGCATCGGTATCGTCACCGGCCAGCTCTCTGAGTAACTGCATTTCCTTTTGTGGAAGTGATCGTCGTCCATGCGACGGATACATGGGGTCCATGTAGATGGCGTCGTATTCATCGGACGGCACATCAAAATCAATGGCATCGGTCCCGATGATGCGTATTCGATCTGCGCTCAGTTCCATCTCGCCGTCGTTACAGTTGCGGGCGCGCTGCTGAGCATCGCGCAGCAATGCCACAACCATGGGTTGACGCTCCAGCAGGGTGACGTTTGCACCCAGTGCGGCCAAGGTAAAAGCATCACGCCCCAGTCCCCCGGTAACGTCCAGGACGCGCGCATCCGGTTTCGCGCGTAAGCCGACCGCCCGGCTGAGCAGCTGTTTGCGCCCGCCCGCGATCCTTCGCTTTACCTCAGTAGAGAGCCAGTCCGCGCACACCGGCTTCCATTCGGGGCGGTGCTCGGCCTGC
>JBFIES010000006.1:0-266044 GCA_041603235.1 Panacagrimonas sp. | reverse complement strand
TGCGGCCAGTGCCAGACCCACGGCAAGCCAGCCGCCGATCATGAACATCACCACATGGAACACGGCCAGGGCGAGCAGGGCACGGTAGCCGCGATGACGGATGTTCCAGGGGCTCAGGCCTTTCTTCTTGAGCGCCTGACCTTCCATCTTCTGGGCAAAGATCGTGCTTTCGATCAGCGACTTGCCGGTGAAGCTGTAGAGATCGGTCCCACGCGGGGCGGTGTCGCCGTCTTCGGTGGTGGCCACATCGATGTGATGGTTGATCACATGGCCGATGTCGCGGGTGCAGTCCAGATAGCAGAGTTGCACATAGTGGCCGATGGCACGGGCGACGGGGCTGCGCATGTGGTACAGCTCATGAGAAGCCGGCACCAGTGGGATCACGCCCATCCATGCCACGCTCATCACCGCACCAAACATCTGCCAGCCGGTGAGCTGACCCAGGGAAACCTGCCAGGCCATGACGCCGAACAGCAGCAGCGGCAGGATGGCGCAGAGCCAGATCGGGATATTGGCCAGTGTGGCATTGCTCATCTTGCGCTGGCTGTAGTCACGCGGCAGGACTGAATCCAGAACCGCCAGCACCGGGAAGCTGATGATGCCCACCCAGACCCAGTTACCACCCGCAATCATCCCCGCAAACGCCGCCGCCAGCACGCCAACAGGGGTCCAGTATTTCAAGTAGTCCATGTCTCTTCTCCGTCCAGCTTCCGCCGATTTCACGGCGTTTGTCGATGAGGTTCACCACATGCGGGCATGACCGCCAAAACTAATAGGGTGCCGTCCTTCTTATGTGGGCAGCTTACCCCGAACCTGCTTGAATTTCAGTCTAGAAATCGTTCACTCAGGCCGCCTTTCCATTGCCCATCGAGCGAACGTTGGAACCTCCTGCCGCTTCCCGGTAGATGGCCCGGCCGATGATGTGTTTCATGATTTCAATGGAGCCGCCGGCAATCTTCACGATGCGCGCATCTGCGTAAGCACGTGAGATCGGGTACTCCCACATGTATCCCCAGCCGCCAAACAGCTGCAGACACTGGTCCACCACCTTGCAGTGCAACTCAGAGAGCCACATCTTGGCCATGGCGGCATCGATTTCCGTCAGCTCGCCTTTCATGAATTTTTCGATGCAGGCATCCGTGAAGACGCGACCAATGACGGCTTCGGTCTTGAGTTCGGCCATCTTGAACTGCGTGTTCTGGAAGTCGGCGATGGTCTTTCCGAAGGCCTTTCGCTGTGCGGTGTAATCAACCGTCCATTCGATCACTGTTTCGGCCACCGTTGCCGAGCGAATGGCCTGAGCCAGCCTTTCCTGCGCCAGCTTGGTCATCATGATTTTGAAGCCTTCGCCTTCTTTGCCGAGCATCGCGCTGGCCGGGACACGCAGGTCTTCGAAGAAGAGTTCGGACGTGTCCTGCCCCTTCATTCCAAGCTTTTCGAGATTTTTGCCGCGATGGAAGCCGGGCAATGAGGTGTCCACGAGGAACAGGGTGACGCCATTGGCGCCCTGCTCTGAATCGGTCTTGGTCGCCAGAACCAGCACATCACACATCTGGCCGTTGGAGATAAAGACCTTCTGGCCATTGATGATGAAGTCGTCACCGTCGCGAACGGCTTTGGTCTTGATCGCCTTGAGGTCGGAGCCGGCATGGGGCTCGGTCATGCCCAATGAGCCGATGGCCTCGCCCGACACCATCTTGGGCAGCCACTGCTTCTTCTGCTCATCAGTGCCGAAGGACTTGATGTAGGTCGCAACCAGATCGCAGTGGATCAGGAAACCGGGACCGGTGAAGCCGCCTCGTGCGATTTCCTCGAAAACGACCACATCGAACAGATAATCCAGCCCCAGGCCACCGTACTCTTCGGGAACCGTGCAGCACAGCAAGCCTGCCTCACCCGCCTTGAGCCAGAGTTCGCGGGGCACGCACTTGTCCTTCTCCCACTGCTCATGAAAGGGCGCAATTTCCTTGTCGATGAACTTGCGGACAGAATCACGAAACATTTCGTGCTCTTCAGAAAACAGGCGTCGCTCAAACATGGACCGCTCCTCGGACAGATGCGAATAATAGTACGGTACATTACTAACTTGTGTAAAGACTTGCAGGGAATACACTGCAATTCACGGAAGAAAAAGCCGAGACAGCCAAACTAGCAGCGCGGAACTTCATCGAAGCGAATTCAACTCCAGCACGGTGCTTGTTCGCCACCTCCTCCATCAAGAGCAGGTTGTGCCTGCGGCTTCGGAACCAGATGGACTGATAGCTCGGATGCGCCTGAGACCGCCGTCAGTGCCTCATTGAACTAGCGAAATCACCCAATCCGACCGCATGACGGGCAATTGCGTTTTTGCCTCCCGAATCAGGCGCGGGCAAAGGTCTGGGAGGACTGGCAGCAATCGCTCACACATCTCATAGCGTTGAAAGCCGCACTGTTCTATCGTATGGTTCCGTACTAAATAAACGGGCCTGCGCGCCCACCTTGAGGACAGCCGATCATGACCATCTATTCAGCCGACGCTCTTGCTGGCAAACGCATTCTGGTGACAGGCGGAGGAACCGGGCTTGGCAAGGGTGTCGCAGGCTATCTTGCCCAGCATGGCGCCCATGTACATCTCTGGGGCCGTCGCCTTGAGGTGCTGAAGAGCGCTGCCGACGAAATTAATCAGGCCTGCGGCGCAGAACATGCGCATGTTCAGGCCGTCGACATCCGTAAAGCCGAACTCGTGGATGCCGCGGTAGAGGAAATCTTCACCCAGTATGGCCCTCTGACCGGGCTGATCAACAATGCGGCTGCCAACTTCATCGCGCCGACCAAGGATCTCAGTCCGCGTGGTTTTGAAGCGATCACTTCCACAGTGATGGGCGGCGCCTTTCTTACCACGCAAGCCTGCGCCAAACGCTGGATTGATCAAGGCCTGAAGGGCTCGGTGGTCTCCACGCTGGTGACCTGGATATGGACCGGTTCGGCCTTTGTTGTTCCGTCGGCAATGGCCAAGGCGGCGGTCAATGCCATGACCATGTCTCTGGCTGTTGAGTGGGCCAAGTACGGCATCCGTCTCAATGCAGTGGCACCAGGGCCATTCCCCACTGATTACGCCTGGGAGATGCTGTCACCGACAGACGACGCTAAAGTAGGCGCCACCCAGGCAGATGAAGTCCCGATGGGACGCTATGGTGAGGTACAGGAACTGGCCAACCTCATGATTTTGTTGCTGGGTGATGGCGCTGATTACATTACCGGTGAAACCATTTGCATTGACGGAGGTCATCATCTGGCGGCGCCTTCCACTTTTGCCGGCCTGACCAAACTCTCCGACGACGCATGGCGCAAAATCAAAGAAGCAAGCACCAAGGCAACAGCGGCCTCGAAAGCACAGCGCAGTACCTGAAGCCTGAACACAGCGCAGTCAGGTCCGGCAGTGGCGGGCCTGACTGCAGAAAATCCAGGCTATTGCCTGGCTTGGCAGGGCTACTGTTGCTCGGTGCTGCCAGCAGCGGATGGACGCAATCTGCGGTAGACGATGCCTCTGCAGCGCCCGCACGCACTGCTGGGCAAACAGCAGCTCGCAGCGGCAGCAAAGACTGCCCGCCGCCACCGCCCATCAAGGTCTCTGCCAACAAGGGACCCGTCGCGTGGCGAGATTGTGCCGATACACCTGAAATGATTCGCCTCAAGGGCGGGCGCTTCCTGATGGGCGAGCAGGGCAATACCGGAACGCTCTACGAACAGCCGGTGCGAACCGTGCGCGTCGCTGAATTTGCCTTGGGCAAGTACGAGGTGACCTTTGACGAATGGGACGCCTGTCATGCTGCGCGCGGCTGCCTGCGCAAGGTCGATGACGAAGGCTGGGGCCGCGGCCGTCGGCCGGTCATTAACGTCAATTGGGTAGATGCCCAGCAATATGTCGCATGGCTTAGCCGAAAAACCGGGCATAAATATCGCTTGCCGACGGAAGCCGAGTGGGAATACGCCGCTCGCGCCGGAACCAGCACGCGATACAGCTGGGGCGACGGTTCGGTCTGGGTCTGCAGCCTGGCTAATGTGTTTGATCGCACCGGGCTGGCGCTGCATCCGAATTGGCACTGGAGCTCTGAATGCGATGATGGCTACGCAACGACCGCGCCCGTAGGGTCGTTCAAGCCCAGTCGCTGGGGGTTTCACGATCTGAGCGGCAACGTCTGGGAATGGGTCCAGGACTGCTGGCACTCTGATTACACGGGAGCGCCTGCGGACAGTCGCGCCTGGGATACCGGCCCGGATTGCCACAAGCGCGTGAATCGTGGCGGTGGGTGGGGCAATAATCCGCGCAGCATGCGCTCGGCCTCGCGTGATGCCGATGAAGCCGAGAGCGTCAGTGACGCCTTGGGTTTCAGAGTGGCGCGCAGCCCCTGATCGGCCCTTCCCTTCTGGCCTTTCAGCCGGTCGCGAATCGCGGTGCAGCAGCTAGAGTTAGCTACCGGCCAGAGCGGTCTGCAAATAGATGCCGATCACTGCGCCGGTAGCAACCAGCACCCAGGCCTCAAAAATCCATCTCACAACCGGCGGTGCATGTTTGAGCTCCATGAAGTAGAGCAGCACCATGCGCACCTTGAACGCGGCAATCAGGAAGGTAGCAACGGTGGCAACACGCGCTGCCACAATATCTTTTGATAGCCACCAGGTCGTGGCGATGGTCGCCAGCATCAGCGCCATCCACACCAGAGAAGAAGAGCGTTTGAACAGTTCCATGGTTCAGCGCATCAGATAGAGCAGCGGGAACAGCACGATCCACAACAGATCCACCATGTGCCAGTAGGTCGCGCCGCACTCAAGAACGACCATGTTGCCGCTGGAAAATTTTCGCTGACGCGCCTGATTCCAGAGAATCAGCAGAAGAATGGAGCCAGCGGTGACGTGCAACAGGTGAAAGCCTGTCAGCACGTAATAGAACATATAGAAATCGTTGGTCGCTGGCGTAATTCCCGCACTCAACTTGGCCCCGTATTCAAATGCCTTGGATATGCCGAAAGCGACGCCGCAACCAAAACCGGCAAACAACCAAGCAGGAATCTGCGATAGCTGATCTTTCTTGGCCGCCTCTACAGCAAGCACCACAAACCACGAACTGGTCAGCAGAATCAGGGTATTGATGCCGCCGAAATTGGGGTCCAGCGTGCGTCTCGCAACTTCGAAGATCTCGGGACTCTTGAAGCGTTCAAGCATGAACGAGACAAACAGCACCGCGAAGAAAAACATGTCGGCACCAATAAACACCCAGACGCCTTCCACTCCGGGAAGGCGCTGGGTGGGCTTGTTACCTTTGGCTGCAGCCTGCATGGACTACGCGAAAAATCAGCGCACGCCTACGGTCGCACCGCGGACCGAGACGCCCTTGGCTTCAGCCGCGCCGTCTTCAATCTCGATGCGATTGACCGCCTTGATGATGAAGATCGACATCGACACGATCCAGACATACCACGTTGGGAAAGCAATCCAGAAGTTGAACATGCCGTGGAAGGCAAAGGGGCCATCCTTGAAGAACGGCACCAGGCTGACCGGGAAGAAGGACGCCACTGTCACGAAACCCCACCAGCTGACCCAGCTTGGCACCAGCTTCTTTTCACGCTTGTCTTTCAGGAAGACGACCGCGGCAGCGATGATCTGGAAGCTGGTCACCATGTAGGCCAGGTCGATGATCATCCAGCCCACGTAGTACATGGTCTGCACGGCGGCAGGACTCAGCAGGTCAACCTGCATTGCGCAGGTCAGCCAGATGCCGCAGGCCACGACGATCGGGCAATAGGTGATGGTGGCACCCATCATTTCCAGATTCGCCCACATGCCGTCAGGCCCTTCTATGCGCCGCATGACGCGGGAAACCGCAGCACCAAAAGTCATGTAACAAGCGCCCAGCACCATGCAAAGGGACATGCCCAGCATGATGTTGAATTGCCCGTCCTTGTAGTGCTGCCACATCTCCTCAGCCGGAGTCGATGCCGCCATCGGCGGGAAGTTATCCGCCAGCAGGCCCCACATGCAAAAGAAACCAATGAAGAAAATCGGCCCGGTCCAGGCCAGGAACTTCCAGCTCCCGTACTGTCCGTCAAATTTTTGCGTCTGCATTTTGAAGTCCTCCTCGATGAGGCGCTCCATCCGGCACAGGGCCTATTTGCGTCCCTGCCAGCAAAGCGCCGAAACCCTCGGCTCCCGTGATATTGGAATGGAATAAAGCCGAGGCCGGGCGCATTGTGGCACCGAGTGCCATAATTTGCACGCCGAGATCAATTCAGAGGCTCTTTGCTGAAAAACGCGGCCCTCCGCCTACTTCGGCGGCGCTGCCTCAAGCGCCTCTACCAACAGCTCCAATGTGGCTTGCGCGAACGCCCACATGTTGGCCACCCGATCGTCGTCCTGGGTCCGGAGCGTTCGCACCCGCTCGACCGGACCGCATACCGCCATACAGGTATGCCCGGCTGGATCACCGTAACGATTGCCACTGGGCCCCGCCGCGCCGGTTTCAGACAGTGCCCAGGTCACATCGCCATGACGTTCGCGTACTGCCTGTGCCAACCACTGCGCATAGGGCTCTGAACTGGAGCGGATGCTCCTGGCCTCCATCTCTTCGCGTGTGATTCCAACCAGCCCCTTGATCGAGCGCAGCGAGTAGGTGATGGCGCCGCCGGCGAAATAGTTTGACGCTCCGGGCACGGCCAGCAGGCTCGCCGAAATCAGCCCGCCCGCCGATGTTTCAGCAATTGCGATCTTTTCCTTTCGCGCCTTGAGCAGTTCGCCAGCCCGCAATCCCATTTCGAGAATGTCTTTCAACTCAGCCTCCAGAAAATTGAAGCAGCCGCGCATGCAGGCTGCGCAGCAATCAACGGTATGGGGCTGCATTTGCAGCCCCTTTGTCTATTCAGGAACTGTCGTGTCAGGCGGCGAGCTTCTGGTCAATCCAGTTCGTCAGGTCCTTGAAGACCACGGCACGATCTTCTGGCAGCTCGTTGAAAATCTCGTGATACAGATCCTTGTAGATGATCAGTTTCTTGTCCTTCGAACTCGCGCCGTCAGCAACCATCTGGCTGCCGGAAACGCCGGCAAGCTTGTCCTGCTCACCATGCATTATGAGCATCGGCAGCTTCAGCTGAGGCAGGGCCGCAGGCAGAAATTCGACAAATTTCACGATCTCGCTGAGCGTGCGCGCAGGCACTTTTCCATGCGCATTGAGCGGATCACTGGCGTAGTCATCAACAATGCTCTGATCGCGCGAGACATTGGACGGATCAATGCTGAACATGCCGAGGCTGGGCATGAACATGCCCAACACCTTGCTGATCGGCCCGATCAGGGGCGGCGCACCATCAAGTGCGACAGCCGGGCCTGACAAGATCAGCGCGTCGAGCTTGGACGGATCACGCAAGGTGTAACTCAGCGACAGAGCGCCGCCCATGCTGTGTCCGATGAGAAATGTCTTGAGTCCCGAATGTTCCCGCTGGGCAAGATCAATGACCTGATCAATATCGGAAACGGCGTGTGCGAAGCGATCAACCAGTGCACGTTTGCCGCCGGACTTGCCGTGCCCGCGATGATCCATCGCATAGACCGCGCAACCCGTCTCGCACAGAACCTGCGCGACTTCCTGATATCGGCCGCTGTGTTCGCCAAGTCCGTGAACCAGAACAGCCAGGGCACGCGGTGCACCAGGGGTCCAGCTCTGCCAGAAAATTTCCACCCCATTGACGCCGGTGATCCGGCCTTCCTGACGATTCATTTGGACGACTTCCGTGTTGATGTGGTCTTGGATGCTTTTTTCTTGGGCTTTCCGTAGCTGACGAGTTCGGCAATGCCTTTTTCAAGGCATTCCATCAGCAGTTCCGGCTCGCTTACTGCGGCACGGTCGCTGTTGACGCCAATGCAGCAGCGTCCATTGTGCGTCAGCAACACGATCATCATGCCGCAGCCGGGGACCGGTGCGAAGGGATAAATGTGGGTGATTTCAGCGCCGGCCATGTATACCGGGTAGGACAATCCGGGGACGTTACTGATCTGCGCATCCTGGGCCTTGGTGAACTCGCCCGTCAGCGCAGTGACGGCACTGAGCGGCAGCCGCGTGATGATCGGCATCAGGCGAATGACGATATCCATCGCCGGCTCTGCTCGCGTATCACGAACAAATCTCTGGATATTGCGGACCAGTGCAACCGGATCTGTTTCATGCAGCGGCGCTGCATACTGGCTGCCGGCAAATTTGTTGCCGCCCATGGGATCGCCCTCTTTTCGCAGAGAGATCGGGAAGCCGATCGGCATCTCCGAAACGGACACGCCCATCTCATCGTGGTACAGGCGGAAACCTCGTATCAGTGCGGCAAGAAAAACATCATTCAATGTGCCTTCCGTGGCCTTCGCGGCTTGCTTGAGATCTGCCAAAGGCAGCTCGAGACCATCGAAGCGCCATGACAGACTGCGGCGCTTGAACAGCCCCGAACCCTTGACTGGCTTGATGCCCAAAACCTTCCTGACAGAAGACAGGTATTCCATGCTGTCTTTTGCGGCGTCCGGTTCACGTGCGAGTTTGCGGATGTTCTTGACGAGCTTGGAAGCCACCCCTGCAGCCTCGGCCGGCGCAGACAAGAGCGACTTGCGAAGCTGTTTGGTGGCCAGTGAGCGCGCCGACGGCGGGCGCGGACCAAACTTGTCGATCTTGGGTGGCGGCGGGCGATGGCTGGGTTCACGCTGCTTGCTGAATACTCTCGACAACAACTGCATGATGCCCATGCCATCAGAAGTGGAATGATGCAGCTTCAGCACATAGCCGGCGCGTCCGCCTTCGAGCCCTTCGATGACCGTTGCTTCCCAGGGTGAGCGCGCTTTGTCGAAGGGCGTCATCGCCAGGGATTGCGCCAGAGAGAAAAGCTGACGCTGGGTGCCCGGCGCGGGCAGAGCCACGCGGCGCAGGTGATAGTCGAGGTCGAAGTCAGGGTCCTCCACCCATACCGGAGGGCCGACGCCAAGCGCTGGTTCAACGACGCGCTGGCGAAATCTCGGCACCGCCTGGACCAACCACAGGTGAGCCGCATAGAGCCGCTCCCAGTCGGGCTCCTGATCCAGGATCATCACGGAAGTTGTTGTGGAGCGCAGGCTGGGATCAATTTCCGCCCGCCACATGACCGCTTCAAAAGCGCTCATCTCGGAAGGTCCGCCCCATCCTTGCAAATCTCTGAGCAGTTCTTTCTGCTCTTCGGTCATTTTCGTCATGTTGTCGCTCTTGAATTATCTTGATCAGTAAGGTGCAGGGCGCATCGAAGAAACGAAGGTCCCGCATAAACGAGACGGGCCGCTAGCCAGACTCTTGCTCAGCGCCCGCTGCGAGTTTTCTCAGGCCGCGAAAGGCCTGTGCGGCGTTGTGCTCACCGCGGACGACGCAGTCCACTTCGTGCGCGATTGGCATCTCGATGCCGTACTGCCGAGCCAGCTTGACCACCACGCTGCTGGTCTTGATGCCTTCGGCGACCATGTTCATGGAGGCCACGATTTCGTCAGTGGTCATACCCTCGGCGAACTTGACGCCCACCTGGCGATTACGCGACAGCGGACTCATGCAGGTGGTCAACAGATCGCCTAGGCCGGTCAGGCCAGAGAAAGTTTCCGGGCGGCCGCCGAGTGCCACGCCCAGCCGGGTGATTTCCGCCAGCCCGCGAGTAACCACCAGCGCGCGAGTGTTTTCACCCACACTCAGACCGTCAGCCATGCCCGCCGATATGGCCACGACATTTTTCAATGGGCCGCCCAGCTCACAGCCGATGATGTCGGTATTGGTGTAGACGCGGAACACGGCGCTCGAAAACAGCGGCTGCAGAGAGCGCGCCACGTGCTCATCGCGCATGGCAATGACTGTGGCTGCGGCAAGCCCCTGCAACACTTCCTTTGCAATGTTGGGACCAGCAAGCAGCCCTGCAGGGTGGCTCGGAAGCTCTTCGTTGATGATCTCGGTCATGCGCCGATGCGTGCCCTGCTCAAGGCCTTTCGCAAGACTGATGACAGGCACCCATGGACGAATGTGCGGCGATGCCTTCTTCAGCGTTTCACGAAAACTGTGCGAGGGCACGCCAATGACGAGCACATCGGCATGGCGCACCGCCTCTTCGAGTGAGTTGGTCGCGCGCAGATTCTTGTGCAGCGGCAGATCTTTCAGATAACTCTCATTGAGATGTTCGCGATTGATCTGATCAGCTGTGTCGCTGGACCGCGCCCAGATCAGCGTGTCTGCATTGCGCGCCGCTACTGATGCCACCGTGGTGCCCCACGAGCCCGCGCCCAGTACTGCAATCCGCATGGGTGTACTCATGCTTCTCCCTCTTCTTCAGGCCAGTTCTCCAGCGTGTCAACAAACTTCTGGCGCACTTCTGCGATGCGCTCCACCATGTTGCTTTCGGTCCAATCCGACACATCTACCGGATCAAGAATGGCGACGTGAACCGTGCCCGACCGCATGGTCTGATCATTGCGACCCATGATCTCACCGGCATTGCGAATCACCACGGGAACAACCGGCACCCCGGCCTGCATCGCAAGGTGAAACGGGCCCTTCTTGAACGGTCCGAGTTTTGGCGTCCATGAACGCGTGCCTTCCGGCGCAATACATAGAGACAGGCCTTTCTTGAGGCGATCGACAGCCGGCTTGAGTGCGTCGATGGCTTTGTTGGAGTTGCTGCGATCCAGAAACGCCACGTCGGCCATTTCCATGAATCGACCAAAACCCGGCACCTTGCGCGCTTCGATCTTGGCAGCGCCGGTGAATTCGGTCCGCACCAGATGCATCATCACGAACATGTCGAACTTACTCTGGTGGTTGAGCAGGAAAACGCAGGGCCGATGCGCATTCAACCCTTCACGATTGATAACCTTGGCCTTGACCCCGAGCACTGCAAAAGCTGCATCGCTGGACATGGCAGTAATGAAATCCACCGCCTTGCGGGTTTCGCCGGTGGCCTTTGCATATCCCAGCCCCGCGAGAAAGGTCGCGCCCATTGCGGCATAGGCACCTACGGTTCGCGCCATGGCCTTGGCCGGGCCACGTTTGCGCGGCGGAAAACGCAAAATCGGCCATTCACTTTCAACAGCCAATGCTTCGAGTTTCGGCTTGGGCTGCACGGCATTGGGACAACCGACTGACTGCAAGAATGCGATGTCCTCATCGCCATTGGCGTAGCCGTAACTCTTGGACAAGGTGATTTTCTTGTCCTTGGCAAAAGCCTTCACGGCATTAGCCTTGCCCTGCCCCCAAAGCGGCTTGCCGATGATGCCGCCGGTCAGTTTGCCATTGCGGATTCGCGGCTGCGTCGCAAGGATGTGCTCAATGCCGTATTCGGCGGCAATAGGCTCAATCTGGTAAGGCGTGGCCGATGATGCGACTGCGATGGTGTGCCCCATGCGCTTGTGCGCCTGAATGACTTTCCACATTTCGGGAAACATGTTCGGAGCCACTTTGTCGAACCACAGGCGGCTCCAGAGATTGCGAAGTTCCTCCTCGCTCTGACCGGCCCATTCCATGATGCCGTCGCCAATGACCTGGGCAAACTCGTCATCGCTCAGATCTTTTTTGCGCGCCAGCTTGAGGGTGTCGACAATTTCTTTCGCGCCCATGTGACCGCCCTTGATGCGATCCGTGAAATAGGCAGCTGCAGAAAAGCCATCAATCAGGGTGCCATCAAAATCGAAGAAGGCGCCGATTTTCGGGCCTTTCGGCCCCTCCAGAATTCTTTGAATTGCTGCTTCGCTTGCACTACTCACGTGTTGGCTCCCGCCGTTTGGGCACTGCGCATCTGATCAAGCTGCTCGATCGCTGCAACGCGCTGTACCGCCGATTCAAGTTCCAGGAAGAAATCCTGCCGCCGCTGGGCCAGATCTGGCGCCTCCGGATCAAGCAGATTGCGGTTGGCTGCAAGTGAAATCGCGTTGGTGAAGATTTCGCGGGACACGCATTCCGGATTCCTCAACTTCTGTTGCAACACGTACTGGCGACCCACCGTGACGCACTCGTCGATCAGAGCCTTCTTGTCGATCTTGCGACTTGTTGACTGTGCAGCAAGCCTGTCTGCAACGATGTAGTAGGCCTCAAGGAAAGCAGGCAGAACGCGATGCGCCATCAACATGGGCACCTTGAACAAGACATCCTTGCGATCGGTTGCCTTGGCCACGCGCTGACGGAACTTCGGATCAATCAGCCGGGACTCTGCTTTCAGTTCGTCGCGGAACTCTGCTTTTTCGCTGAAGAAGAACTCGAACTTGAGCAGATCACGCAGTTCGAAAGCCGATGCCCAGGCCTGTTCAAGAGGACCACCGCCGTCTTGTCGCGTGGAATCCAGCAATGCAACTTCCAGAATGGCGCGGTTCACAAACCAGTGGATTGCAGAGTTGCGGTAGAAGGCGGCAACTGAATGCTGCCCGGCCTCGATCTTGTAGACCGTCTCCAGCCCACTGTCGTAGACGCTGACGACGCCGCTTTCATGCAGCTTTTCCAGCGTTTCCTGCACGCCCTGTGCGATGTTGAGCTTCTGCAGAGGCGAGCTGGGCAGGCCACGCGAATTGGCGTACGCGAGCAAGGGCTTCACCAGAGCACAGACTTCCTGCAGCGTCAGGGCGCGGTCATGCGTGCCGAGCAGAGCGAAGGTCACCAGCGCCGGCGCGGTCACCGGCGTGCATCGATTGATACGCTGGAACACTTCAAATGCAATCTTGGCAACGGTCCACTTGCCGCCACCATCTTCCTCGGATGCGGCACGTTCCAGCGATTCGCGCAGCGACAAGGGCTCACCGAATCGCACATAGGCCGAGCCGATCCACTTCTGCTGTCTGCGTGCATACCCAGCCAGCCAGGCCAGATTTTCCTTCGCCTTGGACGCCCCTGCCTCCTCGGCGGCCATGACCCCGATCTCGTGCATCTGATCGTAAGTTGTGGAGACCGGCACCAGCATCATGTCGTCGGCACCGCCGCTCTCGATGGCAGAAACCAGATAGCTCAGCAAACCGTACTTTGGTGGGCGCAATTTGCCAGTTCGCGAGCGCCCGCCTTCCATGTACCACTCGAGATTGAGCCGCTGCGAGGCCAGCCACGCGAGATACTCGCGCACCACCATCTTGTAGACCTCGTCGTCCTGAAAACTGCGACGTATAAGGATGCCGCCACTGCGACGTACGATAGTGCCCAGGGGCCAGAATCCCAGGTTATTGCCGCCGAGAATATGGTTGCGCTTCATCCCGTTATCGCGCAGCAATCTAGACAGAATAAAGGGGTCGGCATAGGAGCGGTGCGTGGGCAGATACACCAGCGCCTTGGTCTTGTTGAGTTCCTTGAGCTGTCGCAGCCCCTGCAGATCAGCATCAACGGTCCACGCCCGTGTGTGCATGGGCCCGAGTCCGAAATCGAATGCTGCGCCGAAAGCAGGACTCTGTACCGTCACAATTTCCTGTACGCCGACCAGAGCTTCTGCAGCAACGCTTTCGGCGCTTCGCCCCAGCTCTCCGGCAAGTTTCTCCACCTGCTCGATGAACCGCTCTGTACTGACCACCTGCTTTGCAATCTGCTTGCGCTGCATCAGGGTGGCCGCCAGCGCAGGATTGAGTTTCGTCAGATTCACGCTTTCACACCTTCTGTCTTGCGAATGGTTTCAAGAATTACATCTGCGACTTGCTGCGGATCATCGTACATGGGGACATGGCCGACATCGCGAATGGTGATCGGGGTGCATCCTTCAATCGTGGCAATCATCGGCTTGCCATATATTTCGTAGGGAATCACCTGGTCGTGCTCGCACCAGGCGATCGTGATTGGGACATTGCCAGCCTGCATCGGCTGAATCGGCCCGTCGGTGCCCATGGAATTGAGCAGTTCCGGAAGAATGTGCGTCTGGCGCAGGGAATTCATGGCTCGGCGACATTCGTTTTCCGGAACACGGTCGCCGTGCTCCATTGCCTTCTTGTTGAGCGCCTTTCGCACACCGGTAAAGCGCAGGAACAAGGTCGTCAGAAAAATCAGGATGGGCAGGATCGCGTAGATGATCTTGAAAGGTCTGGCGACGGCCTGGTATTCCTTCTCCGTCTGCCAGGCTCCGGCCGGAGACAGCGCTGTCACGGACTTGGCATAGCCTCGGCGAGCCAGTTCCAGCGACATCAGCCCGCCCAGGGAATTACCCACCAGATGCGGCTGCTCGATGCCGCGCTTCTTCAACTCGGCCATCAGAGCATCGGCGAGCGAATCACGGCTGGCGGTGACCCCTGCCGGCATGGCCGGTCCATCCAGGTGCCCTGGCAGCGTGACCGCATGCACCCTAAAGGAGCCTTCCAATATGGGAATGATGGGCTTCCAGACGTGCCAGGTTCCGCCCAGCCCATGTAGCAGGACCACGTCTGCGCCTTTTCCGCCGACATAACTTCCTGCAGATTCAACCCCTTGGCTCACCATTTATTTCCCCGTATGCGCTTCACTGCGAGCGCTGACGATACTTTGCATCAATTGGCATGCTGAGTCTGCCCAATCCCGTATGGCCGCGCCCCATGCTTTTTATAGAAGCCGGATATTGCAGGGTGGCTACTCCGGTTTCGGCTTTTGCTCAAGCTGCCGGCATAGTAGTATGGTGCCATACTACGTAACGTTCCCCTTTTTCCTCCAAATAAACCAAACCGGGAGAATTTTTGTGCGCGGACTGAAAGACAAGGTGGCCCTGGTCACCGGAGCAGGTAGCGGCATCGGCCTCGGCATTGCCAAGCGGCTTGCGGCCGAAGGCATGATTGTGGGCGTGCTCGACATCAACGCCGAAGCGGCGAGCAAGGCAGTTGAAGAGATCAAGGCTGCTGGCGGCAAGGCTGACTGCGAGGTCTGCGACATCACCAATTACGACGCCGTGGTCAAAGGTGTTGCAGCCATCGAAAGCCGCATCGGCCCGACCTGGACACTGGTCAACAATGCGGGCTGGGATAAACCCATCCCCTTCCTCAAGACCACGCCGGATTTCTGGCAGAAAGTGGTCAGCATCAACTACATGGGGCCGCTGCACATGACCCACGCCGTGGTCTCCGGCATGGTTGAGCGTGGCGGTGGTCGCGTGATCTTCATCGCTTCCGACGCCGGACGCGTCGGCTCCAGCGGCGAAGTCGTGTACTCCGGCACCAAGGGCGCCACGATTGCGTTTGCCAAGGCACTGGCCCGTGAGGTCTCGCGCAAGAACGTGCTGCTCAACTGCGTTTGCCCCGGCCCCACCAACACACCGGCCATGGATGCCTTCGTTGGCACCGGCGAGCAAGGACAGAAGATTCGCGATGCCATGGTCCGCGGCGTGCCGCTGGGTCGCATCGGCGAGCCGGACGACTACCCCGGACTGGTCGCTTTCCTGGCCAGCGATGACGCCAGCTTCATCCAGGGTCAGACCATCAGCGTATCGGGTGGACTGTCGATGCACGGCTGATCTGCCCGGATCACGGCATCACCAGAACGCGGCCCAAGTGGCCGCGTTTTTTATGGGCCAGATGAACTTCGCCCCCTCCAGCGTTCAAGCTGGCACGGTTTGCGCATTGCCTTAGGCTCCAGTCTCCGCGAGATGATTCATGCGTATTTCCAGACGGATTGCTCTGCTGCTTGCAGCTCTGATTGCACCGGGCCCGGCGAGTGCAGTTGCTTTCGGCGAGCTGTTTGATGCCGTCCCCGCTCCACCGGCCACCGTCGCTCTGGCCCAGGCCTGGCTTGAGAATGGAGAGCTGGTAGCACCACAGGTTCTCGGCACTCAGGCGCGTCTGGAAGCGGCCCGCCAGAAACTGAAAGCAGACGCCACAGTTTCAAGCTCGCCGGAGGCCGTTGACGCAGCGATGGCAGCATGGGAGCGCTATCGCGCATCCACCGATGGGCAGGCAGCAGGGGCCGTTCTGGCCAGTCGCACCCAGTGGTTGCTCAAGCGATTCGCCACATTGCAGAAACGCACGAGCAATCCAGAGCAGACTCAGCACCTGCGAGAACAGGAACTGTCTGCTTACGCCACCCTGTACCAGAGCTGGAAGCAGGAACGCGCACCGATCATTTGGCTGGCGCAGTCCAAACTCAATGCTGCCGGATCACCGGCCAGCATTGACACGCTCAGTACTCGCGAAACCCTGGAGGAGTTTTCCCGCGCCTTGCTGGCAGAGAGCGAGGCCTTGCTGGGCCTGACCCGTTTGGCTGCCGAACGAGCGAACGGATACAGCGAACCCGAGATTGACCCCTCAGCAGTGAACCAACCCAGCACGCTGTGGGATCTGATGAGCAATCCCGATGCAGATTGATCAATCCTCATTTCTGAATCTGTGAGACCTGCGCAAGCGACGATTGCATCACAAATGCCCCATCAAAAAGCGCGGCCTCAGCGGCCGCGCCTTTTCAAGGTCTTCTTCAGGCCTGTGCGAGCGCCTGATCCAGGTCTGCAATCAGGTCATCAATATGCTCAATGCCAATCGACAGCCGCACCGTGTCTTCGGTGACGCCCGCCTTGGCCAACTCTTCCGGACCGAGCTGGCGATGCGTGGTGGTCGCGGGATGTGTTGCCAATGACTTGGCATCTCCAATATTGACCAGCCGCGTGAACAGCTGGAGCGCGTCCTGGAATCGCGCGCCTGCTTCTCGGCCACCCTGAAGGCCGAAGGTGAGGATGCCTGAGGCGCATCCGCCCAGATATTGCTGAGCAAGTCCGTGATCAGGGTGATCTTCCAGACCGGCGTAGTTGACCCACAGGACCTTTTCCTGCGCTTTCAGATGCTGCGCGATACGCAGGGCGCTGCTGTTGATCCGGTCCATTCTGAGCGACAAGGTCTCAATGCCCTGCAGAATCTGAAACGCATTAAACGGTGACAGCGCAGCGCCCATATTGCGCAGCGGGACCACGCGGGCGCGGCCAATGTAAGCCGCCTCACCCAGAGCTTCGGTGTAGACCACGCCGTGGTAACTCACGTCGGGCTCGTTGAGCCGCGGAAAACGCTTCTTGTGCTGCGCCCACGGGAACTTGCCCGAGTCCACGATGACACCGCCCAGCGTCGTGCCGTGCCCGCCCAGATATTTGGTCAACGAGTGAACCACGATGTCCGCGCCGTGCTCGAAGGGCCGCAGCAGATAAGGCGTGGCGACGGTGTTATCGATGATCAGGGGGACGCCCTGGGCGTGCGCAATCTTGGCGATGGCCCCGATGTCGGTGATATTGCCAAGCGGGTTGCCAATGGATTCGGCGAACACCGCCTTGGTGTTCTCATCAATCAGATCGGCAAAAGTCTCCGGTTTGCGCGGGTCGGCAAAACGTACCTCGATACCAAACTGTGGCAGCGTGTGGGCAAACAGATTGTAGGTGCCGCCGTAGAGCGTGCTGGCCGAAACAATGTTGTCGCCAGCACCGGCAATGGTCTGGATGGCGTAGGTCACCGCTGCCTGACCCGAAGCCAGAGCAAGTGCGCCGATGCCGCCTTCCAGAGCTGCCATGCGTTGCTCGAGCACGGCATTGGTCGGATTCATGATCCGCGAGTAAATATTGCCCTCAACTTTCAGGTCAAACAGGTCCGCACCGTGCTGGGTGTCGTCAAAGGCATACGCCACGGTCTGGTAGATTGGCACGGCCACAGCGCGCGTCGTTGGGTCTGGTGAATAACCGCCGTGCACCGCAAGCGTCTCGAATTTCCAGTCAGATTGAGCCATGTTCTTTAGTTCTTCGTCAGATTCGGGATGAATTGGAGTCTGTCATTGTAGAGAGCAGAACACGATTGACCGATGCGGGCATCTCCCTAACGACGCCAACTGCGCGAGACAAGCGCTTTTTCAGAAAAATTTCGGCCCACCTAAAGGTTGGCCAGCGTATTCCGATATTGCAGCATCCTAATCAACATCAACCCAGAAGAATCAACATGACCGACAGCCTTATTCCACAGTTTGAGACCGTTCTGATCGAGTTTGATGGCCCGGTGGCCTGGCTCAAACTCAACCGCCCAGAGAAACTCAATGCGCTGGACCGGCGCATGTGGGCCGAGCTGCCAGAAGCGCTGGAGTGGCTGGGAACGCAGCGACAAATTCGCGCCATCATTCTCTGCGGCGAGGGCAAGCATTTCACCGCAGGCATCGATATCTCGGTCATCAGCGGGCTTAGGAGCAAGCTGGCAGATCCGGAGCGCAGGACACGCGGACACGAAGAGATTCTTGCCGACATCGAACGCTTCCAGCATTCATTCACCGCCGTGGAGAACACCTCGGCCCCGGTCATTGCCGCCATTCACGGCGTCTGCATTGGCGGCGGCATTGACCTGATCGCGGGCTGCGACATGCGCATCTGCTCGCAGGACGCCAAGTTCTGCATCAAGGAAGTAGATCTGGCAGTCGTGCCCGATGTGGGCACTCTGCAGCGCCTGCGCCATGTCATCGGTTATTCGGCAATGACTGAACTGACTTACACCGCTGAAACCTTCGACAGCGAGCGTGCGCTGAAACTGGGCCTGGTCTCGCGCGTCTGCGAATCCAAGGAAGCACTGATGGCCGCCGCACTGGAACTGGCCAAGACCGTGGCGTCGAAGTCTCCCTGCACCACACGCGGCATCAAACGCAATCTGCTGTGGTCGCGTGAACACAATGTGAAAGATGGCCTGAGCTATGCCGCCATCTGGAACACGTCAATGCTGCTGGGCGAAGACCTGGATGAGGCGCTGAGTGCCTTCCAGGAAAAACGCGCACCGAAATTCAAGGACTGATCCAGAGCCAGGTGAAATCCCGGTTGACGCGCAGTTGATTTGATTCATCACCTGCGCGCCGGCCAACCCATCAGGGTTCTGACGTCCATCCCCAATCACATCATCAACATCTGAAAGAGACCTCCATGAATATGCCTCCGCGCCGCGCCGACAAACTGTTCAGCGATCTGTTGTTGCCGGAAGAAACCCTCAAGGTTCGCAAAGACGTTCGCCAGTTTTGTGATGACGTGATCCGGCCGGTGGCGCATCGGCTCAACACCACGCCGGAAGCCAAGGAAACATTTGCCCGCGCTGAATTCGATGCCATGGCCAAAGCGGGCCTCTACAAGATTCCGTTTCCTGCCGATGTGGGCGGCCTGGGTCTGGAATTCCCGACGCTGGCAACGGCAACGGTCTGCGAAGAACTGGGCTACTACTCGCCCAGCCTCACTTCATCGATGTACGACGGTCAGGCCATTCTGGTTGGACGGGCCTTGCAGAACGCGCAGGCCGATATTCGAGAAAAATATCTGCCCAAGCTGATTCGTGGAGAGTTCGTGGGCTGCTTTGCCACCAGCGAACCCGAAGCCAGCACGGATCTTTCTGTGAAATCGGTCAAGACCGTGGCGACCAAGGTCGATGGCGGCTATCGCATCAATGGCAAGAAGCGCTGGATCACCAATTCTCCTGTGGGCGACCTGATTGTCGTGCTGTGCCGCACCGGCGATTCGCTCAGCATGTTGCTGGCGGACATGCATGACCCCGGCGTCAAGGTTTCAGCCCCGGATCTCAAGATGGGCAATCACGTACAGCTCACAGCCGACATCGACTTCACCGATGTCTTTGTTCCCGCCGATCACGTCATCCAGAAGGAAGGCAGTGGCTTGCGCGCTGCAATTGGTTCGCTGGTGCTCGGCCGCATGGGCATCGGGGCCATCGGCGTGGCGATGGCCCAGGCCTCGTTCGATTTTGCCAGCCACTACATGACCCAGCGCAAGGTCTTTGGCCAGGAGCTGGCCCGCATGCAGCACTGGCAATACCGATTTGCCGAGCATGCCCTGCAGATCGAGATGGCCAGAAACCTCTATCAGAAGGCCGCCATCCGCTTCGACAAGGAAGGCGGTGCGGATATCGAAGCTGCAATGGCCAAGCTGGCCGGCTCGCGGCTGGCCTGCGACGTGGTCCGGGATGCCATTCAGGTGTGCGGCGCGTATGGTTACGTCAAAACACTGTCCGGGCCCGGCGAAAATTTCCCGCTGGAGTCGATTTACCGCGATGCCAAGATTGGCGAGATTTACGAGGGTGCCAATGAGATTCAGAATTGGGTCATCGCGCGGCATATTTTCGGACGCGAATACACGGGATAAAGAGCGAGGAGAACATTGGCCAGACCCCGGAAGCCAGCACAAAGACAGCAACGGGGTCGGGTCAGGCGAAGGCAGGATCCGCCGAGCTTCTCTTTTCCGCTGGTGCGCTCGGCTGCGCTGGCAGCAGTGCTCAAGAAAAACTGGACGCCCAGCAAGCTCAGTTGTGTGGTGGCGCCAACAGGCTACGGAAAGACCGTGCTGTCGTCTGCGGTATCGGCTCAATGTACCAAGCAGGGCATCCACACCTTATGGCTCTCGCTGGATGATCGCGACGACAGCATCGAGCGCGTTGTCGATGTCCTGCAGGCAACGCTGAGCGAGGGGGATGATGGCGTACACCCCGCGCAGGCACTGATCCATGGCGACGAGCCGCTGGAGAATCGCATCGACGATCTGTTGGAGACCTTGGCCCAGTTGCCGGAGCCATCAATGATCATCATCGACAACCTGGGTTACTGTCAGGACGAAACCCTCGGCCAGCTTCTGGAACGTCTGGTCTACCAGACGCCATCGTCGGTTCACTTCTGGTTTGCCAGCACCCAGCGCGTGCCGATGAACGTGGCTCGCGCCAAACTGCAGGGCGCGGCCACTGAGTACGGTGTCGAAGAACTGAGCCTTAAGCGACAGGAGGTCAGCCAGCTTTTGGGCACGCAGCTGTGCAAGACGCTCGGCGCAGACGCTATAGAGCGCGTCACCCGGCAAACCGAAGGCTGGCCCGCCGCGGTACGTCTGTCCCAGATCATTCTGGAATCGTCCGAAAACCCGTTGGAGGCGCTTGAGCAGTTTTCGGGTGCCGACGAAGACCTCTCCAACCTGCTCAATCGGCAGGTGCTGGATTCCTTCTCGAAAGAGATGTTGAAGTTTCTGCTGGAGCTGTCGCTGTTGCGCACGTTCAGTGTCGAACTGGCACAGGAGGCCTCCGGAGATGCTCAGGCGGGCACGCATGTGGCGCTGTTGCTGCAACGCAATGTGTTTGTCATTCCCCTGGATCGTAACGGTACCTGGCACCGGCTGCACGGTCTGTTCCGCGAGTTTCTGCACAAGGAAGCCGTACAGAGGCTCAGCCTGAATCATCGTCGCGGCGTGCTGGAGCGGGCGGCCCGATGGTGTGATCAGAACGGGCAATGGAATATCGCCATTGATTACGCACTGGAAGCCAACTCGGCTCCCTTGGCCAGTGACATCCTTGAAAGGGCAGCGCCACATTTTGTCCGCGACCAGGGCGACCTTCGCCAGTACATCGCCTGGGTCGAGACACTGCGCAGTCGCGGCCATGACGTGGGCTGGGAAGCTGACTACTGGTACGTCTGGGCGCTGGTCTTTCACCGCCGCTATGACTTTGCCCGCCAGCAGCATGAGCGTCTTGCACAGCGCATAGAGAAAGAGGGCATTGGCGGGCAGGATGAGCAGCGGCTTGCGGAGATCAAGCGTCGTCTCGACGTCATCCGGATTTGCATCGACACCTATACAGACGACCTTGCACAGGCGCACAAGCTGACGTCCGCCTGGCTCGCTGACCGCGCAGCCGATGATCCTTTTGATGTCGCGACCGTAGCGGTTGCAGCGATGCTCTATTTGTCCAATGAGCACCGCTTTGCCGAAGCCCGCGAGTCTGCACGCACTGCCCGCGCTGCCATCACACAAGCCAGCAGCGTCTATGGAGATGCCTGGGTATCGCTCTCGTCATGCATGAACACGATGCTTGAGGGGAACTTCGCAGTTGCTTACAACGATGTCCGCGGCGCACTGAGCAAAGCGCGTGCAGCATTGGGAGACAGCAGCGGCATGATTGGCACCGCCTCATTGGTTGCTGCCAAATGCGCCGTTGAGATCGGGCGAGAGGATGAGGCCCGTGAGCTGCTCGCCAGCGGCCTGCGTCGTGCAAACAATCACGGCGTTCTGGATACCGCTGCCATCGGTGCTGACGCGGCCTTGAAGCTATGGACCGGGCGCGACGACGACATTATCTGCATCACTGACCTGCGTGACCTGGCGGCCAACTACCCACCGCGCATGAACTTCATGCTGTCCTGCTTCGTGATCCAGCGCCTTTTGCGTCTGGGCCGGTTAGAGGACGCGCAGGCCGAAGCAGAACTGGCGGGACTGGGCCGCGACAAACCCCCAGCCGTGGCGCAGTCCAGTGCGCGCGTGCGCATGCTGCATGCTTTGACCAGAATCGAGCTGGCCATTGCAAGCGGTCAACATCGGCAGGCCGCCCCCCTGATCAACACACAAACCCGTCTGGCCCGGGACCAGGGCTGTTCAGCACAACTGCTGGATCTGGCGCTGTGTGACATGAGCCTTGCACTGGCGACGCAAAAATCTGCGCAAGCCACAAAGCATCTTGTAAGAGCCATTGGCCTGGGCGCGAAGCGCGGCATCCTGCGTCCCTTTCGCGAACGCGCCGAACTCATTGCGAGCCTGGTCAACAACACTCGTCCGCAAGACTGGGGCTTTGCCCTGGAAGAAGAGCGCCTGTTTTTTGTTGAGATCTGCCGGGGGCTGCCGCTGGGTAATGCGGACCTGCTTGAAGAACTCAAGCAAACTTATGGCGATGAGACCGAATTGCTGGACAGCCCGACGTCGCGTGAGCTGGAACTGTTACGTCTGATCGAAGTGGGCCTGAGCAATCAACAGCTGGCGGACCGCCTAAACGTATCTGTGGCCACGGTAAAATGGCACCTTTACAACCTCTATACCAAGCTCGGGGTATCCAGCCGTTCCGCGGCACTGGCGCGGGCGCGCTCACTGAATCTGCTGGGTCGCTAGCTGGCATCAGCGAACGGCACACCTCTCAGTTGTCCCTTGAATCACACCTTTTAATTTTCACCCATCGCTATCAACAAGAGCATTTACATGAAAACAAGAATCACAGAGTTGTTTGGCATTGAGCATCCGATCATTCAGGGCGGCATGCATTTTGTCGGTTTCGCAGAATTGGCGGCAGCGGTTTCCAATGCAGGCGGGCTGGGCATCATCACTGGCCTGACGCAAAGATCACCCGAGGATCTGGCAAAGGAAATTGCGAAATGCCGCGCGCTGACGGACAAACCATTCGGTGTGAACCTGACATTTCTGCCGATGCTCAAAACTCCGGACTACCCGGGCTACATCGACGCCATCATCGACGGCGGTGTAAAGGCTGTAGAAACTGCCGGACGCAACCCGCAGGAGCATTTGCCTCGCCTCAAAGAGGCGGGCATCAAAGTTATTCACAAATGCACCTCGGTACGACACTCACTCAAGGCAGAGGCGATTGGCTGTGATGCCGTTTCCGTTGATGGCTTCGAATGCGGTGGTCACCCAGGCGAAGATGATGTTCCGAACATGATCCTGCTGCCCCGCGCAGCCGATGAACTCAAGATTCCGTTTGTTGCCTCCGGCGGCATGGCCGATGCCCGCAGTCTGGTTGCCGCGCTGGCCATGGGCGCAGAGGGCATGAACATGGGTACGCGCTTCATCGCCACCAAGGAAGCCCCGGTGCATCAGAACGTCAAGGATGCCATCGTTGCCGCAGGCGAACTCGATACCCGTCTGATCATGCGCTCACTGCGCAACACCGAGCGTGTGTTGAGCAATGAAGCCGTCGAGCGGCTGATCACCAAAGAGAAAGCACTGGGCGACAAGCTTAAATTTGACGACATCGTGGATGAGGTTGCCGGCGTCTATCCTCGCGTCATGATCGATGGCGACATGGATGCAGGCGCATGGTCCTGCGGCATGGTCGCTGGCCTGATCAAGGACATCCCGACCTGCAAGGAACTCATCGACGGCATCATGCGTGAAGCTGAGCAGCTGATTCAGGCACGCCTGCGCGGAATGCTGAGCGCCTGATGAGTCGGCCGGAGAGCGTCATTCAGATGTGACCGTCATGACTGGAGCGCTCTCTGTCGCGCAACATTCGCTCTGATGAGGTTCGGAGAATTTTGCTTGCGCTGTAGCGCGAGGCGCAACTGATGAGATCGTCGTCACACTGGCTGAGAGCGGAAGCTCCCAGCCAGTGTGAACGTCTGGTCAGGCGTCAAAGCAAGGGGCTCGGCCCACTGCTTTCAGGGCGAAAACTCCAGAACACTTATCACGCAGTGAGCGTGAGGGCGCGCCCTCACAGGCTCCTTGAGATCAGCTCGCGCATGATCTCTGAGGTCCCGCCGTATATGCGCTGCACGCGGGCATCGGCGTAGAGCCGGCAGATTTCGTATTCCCGCATGAATCCGTAGCCGCCGTGAAACTGTACGCAGGCATCCACCATGCGGCCGTGCATTTCGGTGCACCACAGCTTGGCTGTGGAAGCATCCAGCGCGGAGAGTTGTCCGAGGACGTGCTTCTCCAGGCACTGATCTGCAAAAGCCCAACCCACCGCAAGGTCTGCCTTGAGATCGGCCAGCTTGTATCGCGTGTTCTGGAATTCTCCGACCGTCTTGCCGAAGGCCTTTCGATTGCGCACATAGTCTACGGTGATGTCGAAGGCGCGCTGGGCCGACGCCATGGACTGATAGGCAATGATCAGACGCTCTTGCGGCAGCTCCGTCATCAGCGTGGCAAAGCCGGTGCCTTCGGCGCCCATGAGATTGCTCGCCGGAACCATCACGTCGTCAAAGAACAGCTCCGACGTGTCAGCAGAGAGATGTCCGAGTTTGTGCAGATTGCGCCCACGCCGGAATCCGGGTCGATCAGCCTCAACCAGAATCAGGCTGATGCCCTTGGCACCCGGCGCATCTGAGGTGCGTGCCACCACGATCACCAGATCGCAATGCTGACCATTACTGATGAAGGTCTTGGCTCCGTTGATCCGATATTGATCTCCTTCCAGCACCGCCCGTGTTCGCACACTTTGCAGATCGCTGCCCGTTCCGGGTTCGGTCATTGCGATGGCACAGACCGTTTCGCCGCTGACCATGCGTGGCAGCCATTTCTCTTTCTGCTCCTTCGTTGCTGCATTGAGCATGTAGCCTGCACACACATCACTGTGTACTGAGAAATCTGTCATGGGGCCTGCATAACCGGCGTAGGCGAGCTCCTCAACGACAACGCAGTTGTGTTTGAACGAACCTCCCACACCGCCGTACTCCTCCGGAATGTTCGCGCACAGGAGTCCTGCTGCGCCGCCTGCTGTCCAATAGCTGCGATCAACGACACCGGCCTCTTCCCATCTATCAAAATGCGGCGCAATTTCAGACTTGACGAAGCTACGGACGGCATCGCGGAACATCTCATGTTCTTCGTTGTAAACAGGTCGCTGACTCAACATCCGTAATTCCCTTCTTTCACAGACCCGTCCACGGCAAGCGGTAACCGGTCTCATAGAGGCCATAGCCCATTGTTCCGTCATCAAGACGGAATTCCATTAACTGCTCTCTGAGCACAAAAGTATCGAACGGGAACAACCAGTTGAACAGCGGCTTGCCGTTCATGTTCCATTGCCGATCTTGCTCATCGGTAAACGTCCATTTTGCACTAGTAAACGTGGAGCTTTCATCATCAAGATTCATGGTGCCACCCGCGTGCCTGCTCCTGCTCCGGCATGCTTGTCAGCAGCGTGATAGCACTTCTCCTTAAAGTCCCTGTGATCAGACGTCTGCGACCGATGACTCAGGCGGAAAGAATCTCGGAAGCTGGGACGTTGGGCCTTGTTTCTCGTGTGCCGCGCATCTTGAGGTCGGGTTGGGTGGGATCATTGGGTGAAATCAAGACGTAGTCTTCATGCACCTCAAGAAGCGTCCCAACAAATGGAAAATCTGGGAATTTCTCCGGCACGCGATAGCTGACCATGTCCCCAACCTTGAATGTGGCTGGGTCAAAGTTGAAGGAAAAAGGGCAAGACGCCTCTTGACCACCCAGCTCTTTCATCGCGTCTTCTCCGCATTCATCGGCATGTCAGTGCTGGCTTGCGGGCATGCGCAGAACCAGGCCGTCCAACTCGTTCGTCATCACAATCTGGCAGGCCAGTCTGCTGTCCTTCGCAGAGCCATCCGTCAGGTCCAGCATTTGTACTTCCATGTCCTCTTCGGCGACACCTGTCTTGTCGATCCAATTCGGGTCAACGTGGACATGGCAAGTTCCGCAGGCGGCCGCGCCACCGCAGTCACCGTCAATGCCGGGCACGAGATTTTGAACGGCGCCTTCCATGCATGAGGTGCCAACTGGAACATCAACAACCCGTTCTTCACCCTGCGAAGTAATGTAGACAACCTTCGGCATTTTGTTTCTCCTGAATTAGTTTTTTGGCCGCAGCTCAATGAGAGAGTTGCACGGGCAGATCGATATAACCGTGGATGAGATTCGACGGGACGCGGACAATGTCTCCGGCCAGTTCTATCTTCGAGAAGCGGTTCAGGAACTCATCCCAGAGGATGCGCAGCTGCATCTCGGCAAGACGATTTCCGAGGCAGCGGTGAATGCCGAAACCGAAGGAGAGGTGATGACGGGCACGGGGACGGTCAACAATGAAGTCCATCGGCCGGTCAATGACGTCGGTATCGCGATTGCCAGACAGGTACCACATGGCGACCTTGTCGCCCTTGCGGATCGTCTTGCCGCGGAATTCCACATCCTCAATGGCCGTGCGACGCATGTGTGAGATCGGCGTCTGCCAACGCACAATCTCGGGCACCATGCTGGCGAGCAAGGCACGATTATTCTTGACCTTGGTGATCTCCTCCGGATGCAGATGCGCGGCCAGCGCACTGCCGGACATGGAGCTTCGGGTAGTGTCGTTACCACCCACAATCAGCAAGACGAGAATGCCGAGAAAGTCGGTGGGCGTGAGCTCGCCCATCTCTGGCGAATGCGCCAGCATTGAAATCAGATCATTCTTCGGCGGTAGTTTCTTGCGCTCGTCGTACAGGTTCTGGAAATAGCCCAGGCATTCCATCAGTTCAGCCGTGCGCTCCTCCCAGGTATCCACCAGACCAAAGCCGGGACGCGTGGTCACGATATCTGACCAGCGAGTGAGCTTGGCGCGATCCTCAAACGGAAAGTCGAGCATGGTCGCGAGCATCATTGTGGTCAGCGGAATGGACACCTGCTCGACCCAGTTAATGGTCTGGCCTTCTGGCAATTCGCTGATCAGCTTGCGCGTGCGCTCGGTTATCAGCTGCTCAAAGTTGAGCAAATTGTGCGGCGCGACAATGGGGCTGCAGACCATGCGATGCACGTCGTGCTTGGGCGGATCAAAGCCAAGAAAGTTCGGCATCTCGATACCACCTTCGACCGCCTGCAGCGTGGTGTCGTCCAACACGAAGCTGCCATTGCTGTGGTCGGACGAAAACTGCTTGTGGTTGGTGTCAATTGCGATGCAATCATTGAACTTGGTGATCGACCAGAAAGACCCGTAGTCGCTTTCCGGGCAGAAGTGGACGGGATCTTCCGCTCTCAGGCGCTCGAAGTAGGGGTGCAAGCCCTCGCGGGCATAAAGCTCTGGCTTGCTGACGTCGATCTGGTCCAAGGGCATGGACCGGGCAAGCTCAACATCAATTTCGCTGATGGGGGTAGGCATATCCGTCTCCTGGCGGTGGCAGCGGCGCTTCTCGTCGTGGTTTGCTTTCAGGATGGGATGCTACGAGCCTATTGCGGACTCCATGCGGTACTTAAGTACTGGTTTTGGGGTCCCCAAGGTCGCAAGATGACGGCATGGACTTTTCCCCGCCCGCCGTCGCGGCCCCCAAACCACCCAAGGAGCCGCCGCACTACCCGTTCAAGCCGGTGCTCACCCAGGCGCTGGCAGACGCTCAGTCCCTGTCTGGCTCGGCCAAACTTCAGGCCATTGTTGCGCCAGTGGGCTATGGCAAGACCGTCTTGATGACCACGCTGTACAGCACTCTCGAGGCCGAGGGGCAGAAATGCTACTGGACTACACTCGAAGAGCGCGACACGCAGCTGGAAGATCTGCTCGGCTATCTCGAGGGCCATTCCCGCAGCCTTCGCCACCAGACGCATCCCACCCAGGCGCTATTTCGCGGTGGAGACGCGTGGGAAACCCGGGTGGACCGGCTGCTGCGTCTGATCCGGTCCTTGGCGGTGCCGTTTACCGCTTTCATCGACAACCTTCACTTCTGTGATGATCCCCGACTGCGACAGCTGCTGGATCAGTTGATCTTCGAGACGCAGGATGAAGCGCGCTTCATCGTGTCGAGCACTGCGGCCATTCCGATGAACCTGGTCCGCGCCAAGCTCGAAGGCCGCGTGCGGGAAATCGGATTCTCTGCCCTGAGTCTGGACTTGGAAGGCGTTGCCAGCATGCTGGGCGCAACGCTGGCAGACAAACTTGGCCCCCAGCATCTGCAAGCCATTCTTGAGCAAACCGAGGGCTGGCCCGCCGCGGTCCGCATGATGCAAATCGTGATGGCCAAGAGCGATGAACCTGAAACCTTGCTCAAGCAGTTCTCAGGCTCCGATCAGGATCTGGTGGCGTTGCTCAATCGGCAGGTTCTGGATGGCCTGTCCTCCGAGCTGCGCGCCTTTCTGCTGTCCATCGCCTTGCTGGAAACTTTCAACGCGCCGCTGGCTGCATTTGTCACCAAGTCTTCCAGAGCACAGCAGCATATTGATTACCTGATCGACCACAACTTGTTTGTCATGCCGCTGGACCGGAACCGTCGTGACTTCCGGCTGCATGGACTAATGCGGCAGTGCCTGCGCGGCGAAGGTCAGATTGAATTGAGCTCGGCACATCGCGCACAACTGATGACACGTGCTGCTCAATGGTGTGAAGAGCAGGGCAAATGGAGACAGGCCATCGAATACGCCATCGAAGGTGGCGCATCCGATATTGCGGTGAGAGTGCTTGAGCGCAGTGCACAAGCGCTCGTGCGAAATCAGGGAGATATTCCACAGTACATCGTCTGGACCCGGCGCCTCCTGGACCAGGGCAATACGCTGGGCTGGGAAGCGGAGTACTGGTATGTCTGGGCGCTGGTCCTGAACCAACGCTACGACGAAGGACGCCACCAACTTGCACGGCTCGCACGCCGCATCGATCGCACCCGCGGTCTGCCCGGAGAAGAAGCCAATCTGCGAGACATCGAGCGGCGACTTGAAATTATTCGTATGTGCATCGATGTCTTTACCGACGCGCTCGCAGATGCCAATGACAAGGCCATGCGGTGGCTCGAAAGTGGCAGGACAGATGATCCTTTCGACATCACCGTGGCACGCTGCATTCGCAGCATCTACAGCTCCAGCGTGTACGACTTCTTCACCGCTCGCGACAGCATCCGTGCAGGAAACACCTCTGCGCTGCAGGCTCAAAGTCACTATGCACTCGGTTGGACCACGGCACTCACGGCATTGCCATCGGTCATGGAAGGTCACTACGAACAAGCCATCCAACCATTGCTTGCATCGCTCAAGGTGCTGCCCGGCGAGCTCGGCGACAGCGCCGGAATCTGCGGCACGATTGCCTTGCTGGCAGCCACCTGTCTCATCGAGACCGGCGAAGAAGAGCAAGCACGCACATTGATTCAACAGGGATTCAGAACCGCGCAATCGCATGGCTTCATCGATGCGTTATCCAGCGGCATGGACGCTGCCATCAAGCTCTGCGCCAACCCGCTCACCGACCGGGACTGGGTTGCGAACATCGACCAGATCGTCAGCCACTATCCATTGCGCCTGGCCTATCTGGTTGGATGCCACTGGATACGCCGCCTGCTTCGCCTCGGCCACGAAGAAGAGGCACAGCGTCGCGCCAGGACGCTGGGCATTGTTTCCATTCACGACAACGCATTACCCGACTGGGCTTGCCGGGGGCATGGATGGGATGTCTACAGTTCTACTTTGGCAGATGTGAAACTGAGTGAGCCGCACCTGCCAGCGGACACAGAACCGCTGATCTCTGAAGTTTTTGAGCGAGCTAAAGCAGAAGGTCGCACCGCCCGGATGGTAGACGCACGACTCATGCAGTGCATTCTTCATTTCAAGAACGGCAACCTGAAAACATCGGCGAGACGCCTGATACAAGCGATCAATCTCGCGGCCAGTCACGCCATCTTGCGGCCGTTTGCAGACCGGGCCAGAGAGCTTGCACCGCTGATAGAAGACACACGCCCATCCGCCTGGGGCTTTGCAAGAAGCGAGGAGCGCGAGTTGTTCTCAAAGCTGTGTGCGCAGTTGCCTTTGAGCGACCCCAGCCTGAACGAAAGACTGATCGCAGGCGCGGTTGAATCCGACTTGAGCGAAGCACTCACCAAACGACAGATGGAGCTGTTGCAATTAATTGAGGCCGGCCTATCCAATCAGCATATTTCAGATCGGCTGGACCTCAGCGTCAGCACAGTCAAAGGACATCTTCAAAATTTGTATCGCAAACTCGGCGTACCCAGCCGCTCTGCCGCAATTGCACGAGCACGTGTTCTCAAGCTCCTCTAGTTGCTCTTCGCCTTCTGATCGTTGAAGGAAGCGGGGAACGCGACCATGTTCGCCGTCCCCATGTGGCCGAAAGCGCGGAACGCCATAAGAAGGGTTAGAACGGCGATCGGATTACCGCAACAAGAGCGCAGCACTTGCTCTGTCCGGGCGCGCCTCTCCGAAGGCCCGCCAAGCGCATTTAGTTCGGCATCAGGCACCAGAGCACTGCAGGAATACGTGTGATGCCACGCTTTTCTAATGCGCTTTCTGATTTGAATTGATTATTGCGCATCTGATGATTTCAATTGGTGCACGAATCAAAACAAGTAGCGCTATCCAGATGAAATACAGCGCCGCCCATCAATCGTCAGGTCTCGTGCAATCTGCCCTCAGATAGAGGTCGTGAAAACATGTTCCAAGTCCGAGTCATGACTTCCCGCGGCACCGCTGTATCGGATGCTCATTTTTCGGACTCAGTCTGTGTCATCGGCAAGGCCCCTGATTGCGGTGTAGTGCTACAGGGTTGGCGGGTTGAGGCCTCGCATGCACGCCTCGCTGTGCAAGAGGACGGGCTTTATCTGGAAGATCTGGAAAGCGAAGAAGGCACCCGGGTCAATGGAATTCGCATCAAACACTACGGCCCGCTCGGCACCGACGACCTGATTCAGATTCATGATTATCAGATTCAGGTCGTCCCAAGGCTTCCGGCACGCCCAGCCGCACGCAGCCAGGGCACAGCCAGTCCTGGTCAGAACCCAGACGGTCCAGCGCCAATAAAGAGAACAACAACTGAGGACCATGAACCTGGAGCAGTCGATGGACAGCGAGCTCGTAAAGATGAAGAAACGCTGCATACGTGGCGGGTCCGCCTTCGAATAGGCTTGCACGAACAAATGGACTTGCGCCGTCTGAACGTGAGCGCGATGTCCGACGAAGAACTGCGTGAACTCGCTCGGCAACTGGTATCCGAAATTCTGGAGTCGGCAAGCGATTGTCCAGCCAACATTGACCGCCCCTTGTTGATCCGCCAAGTCGTCGCCGAAGCCGTGGGTCTAGGGCCGCTGGAGCCGCTGCTGGCCCGCGATGAGATCAGCGAGATCATGGTCAATTCGGCCCGCGAGATTTTTTACGAGTGCGACGGTCGCATCAGAAAATCAGACGTCACTTTTACTGACGACAATGCTGTCCAAGCCACTATTCAGCGAATCGTGGCGCCGCTGGGTCGCCGTATTGACGAGAGCTCGCCGATGGTGGACGCGCGGCTCAAGGACGGTTCCCGCGTGAATGCGGTGATTCCGCCGCTGGCACTCAAAGGACCGAGCCTGACCATCCGCAAATTCATAAAGGAAAAGCTCACTTCAGAACGACTGGCGGCCTTCGGATCGGTCAGCGAACAGATGATGGACTTTCTGGAAGTGGCCGTTCACCAGCGGCGCAATGTGTTGATCTCAGGCGGCACGGGTTCGGGCAAGACGACCCTGCTCAATGTGTTGTCCAATTTCATTCCGCCAAGCGAGCGCATCGTTACCATTGAAGACGCGGCGGAGCTTCGCTTGTACCAACCCAACATGGTGTCCCTGGAGGCCAGACCATCGAACCAGGAAGGCCGGGGCGCCGTGAGCATTCGTGATCTGGTGAGAAACAGTTTGCGCATGCGGCCCGACAGAATCGTGGTCGGCGAGTGCCGCGGCGGCGAAGCGCTGGACATGTTGCAAGCCATGAACACTGGCCACGACGGATCGCTGACAACCGCGCATGCCAACAGTGCGCGCGATTGCATTTCGCGCATTGAGGTCATGGTCATGATGGCGGGCATGGACTTGCCCATTGTCGCCATCCGCGAGCAGATTGCGTCGGCCATTCACCTCATCGTTCAGCAAACTCGCTTCAGTTGCGGCTCGCGAAAAGTGACCAGCATTTCGGAGGTGACCGGCATGGAGAACGGCCGCATCCAATTGGCAGAAGTGTTCCGTTTCCGCCCATCCGGATACGACGAAAGAGGGCGGGTACAAGGCCGCTTTGAGGCCACCGGCCTGGTGCCGGAATTCTACGAAGATCTGGCCACGCGCGGCGTTGGGCTGGACATGTCGATCTTTCAGTCGGCAGGCACGCAGCCAGCATGAACGCGGCGCTGATGCTGTCTTTTTTCGTAGCCGCATTGGCAACGGCCACGGCCTACTACGTAGCGCGTATTCTGGTCGATGCAGGCCGAATCTATCGCCGGGAATTTCAGATTGCCGCCAATCGCAATTTGTCGGACATGTTCCTGTTCATCGATCCGGCGCGCCTTTTCATGGCCAATTTGTTGTTGCTGTTGCTGGTGTTCTGCCTGGTCTTGCTACTGGGCGGCGGCCCCTTCCTGGCGCTCCTGTCAGCCACTGCGCTGGGCGCATCGCCGCCGTTGGTTTACTGGTATCTGCGTCGCCGACGTCTCAACAAGGCCGTTGCCCAATTGCCCGATGCCCTGCTCTCCATAGCCACAAGCCTGCGTTCCGGATTGAGTCTGACGCAGGCCATGGAAACCATGATTGCTTATCAGCAGCCACCTTTGTCGCAGGAATTGGGGCTGACGCTGCGAGAACTGCGCCTGGGCATTGCCTATGGCGAAGCCATGGACAACCTGTACAGGCGTTTGCCTGAAGTCGAAGTTCAGCTGGTGACGGCGGCAATGAAAGTGTCGCGAGAGATTGGCGGAAATCTGGCCGAGACGCTTGAGCGCATCTCCGACACTCTACGAAAACGCCTGCAGATGGAAGGCAAGATCCGCAGCCTGACCGCGCAGGGAAAACTGCAGGGCCTGGTGATGACCAGCCTCCCTGTCTTCCTGATCTTCGCTTTGTCGGAGATGGAGCCACGCGCCATGAGCTACCTGTTCGACGCATGGTACGGCTGGACCACCATTGCGGTCATCGTGACACTGGAAGTCATTGGCTACCACTTCATCTACAAGATCGTGAACATCGATGTCTGATTCGCTTCCTATGCTGATTATCACGATGGCGTTGCTATGCATTGCCACGACGGCACTAGCCATCAACAGCTTTCGCAAGACGGTGCGCGGCCCAGATCGCACTTATATGGATCCACTCTCCGGCCCCACACGTGTGGTCTGGCCCCTGGTCTTGTTCGTCTCGTACTACTTTGGCCGCTGGCTCACCGTGGAGTATCTGGAAAAGATCCAACGCAAGCTGGTACACGCGGGCCTGAACTACAACATGGGCGCGGAACAGTTTGTGTCGCTACGCGTCGTCACGGCAGCATTGTTTGCAGCCGCGGCGGCATCCGCTCTGAGCATGCTCGACATTTTCTCGCTGTTCTGGCTGATGTTGGCGGCCGGTTTCGGCGGCATGGTTCCCTTGCTGAAACTCAAGGAGGCACGGCGCAAGCGTGAGCGTTCCATCGTCAAGACGCTGCCCACCTATCTGGATTTCATCACCATGGCTGTGGAAGCAGGCCTGAGTCTTCCGGGCGCTTTGATCCAGGCCACAGCCAACGGTCCGGAGGGACTTTTCAGGCTGGAACTGGAAAAGGTCAATCGAGACATCAAGGCGGGTGCCGGCCGGGTGGAGGCCCTGGAGTCGATGGCGAAGCGGCTTGAGATGCGTGAGGTGACCAGCGTTGTGTCGGCCATTGCACAGGCCGAGCGCAGCGGCGGCAGCGTTGGCGCCACGCTCAGGGTACAGGCAGAACAACAACGCATCGACCGATTCCAACGCGCAGAGAAGCAGGCCATGGAAGCGCCTGTAAAACTGATTTTCCCTCTGGTGGCCTTCATTTTTCCGACAACCTTCATCGTGCTCGGCTTTCCGATTGTGATGAAGCTGCTGCATGACGTCTGATCATGATCGGTAAGACGCTCTGCTGTGGGTCGATCTGCGATGCACAGAATCGCGTCCTGTTTTCCAGAGCGGTCAGACCCTTTGGCTTCTTTTCTCGTTTGCGTGGACTGATCGGCCACGAAGAGCCCGGCGTTTCAGAAGCATGGTGGTTCACCCGCTGCCAGGCGATTCACACCTTCGGCATGCAGTATCCCATCGACGTGCTGCACCTTTCGGCGGAGGGCCGCGTGCTGCGCATCTGCGCTGAACTTGCACCGTGCCGGGTCAGCCTGTGTCCCAGGGGAAGGCAAGTGGTGGAGTTGAAGGCGGGAGGCGCAACACATTGGAACATCCACGTTGGATCGCAATTGAGGTTTTGCCCATGACGCGCATCGTGCTTTGCATGCTGGTTCTCGGCACCTTGTTGTCGGCATGCGCAGGCTCTTCAAGGACCGTGCCGCCGCAGGCCGGCGATCCTCTCCGAGACAAACTTGAGCGAGCCAGTCTGGCCTTGCGGGAAGCGCGTCTTCTGGATGCCGAAGTCATGTATCGCGAACTCAGTGTCAGCCATCCGCGATTGCCTGAGGTGTGGCTGCAACTTGGCAATATCTATACGCGACAGGCACAGCTCGAAGCAGCCATGCGCGCGTACAAGGATGGCCTGAAGTACACGCGCGAGGATGGTCGCCTCTGGCACAATCTGGCCGTGGTCGAACTCAAGCAGGCCATCCAGACGCTCGAAACAGCGAGCCAGGTGCTACCGCCGGACAGCCCCTATCGCGGACACATCAATCAGCTGCACGGGCGCCTCCTGAGTGGTGCGGATTCGCAGGCCACTGCGGACACCGTTGGTCGCGCCGCGACGAATCAATGAGGCCTGACCGGCAGCACGGCGCCGGGGCAATCGAGTTCGTAGTGGTTTTTTTGATTTTCGCGGCCTTGATGACCGGCCTGTTCGAGATGACACGCGTCTATCGTACCAAGCACACCCTTAATACGGCGACGTTTCTGGCGGCGCGCGCCGGCGCGGTGAACCACGCCCGGACCGGCCCCATCGAAGCCGAATTGGCCAACAACATGGCAACGCTCTATAGCTTGGGCCAACGAGACAGCACCGGCCTGAGCCAGGCGGTAGCCAGGGCAAAGACATTGGCGGCACTGCCGGGCATCGGTGCGGAGTTGGTCAGCCCCAATCGTGAAATCTTCGACCGCTTGCAAAGGCTTCAGTGGATTCGCAGAACTGGCGAAGAAGACTATCGGTGGCAGAACGTCATTCCTAACGACAACCTGAGATATCGTCCGAGGACGCTTGCCCATTTCTCATCGGACAGCGGAAGCGGCCAGATTAATTTGCAAGACGCAAACTTGCTCAAAATTCGCAGCCTGTGGTGCCATCGTCTGGTTGTGCCCGGTCTGGACAGGTTGATTTTCGAGATCGTGAACCAGCCGGCATTCGTATCCGCACGGCAGCTTGCATGTAGCGCCATCAGCGGTTTGGAACAAGACGGGATCGCTCCCGGGTTCTACCTGCCAGTGGCTGCTGATGCGACGGTGCGAATGCAGAGCGCGATCGTCAGTGACGATCTTCCTTGAGTCCACAGCCCCGGGTGCGGCGTGCTGCATCAGAGCATTCGCCGGCGAGTCTGGAATCATTCCATCGAGTGCCGTATCCCCGTGCACAGCAGAGTTGTCAGAGACATTCAGAACATTCTCAAATACGTGGATTGTCAGGGTTGTGAGGGGCCTGTTCCCGAGACAATCTAAGTACTCAGCGCTGCGCCGCTCATGACGCATCAATCTTGAACGGCAAGAGCATGCAAGGAACACCATTGCATCATTGAATCGGAGAGACGCTCATGCAATACAAGACAACGCGAGAGATCCTCGGCCAGGGCATGGTGGAATACATCATCATCGTGGCGTTGATCGCTTTGGCCGCCATCGGCGCGTTCTCCTATTTCGGCAAGTCCGTTCGCGGCCAAACCGCACAGATGGCACAGCAGGTAGCAGGTCAGAACGTGACCACCGGGCGCGAGGCTGCAGAGGAAGGTGCAGATGCCGCGCTGGCTGAAGCGCAAGACGAGTACGGGCTGAACAATTACACCGAAGCCGACGTTCAATAATGCTCCGAGGGGGTGTGGCGCATGTATAGCCCGCCTCGTTTGATTGGCCGCGACAGACCGACGGGGACATTGTCGTAGCCACATCAGGAGAGGCTCACGGGCGCACACGCACGCCCCGTTTGCGGCAAACCTGCCCGAACATGCTGCAGGTCTTGCTATCCATGCTGATTTCGGAACAGGGACCTGGAACATGCTAGAGCACCGCCGACTTACGCAGAAAGGTCAGGTCATGCCCATGACGGTGATCTTCATTGTTGCTGTGATTCTCGCGTTGTGGGTGATGTATGACTCCGGCTCTGTCATGAGCGACAAAATTCGTCTGCAGAACACGGCCGACAACGTGGCCTACAGCACTGCAACGTTGGTCAGCCGCGACCTCAACTTTATTGCCTATACCAACCGAGGACTGGTCGCCAACCAGATTGGCATTGCGCAGATGGTGGGCGTCAGCTCCTGGGCCGCGAGCATTGAGCAGCTCTTTGCCAACCTGAACACCATCTTCCAGAACACGCCATTCGGCGCTTTCTCAGGCGGCGCGCTGACCGCAGCGACGGCGGTTTCAAACTTCATAGATGAATTTGCTGAATTCATGATCGACCGCAACAACGATTTCAGCGATGGCATCACGCGTGCGCAGTCCATTTTTCATGGTGCGATCGTGCTGCAAATTCCCGACATGGCCCGCGACGTGGCTGAGCGTAATGAACCCGACGCCTACGCCTTGTTGTCGGTGGGGGCATATTCTTTTTCCGAAGCCGCCTCGGTTGTCGAACAGTTCAACGAACAGATCGGCGCCCAGTACCAGCGTCACGCTACATCGGATGACAGCGAAGATGCCCGCTTAGAGAACAGCCGGTATCGCGATCTTGAAGGCGTGGTGCTTGGTTCGCGAGGTCAGTTCACTCGCAACCGCAGTTACGAGTGGGAGCTGCCCTTCACAGTGCCCCTGCTTTACGAAACGCAGAAGTACGGAGGCAACGAGTTCTTCCGGTACGAGGACCCCAGCGACGAAAAGTACCGCTGGGATTGGACTGCGATGGAAACGGTTTCATTTCGCTTTATCCATTGCGGAATCGATGGTTGCGAGAAAGGCCCGGAGGTCCCGCTCACCTGGGGCGCAGCGCACGCGCTGGATGAAGATGAAGCGTCTGATTTCAGCGATTACGGCCTTATCGAGCCCAACCGGCGCGCAAAGCATCTATGGGGACAGGGCACCTGGCGTAACTCGGCGTCTGCCACGCTACTCAACACAAGCCCGGCATCAAGCGAGGTCACTGGCGGCAAGGACCATATCAATCATCGTATCGCCAGCTCCGCCGCTCTCAGACCCTTTTACGAGTTTCGCAGTAACGACATTATCGACACCGGTCCCGAGATCATTGCGCTCTATGCAAAGGATGAGGGGCGGGTCAATTCACAGGACAGCATCATGAGCGCTGGCGGAGGCGTCGTGGCAACGGATATCGATACGGATCGTGACGGCGGTCTCGCCAGCAATCGACTCGGCGCCATTGCCAAAGCCCAGCCATATTACGCTCGTCCCACAGATCTGGATGGCTGGCGCCGCCGGGACAACCGGATCGAACACGGCAGCCTGTACAACCCATACTGGCAAACTCGGCTGATCGAGCTGAGCAATGCAGAAAAGCTCGCCGCCACGGAGATCATCGGCGGCGTGGTGCTTACAAATAATGGCGGGTCACGATGACGATCATGCAATGGAAACCTGGATTGCGCACAGCCGTTCATGCAACACGAAGCTGCCTGATGGCTTGCTGCCTGTCTCTCACCGCACTGAATGGCCACGCGCAGGAACTGACGTTTCCAGATCTGGGTGATTCGCTGAATTGGACGCCCGGGCCAGCACAGCCTGGAGCCGTCACCTGCCCGGGCGCACAACCTAGCGCAGACAGTCCTTACGCTGCGCAAATTTTTGCGGTGGCGGGGGAACATCTCGAGTATCACCGGAGCGGCGCCAAAACGAGCCTCGAAGCAGACTGCAAATATCATGATCTACAGCGCCGATCCCAGCAGTTTCAGACCTGCAGCGGCTGGGTGATTGCACCCGCAAGTCTGGGCAGTGCACTGCATGAGGCGGTTGAGCGCGGCCTGGAAGACCCTGAAGCCGAGCGCAAGAGAATGCTCGACGATCTGCTTTCACCCGATCATTCGGCTCTGCACAAGAAATTTGCCGAGGACACTTTTGAGCGTACCTACAAAGGGGCAGAGAAGCAGGAGGTCAAAAGCACCAAGTTCTGCCAGTGCATGGCCCTGCCCGTCAGGAGCGTGGTCACGTCCAGCGCGTTCTACCCTGATCACTGCGCGAACACGTCGCCACAATGATGCTCATGCATCGCGCCAGTCGGACGTACTTCTTGCTGAATCAGCAGGCCGGACAATCCCTGACCGAGTTTCTGGTGGTCACGGTCTTTCTGCTGCTGCCGCTGTTCCTGTTGATCCCTGTCCTCGCGGGCATCATGTCGCAGAAGCAGGACGTGGAACTGGGTTCCCGCTACGCGGCTTGGGAACGCACCAGTTGGAACCGGAGTAGTCCCCCAGGTCCTGGCGGAGGCGAGTCGGTCAAGTCGGATGAGCAAATTGCTCGCGAGATTGATGCGCGAATCTTTGCCGTAGATACGCAAATCATTGTCTCCCAGACAGACGCCGAGGCCATTATTGACCCCTTCAGCCGCCTGACAGACACCGGGGAATCCTTGATGAAGGATCAAACGGGCGGCGCGGGTTCGGGAGCGTCATATGCACAGCACACCGCTTCGGAAACAGAGCCTGGCGGGCTCACCGGCGCCAGCGACGATGCCTTCGCCGCATTCGGCCAACTGACGCGCTTCGAACTCAAGCGCGAAGGCATGGTTGAAGCGGCCGTGTCGGTGGAACTGACCGATCTCAACCGTCTGTTCGATCTGGCCAATGTTGATCTGCAGGCGCTCACGCTGTCACGAACCAACGCACTCTTTGTGGAGGCTTGGACGGGCGGCAACAAACGGCAGGTTGAGTACCTGATTTCAGGGCTGACGCCGCAGCAGTACCTCGACAACTCAGCGATCGGCACCGTTCTCACTGTTGCCTCCATGCAACCCTATGGCAAGGAGTTGGCCCCCGACAAACTGAAGTTTGGGCATGCGGACATCGACCCTTTGCCAGCCTATCGGATAGGCGACGTGGTGCCAGCCCAGTGAACATCACCGCAGCCATTCCGAGCGAAGCGCCTCAAACAATCTGGCAGCGCTGGAGCTGCACACGCCAATGGGTTTGTGCTGTCCTCGTGGCCGCTGCCGGGATGGCAGAACCCGCACATGCTGATTCACTATTTGTCGGCATAGAATCGTTCGAAGTACCAAAGCGAACGCGCCTGGGAAAGGTCGGCGACAGCATGCGAATCAACGGCATTGATACGCAGGTCTACAGTTTTGAATCAGAACTCAGCGCAGATGAGTTAGCACATCACTTTGCACGACAGTGGCCCGGCCAGATGAAGCGGGCGCAGGCTGGGCCGTGGTCGGTGCTGTCGCATCGTCAGGATGATTACCTTGTGACAGTGCAGATTGCTGGAGCAGGCTTCGGGCGAACCCGCGGATTCATTTCTGCCTCCGAAATCTTTGCATGGCTCGAGCGTAAACCCCGGCCTCGCAAGCTCGATGTTCCCCTGCTCGCACGCACGCAGATCCTGCAGCGCATCGAGTCTGAAGACTACGGACGCCACAGCCGGACACTGATTCTGGTCAGCGAGAAGTCCGCTGCCCAGAACATGGACTTCTACCGAACACACTTTCGCACTCAGGGTTACGCGCCCATTACCCGTACTGCTTTGCGACGTGGCGCTCAGGGCGGCGCAATGGCACTAGAACGCGACGGGACGCAGCTCAACATCTCTGCTGCCCAACAGGCGGGCATGTCCATTGTTGCCCTCGTACAGGTGGGGCCATGAACTGGGTGGTCTTGTACTGATGGCCGTCATCAAGAAGGACTACACCGGCTGGGTCCTCATGGCTATCGCCGTCATGCTTGGACTCGGCGCGTTTTTCCTGATCCGGCAGTATCTCGGCGGCGAAGAAGCGCGCCTGCGAGACGAAGCACTCAAATCGCGTGGAAAACTCGCGCCTGTCATCGTGGCCAAGGCCAGCCTGCCAGCGGGGTCGGTGATCGGGAAAGCCACCATGTCGATCGGCGAGATGCCAAGCCGGCACATATCCGCGCGTATGGTCAGACCCGATGATTTTCCCCAGGTCGAGCATCGCGTACTGAATCGGCCCATGTCGGCTGGCGAACCGCTTATTGCGGACTTCGTTTCAGGGCTCGTGGTGAATCGCTTTTCCGAATTGTTGGCCGAGGGTACACGTGCGATCAGCGTGGAAGTCTCCGCCCTGGAGAGCCATTCCGGCTTGCTGATTCCGGGCGACTACATCGACTTGTTTGTCCAGCTGCCCATCAAGGATTCGCGAGACAAGCGTCTGGTAGGACTCTACGAGCGAGTCAAGATTCTAGCGGCGGGCCCGAGCCCGCTCCGCACGGCGGACCAGGCGTTCCAGCCCCTGTCTGAAAAAGGGGCTTCATACAACCTGATCACCGTCAGCCTGCCAGCAGACGACGCGGAGAACCTGCTGCGCGCCAGGGAAAAAGGTGAAATCGTGTACCTGTTGCGAGGTGCTGCCGACGAAACCCTGCAATTCGCTGCCTCGGGTATTCCAAGGTTCGGCGACACCGTAGAGGCTCCAGAAGATGAGGCACCCGCCGTCGTCGGCGGATACGCCTATTACTCACCAGCGGTGCCACACGGCGAAAGACGGCAACGCTACGGAGCGTCCGACAAGGCAAGCCTTGATGAACTTGTCGAGGACGACGGCGTTTTTTTCATGGACGACGATCCAATGGAGCACGACGAGGCTTACCTGCGTCGGGTGATTCAGACGCCCGTCCGTCCGCGTGAATCATCCATCCTGACTGGCAACAATGAGTAAGGGCTACCTTTGTGGACACCGCTGTGGAAGCCGGCTCACTGCACTCACGGCAAGTCTGCTCTTTGCCATTCAGCTGGCAGTGCCGACGTTTGCGGATTCACCCGACACCGCCTCTGAAACGCTTGATCTGGAATCCGGCGCAGTAGCGACGCTCTACGCGGGCGGGCTTTCTCGCTTCGAGGTGCAGGATAGGCGCGTGGCGATCGTTGAGCGGCAGGGGCGGCTGAACCTGCGTGTCAGGGCAAAGTCTCCGGGCAGCACATATCTGCACGTCTGGACAACTGATGAACAGCCGCATGTCTATGAGATTCGCGTGCGTCCCGACACCCAGGACTTGCTTGCGCTCCCATCACAAGAAGCTGTTCTCCCGCAGTCTTCTGCGGAACAAGCCTATCCGTCAAAGGCGATCTTCGTGACGGATTCTGCCGCCCTGGCATCGCGTACACAGAGCCAGGCTTCAGTGCATTCCATCGCCTCCAAGCCAGGTCACCGGCCCATGGATCTGTTCGTCGGCGCGGTGTCCACCACACGGGTTGGGGAGGTCAAGCGCATCGTGATGGGCCACGACCTGATTGCGGAAGCGAGCATTCTCGACGACGGCGAATTGCTGGTGCTCGGAAAGTCACCCGGCATCACCGAGTTGCAAGTGCTTACCGAAGCTTCCGGTACGCATGAATACCTGGTCCGCGTCTATCCGGCACCACCGGCGGACGCCCTGGACCTGCTGAGAATTGCACTGCTGCCATTTCCCGATTTGGCCATTGAATCCAAGCTCGGCCGCCTGATTGTCACCGGGACCGTGGACGCTGCCGATTTTGAGCGTTACACCAGCGTCGTCCGCGGTTTCCCCACAGTGCTGTCCACCGTTACGCCCCAGCTCAATGTCTTGATCGAGCCCAGTGTTGTTCTGGATGTTGCGGTATTGGAGGTCAATCGCAGTTATCAGAAGACTGTAGGTGTTCGCTGGCAGGACACCGCACCTGGACCGGCCACAGGGATCGTCGGCAATTTGGTGCCCAACAACGTCATTGGCGTGGTGTCTGACGTGGGCACTGTCACCAACGACCTGCAAGACCTGCTGGGCGCGGTGGGTTCCGGCACTCAGCGGCTCAGTGGATATCTCGGCATCACCTCTATTTTTGGTTCGGAAATTCAGCTCCTGCAAGAAGAAGGTCTGGCTCGCGTACTCGCAGCGCCAAGCCTGTCTACAGTGAGCGGCGAGCAAGCCACATTCCTGGCCGGTGGTGACTTCCCGGTTGCCATCCTCAACCAGTTTGGGCAGCCAGTGATCGAGTTTCGTGAGTTTGGCGTGCAGCTGGAAATCCAGCCCGTGGTAGATCGCAACCTCAACATTCGATCCAAGATTCGGGCAGAAGTCAGTTCGGTGGATTTCACTACACAGGTCAACGGCGTGCCTGGCCTGCTGCGCCGGGAAACGGTGTCTACCATCACCGCCCGCCCTGGCGAAACCATCATCCTCTCCGGTCTTCTGGACGCGCGCGACTCTCGCAACGTGGACAAGGTTCCGGGCCTGGGCAATATCCCTGTCCTCGGCGCGCTGTTTCGCTCAGATGACTTCATCAAGCAGCGAACCGAGTTGATCATCACTGTCACGCCCCGCATTCAGAAACCCAATCAGCCGCTCAGCCCGGAGATGCAAGCGGCGGATCATCACCTGCGAAAGCGCTTGCTGTCGGGCAGCAAAGGCATTGACCAGGCACTGATTTCAGCAGACCCCACAACGATAGAACCGGAAGGGGCGCAGTGAGGAAGCCCTGCGGAGGGAGCGACACATGAAGCACATCATGGCGCGAGGCAATCCCGCGCCACATCGCGCTAAGCGCGGCTCTGCTCTGCTGGAATACATCCTGCTGACCGGCGTGAGCGTGGGCGCACTGCTGCTGCCTTTTGGAGACGACAACCAAAGTGTGATCAAGCGCCTGACCGAAGCCGTGCGCAAAGACCACTCCGGATACATGTACATGGCGGGACTGCCGAGTCTGCCGCGCACAGATACTCTTGCCGGCGGCCTTCCCGGAACTGATCCCGGCGGTAACGCCCCTCCCGGCGAAGGACCGAACCCAACGCCGCCGGTAGCAGCACCGGGGCCAGGCACAGAGCCGCAACCCGGCTTACCGGGCGGGCCACTACCGCTGCCCGGCCCGGGCTTGCCGCTCCCGGTGGGCGGCCCAGTGGCGGGTCCGGACATGCTTCCAGTAAGCGTTCCGCTACCTGCAGTGCCCCCGATTGGTGTGCCCGGCGGCCCGGTTATCGTCGGCCCTGCGCCTGTCGGTGGCCCCGGCACTGGACCGGCGCCGGTCGTCACGCTGCCTACAGAGGTACCGCTGCCGACCCTGCCAGTGTCGCCACCCGGCGGAGGTGGCGGCGACACCCCGAATTCACTCCCGCGTTTTCCACAGCCCGGCACGCCCGGCAACCCCATCAACACCATTGTGGATGGCCCCGCCGGAGGCCCTGACAATGGCGCGCCGGTATGTCTGGCGCAGACGCCGATCACCGGCACTGGAATTTTCTCGCCAAGCAGTACGTCCACCTCGTTCTCGGCATCGCCTTCTTCGAGTAATCGCTCTGCGTTCCAGGGTGCCGCGCAACCCACCAGCATTGCCGCCACTCATGTTGGCAACCCCATTCATGTCGTCACCGGCAACAAGTATCAACTCGAAACTGATCTGACACCTTTGCCCGGCGCAATGGCCCTGAGCTTCACGCGTCACTACAACAGCCGCACGCCCTATCGCGGCGCACTTGGGTTCAATTGGCGCCACAACTTTGAGGTTGGCCTTCTAGAAGTGCAGGACCAACAGCAAATCGACGGCGCCGTACAAGGTCAAGACCGCATCCATCTATGGCAGGCCGACGGCCGCCGCATCGACTTCACACCCGTGGCGCGCGGCCAAACGCCGCACCTGCCCAAAAGCCTGCGTCAGTACGAGGCTGCACAACACAGCGACGGTCAGCTCACCGCAGGGCCTTTTGGCTATCAATGGCGTTGGCGCGACGGTACCGCCCTCGACTTTGCCCCGAACGGCAAACTGCAAACCATCACCAACGCACAGGGCCAAGTCTTCAAACTCGGCTATGACCACAGTGATCGCCTGATCAAACTGACCGACGCCCAGCAGCGCAGCCTGCATCTCAAATACAACCGATACGGGCAGCTTCAAACGGTAACCGACCCCGGAAACCAAGTCACCCACTATCACTACGACGGCGATCAGAATCTTATCCGGGTCCAATACCCCGATCAGACTTTCAAGATCTATCACTACGAAGACGAAAACGACACCCACAACCTCACCGGCATCAGCGTCGGCAGTGGCATCGCAGACGACGGCGCCATCCGTATCGCCACCTGGGCCTACGATGATCAGGACCGCGCCATCTCCTCCGAGCACGCAAACGGCAGCGACAAGGTCAGCCTGCACTTCGACAAAGCCGGTCAGACAACCGTCACCGATGCACGGGGCCGGCAAAGCATTTACCGCAACAGCACCCGGCAAGACATTCCCACCGTAGACGCCATTTACGGCCCCGGCTGCAACCAATGCGGGCAAGGCGACGTGGCCTATCGCTACAACGATCGCATGCAGATCATTGCGCTGGCGTACAAGGATGGCAGTGAGCTGCATTACAGCTACGACGCATTGGGCCGCACCATCGCAGCACTGATCGCGCTGCCGGGGCAAGACGCAGTGGAATACGCAGGTTTCACCTATCTCGGTGACAGCGACAAGGTTTCTCAAATGCGCATTCCCAGTGTGCGGCCGCATTACTGGCGCACGATGCAAGTCAGCTACGACGGCAATCAGCGTCCCACCCAAGTGACCGAAACCGGCTTCGCGCCAAAGCCCGATGGCAGTTTCGCTCCGATCACGCGCAGCCAGCGTTTCACTTACAAGGGACGCGACCGGCTGGTTGCAGTAGATGGCTATCGTGATGACATTGAAGACCTGCTCAAACTGGAGTGGGGCGAATCCGGCACCTCCAGAACGGTCTTCCCCGACGGCGGCAGCTTTGAAGTTCTTACCGTGGATGCTCACGGTCGCGCGTCGAAAATCAAGACTGACAGTAGCGGCCCGCTGGATCTGATTTACAACCCGCAGGGACAGATCGCCAGCGTGAGCAATAACGCAAGGTCAATTAAATTTGATTACGACACCAGGGGCCAGATCGCCGCTCTCCGCATGGGCGATCAGCGCATCGCTCTGAGCCAAAGGCAGGACATAAATCCCGCGTACACGGGAGTCGATCCGGCAACGCCGCTGACCAATCTCCTGGCCTACGCCCGCACCCGGCTCCCCGACGCGCTTCAGCGAAATCACTTCTTGAGTTTTACCGATGCCCGCGGCAACGCCACCCGCTATGCCTATGACGACTTCGGCCGTCGCGCCTTCACCCTGAGCCCCGACACTGGCCTGAGCCAATACATCTATGACGGCGACAACCATCTCATCAGCCAGACCGACGCCAACGGCCTGCAAGCCGTATTCGACTACGACGCCAGTGGGCGCATCGTCCGGACCAAGGTTGGCGATACGCCGACTGAATTCCAGTGGCAAGGCCCGCCCGGTGCACGCCAACTCGCCGCCATACATGCGGATGACCAACGCGAAATCCGAACCCTAGACGCGCAGGGCAGGGTTCGGGCAATCACGCTGGCCTACGCTGCGCATCGCTACACCACGAAGTACCGCTACAACGACCAGGGCCGGCTGCAGCAGAAAACACTGCCCGACGGGCGCAGCCTGATCTATCGCTATCACAGCAATGGCGCCCTGGCCGCCATCGAGCAAAAGAGCCACCTTCCGTTCAAACCCAACCGCCCCCTGCTCAGCGGCCTCAACGACGAAAGCGCAGCACAGGTCCAGGCCGGTATCGCCGACTGGCAAGCCCTCAACGGCATCACCACCCAAATTCAACGCAACCCCGAAACCCAGCAACTCGCCGGTATCCGCATCGGCAGGCTTCACGACCTGCGCTACCGCTACGCAATGCAAGGCAGTATTCAAGGCAAGATCACCGGTATCGACGATGCCAGCCGCATCAGCCATCGTTATCGCTACGACGCAAACGGTCGACTCGACTTCGCCCTTACACCGGACGCCCTCTACGGCTATCGCTACGACGCCAACGGCAACCGCACCCGGCTGATCGTCAATGGCCAGCACATCGACTACGCCCACGCAACAGATAGCAACCGTCTGATCCAGACCCGGGCAGCCGCCCCCGCCTGGCATGCCCCTCTGCGACTCAATGCACTGAGCTGGGCCAGCGACAGCGCCGTGCGCATAACGCCCCTCACTAACACAAGCGGCCCCATCCACTACAAGAGCAGCGGCGAGATCACCCACCTGGGCAGCTTCCAATTCCGCTACAACGCCAACGGCCAGCCCGAACACCTGTATCAAGGCGACGCCCACCGCGCCAGCTACCAATACAACAGCCGCGCCCAGCGCATCGCCAAGAAGACCGCTTCAGGAGTAACCACCTACTACCTCTACGAGAATAACCGTCTATCCGCCGAGATCAACGAACAGGGCAGGGTCCAGCGTCAGTACCTTTATCTGGATCATCATCCCATCGCCATTCTGGAACTGGGCCAGAACTACGCCGTGCACACCAACCATCTGGGCGCACCCATCGCGGTAACCGATCAACACCAGACCGTCATCTGGCAGGCGCGCTACGCCCCGTTTGGCAAGGCAGGCGTCGACGAAGACCCGGACGGCAACGGCATTGGCTTCACCCTCAACCTGCGACTTCCCGGCCAATACTTCGACGAAGAATCCGGCCTGCACTACAACCATCACCGCTACTACGATCCCATTGCAGGACGCTATATCAGCTCAGACCCGCTGGGCCTAGCCGCAGGCCCCAACACCTACGCATACGTCGAGAATGATCCGGTCAATCATATTGACCCGACAGGGCTGCTTTTGTTTGCGTTTGATGGGACGGGAAATAATGATCCGGCAGAAGAGATTTCAGATATATCGAATGTCGTGCGATTCAATCGCACATACATTGGCGATGCGAACGAACCGGCGGCTCCGAACGGAAGGCACACTTACTACATATCGGGGGCAGGCACCTTTGATCCAACCTATGGAATCAGCGGCAATGAGTACGATGCAGCCACGGGCGCATCAATTGTTCAGCGCGTGGTGGCGCTAGGTGAAGATTTTCTCGACTATATAGAGTCTCTTGAACGGTTAAACGAATCATCATTTTCCCTAAACATTGACGTCGTCGGCTTCTCGCGTGGAGCTGCAAGTGCTCGAATGTTTGTGAATCTTATTAGCGATTATTTGGCCGGAGAGAATCACCACGATTTAGTTCGCAACAGTGGGTTTAACAATGTTCGGATCAACTTCGACCAAAGAGCCCAGCGTTTACGTAGGAGCCTAGCTGCGAAGTGCATTCGTCCAGTATTCAGATTTCTAGGACTATGGGATTCAGTGCCTCACTACTACTCGCAAGATAATGATATTGATCAACTCCAACTAAGCATTCCTGACGCTGTCGAGCACGTCGCTCACGCAGTAGCAGCGACGGAAAATCGGATTGATTTTCAAGCGATCTCAATCTTTGAGTCTGCTGAAGAAGCCTCGCAGCTGCGAGGTTCACGCGGCGTGCGAACAGAGCGAGGATTCATCGGCGCACATTCTGATATTGGTGGCGGTTACGCAGAAGGCGATCTTTCAGATATCGCGTTCTTATGGATGGTGCGGCAAGCCGAAATATCAGGTGCAAAGTTCGATCTGAAAGAAATCGAAAGCCAGGGATGGGAGGAGATTTCTTCTCCCGTATTACATGACAGTGTGGGCGTTTCTCCAGTGCCTGGCGTGACATTGAAAGCGGGTCGAAAGCTTAGGTACTTAAATGGCACCGAAATTGATCAAGCAAGCTGGAGTGGATTCGGCATGGACACTGAAACTTCTAGAAACTATCACGATGAGCGGTATGTCGGCCGATGCCAATCTGGGCGAGGCCTGACTCGAAGATGCAATGGATTAGACCATGAGGGCAACCGAACCCTCGTTGGCATGGTGGATAAAGGATCAGATTACGGCCGTTGGCTTGAGGAGAATTATGGGCTAGCCAATAGCAAGCAACAGAAGATATCCATTCTGATTGATCCGACAAAATTGGAGAATGGCAGACCGGTTCCTAGTAATCTTGGGGCGCGCCCGTGAGGTCGCTCGTCTGCCTTGGGCTATTTCTTTTGCTGCCAATTATGTCTGGATGCAGCAAGTTTGTTTACGGCATTGATCTCGTCAACTATGGGAGGTTCGGCGTATTGGTACTTGAATTGGATGGCATGCAGAATTATTTGGAGAAGACCGAATATATTAGCTACACCGTATCGGGGGACATTGCGCGCAATCCTGGCACGCCAGGTCTCGAAGGCCTGGAATTAGTCAACAGACTATATCCCTCAATACCGTCCCAATACAGAAACCCTGCCAATTCCGCAGGTCGTTTTGCTGGTCACCCGAACTCGCTGCCCGATTCAGTTGAAGTGGCATGGCAGTTGGCTGAGCTGAGAGAGTGTGAGAGATATAGAGCCCCAGAATCCCCGCGGGTACAACTATGGTTGAAGGAAAATGGGTTCACTGCCTCAGAACACCGGACAGCATTCGACTGCACCTGGCACCCGCTACCGGGCAAAGTATTTCGTAAAACTTTGAACATAGGAGCGCTCAGGCAAAGCGAGGCCTATCGCAAAGCTGGAAGAAATGCTCGGCTCAACATCACGCTGAGGTTTATGGATGAGGAGATTGAGATTGTTTCTGAAGCATTCGCGATAAATCGATGGAAGTAGCTTTCCGTGTTTTTGCAGCGCCTGGGCCCACATCATCTTGAGTGTTCGGCCACGCCTGTCGGATTCACACTTATGGCAATTGCGTACAGCTGCTCTTCGTTCAGCAGATGAGCAATGGTGAGGAGGTGTCTGGCCTACCGTTCGCTTCGAAGCAAGTCTTACCAAACCTGCACACGAATTGATGTCTGCATATGCGGTACCACCTACCCAATGCTGCGCGCCAGATTTTCGATCAATCTCTGCGTTAGATTCTACAATCTGACTCTGTTCACAATTCCTTAAACTTGATTGATGAAGAACTCCTTGACGATTTACGGCATTCGCAATTGCGACACTGTGAAGCGTGCGCGCTCAGCTCTTGATGACGCGGGGCTCGAGTACCGGTTTCATGATTTCAAATCGGATGGACTCGATCTGGACACCGCGAAGGAATGGTTAGCTCAGCTCGGGGCGGAGAAGGTGTTGAATCGTCGCGGCACAACCTGGCGAAAGCTCTCGCCCGCGGATCAGGAGCGTGCGGAGAAGGATCCCGCGAGTCTGATCGTGGATCATCCTTCTCTGGTGAAACGACCTGTATGGGACCACGCTGGATCACTTCGAGTTGGCTTTGCACGAGGCGAAGCTGAGGAGATGGTGAAGTGGGCCGCTCTTTGATCAAACTTGGCTAGCCAGCTGCATCACTTGTATCGCTCGCCTCTGCACCCGCTCGTAGGCGAGCACCGCATAAACGGGAACACTCAACATCCGTCACGTCGTCTCGCTGAGCCATAGGATGCAATAGAGGCAGAAACAGCGCTCTATCTGACCGCCGAAGGTTCGTGACGGAAACTTCAGGAACCCGCGTCGGGCGGGTGAGGCAATCAGCCAGCCTCACCCGTCCCCGCGCTGACTCAAGATTCTTGTCAGTCGCTACGCACGCGCGCTACTGCTTTCTGCCAACCGGCATACAACTCGTCTGCACGGGCGCTCTCTTTCTTCGGGGTGAATCGTGCCTCTGATTCCCACAGTTTGGCGATGCTCTCCAAGGAATCGTAAACGCCAGCTTGCAGGCCGGCGGCAAATGCCGCGCCGAGTGCCGTGGTTTCTACTGTGGCTGGGCGAATGACATCCACCTGCAAGATATCTGCAAGTGATTGGGTCACGAAATCGTTCACGACCATGCCTCCATCCACACGCAATTCTGTCGGGGCCACTGCATCCTGACTCATGGCGCCAAACAGATCGCGTGTCTGGTAACAGACGCTTTCCAGTGCGGCGCGCACAATGTGGGCGATGCCGGAGTTGCGGGTCAGGCCGATGATGGCGCCACGTGCCTCGGGGTCCCAGTAAGGCGCACCTAGCCCGGTGAATGCCGGCACGAGATAAACGCCTTCGGTGTCTTCAATAGAGCGCGCCAGAGCTTCGGTGTCACCAGCGTTACTGACCAGATGCATGGCATCTCGCAGCCATTGCACTGCGGCGCCGGCGATAAAAATACTGCCTTCGAGAGCAAACGTCGCCTTGCCTCCGAAGCGGTAGGCGACCGTTGTCAGCAGGCGGTTAGATGAATGCACCAACTCTTCACCGGTATTGAGCACCATGAAGCAGCCGGTGCCATAGGTGCTCTTGATCATGCCCGGCGAGAAGCAGGCCTGCCCGACTGTGGCGGCCTGCTGGTCTCCGAGAATGCCGCGAATGGGAATTTCACCGTCGAACAATGATTTTTCGGTGCTGCCGTAATCAGCTGCGCAATCCATCACCTCCGGCAGCATCGCTAGCGGCACATTGAAGAACTTGCACAGTTCTTCATCCCAGGTTTGTGTTTCCAGATTCAGCAGCGCGGTGCGGCAGGCGTTGCTGGCATCAGTGATGTGCACCTTACCGCCCGTCAGATTCCAGACCAGCCAGCTATCAACGGTGCCAAACAGAAGCTCGCCCTTTTCTGCGCGCTGGCGGGCGCCGTCAACGTGGTCCAGCATCCATGCAATCTTGGTGGCGGAGAAATAGGGATCGAGTAACAGGCCGGTGCGTTGGGACAGCCAGTCGCTCTTGTCTGCGTGCTGCGAACAGAAATCTGATGTTCGCCGGTCCTGCCAGACAATGGCAGGATGAATAGGCTTGCCACTTTCGCGGTCCCAGACAATGGTGGTTTCGCGCTGATTGGTAATACCAATGCCGGCGATGTCTGCGGCCTTGAGCCCGGCATCCTTCAATGCACCGCGGACGCAATCAAAGGTGTCATCGCGAATGCGCAACGCGTCGTGCTCTACCCATCCCGGCTTGGGGTATGACTGCGGCAATTCGACCTGATGAACGCCAAGTTTGCGTCCTTTTTCATCGAAAACGATGGCGCGGGTGCTGGTGGTACCTTGATCAATAGCGAGCAGGGCGCTCATGGAATGACCTCCGGGGATGTGGAACACTGCGTCAGAAGATATTCTGGCGGTGGAGAGAATGACCGGGTGGTGATCACGCAGCTAGTGTACCGAGCCAGGCCCGCTCAACGAGATCGAAAATTATATTGTGAGTGCGACAGAGTTCCAGTTGAGGGTAAATGACGAGGCCGTTGCCTTCGTCCGAGTGTGGCTGCCGGTGGAAGCGCCTGTCGGCTGCGTACAGATTATTCACGGCATGTCGGAGCACGGCGGGCGTTACGCGCGCTTTGCAAAAGCGCTGAATCAGGCTGGTTTTGCGGTCTATGCGCAGGATCTGCCCGGACATGGCCGCACCGCGCGCGCACCAGATGAACTTGGCCATTTTGCTGATTCGCACGGCTGGCGTTTTGCGCTTCAATCCATCCGGGCGGTTCAAACCGAGATGCGCGAGCGCCATCCAAAACTGCCGATCAGCCTGTTTGGGCACAGCATGGGAGCCTTGCTGGCACAGGATTACATCGTTCATCACGGGCGCGACATCGCGACTTGCATCCTGTCTTCGGCCACAGGCAATGTCGGCATCATGCGGGTGCTTGGCATGGGCCTGCTTCAGGCAGAGCTGAAAGTGGCCGGGCCACGTCACCGCAGCGCTTTGGGCGAGGCCATCTCAATCAAAATGTTCAATCGGCGGATCAAATCGCCGCGGACACGCTTTGACTGGCTCTCAGCGGACCCTGAGGAAGTGGACAAGTACATCAACGATCCGCGCTGCGGCTTCCGGATTTCCGCCGCCCTGTGGTCAGAGATTCTCACCATCGGTGGGCGGCAGTGCCAGCCCGCGCGTCTTGCGCGCATTCCCAAAGGGCTCCCCATTCTCGTGCTGGCCGGTGGTGATGATCCAACCGCAGGGGGCGGCAAAGGTCCGCGCAGCTTGGTCAAGGCTTACGCCAAGGCTGGCATTTCAGAAGTCCAGCTGCGCAGCTACGACGGCGCACGCCAGGAAGTGCTCAATGACTTGTGCCGCGATCAGGTGACTGGCGAAGTCATTGAATGGCTGCAGGAGAAAAGCCCGGCGCGGCCGCGATGAGCGCGCTACAAAGGAGCCTGCTGCTGATCGCGCTGTTTTGGCAGGGTGCGATTTTCTCGGCGGAACCACCGGCCTTGTCTGAGCGCTGGTCGCTTCACGACGAGAACTCCCAACGCGTGCTGAACCATTCGATCTGGGAGAAATTTTTGTCGGACTATCTTGTCCAGACTGCGGACGGCATTCATCGCATGCGATATGAGTCCGTCACGCTCGAGGATCGCGGCTATTTGCGGCTCTACCTGGATGACCTCAAGCGCACTCCGGTTTCTACCTTGCGCCGCGCAGAACAGCGCGCCTACTGGATCAATCTGTACAACGCGCTGACCGTGAAGCTGATTCTTGAATGGTATCCGGTGAGCAGCATCCAGAGCATCGACATCACGCCCGGTTGGTTCACCAAGGGGCCATGGGGGGCAAAGGTGCTCCAGATTGAAGGGCAGAATCTTTCACTGGACGATATTCAGAATCAGATCCTACTTCCAATCTGGAAAGACCCGCGGCTGCATTACGCACTGAATCGCGCATCACAGGGCGGCCCTAATCTGGCGGCAGACATCTACAGTTCTGGCAATTCCGAGGCGCAACTGGAACAGGCCGCTCGCGCGTTCATCAATCATCCGCGTGCCGTGAATATTGTCGACGGCAAGCTGATTGTCTCCGAGTTGTACAAATGGCATGCACAGGATTTTGGCGGCAGCGACGAGGCAGTGATCGCACACCTTCGCCAATACGCCGAGCCCACGCTGCAACTGCAGCTGGAAGCAATAAACAAGATCAACGGCTATAGCTACGACTGGCTGCTCGACCGGCCCTGAGCCGCTTGCAGACCGGTGTTTGCAAGCAAGGGAAGTCGCTAACGAAAAACTTCAGCCCTGCTGCTCGCGCCACTGGGTCAACTGCTTGAGCCGGCGCTTCTTGATCTCCTCACCAATGGCTGGGCCGCTGAAACCGTTTTGGATGACATCGGCATTGCTGACCTGCGCCACATTGGCGGCCTCGCGAAGATAATCGGTCTGGGGATATTCGCAGTTCTCAAAACCGAGTCTGCCGCGGGCGTCACATTCACAGCTTTGCAGGGCCAGCTCGAATCGATCCGGCTGGCGGAAAGCGCTGAAACGTTCCAGCAGGCCCATCAAGGTAGCGGGCCGGAGTTCGCGCACTTTGTGCACCAGCAGATGATCGCGCGTTACCGCCAATGCCAGATCACGTGCGTTGTTGGGAACGCGCAAGCGCTTGCAGAATTCTGTTACCAGCGGCAATCCGGTTGATTCATGCCCTCGATGTCCCGGCAGAACGTGTGCAGGCGTCAGCGCCTTGCCCAGGTCGTGCAGCAATGCCGCAATGCGCACGTCAATCACATGCCCTGCTCGCGCTGCAGCATCAATGCACATCAGGGTGTGCACCAGCGTATCCACTTCCGGGTGGTAGTCCGCTCGCTGCGGCACGCCAGACAAAGCCGCCACCTCCGGCATGACGCGCGCCAGCGCGCCGCATTCATGCAACACCTCGAAGAATCGACTGGGCTTTTGCTCCATCAGGGCACGTTCGGTTTCTTTCCAGACACGTTCGGCAACCAGATGATCCACTTCGCCGTCGCGCACCATGGCGCGCATCAACGCCATCGTCTCAGGTGCTACGGTGAAACCCTGCGGAGCGAAACGCGCGGCGAAACGTGCAATGCGCAGAATCCTGACCGGGTCCTCGCAGAAAGCGGGCGAGACGTGGCGCAGGATGCGCGCCTGAATATCTTTCTGCCCGCCATGCGGGTCCGTCAGTTCGCCGTGCTCATCTTCGGCAATGGCGTTGATGGTCAGATCCCGGCGCCACAGGTCGTCTTCCAGCGTGACTTCTGCGCCGGTATGAAAAGTAAAACCCTGATAACCGCGACCTGATTTTCTTTCGGTGCGGGCCAGTGCGTATTCCTCGCGGGTTTTCGGGTGCAGGAATACCGGAAAATCCTTGCCAACCGGCGTGAACCCCTCAGCAATCATCTGCTCAGGTGTTGCCCCGGTTACCACCCAATCACGGTCCTTGACCGTAATTCCGAGCAGTCGATCCCGGACCGCGCCGCCCACTACATAGCTCTTGATCGCGCTCAAAAGATTATTGGCCTGGGTCAGGTATGGGCGTGAGATCGGAGGAGATGGGCGTCATCCATGGCGTGATGCGTTGCGGCTCGCCGCTGGCCTCCCAGCCGAACACGGTGCTGTGCCAAATGATGCGCTGGATGTAGCTGCGGGTTTCGTTGTACGGCACGTTTTCCACCCAGACATCAGTTTCAAGCGGCGTCGACGGAAGCCAGCGACGCACCGCACCAGGCCCAGCGTTATAGGCACCCAGCACCAGCACGAAACGTCCGCCGAAGGTATCAAACTGCTCTCTCAGGTAGGACGTCCCGAGCAACAGGTTGGTTGAAGGATCATTGAGGCTTTCCAACGTCGGGGCCGGGAAGCCATTGCGACGCGCCACGTTACGGGCGGTGGTCGGCAGCAACTGCAAGAGGCCACGCGCGTTGGCGGACGATCGGGCGTTGGGCTCGTACAGACTTTCCTGTCGCAGCACGCCCCAGACCCATTGCGGCGGAAGATTGACGCGCTTGGCTGCGCCGATCAGCTCATGCTTGAAAGGGCGCGGATAGAGCAAATCAAAGTCGTCGAAGACCTTGGCTTGTGTGGCACTGGCTACCGCCATCAGGTGCCATCCCCAGGATGACAACACCCTTGCGACTTCTATCATCTGCTGCGGCTCATAGCCGCGTGTCACATCTTTCCATTCGTTGATGGCCCAGGACTTCTGCCCGATCTTCCATGCCTCTCGCATCCGCACAAAGGCGGGCGTTTTCGACATGGCAGCGCGCGCTTCAGGATTGCCCGGTAGCTGGCGATTATGCGGCGTGAAGCCTCTGCCCAGACGCTCTGCCGCGAGCACGGAGTAGTAACCGTTTTCCTGCGTGAGCGACTCGTAATCCGACGTGGCTGCCTGTGCCTGTCCGAGTTTCTCTGCGGTGCGGCCACGCCAGTATCGCCAGCGCGGATCGGCGAGCATGTCCGCAGGCATCTGCGAAATCCATTGCGCGGCCAGAGCCCAATCACCGGCCCAGAGCGCGGCTCGCACACGCCATTCATGACCCAGCTCATTGAGCGCTGCAAGCGGCACCATCTTGAACTGATCCACGGTTTCGCTGCGCCGGCTCCACGACAGATTCAGCGCAATCTCTCTGCGCATCTCGCCGATCGTGCCGGGTGATTCCAAGCGACAGGGCTCACCACAACGCGCCGAAATACGAGACAGCACCACCGCCGCGTTGTCCGGGTTGGCACGCGCCAGCTTGCTGAAGCCATCGATCACGGCTTGCGGTTCAACGCCAGTCTGAATGGCACTTTCAAGATGGGCCGAGGGATTGGCGAGCACATTGGCCCAAGTCTGGTAGCCGCTCTGCTGATTGGCCGGGAGCTGCCGGATCAGGTAGTTGGCGATGGAAACATTCTTGGCTTCCAGGGCAAGACGTACGCGCTGCGCAATCTCGTTGGTTCCCAAAGACCCATTGGCACGCAACCACGCGAAGACCGGGTCACAGCTGTCCGGGCGGTTCGATCCATCTCGCCAGATGTCCAGCGCAGGTGCGATGAGGCCGGCATCGGGGCTCGTCGAAATGCGTGCATTCAGCGCATGACATTTCAGGCTGGTGTCGGCGCGCTCCTCCACATAGAAGGCCATGAATCTCGGCCAGTCCTTGCGCTCTGCAAGCGACTTGAGCCATTGCGAGCGCAGCTTGCGTGTCCATGGCACATCGCCTTGCTCCTGAAGGTAGGCACCCACCTCCGCATCCATCGCATCTGCTGGCGTCGCCTTTTTCAGCCGCCATTGCAGGCGCTCGGCCTGTAGGTACGGGTACAGCGGATAGCTGCGCAACAGCACCGAGTCCTGATATTCGCTGTCCCCGCGTGCGATACCCGGCAGCGCGGCAACAAAGGCATTGCGCCCCGGCTCCAGCGGGTCGGGCTGGGCGAAAAGCGGTGCAGAGATTGATACCAGAAGCAGTAAGCCAATTTTGCGAAGCATGGGCGTCCGAGGATGCGTAGGATTTGCCCCCCATTGTACGAACACCGCCTGAATCTTCCCCGCGCCCATGAATGACTGGATGGTTTTTCTGATGACCGGCTGTGTTGCCGGACTCCTTGCCGGACTGTTCGGCGTTGGCGGCGGGATGATCATGGTCCCCGCCCTGATCATTGTCCTGGGCAGCCAGGGCGTCCCGAGCGAGATCCTCGTGCATGTCGCCCTGGGCACCTCACTGGCGGTGATTGCAGTCACGTCCATCAGCTCCAGCCTGTCTCATCATCGGCGTGGCGGCGTGTGCTGGCCTCTGCTCAAGGTCTACGGCCCGGCACTGGCGGTAGGCGCACTGCTCGGTGCTTTTGTCGCCGACCAGCTTCCCGGCGCATTCCTGAAGCGTCTGGTCGGTGTCAGCAGTCTGCTCATCGCGGTGCAGATGGCACTGAACTACAAGTTCGGCGCGCTGGAAGACCTGCGGCCACCGCAGGCAAAGGAACTGGCAGGCGCAGGCGGCATTTTTGGCCTCCTGTCTTCACTGATCGGCATCGGCGGCGGATCACTGACCGCCCCTTATCTGGCGCTGCGCGGTATCGAGATGCGCCAATCTGTGGGCACCGCCGCCGCTGGAGGCGTGCCCATCGCGTGGGCCGGTGCTGCCGGATACATCTGGACAGGCTGGGGCGTCTCAGGCGTACCGGCACCGGCACTGGGCTATGTCAGCGGCAGCGGCTTCATCCTGCTCGCCATTGCGAGCACCTTGTGCGCGCCGCTCGGTGCGCGCCTGGCCCACAGCCTGTCACCGCGCAATCTTCAGCTCGCTTTTGCCGCCATGCTGAGCGTTATCGGCGTTCATATGCTGACCTCCTGATGGGCTGAATTCCCGCATGGGATCAAGTGCATAAGCGCATGAAAGAGTGTGTAAGATTGCCGGACAATCGCATGCTGCACCGGGGAAGCAGCCCACAATGATCCTGACCAGCGGGTACCGGACAGGATCCACAACCGGATCGGGGAATGAACATCACGCCAAAGACTCTGGGTTTCGCAATCCACCGCATCATGGTGGTCAACCGCGTGACCCGTGGCTGCAGCATATCGATGAAAGACATGCTCGAAGCCTGGCGCGAAACCTTGCTGCGTCGACGAGATCTGGTGGACGGCCTGGAAGCCCTGCGCAAGTCCGGCCATCTCGCGCTCGAACAGACCCCGGATGGTCCGCAACTGCGCATGCTCGACGAGAGCTTCGGGCTGATCCGCACCGAGCGCGACCGCGAAGCCTTGTCACAGCTCAATCGCCTGCGCAATAGCCGCAGCCGACCCACAACGCATCTGGGCCAGCTGACGCCGAAGAAAACCGGTCGGCGCGGAGACGATCCCAAGGTCGGCTAAGCCACCCTCAGAATTCCTGAATCTCCGAGTCCGGCATCAGGTTTACGCCGCGAATCGGGCTACCCAGAATCGCTTCTCGCAGGGCCTTGATGGCCTTCAGGCGAGGATAGGTTCGGCGCCAGACCAGCACGATGGTCCGGGCCGGTGCCTTACCGGAAAACGGCCGCGACACCACCAGCGGCGTGTCTTCCAGAGGCCGGTTTTCCAGCGAAGAATTGGGCAAGACCGTCACCCCCAATCCGCCCGCCACCATGTGCCGAATCGTCTCCAGACTGCTGCCGGTTTGCGGCCGGGGTCCGCTGCCATCGGGGTCCACACACTTGGGGCAGGCATCGATGACCTGATCGCGGAAGCAATGCCCCGGGCCGAGCAGCAACAGCGGCTCTTCGGAAAGCAGGCGCGCCGAGATGTCCGCCTGCTGTGCCCAGCGGTGATCCGCCGGCACCAGCACCGAGAAATCTTCCTGGTACACCGGCCACGCGCTCAGCCCGGGCTGGTCAATGGGCAATGCAACGCAAATTACGTCGATCTCGTTGTCACGCAACTGTTCGAGCAACCGCGCCGTGAAATTTTCTTCAATCACCAGCGGCATGCGCGGATGTGCTGCGCGCAGCCTGGGCACCACATAAGGCAGCAAATAGGGCGCGACGGTATAGATGGCACCAAAGCGCAGCGGACCGGCGAGTTCGTCCTTGCCCTCGCGGGCGAGGTCTTCAATGAGCTTCACTTCCGCCAGAACGTGACGGGCCTGCGCCACGATGCGCTCGCCAATCGGCGTCGGACGCACTTCCCCCGGGGCTCTTTCAAACAGGCTCAGGCCCAGTTGTTCTTCGAGCTTCTTGATCGCCACCGACAGAGTGGGCTGCGAGACAAAGGAGCGATCGGCGGCACGTCCGAAATGACGTTCCTTGTCCAGATTCACCAGGTATCGAAGATCCGTGAGGGTCATAGGTCCAGCCAGTTTCTGGGGCGCAGATAATTCTGCAGCAAATCGGCTTCGGCTGATCCAGCTTCGGGTTTAACGTCGTACCGCCAGCGCACTTCGGGCGGCATGGACATGAGGATGGACTCCGTCCTGCCGCCGCTCTGCAAGCCAAACAGCGTCCCGCGATCCCACACCAAATTAAATTCGACATAGCGGCCACGGCGAATCAGCTGCCAGTGGCGCTCACCTTCGCCAAAGGCGGTCTGACGGCGACGGTCCACGATCGGCAGATAGGCCGGCAGAAAACTGTCGCCGACGGCCTGGATCAAGGCGAAGCTTTGCGCAAAACCACCTTCGGTCCAATCGTCAAAGAACAAGCCGCCAACACCGCGCGTTTCATCACGGTGCTTCAAATAGAAATACTCATCACAGCGGGCTTTGAGCTGCGGATAGACATCCTTGCCAATTCCGTCACAGGCCTGCTTCGCAGTCTGGTGCCAGTGAATGACGTCTTCTTCAAAGGGATAGTAGGGCGTCAGGTCGTAGCCGCCGCCGAACCACCACACCGGCGCCTCGCCGGGTTTCTCCGCAATGAGGAATCGCACGTTGAGATGCGTGGTCGGCACATAGGGATTTCGCGGATGCAGCACCATGGACACACCCATGGCCTTGAAACCGCGACCGGCGAGTTCAGGCCGTGCGGCACTTGCAGAGGGTGGTAGGCGGTCTCCGTGCACATGCGAGAAACCGACTCCTGCGCGTTCAAAAACTGCGCCACCTTCCATCAGGCAGGTGATGCCGCCACCGCCTTGTTCCCGGACCCAGGGATCAGCGTGAAATTGCGCTCCGCCATCGCAGGCCTCCAATGCTGAACAGAGTCGTTCTTGCAGGCCACGCAACCAGGGCTCAACAAGCTGCGCTTCAACAGAAATATTCATGAGGTCCGGAAAACAATGATGCGAGTTTGAAAATGGAAGAGGGGTTTCAGCCCCGCAAGGTGTGTCCGCTGCGCAGGTCGCGGATGGTCGTCGGCGCATTCAAGGCACCGAGGGCGCCGGGCATCAGGGCGTCAATCTGTGCGCCGAAGTACAGGCGCACCTGCGTTGCCGACATGGCGGGGTCGCGTCCAGCCGGATTGGCGCTGGTGGAAACCACTGCGCCGCCAAAGGATTCGCACAGCGCTCGCACGACCGGGTGTGCGCTGACCCGGACGGCGATCGAGTCGTGCTCTCCGCTGATCCAGTCCGGCGCGAGCGAGCGCTTGGGATAAATCCAGGTGTTGGGGCCAGGCCAGGTTCCGAGTGCCTTCTCGTGCGCCTGCACTGACGGTACGTCAACAAAGGCGCTTAGCTGATCAAAGTCGGAGGCCACCAGAATCAGCCCCTTCTGCCAGGGTCGGCGCTTGAGTTGAAGGATGCGCTGGCAAGCCGCCTCGTTCCAGGGGTCTGCACCGAGCCCCCAAACCCCTTCCGTGGGGTAAGCGATGACGCCACCGCGTTCAAGGCAGGCGACGGTGTTTCTCAGTTGCACCACGTGATGTGGGCCACGGCTTTGGAGGTTCGTTCGAAGCGTCATACGCGCGAATGGGGCACCTTAAAGCGACATCATACGGCGCTCAGGTGCCGCGAGGCTTGGCGCGATGCGTGGGCACGGCATTGCGGGGATCTTCCGGCCAGGGGTGTTTGGGGTAGCGCCCGCGCAGGTCCTTGCGCACTTCGAGATAGGCCCTTTGCCAGAAACCGGCTAGGTCATCGGTGATGGCAACCGGTCTACGGGCAGGCGACAGCAGATGCAGGCTGATCCTGATCTTGCCGCCGCAGACCGTCGGGGTTTCGCTTGAGCCCAGCATTTCTTGCAACTTCACTTCCAGTTTCGGCGGCAATCCGGGCGTGTACTGCAGACCATGACGCTGACCCGATGGCGCCTGCAGATGGGTCGGCGCCAGCTTCGCCAGCGCCTGCTGCTGCTCATAACTCAGCATGGATTCAAGAATGGCCGGCAGGTTCAAGGCATCCAAATGGCTGCGCCGGCGCACCCCATCAAGCCAGGGCGCGAGCCAATGTTCCAGAGTGTCCATCAGCGCTTCATCCGAGACATCCGGCCAGTCCTGATCTGCCTGCCATTGCCCAAGACAGATGACGCGTGCCTGCCACTGGCGGCTCGCCGGCGTCCACGGCAGGCAGGACAGGCCCAGACTGCGAATACCGACCAGCATGGCGGCGATGCCCTCTTCGCCCACATCGCTGATTCGCCGGGCGCTGAGCACGATCCGGCCAATACGCTCCTGCTCCTGCGCAATCACATGCTGTTGCTGGGTGTCCCAACTCACTTCACGGTGGGTCTGAATGCGGTCGGCGCAGCTGTCCCGCAGCACTGATTCGTCAATACTCACCGCAAGCTGGATGCGACGCCTTGCATCCGGCACCCAGTGCGCCACCGCCAGCCAGTCGTGACGAGCCATGGCCGAATGCTCCGGCAATCTCGCCTCGCCGCCATCAGCACACTGATAGGCCACCTCGCGAACATCGCGCCGCGCGAGCTGTTTTGCACCGACGGCCTGCTCGCGCAGGCCCTCACGCCGCTGCGCCAGTCGCTCCGGAAACGCCTGAAGAACGAGCGCCGGGACGTGTTCGGCAAAGTTCACGGGCAGACTTTGCGGTTTAGCACCCAACAAGCGGAGAAACTGCGCCGCCGCATCTGCAGCGCGACGCGAAGCCGGCGTTCTGCCCATTGCCAGCTTCGACACGTGTTCCAGCAGATCAATCTCGTCACCTTCGGCGCGCTGCTCAAGCGCGGCCGCCAGCCATGCGCCCGCAGCAGCGGCACCCAGCTGGCCTGCTGTGATCAGCAATTGCGCCAGACGCGGCGTCGCCGGCAGCTTGGCCAGCGCCTTGCCGTGGGCGAGGATTTTGCCGCGCTCGTCAATGGCGCCGAGTTGTAGCAAGAGTTGCCGTGCGTAATCCCATTGCGCCTTGCCGGGAAGATCCAGCCAACCTAGCTCTGCCGGATCTGCGACGCCCCATGCCGCCAGTTCCAGCGCCAGGCGCGATACATCAGCCGCAAGAATCTCCGGCGTATCGTGTGCTGCCAGCGTGCCTTGCTGATCCTGACTCCACAGGCGATAGACCACTCCGGGGGCGAGCCGCCCCGCACGGCCGGCGCGCTGGTCGGCAGAAGCGCGTGATACCCGCAGCGTCTCCAGCCGGTTGGCACCCGCGCCCAGATCGAAACGCGCAACCCGCACCAGCCCGGAATCAATCACGCTGGTGACGCCCTCAACCGTGAGGCTGGTCTGCGCGATATTGGTGGCCAGGATGATCTTGCGGCGCTGACGCGCGTCAGGTGCCAAGGCCAGATCCTGTTCTGAAGAAGGCAGGTCGCCATACAGCGGACGAACGGCGACATCGGGCAGTGTTTGCTCAAGCAGACGCTGCGCACCTCTGATTTCGCCCGCACCTGGCAGAAAGACCAATGCATCGCCTTCGGATTCCTTCAGCGCACGTTGCGCCGCCTGCGCAATACCCTGGTCGAGCCGTGCATCACGCGCCTGCGGCAGGTAATGGCAGTCGACAGGAAACATGCGTCCACCTGCTTCAATGATCGGCGCGTCGCCCAGCAGGCCAGCCACTCTTTGAGCATCCAGCGTGGCCGACATCACCAGAATGCGCAGCGCCGGATTCAGGTGCGTGCGGGCATCCAGTGCCAAGGCCAGAGCGAGGTCTGCGTCGAGGCTGCGTTCGTGAAACTCATCGAAGATGATCAGGCCCACACCGGGCAGCTCCGGGTCAGCCTGCAGACGACGCGTGAGCAAGCCCTCGGTGATGACCTCGATCCGGGTCTGTTCGCTGACTTTTCGCTCGAAACGAATCTGGAACCCCACGCGCATGCCGGCTTTTTCGCCGCACAGGTGTGCCATGCGCGTGGCCGACGCCCTGGCCGCAACCCGGCGCGGTTCGAGCATCAATATGCGCCCGCCGGCAAGCCAGTCCTCATCCATCAGGGCCAGCGGTACGACAGTTGTCTTGCCCGAGCCCGGCGGCGCACACAGCACGGCACTGCCGGCGCTCTTCAGGGCGCTGCGCAATGGCGCGATGGCAGCTACAACCGGATAGTCCGGCAGCTTGATCGGCGCAGCCGATTTGCCGACCACCACCTACTTCGAAGCGTTGTGATGAAGATACTGCGCGCGCGAACGCAGGCGAGCGGACCAGTCCGCATTCAGCCCCACGGTCTGCGCGACCTCAAACAGGCGCTCGACAGCGGGCCGATGCTCACGTGTCAGGGCATTGAACTGTTCAAGGCTCAGCGTCCTTTTTTGTCGCTCGATCAGACGCAGGCGATCACCCTGTTTCACCTCGCCTGGTGACAAGACCCGGTAGTACCAACCCACGATGCCGCGGGCTGCCACGAACCGGGTAATGCCTTCGGCGCCAAAGCGCGCATCAATCTTCCAGCAGGGCGTGCGCGGCTGAGCAACCTGCACACGCGCTGTGCCCAGTTCAAAAACATCTCCGATGCAGACATTGGATTCATGCAACAGCGCGGAGGAAATGTTTTCGCCCATCGCACCAGCACACATCAATGCTGATGAGTCGGGAAAATGCTCGGCCATGAGCGCGTAGTTCATCGGTGAGAACTGATGCAACGCTTTTTCGACGCCACCATGTACCTTGCGGTCCGCCTGCACATCACCTTCCAGACCTTCACTGTGGATGCGCAGTGGCCCGCTGACAGCCTGCTTGAAAATGCCGGTAGGGCGACCGTCATTGGGCATGGGCTGCGCAGCACCAATGAACAGGCCGGCAACTGCATCATCAAGATCGGGGGAGTCCATGCGGCAATTTTGCCGGATTCGACCGGGGCCTGCCCTCGCACGGCGGCGGTGATTCAGGCTCTGCTTCAGTGAACCCGGACAAGCGATGCGATTGCCGCATCGATCTTTTCGCTGTCTTCTTCACGCCGCAGTTGCATGAACAATGCCTCGGCTTCGGGATAGTTCCGGCGCAACCAGCACAGCCATTGCTTGAGACGGCCCGGTGCAAAGCGCGCCGGTACTTTCTTGCGGACCAGCGCCCAAAACACCTGAACCAGCGGCGCGATCTGCGACCATTCCAGTGGCTGGAAGGATTCTCCCGCCTCTGCCGCACGAATCTGCAATGCAAGATCCGGGCGTGCGACCAGACCACGGCCGAGCATGAGATCCTGCGCGCCGCTGATGCTGCGACAGCGCTGCCAGTCTTCGACGGACCAGATTTCTCCATTGGCGTAGACCGGCACGGACACCACATCCTGCACACGGGCAATCCAGTCCCAGTGCGCTGGCGGTCGATAGCCATCGGTCTTGGTGCGCGCGTGCACCACAATCTGCTCTGCGCCGCCGTCTGCCAAGGCACGGGCGCAGTCCAGTGCCAGCGACTTGTCCTCGTAACCAAGGCGCATCTTGGCAGTGACCGGAATCGCTGCCGGTACGGTGCGCCGCACCTCACTCAGGATGTCCCGCAACAGTTCGGGCTCTTTCAGCAGCACCGCGCCACCGCGCGATCGATTGACGGTTTTTGCCGGGCAGCCAAAGTTGAGATCGATGACGGGCGCGCCCAGCTCGCAGGCGCGCGCGGCATTGTCAGCCAGACACTGCGGGTCCGAACCCAGCAATTGCAGGCGCATCTGCGTGCCGCTGGGGGTTTTCGCGCCGCGATCCAGTTCCGGAGCCAGCGCACGGAAACACCTCCGGGGCAGCAATTGCTGCGTCACGCGAACAAATTCGGTCACACACCAGTCGATGCCGCCAACGCTGGTGAGCACCTCGCGCAGCACGTCATCCACCAGGCCTTCCATGGGTGCCAGCGCAATCTGCATGGGATCAGGGGATCAGGCCGCGTCGTTGTCAGCGACGATGACGCGCAGAGCCTGGAATAGCGACTTGTAAGCGGCGCTTTTCTGTCGCGCGGTGCTGCTCTCAGGCTCTGCCGCATCGAGCTTGGCCAGCTCCCGCCGCGCGTTGCGAACCAGATTTCGCAGCGGCTGCACTTCGGTCTGCGGATAAAGCTCTATCCATTGCGTCATGGCAGCGTCGTCTTCGAGCAGGCGCTCGCGCCATAGCTCTGCCTCGGCCAGCACACGCGTGGTTCCGGCCTTGATCTGGTCTAGCGCGCGGCGCAGAAAACTTTCCTGATCGCCTTCCCGAATCAGGCGCCCGATGAACTGCATATGGCGGCGCTTGGCCTCGCGCGTGGGCATGCGGCCGTGTTCGCGCAAAGCTTCGCGCAAGCGTGGTTCCATGCCGATGCCATTGAGCTGGGCACCCGAGAGCTTCAGCAATTCAGTGCCAATATCCTGCAGGCCGTGCATGGCCTGCTTGACCTGAGTCTTGCTCGGGCCATCGTATTCATTGTCGTCGTCGAATCTGCTTTGGCGTGGCATGACCGCTAATCGTGAAAGAAATTGTTGAGTGCGTCGGACAGTTCAACCGGCACTTCAAAGTGCAGCATGTGTCCGGCACCGGGAATGACGATTTCCTCGCGCTGCTGGAAAAGCTTGCGGCGGCGAGACACCTCTGTGCTGTCCAATTGCTTGTGAAACGGTGAATCACCGCCGTCAACGAACAGCACCGGCGCCACAATACAGGACCAGATCGCGTCCGACTCTGCCTGCGAGTAGGTCCGCGGCATGTCCACCAGGTGTCGCGGATCAGACTGCAGACGCACCATGCCGTCATCATCGAGAACGCCCCAGCATCGCGCGATGAAGCGGCAGGACTCCAGGCTGAGCTTGGAATGGCGCTTCTGGATACGACCAGCAAGTTCGTCAAACGAGGCGTAGCTGGGCGAACTTGCAGGGCTGCGGATGGCGTTGAGCCAGATCCGATAGCGTTTGGCGATGGTGCTGGGGTCGCCGTCGGGCAGGAACAGGCCATCCAGAATGGCAAGCTGGCGCACCCTTTTGGGCCGCAGCCCCGCAAAGATCGCACTGATCTGCGCGCCCATGCTGTGCCCGGCCAGCATGATGGGCTGATCGGGTGAGTAGTGATCCGCCAGCGCATCAAGATCAGCCACATAGTCCTGGAACCAGTACCCGTTCGGGTCTTTCTCGCTCAGGCCGAAACCCCGCCAATCCGGGATCAGGACCTGGAAGCGCGGCGTCAGCCCCTGCACCACCATCTCGAAGGTGGCGGACAGATCCATCCAGCCGTGGGCTAGGAACAACATCGGTGCATCGGGCTCGCCCCAGCGCCGGACGTGATAGCGCAGCCCGCGCACCTGCACGTACTCGGAGCGCGAAGCACTGCCTTTGAGATCGGTGCTCACGCGACTTCCAGCTTGCCGCTCAGCACCGCCTCGATCATCTCGAGCCGGTCATTGCCCCAGAACTGGGTCTTGCCGATGAAAAAGGCCGGCGCTCCGAACACGCCCCGGGTGACGGCTTCTTCGGTATTGGCCTTGAGTTGTGCCTTGACCGCATCGCTCTGCGCTGTGGCCAGCAAGGCATCGGCATCCAGATCCAGCGCCGCAAGGATCGGGCGCAGACCTTCGGCCTGTTGAATGTCCCCGCCGTCAGCCCAGTAGGCCTTCATCATGGCCAAGGCGGCGGCGGCCACCTGTTCCTGCGGCAGAGCGCAGGCCACGCGCTGAGGCAGGAGGCTATTGATCGGAAACTGCTTCGGAAAACTGAACGGCACTTTGTAAAGGCGGGCCCATAGCTGAAGGTCGGCCAGCATGTAACTGCCTTTGGCGGCCACCGATGCCGGCATCCTGTTGCCCGTCGCCTGGAATGCGCCTCCCAGCAGGAAGGGTCTCCACTGAACAACGGCGCCCGTACGCTGCGCGAGGCTCTCCATCCGGGTCGCGGCAAGATAGGTGTATGGGCTGGTGCAGTCGAAAAAGAACTCGACGGTCTGTGTCATGAGGCCTCCATTCTGGGAACCACATGGCCTCGCCGTGAGCACGAAGGCCATGCAGGATGGGTCTGGGGCGGCGAGTGTGCCCGCCGCAATCCGGACGAACAAGCAACTGCGCACGAATTTTGCTGTGCCGCGCCACCCGCCTCGGGTACGCTAACGGCCGTAACGGAATCAACTGACCTCCATGACGTATTGCTGCGCGATCAAGGTTGACAATGGACTTGTTTTTGCTGCCGACACCCGCACCAGCTCGGGTGTGGACGACGTGCGCACCTACAATAAGCTGCACGTTTTTGAACAACCCGGAAACAGCGTTTTCGTGTTGCTGTCAGCAGGAAATCTGGCGACCACGCAATGGGTTCTGAACAACCTGCGCCGCGATGAGAAAAATCCGGAAGCTGAGCATCGCCTTTCAGGTTTCTCGCATATGTACGATGCGGCGGAATACGTCGGTGCCCTGTCCGTACGTGCGCAACAGGAATATACGCAGCAGGCCGGGCAGAACACGGTAGATTTCCGTACTACCCTGATCCTGGGCGGCCAGATTCGCGGCGAAGAACCGGCGCTGTATCTGATCTATCCGGAAGGCAATTGCATCGCCACTTCCCCGGAAACACCCTATCTGCAGATCGGCGAGAGCAAGTATGGCAAGCCCATCCTCGACCGCATCATCAGACGGCACATTTCGCTTGAAGAGGCGGCGCGCTGTGCGCTGGTGAGTCTGGATTCCACCATGAAATCCAACCTCACCGTGGGGCCGCCGCTGGATCTGGCCATCCTGCCGCGCAATTCACTGCAAATCTGGCAACAGATGCGGCTGGATCTGGACACGCCCTATTACGCGGCGCTCAAGCAGGCCTGGGGTGAAGAACTGGAAAAGGTCTTTCGCGAATCGCTGCCCAAGTTCGATTGGGAGATTCCCCAGCAGTCTCAGTTCTAGAGGCCGCGGCGCAAGGCTCAGCGGGCAAGGCCAAGTTTCAGACGCAGGAAGAACGATTCGAAATAGCGATAGCTCAGACCAGCCACCAGCACGACCAGAGCCAGGGTGCTGCAAAACAGGGCCAGACCTTCCTGCTCCAGATTGAGCGCGGCGAGAATTCGGATCATCAGGTTCTTGCACAGCATGTGGAACAGGTACATCCCGTAGCTCACGGTTCCGATGTAAGCCAGCGGCCTGAACCTGAGCAGGCCTGATAGCAGGTGTGACTCGCGCATCACACAGGCCCCAACCAGAGCCACGCACAGAACATGAACCAGCGTATCCGGCAAGGCTGGCCATACCAGAGCCGGCACAAGAAGGGCGAGGATCGCCAAGCCCGAAGCGGAGTGCCCCAGCACCGTGTGACACAGGGCGTAGCCTTTTTCAGAATGCAGCAGGATGGCCAGTGCGCAGCCGCCAGTGATCGCGATGGGAACAATGCCGGCCCAGGGGTTGTTAGCCCACTGAGCCAACACGCAGATCGCCATCACGAGTCCGAGCAAGGTCAAGGCCCTGCCCTGACTACCCAGCAAAATCATCAGCGGCGGCCATATCAGGTAGAACTGCTCTTCGGTTGCCAGTGACCAGGCGAAAAAGAAGATGACGCGACCATCCAGCGGCACGAACAGATTGGATGTGTAGGTGGCGAAATACTTCAGATTGCTGAAGAAGTTTTCACCTGCCTCGGTCCCGTTTTCGAAAACCAGGACCGCGACCAGATAGATCAACAGAACCGCGTAATACAGTGGAAAGATGCGCAGCGTGCGGCGCAGGTAAAAGGCCTTGAGATCAACGCTGCCGTACTTCTCGCGCTCGCGCAGAAGCAGGGTGGTGATGAGAAAACCGCTGATGGCAAAAAACAGGGTGACGCCGTTGGCGCCGGTTTCAGCGCCGGCCGCGCCGGTCCAGCTTGGCGCGGTATGCGACCAGATCACCGCGATGATGCTCAGCGCCCGCAGGCCATCCAGCGAACCGAAGTACTTTTGCTCTCGATAGCGGGAGAACGCCGGCGCGCTCACCATCTACCCAGCCCGCTATAAGGCCAGAAGCAAAGTCCATCCCGATGGGCGGACCAATGACGGATCAGACAAGCGGACACCCCTGATAGACGTTGCCCGCTGGTCGGAGTTCCGCAGACTCAGCTTTGGGCCGGCAACATCTGTCGGATGAAGCTGCGGCACTCAGCCTTGTCCATGTAGCGCGGCACGGCGTAAGTCCAGTGCGCTTCGGACAACGCCTTGTCGGTAATCGCCGGGATATCTTCTTCGCGCAGCTGCTCCACCTGAGTCGGAATGCCAAACTCGGCGTTCAGGGCGCGTACGTGCGCAATGAAGGCATCCGCCAGTTCGGTTGGCGTTTCCTGACCTTTGCGCAAACCACTGATCTGCGCCAGATAGGCCAGACGCTCGATGCAGAACGCCTTCGAGAAATCCAGCACGCGCGGCAGGATGATGGCGTTGGCCAGCCCGTGCGGCACGTGATAGTAGGCACCGAAATTGTGCGCAATGGCGTGTACGTAGCCCACACCTGCGGTCGTGAAAGCAACGCCGGCCTTGTAGGAGGCCAATGCCATGTTCTGTCGCGCTTCAAGGTCCTGACCGTCTTTCACCACGCGAGGCAGGTTCTGCATGATCAGGCGCGTGGCTTCCACGGCTTCTGCATCCGTCGAAGGATTGCTGTTGCGAGAAATGTAGGCTTCGACCGCGTGGGTCAGGGCATCCATGCCAGTGGCGGCGGTGATATGCGCAGGCAAGCCCGCCATCAGGGCACCGTCCAATGCGGCGCCAAGCGGCACCAGATTAGGGTCCATGATCGCGAATTTGCGGGTGGTGGACGGATCAGATACCACGGCGGCAATGGTGACTTCCGAGCCGGTACCAGCGGTGGTGGGAACCACGAACAAGGGCAAGGGTTTGAAGATGACGCGCAACAGGCCGGCCATGTGCGCAACCTTGAGCGGATTCTTGGCGCGGGCCGCAATCACTTTGGCGGCATCGATAGGCGATCCACCGCCAACAGCAAGGATGGCAGTGCATTTTTCGCCCTTGAGCAGGGCCAAGCCTGCATCGATCTGGTCGATGGTCGGATTGGGCTCGACGCCATCGTAGATCGTGTAGCGAATGCCCAACTCGTCGAGTTGTGCCTTGATCGGGTCGAGCAGACCGATCTTGACCAACATGGCATCCGTCACGAGAAGAATGTTTTTCGCGCCAGTCCGGCCCATGTGCTCACACAGCAGCAGAGAGGAACCAGCACCAGTGAACAGCTCCGGCGTGCGGAAATTCAGCGCCTTGGATGACCATTTCAGGACGAACTGGACCAGCTTGAAAAACATTACTTTGACGGGAAACGAAATCATGAGCAGCTCGGGTCGGCAATGAACAGGGCCCGTATTTCCAGCCCTTTGCGGGCCCGCGTCAATTGCCGGGTTGCCTGAGAGGCGGGTCGCTCCTGCTTGAGATGGACGTCCTGCGGCCTCAAACTCCGCGGATGACATCCTCAAAATTGCCGCCGCTGATCGCTCCTTCCATCCTTTCCGCAGACCTCGCGCGTCTGGGCGAGGACGTGGCCAAAGTTATCGAATCCGGCGCGGACTGGGTCCATTTTGATGTGATGGACAACCATTACGTCCCCAATTTGACCTTCGGGCCGCCCGTTTGCGCAGCGCTGAAGAAGTTCGGCATCAAGGCCAAACTGGACGTTCACCTGATGATTGAGCCGGTTGATGCGCTGGCGCAGGAATTCGCAAAAGCGGGCGCAGACATCATCACCTTTCACCCGGAGGCCACCCGGCATGTCGACCGTAGCCTCCAGGCGATCCGTGATGCAGGCTGCCAATCCGGGCTGGTATTCAATCCCGCGACGTCGCTGAATGTCCTGGAATATGTGCTCGACAAGGTCGACGTCGTTTTGCTGATGTCGGTCAATCCCGGCTTTGGCGGACAGTCCTTTCTGCCGTCGGCGCTCGCCAAGCTGGCTCAGGCCCGGCAGATGCTGGACAACTACATGGCGCAATCCGGCCGTGAGGTGCGCCTGGAAATCGACGGCGGCGTGAAGATCGACAATATCCGGCAGATTGCGCAGGCCGGCGCCGATACCTTTGTGGCCGGCTCCGCCATCTTTGGCGCGAAGGATTACGCGGCTACAATTGCCGCCATGCGCGAGCAGATTGCTCAAGCCTGAGTCGGGTTTTTCTGGAATCGAGAATGGGATATCGGGAGTCATTCGCATGGCATAGGCCTGTGATGCATCGCCGTTCGTGGCGAGGGTGCATCCGTGGTCGACGCCTGCTGATTGAACGCTTCCTGATAAACCTGTTTCCCGATTCCTGCACATGAGCAACTACAACCGAGTCGCACTGACCCGCGAACTTCCCGCTGACCTGCTGACACCTGTCGGCACCTACCTGTCGCTGGGCAACAAGCCCTACTCCTACCTGCTGGAATCCATGCAGGGCGGTGAACGCTGGGGTCGTTATTCCTTCATCGGCCTGCCCGCGCGAGAGATCCTGAAGATTCGCGGCGACGAGGTGTCGGTGGAGATCGACGGCAAACGTGTTCTGTCGCTGGAAACCACCGATCCCATCGGCTGGCTGCGCTCGCATACGCAACGCATTCGCGTTGAACCCAATGAGGCCCTGCCGCGTTTTTCTGGCGGCTATGTGGGTTACTTCGGCTATGACTGCGTACGTTACTTCGAGCCGCGTCTGAGAGCCGAGCGCCACGACCCGCTCGGCACGCCTGATGTACTGCTGATGCAGTCCGACGAACTGGTGGTGTTTGATTCAGTGCGCGGCACCGTCACACTGGTGGCACATGCCAATCCCTCGTCGAAGACAGAGATCGCGCGGGCCGAGTCGCGCCTGGATTTCATGGAAGCAAGGCTGGCAGAGCCGACACCGCCGATGCCCAGACCGAGCAGCGTAAAACCCTCTGCAGAGTTTGTTTCCAGTGTCGGTGAAGAAAGATTCAAGGCCGGCATCAACCGCATCAAGGACTACATCGCGGCCGGAGACGTCATGCAGGTGGTGCCGTCACAGCGCCTGTCAGCGCCTTTTGAAGCTGAGCCGGTCGCGCTGTATCGCGCACTGCGCCGCCTCAATCCTTCGCCCTACCTGTATTGCATGCATCTGGACGATCACCACGTGGTGGGCTCCTCGCCGGAAATCCTGGTACGCGTTGAAGATGGCGAAATGACCGTGCGCCCAATTGCCGGCACGCGCCACCGTGGCAAGACTAAGGCCGAGGATCGCCAACTCGAAGAAGAATTGCTGGCTGACCCCAAGGAACTGGCGGAGCACCTGATGCTGATCGACCTGGGCCGCAATGATGTCGGTCGCGTGGCCGAGATTGGCAGCGTCAAGCTCACAGAGAAAATGGTGGTGGAGCGCTACAGCCATGTGATGCACATCGTCAGCAACGTGACTGGCAAGCTGCGGCCCGAATTTGATGCACTGGCGGCTCTGGCTGCGAGCTTCCCCGCCGGCACGCTGTCCGGCGCACCGAAAGTGCGCGCGATGGAAATCATCGACGAACTCGAACCCGTCAAACGCGGCATTTACGGTGGCGCAGTGGGCTATCTGGGCTGGGACGGCAACATGGATACCGCGATCGCCATCCGCACAGCCGTGATCAAGGATGGTCAGATCCACGTGCAGGCCGGCGCGGGCGTAGTGGCCGATTCCGTTCCGCAATCGGAGTGGATAGAAACCCTCAACAAGGCCAGGGCGGTCATGCATGCGGCGGATCAGGCACATGGTGCCGGTGGTTCGTGAGCATGCAGACCCTTCCGGTCTGCAGCAATGATGGCCACCGATTCAACCTGAGTCTGCAGCGCGCCGAAACCGATACACCTGACCAGGCACCGCTGCTGTTGTTCCTCCCTGCCATGGGGACACGCGCGCGCTTCTACAACAGGCTCGGTGCCGAAATGGCCCGCAGCGGAATCAGCTTTGCAGCCATGGATTGGCGCGGAATCGAATCCAGCAGCCAGCGCGCGTCACGGCGCGTGGACTGGGGTTATGAGGAACTGATTGCCCAGGATGTTGCGGCAGCACAGCGCTGCCTGCGAGCGGTATTGCCCAACGCCTCGCTATGGATGGGCGGCCACAGCCTAGGCGGGCAGTTGTCAGCACAGTTCGTGGGGCGTGCGCCACAAGAGGTGCAGGGGCTCGTTCTGATTGCATCCGGAACCGTGCATTTCAGGGCATGGCCCGGCATTAGCGGCCTGCGCCTGCTGGCTCTGACGCAAGCGGCCTGGCTGCTGAGCAAGGTGCTGGGCCACTACCCTGGAGCGGCACTTCGCTTTGCCGGCCGCGAGGCTCGCAGCGTCATCCGGGACTGGGCGGGCACAGCACGGTTTGGTCGCTACCGCTTTGGCCCGGACCCGGATGCGCAGGAGGCTGCGATGCGCGAGCTGAAAAAGCCGGTGTTTGCCTTGAGTTTTTCTGGCGACACGCTGGCGCCCGAAGCGGCGATGAATGTCCTGCTCAGCAAGATGCCGGCCTGCAAAGTGACTCGCTGGCATTGGGCAGCAGACAAGTCCCATGGCGAAACCCTTGATCATTTTTCATGGGCCAAGCGTCCTGAAATCATTGCCCCTGCCGTGAGTCACTGGATTGATGAGCAGCAAGCGGCACTGTCACCGGCCTCTGCCTGAGTACCTGAGAGAGACAACTGTGAACTACATCGAGTATTCGCGGGCAAGTTTGCGCGCGCCCTATCCCTGCACGACGCTTCGACCGATAATTGACGAAATGGGCCGCGGCCTGCGTCGCGACGGTGCGATGCAATGATCTGTTGCGTCCACCTTAGAACCGCTCGGGCAGGCTTGCCATGATCCTGATGATCGACAACTACGATTCATTTACCTACAACCTCGTGCAGTATTTCGGGGAGCTGGGTGCCGAAGTTGTGGTCCACCGCAATGATCAGATCACTGTCGATGAGGTGCAGGCGCTGGGCGCAAGCCATATCGTCCTGTCTCCGGGGCCGTGCACGCCCAACGAGGCGGGAATTTGCCTGGACTTGATTGAGCGTCTGAAAGACAAACTGCCGATTCTGGGGGTTTGCCTCGGACACCAGGCCATTGGCCAAGCCTTTGGTGGCAAGGTCATCCGCTCGCGTGAGGTCATGCATGGCAAGACCAGCGAGATTCACCATCGCGGACGCGGCGTCTTCAAGAGTCTGCCCTCGCCCTACACCGCCACCCGCTATCACTCACTGATGGTGGGGCGTGACGGCCTTTCGGATGATCTGGAAATCACCGCATGGACAGAATTCGACGATGGCGAGATGGATGAGATCATGGGTTTTCGGCACAAGACCCTGCCCATTGAAGGGGTACAGTTTCACCCGGAATCCATTCTCACCGAGCACGGACACACCTTGCTGAAGAATTTTCTGGAGGGGGCATGAAGTTGCAGCAAGCATTGCAGAAGGTGGTCGCGCGCGAATCGCTTTCGCGCGAAGAAATGAGCAGCGCGATGCGCGAAATCATGACGGGGCAGGGAACTCCGGCACAGATTGCGGGCCTGCTGGTAGCCCTGCGCATGAAGGGCGAAACGGTGGACGAGATTACCGGCGCCGCACAGGTCATGCGCGAACTCGCCACCCCGGTTCCGGTATCTGCCGAACTGCAGGACAAGGTCGTGGATACCTGCGGAACAGGCGGTGACGGCGCTTCAATATTTAATGTCTCTACGGCATCAGCGCTGGTCGTTGCTGCTGCCGGCGGCCATGTGGCCAAGCACGGCAACCGATCCGTATCAGGCACCTCCGGCAGTGCGGATGTGCTTGAAGCCGCCGGCGTGGCTCTGGATCTGTCGCCAGAAGAGGTCGGTCGCTGCGTTGAGAAAGTCGGCGTGGGCTTCATGTTTGCACCAGCGTTTCATTCAGCAATGAAGCACGCCATCGGACCGCGCCGCGAGATGGCCGTGCGCACGCTGTTCAATTTGCTGGGCCCGCTGACCAACCCCGCCGGGGCAAAGCGTCAGGTCATTGGCGTTTTTGATGCGCACTGGCTGCGACCGCTGGCCCAGGTGCTTAAGGAACTGGGCGCGACCAAGGTCATGATTGTGCACAGCGAAGATGGGCTGGATGAAATCTCCATCGCGGCGAGAACGCAGTTCGCGGAACTCAGCGATGGCCAGATTCGCACGGGGGCGATTACCCCGAGCAGCTTCGATATCCGTGGCGGCAGCATTTCAGATCTGAAAGTCGATGGCCCTTTGCAGAGCCTGAGCCTGATCCGTGCCGCCCTCAACAATGTGAACGGCCCGGCGCGCGACATTGTGGTGCTCAATGCAGCTGCCGCGATCTATGTCGCAGGCCTGGCACCTGATTTCAAATCCGGCGTCGATCTGGCGCGCGACACCATTGCCAATGGCAATGCCGCACAAAAGCTGGAAGAGTTGGCCAACTATTCATCCAGTTTCAGGGGTGAAACCGCTTGAGCGATATTCTTGAACGTATTCTCGCGCGCAAGCGCGAAGAAATTGCCGACCTGCGCAAGCGGGTCAGTGACAGCACGCTTATGCAGCGCGCCGAGCAGCAGGAAGCCCCGCGCGGATTTGCCCGCCGCCTGAAGGAAGTCGCGGATCTGGGTGGCCCCGCTGTCATCACCGAGATCAAGCGCGCCTCCCCTTCGAAGGGCCTAATTCGGACCGATTTCGATCCAAAATGGATTGCTCAGGAATACGAGAAAAGTGGCTCGGCCTGTCTGTCCGTCCTGACCGATGAAGATTTCTTTCAAGGCTCCGAAGCTGATTTCGTGACGGCACACGCCGCGGTAAAGATTCCGGCAATTCGCAAGGACTTCATCATTGATGAGTTGCAGGTTCTGGAATCCCGCGCCATGGGCGCAGATTGCATCCTGCTGATCGCAGCCGCCCTGTCACAGACTGCATTGGCCACGCTGCATCGGACAGCGCGCGCCTTGAAGATGGACGTGCTGGTCGAGATTCACGATTCCGCTGAACTCAACAAGGTGCTCGGTGCGGGCCTTGGCAACGACTACCTGCTGGGTATCAACAACCGAAACCTGCGCAGCTTCGAGACCCGCATTGAAACCACGCTGGACCTGCTGCCCTGGTTGCCGGCCGGACTTGAGGTGGTCACTGAAAGCGGGCTGAGCACACGCGCCGACGTACGCCGACTGCTCGATGCAGGTGTGAAGCGTTTTCTGGTCGGCGAATCGCTGATGCGGGAACCCAATCCGGGCGTCGCCCTGAAGCGAAACATTCTCGACGCCTGAAGGCGCACTCAAGCAAGAAAGGGACAGATCATGCGCGCGATCCGCTGGGGCATTCTGGGAACAGGCTGGATAGCGGATGCATTTGCAAATGGCCTCAAGAGTGCTCAGGGCGCGCAGATGGTTGCGGTGGCCTCACGCAGCGAGCAAAAGGCTCATGAGTTTGCCCGTCGCTTTGGCATCGCGCGCAGCTACGGCAGTTATGAAGCGCTGGTCGCAGACGGCGAGGTTGATGTTGTCTACATCGCAACGCCCAACGAGCTGCACAAGCTGCATTGCCTGATGGCCATCGCGGCGGGCAAAGCTGTTTTGTGCGAGAAGCCCTTTGCGCTCAATGCTGCGGAGGCGGCGGAAATCATTGCCGCCGCGCGGGCGCAGAACGTGTTCTGCATGGATGCCATGTGGATGCGCTGCTCGCCTGCCCTGAAGCGGGCCATGCAGCGACTCGATGAAGGCGTCATCGGCACCCCCACGCAATTGCATGCGCAGCTCGGCTTCCTGCGTGAACAGACGCCGGGCAGCCGATTGTTTGAAGGCCCGGGCGCTGGCGCGCTCATGGACCTGGGCGTCTATCCGCTGGCGCTGGCCGAGCGGGTGTTTGGCACGCCGAGCCGTGTGCAGGCAAGCAAGATCAATGCAGGCAGCGGTGCCGATGCTCAGGTGAATATCCTGCTCGAGTACGCGCAAGGCCAGCAGGCCGTCCTCAGCGCAAGCCTGGCAGCCAATCTGTGCAATGACGCACGGATCTACGGCCCAGGCGGCTGCATCGAGCTGGAAGCGCCCCTGTATTTCTGCGAGCGCTACAGCATCCGCAAGCAGCATGCTGTTGGCGATTCGCCGCTGGCATCAGCAGGGCTTAAGAGCCGCATCAAGCAACACCGCCTGCTGCGCCCGGTCCTGCAGTGGCTGCGACAGCTGCGCGATCGCATGCGCAGCAAACCCGAGGCGATCTACGTTGCGGGTACCGGCTATACCGTGGAGGCAGAGGAAGTGATGCGCTGCCTTCGGCAAGGTCTGCTGGAAAGTCCGGACATGCCGCTCGATGCAACTTTGGACATCCTTAGAACTGTTGACCGGATTCGCTCAGCCTGGGAGAGCTGATATGCGTATTGCCATCATCGGGTGCGGCTACGTAGCTGATTTTTATGCTGCCACGCTGTGCAACCACCCTGAACTGGAGCTGCAAGGCGTTTACGACAGGAATATGGAGCGCGCCAAGGCCCACGCGGAGTACTACGGCGTCAGCAACATCTATCCGAGCCTGGAGGCTGTTCTGGGTGATGATCGTGTCGAGCTGATCGTCAATCTCACCAACCCATCGAGTCATTTCGAGATTTCTGCGGCGGCGCTTGAGGCGGGCAAGCACGTGTACTCGGAAAAGCCTCTGGCCATGGATCTGCAGCACGCGGAACAACTGGTAGAGATGGCCGAAGCACGCGGACTTCAGATCAACGGCGCGCCCTGCACGGTGCTGAGTGAAACGGCCCAGACCATCTGGAAAGCATTGCGCGATGGGCGCATCGGTACCCCGCGCCTGGTCTATGCAGAACTCGACGATGGCAATGTCCCGCAGCACAATTTTGCCGAGTGGGTCAGCGCCAGTGGCGCGCCCTGGCCTGCCAAGGATGAGTTTGAGGTGGGCTGCACCCTGGAGCACGCTGGCTATTACATGACCTGGCTCACCGCCTTCTTTGGCCCGGCCAAGCGGATGACTTCCTTTTCCACTGTCCTGCAGCCGGACAAGGGCATTGCGCTGGATGTGAACACTGCCGATTACTCAACAGCCTGTATCGAGTTCGTCAGTGGGCCTGTCGCTCGCTTTACCTGCAGCCTGTATCCGCCCCACGATCACCGGTTTCGCATTTTTGGTGACGATGGCTGGTTATCCACGGATCAAGCCTGGGACTATGGCGGCAAGGTTCAGATCAGCCGGCGTCATCGATTCTCCCGCCGTGCTGAGCATCATCCAGCCCTGGCAAAGATGATTGGTCTTGGGCCGCGTCGCCTGCCCCTGGTTCGCAAATCAAAATTTGTTCGCGACAGCAAGGGCGCCAATTGCATGGATTTCTGTCGCGGCGTGGCGGAAACGGCTTCAGCCGCGCGCGAGAATCGCCCTAGCCGGCTATCGGCTCGATGGTCACTACACGTGACAGAGCTGGTGCTGTGCATGCAGCACCCGGAAATTCACGGCCGGCCGCGAAAAATCCAGTCGCGCTTCGACCCCTTGGCCCCCATGCCCTGGGCGCAGTGACTTTACCGTGGTTTCAGGAATCGAACAGGTGAAGATCTTCCAGGGCGTTCTCCAGCACCTGATGAATGTCGATAATCTGCTTGTGCCGGTTCCAGACTGATTCCGCAAACGCCAGTCGCGCAGCTCTATCCGGAAGTGCCCGACGCAAGTCGATCAGACGCTGCTCAAAATGATCGCGGTCAAAAAGATGGAAATCTGTGCCCGCCTCGAGTTTGATGCCTCGCACGCCGAACTGGGTAGACATCAGTGGCAGGCGCGCAGCAATGTATTCAAACATCTTCACGTTCGCGCCTGAGCCCCAGACCACGGGGTTCAATCCGATATCAGCCGCCATGAAGTAGGGGTTTATTTCTTCCACCCGGCCAGTGACGATCATGGCCCCGCTTTTCCAGGCACGAGCTGAGACCGTCCCCACCACGACAAAGCGAATTTTCTCGCGCTGCAGAAAATCTGCATGATCTTTTGAAAATTTTTGCAGCCATTCGAAGGCGTCAACATTGGGCTGGAAGCTGCTTCCGCTGAAGACGAACATCGTTTCGTCATCAGCAACACCCAGTTCACGACGCGTGGATTCCCGAACGCCAGCCTCCTGCTGATAGCTCAGCGGATCAACGGCACAGCCCACCGGTGAAAGGACGCAGCGCTTCTCCGGGTCGTGTTTTTCAAAGAATTGATGGTCATCGTCTGCGCAGGTCAACACACCGACATAGCGCTGCGGCACCTTGGCTTCGATGCGCTTGAGCCATCCGGAAAACGGCCTCTCCAGGGGACGCCCTTGCTCAAGCAGCCTGTGCTCGAGGTTGTGACTGAGCAACAGCCATGGCTTGGAAGTTTCGAACCCACGTGGCGGCAAACTCCAGGGCATGTCGCTGATGCAGATATCAGCCGATTCCAACGCCATTTTCATCCTGCGAGGTAACAGGCCAAAACGCAGCAGCAGCAGAACCCAGATTCGAGCAAGACGAAGGCGGCGCGTCACAGCCTGGGTAATGCCACTGCCCAGGCCCAGATGTATTTCCTCGCGCAGATTGTCCTCAATCTGGTCCACCCGATAACCAACAGCACGGTCAGGTGTGGCGTAGTCCGCGCGTCGGCCCGCCATGGAATAGACCAGGACATCGTGCCCCAGACGGGCTAACACCTTGGCGACCACCGCAGTGCGCAAATGACCGCCTGTCTCGGCTGGAAAGATCCTGAAGCTGGCCAGGATGACGATACGTTTCGGCTTCATAATTCTTGTCTTGGATTTCGGACGGACCCGTCAGCTTGTTGCGAGGCCGCGCGATCACGCCTCAGGCTTTGCATCAGCAGGAAGATCAGGCCAATCAGGAAGGTCAGCTCGCCTGCCGCGGTGCCGACGACCGCACCCGGTGCGCCCAGATGCACCACGCCGAACCACATGCTGCCAAGCGCTGCGACAGCGGCCACAAGGGACAGCCAGGCCAGGGCACGGAAGCGCTTGAGCGCCAGCAGTGCGGCCTGCAGCATTTCGCGCGTCATGCCCAGCAAGGCATGCGTGGCCCAGAGCAGAATCAGTAAGTCGCGATGTGGAATCTCAGCTCGCATCAGATCCTCGGTGATCCAGTCACGCATGACCCAGAGCACCAGCAGATAGGCGACATCCATGACCAGGAGAACCGCCATGAACTTGAGCAAGCGGCGCACCAGGCTGGGCAAGCCCTCGTGATGAAGCCAGCCCGCCGCGCTGGGCAGCAGCAGGTGAGACACACCCGTACACAACTGGAACATCGGCATGATCATCAAGCGCGATGCATTGACGTGCCCGACTGCAACCTCGGACAGCCGAATTGCCAGGGCGTAGTTGAAGGACTGGCTCTGCACCCAGTAGATCGCAGCCCCTACTGCGGCCCAGATGCCGAGCGGCCGCATTTCGCGCCATGATTTCTTGCGCGCGGCCGTATCGCTGAACTTGGGAATATCCAGCGCCCTGCGCAGGAAAAATATGCCAGTCGCGGCGGCGACGGCGAGCGCCATCAATGCTTTCACCGCCGAAGGGTCGGGAACATTGACGGCCAGTACGGCGCCTGAGATCAGAACGGTCACGTAAGCGGCATCTGCCAGAAGCAGCTTGTTCATCTCCGCGCGAATGCGAAGAGCGCTGCGCAAGAACTCTCGATACAGACCGATCGTACCTGCGATCACGCCCATGACCAGAAGCGGCACCATGCTCGATTCAATGAAACCCAGCGCGGAGCCAATCAATGGAACCGCCAGGCAGGGCAGGAACAACAGACCCAGGAATCGCAACAAACTGAAGCGCACGCCGCTGATCATCACGTCGCGCTGCTCTTCGCTGCGCTGTGGCGCCAAAACAGAGAGCGGCCCGTTGACCCAGGCATCCATGATGCTGGCCAGCAAGGCGATGGAGACCTGCACCAGCACAAACAGCCCGTATTCACCTGCGCCCACATACCGGATCAGCAGGGCGGCGAGCGCGAGATTGGCTAGGGAAATGATGCCCTGATCAATGACTGCCGCACTGAACAGGCGAAGGATGCGGCTGCCATAAAGTCGCTTGATCACGTCAGGCTCGTATCGGTAATGATGGAAATGATGACGTGCGACATAGGTCGGACAGGAAAACAGGAACGATGTCTGGCAGGCCCGATCAGCAAGAGAGTGCAGTGTCCGACTCGTGGCTTTCAGAAGCGGCGAAGATTACCACGCCCATCTGACATCCCCATGGTGCCCGCGGTCATGACCGCGCAACCATGCGCATCTGATAATCTGAAAGCACCGCCGAGCCCCATGCACATTCGCCGTGCATCACGCTGATCCCCTGTGCTGAGACTGTCTCCAACCCAGAATGAAATCATTGCGCTTGCTGCTTATCGCAGACTCAAACAATCCTGAATGGGTGAGTGTGCCTCTGGTCAGTCACAATCACTCGACCGCACTGTCACGAATTCATGAAGTGACCCTGCTCACCCACGGTGATAACCGGGCGGGTATTGAGAGCCGCAGGAACAGTTACAAGGGAGTCAGGTATATCACCATGCCCTGGCTCGACAAGCTCGAGTACTGGGCCTTCAACCATATTTTCAAGCGCGATTTCGGCAGCCAGGCACTGACACTGTTTCGCGTGCCGATCTATCTGATGTTCGAGTGGCGCGCCTGGCGTGCCATGCGCAAGGAGCTTGCCGCGGGCGCGTTTGATGTGGTCCTGCGCCTTACTCCGGTCTCACCGGCAATGCCGAGTTTTCTCTCTGGCCGGCTCAAGCGTTTGGGCGTGCCTTTCGTAGTCGGCCCTATCAATGGCGGCCTGCCCTGGCCACCAGGCTTCCAGCAGGCCAGCCGCGACAAGGAATGGATCGGGAAGTTTCGAAAGCTCTATCGCTTCCTGCCCTACATGACATCTACCTACCGCGATGCCAAGGCGATCATGGTGGGCTCCACGCAAACCTGGAAGGAAATGCAGCCGCAGGCCGAGCGGGTTTTCTTCGTGCCCGAGAACGGTATTCACGCGGACAGCGTCAAAGTCCGGGAACAACACAACGCGGACAAGCCGCTGGAACTGATCTTTGTGGGTCGGCTGGTCGCGCTCAAGGCCTGTGATCTGGCACTGGAAGCAGCCGCGCCGCTGATCAAGCAGGGCCGCGCCAGATTCACGGTGATTGGCGCTGGAAAGGAGCGCGCAGACCTCGAAGCGCTGGTGCGCAAACTGGGAATCGAGTCATCCGTCGAGTTCACCGGTGAACTCAAGCACGATCAGGCGATGGCCGCCTTTGCCCGTTCGGATGCCTTGGTGTTTCCGTCGATCCGCGACTTTGGCGGAGGCGTGGTTTTTGAGGCGCTGGCGTTGGGCTGTGTTCCGCTGGTCGCCGACTACGGCGGCCCTGCGGATATCGTCACGGATGACGTGGGCTTTCGCATTCCCCTGACTGATCTGGACAAGACCCGCGAGGGTTTCACCGCCGCACTTGAAAAGCTTGAAACCGACCGGGCCTTGCTGCGCCGCATGTCCGAGGCCGGGCAGGTCTTCGCAAAAGATTCGCTCAGCTGGGATGGCAAGGTGACGCAGACCACGCAGGTGCTGGAGTGGGCTTGCGGCAAGGGCGAAAAGCCGCATCTGGTTCCGCCGAAGTTTGCCTGAACGCAGCGACTCAATCGCGCCTTCAGGCACAGCGCATCATTTGCTCAGGGTTCGCGCTGGGTTCGAATCCAGTCATCCTTTTTGCCCGCCTTGCGGCGCAGCATCAGCGACAGTTTCCACAGCACGTAGAACGGGGCCATGGCGATGTCCAGCCAAGCCCGCAGCCCCAGACCGCTGAGGCTCACACCACGGGCAACATGCAGCAGCACGATGAACAGCGGCACAACAGCAATGAGCGCGACGACGACCGAAACCAACTGCAGCATCAGCAACCCAAACGCCAGCAACACCAGCAACAAGCTGCCCAGACCGATGTAACCCAGCGGCGGCGTCAGCACATCAGCGGCCAGGTCCAGAAGAACGGCGCTGCGTTGCCGCAGGGCATCTGCCAGCAAGCGTGGACCATGCGTCTGCGCCATACGCAGCCGACCGCCTTCCCAGCGCTCCCGTTGTGACCGGGCCGCTTTCTCACCCGAAACCATATCCGCAAGCACTTCTGCTTCATCGGCATACCAGACCCGAATGCCGGCGCGGCCAAGCTCGATGCCGTACTCAAGATCCTCGACCAGAGAAAAAGCACGATGCGGAACCTTGCGCAAAGTCTCTAACGCGAAGCACATACCATTGCCGCGCAGGCCGCTCGACAGCCCGAGCCGTTCGCGACCGCGACCGCGCAGACGATGAAATATGGCCAATGCAATGGTCGACAAGCGCGTACGCCATGAGGCCATTGGATTACGCACGCCGTAGAAGGCCTGCACCGCTCCCGCACCCTGTTCCAAGCGCGCTGCGAAAGCCCGAAGCATGAGGGGCGACGTGTCGGTGTCAGCATCGATGACCACGACGGCATCCGCCCAACTCTCCTCGAGGGCATGCTCATACGCCAGCTTCAGCGCATAACCCTTGCCGCGCAGGTTCGCGTCATTCCGTTCCAGCACCTGAGCGCCTGCCTCGCGGGCGATGCTGGCGGTGTCATCGCTGCAATTGTCTGCAATGACCAGCGTACGGAACTGGTCGCTCGGCCAGTCCAGCGCCTTGAGACTTTCCACGGTTCGCGCAATGCCGGCGGCCTCGTCATGCGCCGGAACAATAATTAGGAATTTCTGGTCACGCTGTGCACAGATCGGAGCGGAGCGACGCCCGCTCAGCACCGTCAGCAAAAACAGATAAGTGGTAGCGAGCAACAACGGCGCAGCCAGCAGAACCAGAATTAGACTCATCACTGGCAGCACCTATGCAAAGTGAAACTCATTACCGCTGGCGCGAAAGCCCTCATCCTCGGGGCGCCACGTTCAGACCCAGCTTCTGTTTCAGAACCAGCCACAGAAATGGCATGTCATCGACCAGATAACGTCGCCACAGACGACGCGGATTACGCAGCAGACGGTCCAGCCACTCCATGCCAATGGCGCTGACCCAGGGCGCTGCCCGGCGCACCGCACCAGCCTCGAAGTCGATGGTGGCGCCAATGCCCATGAAAACCTTCACCGCAGGCATCCGGTGACGATGCCGCATGATCCATTTTTCCTGCTTGGGCGCGCCGACACCCACGGCCAGAACCGTGGCGCCGGAGGTGTTGATCATCTCGACAATGGCATCGGTTTCGCTGTCATTTTTTTCGAAACCGAAACTGGGCGAATGCGCCCCGATCACCACTGGCGCATCAAGCCGAAGGTTGACCCGGCGCATCGCTTCATCAGCCACGCCTGGCCCGGCCCCGAGAAGGAAGACGCGCACATCGCGGTTGTTGCGGTGATGCGCGCAGTACTCACCAAAAAAATCGGAGCCCGAAATTTTCTCGCGGATTGGCGTACCCAGAAACCGCGACGCGATCTGCACGATCCTGCTGTCACAGACCCGAAACTCGGCGCGATGCATGACCTCCCGAAATTCGCGGTCCTTGCGCATGCGCATGATGATGTCCACGTTTGGCGTGAACAGCGCGCCGCCCTGCTCGAGCGCGCGAAATAGTTCTGGCCGTGAAATATCCTGAAGCTGTGCGCCGAGAATATTCACGTTGGGCGCGATGTCGCGCGCCGCTGTCGGCGCACCTGATGCATCCACTGAAGCTGCCTCTTGCGTCATGTCAGTGTGATTCCGGCGCCGCTTTGGGCTTGTACTGCTGGCCCCAGATGGCCTCTTCAGCCAGACCACAGATGATGTGACCGATTAGCGAGTGCGCCTCCTGGATGCGCGGGGTGTGCGCCGACGGAACGGCGATGACGTCGTCGCACAGCGCGGGCAATTTCCCCTTGTTGCCGCACAGCGCGACGCTGAAGACCTGCATCTCCCTGCACACCTGTACCGCTCGCAGAATGTTGGCCGAATTTCCGGAGGTGGAAATCCCGATGAAAAGATCCTGTGGTCGTGCCAGGGCCTGCACCTGCCGCGAAAAGACCTGCTCGTACCCGTAGTCATTGCCGATGGCGGTCAAGGCAGAGGTATCGGTGGTCAAGGCCAGCGCGGGCAAGCCTGGGCGATCAAATTCGAAGCGACTGACAAACTCGGCTGCGATGTGCTGGGCATCTGCAGCAGAGCCGCCATTACCTGCAATCAGAACCTTGTTGCCCGCCTTCAGACAGGCGACGACCCTGTTGGTGACGCGCACGATGGCGCCGACCAACTCAGCATCTTCAACAATGGCTTGCTTGACCGAGATCGAATCGTGAATGACACGTTCGACGGCGGCGTTATCAACTGTATTCATGGCGTGTCTGCTCGATGGCACAACATTAACAGGCAATTCTACCGGCGACTGTGTGAAGCCGGCTCCGGACGATGCCGGAACAAAGTTCAGCTCTGGCCTTTGCGGACGGAAATTTTCCGGCTCCAGCCGATGCAGGGTTTCTCGATCCAGCGGAACATCATCCAGGAAAACAAAATACACAGGATCAAGGACAGGACCGCTCCGACAATCTGCGCTTCCAGGCCCGCAGGCAACAGCTTTCCAACGACCCGGTAAGTGCCGCCGATGATGTTGTTGTGAATCAGATAAAGACTGTAGGAGATCAGGCCCAGAAACTGCGCCCAGCGGAAATTCATCCAGCGCCCCATGCCGCCGAGATTGGCAGCAAGCAGCAACATCAGCGCCGTCGCAGCCGCCACCACGGCGAATTCGTCTCCGGTGATGTAAGCGACCAGTCCGGCCGCGGCGCAGTACGTCCAGGCCAGCAACATGGCCTTGCCCTTGTGCAGCCAACCCCAACTGACCACCGCGCCGCCGGCAAAGCTGTACCAGTAGGGCAGGAAGCTCCCCGCCCAGCCCGGGTCTTGAAGCACTCCGAGCGGCCACGCCAGCGCCAGTACACCGCCAACCCAGAGCACGATGGTGCGGCGCAGATTCAGAGACGCGTCATTCCCGAATCTCTGAATGATCCAGAGCAGAATCGCGAAGACGATGTAGAACTGCACCTCGACGCAGAGCGTCCAGAAAACGCCGTTGATCTGCGGATAGAGCAGCATGTCCTGCAGGTAGAACGCATGCGCCGCCAGCCCTTGCCAGCTGGGCCATTCGACGACGGCGCCAAACCATTGCGCCTTGATGAGCAGGAAGCCCAGGCTGACTGCAATTGCAAAGTAATAAGGCGGGGTCAGCCGCACCAGTCGCCGCGCAACAAAGCGCAAGGTGAAGGCGGACGTCGCACTGGCGCGCGCGGTGTTGAGCGCCATCACAAAGCCGCTCAGCACAAAAAATGCAGCGACGCCCAGGTGCCCCTGATCAAACACGACAAAGCGCAGCGTGTCCGGAAAAAGTCCGAGCAGGTCGGCAATATGACCCCCTGCCGCCAGATGAAACAGCACCACCCACAGCGCCGCGAGGCCACGAACGGCATCGGCAAAAGCTAGCCGGCCCGGCTCGTTAGAGGCCGCTTGTGGTTTCACGTTCATGACGCCGAACTCCGTCGATCATCGCCGACCAGATCAGTCCCGCGCCGTGAGTGCGCCGCCCAGCGATCCTGCGCCCGATTGACGGCATCTGCGAAAACCAGTCTGGAGACTTCCAGCGAGGTGTACATGCCGATCAGGTGTGTCGGCGCAATCAGGAACATCCAGCCACTTTCAGAAACATTGGCCAGAAGCAGGTAGATAAACAAGGGCATGTGCAGGGCGTAGTGCTCCCGGCTGATCCGCGCCAGTTTGGCGAGTCCCAGGCTGTGAATCACGATGAAGCCCAGGAACATGAACAAACCCACCAGACCCAGCTCGTTGAGAATATCGATGTAGCCGTTGTGTCCGTTGCTGACCTTCCATTGGCTCTTGAACTGCACACGCGCCTCGCCCGCATTGGCGCCGTTCCAGAAGCTGGAGAGTCCGCTGCCCTGCAAGGGTCTAGTCGCGACTTCGTCGAGAATCGCCTGCCAGATCAGCGTACGCCCTGAGAAGGTGGCGTCCTTGCCGAAGTAACCGCCGATGAATCCGATGTAGGGCGTCGCCACCGCCAGATAGATACCCAGCGGCAAGGCCACGATAAGAAAGGTCATGGTGATCCGCCGGCCCAGCCAGCCGATGGCCAGCTGCGGCCGCAGGATCATCACAACACCCATGCAGGAGATCAGCGCCAGCATCAGGGAAGTGGAACTGCGTGACTTGAGCACCATGAACAGGGACAGCAACAAACCCGAAATCGCCCATAGCGTGCGAATACGGCCCGATGCCCACAGGAAGGTGAACAGAATGACGCCGACCGAGGCAAGCTGGCCGAGACCATTTTTCTGGAATGTAACGCCGCGCCATGAATTGCGCAGGGAGACGTCGGTACCGGAATGAATGCCGATTTCCGGCATGGTGATCGCCACCACCAGCGACATCACCAGCAGCACGGCAATGGTGATGGCCATCAGACGCTCAAAGCGTTCCGGGTACCAGCCCGCCAGCACAAACGCCAGTGCCATCATCGAAACACCAATGGCGCTGATGGACTGGGTAACCACAAACACGGCGGACGGCGCCCATGCAGCACTGGCCACCGCCCACAACAGCATCAGGATCATCCCCTTGTTGATATAGGGCGCCATCGGAATAAACAGGCGCAAGCGGGAAATGATGACCAGAAAGGCGATCACCAGCACTGGAAGCCATCGATTGCGGAACGGAATATCGATCAGCAAGCTGCCCCAGAACGCGAAGGCAAAGGCAAGGCACCAGGCGACCGCTGCCAGCCAGGACGTAATGCCACGGTCCTCAGCGGACGCCATACGCTGCGGCGCTGCGGGGACCTGAAAGTCGTCCCTTTGTACTTCCTGCATGCTCATCAGGAGCTCATTCCAGATCCAGTGCGCCGCACAACCAGTCGTACATCGGCTCCATCAATCGGTAGCGGCGCACCAGCTGCGTGACCAGATCAGGGCGGAGCAGCAACTCATCCTCCACCTGAGCGGAGGCAATGTAGTCCTTGCGCTTCAGATCTTCGATCAGCTCATGTTCGGGATCGTAGCCGCGCGGCGGCCGCTTCAGCGATTCGCCCGCCAGCTGAAAGGTCTTGAGAAAGGTCTTGTCCCGCGTCGACTTCTTCCAGCTCGCCGGATTGCTCAGCATGTAATCGCGTATGCGCTTGGTGGTTTCGGATTGCGGGTGCCAGATACCACCGCCCAGAAAACACGCGCCAGGCGCGACATTGAGATAAAGACCCGGCGTGTCCAGCCGCCCCGGGGCCGCATTGCCGGCATCGCCGCGCGCGGCCTTGCGCGCAGCCGCGTGCGAAAAATACATGCCGATATTGGTCTTGTAGGGGCGCTTGTCATGGGCAAAACGCGTATCGCGATGAATCCGGAACAGGCTACCGCCTACGGCCTTGGGCACCGCCGTAATTTGCGGATGAATCTGTGCCAGCGGCTCGGCCAGGTCTGTGATCAGGCGCAGTGCCGGTCCGCGGAGGTATTCCTCGTAACGCGGCTTGTTGGCCGTAAACCACTCACGCGAATTGTTCTTTTCCAGCTGCCGCAGGAACTTGAAAGTCTCGGCAGAAAAATACGGCTGGTTTTTTGGCATGCTCTGGACGCCGCTGGATGCGGATATTTGGCGCAAATGAAGCGGCATTCTCGCCGATCCATGGCAGCATGGGCAGATGACAGAGAGAATCGAGCAACTGCAGGGCCGCATTCGCCAGATTGCGGGCATCGTCATGCTTTGCATCACCGTGCCCTGCTGGGCCGGCGCGGCCTTCCTTGTCTGGCAGTCGGCCCAGTATCTGTCCCAAGGTGTGTCCGTATCGGGGGAAATTTTCCGAATTTCCGGACGCGTGCCGCAATTGAAGGTCCGGTATCAAGCTGTAGAAGGCGAGGAATTCGAGATCGAAAGCATCGGATCAGAGTTTCAGTCGCATCTGGAGCGCGGCGAATCGGTCCCGGTGCTATACCTGCCCCAGAACCCGGCCAATGCGCGCCTGAACCTGTTTGCCGACATGTGGCTGCGCCCGATTCTGCTGGTGATATTCGGCGCTATTTTCATCGTGCCCTGGGTCCTGATGGGACGGCCGGGATACCTCAAGGCCAAGGATCTTCCGGATGTGAATATCGAAGACTCCGCGCGACGCCGGTCGGGACAGGCCTGAATCGCAGCATCGCGAGGCCAGCAATGAGATAATTGCCGGCCTGAACTGGCTCACTCTCTGAACATGCACGCTACACCGCTTCTGGATTTGCGCAGCACTTCGCGCGCGCCGCGTGCAGACAAGAGCCGCCTCGAGTTCAACAAGCTCGCCAAGAGACTGCGTCGTGATACCGGCCGCGCCATTCAGGACTACGCGATGATCCGCGATGGTGACCGGGTCATGGTGTGCCTCTCCGGCGGCAAGGACAGCTACACCATGCTTGACGTGCTGCTGCAGTTGCAGGCCAAGGCACCGGTGCGCTTTGAATTGCACGCCGTCAATCTGGATCAGAAGCAGCCGGATTTTCCTGAGCACATCCTGCCCGAGTACCTGAAGTCGCTGGGCGTGCCCTACACCGTTCTGGAGCAGGACACCTATTCGGTGGTGAAGCGCAATATTCCGGAAGGAAAGACCATGTGCTCGCTTTGCTCGCGCCTCCGCCGCGGCGCGCTGTATACCTTTGCCGCCGAGCAGGGCTTCACCAAGATCGCGCTGGGGCACCACCGGGACGACATCCTGGCGACCTTTTTCCTGAACATGTTCTTTGGCGGCAAGCTCTCTGCCATGCCACCAAAGCTACGATCGGACGACGGACGCAATGTGTTGATCCGCCCGCTCGCGTATTGCCGCGAAGATGACATTGCGGCATATGCCGAACACAAGCAGTTCCCGATCATCCCCTGCAACCTGTGCGGCTCGCAGGAGCATCTGCAACGCAAGCAGGTGCGCAAGATGATGGACCAGTGGGAACAGGAATACCCCGGTCGCAGCGAAACCATCTTCAAGGCCCTGCGAAATATCGCGCCTTCTCAGCTGGCCGATGCATCTCTATTTGATTTTGCGGGCCTGGACGGCGGCGATGCGCCTCAGAACTGGCTGATGCCCGAAAGCTGATCGTCGCGTCAGTCGTCGTTGCGATATTTGCCTCGCCGCTCACCGAGAATTCAGTCAATGCTCGTTTGGCGAATCCGACTCGCTGGAAGGCTCGGGCCACTCCAGCTTGCTGCGTAAGACGAGGTACGGCGCTGAGGGTGTGAACGTTCCCCAGAACCCCGGCGGCGGAAGCTGCTCATTTTCCTCTGTCGGTTCTGGCTGCTCTGAAGTTGTCTTGTCTTCAGACATGTTTTTCTTTCGCATCTTGTTTGTCGTTGACGCCGTATGTTGTCCCAACAAGGCAGCTCGCGGGAAATGATGAACGGCCCGCCATGTTCAGAGTTCCCGTTCGCGCTATTGCCGTCTTGCCAGCAAAAACCGGTTTCGCACTGAACTCGCTGCCGCTTTTGCACTCAGACCCAGTTCATCGCGACGACGAGGACACCGGCCCTGAACATGCATTGCACACCATTCCGGGATAAGGGCCGCAGATCGACACAATTCATGCCCTGCAAATCCTTACAATAGTTCCGATGATTTCTGTTCCCTATCGCCGGTACGCACCGGGCGCAGCATTCTTGCTCGGTCTGGTGACGGCTAGTGCCGCGGCCGAGGTGCGCGTCAAGATCAACGGAATCAAGGGACCGGAGCGCGACAACATCACAGCGCGCCTGACCCTGAGGGTCCGTTCAGAACAGGATGAACTCGATGAAACGCAGGTGCGCCGGCTGCACGCGCAGGCACGCACGGATATTCGCGAAGCGCTGCAGCCTTTCGGCTATTACGACCCGGTTATCGACAGCAATCTGGAACAGGATGGCGACGACTGGAACGCCACCTATACCGTGGAGCGGGGCCCGGCCACCCAGGTCAGTGCCGTGAATGTGGCGTTTGAGGGCGAAGGCGCGTCGTTCGAGCCTGTAGCGCAGGCTCTGGTGGGCATACCGCTGAAGGTGGACGAACGCCTGCGACACTCAAAGTACGAGGCCACCAAGAAGCGCATGAGCGACGCGGCGCTGGCCAACGGCTATCTGGATGCCAGCTGGACCCAGACCGAGCTGCGCGTGGAACCGGACAAGCAGCAGGCAGAGGTCAATCTGAAGATGGACACGGGACCCCGCTTTTATTTCGGACCCGTGACCGTGGAGCAGGAGGGTCTGTCCGACGAATTCATCGAGCGGTACATCGATATTCGCGTGGGCGACCCTTTCAACGCGCGCAAGCTGCTCAATCAGCAATTCAAGCTGTCCGACCTCGGATACTTCCAGGCGGTCGAGATTGATCCGCAGCGCGAACTGGCAGATGAGCAACGCCAGATTCCCATCCGCATTCTTGCCACTGCTCGGCCCCGCACTCGCTGGGATTACGGCGTTGGCTATGGCACCGACACCGGGGCGAGAGTGGGCGTCACATCGGACTGGCGGCGACTCAATCAGCACGGACACACGCTCAACGCAGAACTGCGCCTGTCGGAGATCAAGAACGCTCTGGGTGCCACATACAAGATTCCGGTGGGCACGATCCCAGATGAGAACCTGAGCTTCAGCGCAACTTCGGAAAGTGAACAACTTGATGCCGGTGACACGCTCAAGTACACCATCGGCGCCAGCCTGAATCGCAAGCCCGGTTCATGGACACGTCGCCTGTACCTCGAGTACAGCCACGAAGAATCCGACATCGGTGACGAGTTCGCCACGGCAGATCTTTTGACGCCCGGCATCTCTTATTCGCGCGGTGAGAGTGACGACCCGATTCTGCCGCGCCGTGGCTGGTACGTGTTCGCGGATGTGCACGGCGCGGTGAACAACGTCCTGTCCAATACCGGCTTTGTTCAAGGCCGTCTGGTTGCGCGCGCCATTTATCCGCTTGGCAGCAGGATCAGGATGATCGGGCGCGGCGAAATCGGTTACAGCGTGGTCGAAGATTTTTCCGAACTACCCGCCTCTCAGCGATTCTTCGCTGGCGGTGACCAGAGCGTGCGCGGTTACGCGTATGAGTCACTGGGGCCGAAGGACGCGCAGGGCAATGTCATCGGCGGGCAGTACCTGAACGTGTTCAGCATCGAAGGCGAATACCAGCTCTACGACAAGTGGGCACTGGCCATCTTTTCCGATACCGGCGGCGCGGGTAGAGACCCGGGCCCCAAGCTGTCCACCGGTGTGGGCGCGGGCGTTCGCTACCGGGCACCGATCGGCAGCCTGCAGCTCGACCTGGCCCATCCGCTGGCTGAGGACGAATCGGGCATCCGTGTTCATATCGGCATCCGGGTGGGCGTCTGATGAAATTCTTCATGCGATATCTGGGCATGTTCATGGTGATCTGCGGTGTGCTGCTGTTCGGCACTCTGCTGGGTCTGAGTGTCTTTGCAACCTGGGTTCTGGCTTCGCCGGGCGGCGCACGCTGGGCAATTGACTGGCTGCCGCGCGCCGGCATCGTCGAGTTACAGGTCGATCAAGTTGAGGGTCGGCTTCTGGGGCCGCTGCAACTCGAAGGCGTCCAGCTCAGCACGCCAGGGGCTGATGTTTCCTTCGACCACGCACGGCTGGACTGGTCGCCGCTGGCCCTGCTGGGCCGGACCGTACGCATTCAAGGCCTGGATGTGGGTCAGGCCGTGGTCACCCTGCGCGCAACACCGGAACCCGAGGAAGCACCGCCACCACCGAGCATCCCTTCCCTGCCGATCAACATCGAGGTCGTCAGTCTGGGTCTCCATCGTCTGGAGCTGAACCTGCCGCCAGGCGCTACAACGGAGTCGGGTGAGCCTCCTCTGCCGCAACAGCAGATCGTCGAGAACATCGCGCTCAAGCGCTTTCGCTGGGTCGGTGCTGAGCTCAGCGCGGAGCACATTGCCGCACAGCACGCGCTCAGCGGTCTGGTTGAAGCATCGCTCGATGCGCAGCTGGCAGAGAAATCAGTGGATCTGACTGAGCTGACGATCAACACGGTGGGTGATAAGCCCATGCAGCTTCAAGCCAAGGGCTTCCTGCATCTGGACAACAAGGATTCAAAGCTCGACCTGAACTGGTCGGACCTGCGCTGGCCGCTCAGCGGAGAGCTCATCGCGGACAGCCGCACGGGCAAGCTGCATGTGGAAGGTCAGCCGACCGACCTGCGCCTCAATGGTCAGTTTGCGCTTGGAGAAACCGCCCAGATCGAGGCGAAAGGACAGCTCAAGCAGGACAACATCGATGCGCGCCTGCAGTGGAAAACGGTGCAGTGGCCGCTCTATGGCAAGCCACAGGTAGCGAGCCAGAAAGGCGCGCTGGATTTCAATGGCACCGTCGAGGCCTATCGATACAAGCTCGACGCGCTGCTGGCAGCGGAGGGCAAGAACGGTTCGGCGCAGGCCTCCGGCAGCGGCAGCCTGAGCCACCTGATTCTCGACGCGCTCAAGCTCGACGTGGCCAAGTCGCAAATCGAGGGCAAGGCGAACATCAACTGGAAGTCAGATCTTCTGGTTGACGCAGACCTCAAGCTGCGCAACGTCAATCCTGCACTGGTCGCAGCTGACTGGCCTGGTCGCATCAACGGCGGACTCAAGGCCAAAACACGGATTCGCGATGGCGTACCGAAAGTGCAGTTCGAAGTGGCGCTGGCGGATTCGAAACTGCGCGACTATCCGCTCAGGCTCGACGCCAAGGGCAATGCAGAAGGCGAACGTGTTCGCCTGGACGCCCTGCACCTGATCACCGGCGACACTCACCTCAGGGCGCAGGGCCAGGTCACGCCACCTTTTGCGGTGAAGGCCAAGCTCGACAGTCCTGATCTGGTCGCGCTCTGGCCGGACCTGGGCGGGAGCGCAAATCTTGCGCTGGAATTCAGTGGCCAGCTCGACGCACCGCACTTGGTCGCGGTGGGTGATATCAACAAACTTCAGTATCAGGATTTGTCGATCCAGCAGATTTCGGTGGACGCCGACATCGACATCAACGCGCAATGGAAACTCGACCTTAAAGCGCAGCAGTTGCGCGGCCCGACACAAATGCGGCTGGCCAGTGTCCAGCTCAATGGCAGCGCCGCAGACCACGAACTGCGAATCTCGGTCGATTCCGAGCCGGTTGATGTGGATCTGCAGGCCAGCGGCGCGCTGGACCGCAAGCGCATGAGCTGGGCCGGACAGATCACGCAAGGCGTCATCGCGCCCGCAAAGCTGGCCCCCTGGATGCTGGAAGAAGCGACCCGTCTGCGCGCCGATGCCAGCAGCGCACAATTGGAACCTGCCTGCTGGAAAGCACTGGATTCCCGCCTGTGCCTGCAGGGCCTGCGTGATGGGGGACAAATGCGCGGCGCCATGCGCGTGGACAATTTCGACCTTGAATACCTGGCCAGCTACATGCCGGCAGGTTGGACGCTGGAAGGCGGCCTTGAGGGCACCGCAGTGGCAGAGCAGCGCAATGGCCAGTGGGTGGAAGCTCGTGCGGACCTGAGCACACTGCCGCTGGTGATCAAACGCAATGAGCAAGCGATTCTGAGCGCCGAAAGCGGCGTTTTGCAGATCAGCGAGACTGACCAGGGCACGGTGGCGACCCTGCGCCTGCCGGTCAAGGATGGCCGGGTCAATCTGGACGCCACACTCGCTGCCGGACAGGCTGATTTTGCCAAGCGTCCGCTGAATGCACGACTGGACCTGCTGATTCCGGACCTGGCCATCCTGCGCATCGCTAGCACCGAAATTGAACATGCCTCCGGTGCGCTTGAAGGCCGTGTTGACTGGAGCGGAACCGCGGCGCAGCCACAGGCTGTGGGCAATATCAGACTGGTTGATGCGCGCGTTCAACTCGCAACTCCCGGCATTGAACTGACCGACATCGCGGCAGACTTTGGCCTGTCGCCGGATCAGAGCGTGCAGCTCAAGGCGTCGGCCCAATCCGGTGGTGGCCAGATTCGGCTGGACGGGAATGCACAACTTGGCGGCGATGCCCTACGCGCTTCGATCAAAGTCGCAGGAGAAGATTTCCAGGCCGCCAACATGACCGAAGTACGTGCGTGGATTGCGCCTAATCTGGACATCGCGGTGAACGGGCCGGAGGTCAAGGTCAAGGGCGTGGTCACCGTGCCTCGTGCGGAGATCACACCGGTCAGCTTTGATTCCGGCGTGGGCCCAAGCGGGGATCAGGTGATCATTCGCGGCGACGAAAAACCGGGCGATCCACCGGCCTCGCAGCTGTGGTCAGATGTAAAGGTCGTGCTGGGGGACAAGGTGAGCTTCAAGGGCTTCGGTCTCAAGACCCGCTTTGAAGGAAACCTGCGTGCCATTGAAAGACCGGGCCGGCCCGGCACCGGCCGCGGCGAAATTCGCATGGTCGGCGGGCACTACAAGGCCTACGGGCAGGATCTGGCCATCGATACCGGCAAGGTGATTTTCAATGGGGGGCCATTGACCGAACCCGCAGTGGAAATTCGCGCAACGCGCATACCGACAGAAGGCATCGAAGTCGGCGTTCTGGTGCGCGGCACGCTCGAGGCCCCGGACTTCCAGCTGTATTCAACACCTGCCATGCCGCGCGAACGTCAGCTGTCATGGCTGGTACTGGGACGCTCACTGGAAGACGGCGGAGGCGGCGATGAGCGTCAGGCACTGGCCAATGCCGCACTTGCGCTGGGTCTTTCAAGAACCGACTCCGTGGCCAACAGCCTCAAGGGCGGCCTGAATCTGGATGACGTATCCATCGGCTCGGCACCGGGCGAGGATGCCAGTCAGGCCAGCCTGACAGTTGGCAAGTATCTTTCGCCCAAACTCTACGTGTCCTATGGGGTCGGGCTGTTCCAACCCGGCCAGGTCTTCAAGCTGCTTTACGATCTGGGGCGCGGTTTCAAGATTGCCACTGAATCCGGTGTACAGACCGGTGGCGACCTGCTGTACAGCGTAGAGTCCAACTGAGGCAGTATCAGACCCATTTCTCTGATCAGCGGCATTATCGAGACGCGCGTTCATCCGCTCTTCTGTCGCGCCCGCTAAACTGCCCGGCATGAAGAGTGTGAGGAGCGAAGGCCCTTGAGACGCAAACGCCGTCTGAAAAAATTATTCTGGTGGGGCCTGGGCTTGTTCGTCCTGACGGTGCTGCTGTGCAACCGCTGGGTCATCAACAGCACCGACGCCTATCTCTACACCAGCTTTACGCTGCTGCCTGAAAACGAGGTCGGCATCGTGTTGGGCACGAGTTCCTATACGCGCAATGGCGAACCCAATCCGCAGTTCTATGCGCGCGTTGCCGCGGCAGCCCAGCTCTATGAGATCGGCAAGATCAAGCACATCATCGTCAGCGGCGCCAACCCGGACTCAACCTACAACGAGCCGCGCCGCATGTGGCAAGAGCTGACCAAGGCCGGGGTGCCAGCCAAGGACATCACCATGGACTTTGCCGGATTTCGCACGCTGGACTCCATGGCGCGCGCCGGGCAGGTCTTCGGCCTGGAACGCTGCACCATCATTACCCAGCGTTATCACGCTTATCGGGCCGTATTCCTGGGCAAGAAAATGGGCGTTCGGGTTGCGGCATACCTTGCGCCGATTGCCCCCGGTCATGATCTGGGCCGCCGTAATCCACCGCGGGAAGTATTTGCGCGCGTGAAGGCAGTGCTCGATCTTTTTGTGTTGCAGACCAAACCCAAGTTTCTTGGACAGCGCCAGCCTATTGAGATGGCACCCGAGAACGCGGAACCTTCCGAGCCGGAAACATCGCGGCCACGCAAGGCACCGGTAAACCTGGAGCAGACCTGATGGCCTCAAGACAATACTCGGCTGCCGATCAGTTGCTGATGCGCCTGGGCAAGGGACTGGCGCGTAACAAGCCTTCGCCCAACGATGCAATGCCCGCAAGAGACGCTCATCTCAGCGCCAGCGAGCGGCGCGAGGCTGGAAACCTGATGAGGGTCAATCACGCCGGTGAAGTGGCAGCACAGGGCCTGTACCACGGTCAGGCGCTGACGGCGAAGAACGAAGAAACGCGCAAACATCTTCTTGCCGCAGCAGCGGAAGAGCAGACACACCTGCAATGGTGCGAGCAGCGTCTCGCTGAACTGGACGACGCACCGAGCCGCCTGAGGCCGCTCTGGTATGGCGGCTCATTGGTGATGGGCGCGGTCGCGGGTCTTTTTGGGGACCGCTGGAGCCTGGGCTTCGTGGCCGAAACCGAGCGACAGGTCTCCGAGCATCTGGACGAGCACATTGATCGGCTGCCGCCGGAAGATCAGGCTTCGCGCAAAGTACTGCAGGCGATGCGTGAAGACGAACAACGTCACGGCAACGAGGCCGAGAAACTGGGCGGTGTCGCCTTGCCGGCCCCGGTCAGAGGCCTGATGCGCCAGATTGCCAAGCTAATGAAGGAAGGGGCATACCGCTTCTAGGCGCCCCCCCCTGCGAGCAGCGCCTAAGCGGTGGCGGCCTCGTCTTCGGATGCCCGGCGCCGTGCGTCCAGATAGGCTTCCAGAGAGCGCCGTGCTGCCGGCCCAAGGTCAATGGGCTCTGCACGGCCGGCAACCAGATCATCCAGAAAGATGCTGGTGCGCATCTGCAACTTGTTCTGCCCGTTGAACTCGGCAAAAGTGACCATGCTGTCCGACGGGTGATGTGCAACCACCTTGAGCCAGCGATTCTGGCCACGATCGTGATCGTAGACCCGGAACCAGCTGCTCAGGACCATCAGCAGATCAAGCAAGGTGATCGCATCGGGCACCGGAGCCGGTGGGTCGGTCAGATCCTCGTGCTCTGCTGCCTCTTCATCCAGATCAGCTTGCGCCTCCGGTGCATCGGGGAGCGCTTCGGACGATTCAGAAGCGGCGGCCGCTCCTTCCTGTTCGGCGGCGAGTTCTTCAAGCGAAACCTCACCCAGATCATTCGACTGCGCTTCGTCGGCCGGCGCCTCGGAGGTCTCTGCCGCGTCCGCAGACTCAGCGTCACCGCCTGATTCGGGTTCGGCCGCAGGTGTTTGTGGCTGCGGTGATTCTGCTGCGGGCGCAACGGGCTCCGGCCTGGGCGGCGCGATACTGTCGGCTTCGACGGCGTCCAGCGAACTACGCCAGCTCTGGATCAGCGTCTGGATGCGATCTTCAACCATCCCCACTTCACGCAAGCGCTCGCGGACATCTATCTCGAGTGCGCGGATATTCTCCTTGCTGCGCGAAGCAGGTCGACGCGGATTAACGGAATCAAGAATCCGCTTGAGCAGGCTCATTGCCTCCTGCCAACCCTCGCTGTCCGCGCCCTGCTTGAGCAAGCGCAATGCGGCCAGCGGAGCCCAGCCGGAATTCAGCAGCGGCCAGGTTCCATCCGGAATCTTGCGGCTCAAGGTCTGCAGCTGCAGCTCTTCAGCAACAACGCGACGCGTCCGCTCGATGATCGCCTGTCGCCTTTGTCGGGCCTCTTCCTTTTGCTGGGCAAAGAATTTTTCCAGCGTTGATTCATCAACCTTGCCGGGCAAGGCGGTCTGCGTCCGCACTTCATCTGCGGCAACGTCGAACTGACTCTGAATCTGCCCGACCAGTTCCTCAATGCGCTGCAGGGCTTCCATGCCACTGGCACGCGCACTTGCGGCCAGGGTGGTGAGCTCATTCATCAAGCCACGCACCGGATGCCGGTTGTCTGCAAAGAAACTGGAGTCTCGCAGCGCACTCTTGATGACCGAGAAGCGCAGCTGGTCGAAGCGCGGCTTGAGCGGGGCTGGCAGAGTCGGATCCTGCATCAGGTCATTGAACATCTGACCCACCGCACCCGCACGTTGAACATAGGCGTAAGCACGCGGCGCCTCCCAGCCCGGGACAATCTGTCCCGAAGCTGCCGCCGCCAGATCCGACCCTAGGCGAGCATCCGCGGGGCCGTAAACTACGCCGGCACCCATGGGTTGAGCACCGCCGTCGTAGGGGGCGCCGCCAGTTCCTGCGGCGCCGGCGCCAGCATAGCCCTGGCCGGAGCTGAGTTGGCGCAGTGCATTGAGCGTACCCGCATCCATCATGGGCGGATTGGGAAACCCGTAACCTCCAGCAGCGGCTCCTCCTGTGGCGGCCATTGCTTCAGGCGCGCCCTGCTCAGTTGCACCCTGAGGCGGCACGCCACCCGCGGCGGGTGCTCCGCCCTGCTGAGGCCCGGGTGGACGCCGTCCCGACACTGCAGCGGTCTTGACGCCCTGCTGGTCCATGAAGCGAAGCACGCGCGTGTAGAGTTCGCCAAGATCGCTGATGACCAAGCGGTCGAAGAGCTTGAAAATCACAAGCTCGATATCGAACTCGACATCAAGGGTTTCAGCGCTACGCCGGAAGGCATGGGAAATGGTGGCCGGAGCCAGCGCGTCCTCTGCGATGGGTGCATTTTTTTCCTTGATCAGCCATTCGATGCGGCGGCCAATCTCGTACAGCATCTGCGCATAGAGTCCTTCGGCCTTGGTGGCCATGGAACTGATGGCGATAGATTCTTCAAGTGATTTGGATTCCTGCAGACTCAGTTCATCGAGCTGAAGATCCCGCTTGCGCGTTTCTTCCGCCGCGGTTTGCTTGACCGCAAACCCGGACTTGATCTCTCCGCGGAAGATGCCGCCGATCTTAGGTCGTCCAAGGCGCACCACGCGCATGGTGTCGAAATAGATGCGCTGGTCCTTGTTGTTCGTCGCGCGACGGGCCATTTCGAACAGCATGTCATCGGCGCCATCAAACATGCGCTCAATGCCCCGTCCCAGAACATCCGCTGCCAGCGCCTTGATCTCCTCTACCAGCTTGATGGTCTCGGCATCAGCGGGCCCGCTGGGGGTCAGCGGCTTGCGGTTGCTCTGCGAATTGGCGCTATCGTTCAAAACTCAAACTCCGTGACAGGACTATGGCAACCGCCGACCAAATTCAATCTGGCGGGCCAAGTGCTTCATATTAAGGCCAAGCGCCGTATTCTGTTGCAGCGGCTGACAATTGCAAGGTAAATGCGAGGCTCAGCTCTCAAAAGCCTGCCATTTGAGAGCTGAATGGCTCGTCAGAACCGAGCTCAGGAAAATTTCAGCTTAATCTGGGCGGCCTGCAGGTATTCAGCTTCCTGCGTCAGGTCAGCCTGGGTCAGCGGATAGGACGCCAGCCAGTCTCCGGAAAACTTGAGCTCGAGCGTGCGTCGGTGAATCGTGGCGCGTACCGGCGGCTTGATGCCGGGAAGCCGTGACCGGTGTAGAAGATAGGCCAGTCGAAACAGAACGGCCAGACGCCGGATAGCGTCGACGTGCGTACCCGGAACATCATCCAGCGCGCTATTCGAAAATTTGCCTCGATGCAGGCGCACCAGCGCAGCGAGCATGCGCTGGTCGGTCTGGGAGAAGCCCTGCAGATCGGCGTGGCGCAGAATGTACTCGCCATGCTTGTGATACTGGGCATGGGCAATTCCCAGGCCGATCTCGTGCAACTGCGCGGCCCATCGCAACAATGCTGCCGAGAGCTTGGGGTCCAGCGACCAGGCGTCCTGGGTCTGCTTGAGCAGCCGCAGCGCGGTACTGCTGACGGCATCTGCATGGCTGGTATCCACGTCGTAACGCCGGGCCGTGGATTGCACAGCGCTTTCTCGGACATCCTTGTCGGACAGGCGACCGAGCAGGTCGTAGACCAGCCCTTCGCGCAGTGCCCGCTCGGAAGTTGCCATGGACTCCAGCTGCAGAGAATCAAACACGCCGGCCAACACGGCCAGCCCACCGGCAAACACCGGGCGACGGTCTTCACGCAGGGCGGGGAAATCGATCTTGGACACGTGCCCGCGATCAATCACCAGTGACACCAGCTTTTCCAGGCCGCTGCGGGTGATTTCCCGATCGACCCAGCCTTGCTCGCGCATCACCCGCCACACCCCGCGCACGGTACCGCTCGCGCCGATGGCCAGGTCCCAGCCATTCTTGCGGTAGCGATGCTCCAGAAACTCCAGTTCCACCCGCGCCGCCAACCGCGCCTGCCGGAACCGTGCTTTGGTGATGCTGCCGTCCTCGAAGAACCGGCCCTGATGCACCACGCAACCCATCCCGACGGATTCCATCAGCTTGGGCTCAGTGCCTCGCCCGATGATGACCTCCGTGCTGCCGCCGCCGATATCCACCACCAGCCGGCGCGGATCGGCTGTTCCCATGCCGTGAATCACGCCGCCGTAGACCAGGCGGGCCTCTTCCAGACCGGCGATGATTTCAATGTCGTGGCCCAGCGCGACCTCGGCGGCGGCGCGGAAATCAGCGCCGCGCTTGAGTTTGCGCATGGTGTTGGTACCAACCGCGCGGACCCGGCCGGGCGGCAGGTGACTGAGTCGCTGGCCGAATCGCTGAAGGCATTGCAGCGCCCGCTCCTGGGCTTCGGCGCGCAAACGACGGTCAGGATCAAGGCCGGCGGCCAGTCGCACCGGCTCGCGCAAACGGTCAATAACCTGCAAATCCGAGCCGTTAGCGCGCGCCACCATCAGGTGGAAGCTGTTTGAACCCAGGTCCACGGCGGCAACTTCCGTGGCTTTCTCTTCGGTGACCGGCGGGGCGCTGGGCATGGATTTATGTCGAACGAGGTGAGCGGAAACAGGCCCGCGACTATACCCAAGACCTGCAAGATTTCCCCCCGCCCCGGGGCCAGCAAGAATCGATTCACGCTTGCGCGTTGACCGGCGTGCCACATTCCCCGAACATATACGGCTGCGGCGACTGCATTGCCGGTCGCGGCAGATGACCAAATCCGGGAGCAAAACCAATCATGAAAACAGCGCGTTGGGGCCTCATTGCCCTCGCCGCCTTCTTCACCCTGCCTGCATCGGCCGACGGCCAAGCAGAAAAGGGAATCGAGAAAGCCAATACCTGCATGGGATGCCACGGCATTCCGGGCTACAACAATGCCTACCCGAGTTTTCGGGTACCCAAGCTCGGCGGCCAGACTCCGCAGTACATTGAAGCTGCGCTCAAGGCTTATCGCGCGGGCGATCGTCCGCACGCCACGATGCACGCCCAGGCCGCTGACATGAGCGACCAGGATATCGCCGACATCGCGACGTATTTGTCGTCCGCGCCCCCGCACCCGTCCAACCAGTAATCATGAATAGATCAATCTCTACGACTTTGATGGCTGCGGCGCTGGCGCTGGTGGCCTTGCCTGCCGCTGCTGAGACCGCCGTCCCTGAGAAGGCCAAGCTCTGCGCGGCCTGCCACGGTGAAGGCGGCAGCAAGCCGATCCTGCCGGAATATCCGATTATCGGCGGCCAATACCCCAACTACCTGTCGCATGTCCTGCATGAGTACAAGGACGGCAAGCGCAAGAACGCCGTAATGAATGCGCAGGCAGCGACTCTGACCGACGACGAAATCAAGGCCCTGTCGCAGTATTTCGGTCGGCAGGAAAGCCCGCTGTATACGCCTCGCATTCCGGAGCACAAGGCGCAATAGTGCCCTTGCTTCAGCTTGGCAGCAGAAAACTGAGGGTCGGCATTGCCGGCCCTTTTTCGTGGTGCAGAACCGCGGCGGTGCTGCTGGCCATGCTCGGCTTGGCGGCCTGCACCGCAAAAGAGGTGTCTCACCCGGAGCTGACAGCTACTGGCGGCGAGCCCGACTCCTTCGCGGGCACCCTCGCGGCTCACAACTACTGGCGCGACCAGGTCGGCACGCCTCGTCTGGGCTGGTCGGCTGCTGCCGCCACGCAAGCACAGCAATGGGCCGACGCGCTGGCCGAAGAAGGCTGCGAAATTCGTCACAATCCGGCGTCATCACGGCGCATGCGCTGGGGCGAGAATATTTACGGGCTCTGGCGTGGCGGCGCATATGAGGGATATCGCCGCAATATTCGCGAGGTCACCAACAGCTGGGCGCAGGAACGCGAGTGGTACCACCCGCAGAATCACCAGTGCAGCGCCCCTGAAGGCGAGACCTGCGGCCACTACACCCAGGTGGTGTCGGCACTGTCCACGCATGTCGGTTGCGGTCGGGCGCGCTGCGAGCGCGCCGAAGTCTGGGTCTGCAACTACGCGCCGCCGGGCAATTACAGGGACGTAGCGCCGTTCTGAGCGGCTTGTCGGCTCATGGCCGACTAACGCAGTTCGATCTTGCCCAGATGGCGGGACACGGCCAGCCAGGCGCCTGCGAGGCCCAGCGCCGCCCCGGCAACCAGGACCATCAGCAGCATCTGCCCGTTCGGGCCACGCACGCTGAACGCGCCTTCATAGAGTTCCACCAGCGCCCGCACCGGCCCGGACAATGCGAAACCGGCCAGAAAAATGGCGAAGATGGCGACCAGCCCACCGACCAGCCCGTACCAGAACCCGGCATACAGAAACGGGCGCCGGATGAAACTCGGCGGCGCTCCCACCAGCTTCATGACCAGAATTTCCTTGCGCCGGGATTCAATATCCAGCCGGATGGTATTGCCCATCGACAGCACCGCCGCCAGGCCCAGGCCAAAGGCCAGCACCAGTGCCAGACGTGATCCCACCGCGAGCGCAGCCGACAGACGCGCACTCCAGACGCTGTCCTGCTGGACGAGTTCGACCTCGTCCTGACCGATCATCTCCTGCGCCAGACGCTGATGATCGGCGTTGCTCAGCGACTCACCGGGAATGATCGCGATGGACGCGGGCAGGGGGTTTTCGCCCAGCGCGTCGAGCACGCCGCCTAGCGCGGTGCGCTCGCGAAACGTGCGCAGCGCATCTTCGCGTGAGGTGTAGCGCGCATCCTCCACGCCCGCCCTTTCCGCAAGCGCGCGCGCGAACTTGGCACCATCATCGGGACTGACCCCGTCGCGCAGAAACAGGGTGATGGTGCGCGTCTGCTGCAAACCGCCCGCCGCATCGCGCAGGTTTTCGACCAAGAGTTGCAGGCCGGCCGGCAGTGCCAGGGTGATGCCGATCACCAATGCCGTGAGCATGGTGCTGAGCGGCTCGCGCCACTGTCGGCCAAGCGCGGCAACACTGACCCGGCCGTGCTCGCTGAAGAAGCGATGGAGCAGATTTGGACGCTGCAGGCTCATTCGATCACCCCCAGCCGCGAGGCGGCCTCAGGCCTGCCGACGCTCTTGCGCCCGCCTTCGAGGTGAATCATGCGATGACCGATGCGCTCGATCAGGTCGATGGCGTGGGTCGCGATCAGCAGGCTCACGCCGCCTTCGTTGAAACGCTCGAACAGACGCATGATGTCCAGCGCCATGCGCGGGTCCAGATTGCCCGTCGGCTCGTCAGCAAGAATCAGCTGCGGGCGGGCCACAATGGCACGCGCAATGCCGATGCGCTGCTGCTCGCCGCCAGAGAGCGTGCGCGGCGCTGCGTATTCCCGATCCAGCAGTCCCACCGCATCGAGTGCGGCGCGAACGCGACGACTGATATCCCGGTGCGCGAGGCCGCGAATCACCAGCGGCAGGGCGATGTTGTCGAACACACTGCGATCGTGCAGCAACTGGAAATCCTGAAAGATCATGCCTAGTTCGCGCCGATGCGCTGCCACTTTTCCGGCGCGAACCGAACCCAGATTTTTGCCGTTCATCAGCACCTGACCGCGGGCGGCGCGAATCTGCATGGCGGCCAGGCGCAACACGGTTGATTTACCTGCGCCGCTGGGGCCGGTCAGAAACAGCATCTCGCCGCGTTCCAGCGAAAAATTCAGCCCGTTGAGCACATCGTGGCCGCCTTCGTAGCGATAACCCACATCGCGGAATTCGAGAATGTTGTCGCTCTGCGAATACGAAGGGCTCATTGCCTTATTCCCCGACCATGGCCTTGGCGTAGGTTTCAGCGTCGAATACTTCCAGATCGTCCACGCCCTCGCCAAGGCCGACAAAGCGAACCGGTAGGGACAGACGTTTGGCAATGGACAGCAGAATGCCACCCTTGGCGGTGCCATCGAGCTTGGTCACGCTGATGCCGGTCAGGCCGATGGCTTCGTGAAACTGCACCGCCTGATTGAGCGCGTTCTGGCCGGTAGTGGCATCCACCACGAGCATGACTTCGTGCGGGGCATAGGGGTCGTGCTTCTGCACCACGCGCTTGATCTTGCGCAGTTCATCCATGAGATGGCCCTGAGTGTGCAGGCGACCAGCGGTATCGGCGATGACTACGTCGATGTTGCGGGCCTTGGCTGATTGCACCGCGTCGAAGATCACGCTGGCCGAGTCCGCACCCTCACCTTGCGACAGCATGGGCACATCCGCTCGCTCGGACCAGGTCCTGAGCTGATTGACGGCAGCGGCGCGAAAGGTATCTCCTGCCGCCAACAGCACGCTCTTGCCTTCACGTTTGAAGTGCATGGCCATCTTGCCGATGGTGGTGGTCTTGCCGGCGCCGTTGACCCCCGCCACAAACAGAATGTAGGGCTTGATGAACGAGGGAATGACCAGCGGCTCATTGACCGGCGCAAGAATCTCCGTCAGACCTTCCTGCAAACTCTTGCGCAATTGCGCCTCGTTCTTGATTTTTCCCTGCTTGATGCCGGCTTGCAGCCGATCCACCAACAGGGAGGTCACCTCGATGCCGGTATCGGCCATCAACAAGCGCGTTTCGAAATCCTCGATAGCGTCTTCACGCAGTTTCTCGGCAACAAAAAAACTGCCGAGATCCCGCGTGAGGAAAGAATCACCCTTGTTGAGTCGCGCGCGGAATTTTCCGAGCGCACCTTTTGTTTCGGACATTGGATCAGTGACTGGTATCAGAAGCAGGGCGCTCGTCGGGACGGCGAGCGTCATTGTGCCCAGAAGTGTAATGAACCTTGGCCGGCTGGATCAGCCAGACCGAATTTCCCGCGCTCGCCACCAACTTGAATTTCATCGACGGATCTTCCGGCGACAGCGGCATGGGCGGCCTGGATTGGTCCAGGGTCACGGGATAGCGGAACAGTTTTGCACCGCTGCGGATGCCCTGCTCCACGGTCAGACCCAGCCACACCGGCACTTCGCCGTGCGCTGTGCGCACGTGCACGCCTGAATCCCACAAACGGATCAGGTACTGGTGCTGATCGTCAATCGTGCGTCGAAAGCTCAGCTGCGGATGACGCCCGGCATGCACCTGCGGCAGTACGGGCAGCTCGGAGATCGAGGTGCTCTGCGTCAGCCAGCGCAGCGAATCCGTCGCACGCAGCGGCGCCACCAGCTCCCAGTGATTGGCCTCCAGAATGGTCTGCAACTGATCCAGCGAACCCGCCCATTGAAAATCAAAAGGGCGCGAAGGCCGGCCACGGACATCGATTCGCGCTGCGGGCAAGGTATCCCAGTCGCGTTTCCACCATTGCGCCTGGTCCAGGACCTGCTGCGCAGCCAGTGGGATAGGCGCGTCCAGACGGCTGACAGCGCGGTCCACGCCCCAGCTCATCGAAGCGGCAACCGCGAATGCCGCGAGGACCGGTGTCATGAAGCTGAAGGTGGAAAGCCGTTCCGGTCGATGCTGGCGATAACCCAGGGTCAGCGCAAAGATCCACATCAGGCTCATGATCAGGGCAAAGGTGATCAGGCTGGCCCACTCCTGCGCCAGCACCAACCGCGACAGACTGATCAGGACAATCAGCGCACTGGCGATGGCGTAGCTCACCAGCCGCACGGTGGAAGATCGCAGGGTCGCAAACAGCGTGGCAGCAAAGCCGTAGATGATGGTGGGCATCACCAGATCGCGCAGCGGCGTGCCAAGCGCAATGTGGCCGAAATAGCGCGTCGGCGGCGCCACCAGCGGCATGCATTCCAGCAGCAGAGTCACTGACAGTCCGAACATCAACGCGGCGATCCAGTGCGCCGCGGCGCGCATGCGATTGCGCCACAGCAGGCAGGCCAGTACCGCCGCGGCCGTACTGGCATAGACCGGCCACTGCCCCAGCCGCGACAGGTAATGTGCGATAGCGCTGCCCCAGGGCGTGGACAGGTCCGACATGGACTGATGGATCAGGGCATCGGCGGCGCTGGGGATATCGCGCCACAAGGCGCCATCGAAGATGATCAGCCAGAGCGCGCCGAACAGCAGCAGCAACAGAGCCACCGCGATCAAGGCCGGCGTCTCAGGCTGTGTCGGATCAGCCAGACCGGGCCCGAATCGTCCAAGACGACGATGCCTCCGACTCCAGCTGAGCAGCATCCGTACCCAGCGCTCGGCGTGCAGATTGAACAGGGCCACCGCCGTGCGAATCAGCCAGATGCCTAGGATGATCAGGCCAATGGCGGCCACCAGCAGCCCGGCAAGTCGTGTTGCTACCTCGGCTGCCAGCCCCAACGAGGCACCGAACAGGATGCCGGGGACCAGATAGATCAGCGCCCAGACCAGGGCCGCGGGCAGGTCCACCAGAATGAAGACCCAGGCCGACATGCCCGATGCACCGGCCAGCGCCGGGGTAATGGAGCGAACCGGTCCGAGGAAGCGCGCCAGCATCACGCCCTTGCCGCCGTGGCGGGTGAAGAACTCGCGGCCCCGATGAATCAGGTCCGGGTAGCGACGCATGAGCCGCGACTCAAACAATTGATCGCCATAGCGCCGGCCCATGGCGAAGCTGATGGCATCACCGGCCAGCGCGCCTGCCGCCGCGATCAGGGCCGTTGGCCACAGGTCCAATGAGCCCAGCGCGATCAGAGCCCCCATGCCGAACAGGACGATGGCCGCCGGCACAAAAGCGCCCAGCAGGAACAGCGCGTCCACCATGGCCACCACGAACAGCAGGATCAGCGATCCGCCCGGGTGGGCGCTGATCCAGTTCAGCAGGGCCTGAGCCTGATCGAGCACCAGCTGGCTTAGTCGAGTTGGGCGAAGCTTTCGCGCGCAGCTTTCAGAGTCAGCTCGATCTCTTGCTCACCGTGGGCCGCGGACACGAAACCAGCCTCGAAGGACGAAGGTGCGAGATAAATGCCGCGATCCAGCATCAGGTGGAAGAATTGACGAAAGCGCGAAGCATCGCAGGCGCTGACTTCGTCTAAGCCGCGGATCGGCCCCTTGGAAAAGAACATGCCGAACATGCTGCCCACCTGCGTGGTGCAGAAATCGATGCCCGCCTCGCTGGCCGCCTGTTGCAGACCGGCGCACAGGGTCGCGGTGTTTGTCTTGAGTCGCTCGTAGATCGCCTCATCGTCGAGCGCCCGCAGCAGAGCCAGCCCGGCCGACACCGCGAGCGGATTCCCCGACAGGGTTCCCGCCTGATAGACCGGCCCCAGGGGCGCCAGTTTTTCCATGACATCGCGGCGACCACCAAAGGCGCCCACCGGCAGGCCGCCGCCGATGATCTTGCCGAGCGTGATGAGGTCAGGTGCCACGCCGTACAGGCCGGTGGCGCTGCGCGCGTCCACGCGAAAGCCGCTCATGACCTCATCAAAGATCAGCAAGGCGCCGTACTCGTCGCAGAGTTTGCGCAGCCCGTGCAGGAAATCATTCGCGGGCGGCACGCAATTCATGTTTCCGGCCACCGGCTCGACGATGACGCAGGCGATGGAGTCCGGATTGGCGGCAAAAAGGGCCGCCGCCGATTTGAGGTCGTTATAGGTCGCGGTCAGCGTGAGCTTGGCCAGTTCTGCGGGCACGCCCGGTGACGTGGGCACGCCGAAGGTCAGCAGACCAGAGCCAGCCTTGACCAGCAAAGAGTCACCGTGACCGTGATAGCAACCTTCAAATTTCAGGATGCGGTCGCGGCCGGTATAGCCGCGCGCGAGGCGCAAGGCGGACATGGTGGCTTCCGTACCGCTGGAGCACAGACGCACCATATCCATGTGCGGCACACGCGCGCACAGCAGCTCGGCCATCTCGATCTCGGCGACAGTCGGCGCGCCGAAAGACATGCCGATGCCGGCCTGACGACTCACGGCTTCCACCACGGCAGGGTGCTGATGGCCCAGGATCATCGGCCCCCAGGAACCGACGAAATCGATATACGACTTACCATCGATGTCGTGCAGATAAGCCCCTTCAGCGCGGGCGATGAAGGGCGGCGTGCCACCAACGGATTTGAAGGCGCGCACGGGCGAATTCACCCCTCCCGGGATGTGGCGCTGCGCGCGTTCGAACTGCGATTCTGATTCAGACATGCGGGTCAGCTATGCGGGCGGACTGCGGATTCTACGGACGGCGGAGGTGATCGGCTCGCACATTCATGATTCCCGACCTCGAACCGCCCAAAAATTCGCCCGTCATGGGCTGCCTCGCGGGCAATTCCCGAGCCCGGTAGGCGCAGATGTCAAAACTGGCCGGCGTAGGCCTGCGCGGCGGCTTTTACGTCATCTGCCGCGAAAACACCTTCAACTGCCGCAATCAGGTCTGCTCCTGCACGGATCAGGTCACCTGCGCGACCCGGCGTGATGCCGCCGATGGCACAGATGGGCAGGCTGCTCAGGCTGCGCACCTGTTCCAGTAAGGCGAGGCTGGCGTGGCGGGCATCGGGCTTGGTCGCGCTGGGGAAGAAGGCACCAAGAGCGAGATAGTCCGCGCCACCTTCGCTGGCCGCCAGAGCACGCTCTACCGAATCTGCACAGGTGACCCCGATGACGGCCTGTGGGCCGAGCATGGCGCGGGCCTGCATCAGCGGCATGTCATCGAGCCCAAGGTGAACGCCGTCGGCTTCCACGCTCAGGGCGAGGTCGACATCGTCATTGATGATCAGCAGGGCCTGATATCGCCTGCACAGGCGGCGCAGGGCCAGTGCGCAGGCTCGGCGGCGGGGATGATCATCGTGCTTGTCACGATACTGGATCAGTCGGGCACCGCCGATCAGGGCAGCTTCGACGCGAGCTTCGAGCCAGCCCGGGGCCTGCCGTGACGCATCCGGCGTAATTGCGTAAAGACCGCGCAGCGAAGGCCTATCCATGGGACAACACGCGCCCCGGGATACGCCGTCCGCGACCGATTTTTCGCGCTCGCTGCAAGGCGCCCTGAACAAATTCCTGCGCGCTGAGCACTGCCTCAGCAGGAGCTAACCCCTGACTCAGACGCGCCGCCAGCGCAGAGGCCAAGGTGCAACCGGCGCCATGAAAGGTCTCCGGCAAACGCGGCCAGCGGTATTGGATCGATGGCTGGTCAGCGGAGTACAAGGTGTTGAGTACCTGCTCGTCCGGCTCGTCACCACCGGTGATGAGCACGTGGCGGCAGCCGCGATCCAGCAGGGCCTGCGCACATTGATCCAAGTCTTGTGCAGATGGCACCAGACGCCGCGCTTCGGCCGCATTGGGTGTCAGCACCCAGGTTCTGGGCAGGAGCTGGTCGAGCATGGCGTCTTGCAGGGCCTGCCCGGCAAGATTGGCCCCGCCGCCAGCCCGCAGCACAGGATCCAGCACCACGGGAACCTGCAGCTGATCGATCAGGGCAGCGATCACCGGCACCTGCGCAGCACCGCCGATGAGGCCGATCTTCACTGCGCGGATGTCGCAGTCGGCCGCCAGAATTCTCAGGCTCTGCTCCATCCAGTCCGGCTCGGTCGCCAGGCTGGCCTGTACGTTACGGGTGTCCTGTTGGGTCAGGGCGGTCACAACACCAACAGGGTGCACGCCAAGGGCCGAAATGGCCTCCTGGTCGGCCTGCAGGCCGGCACCGCCCACCGGATCATGACCCGACAAGCAGAGGACACAGACGCTGCGATTGGATTCGGGAGGGGGCCGGTCTTGGGGGATGGGTTCCATACGGTGGCATATAGGGGGAGTCGGGAGGCTTGTGCAAGCCTTGCGGCGACGGGAAACCGCCCGGTGTTATCTTGCTGCAACGCAACACGGGCAGATTGCTTATGCACAGTTCGGGGGAGGACCATAAAAATCCACGACTTGCAACGTCACAAATCTGCAAAGACGCTATGAAAATCGAGTATGGCACTGAAACAATTGATAAAAATATCTTTGGACACTATCTGCCCTGTTGGCAGAAATAGTAGGCAGAGCGGTAACTTATGGCAACGCCGGATGGGTTTTGAACAAGCTTATCCACAGAGTCTGGGGGCATCTTGAAGTTCTTCTTCCACAGCATGGACTTAGCGCCGGGACTTAATGTTGATCCTGCGCGGCTGATCGGCCTCGTCTTGCTGCTGTTTTTGCTGCCGTTTCCGGCCTCAAACGCTGCTGGGACGGCGTTTTCATCACTCGGGGAGCGAGAGATTCCCGGGCTGAGCGAGCTTTCTGGCCTGGCGGCGTCCGGTTTGCAGCAGAATCATCACTGGGCGCTCAATGACAGCGGACACGCGGCAAGTCTGTTTGAGCTGGACGAAAACCTGAACTTGGTCCGGGAGATTGCGATCAGTCAGGTCCTGAACCGCGACTGGGAAGACCTCGCCAGCTTCCAACTTGACGGCATTGCCTATCTGCTGGTGGCCGATACCGGAAACAACTTCCGGCTGCGCTCTGAGGTTTCCCTGATCCTGCTGCGCGAGCCTGCGCCCGGGGCGAGTCGTGTTGCGCCTGAAAGAATCATCCGCTTTCGGTTTGAAGGTGGCTCGCGTGACTGCGAAGCCCTTGCTGTCGACGTTCAGAATCGGCAAATCCTGCTTGCGGACAAGGGGCGAAGGCCTGGCGGCTTGTACAGCCTGCCGCTGGATGCGGAGTCCGGGCGGGTCCACACTGCCAAGAGGATTGCCGATATCCCGGCTTTCTCGCCGCGTAGCCGCGACACCCCTACCGCGATGGACCTGTCTGCTGATGGCCTGAATCTGGCGTTATCCGGGACTGGGCATCTTTCGATCTTTTCGCGCGATCCGGGCCAGACCTGGCAGTCAGCCGTGCAACGCCCGCGACGTCAGCTTCGTCTGCCTCGGGTGCGAGGCATCGAGTCCGTCGCCTGGAATCAGGAAGGCATGTCCCTTCTCATTGGCACAGAGGGCCGGATCGCGAAATTTTTTCGCATGCCGCGCGCGCTGAGCTCCCCAAGATAGAGCCTCCGGGCCTTGATGCGGGCTCCGGAGGCTCTGGAGATCAGGCTCAGAACACCAGCTGCGGACCATCCGGCAGTCGTACCGGCGTGATCTGCCCACGCACTTCACCGGCCGGGTTTGCCGAGGTGTGGACGTTGAGATAGGTCAGATCGGCCTTCATGTCCGCCAGCAGTGCGTCATAGGCAGTGCTGCCCAGGCCGCTGCGGGTGATGGTCCCTGCGGCCAGAACACCCACAACTTCGCCAGACATGGGACCACTGAGCGTCACGATAACCGGGCCAGAGACATCAGCCGGCGCAGGACCATGAATATGCGCGGCGGTGACATCACTGATGTTGGCGCAGCGAATGCGAAATACCAGGGTGTCGCTGTTCGCGATGCGGAAGCTGGCAACGCAACTGGGCACCAGCTCAGGGTTGGCGATACTCGGATTGTGGCTGGATTCCTGTGAAGGCGTCGCCGCTGCGATGAAACCATTGGGTTGCACCGCCATGGCAGCGCCTGAGCTCAGTGCCATTGCCACCAGCGACACAGCGCGGATTGTTGTCTTCATTTTTTGTTCTCCACAGTAAATAGGTAAAAGTCGGGTCAGCCGACTTTGCCCGCCCAGCTTGCAGCCGGGCGAGGCCATAAGGATGGCCCAGACAAAATTTGACTGCTCTGGCACTGAGTACGCCGAATCGCAGAAATAGTTTTAGGCGATGAAACCTTCGCCGCTCCCGGGCGCACGTACTACCGTCACGCTGCATCTGGTGACCCCTCTAGAAATCCTAGAGCACTCATGTATCCAGGAGAAACAAATGCGTAACAAGCAATTCAAACTCAAACTGATGGCGATGGCTGCCGCCGGGGCGGTGCTTGGCGTACCAGGGCTGGCGAACGCCGGCATGGTCGTCAACAACATGGTCACCGTGAATACCGCGGTAGACAGCGTCGATGCCTCACCCGGCGACGGCCTTTGCGAAGACGCCAACGGCCGCTGCTCGCTGCGCGCCGCAGTCATGGAAGCCAACGCGCTTCCCGGAGCCAACACCATTGAACTGCGTCCGCAGCTGTATCGGCTGCGCCTCGCTGGCAAGAGTGAAGACGCCGCTGCCACAGGCGATCTGGACGTCACGGACACCCTCACCATCATCGGCAACGGCTCGGTCATCGACGGCGCCAACGTAGACCGCATCTTTGACAACATCGGCGCGAATCTCACGCTGTCCTACGTCAACATGAGCCGCGGTGAGCCTGCTTCCACCGAGAGTGGTGGCGCGATCCAATCCACCGGCACGCTCAATATCGATCATTCCCAGATCGGTGCCAGCACCGTAACCGGCGCAAGCGCCTCGGGCGGTGCCATCTTCAACAACGGCGGTACGGCCAACATCAGCTTCAGCACGCTCAGTGGCAACACGGCGGTGCGCGCCGGCGGCGCTATTGAGGCCAATGCCGGATCGACCACGCTCAACGTGGTCACCATGGACAGCAACTTTGCCGGTCCTGCTCCGGGCAATGGCGGTGCGTTCCATCTGACAGGTGCGGGTACCGTGAACGTCACGGGTACAACCGCAAGCAACAACGTTGCATCCTCCGAAGGCGGCGGGCTGTGGAATTCCTCCACCGGCACCATGCTTATCCGCAGCAGCAACATCTCGGCCAACCAGGCCAATGGCGACGCAGCCGACAATGGCGGCGGCGGACTGTTCAATGATGGCGGCACGATGACCGTCCAGAACACCGTCATCAGCGACAACACCGCATTGGGGACATCGGGTTCCGGCGGCGGCATCTTGTCGCTGGGCGACCTGAGCGTGACCATGGGCACCATCTCGGGCAACAGCGCGTCGCGCGCCGGCGGTGGTATTGAAGCCAACAATGCCAACACCACGCTGCGCTCGCTCACCTTGAGCGGCAACAGTACCGGCGCAGCTCCGGGCAACGGCGGCGGCATGCACATCACCGGAGCCGGCAATGCCGACATCTTCATGACCACCGTGACGGGCAATACCGCGGCATCAGAAGGCGGCGGCTTGTGGAACAGCACGGGCGAGATGAAGGTCATGGCCAGCACCGTCATTGGCAATACTGCGAACGGTGCGGAATCCACTAACGGAGGCGGCGGCCTGTTCAACAATGGCGGCACCATGACCGTGACCCGCAGCACCATCGGCGCGAACTTCGCTCCGGGTGCGTCCGGCTCCGGCGGCGGCATCTTTAATGATCAGGGCACCCTGGCCGTGCGAATCTCCACCATCTCCGGAAACAGTGCATCAAGAGCCGGTGGTGGTGTGGAAGCCAATGCGGGCGACACCACGCTGTCTGACACCTCCCTGCTGGGGAATCACACCGGTCCATCTCCGGGCAACGGCGGTGGTCTGCACCTGACCGGTGCGGGCAATGTGCTGATCGCACGGGGCGGCGTATATGACAATACCGCCACCAACGAAGGCGGCGGCCTGTGGAATTCTTCCACCGGCACCATGACTGTCGTCAGAACCGGCATTGCACGCAACACCGCGCCGGTCGGTCCTGACGCGTTTACGCAGCCGGGTGGCGTGTTCCGCCTGAATGGTACGCTCGTTCAGCCGGTCGCTGCGGGAGGCTTCTGAGTCTCAAGCGCTGACTGATCGCAGCTCTGGTTGCGATAGAAGTCTGAAGACCGTCCGCGCGAAAGCGCGGGCGGTTTTTTGTTGGCGATTGAAGATTACGGCGAGAAGCCCCGCCGTCCCATGCGACTACGGCAGCGGTGTCGGGCTAACGATGTAGTCCCGCCAGCGCTGCTGGAACTGCCCACCATCGGTATCAATGTCGGTCTGCGTCTCGGCGCCTGCACCGAAAACAACACCGCTTGCACCGGCATCAACCAGCGCCTGTGGATTACGCAGAAAGGTATCGACGCGATTATCCCGCCAGCGTTGAGGGAGGCCGCCCGGCAGGATGGAAGGCACACCCATTGGGGTCTGCCACCAGATGAGGGGCAAGCCAATGCCATCGCGATAGGCGCGCGCTTCGGCAAAGTGCTGCGCGAACTGGCTGGCACTCCAGTACCAGTTGCTGCCCGGACGATTGCATTCGGCGCCTCTGGCCTCGAAGCAACCCGCGTCGCGGTCCAGGGTCTGCATGACGGTGAAATCAGCCTGCTGTGCGCCGACGGCCTTCATGAATCGAATCACGTTCTGCGTACCGAACCCAAAATCCGAGGGCGGGAATCCGATCAGCGCCTTGGGTGCGCGATTGCGCGCAATGGCCACCATGCACTGCCCGATGCCGGCAATCGTGTTGGGCAAGGCGGCACAGTCCGGTGTGATGTTGACCCAGGCAAATCGTCTGCTCGGGTCCGCGCCGGGTGAGAAGTTATACGCATAGCCCCAGAAGTCCGGCTCCAGGTTCACCAGTGCGGGTTTGTTGTAGGCCGCGAGGCGATCAAACAAGAGGACGGTCTGGTTCCAGATCAGCTGCATGCTGGCGCGATCGTCCAGCAGCGCCGGATTGTTTTCACCGGCATAGATGAATTGATAAAGCGTGAACATCGGCACCGCACCGAGGCTGTCTGCCTCTGCTGCAATTCTGTCGACGTAGGTGCCAGGCGTACTTGAGTATCCGAAGTTGTTGGCCCAGGAACCGTTGGGGCCGGGATAGAAAGGCAGGTAGCGGTCAAGAATATCCGGGCTCAGCGCCTGCGACATGATCGCGCCAACATCGTTGCCACTGCCCAGACCCATCAGCAAACGGGCTGGCTTGCCCATCTTCGCCGCCAGCGCCGCCTCTGCCGATATCGTCGGGGAAGGACTGGGAGTTGGAGCCGGAGCAGGCGTGGGTGCAGGAGCGGGAGCGGGGCTCGGAGCCGGGGACGGCGCTGGAGAAGGCAGCGTTGGCGCCGGAAGCACATTGCTGTTTCCGCTACCTCCGCCTCCACAGGCCGACAGGGCAAGGCCGATCGCGAGCGCGCCGAGGCAGTGATATTTCATTTTTCCGTTCCCATGACTGAGGCCGTGTCCGTAACGAGCCCCAGAATGACCCCTGAATTCGGCATTTGTATGAGCGGGCCCGATGGGCGGGCCGGCTCGCCGTCTGGTGGAATTGTGTACCAAAGGTTTGTTTCTAGGCCATCAGTCGTCGCGACAGCGGCCTCAGGAAATCCAATGCCCAGAGCGCCAGCACCGACAAACCCAGCATGGGCAGCAACAGGCACAGGGCCAGGGCAGCGGCGATCAGGCCGCGTGGCAGTTTAATTTCGGAGCGCACCGGTGCGCCGAGTCGTCCTTGCGGACGCCGCAACCACCAAGATACAAAGCCAGTCCCCACCGTCCACAACAAAGCGGCGGAGACCGCGGTATTGAGCCAGCGATTGGCGCGCCCGAAGTAGCTCCCCTCGTGAAGGTCAACGCCGACAGCCACCGCCCGCGGAATCATCGGATAGTCCTGCCACCAGGTGTGTTCCACCAGTTGGTGCGAGTAGCGATCAAATGCCAGCGCATGTTCCTGTGACGCACGCGGCATGCGATTGCGCAACCAAAGGGCAGAATCCGCCCGACCCAGCAGGCTGACATCCAGTGTGCCTTGTAACCCGCGCGCCCGGGCCTGCAACACCGCATCTTCAATGCGCATTGGCACCGCACCCTCGACCGGCACACTGCGTGCACGCAAGGCCTTCATGAAGGGCGAAGCCTGTCCTGCTGCGTTTTGCAGCGGAACCAGAACCTTCTGTCCCCAGAAGTCTGTCCACGGTAAGGCCGTGACCAGAAACACCAGCACCACCACTGAGCACCACATGGCCACGCAGGCGTGCAGATCCAGAATGAGTGTTCGCCTGCCTTCTCCGAACCTGGGAAAAGTGGCGCGCAAAAAGCTGCGGTCACGCGGCCACCACAGATACAAACCCGTCAGGATCATCACCACCGCCCAGCAAGCACCCAGTTCCAGCATCCATGAACCGGGCTTGCCCAGCGGCCAGCCGCCGTGAACCTTGCGCGTCCATCCAGGCATCCAGGACCAGGCGCTGACACTGCCCAGAACCTGCGCGGTATAGGGATCAACAAAGACCGGAAACTCCAAGCCTGCCGGCGCTGCATTGGCCGCACGAAAGAAAATCTGGGTGCTGCGGCGCGGATCGTCCGCGAGCTGCATCAGCGTGGGCTGTGCATGCGGATACTGCGCCCGCGCTGCCGCCAGCTGGGCGTCAGCACTTTGCCTGGCCGCCTGCGGCTGCACGAAACGCAATTGTGGATGCGCCCAGTCAGCCCAGCTGTCCTGCCACAGGTACAGGGTGCCGGTGATGCTCTGCAGGATGACAAATGGAATCACCAGAAACGCGGCGTAGAAGTGCCAGCGCCAGAGCCGCCGATACAAGAGGTTCGGACGACCCTGAGGCTGGGACATCGCTGGCGTGAGCGTGCTCACCATTGCAGCTTGATGCCGCCGATGACTGCGCGGCCGGCGCCCGGCTCGTAGACATTGGAGCTGTCATTGGCGATGGCCACCACGCTGGTACTGGCGATGTAATTCACGTCTGCAAGATTCCGGCCTTCAACAAACAGCGACCAATGCTCATTGCCCTGGTAGCCCAGCTTGAAACCGACCAGTGCGTATTCCTTGCTCTGCCGGGTATTGGCGTTATCCACGTCATAGGCTTGCGGAACCCATTCAAGATTCGGGCCGCCGTAGATGCCGCTGGCGTGACGATAGCTGATCATCGTGCGCAGGTAATGCCGCGGCGCGCCGGGCAGTTCGTTGCTAGACCACTCCGTGTCATCGTCAAAGTAAAAGTCGCTGAAGGTATAGGACAGGTGCAGGTCCATGGCATCGGCCGGGGCGAACACGTTCTGCAACCAGGTCCAGGCAAGCGCAGCCTCCACGCCCTGATGGACGGTTTTGTCTGCGTTGCTGACCGAATAGTTACCGCCGCCCAGATCAATGAACTGGAATTCGTCGCGTATACGCGCGTGGTAGATCGCAAGGCTCCATTCCAGATTCTCGCTACGCGATCGGGCGCCAACTTCGGCCGTACTGGCGCGCTGCGCACGGGTATCAGACAGCGCGACGTTGGTGAAGTTGAGTTCACCAAAAGTCGGCGGCTCGGCGCTGCGCGACACGTTTGCAAAAACCTGCAAGGCCGGCGTAGCACGCCACAAAACACCCAGCTTGGGACTGAAGAAATCGTAGTCCGCGCGACCCGAAGTATCGTTGGCATCATCAAAACGATCATCGCGCTCGCGTTGCGCATCCACATACTGCAATCCGGTGATCAGGCTCAGTTGCGGCCAGACATCAAAAGCATTTTCCATGTAGAGCGTGAGGTTGCGTGAGCGATCTGCCGAAGCGGAAAGCAGATCGCCCTGGATACCGCCGGCCAGATTCTGGAACTGCTGATTGTCGGTGCGACCGTCCAGCAAGTTGGCGCCGAAAACAAAACGATTGCCGTGGCCAAACAGATCCTGCTCAAACACCGTGCGCGCATATGCACCGCGATCGTTGTACTGATAATCCAGGTACTGAAAGATCGGATGAATCAGCTGCTTTTCAACCGCAAACAGGCCGAACTCCGCACTCATGCTGTCCAGGCGCACCATGGTTCGGCTGGCAACGCGCCATGACTTGATGTTGCGCTGGTAGGCGAGCAATTCATTGTTCGCTGCGGCGCTTTCGGGATCACTCAAGGCGGCATCGCGCGTCACGGTGCCCGGAATTCGCTGATCGATGTCACCCCCCAGCACGTAAAGGCGTGTCTCCAGTTCTGGTGAAAAGCGCCAGCCCAGATTCATCGCCGCGCGCTGCGACTGTCCGCCGCTATGGTCGCGAAAACCCTCATTCTCCTGATGCGATACCGAGGCATAGGCGTCGAAGGCACCGGCCTGCATGCCACCTGAGAGCTGCTGACGACTGAAGCCAAAACTTCCGAAGTCCGCGCGACCACTGAGCAGCGGACAGTCATAGCCGGTAGGCGAAACAAAATTGATTGCGCCGCCCAGAGCGCTGGCACCGTAACGCAGGGCATTGGCGCCCTTGTAGACCTCGGTATACGAGAACGCGGTGGGATCAATTTCCTGAAAGTCGGCGCTGCCATCTGCGGCGTTCAGCGGAATGCCGTCAACCAGCAGGGCTACACCGCGCAGATGGAAGTTGCGCGACAAACCGGAACCGCGAATGGAAAGCCGCGTGTCCTCGCCCCACTTGGGCTGGGCAATCACGCCGGGGGTGTAGTCCAGCACATCCTTGAGCGTGCGTGCTTCGCTGTTTTCCCACTCCTGGGCGGAGACCAGATCCACGCTGCCAGGTGTTTTCTCGATCTGTGCTCTGGCTTGTTCGGGCGTTTGCGAGACAAGTGATTGTTCCGTCCGGCCCTCCACGACAATGAGGGCTTCGTCGGGTGCCGTTGGGGCGGGATTGGCTTGCGCCGTACCGCACAAGCAGATGCTCGCCGCAATCAAGCGGCGCAATAGGGATTGCGTCATGAATATTTTTCCTGAAACGAATAGGGCGTTTGGCAACGCCGTGCGGCTAAAAGAGCCGCGACTGAGTGCAACTCGGAAACTTCAGGAAAAGTTGGGCGGGCCACGTGCGCCCAGGACATTCTGCGGCCCACTGGGAATCGAATCCGGCGCGACCGCTTTGCCGTGATACAACGGCCAGACATCCGGCGAAACCGTGTTTACATCGCGTACCGCGAGATGCCCCAGACCATTGGCGCAGCTCTGTTCGCACTGCAATTGTCGTTCCCAGGCCGAGGAGCCCGGTGCGATGATGTTGCGTACCTCATGCGGCAGCAGCGAGATCTTCGCTTCCAGAGCCGTCGAGGCAGGGCCACACCAAGCCGCCACGCCCGCATCCGCGCGCGCCATCGCCATACTGTGCGCAAACGGCAGGCACAGCTGCGCCGCCCAGGCCAGCAGGGCGAGCCACAAAAAATGGGAAGTCCGCGATCTCATCGAGGCGATTCTATTCCGCGGTAGGCGCCGATGGATATATCACTCAAAGCTCGCCGAGCTGTTGTACCCCGATCTGATTCATCTGCTTGCGAATCCAGATGGCGCGGTTCTGTACGTACAAGGAGGGTGCCGCCACCTTGAAACGCTTCGGATTGGGCAACACCGCAGCGAGCAGTGCGGCCTCGTGATAAGTCAGCTTGTCGGCGGACTTGGCAAAGTAGGTCTGCGACGCCGCTTCGACGCCATAGACGCCAGGTCCGAACTCCACAATGTTGAGGTACACCTCAAGGACTCGCTGTTTGGACCAGGCCAGTTCAATCAGCAGCGTATAGCCAAGTTCCAGGCCCTTTCTAAACCAGCTGCGCCTGGGCCAGAGAAAAAGATTCTTTGCGGTCTGTTGGGTAATGGTACTGGCGCCACGCGTCCGATGATTCGTCCGGTTGTGCTTGATCGCCTTGCCCAGCGCCTTGAAGTCCACGCCAAAATGATCGGCAAAACGCTGGTCCTCGGCTGCTATGACGGCCAGCTTTGCGGCCGGCGCGATTCTTTCCCACTCGATCCAGCGATGCTGCAGCGCTGGCTTTTCGGCCTCCGAGAAAACCCGCGAGACCTGATACTGAAGCATGAAGCTCGATGTCCATGCCGGCACGAAACGCAGCAACACAACGGGGACCACGGTCAGGCACAGCATCACGACCAACAGCGAGATCAGAATTCTGCGTGCACCTAATTTTCTTCTGGAGCGCTTGGGCACTTTTTTGGGGCGGGCTTTTTTGCTTGGTGCGTCATCCACGACTTTTGAACGGCCTCTGTCAGGCCTGATTTCCGGATCGCGTCGTTCGGGCGAGCTGCTGCTCGGACCGAGTGATGGCGCTTGACGTCGCATGGTTTGAGAATCGTGAAAGTCGTGGCGTAGGGCATACAGTTTACAACTGCCTGCGAATCACACGATTGGGGAGACTTCTAACTCAATCAGGATCTGCGAATACGGCATTGACGCCGAGATAAGCCAGCGAACGAGCAAGGCGGTTGAGGCCCGTCGCATCCAGCTCGCCGACATTTCTGACGCAGTGGTCGACAATCATGGTGCATATGGTGTCCGCCATGTGGTCTGTGGCACCCGGCCGGCTGAGACCCTTTCTGCGCACCACCGCCAGCGAGCGCCGGCTCTGAGCGCAAAGGCGATCAACCAAGGCCTGATACATGGTGCCAACCCGCTCATCAATCGGCGCCAGGTCTGCGACTGCGGAGAGGATGACGTGATGCTTTTTGAAGGTGTGCACCATGCCCACCACGGCAGCACGAAGGTCGTCAGGGCCCGCAGCATCTGCATTGCCATACCAGGTGCCAGCGCTGTCGATGATTTCCTGCGTAATGAAACTCATCAGGCGCGCGACCAGCTCGCCCTTGTCCCGGAAATGAAGATAGAAGGTCCCCCGCGAAATGCCGGCGGCTTCTGAAAGCTGATCAACCGTGAGCGTGCCGAAGCGCTGGCCCCGTTCCAGCAGGGACTCCATGGCCGCCACCAGACGATCCTCAATCGAGACCTTCGGCTGTTTGACCCGACGTGCGCGGGCGACTCGGGAAGGACGGGAAGCAATAGGAGACATGAAGGACAGGATAATTCAATTGCGTGATGCACTATGTGTTCAGCAAATAATAGACATGCTGTTTATTTTTATGTGATGCTGAGCATCTGGAATCTGGACTTCGAGATAACCGTTCGAAGCGTTTTCTGGAAACAATGAATTCGCGCTGCGCTGAGCGGGACCACAGGCTCCAAGAAAAGGGTCTGCCCAAGCTTGTCTGGACGGATTCACTTTTTCTTTGTGTCAAAAACTTGTCCTGAACTTCACTCGCGCTCTCTGCCCACGACCATGACGTTTCCCCTGAACCCGCACTACACACGCCGCCTCGCCGCTGTTGGCGTTTTGCTCGCGCAATTGTTTGTCGGCTCGCAGGCCCATGCCTTGCAAACGGGCCAGACCTACTTTGCCCATGGCGCGCAGAGCGTCTACGCAGCGCTTATGCCGGAAGCGGGTCATGCGCAGCTCTACGGTTACGCTCTGTACTACGAAGCAGCATCGGTGCTTGACGCTGATGGCAACAAGATTGCGGGCCTCGACGCCGAAGCCATCGCGATGGCGCCACGCGTCCTATACACATGGCGACCAAAGCTCTGGGGATTCAAGATGACGACCGGGGCATTCTTCACCGTCCTGAGTTCCGGTCTTCAGGCTGGAGACGAGGAGGCGTTTGATACCGGACCGTTTGATTTCGGCATTGAGCCTTTGTACCTGTCGCGCTCCTTTGGCAACTGGCACACCATGTTCGGCACTACGGTTTATTTCCCGTGGGGCTCATACGACGAAAACTCGCCAGTGAATTCGACGCTGAACCGATACGGCGGCGCGCTTGTCGCAAACCTGACTTGGACACCAACGTCGCGTTGGGACGTCAGCCTGGCCTGGGGCTATGAGTTCGCGGGTCGTAATAAGGACACGCAGTACCGCGACGGCGCGACAACTGGCCTGACCTACGGAATTGGTTATCGGGCCTTCGCCGCCCGGCGCTGGGACTTTGGCCTGAGTGGTTTTTACCTGCTTCAGGTGGAAGATGATCACCAGTCAGGTCATGCAATCAATGACAGCCGGACAAGCAAGTTCGCCATCGGCCCCAAGATTGGCTATTGGCTGACGCCGACTGCGGCGGTCTACGTGCAAGTGCAGAACGAGGTTGAAGTGCGGAATGCGCCGCGTGGCGATTATTACTGGCTGATGTTCGCGTTACCGCTGCCGATCTGATTTCTGGGGCTCAGATGCTTTGTCTGGCTCCACCCGCCTCGATATCCTCCGGCGCGTATGGCATGGCCACCTTGGAGGGGTAGCAGCGGCTCCGAATTCGCTGCCAACACATTCCAGTAATGGCGTGGTTCAACCGTCGCCCTGGGCTTCATCCCCCTGGTGCCAGGGCTGCCATTGCGTGCCTTTGCGTGGCGCCGACAAAATCTCCAGCGGCCGGTCTCGCTTCTCCAGGACCGTGACGTAGGGGTACTTGTGAATGGATTGCACGTCGCGCTGCACGGCATTGGCCAGTGAGCCTTCGTGCGGATCGCTGATCCCCGGTGCACATCGCCCCAGTTCATCCATCCAGTGCCCCATGCCGCTGACGAAGTCGTGAAACTGGTTGCCCACGCTGTAAGTGTCTTCACACAGATATACGCCACCGGGGCTCACGTGCGGCAGCATCTCTTCCATTGAGATGATCTGGTGCTCCGGAAAGTGTGATCCGTCGTCGATGATGATATCGATGGCTGGAATCTCCTGACGCATCCGCTTCCAGAAACTGCGATCACCCTGATCCCCGATGTGAATCCGGACATTTTCGTTTTCATAGGTCTTGCAGGATTCAAGGATGTCGATGCCGTGAAACTGGCAACCATCACCGAAGTAGTCCTGCCACATGCCGATACTGCCGCCACTGAATACGCCGATTTCAAGCACGGTGATCTTGCGGCCACGAAACTTCTGGAAGTGCCGATGGTAGATATCGAAGTAGTGCCGCCATTTCCACAGGCCCGGCCCTTCGGTATGCGCCTCAAAGTAGGCGGCCAGCGGATTCTGTCCGGCCTCGTTCTGCAGTTGCGGAGATTGCATGCCCGCCTGTCCGCGCATGGTCGCAGCATTGCGACCGTACTCGTAGCCACGCAGCATCTGCATCAATGATGATGCAGGAAGCTCCCTGAGCTCTTCTCTCCACTCGGCCATCGGTATGAGGATTCATGTGTTGAATGAACTGTCATACACGTAACCGTTGAGCATTGAGTTCCACGATGGCGGTATCTGCCCTCCTAGCCGCCATCCCAGGGCTGCCACTGGGTCCCCTTGCGAGGCGCGGCCAGCGACATCATCGCGTCCTGATGCTTCTCCAGAACAGTGACGAAGGGATAGTGATGCACCGACTTCACGTCGCGCTGTACCGGGTTGGTTGCGATGCCCTCATGGGGATCGTCAACACCGGGGCTGAGCTCGCCGAGCTGGCTCAACCAGTGAGTGATGCCACAGACAAAGTCATGGAACTGGCTGGTTGCACCATAGGTATCCTCGCAAAGATACACACCACCCGGGCTCACATGGGGTAGCAATTCTTCCAGCGTCAGCATCTGGTGTTCCTGCATGTGCGAGCCGTCATCGATGACGATATCAACTTGCGGCACCTCCTGGCGTACCCGCTGCCAGAAGTCTCGATCGCCCTGGTCACCGATATGGATGCGAACCGAGTCGCTCTCGTAGGTCTTGCAGGATTCCAGCATGTCCACGCCGTGAATCTGGCATCCGGGCCCGAAGTAGTGCTGCCACATGCCCAGGCTGCCGCCACTGAAGACACCGATCTCCAGTACGGTCACCTTGCGGCCTCGGAATTTGGAAAAATGCCGATGGTAGATGTCGAAATAATGGCGCCACTTCCACAGCCCGGCGCCTTCATGATGGGCGTCGAAATAGGCTTCCAGCGGATTCTGCTCAGCGCTGTTGCTGTTATGAGAAGCAATCTGGCTGTCTTTGCCGCGCAGTGAACGTGGCTGGCGCCCGTACTCGAAACCCCTGATCAGCCCCATCACTGCCGTGGCCGGCAGGTCCCCGATAATCTCGCGCCACTCTGGCATGCAGCATTCCCTTCATTGCGTTGATCAGAACGTCGACAGGTGTCGACACAGACCAAAGCCTAACCCAGCCGGACAGCCGGCACAGCCCGCTGTGCCGGCTATCGGATGTCAGGAATTATCTGGACTCAGGCGGTCTGGATGCTCGCGGCACGTTCAAGCCCCAGCTTCTTCACCGCCTGTGCGCGCATCTCTACCTTGCGGATCTTGCCCGTCACGGTCATCGGGTACTCGGTAACTACATCCACGTAGCGCGGCACCTTGTAGTGGGCGAGCTTGTCTTTGCAGAAGGCCTTGATGGCTTCGAGGGTGATGGGTTCAGCGCCCTGCTTCATCACCACGCAGGCCATGACTTCTTCCCCAAATTTTTCATCCGGAACACCAATGACCTGGACGTCCTGGATGTCGGGGTGCGTGTACAGGAAGCCCTCGATCTCCGTGGGATAAACGTTCTCGCCTCCACGGATGATCATGTCCTTGATGCGGCCAACGATATTCACGTAGCCCAGTTCATCCATCGTACCCAGGTCGCCGGTATGCATCCAGCCCTCGGAATCGATGGCGTCCTCGGTGCGTGCCTTGTCATTCCAGTAACCGAGCATCACCGAGTAGCCGCGGGTCTGGAATTCGCCAGTCTCACCGTACTCGCAGGTTTCGCCGGTTTCAGGATTGGCAATCCGAATCTCGACATGCGGGTGGACACGGCCCACGCTGCCTACACGCTTTTCAATCGGATCGTCCGAGGCAGTCTGGCAGGAAATGGGAGAGGTCTCGGTCATGCCGTAAATGATCTGCACTTCCGGCATGTGGAAATCAGTCACCAGTCGCTTCATGACCTCGATCGGACAGGGCGAGCCGCCGATGGTGCCGGTGCGCAACGAGGACTTGTCGGTTTTGGCGAAGTCCGGATGCCCCAGCATGGCAATGAACATGGTCGGCACCGCCATGATGCCGGTGCAGCGCTCTGCCGCAATCGACTTCAGCGTTTCGCCCGGATCAAAGGCCGCCGCCGGGACGACGATCGTGGCACCGAAGATGGTGGCCATGAGGTTGCCGCAGACCATGCCTGCGCAGTGATAGAACGGCACCGGCACGCAAAAGCGATCTTGCTCACTGAGCTTCATGCTGTGCCCGTCAAACAGGGCGTTATTGAGGATGTTGCGGTGAGACAGAGTCGCGCCCTTGGGCGCACCAGTTGTGCCGGAGGTGTACTGAATGTTGATCGGCTCGTTCGGCGACAGTGAGGCCATGCGCGTCTTGAGCGCGTCCGCAGAAACGGATTCACCGTCAGCAAGCAGAGCTGCCCAGTCGCCGGGCTTGCCCTCATCATCCAGGAAGATGGCCTGCTGCAAATCGGGACACTGGTCACGCACCTCGCCCAGCATCTTGACGTAGTCGCTGGTCTTGAAACGTCGCGAAGCTATCAAGCCTTTGCATCCGGACTGTTTCAGTGCGTAGGCGAGTTCATTGCTGCGATACGCAGGGTTGATGTTGACCTGGATGACGCCGATCTTGGCCGTGGCGTACTGCGCCAGAATCCATTCCGAAACGTTGGGGGCCCAGACACCAACTCGATCACCCTTTTCGAAGCCGCGCGCCATCAGTCCGCGCGCCAACCGGTCTACCTCGGCATTGAGTTGCGCGTAGGTCCAGCGGATACCCTGATGGGGCATGACCAGCGCTTCGCGCTCCGCAAATTTTTCAACCGTGGCTTCCAGATTGTCACCGATGGTCTGATTGATCAGCGGCACATCGGTTCGGCCCTTTGCAATGGCAGGCATGTCGTCTCTCCTCTACTTTATTTTTGCCAATACATTAACACCGTTATTCTGCCGGATTCTGTGCCTCAATCAGGGAATAGGCGCGCTGACGCAAGAGGCAGCGACCGGGCCGATCAGCGGGTGCCTGCCAATAACACGCCAGCAATCCGCCCTACAGGCTGAAGGGCGGCGCGGCAGATCTCGGGGTGGCTGCTGGAGCGCGACCCACATCAGAAGCAGCGGCGAGCACGCCAGGTGCTCACCGCTTCAGACGCTATTGCTGCGCAGGTGACCCTGCAAAGGTCACAACCTCCCAGCGCCCTCTGATTCTTCCCACGATGAGGTAGGCCCTGCGTGTGGCGGGAACGGCGGCAGAGGTCATTTTCAATTGGACGGTGTCACCCGGATTGGCAACGCCATCGGCCCGGGTGAAGGGGCCGCCATTGAGCGAGTACATGGCGGTGCCCGCACCGCGAAGCTGAATCGTGGCCGGGCTGTTGAAATTGCCCAGAACAACCGTATTCGAAAACACCGTATGCGAACCCGACAGCGCAACGTTGTTGAAATTGATGGGGCCCGGCGTTTCGTCCACGGCGCCAGTGGTCACATTCCAGACTTCCTCCACGCCCCCAATGTTCACCGTTACCGCGCGTGTGGTGTTGGCAGCGCCCGGAGAAATCACGCTCACCCGCACGGTGTCGCCGTTGCTGACATTGACCGGCCCTTCCTGACGGGGGCCACCATTGATTTCGTAGCGTTCCGAAGTGCCCGCAGCCGTTACGGTCATCGGCGTTGGCGCATCAATACCCGAAACCGTGATTGTGTTGGAGTTGATGCGCGCTGCCGTCGGCCGGTCGGTGCGATCAATCAGGTCAAATGCATCGGGTGTCGTATCGGCCTCTGGCAACACGGTGCCGGACGTCACATTGCTCGCAAATTCGAGGACCAGGGGGAGGTCTTCTGCTGCGTCCTCAGCCGTACTGCTGGCCTCCGTGACATGGGTGATTCGCAGACGATCTGGCGTCTGCAGATGCGCCTCTGCTGCAACATCAACGGCAACGAAATAGGTCGGCGCCACGCCGTGGGCGAATGTGACATTGGCATCGCCGTCTGCAAAGGCAATCGTCTGCACACCGTCGGTCAGCGACAACGCGCTTACCGTGGTCACCAAGGTATCTGATCCAGGATCAAACGCGCCGTCGGTATTGGAATCCACGTATACCCGCAAGTTATCGACCAGGGCATTGGCCTGGGCACTGCTCAAGGCAACGCCGCTGCCGTTGTCAAAATGCAGCTCAAAACTGGTCAGTTCAACCGACGAATCTCCCGCGCGTCCCTGATGTGCTGCATCAATCCGCAAGACCGGCGTATCAGCATCACCTGGGTTCACGTTCGCCGGCACCAGATCAAATGTCTCCAGTGCAAATTGTCCGCCGTGATTCGGGTGGATGATGAAGCGATCACCGCTGACGGAACTGGAGATCACATCGACGTCACCATCTCCATCCAGGTCAGCGGCGGTGACAAAGCTCGCCTGCCCGACGTTGGTGCTGATGGTATGTGTGACGAACACTGGGACGGCACCGCCGTTATTCTCGTACCAGGCAATCTTGTTATCCGCTGAGGAGGCCGAGAGGATGTCCTGATCGCCGTCTCCATCCAGATCTGCAATAAAGACGGCATTCGGGCTGTTCGGCTCGCTTGGGCCCGCGACGCTGACGGTGCGCATCGTGAAGTCCGGGTTGGTCGCGCCGTTGTTCTGTAGCCAGGTGATCTGGTTATTGAGCCCGGCGGCCAGCACGATATCGATATCGCCGTCACTGTCCAGATCCGAGGGCATCATGCGCTGCGCGCCGTTTGCTGCGGTGGTGATGGTCTGGAGCGTAAACGTGGGTGAGGCGGCACCGTCGTTTTCGTACCAGGCAATCTTGTCGTCAAATAACGAGGCGGAGATCACGTCCTGATCACCGTCGCCGTCCAGATCCGCAGCAGAGACCGAGCGCGGGAAATCAGCCGTCAAACTGATGGTCCGGATGACGAGGAGCGGAATGCTGGCCCCGTTGTTTTCATACCAGGCGATCTTGTCGTCAGCACTTGATGCGGATAACACATCCAAATCGCCATCGCCGTCCAGATCGGCTGTAAAGATGGATTGGGGCTCAATCAGATTGTTGCTGATCTGCCGACGGGTGAAATTTGGAACTGCAGCCCCATCGTTCTGGTACCAGGCCATGGTGTCTGCATGGAATGCACCAACCAAGAGATCCATGTCGCCGTCGGCGTCCAGATCTGCAGCGTGAACTGGGCCAACGCCATCTTCAGAAGTGCTGATCGTAATGGAGCTGAAGGAAGGAAACGGGGAGGCGCCGTCGTTCCGGTGCCAGGCGAGGGTATCGTCGCCAAAAGAAGCACTGGCGATGTCTAAATCACCATCCCCGTCAAGGTCGACAGCGATCGTCTGCTGCGCGACATCGCGTCCCGTCTCCAGCACAATCTCCTGCGGAAAGCTCGCGCTGCGGTGAATGGTTTGATTTGAAAACCAATCGAGCGTGTTGCCGTCAGCCGATGCGGTCAACACGTCAATGTCACCATCGCCGTTGAGATCAGCCGCCTGGATTGAGCGCGGACCCAAAACACCCGTGCTGATGACGTGCGTAGCGAAGCTGTTGGGCGCGCCGCCCAGATTCTCAAACCAGACCACCTGATTGCCGTTGAAGGCGACCGCGAGAACATCCATGTCTCCGTCGGCATCTACGTCGATGGCATCAACCGCGTAGGGCGCGTCAATGCTCGCGCTGATGGTTTGCGTGGTGAAAAAGGGGTCGGCATTGCCATTGTTGAGGTGAATCGCAACCGTGTCGCTTTCTCGGGCACCGCTGACGATGTCCATGTCGCCATCGCCATCAATATCCTGAATCGCCACGGAAACAGCGCCATCAACTGCAGTAGAAATAGTGCGTCGAACGAAGTCAGGGTCAGGTGCTCCGTCGCTTTCAAACCAGTAGAGCGTATCGTTGCTGAATGAAGTGGCAACCACGTCGAGATCGCCATCGGCATCAAGATCAGCAGCGCGGACCGACGTGGCGGTATCGACCAAGGTGCTGATGGTGCGGGCGGTAAAAATAGGGTGGGGCTGCCCTCCATTCTCGTACCAAACCACTGAGTTGTCGTTCAGTGAAGCGGACAAGACATCCATGTCCCCATCCTGATCCAGATCGGCTGCAAAAACCGAGAAGGGGTTGTCGGCGTCCTGGCTGATCGTATGCAGCTCAAAACCAGGAAGAAGAGCACCGTCGTTCTTGTACCACGCAATCTTGTCGTCGATGGATGATGCAGACAGCACATCGATATCACCATCACCATCGACATCGGCCGCGTAGACAGAGGAGGCGCCGTTTGCGAGTGTGCTGATGACCCGTTCGGTGAAGCTGGGACTCGGCCCCCCGTTGTTTTCGTGCCAGGAAATTTTGTCATCGGTCCCGGAGGCGGAAATGACATCAAGATCGCCGTCACCATCCAGATCCGCAGAGAAGGTTGCGCGAACCTGGGTCGCTGTGTGGGGAATATTATTCGCGTCGAATGGCACTTCGGCAGCGGATAGCGAAGTACTCACGGCGAGACTGGCCAACATTGCTGTCCCGGCCAAACCGTGAGGCGTCATTTTTCGCTTCAGGGCCAATGTGAACGGCGTGAGCCTTGCCGAATGACTTACTGAAACCGCTGCTGACGTCCGCAAGCCACCCTTTTTCCCACGCATTCCCATGCTCATATTCTGGTCCCTGCTGCTTCTATAATTTTCTGAACATTGCTCATTCATCAGACTGAGCAAATCATTTGGCCAAGACCTCTCCTCAGTGCTTCTGCAGAAAAGGAGAAGTCGCAGTGCCCCCGTTTTGCCTGACCATGCCTTTGTTCAGCAAAGAAGTCTATGGGGAAGTCCCTATCTCCCACCTTCCACGAATTCTGCCGACAACGACAATCGCTCTGCGTGTGACACCCGCAACGCCGGCACTTTCAAGTTGTAGTTGGAGCGTATCGCCGGGCGCTACTGTGCCGGTGGCACGTGTGAAAGGCCCACCATTGATGGAATACATTGCGGAATTAGCGCCGCGAATTTGGATGCTGGTGGGGCTGTTGAACCGCTGCAAGTTCAGTATTTCAGAGCGGTAGATCTGCCTCTGCTCGGCATTGGCTACGTTCGTAAAACTGATCGGTCCCGGCGTGGTGTCTTCATCACCAGTGCTGACCATCCATGTCGATTCCGCACTGCCGATGCTGACCGTCACCTCCCTGCTCGTGTTTGGCGCCGCGGCGGACAAGACGTTGAGCTGTACCGTGTCCCCATGCTCGATCGTCACCGGTCCTTGTTGAGCAGTGCCGCCATTGACGACGATGCGGGCGGAGTCTCCCGGTGCGGTTGTCGTTACCGTGACCGGACCATTGATGCCTGTCACCTGGATCGTGTTGGAAGTGATGCGCGCTGCCGTCGGGCGATCCACACGATCGTGAAAGACAAACGTATCGGGAACATCGTCAATCAGTGGTGTCGGTGCTCCGATGTAGGCACTCCATCGCTCCTGAAAATGTCCACCGTCGGTAGCAATGCCAGTCTGATTGCTTGCGCCCTTTCCGAAAACGACGGCAGCACCGCCGGCATCGACAATTTGCTGGGGATGACGCAGGAAGTAGTCCACGCGATTGTCTCGCCAACGCTGATGCGTGCCGCCGAAGAGAATAGACGGAACACCCATCGGGGTCTGCCACCAAACCAGCGGTAAGCCGCCTATGCCCTCGTGATACTGACGCGCCTCCGCGAAATGAGCGTCGTACTGTGCCTGGTTCCAATACCAAGCTGAGCCAGACCGGCTGCATTCCGGGCCACGAGCCTCGAAACAACCGGCGTCCCGGTCCATGGTCTGCATGACGATGAAATCTGCTTCGTCCGCACCCAGGTCATTCATGAAGTTGATGACATTCTGTGTGCCAAAGCCGAAATCGCTGGGCGGGAACCCCAGCAGGGCCTTGGGCGCCCTCTTTCGCGCGATGGCCAGGAAACACTGCGCCATGCCTCGGACGTTGTTTGGCAGGTGCGCGCAATCTGGTGTGATCTGTACGTGGGCAAACTTCTGCGTCGGATCGTGCGATGGAGAGAAGTTGTACGCGTAGCCCCAGAAGTCGGGCTCGATATTGATCAGGGCCGGCTTGTTGTATACCGCAAGACGGTCAAACAGCAGTACGGTGTGGTCCCAGTAGTCCTGCATCAGATTTAGGTTAGACAGGGTAGCGGGATTGTTCTCGCCTCCGATGATGATCTGGTAGATCGTGAACATCGGAACCGCGCCAATGCTGTCGGCAGCAGCAGCGACCACATCCACGTAATGGCCGGGCGGGCTGTTGAACTGTGTCCAGGAGAAGCCTGGGTAGTCCGGCAGATAGCGTGAATAGATATCCGGTTGCAGCGCCTGCGACTGGATTTGCGAGATCTCGTTGCCGGTACCAAGCCCGATTAGCAGTCTGTTGCTGCGGCCCATCCTGCCGACCAGCCCGGCGGCGGGTGCAGACGAAGCGGAAGCGACGGTCGTGTCCGCTCTTTCGGGTTTCGGCGCTGCTTTGACGACAAAAGTCATCAGCAGCAGCAATGAGGCCAGCACAAGTGGCATACAAGATTTCATGATTTCCCCTTGGACGTGCCTTCTCTTCGCTGGCTGGAAGAGTCAGAAAGGGCGCGTCCCGAACACATGATAATCGGGAAAGATGACCAGACAAATCAGCGTGGTTCGCCTCGACTTAGAGCGAGTCTGCCAAGCATCAACGCAACGCTTAGCGCTGGGACTGAGCAAACACGGCCAACAAAGCAAGTCGAGCGCCGCTGCAGTTGGGCTCAGGGCGCGGTCGTCACTTCCCAACGCCCGCGGATTCTGCCGACGATGACAAAGGCTCTGCGTGTCGCATTACCCACACCAGCGGTATCCATCCGAAGTTGAATCGTGTCGCCGGGATTCACCGTTCCGTTTGCTTTGGTGAAAGGTCCGCCGTTGATCGCGTACATGGCAGAAGCGGCACCCCGTATCTGGATGCTGGTGGCTGCGTTGAAATTGCTCAGCGTGACAGTGTTGGAAAGCACCGTCTGCATCTGTGCAGCATTGTTGATGTTGTTAAATACGATGGGCCCTGGTGTTTCATCCACTGCGCCGGTCGTCACATTCCAGACTTCTTCAAAGTCTCCCACGGTGACGGTCACGCTGCGGGAGGTATTGGCGGCGCCCGGAGAGATCACGCTGACGCGCAGGGTGTCTCCATTGTTGAGCGTGGTCGGGCCTTCGCTCAGAGGCCCGCCGTTGATCTCGTATCGCTCGGATGTGCCCACAGCGTCAATGTTCAGCGGTGCCGGCGAGTTGATGCCGCTAATAGTGATCGTATTAGAGCTAATACGGGCCGCGGTAGGACGGTCGGTGCGATCAACCAGGTTAAAGGTGTCCGGGCTGGTATCGAGAATTTGCATGAGGCCCGAGCTGACTTCATTCGAATCCTGCAATGAGACCGGGATGTCCGCATTGGCATCTTCTGCGCTGCTGGATACTTCGGTGTGATGGCGGAAGCGTAGGCTATTAGGAGTTTGTGCATCTGCGTTGGCATTTGCATCCAGCGCCACAAAGTAAGTCTGTGGAACGCCAGCGGCGAAGGTGACGCTTGGATCGCCGTCGTTAAATGTGATCGTCTGTACGCCAGCGCTCAAATTCAAAGTGTTGAGACTGGTCACCAGAATATCGCTCGCGGGTTCCAGGGCACCATTTCCGGTGTCCTGATACACGTGGATATTGTCGATCAGCGCATTAGCCTGCGCGGTGCTCAGCGGCGTTACACCATCATCAATCAAAAGGGCCAGCGTGCTGAGTTCAATGGGGCTGTCACCGCTTCGGCCGAGGTGCTCGGCATCAATACGCAGGACCGGCACATTGTTCTGACCGGGACTGTAAAAATCAGGCGCGAGATCGAGGGTCGGCAATGCAAACTGTCCACCTTGGTTTTCGTACCACGCGATCCTAGCGTCATTGAGCGAGGCAGATAACAAATCTAGATCACCGTCGCCGTCGAGATCGGTCGCCGCAACAGAGAAGGGCCTGTCAGCGGTAGCAGCGATGGTATGCGGCGTGAAGCTCGGGTTCGTTGCACCATCATTTTCAAACCAGGCAATCTGACTGTTGTCAGCCGCCGCCGAGACGACGTCCAGATCGCCATCACCGTCGAGATCACGTGCAATGACGTGAAAGGCATTGTCTGCGGAAGTGGAGAGCGTATGCCGCTGCAGGAATATGGGGTCTGCCGAACCATCGCTCTCGAACCAGACGATCGCGTCGCTACCACTAAGCGTGGCGAGGATGTCGAGGTCTCCATCAGCATCGAGATCGGCCGCATAAACGGAGCTGGCACCGTCGGCGCTGACACTGACAGTACGCACGGTGAAGCCAGGACTGGCATTGCCATTATTCTCGTACCAGGCAATCTTGTCGTCATTTGCCGAGGCAGAAAGGACGTCGATATCTCCATCACGATCCATGTCAGCGGCGTACACGGATCGGGCGCTGTCTGCATTCACGGAAATGGTGCGGATCGTGAACGTGGGGTCTTCGGCTCCATTGCTTTGATACCAGGCGATCTTGTCATCGCTGGCGGAGGAAGAGAGCAGGTCAATGTGGCCATCACCATCAAGGTCAGCTGCAAAAACGCAGTTCGCGGCATTCGCCGTGAGGCTGACAGTTCTGATTTCAAAGAAGCCACTGCCGTTATTGCGGTACCAAGCAATCTTGTCGTCGAGCAGCGATGCGGACACCACATCAAGGTCTCCGTCCTGATCAACATCTACTGCGTAGACGTAAGAAGCGCCATCGGCGGTCGTCGTGATCAAGCGCCGGGTGAACGCAGGAGTCGACGCACCATTGTTCTCATACCAGGCGATGATGTCGTCGTAAGACGATGCCGAAAGCACGTCCTCATCGCCATCTCCATCGATGTCTGCCGTGAAGACAGAGCGCGCACCACTGGCGAGGGTTGAAATCGTGATGGCTTCGGGAAAGTCTGCGTTCCGGTGGATTTTTTGATTTCGGTGGAGAAGGACATCACCGGCTCCGTAGGAGGTCCCCAACACATCAGGATCACCGTCTTGATCCATGTCGGTCACTGAGGCGGAGCTAGGGTGGCCAACCGGCGGTCCGATGGATCTCTGTGTGAATCCGGGATCGGGAGCGCCGTCGTTCTCCAACCAGACAATTGTGTCATTGATGTAATCGATCGTGATGACATCAAGGTCACCGTCCTGATCCACATCCGCAGTCCGGAGCTCCCTCAGACTCGTCAGGTTTGTGGCAAGAGTCTGGAGGGTGAATTGTGGTAGCGCGGCACCGTCGCTTTCATACAGGACCAGGGTCTGGTCGTTTGCAGCGAGCACGTCCAGATCGCCATCGTCATCCAGGTCTGCCGCTTCAACTCTTTTGGCCCCAGTGAATACGGTGCTGATGACCCTTCTGCTGAAATCCGGGTTGTCCAGACCATTGTTGGAGAACCATTCAACGGTGTTGTCCCCCGGGGAGACCGACAGCGCATCGACGTCACCATCGCCATCCAGATCAACAGCAACAACGTCAGCCGCGTCTATGGCTGAGGTGGTGATGGTATGCACGGAAAACGTAGGCGTTGAAGCCCCATCATTCTCGAACCACGCAATTCTGTTGTCCGCATAAGAGGCGACCAGAAGATCAAGGTCGCCATCCAAATCGATATCCGTGGCCACAATCTTTTGCGGGCCGTCGGTGTTCGTGGAGATGGTGTGCTTGGTGAAGCTGGGATTCGCCGCTCCATCGTTTTCCTGCCAGTTGATCTGGTCGCCAAACACGGCGCAGGTGAGGATATCGATGTCGCCGTCACCATCCAGATCTGCGGTCACCAAGCAGTTGGATGCGGTTCCACCTGAGATCGTGCGGACAGAGAATGTGGGATTTGATCCACCTGAGTTTTCGTACCACTCGAGTGAATCGTAGAAATTGGCGACCACAGCATCGAGATCACCATCCCCGTCGATGTCCGCACCTTCTGCCAGAACCGGACCAAATGCGTTCGAGCCCAAATCCAGGGTGCTGAACGGAACATCGGCAGCGCCCGCCGGTGCCAGCGGCAAGAGCAGAAAACTTCCTGCCAGGACACTGGTTTTGCTCATCGAGCAAAGAGCTTGGGCAAAGGGGCCGCGCCGGTAGCTGCTGCGGATTGGATGCAGTCGGCTTTCTTTGCCGAAGTAGGCTTTCATTTTTGGACCCCCTGCTGCGCTGAACTGAAGACGCCGAGTATTCGGCGCGCCATTCAGACGCATGTCATGAGGCTGACCCTATTGCAGTCAATTTGTCCGGTCAAATCATGTCGCTATGCGACTGCGACCTTGCTCACACCGCTATCGTGGACGACGCTGAGGGCCGGCTGTCATTCTTGCCGGCCCTCAGATCGTCATTTCACCCGTGCTTCAAGGTGTAGCGGTGGTCAAACGCCAATCGCCGCGAATCCTTCCGACGATGAGTACGGCTCGTCGAACCGCGCCTGCGGCGCTACCGGCCTTCATTCGGATACGGACGTTGTCCCCCGGGTTGATGGTGCCGATGGCCTGGGTGAAGGCCTTGCCATTGATGGAATAGAGCGCAGAGCTTGCACCGCGAATCTCGATGCTGGTGGGCGCGTTGAATCCGGTCAATGTCACTGTATTGCTGAACAGAGTTCGCCCCGGCACCACGTCGGCCACATCGACAAAATCAAACGGTGCGGGCGTCTCATCCACACTGCCGGTGGTGACGTTCCAGCTTTCCAACACGCCGCCAATGTCGACGTCGACGGTTCGTGACGTGTTGGCAGCGCCGGGAGACAGAACGCTTATACGAACGGTATCGCCGTTGTTCACGGTGCTGGGTCCGGCAATCAGGGGCCCACCGTTGATGGACATCATCTCGGAGATACCCGGTGCCGAAATGCTGATCGGTGCGGCGGCTGTCAGACCCGTAATGGTGACTTCGTTGGAACTGATCCGCGCCGCTGTTGGGCGGTCAGTGCGATCGATGAAGTCATAGGCATCCGGCGTCGAGTCCGGTGCAATCGCGTCACAGACCACCTGCGAGAACTGCAAGGAGAACGAGCGCACATTCCCGGTATCAATATTTGCAAAATCTTGTGCAGTGAGTTGCCAGGTTCCATTCGGATTCTCGCCGTTGAACCCGGACAAGGGAATGTTGGCCGTGAAGGATCCGGTGAACGGTGCGGCCGCGGACGACTGAGACTGGATTGCGCCGTCTGTACCATCATCATCAAGCGTGGTTTGACAGAAATTGTTGCCGCTAGCACCCACCCGGTCGATCACGATTCCGGACGTACCGTCGGGCGAGTTGAGACCAATCTGCAGATCACCGACGAAGGTGTGATCGATACCAACCGTGGTCGCGCCACTGGCTGTTGAGCATGCACTTCCTTCGATGATCAGATCCACGTCAGAAATGTTGCCGGTAAGCCCGCTGACGGGCAGGTCCACGGCAATGGCTGCGCCCGCATCCGGTATGGGCACAACCGGACCGGCATAGGTAAAGACCTGTGGCGCACCATCGCCACCCACTGGTTGCGCCACTGCGAAATTCTGCGGACTCCGATTGCCGTTGTGGCGCGCCTCTACATTGAAGTCGATCGGCGCGCCGCAAACGGCGCTCTCCGATACTTCAAAGACATACTGGCGATTGTTGTTGCGTGTATTGCCGGCAGCAATGTTGGCATAGCCCGATGCCGGCGTAGAGACGTTGACGCCAACGGTGGCGGTGCTCAGACGGCCAATGACGGAGCTGGCGGTGGCGGAGCCCACATTCTGGAAGGGCACGGTCAGGGCCCATTGCTCGCCCGGCTCGACATCGGCATCGCCATCACCCGCAAGCTGGTCCAGAAAGAAACCATTCAGACGAATGTTGGGTTGCGGTGTTGCGCCGATCGCGGCGAGTGCAGGTCCAGGCATGACAATACCAACACCGGTATCGCGATCATTTCCTGGGATCTCGATATCGATGGCGGTGTTGATCAGCGCGTTGCGGATTTCGCTGGCGGTCAGACCGGGATCAGCTGACTTGAGCAGGCCGGCGATCGCAGCAGCGTGTGGTGCGGCGGCGGAGGTGCCGAAGAACGGATTGAAGCCGGGCGCGGAAGTTGCCACGCCATCGGCGGCGGTAATGTCCGGCTTCAGGCGGAGTCCGTTTGCGCAGCTGCTCGTCCGGTTGCCGGGGCAGAGTTCTGTTCCCGTGGGACTCAGGATGATGCGACGCGGACCGTCAGAGGTGAAGGTTTCGCTGACGCTGCTGCCAGTGAACTCTGCCGGGAACGGGCCGCGTACGGGCGCTGCGGCAGTGCTGAATGCGTTGACTGCGGCACTGTGGCCCCGCGTTGCGCCGCTGGTGGCAACCGCGGAGTCAATGCGTCCGCGAAAATTGATCAGGTTGAACATTGGCGGGCTGGACGTGGTTCCAACGGCTGCTCGCGTCACCACGATTCGCTGACCCGTGTCGGCACCATTGCCGATGAACTCGAACGGGAAATCATTTCCGCCACTGCCGTCTTGAGTATTGGTGCTTGAGTCCAGGACACTGGTCAGGGAGCCGTTCATGACGTACAGATCGTAGTCTGTGGAGGCAAAACCCTGAGTGTTGGTGGCATGCTCGGCCCAGGTCAGAATCACGCGGCTGCCGTTACCTGTCACCAGTACCGACTGCCCGCCGTCGCCAAAATTATGGACAAGGTCAGAACCCAGTGAGGGAATTGTTCCGTTGGCATTGAAGTCACCCTCCCAGGTGCCTGAAGTGCCATCGTTCAAGTTGCCCTCGTTACCTGCGGATGAAAAGTACAGCACGCCGTTAGCCGTGACGGTGTTGACGGCCTGGGCAATCAGCGCATCCTGAAAGGGCGATTCAGCGAAGTAGATAATGTCGTCGACAATGATGTCGCAGCCGTCATCGGCAAGATCCAGAATGTTCTGGGCAAAAGAAGCGATACCGTTGAATGCCGTGGCATATCCAAGATCAGCATCGGGCGCCATGTCATGAACAATTTCCAGCATGGCAGTGCCTTCGTCTCCGTTACCGGCCTGGCCGGGCAGAACATCGACAAAGGGCAGGTCGCCAGACGTCTGCGCGGCTGAAAGCGAGTCAATGCCATCCGACATCACGCAAATCTTGACGCCGGCACCCGTTGCTCCGAACGTAGCGCTTGCAGTTGCAGCACCATGGGTCTCGATGCCCTCCGAGCGATTGATGGCATGTGTAACTGGTGGCATCGCGCGCCGGATGGACATCACATGTTTGGATTCGGCCAGTGCTTCTAGCTGGGCCAGCGGCACCCGCGCCGTCACGATCAAGTCGCCCTTCTGCGGCTTGACGTTGATCACGCCACCGAGTGCATCAATCTGATGCAATACAGCTGTGGTATCGCCGTTCTGCACCAGCACGACTTCAACTTCGGTTCGGCCGTCGGCGCCATCGGTGATAAAGCGATACTCGGGCAGCGCCGCCAGTTGCGCGTTGCCCTGACCTGAGGCCTGCGCCGCAGAGTGAAGCAAACCCAGAAAAAGCTCTGTTTGGATTTTCTGCTGAACACTATTTCTGGCGTTCTTGATCTGCTTGAGCGCACTGATCTGAGCAACAGCGCTTGCCTGCAATGTGGGAGCTTCAGCGCCCATCGCCTGAAAAGGAATCGTCCCCATGGCCAGCACCAGAGGTGCAAGACCAAAGTGGAACAGCTTGTTCTTGGTGTTCATTCGAAACGACTCCTTGTCGTGAGCTTCGCTTTTGATTCTTGTTATTTGACGCATTTCAGGATCAGACCGGAAGTGTCCGTGAGAGCCTTTGAATCACATCCTGATCCTTGTTCATCAACTTAATCTAAGCTGAACCTGTAGCGATCACAAGGGGGATCACCAAGGTTTCATCTCCAGTTTTCTAGGTGCTTCCTCTGACCGACGACTTCGTTCTCATTGCTCAGCAAAGCCGGACCCGTGGGTCGTAGCCACAGGCGCTTCTCGGATAAAAAGTACCCCGGGATGCTCGGCAAGTGGTTCTAGAAATTGCAGTCCAATACGGGCGCGTACCGGGTCCGAAACGGCGGGCGCGGTACCTGTCAGTTGCCCGTCGAGTTCCAGAACCTGCTTCTCTACAGTGCTTCGATCGGCACCCGGCGAGAGCAGGATTTCGATCAGCAGTCGGCCATCTGAATCGGCTTGAAGGAAGCGATATTCCTGCAGGCCCTGCAGACGCGCATCAGGCACACCTGAGCGTTCTTGCTGGTGCTTGATCATGGCGAGGAACAGCGATGAGCCGATCTTTTCCTGTGCGCCGCTGCGGGACCGTTGAATATCCTTCAAGCTGAATACGGTGTTTCCACCGGGCTCAGCCACAGCCGTGGGTGTAGAAGTTGAGGCAGAGCACGCGCACAGGCCTGCCGCCAAAAGCAGAGGCGTGATGGTGGTGCGCCAACGGATGATGCCTGCACGGTTCAGGAGCATTTGCCAGTAAACCCGTCCGTCGCCTTTGGATCAGGAACCCGTGGTGACCTGCCAGCGGCCACGGATTCTGCCCACGATGATGACCGCCCGCCTCGCGGACTGCGCCTGAGAGCTACTGGCCATTTGCAGCTGCAAGGTGTCGCCCGGATTGACCGTACCTGGTGTGCTGACGAACGGGCCACCATTGATCGAGTAGCGGGCCGAGGCGGCACCGCGAATCTCGATCGCGGTAGGCGCATTGAACTGCGTCAGCGTGATGGTGTTCGACACAATGGTTTGCTGCGCGGCGGCACCGGTGACGTCATTGAACACCAGCGGCGCGGGCGTTTCATCCGTAGCACCCGTGGTGACGTTCCAGGTTTCGAGCACGCCGCCAATGTTCACGTCTACAAAGCGCGTGGTGTTGGGCGCCGCTGCGGACAGAACACTGATGCGTACTGTGTCGCCGTTGCTGACAACACTGGGTCCGCTGATCAGCGGACCGCCGTTGATGGACATCATCTCGGAAATTCCCACCGCGTCGATACTGATCGGCGTCGGCGCTTCTACTCCGGAAATGGTGATGAGGTTCGAGTTGACGCGTTGCGCCGTGTCACGATCAACGCGGTCGATGAAGTCGTAGGCATCGGGTGTGGTATCTGGCGGGATTGGTGCGATGACCCCCGACGCGACATCTTCGCTGAATTCCAGCGTCAGAGGAATATTGCTATCGACGTCCTGTGCGGCACCCAATGAATTGGTTTGATGCAGGCTGGCCCGGAAACTCGAAGGGCTCTGCTGATCTGCGTCGGCTTCAACATCGACGGCAAAGTAGAGGGTTGCATCATTTCCGACCTGCGAAGTGACGGTGCTGACAAGGGACAACGACAGGATTCCTCCTGGGTTCAGCGTGATGTTCGAGGTTTGCGCGAACAGTGTGTCAGTCTGCGGATCAAAGTCACTGTCACCGTCATCCAGGTACAGCGACAGATTTCCGATCAGATCATCTAGTTGCGCGGTGGTCAGAGCAGTGCCGCTGCCGTCATCAAATTTCAGTGTGAATACCAGACTATTGATATCGGCGTCGCCGCTGCGACCTCGGTGAGCAAAGTCAATGCGCAGGAGAACGACGTCCTCATCACCGGAGGTCACGGATGCGGGCACAAGGTCAAATGCCGGCAGCGCGAACTGGCCACCGCGGTTAGGGTGCCAGGCGATCTTGTCGTCAGTGGGAGATGTCGAGAGCACATCAATGTCGCCATCTCCATCCAGATCACCGGTGGTGACAAATGCAGCGCCGTTGGCATTGTTGCTGATGATGTTCTGCGGCCCGAAGCCCCCGCTGCCATTGTTCTCGTACCAGGCGATCTTGTCGTCTAAGGAAGACGCCGAAAGCACGTCTTCGTCGCCATCTCCATCAAGGTCTTCAGCCCAGACCCAACGCGCACTGTTGGCTAAAGTACTGATGACCTGCATGGCGCCAAAAGAGCCATTTCCGTTATTTGCAAACCACGCGATCGTGTCGTCATTTAAGGAAGCTGTGACCACGTCCAGATCTCCATCGCCATCCAGATCAACGGCGTAGGCAGACTGTGCGTTGTCTACCAAGGCACTGATGACGCGCCGGGTGCCGAACACACCGGCGCCGTTGTTCCGAAACCACGCCACGGTGTCATCAAGTGAGGATGAGGCCAGAACATCCAGATCACCATCGCCATCCAGATCAGCGGCAGACACTGAGTTTGGGCTGGCGGGTATTGTTGTGATGATTTGCTCTGGCCCAAAGCCGCCTGAGCCATCATTCTGATACCAGAAGATGGAGTTGAATGAACTCCGGGCGCGGATCACATCCAGGTCGCCGTCACCATCCAGGTCTGCCGTCGAAAGGCCCGAGGTAGCACCACCGACAATCTGGATCGGCGTGCCAAAATTGCCGATACCATCGTTGGCCTGCCATTCCAGTTGGACGGCCCCTGCGCCTGGCGCAGAGATGATGTCGAGATCACCGTCGTTGTCCAGGTCAGCGGCGTGAACGAACTTCGCACCGCTGACATCCGGGTTGATAATGCGTTCAGTGCTGAAAACGCCAGAACCGTCATTTGCAAACCAACTGGTGCGGTCTTCGCCGTCCACTGAGGCAATGACATCCAGATCACCGTCGCCATCCATATCGGCCGGAACAGCTGATGTCACTCTGCTCAGATTAGTGGAGATGATGTTCTCGTCCGGGAACACGGCACTGCGATGGATCGTCTTGTTCTCATAAAGCGTAACGCTGTCATCACTGAATGAAGCCGACAGCAGGTCCTGATCACCGTCCGAGTCGACGTCTACGGCGAAAACGGAATAGGCGAAAGGTGCGCTGAGACTGATCGTCCTCAGGGTGAATGACTGTGATCCGTTGTTCTCGTACCACGCGATCTTGCCGTCGTCTCTGGAAGCGGAGACCACATCCATGTCGCCATCGTCATCCATGTCTACTGCACGCACGGATTGCGCGCCATTGGCCGCCACGCTGATGGTTCTCAGGATGAAGGCCTGCGATCCATTGTTCTCATACCAGGCGATCTTGTCGTCATTGGTTGAGGCGGACAGCACATCCATATCGCCATCGCCGTCAACGTCCGCTGCAAAAACAGATCGCGCGCCATCGGCGTTGGTTCTGATGACACGCTGAGTGAAGTTCTCTGCGCCATCATTCTCGTACCAGGCGATCTTGTCGTCTCTGCTGGAGGCTGACAGGAGATCCATATCACCGTCGCCGTCAACGTCCGCTGCTAATGCAGATCGGGCACCGTCAGCATTGGTGCTGACGACACGCTGGGTGAAATTCTCGGCACCATCGTTCTCGAACCATGCGATCTGATCACCGCTGTATGCAGCTGTGACGACATCGATATCGCCGTCGCTGTCGACATCGGCTGCAAAGACGGAGAACGCACCGCTAATTCCGGTATGGATGGTTCGATGAGAGAAGTTGCCGAATCCATCATTCCGAAACCAGTCAATTCGGTTGCTACTGAGAGCTGCGGAAAGCACGTCCATGTCGCCATCAGAGTCGACATCCGCGGCGAACACCGTAACCGGGCCGTCAATCGAAAGACTGATCAGGCGCTTGGAATAGTTCTGCGAGCCGTCATTCTGATACCAGGCTATTTCGTCTGCGCTTAGCGCAGCAGAGAGCAGATCGATGCTGCCGTCACCATCGAAATCTGCACCTGCGACTGAAAACGCGCCATCCGTGGTGGTTGAGACATCAGTTTCGTTGAACGGTACGGCACGCGCCTGCGCGGACTGGGGCGTCAAGCCGACACCTGCAACGAGCGCGGTGAATGCCAGCGCTCTGGACGGTCGGACCATGCGCCGTACAGCTGCAGCAATCGGGAGAAGGGCGAGCGCCTCGGGGCGCGTGCTGGATTTTGGTAGGTGCCGGGATAGCTTCACCGTTTTTTCCTTGTTCTTGATGAAACGAAGACGGGGCACGGTGATGGTCAGCGCGCGCATATGCTTTGAGCATAGGTGAGTTGATGCGGATTGTCTGGCTGTTTTTTGCCAGCGTGTGCGCCAGCGCTCACTTGCTTGCCGTATCTGCGAATGTGCCGATACAGTCGCCTGATGAGTAATCAAACCAAACCTGCCATCTCCATAGAAGCCTCGCGCCATTTTCCAGCCTGGCTGGCTCAGCATCGCGTGAGCCTTGCTGTCAGTGCGTATCAGTCTGGCAAGCTGTTTCTGATAGGCCTCAAGCCAGACGGGCAGCTCTCGATTTTTGAGCGCACCTTCAACCGTTGCATGGGGCTCTGGAGCGATGGCCAGACTTTGTGGCTGGCATCCGCTTTCCAGCTTTGGCGTCTGGAGAACATGCTGGCAACAGATGAGCGAAGCAAGGGTTTTGATCGCCTCTACGTTCCGCAGGTGGGCTACACCACAGCCGATGCGGATGTGCACGACGTGTCCGTTGATGCCAACGGTGTGCCCATATTTGTCTCAACGCTGTTTGGTTGTCTGGCGACCACCAGTGAGCGTCACAGTCTCAAGGCACTCTGGAAACCGAAGTTTCTCAGCCGCTATGCAGCGGAGGATCGTTGTCACCTCAATGGCCTGGCCATGCGTGATCAGCAACCCGCATACGTGACAGCTTGCGCGGAAACCGATGTGGCCGATGGATGGCGTGAACACCGTGAAAGCGGAGGCTGTGTCATTGATGTTCCCAACAATGAAGTGGTGGCGCGCGGCCTTTCCATGCCCCACTCCCCCAGATTGCACGATGGAAAGCTCTGGCTGTGTAATTCCGGGCAAGGGGATTTCGGATACGTGGATGTGAAGAGCGGCCAGTTTGAACCCGTGGCGTTCTGCCCAGGTTACGCCCGGGGCCTGGCCTTTGTCGGCAACGAAGCAGTGGTGGGCCTTTCCAAGGCGCGATCGGATCAGACCTTCAGCGGCCTGCCTTTGCAGACGCGTCTGGCCAAGGAACGCGTCGCTCCCCGTTGTGGCCTGCAGGTCGTGGATCTGTCCAGCGGCGACGCGCGTCACTGGCTGAGAATTGAAGGCCTAGTAGAAGAAATTTATGACGTCGCTGTCTTGCCCGGCGTGGTGAGACCCAAGGCACTGGGATTCAAGACCGACGAAATTCGCCACAGTATCTGGCTGGACGCCGAAGGCCGCAGCTTGAGCTGGAGCGCTCAGGCGCCTGCATGAGCGCGCAACTCAAGCGCGCCAAGCAAGTCGCCGCTCAGGACCCGCTCAACCCCGCCGCGCAGAACAATCTCGGCCTGGCGCTGCGCAAGGCGGGCCGGTATGCCGAGGCAGCCAAGGTTTTTACTGCGACGATCAAGCGTTCACCTGAGTACGCAAAGGCGCACTACAACCTCGGCCTGACTTTGCTCGATCAGAGGCACATTGAACGGGCAGCACAGTGCTTCGTGCGAGCCACCAGTCTGGACCCCCTCTATGTAAGAGCGCTGTTTGCGCAGGCACGCAGTTTTCGCATGCTCGATCGTGAAGCGGATGCCGATGCCGCCCTGTTGCGAATCCTGAGCATCGCACCCGCCAACACACTGGCATTGCTGGAACGTGCTGAGCTGCTTTCTCAACAGAAGAAAGCAGACGACGCCGAGTACCTGTTCAAACGTGTCCTTGCACTGGAGTCCACGAACTTCGCAGCCTGGTACGGCATGGGCTCTTTCCTGTTTGGGCAGTTCCGCTTCGCAGATGCCTTTACCGCGTTCTCAAAAGCCTGTGATCTGGATGCTCGACACCTCGGTGTTCGTGCCAGTCGCATGCTCGCGGCCACTGAAATTGCGAACTGGGATTTCTTTGACGCCGATTCGCTTGCGCTTCACCGCTTGCTCGACGAGGGCCAGCAAATGGAGCGCATCAGCATTACACAGGCCTTGCGCCTTCCCACTACTGCCGCGCAGCAAAAAGCCATTGCAGCACGGCAAGCACGAGAGGTGCTCGAACGCCTGAAGCTCTCTGGTGCGAGTTTACCTGCCCCGGCAAAACCATCGCTTGAAGGGCGCAAGATTCGGCTTGGCTACGTTTCGGGGGACTTCAGGGAACACGCCTTGATGCACCTGATGGGCAGCGTGTTCAAGTTGCATGACCGCAGCCGGTTTCACGTCACGGCTTATTCCTACGGCCCCGACGATGACAGTGCGATGAGAAAGCAGGTCATCGAACAGGTCGATCGCTTTGTGGAACTGCGCGACCGGTCTGATCTGGAAGCGGCAAGCAGTATCCGCCAGCACGAGATTGATCTCTTGATTGATCTCACCGGTCTGTCCATGGGCGGACGACCGGCCATCATGGGCCTGCGTCCTGCTCCCGTGCAGATCAGCTTGGTCGGATTTGCCGCGAGCATGGGTCAGGGTCTGGTGGATATTCTGATAGGCGATGACACTGTCGCCCCGAAGGGCAGTGAATCAGAGTTTTGCGAATCCTTGTTGCGGATGCCGCACTCTTATCTTGCAACGGATCACCATCAGAAGATCAGTGACACCCCCATTACGCGCGGCAGCTGCGGCCTGCCCGAGGACGCTCTGGTGTTGGCGAGTTTCAACACGATTGGAAAGATCGACCCGCATACCTTTTCGCTGTGGATGCGCCTGCTAAAGGCTGTCCCCAATGGCGTGCTCTGGCAATACGCGCACGGCAGAGAATTTGCCTTGGCCAGACAGAATCTGCAGAAGGCAGCACGGGCGGCGGGCGTCGACCCGGCACGCATCGTATTTGCTGATCTTCTGCCCAAGGCCGAGCATCTGGCCCGACTGCAGTTGGCCAATCTCGCCTTGGATACACCCATGTGCAATGGGCACACAACCACGGTTGATGCATTGTGGGCCGGAGTTCCTGTATTGGCCATGCGAGGCCATACCTTCGCGACTCGGGTCAGCGCATCCTTGCTTCGATCAGCGGGCTTACCGCAGAACGTGGCTGACGATGCCAATGATTACGAGCAGAAGGCTTTGCAACTTCTGCGCGACCCGGCGCAGCTCGCATCCCAATCCCGGCTGCTTCGAACGACACGGGGTCATTCCAATCTGTTCAATACCCCTGCCTACGTTACTGCGCTGGAGCAGCTCTACCAGAGCCTTGCAACAGGATCACGCAGTATCAATTAAGAGCCAGAAGGCGTATTTTTTGCTTGCTGACAGCTGAACGAGCAGTTGCGGCGATATTAATCTCTTGCTTTTGGAGCACTCATGAAAAAAATTCCGCTTCTGTTGCTGGCCTTTGCCTTGAGCTTGGGCGTCCCCCGGGCAGCTGTTGCCCAAGCCGAGCCTTTTATCGGGCAAATCGCATGGGTCGCATTTAATTTCAATCCGCGCGGCTGGGCGAACTGTGATGGCCAGCTCTTGGCTATTTCCCAGAATCAGGCGCTGTTTTCCTTGCTGGGCACCATGTACGGCGGCGACGGACGCACCACATTTGGTCTGCCGGACATGCGCGGTCGAGTGCCCATTCACCTTGGCAACGGCCCGGGTTTGACGCCGTATTCCCAGGGGCAGAAGGGAGGCGTGGAGTCCGTCACGCTGCAAGAAAGCCAGATTCCGTCGCACAGCCACGGTCTGGCCGTTTCCACCAGCCAAGGCAATCGTGCCTTTGGGTTCGGCAACCAGTTTGGCATGGCCTTGTTCAAGCCCGAAAGCGGTCCGCGCGTGCAGGGTCCGGTGATCCCTTACCGCACTCCGGAAAATCCGCCCGATGAATTGATGGACCCCAGAACCATCGCCAACACCGGTGGCAGCCAGCCACATACGAATATCCAGCCCTTCAACACCATCCGTTGCATTATCGCGTTGGAAGGCCTTTTTCCTTCGCGTAACTGATTGCGCTTCGCGCTGAACCCGCCCCTTGCAATGCCGGGAAACCATCCGGGATTGCAAGGGGCTTTTTTGTGCCTGGTCGATTTGCCAGGGCTCAGGCCGTAAAGGCGATGACATGCTCCACGTCCAGCCGGATACCAATGCGACTACCAATGGCGTGATCATGGTGGCTGGGGACCAGGGAGAACACTTCGGCTCCCGAGGGAAGCCGCAGGGTGTAAAGAAACTCCGCACCGCGAAACGCTCTTGCGAGCACTTGTGCAGTCATGGCGCTTGCATCGTCATGAATGATGTCATCCGGGCGGATCAGCAACTCAACCTGCCCTGGATCATGCTGTCCGTCTCGCGGCGGCAAAACACCAAGCTCCATTTCGATTCGTCCGTCACCATGGCGATGTCCGGGTAGGAAGGCGCCTTCGCCGACGAAGTCTGCAACGAAGCGATCAGCAGGACGGTGGTAGAGGTTGTAGGCAACATCCCATTGAAGCAGCTTGCCCTTCTGCATGACGCCGATGGCATCGGCCATGGCAAATGCTTCCAGCTGAGAGTGGGTAACCAGCAGCGCGGTCATTTTTTCGTGAAGCAGAATGCGTCGCACTTCCTGTGACAGGCGCTCGCGTAGTTCCACGTCCAGCGACGAGAACGGCTCGTCGAGCAAGATCAGGCGGGGCTTGGGAGCCAGTGCCCGAGCGAGTGCGACACGTTGTTGCTGTCCGCCCGAAAGCTCATGCGGATAGGCCTTCGCTGTCTCGACGAGGCCGACCAGATCCAGCAGTTCATCAACCCGCTGATCGCGTTGCATCCGCGCCTGCTTGTGCAGACCGAATGCAATGTTCTGGCGGATATTCAAGTGGGGCATCAGCGCCAGATCCTGGAAGACCATGCCGATACCGCGTTGTTCGGGCGGCGTCATCAGAGATGCGCTGCTCAGGACTTGCCCGTCACACAGGATGCGTCCGCCGCTGATCGGCTCGAAGCCGGCAATCGTGCGCAATGCAGTTGTCTTGCCGCATCCCGATGGACCGAGCAGGCAACCCAGCGAGCCTTGCGCGATGCGCATGCTCAGTCCCTGCAGGACAGGATGATCGTTGTAGCCAGCGACAATATTTTCAAGTTGAAGGTCCACGCGCCTCCTTCTCCAGATTCCGGACCAGCCACCATACCGGCAGCAGCCCCACTGCGACGATCGCCATGGATGGCAAAGCAGCTTGTTCCCATTGTCCTTCACTGGTGAGTTCAAACACGCGAACAGACAAGGTGTCCCAGCCGAAGGGGCGCATCATCAGGGTGATGGGCATCTCTTTCATCACATCGACAAAGACCAGTGCGGCTGCAGCGGCGAACGCTGGCTTCAGCAAGGGCAGGTGTACTCGGCGAATCTGTGCCACTCCGCGGTGTCCAGCAAGCAGTGCGGCTTCGTCCAGGCTGGGCTTGATGCGCGCCAGGCCGCTTGAGATCGGCGCATGTGCCACTGCAGTGAAGCGCACTGCATAGGCCAGCAACAGCAGTGCAACGCCACCCTGAAGGACGATGTTCAAGCCAAGGGTTTCGTTCACAGCGCTGGTTATACTGGCCAGCGGCACGAACAATCCGATGGCGAGCAGGGCGCCCGGTAGCGCGTATCCAAGCGTCGCGACTTTGACGGCGCCGCGGGTGAGAGGTCCCGGTGATTTTCGCATTGCAACGGCGAGCATCAGTGCACTGATACCCAGCAGCACGGCCGCCATGGCGCCAAGCGCCATCGAATTCATGGCCGCCGTAAGCATTCGGTGATCTGCGCGCTCCCAATGCCGGATCGTCCAGAGGATGAGCTGGACCAAGGGCAGCACCAGGCACAGGGTCAGGACCAATGCACAGGCCGTGCTCGCCAGTCCCGCGGGCAGGCCGCGCAGGGGTAAGCGTCTGGCCGTCGGACCCGATTGGGTGGTGCGTCGCATGGCGTTCGCTCGCGACTGGATGATGAGCAGGACCAGCACCAGCACCAGCAGGACGCCCGCAAGCTGCAATGCGGAGTCGATGGAAAACAGAGAAAACCAGGCTTTGTAGATGGCAGTGGTGAGCGTATCTACGTTGAAGGCGGCCACCGTGCCAAAGTCGGCAAGAGTCTCCATGGCTGCCAGCAGCGTACCGCCCATGATCGCCGGTGCAGATAATGGCAGGGCCACGCGCAGCATCGCCTGTCGCGGCGTCAGGCCCATGGAGCGAGCGACTTCAAGCACGCGTGCACCCTGCGTTGCCAGGCTGCTGCGAACAACCAGATACACATAGGGATAAAGCGCGGCAATGAGCACAAGGCTGGCGCCCAGACTGTTGCGAACTTCGGGCAGGGCAATACCAATCTCGCGCAGGCCGGTGGCAACCGGCCCGGCATAGTCCAGTGCCCCTACAAAAACAGTTGCCAGTACATACCCTGGAATGGCCAAGGGAAGAATCAGAGCCCAGGAGAAAAACTTGCGCCCTGGAAAATCAAACAGGGATATCAACAGCGCCAGACTGCTGCCCAGCAGACTGACGCCGATGCTGACCGCGACAACCAGGATGATGGTCTGCGGCAGGACGTGTGGCAGAACGTAGTCAAGCAGATGTGCCCACAGCTCGGTGTCGATCCGGGCGAAGGAACCCAGCGCCGCGCCTAGCGGCAGGAGCGTTGGCACGGCCAGCATGATGGCCAGCAGAGGCCAGCCCAGTCGGACCCTCAGTTTCATCTGGCCCCGAACACGCGTTTCGGGCACTTATCGATAGCCGGATCGATCCATCAGGCGCACTGCGTCGGCCTGACCTTTTCCAGCTTCCGACAGATTGATCTGGTCCTGCTTGAACGGCCCCCAATGTGCCGTCAGCGGATCCGGCTCCACGTCCGGATTAACCGGAAACTCCAGGTTGAGTGCCGCGAACAGACCCTGCGCTTCCTTGGACGACAGCCACTCCAGGAACTTGATGGCCTCCTGCTTGTTCGGGCTGTTGGCGGTCAGACCTGCACCGGAGACGTTCACGTGAACCCCAGCGAGTTGCTTGCCCTTGGACGGCTTCTGGTTCAACCAGAACAGCTTGAGCGGCAACTCAGGATCATTGCGAACCATGCGCCCGTAGTAGTAGGTGTTGACCAGCCCCACATCGCAACGACCTGCGGCGATGGCTTCGAGAACTTCGTTGTCCGAGGCGAAGGGCGCTGTCGCCAGATTGGCCACCCAGCCGCGAACGACTTCTTCTGTTCGCTCGGCTCCGAGTTCGGCGGTCATCATGGCGACCAGCGACTGGTTATAGACTTTCTTTGAGGTGCGCAGGCACAGGCGATCTTTCCACTTGGCCGTCGCCAGGTCCTCGTAGGAGGAAAGCTCCGATGGTTTGACCCGGCCGGTGTGATAGACCGCGGTGCGGGCGCGAATCGAGAAGCCGAACCAATTATTGTCCTTGTCACGCAGGTGCGCCGGAATATTCTTTTCCAGCGTTTCGGACTCAATGGGCTGCAAGACGCCGAGCTTGGCGGCCTGCCAGAGATTGCCGGCATCTACCGTCAGCAAAATATCGGCCGGGCTGGATTTGCCTTCTGCGCGCAGCCGCTGCAACAAGGGCCCTTCCTTGTCGGTGATGAAGCGGATGGTGGTTCCGGTTTCTTCTGTATAGCGATCAAACACCGGCTTGATGAGATCTTCAATGCGAGCCGAGTAGACGGTCAGTTCGGCAGCGCGGGCAACGCCGGACAGGGTTCCAAGAATCAGGGCGAGAGCGACAAGGCTGCGCATGGGAGCTCGTAAATGAGAATAGTTCGCAATTATAGCGCGCTTGGGTCACGAGGAAAGCCTCACTCGCGTGAAGTCTTCCCCGGTAGGCTCGCATCAAGCGGAATCTGCCACCGCGCCATAGCGCGAGCGCGCTGAGTCATCACTTCGCCGATATACCAGTGGCTCGCAGTCAGCGCGGCGCGTTCTCTCAGGGCTGGGATTGCGGTGGCGGCGTCGATGCCGGATCAATGTAGGGCACCTTGACGTCTCCAAGGCCCTCGCGCATAGCGGACTGATCTTCGGACGACAGGGATTCCAGATCCGCGCGGCGATACGCTCGCTTGGCGCAGCGCTGCTCGTAATCAAACTTGAGCGCATTGAGTGCGGTGATCTGATCGCGCAGGGTCTGGATATCGGCGTTGAACGCAACCGTCTGCGCCTTATGCTCAATCTGGCGCTGCCGGAAATCAAGGCCGGCTTCGAGATCGTCCTGCACGGGATTGTCTCTTTCCAGCCTGAGCTGCGCACTGCGCTCTTCGATGCCTTCACGCCGTCGGTCCAGAGCCGTACTTTCTCGGGTGAGGCGGGTGGATTCATCCCGGAGGGTCTGCACCTGCGATGCACATCGTGCCAGGGACTCGCGACTCAGTGGCTCGGATTCCGCCATGGCAACGTTGAAGCCCATCAGTCCGGAGGCCGCAAGGCCCATCATCCATCGTGTAGTCATGTTGTTCTCAGAGTCAGAAAAGGGTTGCTGCCTGTATTGCAGCAAGGACCCGATGATGCGCCATGTCGCCAGTCGGGGCCAAGCGTCGGGGCTCTATTGTCCCGCGTGAAAATGGTAGGACAAGGATAGGGACCAGTAACGACCATAGTCGGTTCGCGTTGCAACAAAGTTTCCCGGGGCTAGCGGCTGGCTGATGGATTGATCGGAAATTTTTTCGCCGGTCAGGTTGTGCGCTACCAGGTTCAATTGCCAGGCCTGCTGTGGGTCGCTCAGAGCCGCGCGCAGGTCCACCGTGGTGGTGGCGGATTGAAGTTTGCGCGGATCATTGTCCAGATCCGTGAAGCGCTCGTCCTTGAAACTCAGATTGAGCGAGAACATCACATCGAAAAGCTCGCTCAGGTAGGGGCTATACGCAGGGACAAAGTTGGCGGTCCACAGAGGTGCAAACGCGAGTGGCTGTCCGCGCAAATCCTGCGACGGTGCTTCGGCATCGGATCGATTGGGCGCGTTGGGATAACGCAGATACCGCGCCCGGGCGTAACCCACCGAAGCCTGGAGACTCATATCTTGAATCGGTGGTAGCCACTGCATCTCCCACTCGAAACCCTGCGTTCGCACTTCGGCAGCATTGAGAATGACAAAGCTGCCGCCGAGGAAGGTCGAGACCTGCAGGTCTTCATAATCGGTAGAAAACACAGCCAGGGAAGCGCGATATGGCGAGTCCAGAAGTTCTCCGGAAAATTTGCTGCCCACCTCGTAACCGGTAGCGAGCTCGCGACCGTACTCGATGTTGCGATCGTTCAGGGGCAAGGCGTTGAACCCGCCACTCTTGTATGCCCGCCCCCAGGTGGCATACATCTGCACATCTGCGCTGGGTATCCACTTGAACCCGGCCTTGGGAGAAAGATCGTGCTCGATGCGTGACAGGCGCGTGTCGTGGTCGGATTGATCTGCAATCAATGGCACCAGCACGCCTTGTGCTGTGCTGGTGGCACGCGCCTTTTTGCGCTCTACGCCGTAACGCAATCCGCCAATGATTGCCCAGTCTTCGAAGATCAGATGCTCAAACTGACCGAAGTAGGCGATCGATTGCACGGTCTGATCCAGCGTCACACTGGCAGATTGCGTTTCACCGATCAGTGGGCTGGTAACTGGATTGAGCAGCGTCAGCAACTCACTGAGCCCCGGGCCCAATGCGCCAGCTATGCCGCCCGCATTGATCGGACTACCGCTGCTCATCAAGCCCGCATTGGCTGCGGTGATATAGGTGAACGCACCACCCAGATCTTCGAGAGAGAAAATATCGGAAGTGCTGAAGCTTGAATCGTAAACGTAGAGGCCGGTCACGAACTGCATTCCGTGTCCCCATCCAAAGAGATCTGGCGCGGTGGCTGCAAGGCGCAGTTCTTCGCTGAACTGCTGAAACACCGAGGGTTCTGCAAGACGGTCGGTGATGAAGGGAATGGCGGTGAAGTCCGCGTCGAAATCGCGATGCTCAGTTGTGGCACGCGCCCAGGCTGATACGGATGTAATCAGGGGGTCGAGCAGTTGCAAGAAGGTAGGCGGCTGCCATTCCAAGGTCAGGCTCGTTCCAGCGAAACGTACATCTTCCTTACTTGGGAAATTAGCCGAGGTCTGATCGTCGAAGCGCGCTTCTGCGGTTGCATCGTACGTGCGCGCCGCCGCCAGCATTTCCGGAGTGGCATGGGTCAGCTGAAAAATGTTGAAGTTGGCGTTTTGCTGCGAGTGAAACGCACCCAGATCAATGGTGAGCGTATCGCCTGCCAGGTATCTGAATCGCAACCGCGTACTCGATTGCTCGGTGTTGTCTTCATCCCGATCGAGAAACGGATTCTTCAAGCGGGAGCCGTTTCCAGCGTCATAGATGCCTGATATTCGAATAGCCGCAGAGTCGCCCAATGCGAAATTGGCGACGGGTCGCAGAGAAACATCGCCAATGCTCTGGAACAGAAACTCCGCACTCACAGCATGACCCGCTTCTGGCGCGCGGGTGACCAGATTCAGTAATCCGGCCGTCGCATTCTTTCCTGTTAGCGTCCCCTGCGGTCCGCGCAAGACTTCTATGTGATCGATGTCGTTGAAAAAGCCGATCAGGAAGTTGGAGCGCCCATAGGAAACACCGTCAACGATGGTCGCAACACTGGGGTCAAACGCCGTGTTGGTATCGGGTGTCGTCAGCCCGCGAATTCCGAATGTTCCTGCACTACCTGAGAGCGACATGCTCAGGTTTGGTGTGAAGTCTTGGAGATCACTGAATGACTTTGATGCATTGACGCGAAACACGGCCTCGTCGACCACGCTGATCGATGCAGCTACCTGTTCCTGGGATTGCGTCACCTTCTGAGCAGTGACAACAATCGTAGGTAATTCTTCGTCCGGTACATCGGCCTGCAAGGCTGTGCTGAAGCTACAAATTGCGATCAGGAGCAGCGGGGGAAATCTGAGCCTCATCAAGGCAAAGGCTCCTCGCATTTCTTGTGCGCTTGTTCGACCTTGTCGGTAAGGGTGTCAAGAAGATGTGTGACGCCGCCATCGCGAATCGCTGTTCGGTACTGCGCCGAACGAAGCGCTAGATCGCTCACACCGTCAACCACGATGTTGGCAATGCGCCAGCTGTCCTGTTGAGAGCGCAACACATATTCAAATTGCAGGGAGGCTTTATCCGGCCGTTGAAAAATCACCAGATGTTTCGCGATCTGCGTTTCGTCTTCGGCCACAAATGATTCGTGGATAAAGGATTCACCTGCGTAAGCGTCAAAATTCTGCGCATAACTCAGCGCGACCTGCTGTTCCAGGAGGGCGATGAATTGTGATTGATGTTCCCGCGTCATGGTGTTCCAAGATTGACGCAAAACCTGTCTAGCGATGAATTCAATATCAAACGTTTGCCCTAGCAAGGGCAGTAGTTTTTCAAGGCGCTCAGGACAAAGCTGATGTTGGCCTTGCTTCATGTTCTCCAAAAGAAGCAGGTGCAATTTTTCCGTGGGCAAGCTGGACCTTTCAGGCGCAGCGGAGGTGAGCGAAGCGAGCAACATGGTGCAGATGCTGAGCAGAAGAAGTTTAGGAAGGAGGTTTTTCATGCGCTTGTTCCGGAAAGTCTTCCGGGCATCTTGGGCAGAAGCGCTGGCAGCAACAATATGGTCGTCATCAAATGAATACCCAAACCAAGACTCAGCAGGATTCCGATGCTGATCATGCCGCGATCTGCCGAGGTGCTCAGGGACGCAAAGCTGGCAAGCGTTGCCAGCACTGAGATCAGTACGGCATGACCGGTGGCCGACAGCAAGGGATTCTCTTCAAGGCTCGGTCGGAGTCGCGCGCGCCAAAGCATCAGCAAACCAATATCCACGCCCATGCCTAACAGCAAAGGAAGAGCGATGACGTTGGCAAAGTTCATGGGTATGCCGAGCAGGACCATGCATGCGAGCAACAAAATTGTCCCGAGCATCAATGGCGCTAGTGCTCTGAGCGTGTCAGCCAGGTTGCGCAGCACCAGAAGCAGGAGTGCGAAGATGAGTATCGCTGCCAGTGTGAACGCCTCGGCGAATGCAGTCTTCACACTGCGCGCGGCTCCGACGAATGCCACAGGTGGTCCACTGATTCTTTGCGATACCGTGTTCAGGGCATCGACAAATTCAATGAGGGATTTGTCATTGCCAAGTGGTTCGGCTGGCGTGATCTCGATGCGGTATTGACCCGCATGGTTTTTCCATTGCCTTACAAGGTTTTCTGGCAAGTCCTCAAGATCGAAAGGCTGAGCGTTCAGTGCTAGACGAAGTTGCGTTGCGGTAGCGGGAAACTCTCCCAGCAAGATGTGTTGTAGAACCTTCAGTTCTTCGATGTCAGCTTGCGCGTATACGATCAACTTCTCGTTTAGATTGTGGGCTGCCTTGCGCAGTACTTCGTTGTCGAAATGCATGGAGGATGCGCGAAGCAGCTTTTGCACGGCCTGCCGATTTCGCTCTGGATCAGAAGTTGAAAGAGTCGTTTGGTCTGGCAAAGCCAAGCTCCAGCTCAGCGCTTCAATCAATTCCATTTTCTCGGCTTGGGCTGCTGGCACCCAGTCCTCGAGACTCATGAGGCTTTCAACCTCATTGAGTTTTGAGAATTGAAGTCGCAAGGACTGCAGTTGCTGCTGATTCTCAGCTATAGCGGATACCTTCATTGGCGATGTTCGCTGGGACAGGATGCGCTCATATGCCCGCATTGATTCGGACTCTGGCGGATTTAGATGCATCGGGTTGTGATCAAACTGCAATTGCAATGCGAGGGGAATGGCGAGCAGGGAGAGCAAGATCGCGACACTGATGACTTTTCCAGGGTGTCGGTGAGGGAGGTTTGCCAGGCGCTCGAGCATTGGATTAAGCGAATTTGTCGCGTGGCTTCGCAGGCGTGGTCGCATAAGGTGAATGAGTGCTGGGAGCAAACTCAAACTGAGTAATAGTCCGATGAGGATTCCGCCGCCGCTGATCCAGCCTAATTCCGATATGCCCGGATAATCCGTTGGAATAAAGGCCATGAACGCTGCAAGGCTGGTGCATGCGCACAGGCCCAGTGCCGGTCCAATGCCGCTGGCCGCTTCTACCAGTGCCTGGTGGTGGTCGAGTCCGTCCGAGAGTAGTTCTCGATAACGCATGCTCAGGTGCACACCATAGTCGATTGCGATACCGATATAGAGCGTGGCAAATGCCACGGAGATCATGTTGAGGCGATCGATGCTGAGGCTCGCAAAGCCTGCAGTAAGAATGAGTCCGGTGACCAGGCTGATGAGGCAGGCCATAACAAGATGGACTGATCGCAGTCCTATGAATAACAGCGTCACGCCCATCAGCAGGGCTAGCACAGCAGAGATCACAGCGCCTTGTCGCGCCGCACCGAGTTGGTCGATCCACAACGGAGCCTCTCCAGTCAGCGCGATGCGGCGAGCCTGTTCATCCGGTAGCGTGGCGATGGCATTGCGCAGGTATTCAACAGCGATTCCCTCAGTATTTTGATTCTGGACTTGAATCAGTACGACACGAGGTGTCGATGTTTCATCGCTCTTGTTTGCGAGTAAGGCATTCCACGACAGTGTTTGCGCATTGTTTGGCGAGATGGCCCGTGCAATGTTGTCTAACAGTTGCGGTAATCGTTCTGAAGCAGCTTGCTCATGACGGTTAAGGGACTGCGAGAGAAGATCAAATAGTGTGGCGAGATTTGTCTGTCTGGAGAGTCGCCCCAACAATGCCTGCGCTGATTCAAGTTCGTGAGACAGCGCCTCGAGTTCTTCAAGACTCAAATAGAGCAGTCCATTGCGTTTGAAGAAGCCGCTACTAAAAGGCGTTTCATAATGCCTGAAGAGATCGGGCCTCTTGCGTACCGCTTGCTCGATACTTCCGATACTTCGCTCGGCTTGTTCCGGGTGCACTGAATCAACGACAACAATGATTCGCCAGTCTTGATCGGGGAATGCCGCTTTGATTTGCTCCTCGGTAAGTCGCCAGTGCAGATCGGGAGACAACATGCCTGAGGTGTCGGTATCCACGCTGAGTCGCGTCACAGCGGCGTAGGCTGACATGAGAGCAAGGACGGCATAACTGAGGACAACAAACCTTGCGTGAGCGCAGACGAAGCGACTCCAGGATTCGAGCAACTTTCGAAAGTAGGTCTGAGCTTGCTGTTTCACGGTGCCAGTATCCCAGTCCGGCTTGTCAGTCGCATGGTTTGCCGCAAGCAAATGCATGCGTCCTATTGAGCCGGGCGGCTATCGATTGATCGATTTCAGCCTGCTCGCGTGCGCCAGGTCTCAGAGGCAGGCTTGGTCCCGGTGTTTCTGACTCCCGCACAGGATTAATGTTGAACCCTGTTTCAGCGAATGGGAGAGACAACATGCAAGCTCAACTAAAGGCCACCTTCACGGCGAGTGTTTTATACCTGCTGGCCACGACTGCCGTCGCGCTTGATCGCACAGAGGAGACGCGGTCAACCCAGCTTGTTACCGTCTCTTCAAAGCTTTGCTCGGACGAAGTGGGCGTCTTCATTCTTGAAGAGAAGGGCCATCAGTTCATGCGCACTGCGCAATCTCAGGGCTTTGGTACCAGCAAGCTGTACTCCTGCCAGTATGGAACGACAGCGGGTTACTGTTTTTCTGTTTCCTTTCCCTGCTAAAGGCGTGCTTTAGCATCGCCTCGGCGGTAGGGCTTTTCCACCGAGGCGATTGAATCCCTTTTATCCGATACCAGCCGTCAGATATCGAGATTGCCAACCTGCAAGGCGTGCTTCTCAATGAATTCGCGGCGTGGCTCGACTTGTTCTCCCATCAAGGTGGTGAACATCTGATCTGCAGCCACGGCGTCCTCCACCATCACGCGCACCAGTCGGCGGTTTTCTGGATCCAGTGTCGTGGTGAAGAGCTGCTCCGGATTCATCTCGCCCAGACCTTTGTAACGCTGAATGCCCAGGCCGCGACGTGCCTCTGCCTGAATCCAGTCATAAGCTTGGTCGAAACTCTCAACAGCCTGCACTTTCTCGCCACGACGGATTTCAGCTCCCTCTCCCATCAGTGATTCGCTTGCCGCGCGCAGCTTGGCCATGCGCTGATAGTCCTGTGAGGTGAAGAAATCAGGGTTGAGTTCAATAGTCTGGACCGCGCCGTGCAGACGACGCGTGATTCGCACGCTCGGAGATCCTCCCTGCAGCGCTGTCTGGACTTCGTAAAAGCCCATTTTATCGTTAATATTCAATATCTTACCGATATTTTCTCCCCAAGAGGAAAGCGCCTCTTCAGTAGCGGGAACAGGCCCTACGGCAAACAGCGTTTCCAGCAGTTTCCGATCATAACGGCGGCTCAGACGCTGAATGCTCTCAAGAACCGCGGTCTGCTGGCGAACCATTTCAGCCAGACTTTCGGTCGGCAACGCTTCCTGGCCACTGGCCGGGATTAGCTGGACGTTATTCATCGCCGACTTGAGCAGCCATTCGGACAGTTCATGATCGTCCTTCACATAGGCTTCCTGCTTGCCAGACTTCACTTTGTAGAGCGGTGGCTGGGCAATGTAGACGTAGCCATTCTCGATCAGGGCAAACATGTGCCGATAGAAGAAGGTCAGCAACAAGGTCCGGATGTGAGCGCCGTCCACGTCGGCGTCAGTCATGATGATGATGCGGTGATAGCGCAGCTTTTCGACCTTGAAATCTTCCTTACCGATGCCGCAGCCCAAAGCAGTGATCAGGGTCCCCACTTCTGCTGAGGACAACATTTTCTCCAGTCTGGCGCGCTCAACATTCAGGATCTTGCCCTTGAGGGGCAGAATGGCCTGAAAGTGCCGGTCTCTACCCTGTTTGGCTGATCCGCCTGCAGAATCACCCTCAACCAGGAAGATTTCGGACTTACTCGGATCTTTCTCCTGGCAGTCTGCCAACTTACCCGGCAGGCCAGCGATATCGAGCACGCTCTTGCGCCGATTTAGGTCCCGCGCCTTTCTTGCCGCCTCACGCGCCCTTGCCGCCTCAGTCACTTTGGCCGCGATCAGCTTGGCTTCCCGTGGATTCTCCAGCAGGAATTCCTTGAGTTTGTCGCCTACAACACCGGATACCACCGGTGTGACCTCAGAGGAGACGAGCTTTTCCTTGGTCTGGCTGGAGAACTTCGGATCTCGCACCTTCACCGACAAGACCGCCGTCAAGCCCTCACGGGCATCGTCGCCCACCGGATTGATCTTTTCTCGCTTGGAAATGCCTTCCGATTCCAGAAAATCGTTCATCACACGGGTCAGAGCGTTGCGAAAGCCCGTTAAATGGGTGCCGCCGTCCTTCTGGGGAATGTTGTTGGTATATACAAACACGTTCTCAGTGTAGGTATCGCTCCACTGCAAGGCAGCCTCCACGACCACCCCGTCCTGTTCCGTCTTGATGCTCAGGATGTTGCTGTGGATGGTGGTCTTGGCCTTGTTCAGATACTCGACAAACGCCTGAATGCCGCCTTTGTATTCAAAGACGTCCTCTCGATCGCTTGATTCTTCCTTGAGAACGATGCGAACCCCGGAGTTCAGGAAAGACAGCTCTCGGAGACGCTTGGCCAGAATGTCGTAATGGAAGTCGAGATTGGTAAAGACCGTGGGGCTTGGATGGAATCGGACCATCGTTCCACGCTTTTCCGTCGGGCCAACCACGGCGAGCGGCGCCTGGGGCTCACCCATGTGATATTCCTGATGGTGGTGCTGCCCATCCCTGTGTATATCCAACAGCAGCTTGTCGGAAAGCGCATTCACCACAGAAACGCCAACTCCGTGCAAACCACCGCTAACTTTGTACCCACTGCCGCCAAACTTACCGCCAGCGTGCAATATGGTCATGATGACTTCGGCCGCAGAACGCCCTTCTTCCTTGTGGATATCCGTGGGGATACCTCGACCGTTGTCCTGCACGCTGACTGAGTTGTCGTCGTGCAGAATGACCTGAATCTCGCTGCACCAGCCTGCCAGTGCCTCATCAATAGCGTTATCGACGACTTCAAACACCATGTGGTGCAGGCCAGTGCCGTCATCGGTATCCCCGATGTACATACCGGGGCGCTGTCGCACTGCTTCCAGGCCTTTAAGGACACGGATCGAGGAAGAATCGTAAGAACCCTGGATGGCGTCTTCGTTTTGCGTGGTTTCGTCGTTCATAAGTGACTTCTTGGTTCAATCAATGAATGGCATCAGTCTGGCGGACTGTTCCATGTTCCACGTGGAACATCTTTGAATCGCCGTCCGCGAAAGCGTCTGGCATGGAAAAAGCGGTAACAAATTTCTGTCCGGGGTACCGACTAAGGGCATTAGCCAGACGATTTTGGAATTCGGGAGCCAGTTCGGAGGCAAAATCATCCAACAACAACACTGGAGCGCTCACACCATGGACCCGCAGAACCTGCGCCTGCGCGAGCACCATGGCAGAGACCAGCATTTTCTGCTGCCCTCGACTGACACGCCCTTTCGCCTTTGCGTCTGCCAGTGTGATCTTCAGTTCAGCGCGGTGCGGCCCTTGGACAGTCGTTCCCAGGCGCTGGTGCTGGGCCAGGTTTCGCTCCAGAAGTTCGGCATAGTCCTGATCGGCCGGCCAACCCTGGTTCCATTCCAGGCGGGCGCGGCCTTGTTCGAGCATATCTGCCACTTCTTTTTGGAAAATTGGCGCAGCCTCGGCCACGTGGGCCTGCCGCATGGCGGTGAGTTCGATTGAAGACTCAACCAATTCCCGGTTCCATGCGGATACAGCCTTCCCCGGTAGCGCTTCCCGTAGGGACTTATTGCGTTGTTTGAGGGCTCGCTGACAACGTCGCCAGACTTCCAGAAAGCGATGTTCCACGTGGAACACACCCCAATCCACAAAACTGCGCCGATATGACGGGCCTTCTTCGAGCAGGCGATGAGACAAGGGCTCGATTAGTTGCAGAGGCATGGCTTTCACCACCTCTGCAATTCGAACGCCTTTAATCTGATCAAGCCTCATTTCTGTTCCGTCTCGCGTCCAACCAATACCCAGCTTGTGAATGTCGGTCTGATTGCGTGTTTCAGCAAACGCATTCCAGCCCGCTTGTGCAGGCCCGCAGACTTCGGCCAGATTCTGTGCGCGAAAACTGCGGCCCCTGGCCGTGAGAAACAAGGCTTCGAGCAAGCTGGTCTTGCCGGCGGCGTTGTCTCCCACGATCAGATTGAGCACCGGGTGAGGCTCTATCTGAAATTTCTTGTACAAACGGAGGTTTTCGCCCCGCAACAGGGCGACACTCACACCGGCTTCCTGCTAGAGCCGCATCGGCATGATCACGTACTTCGATGACGGATCGCCCGATTGGTAAAGCAAACCGCTGGAATCCGAGTTCTTCAGCTCCAGCACGATCTCGTCGCCAGCAATGGCGCCAAGCGCATCCAGCAGGTAATTGACGTTGAACCCGATCTCCAGCCCTTCACCGCTGTAATCAACTTCGATCTCTTCTTCAGCTTCTTCGTGCTCCGGATTGTGCGTCTGCAGCTTCAGCTGTCCCGACTCCAGTTGCAGGCGAACGCCGCGAAACTTTTCGTTGGAGAGAATTGCGGTGCGCGCCAATGATCGGCGGAAGGTTTCGCGATCGGCGACGACCTGCTTGTCTCCGTGATCGGGAATCACCCTTTCATAATCCGGGAAGCGGCCATCGATGGTCTTGGTGGTCAGGCGAACGGTGTCGATCTCTACCTGGACCTGCCCTTCGCCGACGATCAGGGTGACTTCCGTGTCGCTGTTATCCAGCAGTCGATTGAGCTCCTGGACAGATTTACGCGGAAGGATGGCCTGCACCGGTTCTTCCAGTGCGGTTTCGCCAAGCCGCTCACTGAATGCGAGCCGATGACCATCAGTGGCAACGGCGCGCAGTCGGTTGGCGCTGGCTTCGAGCAACAAACCATTGAGGTAATAGCGGACATCCTGCTGCGCCATGGCGAACTGGGTCTTCTCGATCAGGTTCTTCAGCTCAGCGCGCTGCAGGCGGATGTGCTTCCCGCTGCGAACCTGACCCATAGCCGGAAATTCCTCGGCTTTGAGCGCGGCGAGCGTGAAACGGCTCTTGCCTGATCGAACGGTGACTTTGTCCTCTCGGGCCTCCAGGCTGATGTCAGCCCCTTCAGGTAAGCCCCGGCAGATATCGAAAAGCTTGCGGGCGGGAACGGTCACTTTGCCGGGCGCCTGAGCCTGCACGCTGGCTCGCGATATCAACTCCATTTCCAGATCGGTACCGGTGACGACGAGTTCGTCGTCTTTGACTTCGAGCAAAAAATTGGCCAGCACGGGCAAGGTCTGCCGACGTTCGACAACGCCGACCACGGCCTGCAGAGCGGTCAACAACTCGTTTCTCCCTACCTTGATCTTCATAAGTGTCACCTGATGACGTTTGTCTGCTTAGAACTTTCTTTCTTTAAAAGAAATAAACAGTAGTAGTACAAGAGCGATGCATTGGATAAGTTTATTTTTCTTAGATAATTCATAAACTTAAACGTGAAAACATTTCCTCAAAAACCCCCGGCTCACGTCTGGACGATCTGTGTCCAAGTTGTGGACACATTTCGAGCTGTTACTTTTCCACAGCTTTCCAACACGCTTAAGGGTCAAACTTTCAACGCTTATTCAATAGCTTAACTGGCGCAACAAATTCTCGTAGTCCTCGCGAATCCGGATATCGGTTTCGCGCAATTCCTTGATCTTGCGATCAGCATGCAGGACCGTCGTGTGATCCTTCTCAAAATGCTGACCAATATCCGGCAGGCTGTGCTCGGTCAATTCACGAGCCAGCGCCATCGCAACCTGTCGGGGTCGCGCCAGCATCCTGGAGCGTCTGGGCGAGCGCAGATCCTTGTGCGGGATACCGTAGTACTTGGCGACCGTCGACATGATGTTCTCGATGGTCACCTTGCGTTCGTAATGGGCGAGCATGTCTCGCAGCGTCTGGCGCGCAAACTCCACCGTAATGGCTTCGCCTTGCAGACGCATGCCCGCAGACAGGCGCAGCAGCACACCTTCAAGCTCACGCACATTGGAACGCACGTGCTGAGCAACAAAGAAGGCCACGTCATTATTCAGCGCCAGACCAAACTGTTCGGCCTTGGATAACAGGATGGCGACACGGGTTTCCAGGTCAGGCGGCTCCACGGAGACGGTCAGACCCGAAGAAAAACGCGACTTCAGGCGGTCATCCAGGCGATCCAGATCCTTGGGGAAGCGGTCGCAAGTCAGAATAATTTGCTTGCGCCCATCCATTAAACTATTGAAAGTATGGAAAAATTCTTCCTGAGTCGTGGGCTTTCCAGCAAAAAACTGGATGTCGTCGATGAGCAAGGCATCGGCCGAGCGATAGGTGGCCTTGAATTCTTCTGTGGTGTTGTGGCGCATGGCCGAGATGAACTGGTTCATCCATTGCTCGGAAGGCACGTAAACCACCCGCACATTCGGGCCACTACCTAGCAGCGCATTGCCCGCGGCGTGCATCAGATGCGTTTTGCCGAGGCCGGAAGCGCCGTAGATCAGCAAAGGGTTGTAGGCCACGCCGGGAGATTCGGCGACTTGCTGCGCAGCCGCATTAGCCTGGGCATTGGACTTACCCTGAATGAAAGAGTCGAAGGTATAGCGAGCATCCAGACGCGTCGTGCCCTGATGCGCATTCTCCACCGAGGTCTTGGGATCCGCCGGCGCGGCGCTGACTTCGGCAGCGGCGACAACTTCCACTTCTATGTCCGTACCGTCGCTGGCGACCCAGGCGCGTTGAATCTGTGAGCGAAAATCCGCCGCCACGCGCTGCATGACCATGCGATTGGGAGCGATCAGCACCAGACGGTCACCTTCTCGGCGCGCTTGAAGCGGCCGAATCCAGCTATTCAGCTCTTCGGCCGGCATTTCGCCTTCTAGGCGTTCAACGCAAAGGGTCCAACCGGGATCGTCGGCAAGCGCCATGGAGGATAAGGGGACTGGAGTGGGTTGAAGCGAAGTCAGCAGGCAATTCTATACCCTGGGCGAAGACTTATCCACAGGGCCGAGGCAAGCCGCACCTGAACTCTGATCTTGTCGTGAGCACCATATAGTCGGTAAACTCCGCGCCCTTTTTCTTTTGGCCGAGCAAGACGTCATGAAACGCACCTATCAACCCAGCGTCATCCGCCGCAAGCGCACTCATGGTTTTCGTGCCCGCATGGCAACTGTCGGTGGTCGCGCCGTAATTGCACGTCGTCGCGCCAAAGGCCGCGCCCGACTGGCACCTTAAGCAAGGCAGTTGGCGGCGCAGGCCATCAGACGATTGGCCGGTTTCCCGCGAGCGGCCCGACTGCTCAAGCCCGCTGACTTCAAGCGGGTGATCAGCAAGGGTCGTAGAAGAAGAAGTCCCTGTTTTACCGCGTACGAGTTTGTCGTCGCGGCGCAAGGCCCGGAAGCCCAGCTTCCGGCGAGCAGCGCAAGGATGGGTCTGGCTGTATCCAAAAAGGCCATGCCGCGCGCAGTAGACCGGAACCGATTCAAACGATTGGTTCGAGAATCGTTTCGTAAGAGTTCCGATCTACCCGTTGCGGACGTCGTCATCATGGCGACACCCAGAGCACGCAAGATCAGCCGTCCCGAACTCACTGAAGAATTGAGTCAATACTGGATACAACTGCGAAAGCGATGGCCAGTTTCCTGATCTTCCTGATCCGCTGCTATCAGCGCGTACTCAGCCCTTTCATCGGCAATCAATGCCGTTTCTACCCCAGCTGCTCGCGTTATGCGAAGCAGGCTATTGAACAACACGGCAGCCTGCGCGGCAGTTGGCTCGCATTGCGTCGACTGACGCGCTGCCATCCTCTGAATCCGGGTGGCGAAGATCCGGTTCCGCATCGTGAAGCGAAATAAATCAAAATGGAAAATCGCAGATTCATCCTGATCGCCCTGTTTGTGGTCGTGCTGTTCTTTCTCTACCAGGCATGGCAGGACGACTACGGCAACGACAATGTGGTTGCCAGCAACCCGACGCCGCAACTCAATGTTCCGGACGAGGCGCAGACCCGTCCGGTTCGAGATGTGCCAGACGATGCACCGACTGCCGCGCTGCCAGCCGACCAGGGCGATGCGCCAACCGCCGTCAGCGCTGGTCCTTTGGAGGAAGACCAGGCCGTTGCAACACCGAACGGTCAGCTTATCTCGGTAGAGACCGATGTCATCAAGGCGCAGATCAGTCTGCAGGGTGGCGAAATCCGCCGGGTTGAACTCAAGGATTACCCGGTCTCCAAGGATCATCCCGAAACGCCAATCCCGCTTCTCGGTGATCGTGACGGGCAGTTTTTCATCTTCCAATCCGGTCTTGCCGGCGAGAGTGTTCCTGTAGCCAGTTCCAGTACGGCTTACCAGTCCAGCCAAACCAGCTACCAGTTGGCTGACGGGCAGAAGCAACTGGAAGTTGAGCTTGAACATGTCAATGCCAACGGTGTGACGGTTCGCAAGGTTTACCGCTTCGCCCGTGGCAGCTATCGGGTGGTCGTCGAGCAGTCCGTCAACAATGCTGGCGCATCTGCGCTGACTGTCAGTCCTTACGCCCGATTCAAACGCAACGATGTTGTGGTCGGCAGCCTGCCCAAGTTCGTAGCCACGTTCCTTGGTGTGGGCTTCTTCGAGAAGAAGGACGGCTCAGACGGCTATCGTTTCGTAAAAACCAAACTCGATAATCTGGACGACGACGCATTCGAAAAGCGCCAGCCCGATGGCTGGATCGCGATGCTTCAACATTATTTTGTCGCCGCCATCCTGCCGCCAGAAAACTCAGAAGGTGTGTTCTCCGCCAAACAGAGCGGCAGGGATCAAACCTATTCCGCACAGTACGTCGGCACCGGCGTGAAAGTTGCGCCGGGCGAGACACAAACCTTCCCATTGGGCCTTTACATTGGACCCAAGCTGCAGACGGGGCTGGAAACCGAAGGCCACGAGGGCGGCTTCTTCAAGGGCGGCGGCATGGACAACATCGCACGTGGCCTTGAACTCACCGTTGATTACGGATGGCTCACCGCACTCTGCGAACCCCTGTTCTGGCTGCTCTCCAAGTTTCACAAGCTCACCGGAAACTGGGGCTGGTCCATCATTCTGCTGACCATCGTGGTCAAGGCCGCGTTCTACAAATTGTCCGAAGCGCAATACCGCTCGATGGGCAAGATGAAAAAATTCGCGCCGCGAATTCAGGACATCAAGGAGCGCTATGGCGATGACCGCGAGCGCATGTCCAAGGCCATGATGGACCTCTACAAGAAGGAAGGCTTCAACCCACTCGCAGGCTGCTGGCCGCTGCTGGTGCAGTTTCCGGTTTTCATCTCCTTGTACTGGGTGCTGCTCGAAAGTGTCGAGCTGCGCCAGGCTGATTTCGCACTGTGGATCAATGATCTTTCCGCGCCGGATCCCTACTACGTCTTGCCGCTGCTATTCGGACTGAGTTTCTACATCCAGCAGAAGTGGTCCGGTGCAACGGCCACGATGGATCCGATGCAGCAGAAGATCATGAACATCATGCCGATCATGATGACCGCCTTCTTTACTTTCTTTCAGGCGGGTCTGGTTCTCTACTGGCTGGTGTCGAACCTGATCGGCATGGCGCAGCAATGGTTCATCAATCGCAAGCTCGCCACCGAAGGCCTGGGCAAGAACGCGAAAACCACCTGACGCGACGAGCTTGGTGAACGTCCGATCGTGACCGAAACCATCGTCGCCATCGCCACCGCGCCGGGACCCGGCGCGGTGGGCATCGTCAGATTGTCCGGTCCGCAAGCTTTCGATATCGCGGAAAAGATGTGCGGAAAACTGCCCGCCCCAAGACAGGCGCGGCTACGAGATATCCGCGACGCTCAAGGCCAGGAATGTGACCAGGCCATTGTCATTGCCTTCCCAGGACCTAATTCCTTTACCGGCGAGGATGTGGTTGAAATTCAAGGTCACGGCGGCCCAGTCGTACTCAACCAGATCGTGCAGGCGGCGTGCACGCACGGTGCGCGCATGGCCAGACCCGGAGAATTCTCCGAACGTGCTTTCCTCAATGATCGTATCGACCTGATTCAGGCCGAAGGCATTGCCGACCTGATCGCAGCCAACAGTGAGGCAGCGGCGACAGCAGCCAGGCGCAGCCTGCAAGGTGAATTCTCGCGACAACTGGATGCGTTGGCCCAGCAGTTCATTAATCTGCGTGTTTTTGTTGAGGGCGCGCTCGATTTTTCAGACGAAGAGATCGACTGGCTGTCGGATGCTGGCCTTGCGCAGAAGCTCGAAGAAACCAGCGCCGCGCTCAATCAGATCATCCACCAGGCCGCGCAGGGGAGACGCCTGCGCGATGGCGTCACCATCGCCATCGTCGGTCAGCCCAATGTCGGCAAGTCAACACTGATCAATCAGCTGGCCGGTACCGATGCAGCCATCGTCAGTGATATTCCCGGCACCACTCGGGATGCCCTGCGCGAACACATCGTGATTCAAGGCATGCCCATTACTGTGGTCGACACTGCGGGCCTGCGAACAACTGACGACCCGATTGAAAACGAAGGCATTCGTCGTGCATGGAAAGCGGTACAGGCGGCAGAGCTGAGTCTGTTTCTGGTCGATGACCGAAGCGGTATCGACGCACCCAACCAGCAACTTCTTGATCAACTGCCCGCCGCGATGCCCTGTATCGTGATCCTGAATAAGTGTGATCTCAGCGGGCGATCCTCCGAAGAGCTGCAGATTGCGGAACGCCCTGCCATCCGGCTCTGCGCAGCAGATGGTCAGGGGCTGGAAATGCTGCGCCAGGCCATCTGTCGCTTCGCGGGTCTCGAGCAGAACAGCGAGAGCGTATTCAGCGCAAGTACCCGTCACTTGGACGCCCTGCATCTGGCCAAGACGCATTTGGATTGCGCACGTCAGCAGTTGGCCAACCAGACCGGTGCAGAACTCGCCGCCGAAGACTTGAGACTGGCCCATGACGCGCTGGGACGAATGAGCGGCCGGGTCAGCAGTGACGATCTTCTGGGCGAAGTCTTCTCGCGATTCTGCATCGGAAAATAGGCCGATGCTGCCTGCCATGACATCATTGCCGGCCACCCAGCCTTTCGCGCCATGAACGCCCCGAAGCCCGACAAACTGATTCTGCACAAAGTCTCCCGATGCCTGGAGGTGAAATACGCTGATGGCCAGAGCTACCGGCTGCCCGCCGAATACCTGCGCGTCCATTCGCCTTCCGCAGAAGTTCAAGGTCATGGCAAACCCGTCCTCGTGGGCGGAAAACGGGAAGTCGCCATCACAGCGCTCAAGGCCGTGGGTCGATACGCCGTCAAATTGGTATTTGACGATGGCCACGACACCGGGCTCTATTCCTGGGAAGTACTCGCCGATCTGGGTGCTCATCAAGAACAGTACTGGGCGAGCTATCTGGCGCGACTCGAGGAGATGGGCATGTCGCGCGATAGTGAGGTGGTTAAACTTGCCGCATTGCAGCCCAAGAAATACACGCCCCCCAAAGCCTGAATAATCTCGTGAGCGACGATCCGAAATCCAGCGACACCACACACTTCGGTTTTCAGCAGGTACCGACCACTGAAAAGCGCAAGCGCGTTGCCGGTGTGTTTGATTCGGTAGCTGCCAAGTACGATCTGATGAACGACCTGATGTCCATGGGCATTCATCGCATCTGGAAACGCTTTGTCATTGACCTGGCGGGTGTGCGCTCCGGAGAAAAAGTTCTAGACGTCGCTGGCGGAACGGGCGATCTTTCCAGGGAGTTTTCCAAACTAGTCGGCCCACGCGGCATGGTGGTTCTATCGGACATCAATGCCTCGATGCTGCGTGAGGGACGAAGCAGGCTGGCAGATAAAGGCGTCATCAATATGCCGATCGTGCAGGCCAATGCAGAGTGCCTGCCTTTTGAGGAAGGCACATTCGATTGCATCACCATCGGATTCGGCTTGCGCAATGTCACCGACAAGGACGCCGCCCTGCGTTCCATGTGCCGCGCACTCAAACCCGGTGGTCGTCTGCTGATCCTGGAGTTCTCCAAGCCAACCAGCGAAGGGCTATCCAAAATCTACGATCAGTATTCGTTCAAGTTGTTGCCCATGATTGGAAGGCTGGTGGCCAATGACGAAGACAGCTACCGCTACCTTGCGGAATCCATTCGCATGCATCCGGATCAGGAAACGCTCAAGTCGATGATGGACAACGCGGGTTTCGGGCGCACGCAGGTCTACAACATGACCGGCGGTGTGGTCGCAGTTCATCGCGGGTTTCGTCTCGAATGATGACGCCGGCGGTGCTGTGCGCAACCGCGGAAATCGCCTTGAATCGATATCTGCGACTGGAATCGTCCGCAGTAGAAGAGTGCGCGCAGCTCTCCGGAAAACTGATCCAGATACAGTTGCCCTCGCAGCAATTAGGTCTGGTCATCGAGTTCATCCCAAGCGGGGTGAGAGTGCTGCCTGAGGCGCCAACCCCTGCTGATGTAACTGTGGTTGCGACGCCATCAGAAATGCTCGCTGCACTGCGGGCCTCATCCGAAGGTAGCCTGCCGACTGGCCTCGACGTTTCAGGTGATGTGGAACTGCTTCAGCGTTTCCGCAACCTGATCGCGCGCGTCGGTTTCGATCCGGAAGAATGGTTGGCCCCCATGCTCGGTGGTGTCGCAGCACATCGCGTCGCCGGCGGACTCAAACAGTTTTTCGGCTGGGCGCAGACCAACTCGGGACGCATGGCAGATCACACCGCGGAGTATCTGAGAGAAGAATCCTATGATCTGGCCCGCGGTCGTGACGTATCGCAGTGGATGAATGAGGTCGATGCACTGCGCGATGCCACCGACCGTATTGAGGCGCGACTGCGTCAGCTTGAATCGAGATCATCACCCGAGGAAACCATCTAGTGTTTGGAAGAGTGCGTCGTCTCTGGCATATCCAGCGACTGGTCTCGCGATACGGTTTGCGTGAATTCGTTGATGGCAAGCCGCGCGGTGAAGGTCCACGCGAAGTTCGCCTGCGTGAAGCTCTGGAAAGTCTGGGCCCGGTGTTCATCAAATTTGGTCAGGCCCTGTCCACTCGACCGGACATCCTGCCACCGGAAATAGCACTGGAATTGGCCAAGCTCCAGGATCGGGTGCCACCGTTTCCCTCCAGCCAGGCGCGCGAGATCATCGAGTCGCAACTTGGCAAACCCATCGATGAAATTTTCGATGATTTCTCAGATGAGCCTCTGGCATCGGCCTCGGTTGCCCAGGTGCATACTGCCAAGCTCAAGCCCGAAGAACCGGGCGCAGCAGGTTTTGATGTTGTGGTCAAAGTGCTGCGACCCGGCGTCGAAGTTTCTATCCGCGAAGACATCAAGGTCCTGAGAACCATTGCGAGTCTGGTAGAAACCCTGCATCCGGAAGGCCGCCGCCTGTGCCCTAAAGCGATCGTGGCCGAGTACGAGAAAACCATCCTCGACGAACTCGACATGATGCGTGAAGGTGCCAACTGCGCCCTCTTGCGGCGCAACTGGCTGGGCAGTCCGCTGATTTACCATCCGGTGGTTTTCTTCGACTACACCAGTGAGAAAGTACTGGTGATGGAGCGCCTGGATGGCATCTCCATCCGCGAACTTGATCATTTGCGCGATCGCGGCGTTGATTTCTCCGTGCTCGCCGAGCGAGGCGTCGAGATCTTTTTCAAGCAGGTATTTCGCGACAACTTTTTCCACGCTGACATGCACCCCGGCAACATTCTGGTCAATGCTTCCAACCCGGCCGTGCCGAGTTATCAGGCGGTTGATTTCGGAATTGTCGGAACACTCACCCCAGGCGACCAACGTTATCTGGCCGAAAACTTTCTGGCTTTCTTCAATCGCGACTATCACCGCATTGCAGAGCTGCACGTGGAAAGCGAATGGATTCCCGTCGGCACTCGCGTGGAAGATTTCGAATCAGCGATTCGCACCGTGAGCGAACCGATCTTCGGCAAACCCATCAAGGACATTTCCTTCGGTGTGTTTCTGTTGCGTCTGTTTCATATCGCGCGACGCTTCAAGTATCAGGTTCAGCCGCAGTTGGTGCTCTTGCAGAAGACCTTGCTGCAAGTCGAAGGTCTAGGGCGTCAGCTGTATCCGGATCTTGATCTCTGGAAGACCGCCAAGCCGGTCATGGAAGAGTGGATGAAAGATCGGTTGGGGCCGGGACAGGTGATGCAGCGCCTGCGACGGGAAGGACCACACATGGCCGAGATGCTTCCGGAGCTGGCCAGTCAGGCGATCAAGAGTCTGGAACGCGGAGAAGGCCTCGGGGTTGGCAAGAAAACCATCGCACAGATGCGTCAGGAACTGCAGCGCAATAATCGTCAGCAGATGCGAGCAACTGTGGGCGCCGCACTTCTGGTCGGTGCAACGGTGATTGCAGTCGCCGGTTCTGACCATTTTCCCGCATTGCTGGGAATGGCCTGGCCCACATGGTTGATGGGCTCGGCTGGAGCCTGGCTGGCGTGGAAGGCACTGGCTGATCAGGACTGATCTTTTCTACAAAAGCGGAGCGCGCGATGGCACTGAGAAATTCAACAGATCATTACGGTTCCATCGCCAAGTGGCTCCACTGGACCACCGCCTTACTGTTCCTGGGCTCCTACCTGAGCGTCTATTACCGGGACTGGTTCACCGACAAGCAGACGCCGGAGAACTGGACAGCGCTGCAATTGCACCTGTCCATTGGCATCACCATTCTGGTCTTGGCGACGCTGCGCATTCTCTGGCGTCTGGGCAACCCTGTTCCCCGTCTTGAGCCGGGCAGCAGACTGGAGCACCGTGCAGCCCGATTAGCTCATTACGCTTTGTATGCCGTGATGTTCATCATGCCGATCACGGGCTATCTGGGTACCGGTGTTGGCACCGAGTACTTTTTTCTGATCGATCTTCCGAAGTTCGAAGACACTGCAATATTTGCAAGCCTGGTCAGCGAAGCCTGGGGATTGAGTTTCAAGGCGTTCGAAAAACCCATCGACTTCATTCACAAGACCATCATGGGTGAATGGCTGGTCTGGATGCTGATTGCTGGTCACGCATCGGCTGCGCTCTATCACCACTTCTGGAAGCGGGATGAGACGCTGCTCAACATGACGGTCGGCAAGAAGCCCTGAACGTGCGAGCCGCTGCTGGCTGGGTTCAGGTCACCGCGATGATCACGCCATAGAACAGGACAATAAAACCGACGATCTCTGCAATCACCAGTGACCACATAAAAATGTGGATGGGCGAGCTGGCACGTCGCAGCTGGTTATCGGTTTTCTTGAGCCAGCCCTGAACCATGTAGCTGATGATGGCCATCGCGAAATAGGCCAGTACCAGGGCGCTGGCGACAAACTCCGTCTGTTCCGGCAAGGCGCTGATATGCGCGAAGACTGCCAGCAGAAGCGCGGCAAAACTGTAGAGCAGAGAGGCGCGGTGGGCGATGTCCACGTAGGGGTGCGCGGCGCCCACTTCGCTTCGGGCCATTTCCACGTACTTCCACACACCCACCAGCAAGGCGTTCAGGAAGAAGCCGCCCGCACAGAGCAGTGCAAGCACTGTTGCAGCGTCCAGACTGCCCGCGTCGAACGGGGCTTCGCCTATGAGCATGTTTGCCCCAGATCATGAGCGCAGTTTGCATGCAGAGCCAGGCCCCGGCTCTGCATGCAAACCAAGTGAATCTGCGTCAGCAGATTACAGGCCAGCACGGCTCACAATGGTCAGGCCCTTGAGAAGATTCAGCGCCTCGTACAGCGCGTAGTCGCTCTGTGCCAGTTGCTGCTCGTCTTCGAGCTGTTTCTTGCGCTTGGCTTCCTTGTCCGCATCGGAGGGATTTTCTTCATTGATCAGGCTGCCGATCAGATCAGATTCCTTGATGGGTTCAAAACCTTCGGTCTCCTCGGCCTTGGCGACTTTGAGCGGCTTGACCGGAATATCCGGGGTGATGCCCTCACCCTGGATCGAGCGACCGGAGGGCGTGTAGTAACGCGCCGTGGTCAGTTTGATGGCCGATTCGCTCTGCAAGGGCATGATGGTCTGCACCGAGCCTTTGCCAAAACTCTTGTCGCCCATGATGACCGCGCGACGGTGATCCTGAAGCGCGCCAGCAACAATTTCTGATGCCGATGCCGATCCGGCATTGATCATCACCACGATTGGCCGGCCGTTCATCTTGTCGCCGCCGGTCGCGGAAAATTCACGATTGGTGTCCGGGTCACGGCCCTTGATGCTGACAATGTCGCCTTCTTCAAGGAATGCGTCACTGACCTTCACCGCAGCATCGAGCACGCCGCCGGGGTTGTTGCGCAGATCCAGCACAACGCCCTTGAGCTGCCCGCCCGCTTCCTTCTCCAGTTTCTTGAAGGTCTTGTTGAGCGAGCCGTTGGTTTCCGTCGTGAAACTGGAAATACGGATATAGCCCAGGCCCGGCTCCAGAATGCGCCCACGCACGCTGGCCACATTGATGATGGCGCGCTCAAGAGGCACGGTCAGCGGGGCATTGGCACCTTCTCGTACCACGGTCAGCACGATCTTGCTGCCCGGTTCGCCGCGCATTTTCTTGACGGCTTCGCCCAGCGTGAGGCCTTTGGTCGGGGAGTCGTCGATCTTGATGATCAGGTCGCCCGGTTCCATGCCGGCGCGAGCAGCGGGCGTCTCATCAATGGGGGACACCACGCGAACGAAGCCGTTCTGCATCTGAACCTCGATCCCCAGGCCGCCGAACTTGCCCGAGGTGGCGATGTTCATTTCCTTGAACTCTTCGGCGTCCAGATACGCTGAGTGCGGATCGAGTCCGCTGAGCATGCCGCGCACGGCGTTTTCCAGCAGCTTCTTGTCCTCCACATCTTCAACGTAGTCGCTTTTGACCCGGTTCAGAATCTCAACAAAATTCTGTAAGTCCTTGAAAGGAAGGGTCTCTGAGGCCCTTTCCTTGGTGGCGAACACGCCATCGGTCAGGGTGACACAGACGCCAATGAAGACGCCGGCCGCCAGGGCCAGCGAGGTGCGAATACGGTTGGACATTAGATCTAGGGGCTCCGGACGCAGCCAGCTTGGGATGAATGGAATCGACGATAGCACAGACACCCTCGGCCACCCTGCGTTCAAACAGATCGTCCTGTGTCCTTGATTTGCTTGATCAAGCTCGACCTCGGGTGTCGGGTGCCCCTCGGGCCACCCGACTGCGTCGTCACCGCAAAAGACAGCAGCCATACGTGGTCGTACTGTTGCGAATGTCTGGTCCGCTGGCCCTTAGCTTGAGAACCCTCAATATGCAGAACCTGGATACAAACCCTACATCTTCCGAAAAGCGCAATCGTCGTCAGAGTCTGAGTGCTGACAACTGGATTGAAGCTGCACTGGATGTCATTTCCGAAGGTGGTGTTGAATCCGTAGCGGTAGAACCTTTGGCGCGCCGGCTCGGGGTGACCAAAGGCAGTTTCTACTGGCACTTTCCCAATCGCGACGCGCTGGTTGGCCGCGCGTTGGAGACCTGGGAGCGAATGGAAACGGTGGAAATGCTCAGCCGCGCTGATGCACAGCCCCAGCCGCGAGAGCGTCTCCACACCCTATTCCACAATTACGCCAATACCGATGCGCGGTCTGAGCAGATCCTGCTTGCCCTGTCCGGCTCCAAGCACCCGGCCGCCCGTAGCTGCGTGCAGCGTGTCACCGAAGCCTGGCGCACCTATATCGAGAATTGCTATCTGTCACTGGGGATGGAAAGAGGCGATGCAGCCAACTGGGCAACGTTTGCATATTCCACTTTCGTCGGGACCGTGCGCATGCGTCGCGACAACCCGGAAGCCCTGCCCAGAGGAGATGCCTTCAACGACTACCTGCGTTTTCTGATTCGCTCGCTCATTCCGCCGCTGAATCAGGATGCTGCGGCGCAGAGCAGAGTGGCTTGAGGCGAGCCCACATCCTCATGTGAGGAAAAAACGGCGCATTCAAAAAAGGCGAGACACCAAAAGCGTCTCGCCTTTTTGCTACGGGTTGAAAATAGATTCAGACCATCTTCATCAGCACGTCAACAATCTTCTGCGTCCATTTGTTGTGAGGCAGGAAGAACAAGCGTGCCATCATGAAGCGCGTGCGTACAACCGCGCGTTCATGTGAAAAGGCCTTGAAGCCATATTCACCATGACCACTCCCGATTCCGGAGTTGTTCACGCCGCCAAACGGCAGGTTTCCGTGAAGGAACTGCACCACTGCATGATTGATGCAGGCACCGCCGGAGCTGGTTCGTGAAATGACGGCGTCAATATTGGCGTCGGTCTTGCTGAAGACGTAGAGCGCGAGTGGCTTCTCCATCTTGTTGATCTCGCCAATGACCTCATCAAGATTGGTGTAGGTGATGATCGGTAGCAGTGGCCCGAAGATTTCCGAGTCCATGATCTTGGCGTCAGCCGGAATGTCAGCCAGCAGTGTCGGAGCAACAAAGCACTCCTTCTCATCAACCTGACCACCGGCCAGAACCGTCGCACCTTTTTCCTTTGCATCGTGAAGCAATGCGGCAACGCGCTGGGTGTGACGTTCATTGACGACACGGGCGAGCGACGGTGAACGCTGCGGATCAGCGCCGAAGCATTCAGTGAGGTAGTCCTTGAACAGGCGGACAAACTCGTCTTTCACTGCCGAATGCACATAGACGTGATCGGGTGCGATGCAGGTCTGTCCGTTGTTGGTGAACTTGCCCCAGGCGACAGTTCGGGCTGCGAGTTTGAGGTCGGCACTTTCGTCAACAATGGTGGGAGACTTGCCACCGAGTTCCAGCGTCACGCTGGTCAGGTGCTTGGACGCTGCAGCCATCACCACCTTGCCGATCTGCGGTGAGCCGGTGAAGAAGATGTGATCAAACGGCAGATCCAGCAGGGCCGTCGAGGTGCTCGCGTCGCCCTCAAAGATGGCAACTTCATCCTCGGAGAAAATCTCGCGTGTGATCTTGACCATCAGAGCCGACAGATTCGGCGTCATTTCTGAAGGCTTGAGAATCGCAGTGTTGCCTGCTGCGATGCAGGACACCAGCGGACCGAAGGTCAGGTTCACCGGATAGTTCCACGGTGAGATGATCAGGCAGCGACCCTTGGGTTCGTAGCGCACGTAGCCTGCGGTGCCCATCATCATCTTGGTCGGCATCACGCGAAGCGGTTTCATCCAGCGCTTCAGGTGACGCCGCGCATCGTTGGCCTCCATCACGATGGGCAGGATTTCGGTCAGGTCGACCTCAGTGGCCGGCTTGCGGAAATCCTTGGCGGCAGCCTCACGAATGGCTTCCTTGTGAGCCAGGACGGCATCACGCAGGCGCGTAACCTTGGCTAGGCGTTCTGCGGCGGTGGAGGTGCGCAGGCGAATTGCGGTCGCCTTTTGCGCCTCGAAGATGCGGCGGATATCCGCTTCGCTGGCATTGCCCGGTGTGCTCGCGGTGGGCAGGTAGGAGACTGCAGTATTCATTTTCAACCCTCTACTGGTGTTTGGGTCGCCCACTTCCGCAGGCGGCATTACAACAGTATAAAGGGCTTTGGCGACGCTACCGTATGGCCGAGAAGTCAGTACGCTATCTGACGCAACAGTTCGGCATGGAGGCTCGGTACAGCGGCCAATACATCGCGGGTTTCCAGGCCGATAGCTTGACCGCGCAGGTCGGTGAAAACCCCGCCAGCCTCCCGAACAATCACGGTCAGGGCGGCGATGTCCAGAATATTGACGTCTGATTCCACCACCGCATCAAGCTTGCCGCTGGCCAGATAGTGATAATGCAGAAAGTCGCCGTACCCACGAATGCGGTGCAGCTGCGGGATCAATTGGCCCAGACGGGGCCAGGCTTGCGAAGAGGCAAGGCTGGCCAGATTCCCGGTAGAGAGCGTGGCCTTGTTCAGCGTGGTGATATCGCTGATCTCGATCCGCTGACCGTCTAGGTAGGCACCTGCGCCCTTCTCCGCCCAAGCCAGTTCGCCGCGGCCATCATTCCAGCACGGACCGCTGGAGACGCCCATGATCAGCTCGCCTTTGTGCATCAGGGCAATCTGCACGGAAAACACCGGATAGCCGCGCACGAAAGCCTTGGTGCCATCGATGGGGTCGACCAGCCAGAGGTAGTCGGACTCGATATCCGCCTGCCCGGTTTCCTCGCCATAGAAGCCATGATCGGGAAAACGCTCGGCCAGCAAGCCTCGAATGGCCTTTTCCGCGGCGATATCCACTTCAGTGACCGGGCTGGCGTCTGCCTTGTAGGACACGCCGAAGTTGCCGCGAAAGGCTTCACGAATGATCTCGCCGGCAGCTTCGGCGGCGTCGAGTCCAGCTTGCAGATAAGGGGAATGAGACATGGGGCAAATAATGGCAGGTGCATATGGCGATACCGCGTCATCCGGGCAGCTCTGCCCAGGGCGGCAACGCAGGGTGGACGCGCATCCTAAATCCTGTGACCGCAAAGGGCATCTGGTCACCGCAGCATCAGGGTCTCAACCGCCTGTGCGCCAGACCCGAGCCGGCCCGCCGTAGAATGACGCGATGGACAAAATATTCATTCGCGGTCTCCGCGTGGAAACCGTCATCGGTTTGTACGACTGGGAGCGAAACCTCAAGCGCCCCCTGATCTTTGATCTGGAGCTGGGTGTGGATACCCGCGCGGCGGCCGCAAGCGACGCCATGGAAGATTCGGTGGATTACGCGGTCATTCGCCAGACGGTGGTGGATCTGGCCCTGGGGCTTAAACCCAAGTTGTTGGAGACCCTGGCCGAGGCCATCGCACGTGCGATGTTTGAGCGCCTGCCGATTCACCACCTGCGCCTGCGAATCGACAAGCCGGGCGCCATTCCCGATGTGCAGGGCGTCGGGGTGGAAATCGAACGGGACCCCTCGGACTACGCCTGAGCCGGGCGCGCCAGACACTCGGCGACGTACGCCGCCAGATCATCGTAAATCGGGACGCCTTCCAGGCCGGGCCCTGATTCGGTGCGTCGACCCTTGCCAGAGCGCACCAATATGGGGCATGCGCCCGCTGCTTGTGCAGCCCGGATATCTGACAGCGAATCCCCCACGAACGGCACCCCCTCCAGGCTGAGCTTGGCCCGCCGAGCGATGTCCAGCAGCATGCCGGGTCGCGGCTTGCGCATCTCGCTGGCCTGATCCGGATGCTCTGGGGCAAAGCTGATGCCTTCGAGCCGCCCGCCCAGTTCTGCAATGCGCTGATTCATCAGGGCGTGGATATCAAAAAGATCCTGATACGTGAATAGCCCGCGACCAATCCCCGACTGGTTGCTGGCCACAAAAACGCGCCAGCCGGTACGCGACAGTTGTGCGATGGCCTCCAGGCTGCCCGGAATGGGGTGCCACTCCGCAGGAGACTTGATGTAGTCGTCGGAGTCCTCGTTGATGACCCCGTCCCGGTCCAGAATGATCAGTTTCATCATGTCGGCCTGGCAGCGCGGGCTATCCGGGCAGGCAGGAAAGGTCGGCAACGTCGCGGCACATGCGGTCCAGCCGCGCCAGCAGGGCCAGACGATTGCGCCGCACGACCGGATCATCCGCATTGACCATGACGGCTTCGAAAAATGCGTCGACCGGGCCGCGCAGCGCGGCAAGCTGAATCAGCTTGTCGGTGTAGTTGTCCAGTGCTGCGTTCTTCTGCTCGAGCTCGATGATCGACGACAGCAGATCGCGCTCCGCCGCAGCTTCGAAACGATCCGCCACAACCTCACCGGGGGCTTCTTCGGACTGCTTGAGAATATTGCGCACGCGCTTGCTGGCCGCAGCCAGATCGGCCGCCTCGGGCAAAGACAGGAACTGCAGCACCGCGTCGATGCGCCGCAGCACATCGTGCGTGGGCAGTGCGTCCGGCATGGCGGTGATCGCGGCCTCGTACACTTCCGGTGTCACCCTGCCCTGTGGACGCGGGCTGCCCACCAGCAGATTCTGCAGGCGGTCCAGCATGAAGGCGCGCAGAGATCGGTTCGTTTTCTCGCCACGATCCCCGGCCTGTTGGGCCTCCAGTGCCCGAGTTACCAATTGCACGGCATTGAGCGGCAGTTCGGCCTCAAGGCAGATGCGCAAAACGCCCAGAGCCGCGCGGCGCAGGGCATAAGGGTCTTTGCTGGCGGTCGGTTTCTGGCCAATGGCAAAGATGCCAGCCAGGGTATCGAGCTTGTCCGCGAGTGAAACGATCTGGCCAAGCCTTGAATCCGGAATGGCGGTGCCCTGCTGAGCAGGAAGGTAATGCTGGGAGATCGCCCGCGAAACCGCCTCGCTCTCGCCGGATTCGCGAGCGTAGTAACCGCCCATGATGCCCTGCAATTCAGGCATCTCGAACACCGCCTGGGTAAGAAGGTCCGCCTTGCACAGCGCCGTTGCACGCGCAGCCGCAGCCACGTCTTCGCCCAGCTCGCCAGCCAGCCAGCTCGCAATTTCCACCATGCGGGCGACCTTGTCCGCGGTAGACCCCAGATCCTTCTGGAATGTCACCGATCCCAGCTTGTCGGCATAGGCGGCCAGCGGCTGCTTCAGGTCCTGCTGCCAGAAAAACAGGGCATCCGACAGACGCGGACGTACAACGCGCTCGTTGCCGCCAATGACCTGGGCAACATCACGTGATTCGATATTGGAGACCGTAATGAAGTGGTGCGTAAGTTTGGTCTGGCCCGCATCACGAAACACCGTGAAATAGCGCTGGTTGGTCTCTACCGTGGAGACGATCACCTCGGGAGGCAGGGCGAGGTACTTTTCCTCGAAGCTGCCGCTGATCGCAACGGGCCATTCCACCAGTGAAGTGACTTCATCGAGCAGTTCTTCCGGAATGCGCACGTGGCCGCCGATGCGACCCGCTTCCTCCTCGATCTGAGCACGAACGCGCGCGCGGCGTTCGGCAACATCGGCCAGTACATGGGCTTTTCGAAGCGACTCCAGATACCGCGCGGGCACGACGGGCTCGATGGCATCGGGGGCATGAAAACGATGGCCATAGCTGCGGGCACCTGCATGCAGACCGAAAGCCTGCAGCGGCACGACCGCGTCGCCAAAGACGCAGCAAATCCATTCAACCGGCCGCACGAAAGTTTCTTCGCCGCTGCCCCAGCGCATGCGCTTGGGTACCAGCTGATCCATTTTTTTCAGGGTTTCCGCAAAAACCTCCGGGATCAGCTCAGCTGTCGGGCGACCAGCCTCCGTACGTGCGAAGAAAAGCTTGCCGCTCTTCTCCCCCAGTTCTTCAAAGCTGACGCCGCAGGAGCGCGCAAAGCCCAGCGCGGCCTGCGTGGGCTGCCCGTCCTTCAGCGCCGCCTTCAGCGCCGGCCCGAGACGTTCGATCTTCTGCTCCGGTTGTTGCTCCGCAAGCCCGGTGAGAATGACGGCGATACGCCGCGGCGTGGCAAACGAGTGGCTTTGCTCACAGCTCAGTCCCAGCCGCGCCAGTCCATCGGTCAGCCCTTGCTTCAGGGCGTTGGAAAGTGGCACGACATAACGTGCGGGCAGGTCTTCGGTGCCGAGTTCCAGCAGCAGGTCGCGAGACATTGATCAGAAGGGAGCAGGTCGATAAGGGCGGCAATTGTCAGGGATCAAGCCTGATTCGCCAATGATCGCAGGCGAGGCAAGCTGAAAATGACCTTATTCACGGGCTGCCAGTGGCCGGGTCAGGCGAGAAAAATGGCTGGTGATACTTCTGGAACACCGGCAAGCCCTCCAGCCGCCTGACTCTGGATGCGAGCAGGGGAAACTGCGCGCGGTCGATACCGAGCGATTCGAAAATGAAGGTGCAGACGCATGCAACGGTGATGTCGGCCTGACTCATCTGCGCGCCGACCCACCATTGCTGTGGCGCTGATTGCGCGGCGCGTTCTTCCAGATACTGGAGCGTTGCATCACTTTGCGCCCTGCAACGCGCGACCCATTGCGGATGACGTCGCTCCGGCGGCCGGAAGGCCACCTCGTAGAGCTGTGCCACCACTTTGTCGACACCGCTGCAGGCGATGGATATCAGCTGCAGCGCATGGCGGCGATCATTCCCCCGAGACGGCAGCAGGGCGCGACCAGGACCCGCAGTTTCATCAACAAAATCGAGAATGGCGGCGGACTCCACCAACACCTCACCATCATCCAATACCAGAGCCGGCACGCGTCCCACCGGGTTGTAAGCGCGAATCTTCTCGAAGTCCGCGCCAACAGACCAATTGCGATGCTCAAATGACAAGCCGAGCAGATCCATGCTGATGGCTACGCGCCTCACGTAAGGGGAGTCGAACATACCGATCAGCAACATGCGCATTCTCCCGACTGAATGGCCTTTGCCAGATTCCAGATCATGCCAAACGGGATATGAGTCGGTGCGGCCCGCCAGAAAAAAGTTTGCTACTGCGGCAGCGACGGCGCTGCAGGAGATTCTGGTACAGGGGCTTCGGGCAGGGCGCCGGGCAGCGTATCCAGGGTCGGGCGAATCACGGCCGCCCAGGCTTGCAGGCCCTCGGCGCTCAGGTGTGCGCTGTCGATCGTCATCTCCGGAAACAGCGCGTCATCGTTTCCCGCCATGGCACTCCAGGCATCGATGAACTCGCAGGACCGCTCGATGCACATCTGCTGCAACTGGGCATTAAGTTCCTCCATCAGCCTGTTGGACACAAAGGCGCCGTGATGCTCAGCACCCAGGGGCAGCAGGCTGTTGACCAGCACACGCGTCTGCGGCGCGAATGCATGAATGTCATCAACCAGCTTGGCATAGCGATCAATGAAATCTCCCGGCCCCCGGTCCAGCATGGCGTCCACGTCATTGGCTCCCACCTGCAGCAGCAGGGCATGAGGCGGACCGGCCAGCAGATCGACCATGCGATTGGAGAGTTGCTGAAGGTTTTCGCCGCCAATGCCGCGATTCCTGACTGGGCGCCCGAGCAACGCGCTCCAGTCCGCGCCGTCCACAAGAGAGTCTCCGGCGAAGACAACATCGCCGGCCTGAACAGGCTGGCTGCGATAATCCTCCACGCGGCTGGCATACCAGCGTGGTCCCCATTGCGGGGAAATCCAGTGCATGACTTTCTGCTGGACCATCCCAAGGCCACCGCGCTTCTGAATCTGCCAGCCGGCAAATGTGAGCAGCAGCAGATTCAGCAAAACAGAGAGCAGCAACAGTCGGCGCATCGGAGCAGGTTTCCGCAATCAGTTCGAACGTGGATGGACCTGCAAGACGCTCATTTGCAGGTGCTGGGTATGTAGTTCGATCTCAAATCTGCCGGCAAGTTCGCAGGGAATTTCCAGAGTAGCCGGCTGCCCTGCTTCGAGCGGTGCGTGCAGATCGTAGCCGTGTACATGCAGCTCATCGGCCCGGTCGCTGACAACGGTCAGCTGTAGCAGCTCGCCTTGCTGCACGTTGATCAGCGGCGGGCCTTGTGCCACACGGGACTCGCTGATGCGGTAGAACACCTGCACAGGTGTCGCCGTCGAAGCCACCGTCGCGGACTCCGGTTTCAGGCTCAGCCATAAAGCCGTGCCCGCGAGCAATCCCAGAACAATGAAAATGATTGCGCGCAGCATCACGTCAACGCCCCCCCTGAAATGGTTGAGAAAGAATCCACAGTCCGGCCACGGTAAAGCAAAGCATGAGGCTCAGCATGGGGATCTGACTGAGCAGGGCCTGACGCCGATTGGAGAACAAACGAAGGGCCTGCAGGTGCGCGACATAGACGCTGGCAATGTGCCCGGCCACGATCAGCCCGACCTGCACGTTCCACACCCACGCAAGTTCCGGAACATTGATGCGGGCAAACCACTGCGCCGTGCCAAACCAGTCCTGTCCGCGACCGAAAGGGTCAGACAGCAAGGGCAGAAACTTGGGCCCCTGCGTCCACAACAGCGTGAAGTAATGGCTCAGGTGATAGACCAGCACAATGGGCATCAGCGAATAGGCGAAACAGCGACAAAGCTCGGTCAACGGCAGTGCTGTGCGACATAGGCCTTTCGCCAGCAGAATCGCGAAGGCATAAGCCGCGAAGTAGAACAGGGGGAAGATCAACAGCCAGCCTGCTTGCCACCACTGGTAGCCCTCGCGCAGCTTCGCGAACGCGGCCAGCGGATTGCTTCCAGCCCAGCCGATAAGCCACTCGGGATACAGCCAGAGCCAGTAGAACTCGTACCAGATCTGCGTTTCGTGCAGCCCATCGAACGCTGTCGTGGCGAGCATCGCCACCATGAACAGCAGCAGAGACAGCGGCGGCCGATCTTCCAACAGCCCGGCGCTGGGCCAGCGCAGATGAATCTGCAGGGGTTCAGGCACATCAATGCCGCTGATACGCACCGGTGCGATGCGCGCGAGCAGTGCAAACATTACCGACAGGCATTCCCAGTAGGTGAACCAGGTCCGCATACCCAGCAATGCGCTACCGAAAAGATTGAGCACCGTATAGGTGGCCAGCAGATGCGCCAGCTCCCGCGGGCTGCTATTGCCCAGCAGCTCGATCCAGATCAGGCCCATGTAAAGGGCCACGGCTGGCAGATAACCGAAACGGTCACCGTGCCTGAGCAGACCACGCCTTGCGGCAGGCCATAGCCGCGCGATCAGGGCGCATAGCGTCCGCCACGGATTGAGCACGGCGTAGAGGTCGCCCGCCAGCACGCTCAGGTAGGCCAGGCCAAGCAGCAGCACGATCCAGAATGCGGTCATGTTGAAGTTGGCATAGGCATTGGGCGTGCCCCACCAGCCGGTTGCAATGCACAGCACCAGCAATGCGAGTCCGGGCAGCTTGAGTGCGGTGCTCAGCGTCATCGGTACGCGCCATCCCGGTTTCGGTGTGCCTTGGCGAAGCGGACGGGGACGAGCCGCTGACATCATCAGTCCGAAGACAACAAAGGAAGCGATCAGCGCCGCTCCTGCGCCCCAGGCGTAGAGCCAGAAAGGCAGCGGCAGGGTGTAGATCACGCCGAATGAATGCGCCTGTGCCAGCCCCGGAAGCAGGACCAGCGAGATCAGCAAGGCAGGGCGTGGTGACAGCATGGCCCATCATATTTACCAAAGCCGAATCATGTGTCGCGGTGCTACTGTCGGGCCCCATAGAACAGAAGCATGCGGAACCACCGCGCCGATCCCTGTGATTACGGTGCCGGGTATCCCAACGGGCATCAGCGAGGAGACAACATGAAGGCTTTCCAGACGCGACCCATCTTGCTGGGCCTGATCGCATTGGCCATGGTTTCTGCCTGCAATAACAGTTCGAACTCGCCGACCGGCGCAGGGCTCGGCGGAGGTGTCGGCCCCGGTCCTGGTGGCGGAGGGGGTGGCGGTGCAGGCGGATCGAGCGTTCCCCGCCATCGCTACAGCTTCAACAACGAATGCATTGCCCTGCGCGCCGCCAGCAATGACCGTTACGTGGTCAGATCGGGCACGGGTTACGCCGCCAGTGGCGACGCCGCCAGCGCCGAGCCCTTCTTCTTCAAGCCAGCCTCACTGGGCCAGTACCTGCTCTACGACCGACAGGGACAGCTGGTGTCTGCGGCAACACTGGTAGCCGCCCGCAATCTTTCCAGTGCCGATGAAAGCGCTGCCTTCAAGCTGCTGGCAGTGGGTGACAACCGCGCCTACCCCGAAGCGCCGCAATACGATGTCGAGCCGACGCCGGCGAAGATCAATGCCTACCGAAACTTTGTTGATCCGCTGGTCGAATCCACCCTGTTTACTCTGGAAGCCGTTATCCCGGCCATGCGCCTTGCCGTTTCTGCTGGCGATGCGCTGACCGTGGCCGCCCCCAGTGCTGCGAGCAGCCAGCAGTTTGAGCTGGTCCCGGCGGTGGGCTGTGCCAGCTTTCCGGAGGCCGCCAACAATGCAATTGGCGAAACCTTCAAGGGCACCACGCCGGACGGGCGGGTTCTGGGAATGGCCGACGTTCACGTGCACATGAGCGCCACGACGTTTCTGGGCGGCGCGCAGCACGGCGCGCCCTACCATCGATTTGGCGTGACCCATGCGCTGGATGATTGCACCCAGACGCACGGACCGCAGGGCACGGCCGATGCGGTGCAGGGCCTGTTCCAGATGGACCCGGACGGTCATGCCACCGATGGCTGGCCGACCTTCAGTGAATGGCCGGCGCGTGACCAACTGACCCACGAAGCGATCTACTGGAAATGGCTGGAGCGCGCCTGGCTTGCGGGCCTGCGCATCATGGTCAACGACGTCGTGGACAACGAAACGCTCTGCGAACTCCAGCGCAATCTGTCCGGCACACCACTGCGCGACTGCAACGAGATGAATAACGGTGCCGCGCAGATCGGCAGCATGTATGGCCTGCAGGACTACATCGACGCGCAGTACGGCGGGCCCGGCAAGGGCTGGTTCCGGATCGTCCTTGATCCGGCTGAAGCGCGGCAGGTCATTGCCGAGGGCAAGCTGGCGGTCGTGCTTGGTGTCGAGATTTCCAATCTGTTCAACTGCAAACTCAATTACAGCCCTTTACGTACACAGCAGCCGTTCCAGGAAACCGGCGCCGGCGGACTGGAAAATTCCTATTCCTGTGCCATGACCGAAACCGGCGCAGACAACGAAATCCTGACCCAGCTCACGCGGCTGAAGGATCTGGGCGTGCGCCAGGTCATCACCATCCATGAATTCGACAATGCCTTCGGCGGCAACGGCATCTTCGATGCGTTGGTGCTCAACATCGGCAATCGTGAAAACAGCGGTGGCATCCCGTCGCAGGACATCACCAATCTGCTCGGTATTCTGGGTAATCCGAGTCAGACATCACCGCTGGGCACACTGATCGGAAATCTTGCCGATACCGAAACCCCTACCGGCGAGTTCTGGACCACCTACGACTGTCCCACCGCCAGCGATCCTTCAACCGGCGGCGGTTTCTTTGCGCAGGATCGTGCCGGCACGGTCATGACCGGGTTGCCCCCCGGCTGTCTGTTCACCGGTCAGGGCGGACGACCGGGGGGTACGACGCCCTGCTACCCCAGCAAGCCACAATGCAATGCGCGCTGGCTGACGCCCATCGGCTTGTATACCTACCGCAAGCTGATGGAAAACGGGATGATCTTTGACATCGATCATCTCGAATACGAGATGAAGACACAGGCCCTGGAACTGGCAGAGGCGCAGACGCCGGCCTATCCCTATGTGTCCACGCACGGCAATTTTGGCGGCACGTCTAACGCCCAGGCCATGCGGGTTCTGCAAAACGGCGGCTTCATCTATCCGAGCCTGGGCAATGGCCGGAACCTGATCCGACTGATGGACGAACTCAAGGGCCTGTGGTCGCAGGCCGGACAACCCTACCGCTTCGGTTTCGGCTTCGGTACGGACACCAATGGATTGTCCGCGCAGGCCTCGCCGCGCAATCCGATCGCACCGGGTCAGCAGGTGAACTATCCGTACACCTTGTTCACTGGCGAGCCCTTCTCTTTATTGCCGGATTTCACCGGCATGCAGGGCGTGCAATTCAATCAGCCGCAGGAGCGCGACGCCGCGGGTAATGGCCGAAGCTGGACGCTGGATATCGACGGCAGCGCGCACTACGGCATGCTCAGCGGCATGGTGCAGGAGGTTCGGCTGGAAGGCTCGCCCGATCAGATGCAGCACCTTTTTGATTCGGCCGAGGTCTATCTGCAGACCTGGGAGCGCACGCTCGCGGCCAGTCAGGGCATTGCCCAGAACGGCTTCGTGGTGCCACCCGGCGTGCTGCGCGCCGCGCCGGTTCCGAGCGTTCCCATTGCCCTTCCCTGACAGCCTGCGCCCTGCAGTGGGGCGCAAAGGGGTATCGTAGCGGACACAGCACGCTGCCAAATCGTCCGGCCGCCTGCGGGCAGTTGACCGGAGATGTCGTGGCAGTCCTGATAACCCTCGTGTTGATTTACGGCGGCAGCCTCGCCTTTGTTCGGCTGCGCAACAAGGCGCACATGCCCTGGGGTCGCCAGCTGACGGATTTTTCCACCTTCATGGTGCCGTTCAATCTTCCAGCCTATTTTTCCTCGCGTATCTCCACAGCGTCTCGGTTGCCTGCTGGCAGCTTTCCGCAGGTCCAGATTCTGGAAGACAACTGGGAGATCATTCGCGATGAAGCCCTGGCGCTCTATCAGAGCAATCACATCGCCACCAAGGATGATCTTCCCGGCAGTAATTTTTATCGGGACAACCGCTGGAAGAGTTTTTATCTGAAGGTCTACGACTTCAATATTCCCTCGGCCCGGCAGCTGGCGCCGACGACCATGGCGCTTATTGATCAGGTGCCGGGCATGAATCTGGCGCTGTTTGCGGTACTGATGCCGGGCAAGCGCCTGACCCAGCACCACGACCCCTTTGCTTTCAGTGTTCGCTATTCATTGGGTTTGTCGACGCCCAATTCAGCGCAGTGTGGCCTCGTGGTGGATGGCGATCACTATGCCTGGCGAGATGGCGAGGCGATCACCTTTGACGAAACCTATTTGCACGCCGCCTACAACGATACGGATACGCCGCGCATCATCCTGATGACCGATCTGGACCGCCCGCTTCGCTGGCGCCTGCTGGAGCGCATCTACTACCGCTTCGCGCGTGCGTTCAATGGTCTGTTCTACATCGACAACCTCGACCCCAGCATCACCGGCATCGGCAATCGGATGAAGGAGCCGGTGGTCAGGTACAAGGCCTACATGAAGGCATTGAAGAAGGCACAACCGCGCAAGTACCGGCTGGGCAAATGGACGCTTCACCTGTTGCTGGTTGGCGGCCTGATCTACTGGACGCTGGCCTGAACAAGCGCCTCAGCGGGATGCGAGCAGAAACCACATCATGTTTCAGGCCACTCAAGCCGCGGTTCTGCTCTTCTCCAGCATGGGGAAGCCGAGCTTTTCCCGTGCATTGAAGTAGGCCTCGGCACAGCCTCTGGCCAATCCGCGAACGCGAAGAATGTAAGCCTGGCGCTCGGTAACCGAGATCGCGCCCCGCGCGTCCAGCAGATTGAAGGCATGTGAGGCTTGAACGGTGCGTTCATAGGCCGGCAGGGGCAGTGGCGTCTCCAGTGACAGCAGTCGCTGGCACTCGGCCTCGGCCTTGTCGAAGCGATCAAACAGCGTTGCCACGTCGGCATGCTCGAAGTTGTAGGCGCTCTGCTCGACCTCGTTCTGGTGGTAGACATCGCCATAAGTAACGATGCGCCCGCCCGCGTCAGACCAGATCAGGTCGTAGACGCTTTCCTTCTTCTGGATATACATCGCCAGACGCTCCAAGCCGTAGGTAATCTCACCCGCAACCGGCCTGCACTCAAGACCGCCAACTTGTTGAAAATAGGTGAATTGTGTGACTTCCATGCCGTTGAGCCAGACTTCCCAGCCCAGACCCCAGGCGCCCAGAGTGGGCGACTCCCAGTTGTCCTCGACAAAGCGAATGTCGTGGGTCAAGGCATCAAAGCCCAGCATTTCCAATGACTTGAGATAGAGCTTCTGGATGTCCGGCGGGCTCGGCTTCATCAGCACCTGAAACTGGTAGTAGTGCTGAAGCCGGTTCGGATTCTCGCCGTAACGACCGTCCGTAGGGCGGCGGCTGGGCTGCACATAGGCCGTATTCCAGGGCTCAGGGCCCAGCGCCCGGAGAAAGGTCGCCCAGTGGAAGGTCCCGGCGCCCATTTCCATGTCCATGGGCTGGATCACGGTGCAACCCTGCTGCGCCCAGAAAGTCTGGAGCTTGAGAATCAGGTCCTGAAAGGTCATAGCTAGGTGATTGAGGCGATGGAGGCGGCGAAGTATAGCGGGCCATATCGCGCAAAAAAGGCGCAATCCAGAGGGGTTCTGCCCACAAATGGGGCGAGAATCCGCTAGGCTAGCGCACCGCGGTCAACCGATACGGCACGGTTTCTGCATTATTTTGGCGCACCGCTGGGGCCGGGATTTTGGCTCCGCGGCCAATCAGATCGTTTTTCACCTAACACTCATCACCCTGCAGGAGACCCCATGGCTTCGGGCACAGACGTAATCAACACCATTAAAGAGAAGAACGTGAAGTTTGTGGACTTCCGTTTCTGCGATACGCGCGGCAAGGAACAGCACGTCACCGTGCCCGCCAAGTACCTGGAAGAAAGCACCTTCACCGAAGGCAAGATGTTTGATGGATCAAGCATCGCCGGCTGGAAGGGCATCAATGAGTCCGACATGATCCTGATGCCGGACCCGGAGAGCGCCTTCATCGATCCGTTCTTTGAAGAGCCCACCATCTGCCTGACCTGCGACGTGATCGAGCCCAACAGCATGCAGGGCTATGTTCGTGACCCTCGTTCGGTGGCCAAGCGCGCAGAGGCCTATCTGAAGAGCACCGGCATCGCCGACACGGCTTACTTCGGTCCTGAGAACGAATTCTTTGTCTTCGACTCCATCCGCTATGACTCCGGCCTGAAAGGCTGCATGGTGGAAATTGATTCCGAAGAAGCCTGCTGGGCCTCCGGCAAGCAAATTGAAGGCGGTAACACAGGTCACCGTCCGGGCCTCAAGGGCGGCTACTTCCCCGTCCCGCCGGTCGACTCGCTGCAGGACATACGTTCTGCGATGTGTGAAGTGCTTGATGCCATCGGCGTTGAGCCCGAAGTTCATCACCATGAAGTTGCCACCGCCGGCCAGTGCGAGATCGGTGTGCTGTTCAACACCCTGACCAAGAAAGCCGACGAAGTTCTCAAGCTCAAGTATGTTGTGCAGAACGTGGCGCATCAGTTTGGCAAGACCGCCACTTTCATGCCCAAGCCCATCGTTGGTGACAACGGCAGCGGCATGCACGTGCATCAGTCCCTGTCTCTGAACGGCAAGAACCTGTTCTCCGGTGACGGCTACGGCGGCCTGTCCGAAACCGCGCTGTACTACATCGGCGGCATCCTCAAGCACGCCAAGGCGCTCAATGCCTTCACCAATCCGGGCACCAACAGCTACAAGCGACTGGTTCCAGGCTTTGAGGCCCCTGTGATGCTCGCCTACTCGGCACGCAACCGCTCGGCTTCGATCCGCATTCCGTATGTGGCCAACCCGAAGGGACGTCGCATCGAACTGCGCTTCCCGGACTCCACCGCCAACCCGTACTTCGCCTTTGCCGCCATGATGATGGCGGGTCTGGACGGCATCCAGAACAAGATCCACCCTGGCGATCCGTCCGACAAGGATCTTTACCACTTGCCGCCTGAGGAAGACGCCAAGATCCCGAAGGTCTGCTACAGCCTGGACATGGCGCTTGAAGCGCTCGACGCGGATCGTGACTTCCTCAAGAAGGGCGATGTGTTCTCCGACGACCTCATCGACGGCTACATCGCACTCAAGATGGAAGAAGTCACGCGCATGCGCATGACCACGCATCCGATCGAGTTCGAGATGTATTACAGCCTGTAAGCTGCACCGACCAGCCAGTCTGGTAGAAAAGCCCCGGGAAACCGGGGCTTTTTTGTGGGTGACTGAAAAGCTGTCAACACAGCTGTCAAACAGCGCGCCTGCCCAGATCACCAACAAGGCTGTCGCAAGCACGGTTGAACCGTTAGCCTTTGCAGAACTTTCCCATCTGGACATGACCTTGATTGTTTTCATCAGTGGAGCCAGTTCCGGCTTCGGTAAAGCCATCGCGGAAAAATTTGCAGCGCAGGGAGCCAGCCTGATCTTGTGTGGCCGGCGCGAAGCGCGGCTCAAGCAACTTGCCGCAAGCCTGAAGGTGCCAAGCCTGTGCATCGCTTTGGATGTGCGCGATCGCAAAGCTGTTGAAGCAGCAATCCAGACGCTGCCTGCGGAGTTTGCTTCGATTGATGTGCTCGTCAATAACGCAGGACTTGCTCTTGGGTTGGAACCTGCCCAGCGCGCCTCACTCGATCAGTGGGAGCAAATGGTGGATACCAACGTCAAGGGACTGATGACGCTCACGCATTGCGTGCTTCCGGGAATGGTTGAGCGCAAGCGCGGGCACATCATCAATATTGGCTCCACTGCAGGTGAGTGGCCCTATCCGGGTTCGAATGTCTACGGCGCCAGCAAGGCTTTCGTGCGGCAGTTCTCTCTCAACCTGCGAGCCGATCTTTATCAGACTGCGGTGCGCGTCACGGATGTTGAGCCGGGACTTGCCGGCGGAACCGAATTTTCGAATGTGCGATTCAGTGGTGATGATCAACGCGCGCAAACGGTTTATGAAAATGCAGATGCACTGAGTGCAGAAGATATTGCAGAAACCGTCTACTGGGTTGCAATGCGTCCTGCGCACGTCAACGTGAATACGCTGTCGATTACGCCGGTTTGCCAGGGCTTTGGTCCTGTCGCCGTGCATAGAGATGAGAAAAAATCCTCTTAGCAACAAGGCGGAAATCGTTCGCTTCAGTCATTGGATGATCCGGATCTGACCTGGCTTCTCGATGAGAGTCCGCCGAATGCGATGAGGCGGGGACCGCCCCGAATGCCGGCGCGGACGATCAGGTTTGTGGGCGCCATCTTCGCTAGAGAATTTGCCCCAAGCAGGCGACAAACGACCGGGTGCTTGCAACAATCTGGCTGCTCGCAAACGCAGCATAAAACGCCAACAAGAACTCTCTTCTCAATATCCACAAATGCCTTTTGCCACGATGCGCGACGGATCGCGCCTGCATTACCTGGATGTCGGCCGCCGCAAATCGCAGAAGACCTGTGTGTTGCTGCATGGCTTTGCCATGCCCGCCGCGCTCTGGCTTCCATTCGTCGCGCCTATGCTGCACCGGCATCGATTCATCTTTCCGGACCTGCGGGGCTTTGGTGGCTCACATGATCTCAAGCTGACCCAACCAAGGCTGCTGAATCAGCACGCAGAAGATGTGGCCGATCTGTTTGAATCCCTCAATCTGGATGATGTGTATCTCGGTGGCCTGTCCATGGGGGCCTGCACCGCTATGCAGTATCAGCGCATGTACGGGTTTGATCGGATTAAAGCCTACTTGCATATCGATCAGTCGCCGCGTGTTCTGAATTCACAGGAATGGGAGCACGGCTTGCTCGGCTCGCAGCAGCTAGAAGGATTTCAGCAGATGAGCGCGCTGATGCGATTACTCGAGCCTTATCGTGGCCGCAGCTATCGGCGTTTGCCACGTTACTTGCGGCGCGAACTATGGAAGCATCTGTCGACGTTCTATGGCCACGCCTTCCATCGCAGCAACTGGAAACGCTTCGTGAGCCTGTCGCGACATGAATTTCTCATTCGCCGCGTGGCTCCGGTCAGCAACTGGCCGATCTACATGGATTGCCTGCGCTCCTACCTCCATGATGATTACGACTGGCGATCCAGCCTGCCCGAAATCAAGGTGCCGATGACAGCCTTGATTGGCATGCAGTCCACCATGTATCCGGCGGCCGGCCAGCTCAGCATCAGCAAACTGGTTCCCCATGCTCGCATTGTTCAGTTTGAGAACTGTGGCCACGCCATTCCCTTTGAACAGCCGCGTCGCTTCATCGGCGAACTAGGGCAATTCCTTATGGCAGCATGAGCAGGATTCTGTTCACATAGGCTCCCTTTGAACCTCGGCGTATCCGTCGAGTCACGGATTTACCCATAAAAACTGTCAGGAGAACATCATGAAGCTGCTCAATTCATTCGGCCCCAATCCCCGCATGGTGCGCATGTACATGCTGGAAAAAGGTATCGATATCCCCATGCAGGACCATGACATTCTCGCGGGCGAGAATCGAAAGGCAGATTTCGTGGCCAAGAATCCGTCAGGTCAGGTTCCTGCGCTGGAACTCGACAACGGCACCATCATCGGCGAGACCATCGCAATCTGCGAATATCTCGACGAACTCAATCCTGACAATTCCCTGGTGGGTGAGAATGCTGAAGAACGCGCAATCTCCCGCAGCTGGCAGCGCCGGGTTGAGCTGATCATCACCGAAGATCGTTACAACTCCTTCCGCTACTCAACAGGTCTGGACCTGTTCAAGAATCGCGTTCACTGCCTGCCCGAAGCGGCCGAAGGCCTGAAGAAGCGTGGTGAGCTGGGCCTGGACTGGCTCGACGGTCTGATCGGTGGCCGCGACTTCATCTGCGGCAACAAACTGCGACTCGTTGATCTGGCTCTGTACTGCTGCCTAGATTTCACCAATGGCGTCGGACAGCCGCTGAACCCGGCACAGAAGAATGTAGATGCTTGGTTCAAGCGCATGGAAGCACGTCCCAGCGCCAAGGCCAGCCTGCATCCTGGTTCCGAGCAGGTGGGCATGCGCGGATAAAATCCCCGCAGCGAGAACAAGGCCTCCCGGACGCAAGTCCGGGGGGCTTTTTTAATTCTTCTTGTCCGCGCGTGCCAATGGCATCAATACTGCCGGTTCCTCTCCTCCTGCCGGCCTTGAACCGTGTCCGCCAAGACTCCCCTCGTACTGGATGATGTAGAAACCTGCGTTGACCAGCTGATTCAGACGGTGGGGTCAGATCTGCGTGTGGCGCTACCCCTGGGCCTGGGGAAACCCGCTGAGCTGGTTAACGCGCTTTACGCGCGGGCTCGCGCTGATGCCAATCTCTCCCTGACCTTTCTGACCGCGCTTTCGCTGGAAAAGCCTGCAGCGGCTTCGGCGCTTGAGGCGGCATTCATGCAACCGATCCTCGATCGGGTTTTCGAGGGCGTCGTTGATCTCGATTACGCGCAGGACGTGACGGCGGGAACGCTGCCGGACAATGTCCGCGTCATAGAATTTTTCTTTCGGCCCGGCAGCCGCATGCGCAATGAAGCTGCGCAGCGCGACTACATTTCCACCAACTACACTTTCGCCGCACGCGACGTCTTCGCGCAAGGATGCAATGTGCTGATGCAATCCATCGCGCAGCGAAAAGAAGAAGATGGCCGTACGCGATACAGCCTCAGCTGCAACCCTGATACTGGCCCTGAACTCGCACAATTGCTGCGAGAAGCCCAGCAGCAGGGTAGCCGTGAATCAGTTGTGATTGGCGTGGTTAACGAGCAGTTGCCCTTCATGGCGCAGGACGCCGAAGTTGATGCAGACTGGTTTGATCTGCTGGTGGTCAATCCGCGCTACAACACGGCGCTGTTCTCCACACCCAGAACGGCAGTCGCGCTGGCCGATCACGCGATTGGTCTTCATGCCTCGGCGCTGGTCAAGGATGGCGGTACCTTGCAGATCGGCATTGGCAGTCTGGGTGATGCCATAGCGCACGCCCTGCTACTGCGTCATCACGACAACGCGCAATACCGCAGACTGCTTGAAGCAGCGCAAGGCAAGCAGATCAAAACCGAAGCGTTATCGCAGATTGGTGGTGAAGAACGCTTTGAGCAGGGCCTCTACGGTGCTACCGAAATGTTTGTTGACGGTTTCTGGCAGCTCCTGCAGGGCGATGTGCTGCGCCGCGAGGTCTACGATTTCTGGGCCCTGCAACAGTTGATCAACGAGGGCGTATGCAATCCGCACAAAATTGACGGATGTTTGCTGGAAGGCTTTGTCCGGCTCGGCGTTCGCGTCATTCGTGGCCAGGACTTTGAAGTCCTGCAACACCATGGCGTGTTCAAGGACGATGTTGCCTATGACGATGGCTACATCATTGCACCAAATGGCACACGCTTTATTGCCAATGTTGCCGACGATCAATCGCGTCAATGGCTGACAGAAAAATGTCTGGGTCATGCTTTGCGCAATGGCATCTGTCTGAGCGGCGGTTTCTTCCTCGGGCCTCGCGATTTCTATCAGGCGCTGCGAGTCGCTGATGACGCAAGCCTGGCCCGCATCTGCATGACCGGTGTGAACAAGGTCAATCAGCTGGACATGAATCCGCGGCTCTATCGCCAACAGCGGCTGCATGCACGTTTCATCAATACCGGCATGATGGCAACGCTCAATGGCGCGGTGGTTTCCGATGGCCTGAGTGACGGGCGTGTGGTCTCAGGCGTCGGCGGCCAGTACAACTTTGTCGCGCAGGCGCATCAGCTGCAGACGGGCCGTTCGATCGTGATGGTGCGAGCAGTGCGCACCGCCGAGGACGGCACTGCCAGCAGTAACATAGTCAGTGATTACGCGCACTGCACGATTCCCAGGCACTTGCGCGACATTCTCATCACCGAGTACGGCGTCGCAGACTTGCGTGCGCAGACCGATTGCGAGGTCGCGAAGCGGATCATCAACATCGCGGACTCGCGCTTCCAGACGGACCTGCTGCGCAAGATGCAGGACGTGGGAAAAATTGAGGCGAAATATCAGATCCCGGAACAGCATCGAAACAACACACCGGAAGCATTGGCAGCTCGTCTGGGTGCTGAAGGCTTCAGAAAAATACTGCCGCAGTTTCCCTTTGGCAGTGAGTTCACGGAACAGGAACTCAGGTTGCTCCCGGTCCTGCAGGCACTGAAGCAGCGTGTGGCGCAAACGCCAAAGTGGAAATTGCTGCTGCAAGGCTTGTTCAGCTCGCGGCTCACAGACGCACGTCACGCAGATGATCTGGAGCGGCTGGGTCTTGCGCGGCCGGCTGATCTCAAGCAGCGCATTACGCGCAATCTGCTGAGCGAGTTGCTCGATCAGGCACAGGTCTGAGCGAGACGCAGGCGTCCGGCATCGGTATCATCGCCGCCCCCTTTTGCTATGTGATGAATCGACGCCGTGTGGTTCAAGAACCTGTTGCCGTATCGCCTTGCCGCTCCCTGGACCTTGGCGCCGGGCGCGCTGGAGGAGCAGCTCGCCAATCGGCCGTTGCTTCCCTGTAGCGGTCTGAGCGCGCAGAGCCAAGGCTGGGTGTCGCCCCGCGACGACGGTGCTCTGGTTTGTTCGCAGGGCAAGCAGATGCTGATCGCACTGGGCGTCGAAACCAAGATTCTGCCGGCCTCGGTGGTCAAGGAAGAGGCAGAGGCACGCGCCGCTGAACAGGAAGCGCGCATGGGCTTCAAGCCAGGTCGCAAGCAGATGCGTGAGCTCAAGGAGCAGATTACTGCCGAGCTGCTGCCCAAGGCATTTGCCAAGCGTCAGATCACGCGCGCGTGGATCAATCCGGAGTCGGGTTGGCTGATCGTGGACACCGCCAGCGTCAAGCGGGGCGATGATTTCACCACTGTCTTGCGTGAAACGCTTGGCACTCTGCAGATCGAGCCGATGGATACGGTCAAGGCCCCGGTGACCTGCATGACGCAATGGCTGGCCGCCAATCAGACGCCAGGCAATTTTCAGCTGGATCAGGACTGCGAAATGAAGAGCGGCGGTGACGACCCCGCGGCGATTCGATTCGCCCGGCACGGTCTTGAAGGCGACGATGTTCGTCGGCACGTCAAGGATGGCAAGTCCGTGACCCAACTGGGCCTGACCTGGAACGATCGCATGCGGCTGGTCTTGGCCGACCCCGGCGTGATCAAGCGCGTGCGTTTCGACATGATCGAGCAGGACCGTGCTGACCATGACACGGATGAATCTGCCGAAGAGCGATTTGACGCTGATTTCACTCTGATGTGCGGCGAGCTTTCAGCCATGCTGGCTGAAATGATTGATGCGCTCGGTGGAATGCAAAGCCCGCGCTAGGGCGTGTCGTCCTCAGAGACCACCACGGTCGCGATGTAGCTAGCCGGATCAATGGTCTCTGTACTGACGGGATAAGGCCGCAGGTCCAGGAAGCGAATCTCATAACCGGCATAAAGTGCTGAGTCCGGCGTAGGAATGGTCAGGCTGAAGGTTTGCTGGCTGCTGCCCGCACGCAGTGCCGTGAGCACGATGCTGGCCTGGCCTGCAGTGACGCAAGCCACGTCGCTGGGACAACGGGAGTCTTCACTGACGCTATTCAGGCGCAACTGAAGCCCTTCTCCCGGGAACACAACGGATTCGCCGACCCGCAGGTCAGTAGGGCGGTCCAGACCCAGGCCCAAACTGACATCATCGCCCGAACAAGCGGCCGCCAATGCTGCCAGTAGCAAGGCGGACCGGACGAGGGCTTGTTTCATGACGCGACTCTTGCAGGTCCTGAATCGCCGCGCAAGTCCCCTCCGACCTGGTCCTGCTAACCTTCCGGCCTGCACCGGCGTGCCACCGTGCACCTGTTGCATTTCTCGAACCTCAACGGGCAGCTGCCCAGTCAAAATTCAAGGAGCGACAACATGGCGGGAACGTTTGAACTCAAGAAAGCCAAGAACGGGCAATTCCATTTCAACCTGCTGGCGGGCAATGGGCAGATTGTTCTGACCAGCGAAATGTATGTAGCCCGCAAGTCCGCAGAAAACGGCATTGCCTCGGTGCAGAAGAATTCCGGGATGGATGAGCGCTACAAGAAACTGGTTGGAAAGAACGGCAAGTTCTATTTCACGCTGGTCGCAGGTAACAGCCAGGTCATTGGCCAGAGCCAGATGTACACCACTGAAGCCAGTCGCGATGCCGGCATTGAGTCGGTCAAGAATTCCGGCTCCACCACCACGATCAAGGACAGCACCGCCGACTAGCAGGTCTGCCTCAGACTGCTGCAGGCCCTGCGCCGGTCCGGTGCAGGGCCTGTTTCCCAAGATCGCTTATCCAATCAGGTTTCCGTACTTGTTGTGAACCATGCGTGCTTCCATGCAACACCCTGACGTAAGTCGGCCGGAACGCGGAGATATCCCGAACCGCTTCCTGCGCATGACACCAACACGCTCAGCCGTCTGCGGACGCTTTGGCAGACCGACGCCCCGCACCATGGGAGCATGGTTGTTCTATGTGTCGCTCGGCCAGCCGTTTCGAATCAAAAGCGATACCGGCCCAGCCAGGTCCTGCAGCATCGCACTGGTAGAACCTTGGACGGTGCATCAGGTTTCGACGGAAGATTCCGACATCGCAATGCTGATGATCGAGCCCGAATCCGTCGATGGCGATCGAATCTTCCGGCCATGGTTTGCCACGCCCTCCAGCATGGCAGGAACTCATCTCAGCATGCTGAGGGCTTTCTCCTCACCGCCGGCAGAATGGACCGATTTCGATCTTCAGTTCTTTGGTTCTGCATTGCCAGAACGCGCACTGGATCCGCGTATTCGCAAAGTCGTTGACATGATCTACGAGAGAAATGATTCCGACTTGTCCATCGATATGTGCGCAGCCCATGTGTGCTTATCGCCGTCGCGGCTCATGCACCTTTTCCAGGATCAGCTTGGAACCTCTTTTCGCCGGTTCAGAGGGTGGCGACGGGCGCGCAGCTTGCTGCACAAAATGGGCAAATCCCCTGCCCTAGTGCAGGTGGCGCTCGACATGGGGTACTCCGACTCCACGCATTTGAGCAAGAGCACGCGGTCATGGTACGGCTACACACCCACAACCATGTTCCGCGGCTCACGCCAGTTTTCAGTCATTGCCACCATGTAGTGATGACAACGCGAAGCGCGATGTTTACCGAGTGGTGTGAATCACCACGCGGCCAGCAATCTCACGCCGATCGAACCGATCAATCGCTTGCGGCAAGTCAGCAAATCCGACTTCAAGACCCACGACAGGCCGGATGCGTCCGCGCGCCATTAGATCAAGGATGTTGCGATGAATCTCCTCGCCCATGGCGCGGCTGGGCATGTTGAAGTTGACCTTGGGATAAGCGACGCCTGAAACACCAGAGTCGTCATCTGCAGGATTGTCATCGACGTAAGTCATGAGGACGCCGACCATGGAAATATTTCCAAAAATCAGTTGGCGCAACAGCACGGGACGTTCGTCCTCTTGCTCGATGCCAGAAGAGAATCCCAGAAGGATGTGTCTGGCGCCGTAGTTGAGACATAGCCAGGTTTGTTCCAGAACATCACCACCGATGGAATCCACCGCAACATCAACCTTGCGGCCGCCGGTGGCATCAAGCACTTCACGCACAAAATCCTGCTTGCGATAGTTGATCGCGACATCCGCGCCCAGTTCGCGGCACAAGGCGAGCTTTTCGTCAGAGCCGGCGGTTGCGATCACGCGCGCACCGGCGTGTACGGCCAGCTGGATCGCGGCAGAACCAAAGCCGCCCGCTCCGGCGTGGATCAATACCGTCTCACCCATTTGCAAGCGGGCTCGCGTGAACAGACACAGCCAGGCCAGGTGAAAGGGCCAGAAAATACTGGACGCAGTCGATGCCGGCATGGAAGCCGGAACTTCAAACGCCATGACCGTGGGCAACACCGCGTACTCAGCGTAGCCACCGTGACCGCCTCTGGGCATGCCAATGACGTGCTTGCCAACCCAGTCTTCAGCACCTGGGCCGGCTTGCTCCACCACGCCGTAGATTTCAAAACCGGGAACGAAAGGCGCTTGTGTCGCCATGCTCGCGTAAATGCCGCGAATGCCGTCTACCTCATTCTTGTTGATGGTGGCGGTCAGTACGCGCACAAGAATATGGCGGGCTTCCAGTTTCGGAATTTCGACGTCCTTCAGTTTCAGAACTTCCAGTGGTTCCCCAAATCGCTCTGCGACCCATGCTTTCATCTTGATGCTCCAGAAATTGAAAAAAGAAGTACAGACTTACTCACGCGTGCCCGGTGAGAACTTCACGGGCATTGCCTTGACGTTCTGAATCCAGTTGCTGGGCGTACGAACAACGGGGCCATCGAGTTCCATATCCGGCATTCGGCGCAGCAACTGTTCAATGGCGATCCGCAATTCCATTCGAGCGAGTGAGGAGCCCAGACACAAATGGCGACCGCCGCCACCAAAGCTCTGGTGCGGGCATTCAATACGCGCCACATCGAAGTGATTGGGGTTGCTGAAGCGCTCGGGATCGCGGTTACCGGCAGCTTGCCAACACACCACGGCCTCACCTTGGCGAATGAGCTGATCACCAACGAGCGTGTCCTTGAGCGCAGTGCGGCGCATGTACTGCGCCACCGACACCCATCGATTGATCTCTTCAACCGCCAGCGGAATCAGTGCCGGCTGCTCGATCAGCAAGCGGCGTTGCTCGGGGTGTTCGATCAAGGCTTGAATGCCCAATGCGAGCGTGGCGCGAGTGGTATCCACGCCGGCAGCAAAGAGTTGATTGAAGATGCCGGCGCGCTCCTCCACGGGAAGCCGCACTCCATCGATCTCGGCACGACCAATGACGGTGATCAGATCGTCCTTCGGGCAACGTTGTCGTTGTTCGTCCAGACTGATCATGTACTGCGTTGATTGCTCGAGCGCATCCATCGCTGACAATGGCGCGTCAGGATCATGAAAGCCGAAAATAGCGTCGGTCCAGTCGAAAAGCTGGGGGCGGTCTTCCTGCGGTACGCCCAGAAGGTCTGCGATCATCGTCATGGGCAGCGGCCCGGAAATCGCAGACACAAAATCGCAACGCCCGGCCTCGATGACTTCGTTTATGACCTGCCGCACGTTCTCTCGAACGCTGATCTCCAGATCGGAAATGCGCCGCGGCGTGAAGGCTTTCATGACCGTCTTGCGTTGCTGCGTGTGCTGCGGGGGATCCTTGCCGATAATCATCGCCTGCACGGCCTCCAGCGATCCCACGGCATAGCTGGGAATCGTGACGCCGCCCAGATTGGAGGAAAAGCGCTCCGAATCCCGCATGACCTCTGCGATATCTGCTGCCCGCACCAGATTCCAATAGCCGGTTCCTTCGCTCAGCGGCCAATCGGATGGCGCTTTGGACCAGGAAACCGGCGCGCTGCTTCGAAGCTGATCGAACAAGGCGTAAGGAGGCCCTTCTGCGAATAAACTGACGTCGCAGAAGTCAATTTCATTGTCGATATGTGAATCGGTACGGGACATGACGGCATCTCAATCTGAGTGCCTACAGCCTGCCTTGCTCAAAGCCGCCCTTCTGGGAAAAACCTGCTGACTTCGGTCATTCTGCAAAGGAATGCCGCGGAAGATCTGAACGGAAAGGCGTAACCGGATTGGCTTTGCCCGCGCACGTTTCCTAGCTGCGGGTGCGCTGCGCTTGTCGAGTGTCGCTGCACGATAAGGCGTGTGCAGCGCCTGGACACTGCGAGAATCCGCTAATCAGATAGAGTCTGTTGAGCAGAATGTGGCTTATTCAAAAAAATTGCCACGAATCCGGGGTCATTGGGTCAGGAATGCATCATGAGTCAGAACCAGCAGCAAGAAGAGATACGGTCAGGCACGCGCGGCTTGTTCAACTATCTGGACGATCGTGCAGCGCACTCGCTCTACCGCAATGGCAAGGTGAAAATGCGGCGCGATGCCGATGGTAGTGACAGCGAGATGGAGGGTGTACTCCTCAGCAAAAATACGATGTCCGTTGCCAATGGTCGCGATACTTCTTCGCGACTCCGACGCAACCTGACAGCCAATGGATTCGAACTGGTTCAACGGCCCTTGCTTAATGAAGACCTCGATTTCTTTGATCACCAGAAACTGGTGCAAGACTACTACCCGCAATGCGAGGCCGTCGTGGCACAGGCCACAGGCGCACGGGCTTACGCGTTTGATCACAACGTGCGTTCGGTGCAGGGCAAGAAAGCACAGCGACGCATTACTGGAGGCCAGCAGGTTCAGGAGCCTCTGCACCTGGTCCACGGTGACTACACCCTGACCAGTGGCCCACAAAGGTTGCGCGATCTTGCCAAGCCGCCCAGTGGCAACGACAGCTTGCGCAATGTTCTGCCGCAAGGGCAGGCCCTGCTATCGGAGGCGATTGTTGAACGCGCACTTGTAGACGGAAGCCGCTTTGCCATCATCAATGTCTGGCGCAATATATCCACCGAGCCGGTGGCGAGTCATCCGCTTGCACTGTGTGACAGCCAGACCGTTCATAGCGAAGACCTCGTTGTTTTCGAGATTCACTATCAGGATCGAATTGGCGAGAACTACTTTGCCAAGCACGCCGATCGACATCGCTGGTATTACTACCCGGCCATGACCCGCGACGAAGCGCTGCTGATCAAGCAGTGGGACTCGGCCGGGACGCTGGCCCGATCAAAAGGTCAATTCAGTGATGGCAGTGATCCGGCGTCGCCCTGCACTTTCAGTTTTCACAGTGCTTTCAAGGACCCGGCCACACCAGCTGATGCGCCGGACCGCCAGAGTATCGAGGTGCGCTGTGTCGTTCTCTACTGATGCGAGAGAAGTCAGCTGGCATCGAAAATAGCGCTATAAAGTGCGGAAAAACTTCTGGATATCGGCCACCAGAACCTCTGGTTCTTCCATCGGCGCGAAGTGCCCGCCCGATGCGTGCTCCGTCCACTGCTTGAGATTGTAATTTCGTTCACACCAGCGTCGCGGCATGGCGAACACTTCGTTGTCGAACATGCACAGTGCGGTGGGTGCTTCGACGGTGGGCTCGCGGTCGTGCGAGGCCTTCCAGGGATTGTGTGCGCACTCGTAGTAATAGCGCGCTGAGGTTCCAAAGCTCTGTGTCGCCCAGTAAAGCGTCATCACGGCACATAGCTCATCCTTGCTGAAACGGGTTTCTACGTCCCCTTCACAGTGACTCCAGGTGCGGCGCTTCTCCAGCAGCCACGAGCACAGGCCAGCCGGAGAATCATTGATGCCGTGCGTCAGGGTTTGCGGCTTGGTCGCTTGAATGGCGGAGTAGCCACTCTCTGCGCCGAAGAAGTGCTGATTCTTGGCCAGCTTGTCCGGGTCTTCATCAAACTCGGAATCGGCCGGCCACTTGCCTGTCAGTACGGTCAAGGGCGTGGGCAAGGTCAGGTGAATACCCAGCACCCGATCAGCGTGCTTGTGCCCGAGTTGCGAAGTCAAAATGGCGCCCCAATCGTTACCGTGTGCGTAAAATCGGGGATAAGCAAGCTGCTCCATCAGGTCTACCCACATGTCCGCAGTGCGCCAGAAATTGATACCGGGCTGCCGCAGCGGCGTCGAAAAACCGTAGCCGGGAAGCGAGGGAATCACCACGTCAAAGGCGTCTTCAGCCTTGCCGCCAAAAGCCACCGGGTCCGTTAGCGGGCGAATCACTTTCTTGAAATCCCAGAACGTCCACGGCCAGCCGTGGCTGAGGATCAAGGGCTTGGGATTGGGTCCTTTTCCGCGTTCGTGAATGAAGTGGATCGGGTTGCCTTCCACTCCTGTCTTGAAGTGCGAGTACTGGTTGATCTGTTCCTGCACGGCCGCCCAGTCAAACTCTTTCTCCCAATACTGGCAGAGCGATTTCAGGTATGCGGTGTTGGTGCCATAGCGCCAATCATCGTTGGCAAAGTCGTCGGGCCATCGGGTGCGGGCGAGCCGCTCGCGCAGGTCGATCAGAACCTCATCTGAAATCTGGATTTGAAACGGCTCGATGGACAAGTTTGATCTCCGTGGTCATTCTGGATTCTGCGATCAGCAGATGGGCACCGAATAGTGCGCCGCCCTCGCCATAGCCTCAGCTCCCTGGAAGCGGAATGAATTCTTCTTCGTCACCAGGTACTTTCGGAAATCGCCCTTCACGCCAGTCGCGCTTGGCCTGTTCGATTCTTTCCCTGCTGCTGGAAACAAAATTCCACTCCATGAAACGCTTGCCAATTTTCTCGCCGCCGATAATGGCGATACGTGAGGTCTTGCTGGCCGTGATGCTCAGGCCGCGCTCATCAGCGAATACAGCCATGGCGTGTTGTGCAATGGTGCTCCCCTGCGCGCTGAGTTCGCCCTCGGCAACATAAACCGCGCGTTCCTCCGCCCCGTCGGGCAACTGCAACTTCTGCCCGGCCTCGAGCAGCGCCTCGACATAAAGCGTGTTGAAGAAAGTCTTCACCGGGGAGGTGAGGCCGTAGGCCTGACCGATCATCACCCGAAGCCTTACGCAGTCGACTTCCGCTGCCGGAATATCAGCCGACGGATAATGATGAAACTCGGGCTCGGTTTCTTCGTCGTCTTGCGGCAATGCCATCCACAGTTGCAGGCCGTGCAACCGTCGTGGACTTTGCGTGCGCTGCTCACGCTCGCGTTCCGAATGCACAATGCCCCGGCCCGCGACCATCAGGTTGATATCTCCGGGAACGATGGCCTGGACACTCCCAAGCGAATCGCGGTGCAGGATCTCGCCCTCAAAAAGATAGGTCACCGTGGCCAGATTGACGTGAGGGTGAGGCCGCACGTTAATGCCGGGGCCAGCGGGAAATTCCGCCGGCCCCATTTGGTCAAAGAACACCCATGGCCCAAGCGACTTACGCCCGATGGTTGGGAGCACGCGCCGAACCGAGAAACCGCCGAGGTCCTTCTCGTGTGGCTCGATGATGGTTTCGATGGCGCCGCATCTCGAGGACTCGCGGCACTTCGCTACAACTTCGGCGTTCTCATTACTCATGTCGGGGCATCTTCCTTGGCTCAGTCAAAATTTGCGTTCGTCCGCGTAGCTGGGACAAACGATCCTGCATCAGCGGCCAAAGCCCGCGTATGTCGTGCTATGAATCAGCGCAACAGGCTTCGAGCGCTTTCGTAATTTTCGCCGGATCAAAATTCTTCTTGACCCCGATCAGAACGAGTTCAGTCATCGGCGTGGTGACGCCCCAGCTTCCACCGTCCACATAGGACTCGAAGTTGCCGACCTTCTGGTACAAGGTGGTCAGTGGGTAGTTGCGGAAATTGATGAAGCCCTTCACCCGGTAGGTGACCTCCACCAGCTCTCTCATGAGCTTCACGAAGTCGACGCGGCGAATCGGTTTCTCGGTCTTGAAGACCATGGATTCGAATGGGTGCGAGCCCGCGTACATCGTCGGTTCGGGTCGGAAGGTGGATTGGCCAATGCGCGAGTCACCGAGCAACACGCCCAGCGGCACCGTGCCGTCCTCGGTTTCAAAAACAGCCGCGGTCGGCATCAGTTCGCTGATGAGTTCGCGGACTTTCTGCGTTTGTTCTGCGCCGGCGAGCTTGGTGCGGTTGAGCACGATCATGTAAGCGCCGCGAATCTGACGTTCGAACAGGGCATTCCATTCTGCGTCGCGCGCGTCTAGGGCATGCAGGGCATCCACCACGGTGATGACGTTTTCCAAAAAGACGCTGCGACGCACTTTCGAGGTATTGAAGGTGCAAACGATGTTCATCGGGTCAGATACGCCGCTGGTTTCAATGACCAGCTGTTCCGGCGCAGGCTCGGAGGCGAGCAGGGTTTCGATTCCGGCAACGAGATCATCGCGGATGTCGCAGCAGATGCAGCCGTTAGCGAGTTCCATCTTGCCGCCTTCGACATTCACCACCAGCTTGGCATCGATGTTGAGGGCGCCAAAATCATTGACCAGCACGGCCAGACGGCGGCCATCACCTTGCGACAGCAAACTGTTGAGCAGGGTGGTCTTGCCGGCACCAAGGAAACCGCCAATCAGGGTGATCGGCAGCATGCTGCGGCCGGAGGCTTGCTGGACTTCAGGATAACGGGCGAGGGGATTGAGCATGGCGATCGACAGCGCACAGCGCGTTAAGGTTGGAAATCAGAATCCAGAGCCTAACGCGGCTGCCGACAACTTTCGATCCGGGTAACCCCGCGCGGCGGCGCCTATCCGGCCTACAAGTGCGCCTTACTTGCGCTTCCAGCTATCCACAGAGGTTTGCACGTACCAGCCGGATTTGGCCCGGGCGATCCAGCGCTTGGCAAACACTTCGCGAATCTGGGTTTCCCACTCGGCCTTGCCATTGGCTTGGGCGATCTCGCGGTAGAGCGCGCTGCGATCGGCGTTCTCGTTGGCCAGCAAGGTCCGCACCGCATTGCGCTTGGGCAGGGGAATCAGGCTCGCATCCCGGGTTTCGATGAAGCCGTTGATACCAATGCCGATCGCGCCGCTTTCCAGATAGGGCACCAGATCGGGAAAGCGGGATTCCATGCTGCTAGTCAGCTGCTTGATGGAAGGCGAGGAAATATCGAGGTCAGGGTCAGCCGCATGCGCAGCCGGAATAAGGAAACCCAGCGCACTCGCAGCGACATTTCGCCAAACAGGCAGCGTCTGTGACGAGGAGGTCTCACCTGCGGGAGGTGCGGCCGGAGCTGGCGCAGCGCTGCCGCCCCAGACTTCATCAATAACGCGGTCTGCAGCGGCCTGCGCAGCTGCCGCCGGAAAATAGACGTTGATCGTGACGCAGGCCGCCAGCATGGCAGCAATCGAGGCGGTGAGAAGCGGCAGCAGACGGCGCATGGGAGTCTCCAAAATCAACGTGTCAAAAGTATGAGGTCGTGGCCTGAAGCGCGATTGAACTCCAATTGAATCCCGGATTGAAACACGACGCGCCGGCGAAGGCGCACTTGCCTACATGAAGCCGACTTGCAGCTGCGCTTCCTCGGACATCATGTCGCGGGTCCAGGGCGGGTCAAAGGTCAGGTCCACTTCGGCCTCGGTCACGCTGGGCACGGCCAGAACCTTGGATTTCACGTCTGCCACGAGAATATCGCCCATGCCGCAGCCGGGTGCGGTGAGGGTCATGGTGACGTTGGCGCGGCGGTTTCCGTCGCCCAGATGTTCCAGCTCACATTTGTAGATCAGGCCCAGCTCGACGATATCCACCGGAATTTCAGGGTCGTAACAAGTATGTAGTTGCGACCATACGGCCTTCTCGATGTCATCGTCGCTGGCGTCGTCGGGCAGTTCCGGGCCCTTCAGCGGCGCTTTACCGAGGCTGTCGCCGTCCTTGCCCTCAATTCGGAAAAGGTGGCCCTGCACGAGCACGGTATAGCTACCGCCAAGCGCTTGCGTGATTTGCGCTTCGGCGCCTTCAGGCAATTCGACCTTGGTCCCTTGCGGGATCAGGACGCCCACAACATCGCGGGTCAGCCGCACAGATTCTTGGCTGGAGGACATGCGTTGACAGTCAAACCGGTGAGAACGAACGTGCATGGTAAACCCGCCACGTTTCGTCCGCACGGCGTCGATGCCATAATTCCTCTTTAGTAACGGAGCCTCGGATGGCCCGCACTGCAATAAAATCAAAAGTGAAGCCGCTGGTTGGCATCATCATGGGGTCCCGATCCGATTGGGAAACCATGGCCAATGCGGCGCAAACCCTGACCGATCTGAAGATTGCGCATGAATGCCGCGTCGTTTCTGCGCACCGCACGCCGGATCTGCTGTTTGAATATTCCGAGCAGGCAGTCGGGCGCGGTCTGAAAGTGATCATCGCCGGTGCCGGTGGCGCCGCGCATCTGCCGGGCATGTGCGCGGCCAAGACGCGGCTTCCGGTTTTTGGCGTGCCGGTCCAGAGCAAGGCGCTCAGCGGCATGGATTCGCTACTCTCCATTGCGCAGATGCCGGCCGGCATTCCGGTGGGCACGCTGGCGATCGGCCGCGCCGGTGCCATCAACGCCGCATTGCTCGCCGCCGCCGTGCTGGCCACGCAGGACGCAAGACTGGCCCGCAGACTGGACGAGTGGCGCGCCGCACAGACACAGAAAGTGCTGGCTGACGAACCGCTGACCCTCTGATGCGTATCGGGATTCTCGGAGCCGGCCAGCTGGGTCGGATGCTGGCCTTGTCGGGTTATCCGCTGGGCTTGTCGTTTGTCTTCCTTGATCCGGCTGAAGAAGCCTGTGCTGCCGCGCTGGGAGATCATCAGCGCGCCGCATACAACGATGACAACGCACTGGAAAAATTCTGTGCGAACTGTGACGTGGCTACGTTTGAATTTGAGAACGTACCCGCACAGGCGGCAGATTATGTTTCGCAGCACGTGCCGATGTTCCCCGCGCCGAACGCCTTGCTGGCCGGGCAGGATCGCCTTGATGAAAAAAGGATGTTCGACAAACTGAACATCCCGGTGCCGCGCTACATGCCAGTCGCCGCGCGGGAGGCACTGAATATTGCGGCCAAGAATGTCGGGCTTCCAGCGGTTCTCAAGACGCGGCGCATGGGTTATGACGGCAAGGGCCAGGCCGTACTGCGTTCAGAGCAGGATCTGGACCAGGCCTGGGACAGGCTCTCCGGTCAGGCTCTGATCATGGAGGCTTTCGTTAAATTCCAGCGCGAAATCTCCTGCATCTCGGTTCGATCCGCCAACGGCGAGATGGCGTTTTATCCCGTGGTGGAGAATGTTCATCGCGATGGCATCCTGAGAGTGTCTACCCCGCGTGCAAATGATCCGCTGCAGGCGCAGGCTGAAGCCCACGCCCGCAAGGTGGCCGAGCATCTGAACTATGTCGGCGTGCTCGCGTTCGAATTCTTTGTGGCCGATGGCGAACTGCTGGCAAACGAGATTGCACCGCGCGTTCACAACTCAGGCCACTGGACTATTGAAGGTGCGGAAACGTCGCAATTTGAAAATCATTTGCGCGCCATTGCGGGCCTGCCACTGGGTTCGACCGCATTGCGAGGCGCATCGTGCATGTACAACCTGATTGGCGATGCCATCGAAACACAGCAGATCGTCGCCGTGCCGGGTGCGCATCTGCATGATTACGGCAAGACGCCCAAACCCAAACGCAAAGTTGGACACGTGACAGTGACCGCGTCCGACGAAGCTGAACTCATCCAGCGCTGCGAACAACTTGAGAAACGGATTGAGCATGAACATTGATTTGCAGGCTTTTGATCACGGCATCTATGCACTGGATGCTGATTTCGTGCGCCCGCGAATGGCAGCCGTCCATCTGATTGTGGAAAAAGGCCGTGTGGCGTTCGTCGACACCGGCACCTTTGAATCTGTGCCGCTGATGCTCGCTGCACTCGAACATCTGGGCCTGACGCCGGAAGCGGTGGACTACGTGATTCTTACGCATGTACACCTGGATCATGCCGGCGGCGCCGGCCTGCTGATGCAGAAGTTGCCCAATGCAAAACTCGTTGCGCATCCGCGCGGTGCACCGCACATGCAGGACACCTCAAAACTCTGGGCCGGAGTGGTCGCGGTCTACGGTGAAGAAACCGCGCGAAAGGATTACGACGAACTCATTCCCATTCCCGGTGAACGCATCATCGTGGCCGATGACGGCAAGGAAGTATCACTGGCTGGGCGCAGCCTGAAGTTCTTCGATTGCCCCGGGCACGCAAAACACCATCTGTTTGTCTACGACGAATCAGCCGCCGCCATTTTCTCCGGCGACACCTTTGGTCTTTCGTATCGCGAGCTGGATCAGGGCGATCAGAAATTCATTTTCCCAACCACGACGCCCACTCAGTTTGATCCGCAGGCTTTTCAGGCCTCGATTGATCACATGCTGTCGCTCAAGCCGCGCGCCATTTATCTGACTCACTACGCTGAGATTACCGATATTGCGAGCATGGGGGCGGACCTCAAGCGACTGGTCAGCGAACACGAGAAGCTCGCACTGGCCTGGGAAGACTGTGAGGACAAGCAACAGCGCAATGCGGCGTTGGAGCAGGGCGTGCAGGACATTGCGGTACAGGAAGCCGAGGCCAACAGCGGAGACCCAACCGACTGGTTGCAGGCGCTGGGCAATGACATCGCTCTCAACGCACAGGGTCTGGCGGCGTGGCTGGATTTCCGGGAAAAAATGAAGCAGCGCGCCTGATACAAATCCAATGTCGCCCCGTTGCCCATGGTGTGACGCGGCGCTGACCAAAGATCAGGCGCAAAAGCTGGGTAACGTTGCGCAGCCATCCCCATGCTGTGGAAAACCGATCAGCAAATCCATCTGGCAGTTGCTGTTTGAAGTGCTGCTGCTCATGCCGCTGTCGGCCATCATCTTTTATCTTTTACTGCTCGCATTCGAATCCGAGAACATGATCGGACCAATGCTCTGCATCCTTGCAGTGTGTGGTCTGGCGATCATCCTGCACCGATTTATTCCAGTGATTGCGAACCCCAGTCGCGGCATTCACCAGCGCGGCGGAGTGTGAGTTTCTGGACAATCAAATCGGGGGTCAGCGCTTCATCACTACTGGAGAAGGCGAAGCAACAAATGCATGAGTTAGATTCCCAGCGCAGCTCCGGTCTCAAGCCATAACTTTGCGTAGGCCAGTAGCGCCGGATCATCCGACGGTGCAAAGGCTGCGACCGGTGCCCGATGCTCACCCATTCGTTCCACACTTGAGGCATAGGGCACCACGGCCTGCATCGCGCGTTTCATGACCGGTGGCGGCGTTTCCAGCAATTCCTTGTGCAGACTGCGGCGGCGATCAGCCATGGTGAAGAACGGCCGCAGCTTCTTGGCCTCAAAACCCTGCGCCTTGAAGTAGCCGCGGAGTTGCTCAAAGGCCCGCAGGGAAAGCCAGGTTGGGACCACCGGAACCAGAACCAGATCCGCTGCATTGAACACATTGTCTGCCACGTGCGACAGACTCGGCGGGCAATCCAGCACGGCCAGAGCATGATCTTCTGAAAACGGCCCAAGCAGTTTGCTCAGCGCTTTGCCGGAAGGCTTGACCTGTTTGAGCATGATGTCGAGGTAGCGATAGGAGAACTCGGCCGGGATCAGATTCAGGCGCTCATACGGCGTGGGTTTAAGCAGGCGACCCACTGGCGACTTGCCTTCCAGCACCTTGGACGTCTTGGTCGTGCTGGGCTCGCCATGCATGTACCAACTTGAGGCGCCCTGGGAATCAAGATCCCAGAGCAGCGTCTGATGGCCGCTCGCAGCAGCGAAATAAGCCATGTTGACTGCGCAGGCCGTTTTGCCAACGCCGCCTTTGACGTTGTAGATCGCTAGGGTTTTCACAGTTTCTCCCGTCTCTTTATATCTGCAACGTTTAGCATGACCGGGAGTCAGAGGCGAATCCCGTTCCGCTGTGGCGACGTATCTTTGGTTCACTTCCGTGGCCCCGGATTGCCCGTGAGCATCAAAAAGCAGGTTTGCGTTCTTACCCTCCTGATCGCCAGCGCGGTCCCGCTTGAGGCCGCCGAATACACGTCCGGTCCCGACTGGAACGATTGGTCAGCGGCGTCATTTGCTCGCGCCAAGGCACAGAAAAAGCCGGTTTTTCTCTATCTGGAGGCGGTCTGGTGTCATTGGTGTCACGTGATGCAGGACAAGACGTTCAGCCAGCCAGGGGTCCAGAAACAACTGGCTGAGCAATTTGTGGCGATCAAGGTCGATCACGATGCAGACCCGGGGCTGGCCAATCGCTACCGTGATTACGGCTGGCCCGCGCTGATTTTTCTTTCGCCCGACGGGCTGGATCTGGTCAAGCGCGCAGGATTTATCGGGCCGGGACCATTCTCAGCGTTGCTCACCGCCGTGGCGGAGGATCCCACGCCTGAAGCGCGCTCTGCTGCGGCACCTGTGCTGGAGGCGGGGCCGTCGCGGTTGGCCGATTCTGGCAGAGCCTATCTGCTGCGCCGCCACGAGCAGAGCTTTGATCCGGATCTGGGCGGGTTGCGCATTGCGCAAAAATTCATGGACCGCGATGGCGTTGAGTATTCTCTGCAGAACCTTGCGGTGCCGGGTGAGCGCGCCAAGGCGATCAAGACCCTGGACGCAGCGCTGGCCCTGATTGACCCTGTCTGGGGCGGGGTCTACCAGTATTCGACTGGCGGAAACTGGCAGAACCCGCATTTCGAAAAAATCATGCGGGTTCAGGCCGGCTACCTGCGCCTGTATGCGATGGCCTATCGCCAGTTGGGGGACCCCAAATATCTGCAGGCCGCGCGAGATATCCAGCGCTACCTGATCGAGTTTCTGCGCAGCCCGGAGGGTGCGTTCTATGTCAGCCAGGATGCGGACCTCAATCCCGGTGAAAAGTCAGCGGCCTACTTCGCCCTGGATGACGCCGCACGACGAAAGCTCGGCATGCCGCGCGTGGACCGCCATCAATATGCCGACGCCAATGCCCTGGCTGTTGAAGCCCTGGTCGCGCTCTATTTCGCCAGCGGTGATGAGCAAAGCCTTGCCCATGCGCTGCGCGCCGCCAATTGGTTGCTGAATAATCGCCGCGGAAGCGGTGGCCTCATGCGTCATTCAAAGACCAGTGAGGCAGCACCGCACTTGAGCGACTCGCTGTTCACGGCCCGCGCCGCGCTGAGTCTCTATGCGGCGACCGCACAGCGTGAATGGCTGCAGCTTGCCGATGAACTGGGGGCTGCCATCGGCAAGATCTTCAGAGATGATGAAGCGGGGTTTGTAACGGAGATCATGCCGACCGGTGTGCCCTTGCAGCCACGACCGCATCTGGCCGAGAACATCGCTGCCGCGCGGCTGTTCAATTTGCTCTTCCATTACTCGGGCAAGGCCGCGCACCGTGATTCGGCGCTGCATGCCATGCGGTTTCTCGCCGCAGTCGCTGCGCAGAAGCAGGTTTTTGAGGAAGCCGGCATCTTGCTCGCGGACACCGAACTCAGGACCGACCCGGTTCATCTCACCGTCGTCGGGGCCAAGGACGATGAAAATGCCGAGGCTTTATTTCAGGTCGCCCGGTCTGCTGAGGGGAGTTACCGGCGAGTGGAGTGGCTGGATCGGCGTGAAGGTGACTTGCCGCATGCCGACGTCACTTATCCGGCTTTCAAGCGGCCCGCCGGCTTCGTTTGCACGGCAGGGCGCTGCTCTCGACCGAGCTTCGAGCCGGAGGACTATGCGCGGCAAATTGATCGTTTGACGCAGGGCTCAATGGATCGCTGAGGCCTGATAAAAGAATCGCTGCAATCTAGAACAAAGGGTCTTAATATCCGCGCCCGCGCGCTACGCAGGGCCTTGTTTCCCAAGCGGTCTCGCGTACCTTGGCCAACATTGGAGGGGCGCTTCAGATGAGAGAATTCATGTACGACCAACCGAGCATCCTGATCGCCTCGATCCTGTTTGTTTCCATGCTCCTGAGCATTGAATTGGGCTATCGACTTGGCAAGGGCAGCCGCCAGAGCGAAATGTCCAAAGGGCAGGTTTCTGCCATCCAAGGCTCGCTTCTGGGTGTGCTCGCTCTGCTGCTCGGCTTCACGTTTTCGCTGGCCTTGCAACGTTATGACAGCCGAAGTGCGGCAGTGGTGGACGAAGCCAACGCCATCGGGACCAGCTGGCTGCGAGCGCAGATGCTGCCGGGCGAGATGGGCAAGGCTGTGGAGGCAAAGTTGCGGGAATACACTGCAATGCGAGTGGCATCCGCAAAGATCAGCCTGGATCACGCCGAACAGCGCGAGGCCATGCTTGCCGATGCCGCCCGGCTTCAGGCAGATCTCTGGACACTGGCCAGACAGGCTGTTGCGCTGGACGATCGCATGGTGACCACCGGTCTGTTCATTCAATCACTGAACGACACCATTGATGCATTTGGCACGCGCGATGCCGCGCTCAATCGGCATGTGCCGGAAGTCGTGCTGATTCTGCTGTACATCACCTTCCTGATGACAGGCAGTATTCTCGGTTACGGCTCCGGTGTGAGCGGTCATCGTGCGTCGCCGGTGGCTTATGTCATGGTGGGGCTGATTGTGCTGCTGGTTTTCATCATCATTGATCTTGATCGCCCGCGCCGGGGCTTGATTGAAGTGCGTCAGGACAGCCTGATGGAACTGCATGCCAGCATGGAACGAGCCGCGCTTCCTGAAGCGCAGGCAGGCTCTGCGGATCCCCGTTGAAGCTCCTGATGACAGGCAGATCCAGCCGTACCCTTGCAAGAATCTGAGGTGTGAATCGGGTCCGTGCCAGGGCGCATTGATCCCGGTGCTGCTACCGCCCGTCCGGCCCGTTGCCTGTGGCCGAAGATATCGGTGATAGAAATGTGAGTCTTCGTTAACAATAACGACTCGCGTCGGGGGCTGCTATGTTCGATTCCGCCATGGGGCCTGCGGATATCAAGGGAGGCCGCGGCGCACCGCAGCTTCGCGGCAAGACCCCACGCATGGGGCAATTGCTACTCAGGCGAGGCGTGATCAGCCAGCGGCAACTGGATATCGCGATCCAGGAACAGGCCGTTACCGGAGAGCGGCTCGGAAAGATTCTGGTCACCCATGGATATGCCAGTCGTGCGGATGTGTCGAAGGCACTGCGCGGCCAGCACAAGTATTTTTCCGCGATTACGGTCTTGATGCTGCAGGTTTCCAGCCTGGTCATGTCTGGCGGCCACGCAGAACAGCATCTCAAGGCAAACAAGCTCCAGGGGCAATATCTGTCTGCGCTCGCGCCCAGTGCCGAAGCGCAGGCGCCGAGTATCCGGTTTACCGAAATTTTCCACGATCAGATTCGGAAAGCTCAGGTGAAGGACAAGCCCGTGAGCCACTCGCTGAATCAAGCGGAGCTGGCGAAGCTCAGACTCCCCAAGGATGCTCAGCAAAGGCTGGAAACCTTTCTGCCACATGTTCATCGCGCCGCAGAACAATTCGACGTGCCAGCGGCCTTGATCCTGGGCGTTATTCACACCGAGTCGCACTTCAGGAAAAACGCCAGCAGTTCAATGAACGCACACGGCCTGATGCAGATTGTCCCTAGGTTCGCGGGCAAGGAAGCCTATCCGGCGGTCTACAACAAGGCCGGTGCTCCGAGCCTGAAACAACTCAGGGATCCCGGAACCAATATCCTGCTGGGCGCGGCGTACCTGCGAAAACTGGATCGCGTGTACTTCAAGAGAATTGCCAACGACACGGTGCGGCGGGCGGCGGTCATCGCCGCCTATAACGTCGGTCCGAGCAAACTTCTGCGCATCTTCAAGCTGCGCGGAACGCCGGCGAATGTGGCGGAGCTCAAACAGATTCTGGCCGAGCACACGCCGATGGAAACGCAGGCCTATCTGAGCAAGGTCACCGTCAGAAGCCAGATCTACAGCGCCGCACAGAGCCGGGCTAAAAACCTGGCGAGAAACACTGCGCGCCTGCCACCGCAGCCAGCCTGAGGCTAAACAGAAAAGGCCCCGAAACATCGGGGCCTTTCCAGTTTCAGCGCGGCGCAGTGAGGCTTAGTCGCCGAGGAAGCTGCGCAGATAGTTGGCGCGGACTGGATGTCGCAACTGCTGGCGTAACGCAATGCGAGCCTGTATCAATTCGAAGCAAAATCCGAGCTGCTCCCGTCCACGAACCCGGATTCAAGCACCGTGATCGATTCTTTGGGATCCAGAATAGCCAAGCCTCGATCCCCCCAGCGGATGAGCTTTCCGGGGCCGAACCTGCCCTCCACCAGCACCGAGCCCAGGTCTTCCAGCGTCTCCAGATCGTAGGCGGTAATTCGCAAATAACCGCCAAGGTCGCTATAGGAATGTTGCAGGTAGAACGCACGGCCCAGGTCCTCATCAATGGCCAGGCTCAGGCCGCGTGTTTCGGAATTTCCCAGGTCTGGAAGGGATGTTCGCGTGTTCAGGTCAAATACCTGCCCGCCCGAAGCAAACAGACGATCCTGATTGAACTGCAGCTTTGACTCGGCCAGGGCCGCGATCCGGCCGTACTGATCGGCCAGCGTCAGGCCGTTGGCCGATACGGCGAGTTTGACGGCGCCTCTGAGCGGGTCCGCGCCGCTGCGCTCGCTGGCAATGCCATACAGGTTGCTGCCGTCACTGTCCCAAGTCAGGGCCCCTACATTCTTGGCCTCCAGGATCGTTGGCCGCTGGACCAAGCCATCAAAAAGGCGCACGGCATCGGTCGGCACCGTCGGTAGCGAGCCACTGGTTCTGACCGCTAGCACGCTTCCCGGTCCGGGGCTCGTCAGCATGGAGGAGGCATAGATATCCGCATTGCCCGCAACACTGGCCAGATTAATGATGCCGGTGTGGGCGTAGTCAGACATGCGAATCTGGTGAATGAGCGGGGTGAATCTCTGCGACACATACAAATACTGGCTGTCCGAGGTCATTGCCATCAAGCGCGGCTCAAAAGGCAGGTAGGCCATGGGCGTGACACTCCCGGTGACCGGTTCTATCGCAGCAAGATCCAGAAAATCATCAGCCTCGGTATCGGATGGGTCTTTGGCCTCAATGTAAAGAATCCGCGCGCTCAGCGGCTCCCACAGAATCTCAGCCGCCGGAATTTCCAGTTTCGTGGAGGCGAGCACCGGGAAACTTGTGACGCGGTAGCTGAATGCTATGGGCAGTGACTCGGTCGGAATCACGCGCCTGCACGAGGTGTCAAAACAGGCGGTGGCCGAGGCTTTGATGGAAAACGTCCCCTGACCCGCTTCCCTGGGGCGGGCCAGCTGGAAGTCCACACGCTTGAATGGCGCGGCATCGGCGACTTCGGTAGAGACCAGAGTCGAATTGCGCATATCTGAGGCATCCACTTCCACCGTATAGCCTTCGGATGGTGGATGGCTCACCTGCACGATGGCACTGGCAACAGGTCCGTTCAGATCAGTAAGAGCAGCTTGCGCCTGAGACGGATTGACGATGCTGGCCAGCACCAGCCGATCATTGCCGCGCACATCGTAGGTGGTCGGAAAGGTGACTGGACTGCCTGCGACCTGGAACCGGCAGGCATCGTCGTGGCAGACCTTCATCACCACGTCCTGGTGATAAGTGCCCGGTGCCAGCGCCGTGCCAGGTTCCAGAGTCAGTGAAAGCGAGCCTCGTGTTGCATCGAGCTGAAAAATGTGAGCATCGGCAATCGCGGGGCCCGTGGAACTGATCTCGAAAACCAGGCCCTCGTCCGGAACATTCTGCAATTCAAACGGCATCCCAAGCCGCGGAACGTCTGGCAGATTGAAGTTGGTGGTGGCGCTGCTGATGCTGCTGCCCAACATGCGCAACGTTGTGCTGCTCGTCGGCGGCGCGTCGGCTCCACCACCGCCGCCGCAGGCGCCGAGCAGGGCACATCCCAAGAGCAGCGGGATCATCAACGAACTTCTTCTCAGGTAGCTGGGCATGAGGAACCTCCAGAAGCAGGCATCTGCGGCCCGCCGGTGCAAGTTGGAATCTTCGCGTCGGCAGCTGGGAGAGGCATCGCGCCGAAATTCGAGAATCGAATGATGCGTAACCTAATAATTGCATCCGACTGAGTCATGACACGGCTGTCAGACGGACCGATTCAATCGATAAGCGGGCCATGAGCGGCAGGTGCGTGCAATAAAGGCGCTCCGAAATATGGGGCATCTGGTTCGGCTCAGGCCTCTGGCGGTTGTTCGGCGGGCCAGGAAGTAGCCCTGTTATTCGGCTGGACGGGGGAAGCAGCGCAAGCGCGGAACCTTGTCGGGCTGAATGCTCAGTCCGAGATAGGCTGCGGTATCGCCGATGAGTTTTTAGACACGTTGCGAGTCGCCGGGCTTCGTTTCCAACGACGAGGCGTAATCGGGTCAAAGCAATGTGGCGAAACGTCCGGGGCTCATCCTCAAGGGTGTAAACGTGAGTAGGCGCACTGAAGCTGCGAGCCCCATCGACAGCTCGACAAGAGCCAAGTCCGGAGCGTTACCCGACCTCTGGCCAGCAGTTCGATCGTGTCGCAACGATACTGAAGGGCTTCGACTTGCTCGGGGCCGACGATTCTCGGCTCACGCGCCTGTACGGGAACCGCAATCGGCGCTAGCAATGAAGCGAGCATTCGGTTCAAAGGCGCCCCCTTTGCTGACACTTTCACAACAAGAGTCAGGCGCCATCGTCAGGTGGCGAGCCCGCAGATAGAACAAGCAAACCATCACCGCCCCAAAAAGGAAGGGCCCCGGATTTCGGGGCCCTGTCTTTTGCTACTTCTACTTGTGTGGCTTATTCGTCGAGGAAGCTGCGCAGATAGTTGGCGCGGCTTGGATGACGCAGTTTGCGCAGCGCTTTGGCCTCTATCTGGCGGATGCGCTCGCGGGTGACGTCAAACTGCTTGCCGACTTCTTCGAGCGTGTGATCGGTGTTCAGATCAATGCCGAAGCGCATGCGCAGCACCTTGGCTTCGCGCGGCGTCAGGCTGGCCAGTATCTGGTAGGTGGCCTCAGCCAGAGACTGCGATGTGGCGGAATCCAGCGGTGACACGGCGTTGCCGTCTTCGATGAAATCGCCCAGGTGTGAATCTTCGTCATCACCAATCGGCGTCTCCATGGAGATCGGCTCCTTGGCAATCTTGAGCACCTTGCGAATCTTGTCTTCCGGCATCTCCATCTTGATTGCCAGTTCTTCAGGCGTGGGTTCGCGGCCCATTTCCTGAATCATCTGACGCGAGATGCGGTTCAGCTTGTTGATCGTTTCGATCATGTGCACCGGAATACGGATGGTGCGCGCCTGATCGGCAATAGAGCGGGTGATAGCCTGGCGAATCCACCACGTGGCGTAGGTCGAGAACTTGTAGCCGCGACGATATTCAAACTTGTCGACCGCCTTCATCAGGCCGATGTTGCCTTCCTGGATGAGGTCGAGGAACTGCAGGCCGCGGTTGGTGTACTTCTTGGCAATCGAGATCACGAGACGAAGGTTGGCTTCCACCATTTCCTTCTTGGCGCGGCGAGCCTTGGCTTCGCCCACGTTCATGCGGCGGTTGATGTCCTTGATCTCATCGATGGTGATGAGGTTGTCGCCTTCGATCTGCGTGAGCTTGGCGAGCAGTTCCTCGATCTCGGTCTTGCGCGTGGCCAGCGTGGCCGAATACTTGCGCTTGGCGCGGATGGATTTCTCCAGCCACTCGGTATCGGTAGGCGAACTGCCGCGATACTTGGACAGGAATTCTTCGCGGGTCATGCCGGCATCGACCACGCAGGTGCGCATGATCGAGCGCTCGATAGCGCGGATGGAAGAAATTTTCTGACGCAGGTTGCGAGAGACTTCGTCGATGATCTTCGGCGAGAGCTTGAAGGTCATCAGCAGTTCGGCAACGTGCTCGCGCTTCTGCTGGGTCTTCTTGTCGGCGGCGCCAACTTTCTCAAGAGCGGCCCAAGCCTTGGAGTAACGCTTGGCCAGCTCTTCGAAGTTCTCGCGGCATTCTTCCGGATCAGGTCCGGTCGGGCCGGCTTCCTCTTCCTCTTCCTTCTTTTCTTCAGCGGTCTTGGGCTGCGGCGGCGGCGCGGGCGCGACGGGCTCAGCGTTGGGGTCAAAGAAGCCGGCAATCACGTCGGTGATGCGGCGCTTGCCCTCGCCCACTTCGTCCCAGGCCTCGAGCATGATGGCCACGGATTCAGGGTAAATCGCCATGGCAAACAGGGCTTCGGACAGGCCCTCTTCGATGCGCTTGGCAATGCGGATTTCACCCTCGCGGTCCAGCAGTTCTACCGAGCCCATCTCGCGCATGTACATGCGCACTGGATCGGTGGTGCGGCCAAACTGGTCATCGTTTGAAGCGATGGCGGCTGCGGCTTCTTCAGCGGCGTCTTCTTCTTCCTCCTGCGTTGCGACGACGGCAGGTTCGGAAAACAGCTGGTTTTCACGGTCCGGGGCGTCTTCGAGGACGCCGATGCCCATGGTGCCGATCATGCTGACGATATCGTCGATCTGTTCGGAGTCGACAATCTCGGGCAAATGATCAGCCACTTCGGCGTAGGTCAGGTAACCTTTTTCCTTGCCAAGGGCAATCAAGACTTTGATTTGAGACTGTTTTTCTGCAGCGTTGGTGCTCATGGGCTCAGCCTGTCACGTGAACCGAAGTCCACAGATTGTTGCGGGGAACCGTATATTTTACCGGATTGGCCCCCAATTAGACGAATTATTTGGCGCTAAGTTGCGTCGTCAGGTGCTTGATTTCCGCTGTTTCTGCGGCGCTCAGGGTCCGAATCTGGGCGTCCGCGAGCAGGCGGTTGATGCGGCTTTTCAGCGCTCTGTGGCGCAAGTGATCAATGGCGTCCATGAACTCGTTTTCAATGGCCTGATCATCTAACTGCTTTTCGACCGGGCCGAGCCGGTTCATGGCCGCGGCCTTGGGCGTGTCGCGCCAGTGCTCCAGCAGCTGGGAGGCCCGCGCCTCCGGGTGTTCGTGAAAGAAGTCGATGGCCTCCACCAGGATGCCAATGCCGACGATGTCTGATTCGGCAAGCAATTCAACGCCTTCAACCTTCTGGGCCAGATCGGCGCGCTCCAACATCAGCTGCAGGGCCCGCTTGATGGCGCGCACCGCGCCGGGTTCGGCCTGGCGCATGTTGCGGCGGGTAGAGGGCTCGGAAACAGCCTGCTCAGGCACCGAGCCGAGTTCTTCGCGGCGCAATCCCGTGCGACGCGACAGCTCGTCGCGAATCAGGCTCAGCAGTGGGCTGTCTCGCATCCTGGACAGGAAGGGCTTGGCCAGACCCGCCAGCTTGGCGCGCCCGTCGAGCGTTGCCAGATTGACCTGTTTGCCCAGTTCGTCCAGCAGGAATGCGGACAGCGGTTGGGCTTGTGCGACCAGTTCGGTGAAGGCCTCTGTGCCAATTTCCTGGACCAGAGAGTCGGGGTCGTGACCGTCCGGCAAAAACATGAACTGGCACTCGCGCTTTTCGTCGACCTCCGGTAGGCCCTGTTCCAGCGCGCGCCATGCGGCTGAACGTCCGGCCCGATCACCGTCAAAACAGAAAATGACCCGGCTGGTGGACTTGAACAGCAGATTGAGTTGCTCGCGCGTGGTGGCCGTTCCCAGGGTTGCGACCACTTCGCGAATGCCGTGCTGCGCGAGCATGACCGTGTCCATGTAGCCCTCCACCACGATCAGGTGTGGCAGCGCTTTCTTTGTTGACTGCTTGGCTTCGTATAGCCCGAACAGGTTGCGGCCCTTGTGAAACAGTGGTGTTTCCGGCGAATTCAAGTACTTGGCGGGGTCATCGCCCAAGGTGCGCCCGCCAAAGGCGATGACCCGGCCACGTGTGTCGCGGATGGGAAATGTGATGCGATTGCGAAAGACATCGTAGGTGCGGTTGGCGCCTTCCTTCTGCTTGAGCAGGCCGGCATCAATGGCGTGTCGGGGGTCGTCAAAAAATTGTGACAGGGCATCCCATGAGTCCGGAGCGAAACCGATGCCGAAAGTCTTGGCCGTTTCGCCGCTGATCCCGCGTTGCTTGAGGTAGGCAACGGCGGGCGGATGCTTGCGCAGCTGCTCGCTGAAAAACCGCTGTGCGGCCGCGCAGGCGTCCAAGGGACCATCCAGGATCAGGCGTTCAAAGTTGCCGCCCTCACGCGGAACGTCGATCCCAAGGTTTCCGGCAAGTTCTTCCACCGCTTCGACAAAGCTCAGACGGTCGTGCTCCATGAGAAAGCCGATGACATTGCCGCTCTTTCCCGAGCTGAAATCGAAGTACATCTGCTTGGCCGGCGAGACATGAAACGAAGCGGTTTTCTCGTTGGTGAACGGAGACAGGGCCTTGAATTCCCGTCCGGCCCGCTTGAGCTCCAGACGTGCGCCGATGACCTCGACGATGTCGCAGCGGGAGAGCAGATCCTGGATAAAACTTTGTGGGATGAGTCCGGACACGTATCGAGTTTGGCCGTTGATCTGGGAGGGCGTCGGGGAGGCAGAGTCTAGCGACCTGCCGCGGACTCCGGGCCGGACTGCGCTGCGAGCTGTTCCCGGCGGTAGGCGCTCGGGCTCAGGCCGAACTGCGCGCGAAAGGCCCGCGTGAAGTTGGCGGCATCCGTGTAGCCCAGTTCGAGGGCGATTTCGGTGATGCCAAGTCTGTTGGCTATCAGCATCTGGCAGGCCTTTTCGTGCCGGGCAGACTTGAGCAGATCTCGAAAACCAAATCCTTCGCGCTTGAGGTGGCGGTCGAGGGTGCGGGCAGAAAGATTGCGCAGGTGTGCCAGTTCATCCAGGCCTGGCATACCGCTGCTGGATTCGCGCAGCATCATGCTGACCCAGTCGCTGACCTTGCCGTGGGTGACGCTGCGCTGCGTGGTGGCCCGGCAGCGCTCCTCTGCCGTGCGCAGCGCCGAAGCATCGGCCAGGGTCGGTGCGCGGCGGATCAGCGAGATATCGAATCGCATGCGCAGGCCGGGGCCTTGTGCGGGTGCCAGACCCTGCCCGAAGTGGCAGCGAGCGCCGGTGAGTTCGCCATAGCGTTCGCGGTGCGGTGGCTCGGCATAGGACAGAAACAGACCGTAAGGCGGCATCGGCCCGTTCAGCAGTTCTTCGATATCGCAGTGGGTGGCCGCTGCCAGTACCTCCAGCAGGAAGCAAAGAGTCTGATGTCGCATGGGCAGGACCGGCCGGTAGCTCAGGTCCGCGTGTTGCGCGTCATAGTCCAGTCGCATGCGAAATGCCGGCAGGATCAGGCTGAAGTAGCGCGCTGCCAGTCGCAGCGCGTATTCAATACTGGGGCTGCTCAGAATGCCGTAGCCCACGATGCTGTGCGCGCTCAGGCGGATCATCTGGCCCAGATCCAGCGCCAGGTCGCTGCGACCCGTTTGCTCAATGGCGTGCGGGATCAGCGCGTCAAGCTGCTCCAGGCTGAGCCAGCCATCCGGGTTTGCGAGACTGCTCGGCGCGATGTTGGCGGCTGTAAGCATGGCCGGCAGGTTCACACCCTGGCGTTGCAGGACATCGCCCAGCAGCGCGATGTAGCGGACGGGGATGGCGTTGTCGCTTGCTGTCAGGGAGGCCATCTTAAATCTCGCCGAAAATACCGAAGAAGAGTGTCGGAAAATGACAAGTACATGTCAATAAATGACAAGTGCAGCGCAGTCAGCGGGCGAATAATGATCTCAGCAAATCCACTGACGCGGGCTCAGATTGGCCTTGAGACGTCGTGCGAAAACCTGGAGAAGAGAGCATGAACACTGCCACGATCAATGAAGTGCCCTGGAAGGATGGCAAGCGGGTTGCCTGGCTGCTCAGCCCCGCCCTTCCATTTATTGGACTGGTGCTGCTGGCATTTGTAGGTGTCACCGGCAACACCCTCTTTCTGTGGGGCGCCCCGTTCTTGTTCTACGGCGTCATCCCGCTGTTTGACTGGCTGGTGGGGACAGACCGTACCAATCCGCCGGAATCTGCCGTGGCCGGCCTCGAAAATGACCCTTACTACCGTTGGATCGTCTACGCCTATATTCCCAGTCAGTACGTCGTGACCGTGGTCGGCGCCTGGCTGGCCGTGAGCCTGTCTCCCAACTGGTGGGAATTCCTCGGCCTGGTGTTTACCGTGGGCATGGTCAATGGCATCAGCATCAACACCGCACATGAACTGGGCCACAAGAAGGGTTCGTTCGAGCGCTGGCTGGCCAAGCTGACTCTGGCGCCGGTTGCCTACGGGCACTTCTTTGTTGAGCACAACAAGGGCCATCACAAGAATGTGGCGACCCCGGAAGACCCCGCCAGTTCGCGCATGGGCGAAACCTTCTGGGCGTTCCTGCCGCGCACCATGATCGGCAGCCTGCAATCAGCCTGGAGCATTGAGAAGAACCGTCTGGCCAAGCTCGGTAGCGGTCCCTGGACCCTGAAAAACGAGAACATTCAGGCCTGGCTGATGACCGTCGCGCTGTTCGGCGTACTCACGGTCTTGCTTGGCTGGTATGCCCTGGCGTTCCTGCTGGTGCAGGCTTTCTACGGTGCCTCGCTGCTGGAGGTCATCAACTACATCGAGCATTACGGCCTGCTGCGGCAGAAGGAAGCCAATGGCCGCTATGTGCGCTGTGCGCCGGAACACTCCTGGAACAGTAACCAGATCGTGACCAATCTGTTTCTCTACCAGCTGCAGCGCCATGCTGACCATCACGCCAACCCGACACGCCGCTTCCAGGCTCTGCGCCACTTTGATGCGAGTCCACAGCTGCCGTCGGGTTATGCCTCGATGCTGGTCATCGCCTACTTTCCCTGGCTGTGGTTCCGTCAGATGAACCCGCTGGTCGCGCGCCATTATCAGGGTGACCTGAGCAAGGCCAATATCCAGCCCAGCAAGCGCGCCGCTCTGATGGCCCGCTGGCAGAACGCGCCGCTCTCCGAACCTGAGCCGGAGCGATTCCCCGGCGAGCGTGTTGCTGGCAACGTCGAAAACACTACTTCAGACAGCGGCCGCCATCAGTGCACAGACTGTGGCTACATCTACGATGAAACCCAGGGCTGTGCCCATGAGGGGATCAAGCCGGGAACGCCCTGGTCAGATATTCCGCAAGACTGGCCCTGCCCGGATTGCGCCGTGCGCGAAAAAATGGATTTCCGCGCGATCTGACAATCTGGGGTGGCAACGCAAAAAGGACCGGTCTCGACAGAGACCGGTCCTTTTTTCTGTTCTTCTTCACGGGAACCGTCCCCGCTTACAGCGACGGTATGGGTTCAGGCCAGTCGGCCAGACAAGCTCAGCCTGCCAATTTGGCCTTGATCAAACCGGAGAGCTTGCCCATGTCAGTCTTGCCGGCTGCCTTGGGTTTGATCCAGCCCATCACCTTGCCCATGTCCTTGGCGGAGCTGGCACCGGTCTCGGTCATGGCCTGCGTGATCAGGGCATCCACCTCTGCGTCGGTCATCTGCTTGGGCAGATAGGCCATGAGCACCGCGATCTCGGCGGCTTCCTTGTCCGCAAGATCGGCGCGATTGCCGGCACGGAACTGTGCTTCCGAGTCTCGCCGCTGCTTCAGCATCTTTTCGATGCTGGCGGTCACAACGGCATCAGTGATTTCAACCGAATCAACAACTTCTCGCTGCTTAATGTCTGAAGACAGCATGCGCAGCACACTCAGGCGCTCCTTGTCGCCGGCCTTCATGGCCGTCTTAATGTCATCCAGCACGCGCGTCTTGAGTTCAGACATGTTTCGTCACTACCAGGCTTTTTAAACGACTCCGCCGCCAACGGGTGGCGGCGGAATGAAGCAAGAATCGGCCGTCCTTGAATAGCGGACGGCGAATCAGCATCAATACATGCGTGTACGACGTGTCACATCGCGAGAAACCCGCTTCTGCTGGCGTTTGACGGCGGCGGCGCGCTTGCGTTTGCGCTCCATGCTGGGCTTTTCAAAGAATTCTTTCTTGCGCACATCGGTGAGGACACCGGCTTTTTCACAAGTGCGCTTGAAACGGCGCAGGGCTACTTCGAAGGGTTCGTTTTCGCGGACACGGACAGACGGCATGAGAAGGCTGAGCTCCTTGAGCGGGAGGAAAAAGGGCGCAGATGCTAAGCCTTGGCGGGACAGAAAGCAAAGGTTACGCGCGGACCGGGTTCTCAGGCCGCCGCTCAGCGGCGGCCCTGGCATCAGGAGCAAGTGCCAGCCGATCTCAAATACGCCGTAGATCATGGGCTGGCTCAATTCAACATTCGCTGCCGAGCGGTCAAACTAGCCCGCAGAAGACTCAAGGTTCAAATTGATGCCCATTCTTGGAATAGAAACCTCCTGCGACGAAACGGCCTGTGCGGTATATGACGGGGCTCGAGGCTTGCTCGCGCACCGTCTGCATTCGCAGGTTGATCTGCACGCCCGCTATGGCGGCGTGGTACCGGAACTGGCGTCGCGTGACCATGTGGCGCGCATTTCGCCGCTGATCCGCGAAACCCTCGCCGCGGCTGATGTGCAGGTCGCAGACCTGCAAGGTGTGGCCTATACCGCTGGCCCGGGTCTGATCGGCGCACTGATGGTCGGCGCTTCGGTTGCGGCGGGCATCGCAACTGCCCATCAACTGCCGCTGATCCCGGTGCATCACATGGAAGGTCATCTGCTGGCCCCCATGCTGGAAACCCCCGCGCCCGCCTTTCCATTTGTTGCGCTGCTGGTCTCAGGCGGGCACACGATGCTGATCGCGGTGCAGGGCGTGGGCCGCTACGAGCTGCTTGGCGAGAGCCTTGACGATGCGGTGGGAGAAGCCTTCGATAAGACCGCCAAACTGCTGGGCCTGCCCTACCCCGGCGGTCCGCATTTGGCCAAGCTCGCGGAATCAGGCACGCCCGGCGTTTATCAGTTTCCGCGACCCATGACCGATCGTCCCGGCCTGGATTTCAGCTTCAGTGGGCTCAAGACCGCGGTGATCACCCGGCTGCGCAAGTCCGATACGACTGATCCGCAGGTGAAGGCGGACCTGGCGCATGGGTTCCAGGAGGCCGCGACCGAAACCCTAGCCATCAAGTGCGAACGCGCCTTGAAGGCCAGTGGCATGCGGCGGTTGATTGTCGCCGGCGGGGTGGGCGCCAATCAGCGCCTGCGCGAACGCCTGCGAACCCTCTGCGACCAACGCGGCTATGAGCTGTTCTTTCCGCGTTTTGAATTCTGCACCGACAACGCCGCCATGATTGCGCGCGCCGGATGGGAGCGGCGCACAGAGGGACGCTTGCCGGATCAGGCCTTGTTCACCACGCCGCGCTGGCCACTGTCAGACCTGCTGCCGCCAGCGGCCTGAGGCCCGCATCGCCAAAACTCTCGCGGGCCCTGAGCGCTTCCGCCACTGTCCCGCCGTCGCCGGTGCATTAAGATGCGCCGAGCAGGTGTGTCTTGCGCGCTCGCGCAAGGCATTAAACGGGAAGTCCGTTCAATTCGGACACTGCCCCCGCAACGGTAAGTGGGAAACAGACGAAGCAAACACGTCACTGGAAACCTGATTTCCGGGAAGGCGCTTCTGAATCGCTCACGAGTCCGGAGACCGGCCTGCAACCTGTCCCGACTTCGTTCGGGTTGATACGCCATCCATGGCGGACACGGGGACGTGGCCGCCGGAGAATGAAAATGAAGAGCCTTTTGTTTGCAGGCGCGATATTCGTGCCCTTGCTTGCCGTTGCCGACGACCAGATTGTGGCCATGGCACCGGAGACCCCCACACTGATTGTCACCGCCACGCGCACCCCGGTACCGGAGTCGGAGACACTGGCCGCGGTCACGGTCATCGAACGCGAGGAAGTGGAGCGCGCGCAGGCAACGGATATTGCCGAGATTCTGCGATTTGAAGCGGGCATTGATCTGGGCCGCACCGGCGGACCCGGTGCGCAGACATCGCTGTTCACGCGCGGCGGAGAATCCAATCACACGCTGGTTCTGATCGACGGCGTTCGGGTCAACCCGGCGACCTCGGGCGGCGCGGCCTTGCAAAACATCGCACCGCACATGATCGAGCGCATTGAAGTGGTGCGCGGCCCGCGTTCGACCCTGTATGGATCGGATGCCATTGCAGGCGTCATCAACATCATCACCCGTGAAGCCGAAGAACCGACGCTGGATGCCTCGATTCAAGCCGGTGGCGAATCCAGCTTCAATGGCGCGGTGAACCTGGGTTACGGCGATGCAGACAAGAGCCTGAACTTGGGTATCCAGCAATCCACCACTGACGGCATTCCGGCCTGTGCGGGTTCGAGTGTTGACCGCGGCTACGACAACACTTCGCTCAATGTTCGGGGCAAGGCGCGAGTGGGTGAAAATGCCGAATTGTTTGGTCGCGTTTGGAGCGCAAAGGGCAATGCTGAGTATTTCAGTTCCTGTGGTGCGTTCGGTGCGCCGCTGGATCAGGATTTTCATAACAGCATTGGCGCGGTTGGCATCAAGCTCAGCCCGCATCGCATCTGGAATAGCCAACTCACCATCTCCCGGTCTGAAGATGACATCCAGCAGAACCAGGCCAACTTCCTCGGCGAGTTTGGTTACGTGCGCACCACGCGGCCAATGGGCGATTGGCACAACATTGTGCAACTGGGTCAGGCCCATCGCCTGAGCTTCGGCGCATCGGCTGCACGTGAGAAAGTCGATGCGCTGTCCTTCGGGACCGTCATCGAAGAGAAGCGCGAGATTCTTGCCGGCTTCCTGCAGGACGAGATCAGCATCGGCCGCAACCACCTGTCAGCGGCGGTTAATTTTTCCGATTACGAAGGCTTTGGCAGCCAGATCAACTGGAATCTTGAATATGGCTTTGACCTGTTCTCGGCTACCAAGCTGATCGCCTCGGCGGGTACGGGTTTTCGTGCCCCGGACGCCACCGACCGCTTCGGTTTTGGCGGTAACCCGGACCTGGAGCCGGAAGAGGCCACCAATTATGAGATTGGCCTGCGTCAGGGTATCGGGCGTCATCAGGTCATCGATCTGCGCGCTTTCCATGCACAGGTTGATGATTTGATCACCGTCGCCTTCAGTCCCGCGAACGACCCGAACGTGGACTTTGGATTCCGCGCCGTCAACATCGACAACTACCGCAACATCGGCGGTGAGCTGAGCTGGCGCTTCGAGAGCGCGCAATGGCGTGCCTCACTGAGCGGCATTCTGCAGCGACCGGAAGACCGCGACACCGATGAGCTCTTGCTGCGTCGCGCAAGAAAATCATTGTCAGCACGAATCGCGCGCCACTTTGGTGACAAGACGTATCTGGCAGCAGACGTGCTGGGCAGCGGTGATCGACGCGATATCGGTGTCGCTCGCAACGGCGGCTATGCGCTGCTCAATCTGGGGGCCGGTATCAGGCTGGATCAAAACATCAGCCTGCAGTTCCGCGTCGAGAATGTCCTGGACAAGGACTACCAGACCGCAGCCGGGTTCAACCAGCCAGGTGCGACGGGCTACGTGACGCTCGGGTACAGTCTGTAAGGATTCTCAAAGCGCGTCACTCCCGCACCGTCGGCGGTGACGCGCTCAACTTTCAAAGAATGCAGTCGCGCGTTCGTTCTCAGGAGTTGTAGACATGGGTAACCGACTCAGCAAGATCGCCACGCGAACAGGTGATGCCGGAACCACCGGCCTCACCACCGGTACGCGCATCGCCAAACACCATTTGCGTGTCTGCGCGATGGGCGATGTGGATGAGCTGAATTCGCAGATCGGCGTGGTGCTGACGCATCCGCTGCCGGAAGCGGTGCGCGAGAAGCTCACCTCCACCCAGCAGCTGCTGTTCAATCTGGGCGGAGAGTTGTCGATGCCCGGTGGGCAGTTGGTCAAGGATGAGGACGTGCTGGGTTTTGATCAGGCACTGGAAGATCTCAATGAGGCACTGCCGCCGCTCAAGGAATTCATCATGCCAGGCGGCAGCCCGGCCACCGCCGCTTGCCATGTGGCGCGAACCGTGGCGCGTCGCGCCGAGCGTTCGGCCTGGGCCCTGCACGAGATCGAGCCGGTCAATGCGCCGGTCACCAAGGTGCTCAACCGGCTTTCGGATTACCTGTTCGTGGTGGCCCGTACGCTGGGTCGTGCCGATGGCGCTGCTGAGTCGGGGTGGAACCGTGGGCCGCGCGAAAAGGGCAAGCCGCCCAAAGCCTGATTTCGCACCTCAGCCGGAGTCTCGCTACTTCGCAAGCTGCTGAATCCGTTTGCGCGCCTGGTCCAGTACGGCGCAAAGCTTCTCAGTCCCGATAGCCATGCGAGTGGTTGCGCGCGCCAGGGTGTCGGCATCCACGCCAATCAGATTGTCTGAGCGTCTCGCGCGCATGCTCGGAAATCGCGCCCAGCCGCGCCGAATACCGTCGGTATCATCCTGCTTACCGAAGAGGATGACATCGGGATCTGCCGCAATGACGGCTTCACGTGAGACCGGTCCGGCCAGATGCTTGTAGCCGGCAAAGATGTTCTCGGCGCCGCAGAGTTCGATAGCGCCGCTGATCGGTGAATCTGCGTTGATGGTGTAAACCGGCTCGGGCTCCAGCTGATACATCACCCGAATGGGCTCGGCGTGCTGGTATCGCTCACGCAAGTCGTCAATCTTCTGCTGGAATACTTCCTGCACCCGGCAGGCCGCATCTTCCCGGCCCAGCAGGGCGCCGATGCGCAGCAGCGCAAGACCGACATCGGCCAGCGTCTGGACGCGGATAGGCTCAACCCGTAACCCCAGACCCCGCAGCCGCGCCACGGTCTGTTCGGGCGTGCCGCCGTCCCAGCTCAGGATCAGATCGGGTTGCAGGCTCAGTACCTGTTCAAGATTGATGGCCCTGGCGTCCCCGATCCGCGGCAGGGCTTTTACCTGTTCCGGAAAATCCGAGAAATTGATGGTGCCGACCAACTCATCGCAAGCGCCAACCGTGCACACCATCTCGGCCAGATGCGGTGCCAGCGTGATGATCCGCTCAGCTTGTGCTTGAAAGCTGCCCAGCAGCAGACAGGCCGCAGGCAGAATCCATCGCATCATGCGAAGAAGCTGCCGCTGGTCGAAAGCGCAACCAATGCCAGCAGGATCATCAGCGCTCGAAACTGCATGCCGAGCACTTCGCGCGCCGCCAGTTCCAGCGTCGCCGGAACTTCCGTGCCGCCATTCTTGTTTTCGAACTCGACGGCGCCAGAGGCGACTTCCGCCAGCACCGCCCATGTGCGATTGCGCCAGCCCAGCAGTGTCTGGTGCGCAAGCCTGCGGTACTCGGCAATGGCGTCATCCAGGCTGCCCGCCAGCCCGAACAGGGCGGCAGTCAGCCGTGCGGGCAGCCAGGCAGCCAGCGCATGCAGATTTTCTGCCGCGATAGCGGCGCGGGAGTCTTCTTCCCATTCGTTCAGAAGCCGTGGCAGACGACTCACGATCCGGTAGAACACTGCGCCGATCGGCCCCAGGAAGAGGAACCACAGCAGCACGCCGAACAGACGCTCATGCGACTGGATGAACAAGGCGCCGAGCAGGTTTCGCGAGCTGGGGCCCTTGATTTCGCTCAGCCGGCCCGGCCCCTGTTGCAGGAGCCGGCCGATGCGGATGGCGGTTTCGTGGTCTTCTGATGCACGCGCGTCGAGCCAGCGGCGAACATCTTCGGCCAGATCACGCGGGCCCAGACACAGGATCAGGGTGAAGCCGGACAGGAGAATGTCGGGGATGGGCTCGAGCATGTTCTGCTGCAGCCACCAGATCAGGGCCAGTGGCGGCGCCATGATCAGCACGATCGAAAACATGCTGTGCCACAGGCGCTGGAAAGGCAGCATCCATCGCAGCGCCGCCAGATAATTACGCAGGACGCGCGGCGAGGCCCACTCCGGCAGGTGACCGGTGATGCGCTCCACGATGAGTGCAACGATGATGGCAACCAGTGTCATGCGGTGCAGGCTAACCCAGCAACAGGCTCCGCAACAGGGACCAGTCAAAATGCGGGCCAGGGTCTGTCTTGCGGCCGGGTGCAATATCGGAATGACCGGCCAGGGTCTCGCTGCTCAAATGCGGATATCGCTTGAACAGGGCCTTCAGGTTGCGCGCGAGTTGTTCGTACTGAACCGGCTCGAAGGGCTTTGTGTCACATCCTTCCAACTCGATACCAATGGAAAAATCATTGCACACCTCGCGCCCTTGCCAGGACGATTTACCCGCATGCCAGGCGCGCTGATCAAACGGCACGTACTGGCTGACGCTGCCGTCTCGAAAAATGCACAGATGCGCTGAGACGCGCATGTCACGCAGGGTTTCGAAGTAGGGATGTGCGGTGAAGTCGAGCGTTCCCGCGAACAGATTGTCGATCCATGGCCCACCGAATTCGTCCGGCGGCAGGGAAATCGCATGGATGACGACCAGACGGATGTCATCCGCGACCGGTCTTGCATCGTAGTAGGGTGAGTCAATTCGGCGCGTCACGGTTTGCAGGCGATGCTCGTCATCTACCCTGCAAACGGAACCACTATCGACTTTCATGTTCTATCGTCCGCATCGTTCTGCCACAAGAATAAATTACCCGGAGCTTTTTTCATGAGACACAAGTTGCGTGCTGCTGCACTAGCCTGCCTGATTCTCGGTTTGTCGGTTGCGGTGCCGGGCGTGGCGGCTGGCAAGAAGTCTGCCGATGCTGCATTCAACCCGGATATTCCGTACGAGAAGCATATCCTGCCCAATGGTTTGACCTTGTTGATTCATGAAGATCACAAGGTGCCCATTGTTGCGGTGAACATCTGGTATCACGTGGGCAGCAAGGATGAGCGCCCCGGTCGCACGGGATTCGCCCATTTGTTTGAGCACCTGATGTTCAATGGCTCAGAGAATCACGACGACGAGTTCTTCAGGCCCTTGGAGGCAGTCGGCGCCAGCAAGATGAATGGCACCACCTGGTACGACCGTACGAACTATTTCCAGAACGTGCCGACGTCGGCGCTCGATCTGGCCCTGTGGCTGGAGTCCGACCGCATGGGCCACCTGAGCGGCGTGATTACACAGGAAAAACTCGACGAACAGCGCGAGGTGGTTCTCAATGAAAAGCGCGAGGGAGAGAACCGTCCATACGGACGCATGAACGATTACATCGCAGCGGCAACCTATCCTTCGGAGCACCCCTACAGCTGGACGTCGATTGGTTCTGAAGCGGATCTCAATGCCGCCACGGTAGACGATGTCAAACAGTGGTTTGCGGCCAACTACGGTGCCGCCAATGCGGTGCTCGTGATAGCCGGAGATGTGGACCCGGAGGCGGTCAAGAAGAAGGTTGAGCATTACTTTGGCGACATCGCTCCCGGGCCCACGCGAGCCCGGCATGGCCCGTGGGTGGCCAAGATGAGCGGCACCAAGCGCGCCACGATGCAGGACCGCGTGCCGCAGGCGCGCATTCAGAAAATCTGGAACGTGCCAGGCTTCTGCGCCGAAGAAACCAACTACCTGAGCCTGGCCGCCGACGTGCTCGCAGGTGGCAAGACCAGCCGGCTGCATCGACGACTGGTGTATCAGGACCGCATTGCGACTTCGGTCAGCGCTGGGCTTGGTCCGTTTGAGATCGGGTCGCAATTCACCATCGACGCGATGGTCGCGCCGGGGGTTGATCCTGCCAAGGTTGAGCAGGCCATCGACGAAGAGCTGGCCAGATTCCTGGCAGAAGGGCCTGATGCCGAAGAGCTGGAACGAGTGCGCACCAACTTCGAGGCCGACTTCGTTCGCGGGCTGGAGCGTATTGACGGCTTCGGTGGCAAGTCCGCCACGCTGGCCCGTTACGAGGTTTATTGCGGCAGTGCGGACTGGTACAAACGCGAGTTCAAATGGATCGCCACCGCCACCCCCAAGCAGGTCGGGGCATCCGCACGTGACTGGTTGTCTGATGGTCAGTTCGTCATGACCGTGGAGCCTTTCCCGGAGTATCAGGCCTCCGGGCAGGATGCTGATCGCAGCCAGCTTCCGCAGGTGGGAGAGCCGCCGGCACTGGAGCTTCCGCCGCTGCAGCGTTCCCATCTGTCCAACGGCATTGAAGTGATCCTGGCAGAGCGTCATGCCGCGCCGGTGGTCCAGGTCGCGCTGCTGTTTGACGCTGGCTACGCAGCTGATTCAGTGCTTCCGGGAACGGCCAAGATGACATTGGACATGCTCGACGAAGGCGCGGGAAAACGCGATTCCCTGGCCCTGGCGCAGCGCCAGGAAGAGCTGGCCGTGCAGATTGGCACGCAATCGAATCAGGACAGCTCGTTTGTGCTGATGAACGCCCTGACCGAGCGACTGCCCGAATCCCTGGATCTGCTGTCCGACATGGTGATCCGCCCGCGCTTTGACGAAGAGGAACTGTCACGCCTGCGCCAGCAACGCCTCGCCGCCATCGCTCAGGAAAAGTCCCAGCCGCAGGGCATCGCCACGCGGCTGTACCCCGCGTTGCTGTACGGCAAGGATCACGTGTACGCCGGCACGCGTTCGGGCAATGGCAGCGAAGAGGCAGTCAAGGCGATGAGCATTGATGATCTGCGCGCTTTCCATGCGCAATGGATTCGCCCCGACAATGCGCGCATCCTGGTAGTCGGCGACACAACGCTGGCTGACATCGAGCCGATTCTGGAGAAGCGCTTTGGCAACTGGAAAGCGCCCGAGCGTCCGCTGCAGCTCAAGACCATTGCGCAAGTGGAACGTGCAAGCCAGCCGCGCCTTTTCCTGATCAACAAGACCGGGGCGTCGCAGACCTTGCTGTTAGGGGCAGATCTGGCGCCGCCCAAATCAGATCCGGAAGACACGGCAATGAATCTGGCGAGCTCAGTTCTGGGCGGTCTGTTTGTGTCGCGTCTCAATCTCAACCTGCGAGAGGATAAACATTGGAGTTATGGCGCGAGGAGCATTCTGGGGACGGCCCGAGGCCAGCGCCCCTTCGTGATCTACACCAATATCCAGGCCGACAAGACGGTTGATGGGCTGAAGGAGATCCAGAAGGAACTGCGCGGCATCATCGGCGATGCGCCCATCACGGAAGAAGAGCTGGCATTTGCAGCGGACAATTTCGTGGTCGGCCTGCCCGGCGAAAACGAAACCAGTCAGGATGTTGCGTCTTCATACCTGAGCATCCTGCAGTACGGCCTGGAGGACACGCACTACAACGATCTGGTGCCCGAAGTGCAGGCGATGACGGTGGACGCGGTCAACGCGGCAGCCAAGAATCTGATCAATCCCGACGCAATGACCTGGGTGATTGTGGGTGATCTGGCCCAGATCGAAGCGCCGATTCGGGAAATGGGCCTGGGTGAGGTTACGGTGCTGGACGTGGAGGGCAAGGTCCTGCGCTGATCGAAGGCGCAGCAATTCAAGGCAAAAAAATCCCCCGGACCCATTTCTAGGTCCGGGGGATCGCAATCATCACCGCGAAACTAAAGACTCATTCCATGGCGCCGAGCGGGCGCTCAAAGGTGAACTTGGCGGGTTCCATGATCAGCTTGCGTGCCGGATCGCTGGGCGGTGTGCCCTGAATCAGAGACAGCGGCAGCTGCAACACGAACAGTCCGGTTCCAAGCACGGTGGCCACCAGAGAAACCGGGCGGACTAGCACCAGATCAAAAGCCATGGCACCAGCGGAGGGGGTATCGTCGACCGAATCGCGATACTGATCGGCAGACGCCGTGGTTGAGGCAAGCATCATCGCCAGGGCGGCGGTCAGGCTCAGAATGATTTTACGCACGGCGTGCTCCAAGTAAATTTTCAGTAGCCATCGCAGCTTAGGAGCGACAATTCAAGCTGTCAACGAAGCCGGGCGAGCGGTCTTGCCGCAATTTCGGGAGCGGCCGATTTTGCTCAGTGCGGGGCGTCGGCTAATGTGCCCGCCCCTTTTGACATGAATTCCGCACGATGGCTCCACTTCTGGTCACCGGCGCTGCCGGCTTCATCGGCTCCTGCCTCGTCCGCCAGCTGATCGCTGAAACCGATGAGCACGTGGTTTCGTTCGACGCGCTGACCTATGCGGGAAATCCGCAATCCCTGGGTGCAGCCCTGAATTCGGACCGGCATACGCTGATTCGGGCAGATATCCGCGATGCCAGCGCCGTAAGCAAGGCCATCGAGGCCCATCAGCCTCGCGCCATTCTCCATCTGGCCGCCGAGAGCCACGTCGACCGTTCCATCACCGGACCCGCAGAATTTGTCTCGACCAATGTGATGGGAACACTCACGCTCCTGCAGGAGGCCAGCGCCTACTACCAGGGCTTGTCCGGACCCGCGCGGGAGGCGTTTCGCTTTCATCATATTTCCACCGATGAAGTGTTCGGTTCGCTCGCCGCTGACGATCCCGCCTTCAGCGAAGTCACGGCATATGCGCCCAATTCACCGTATTCGGCGAGCAAGGCCGGTTCTGATCATCTGGTTCGTGCCTGGCATCACACCTACGGCCTGCCGACCCTGATGACCAACTGCTCGAACAATTACGGCCCCTATCAGTTTCCGGAGAAGCTGATTCCGCTGATGATTGCCAACGCTCTGGCGGGCAAGCCGCTGCCGGTCTACGGCGATGGCCTGAATGTGCGCGACTGGCTCTATGTGGACGACCATGCCCGTGCGCTGCGTGCAGTCCTTCAACGCGGCAAAGTTGGTGAAACCTACAACGTCGGCGGCAAGGCCGAGCGTCGCAACATTGATGTGGTCAATCGCCTCTGCGAGATCCTTGACCAGCGCAGGCCTCAGGGCGCCCCGCATGCGCGCCTTATCACCTATGTGAAGGATCGCCCCGGCCACGATCAGCGTTACGCGATCGACTCCAGCAAGATCGAGCGTGACCTGCAGTGGACGCCGCGCGAGAGCTTCGAGACGGGTCTCGCCCATACCGTGGACTGGTATCTGGACAACAGCGAGTGGGTGGCCTCGGTCCAGAGCGGTGACTATCAGCGCTGGATCGCGCAGAACTACGCCCAGCGCTGAGTGCTCAGATTGCGGTCAATAGAAAAAGGCCGAGTCCGATGCGGTACCACGCGAACGGGGTGAAGCTGTTTCCGGAAACGTAGTGCAGCAGCCACTTCACCGCAGCAAAACCCGTCACCGCTGAAACCACAAAGGCAATGCCCAGTTCCAGCCAGGGCTCGCTGGCAGCGGCGCCCGGACTTAGCCAGGTTTCCATCAGGGCGTAGCCGGTTGCCGCGAACATGGTGGGAATGCCGACCAGAAACGCGAATTCGGCTGCACGCGGGCGCGCGCTCAGGCCCAGCAACATGGCCGCAAAAATGGCTGCCGCAGAGCGCGATGTGCCCGGAAACACGCCGGCCACAACCTGTGCAATGCCCACGGCAACCACCACTGCCCAGGTCACTGTCTCGCGCGGTGGCAGCTTCGCGACGTGGCGCTCCACCAGCAGGATCGCGATGCCGCCAACAATCAGTGCAATGCCAATTGGCGTAACGGTTTCTGGCAGTTCCGCTCCCAGGGCCTTGGCCGCCAGGCCGAGAACAGCAGTAATCAGGAAGGCGCTGGCCAGCTTGAAGGTGTAGTCCCGGTACTGCGGGTCGCGCAGCCCGGTGGCCAATTCCCAGATGCGCGCGCGATAGACCATCGTGACCGCCAGAATCGCGCCGGCCTGGATGGCAATGTTGAACAGATCGGTGCGCCGCCCCAGCCAGTGCTGCGCAATGAGCAGGTGTCCGGTGCTGGAAATCGGCAGAAACTCGGTGAGTCCTTCAATGATGCCGAGCAGGATGGCTTCAAGAATTTCGTTCAAGTTGGACAGGCTCAGTAAGGTTCGGAATGCGGGCCGATGATAAGGGACCCGAGCCGATGTGACCGAAGCAGCGCTTCAAGCGACGAATTGACAGCGGCAAGCCGGCGCGAATTGAATGTGCAAAAACAACGAAGCATCGGGCACACGCGAGGATACTTTGAGCAATTGTCAGCAATTGTTCTGTTACATCTGCACGCCACGCCGCACACTCTGGTTCCAGATCATCAGCAGGTTTTTGAGAACATGAAGTACGAGCAGTCCGTGATTCTGATCACCGGCGCTGCGCGCCGAATCGGTGCGCAGATTGCGCGTGAGCTCCATGGGCAGGGCGCGCGAGTCGCGCTGCACTGCAATACATCGACACAAGAGGCGCAGGCCCTGGCTGAAGAACTCAACGCCCTGCGAAGTGATTCCGCGCGGGTTTTCCAGGCCGCTTTGCAGAATCTGGACGAGTTGGGCCCACTCGCGGTCAATGCACACGCCGCCTGGGGCCGGCTTGATGCGCTGGTCAACAACGCATCGAGCTATTTTTCAACGCCCCTGGGCAGCCTGAGCGCTGAACAGTTTGAAGATCTGATCGCCAGCAACCTGCGTGCGCCGCTGTTTCTCGCGCAGGCTTGTGCGCCCTTGCTCAGCGATGGCGGCAGCATCGTCAACATCCTTGATGTGCATGCGCGCAAACCCATGACCGGTTTCAGCGCCTACCTCGCTGCCAAGGGCGGCTTGTGGACCGTGACCGAGGCTTTGGCTGTGGAACTGGCGCCCCGGTTGCGCGTAAACGGCGTTGCCCCGGGACATATGCTGTGGGCCGACACGCCGCAGTTCGAGCCAGAGAAGCTGGCCGCTGAAGTTGAGAAGATTCCTCTCAAGCGTCTCGGTGGAGAGCGGGAAGTGGCGCACGCGGTGAAGTTCCTCTTGTCGCCGGAAGCCGAATATCTCAACGGGGCCGTCCTTCCCGTCGATGGGGGACTTCGATTGGCCTGAAACCGTGGTTTTCAGAGCATGAACCCGGTTTAACCCCGCTGACGTCCCTGCTTCGTTTACAGGTCCATCACGATCACGGAGTTGGGCCATGCGAAGTCTCTGCCATTTTCTTGCCGCGCTCAGTCTGCTCGCAGTAGCGGCACCCGCGGCAGCGCGTTGGACTATTGACGTAAAAGTGTTTGACCGAAGCAGCGGCCACGAACTGCCGGTCTATCAGCATGAAGGGCGGCGCTATGTGGTCGGACAGCCCGGAAACGAGTACGACATCCTGCTGCACAATCGCAGTGGCGCGCGGATGCTGGCTGTCACCAGCGTCGACGGCGTCAATGTCGTCACCGGCCAGACCGCAGATGTCGATCAGGCGGGTTACGTCGTGGGCGCGCACGATCAGACCCGGATCGAAGGCTGGCGCAAGAACATGGACGAGGTTGCGCGCTTCTATTTCACTCGTTTGCCCAACGCTTATGCAGCTCGTACTGGCAGGCCGGGTGATGTCGGTGTCATTGGCGTGGCCCTGTTCCGGGAGCAAGCCCGACCGTGCTGCCGATGGTGGCGAAAAGATCGACAGGAACTGGATCGGTCGGTGTCCGGGTCACAACAGGACCAGGCGCCCATGTCGGAGTCAGAGTCCGGGGTGCGCGATGAGGCTGCGGCCAGCGGCAGAGGGGCGCGTTCCGCCCCGGAAAGAAAATCGGAAAAGCTCGGTACCGGCCATGGTCGGCGCGAGGCGTCATTTGCACGAGAGGTTGAATTCAAACGAGCCTCGTCATCGCCTGATCGCATCATTGCCATCTACTACGACTCGCGTGCCAATCTCATTGCACAAGGCATCATCCCGCCCCCGCGCGATATTCACGTGCCGCAATCGCCGCGACCCTTCCCGCGAAGCGGGTTTGTGCCAGACCCTTGAAGGCTGTCGGCCTAAGGTGAGATGGGCCATAGTGGGGCATGGCCAAAGTCCCTTCGCGCGAACCCGTCTACATGGCTGCCGATCCGGTAGAGGCGCAGATCGTGATCAATCTGCTGCAGGCCGAACGCATTGAATGCGATGTCATGGGCTCCCTGTTGTGGGCGGGTCGCGGCGAGCTCGCCGCCGACCCGTACCCGCGCGTCGTCTTGCGTGATGAGCGTGACCGCGAGCGTGCAGCGGAATTGTTGGCGGAATACCAGAACAGGCAGGTCGCCACGCCATCCTGGAAATGCGCCTGCGGCGAGCTGGTGCCGGGAAACTTCGCTGCCTGCTGGTCTTGCGGTCAAGTGCCGGACTGAACGCCTGCTTCCTTAGGCAGAGGCGACAAATATTTCTCGGCGCTCTCCGCTGCGCTGACCATCGGCATTGAACCGGATTTCGCGTAGCGAAATCTGATGATCTGCACCTATGCGCAACACGCTTGTGCAGCGCGTACCGTAAGTCGGGGTGCGAATAAACGCGGGCGAGAGCATGCGTTCCATTTCCAGCCCGACGCCGGTGTCTGGCAGCTGGCCATCCGGCGGACGCGCGTCGCTATGCATGCTCGACAACAAACTGGCCTCGTCGGAGAGATCGGTTGCTAGCCACTGTTCCATGGCCTGCTGTACCGCGCAGGCCTTTGGCCACGGAACATCGAGTTGGGCATTGCTCAGAGCGTGCACCCCGGCGCTGACTTCGGTGCAGGAAAAGTTGGGCACATTGCGCACGTAGAGCAAAGCACCGGGTTGGTAGAGAAGCAGGTTGAAAGCGCCAAACTTGCTGGCGTCTGCTTCCAGCGATGCCGCAAATTCATGCGCGCCTAATGCGCCTCTGAGATAGTCAGAAATCAGTTTTCCGCGGGACAAGGAATGATGGCGATTCATATCAGCCGGGAGCCGGACATTGGTCACAGCTGCTGCACGACCGCTGCGTGACACACCCAGCCAGGTTCCCTGCTCGCGCAGGTCGCGACCGGCCAGCACGTCGGGGGCATCGTCCCACCAGTCCATGGGTGCTGCGGCTCGGTCGTGGAACTCGTCACGGTTGGCAACGAGCAGCAGCGGATAATCCGTACGAACATTGAAGGCAAAGGCAATCAGGCACATTCGCGCAGACTGTTGCGGACGCAGCTTCGCTGTCAACGTGCACTACAGGCTTCGAAGGAACAGGCGATGAAAGAACTCAACCCCTACGAGCAGAAACAACTCCACCAGATCAGCAGTTGGCACGAAGCCGAACCGGGCTGGGGGACCCGCTTGCTGGCTCGCCCCAGCGGCAAGATCGCCGGTGCGGTTCAGGCCATGGTGCCGGAAGAGGCGTTGCGCGCCGCCTTGGAAAGCGTCAACAAGGTTGCCGAGAAACTGTCGGATGAGAGCAGCATTCTCAAGCGTGCGCAGGTGGGCACACTTGAACAGCTTCGAGCGCTGGATCTGGCGGACTGCGATCAACTCATGCGGACCGAGCAGCGCCGTGCCATGGCCATGGCAGGTGCCGGCGGCGCCGCCTTCGGCATCGCCGGCGCCGCCGGCATGGTTGCCGACGTGCCCACCCTGATCGCGTTGGCATTGCGAACGATTCATCGCATCGCGCTGTGCTATGGCGAGAATCTGGGTCAGGCCCATCTGCGCAAACTCGCCATCGGGATCTTTGCGCTGGCGTCAGCCAACAGTCTGGAAGAGAAACAAACGGCCGTTGATGCCCTGCGCAATTTCTCCCCCGACACGCTGGATGAAGCGGCCTGGCGAGACGGCGTCGAGCGGGCAGCTGAGCGCGAAATGGCCAAGGAGGCCGCAATTTTTTCTCTGCGAAACCTTGCCGGCAAGCTGGGCATCAATCTGGGGCGCCGAAAGGCCGCGGGCATGTTGCCGGTGATTGGCGCGGTGGTGGGCGGTTCGGTCAACGCCTGGTATCTCTATGACGTCTCACAGGTCTCGCGTTACGTCTTTCAGGAGCGATGGCTCAGGGAGCGTTACGGCAAGGAGCCGGTACAGCTGGCCCTGATTAACGCAGCGGATGTCTGATTTTCGTCCTTCGACCTGCTGATCTGACCCCTTCGTCGGGAGCGCAGGGCCCTGGCTGTGCGTTCGGCAGATATTGACCTCTAGGGAGGCGGAAGTGTCAGCACGCCCCCGGAAATCAAGATCTGATTCTTCAGGAGGCAACTATGGACATGGAAATGGCAACCACCCTCGGTCTGCTTTTCGCGGTTATCGGCGTGATGATTTCTGGCTGGCTGCGGTACAACCGACCCGTTCACCTGACGGATTCTCGAATGCGGCAGGCGCCGATCGTGTCCAGCGACGGCAAAGCGCCAGACGCGCTGCGCCTCGACGGACGGCGAATTCCAAGCCTGTAGTGGTATTCCCGGCCCACACGCAGGCAGGGCGCTTGCGCCGGCTGCCGAGCGGACCTACAATTCGCGCCCTTTTTTTGCGGGCGCTGCAATCATGAAAGACGGCATTCATCCGAACTACGGCTTCGTCGTGTTCAAGGACAACGCTGCTGGCCATTCCTTCCGAATTCGCTCCACGGCGAAGACCGACGAGACGATCAAGTGGGATGACGGTGAGGAATACCCGATGATCGCCATCGATACCTCTTCCCTCTCGCACCCGTTCTACACCGGCAAGCAGCGACAGGTTGAAGTCGGTGGTCGTGTGGACCGCTTCAAGAAGCGTTACGCCGGCAAGAACTGATAATTTCTTTGGCTACAAGCAGATAGGCCGCGCATTGTCGCGGCCTTTTTGTTTTCGCCGAGGCCCTGCAGGGCTCTTCAAGGCGCAAAATCTGGCGAGACGGTCAGGTACGGAAATTGCGCATTGAAATCGTGATAATCGGAATCGTGCCGTCGAAAGCGGTAGCGGGCTGGCCTCAAAAGTGGCTAAGCTAGCCGCCCCTCTCGGGCCGATCCGTGAAGGATCCCCGCCGAAATCGGCGGTCTTGCTTGATCTGCAGCGAGGCCGACATGACGGCATCCGGGCACGAATTGGGATTTACAAAGTCATTCAAATCAATCATTTGGGAGCTAGCGGATGAGCAGCGCCACATATAGCCTCGTCAATAACGAAACGGGCGAGAAAATTGAACTTCCGGGCGTCAAGGGCACTTTGGGCCCGGTCGGGCTCGATGTGGGCAAGGTCTATGGCAAGGCAGGTGTGTTCACCTACGATCCGGGCTTCACCTCCACCTGCTCGACGCAGTCGTCGATCACCTACATCGACGGCGACGAAGGTGTTCTGCTGTATCGCGGCTATCCGGTGTCGCAGCTGGCCGAGAAGTGCAACTTCATCGAGGTGGCCTACCTGATTCTGAACGGCGAGCTGCCGAACAAGACGCAGCTGGAAAACTTCGACAGCAACATCCGCAAGCACACGATGATCAACGAGTCGCTGAAGAACTTGTTCAGCGGCTTCAACTACGACGCGCACCCCATGGCCATGCTGACCGGCGTGGTGGGTTCGCTATCGGCGTTCTATCACGACACCACCAATAACAAGGATGCGCGGCACCGCGAGATTTTTGCGCATCGCATGATCGCCAAGATCCCGACCATCGCAGCAGCGGCCTACAAGAAATATTACGGCCAGCCGTTCATGTACCCGCAGAACAACTTGGACTATTGCTCCAACCTGCTGCAGATGATGTTCGCCGTGCCGGCAGAGCCCTACGAGGTCAATCCGGTGGCCGCCAAGGCCATGGATGTGCTCTTCATCCTGCACGCCGATCACGAGCAGAATGCCTCGACCTCCACGGTGCGTCTGGCTGGTTCCACCGGCTGCAACCCTTACGCTGCCATGTCTTCGGGCATCGCTGCCTTGTGGGGGCCGTCACACGGCGGCGCCAACGAAGCCGTGCTCAAGATGCTGGATGAAATCGGCGATGTGAAGCACGTCCAGGGGTTCATGGACAAGGTCAAGAACAAGGAAGAGGGCGTACGCCTGATGGGCTTCGGCCATCGTGTCTACAAGAACCACGATCCGCGTGCGACCATCATCCGCGGCGAATGCCACAAGGTGCTCAAGGCGCTGAATGTGCAGGACCCGCAGCTGGAACTGGCCATGAAGCTTGAAGAGATCGCCTTGAATGACGACTACTTCAAGGAGCGCAAGCTCTACCCGAATGTCGATTTCTACTCCGGCATCATCTACAAGGCTCTCGGCATCCCCGTGAACATGTTCACCCCGATGTTCGCCGTGGCTCGTACCGTGGGCTGGGTAGCGCACTGGATCGAGATGGTGTCCGATCCGTCCATGCGCATCGGTCGTCCGCGTCAGGTGTATACCGGCGCTGATCAGCGTGACGTGAGTGACATCAGCGGGCGCTGAGCAAGCAAGCGCAGATTGAGAAACCCCGCTTCGGCGGGGTTTTTTTGTGCCCCCCGCCGAGATTGATCAGCGCTCGATGGGCGTTGCGTCAACCTGACTCAGGAGCGCCTTCAGCTGACCCAGATCAAGGCGCTTCGCCGGACGGCCATCGATGCGGGACAGGGGCGGGTTGCGCCGCGAATCTTCGGCAAAGACCGCCACATCGGCGGGAATGTCGCCGCTGGCCAGGTGCAAGAGCGGGATCAGGTACTCGCGGCCATCGGCCATGCGATAACGGCGCTCGTCCTGTTCGAAGGCGATGTTGCGGTTGATGAGGTGAATGTCCACGCTCTCCGCCGGCTCGGCAATCACGTGAATCTGAACGTTATGGCCAAGGCCGATGGCGCCGCTGACGCAGCTGCCAGCAAGACGCGGGTCAAAGTCCCGCAAGAGCGACATCAGGCTCAGGCCGGCCTTGCGCATATCCAGCAGGGTTTGCCGGTATTCCTGCCCCCCAAACAACTCCTGCCGTTGCAGCACTCGCAGTTCGATCTTCCGGCTGTCCACGGCATTGGGGCTAAGCGTCAAACGCAGGTCTTCGGCAGCACGATGCTTGGCGGCCCGGTAGTCGGCGTATCCTTCCTCGCAGATCAGACGTGCCGCTTCCTCGATGAAGGCATCCATGTCGGCTGGAAGATCGGACGCGCTGGAATCCTGCGGAAGGGGCTCCGACCGACTGCGCGAGCGCCTCTGCCGCATCAGAATAATTCGTCGACCGGCACCACGTCGTTGCCCCAGGCGCCATCATCCATCTGCGGCACATGTTCTTCCTGCACCACTTCGGTAATGGCGTCCGGGTCGCCGCCGGCAGCCAGCAAGCCGGTATAAGGGTCGATTCGGACATTCACCAGGCCGCTGGGCCGGGGGCGAGGATTTTCAGGAAGGTCTTTCAGGGCGACGCGCATGAAATCCATCCACATCGGCAGCGCGGCGCGGCCACCGACTTCACCACGCCCTAGCGGCGCGGGCTGGTCGAACCCAACCCAGACTACGGAAACCAGATCGCGGTTGAAACCATAGAACCAGGCGTCGGTTTCGTCATTGGTGGTGCCGGTCTTGCCGGCGATGTCTTTCCTGCCGAGGCGGCGGGCGCGCGCCGCCGTTCCGCGAATAGTGACCTCGCGCAGCAGATCATCGACCAGCCAGATCACTCTGGGGTCGACCACCCGGGGCGCAGCGGCCGGAGGGGCGGATGGTGATGGAGCGTCGAGCAGGACGCCTTCACCGGATGCCGCCAGCAGCGTCGGGTCGCAGGGGTCGCAGAGCTGTGGCGGTGTCGCTTCAAACAGGACGTTACCCTGATTGTCGACGATGCGCTGCGTCACGTAGGGCTTGATCTTGTATCCGCCGTTGGCCAGTACGGCGTAGGCAGATGCCATCTCCATGGGCGTGAAGGAGCCAGTGCCCAGTGCCATCGACAAATCTCGTGGAATGCGTTCTTCGGGAAGCCCAAATTTTGAAATGTATCGGCGCGCGTGCCCGAGGCCGACTTCCTGCAGCAGCCGGATGGTGACCAGATTGCGTGAGTGCACCAGTGCTTCGCGCAGCCGCATCGGACCCCTGAACTTGCCGTCGTAGTTCTGCGGGCGCCAGGCGCCTTCGAGCTCGGAATTCCGGTACACGATGGGCTCGTCTTCGAGCACGGATGCGGGGGTGAAGCCTTTGTCGAATGCAGCGGCAAACAGGAAGGGTTTGAAACCACTGCCCGGCTGGCGCAGCGCCTGGGTCGCCCGGTTGTACTTGTTGAGGAAGAAGTCATATCCACCCACGACGGCTTCGATTGCCCCGGTATTGGGGTCGATGGCCGTCAGTGCGCCCTGCACGGCCGGGATCTGGGCGAGCCGCCACTGATCATCGAGCGCGCGTACGCGGATGATGTCACCGGGAACCAATGTTTTCTTGTCGGGCGATACGCGTGCCCACTTGAAGCCGGCCTTGGGAATCTCGACCAGGCGGCGACCAGTGATCAGCGCCGTGATTTTGTCGTTGGAAAAGCTCACGACCGCCGCTGCTCGCAGGCCGGCTACCCGCCTTCGCTTGCGAAGGAACTGTTCCACGCCATCGGCTCTATGGCTGCTTTCCTCTAGCAGTTCCTTGGGCAGGCGTGCTTCCGGCCCGCGCCAGCCGTGTCTCTCCTCATAGCTGAGCAGGTTGTTGCGCAGCGCAATGTTGGCCGCATTCTGCCGCTCGGAGGTGACCGTGGCGTAGACGTGGAAGCCAGAGGTATAGGCCTTGCGGCCATACTTGGCGACCAGCTCGGCGCGAACCATTTCTGCCACAAAAGGCGCCTCAGTCTCGGCCTGGAAAGAAATGCTGGCGACTTCCACAGGCTGTGCAATTGCTGCCTGATAATCCAGCTCCGAAATCTTGCCCAGCTCTTTCAAGCGGCGCAGAACGTAGTTCCGGCGATCCATGGCCCGCTCAGGGGAGGCAACAGGGTTGTCCCGCGATGGGGCCTTGGGCAGACCCGCAAGCAGCGCGGCCTGTGACCAGTCCAGCTGGCCCGGTTCACGGTCGAAGTAGACGCGGCTGGCAGCGCCTACTCCATAGGCGCGCTGACCCAGAAAAATCTTGTTGAGATAGGTCTCCAGGATTTCTTCCTTGCTCATCTCGCGTTCGATTCGCAGGGCTAGCAGGATCTCGCGGATCTTGCGTTCGTAGCTGCGCTCGGAGCTCAGGAACACATTGCGGGCGAGCTGCATGGTGATGGTGCTGCCGCCCTGCGACTTCTCGCCGGTGAGAACCAGCTTTACCGCAGCCCGGAGCAGGCCCTGCCAATCCACGCCGGGATGCTCGAAGAAGCGGTCGTCTTCAGATGCCAGAAAGGCATCAACCAGTTTTTGCGGAATCTGCTCGAAGCTCAGCGGTTCGCGCTTTTCAGCACCAAATTCACCGATCAGTTTCTCGTCGCGCGTATAAATTCGGAGCGGGACCTCCAGTTCCAGGTCACGCAGGCTCGCAACTTCGGGCAGGCCCGGCTCGTAATAGGCCCTTGCGCCATAGAAAAGCGCGAACGGTGACAGGGCGCCCAGAACCAGCAAGGCGACGAGGATCCAGAGACTGATCTTCAGGGGACGGGACACGAACGCGGGTAATCTCGGTTAGAGCAGGCAAGCTTTGGACAGGAGCCTTATGAAGCAACATCAATTAGTTGGTGTAACAACTTATTGTTGCTTGGCAGGAATACTGGGTTATATTAAGGCCCAATGGGAGCAGAGTCATTGTCTCTCAGGGGGATGTTCTTTCTAGGGGCCGCCAAGGCGGGATACTGCGCAATGTCGATCATGCAATCGCTGTTCGGCGGGGGAAGTGAGGAACTAGTCGGTCTCGACATCAGTTCCAGCGCCGTCAAATTGCTCGAGCTTTCACGCCGGGGCGACCGTTTCCACGTCGAGACTTTTGCCGTGGAGCCGCTCCCGCCCAATGCCGTTAACGACAAGCAGATTGTCGAACCCAAACTGGTTGCCGAGTCCATCGAGCGCGCCGTTAGCCGGGCCGGAACACGCACGAAGCAAGTTGCGCTGGCCGTTGCAGGCGCATCGGTTATCACCAAGCTTGTGCAGCTGTCTGCAACGCTGTCCGAGCACGATATGGAAGAGCAGATCAAGGCGCAGGCCGATCAGTACATTCCTTATCCCATTGAAGAAGTGAATCTGGATTTCCAGTCGCTTGGCGAAAGCGAAGCCGGAACGGGAAATGCAGATGTCTTGCTGGCAGCTTGCCGCAAGGAGCAGGTTGAAAGTCGCTGCGCTGCGGCGGAAATGGCAGGTCTGATCCCAACCGTGGTTGACATCGAGGCCTACGCTCTCGAAAACGCCTGCCAGTTTCTGCGGCACCAGATGCCTAACAAAGGCGTCAAGAAAACCGTTGCGGTGGTTGACGTGGGTGCCAATGCAACCTCGCTGCTGGTCATGCACGACATGCAGACGGTCTACACCCGCGATCAGGCGTTTGGTGGCAAGCAGCTCACTGAAGAGATCATGCGGCAGTACGGTATGAGCTTTGAAGAGGCAGGCAAGTCCAAGAAATTTGGCAACCTTCCCGAGAATTACGAGGCCGAGGTGCTGCCGGCCTTCATCGCGGACATGGGCCAGCAGATCGATCGCTCCCTGCAGTTCTTTTTTGCCGCTTCCAGCAAGCACGGCGAGATTGATCAGCTCATCCTGGCGGGTGGTTGTGCCCATATTCCGGGCGTAGACGCGTTGATTCAGGAGCGTCTGGGAATTCCAACGGTCATTGCACGGCCTTTTGCCGCGATGACTGTTTCGGCGAAGGCCCGGCCTTCGGTTCTGGCCAAGGACGAGGCATCGATGCTGATTGCCGCCGGTCTTGCCTTCCGCGCTTTCGACTCGCAGAGCTAGGCCATGATGAAAATCAACCTTCTCGACTGGCGCGCTCAGCGTCGCGAGCAACGAAAGAAGCAATTCATCACATTGATGGTTGCAGCGGTGGTGACAGGTCTGGCCCTGTTCGGCACCGGATATTTTCTGGTGAGCAATGCCATTGCTCATCAGAAGGACAGAAACCAGTACATCAAGCAGCAGATTGCCGAGATCGATCTCAAGATCAAGGAAATCCAGGAACTGGAAAAGGTCAAGAACAACCTCTTGGCGCGTATGCGCGTCATCGAAGAGCTGCAGGCGTCTCGCAGTGCCACGGTTCATTTCTTTGACGAACTAGTCAACACCTTGCCCGACGGCGTGACGGTGACTTCAGTCAAGCAGAGTGGTAACTCGGTAACCATTCAGGGCGCTGCGGAATCCAACGGTCGTGTTTCGACCTACATGAAAAACCTAGAAGCTTCGGCTTGGTTTGATGATCCGCACCTGATCGTTATCAAGACCACAGACAGCGGCAACGTGCGTAGAAGCGATTTCACGCTTCGGGTCAAGAACTTGTCGAAGGCCACAGGCGGAGAAGCCAGCACTGCTGGTGAGGAGTTCGTGGAATGAATTTCCAGGACGCCATCAATGATCTACAGACACTGGATGTCCAGGCGCCTGGCACCTGGCCATCCTGGGTGCATTTCGCCGCAGCGATCCTGACCGTTATCGCCATAGTCGGCGCTGGTGTGTACTTCAAACTGCTCCCGCTCAATGAAGAGCTGGAGAGTGCCAAGCGACAGGAAGCTGTTCTCTTTGACGAGTTCCAGAACAAGCAGAAAAAGGTTGCGAATCTGGACGCCTACAAGGCGCAGCTGCAGGAAATGGAGCGCAGCTTCGGCGCCATGCTCAAGCAGCTGCCGAGCCGCAGCGAAGTTGCCAACCTTCTCAATGATATTTCGCAGACCCGCGTTGCCAGCAGTCTCGATGAAGAGCTGTTCCAGCCCCAGACGGAAATCCCCAAGGATTTCTACGCGGAAATTCCCAACAAGATCATCGTGACGGGCAATTATCACGAGATGGGCACCTTCGTCAGTGGCGTCGCGTCGCTGCCAAGAATCGTCACCATCGACGAAGTGGATATTCGTGCTGCAAAGGGCATTCGCGGTGGTCGCAGCAAGCTTGCGCCACTGTCTCCTGATGACCTGCGAATGACAGCGGTTGCCAAGACCTACCGCTATCTGGATGACGAAGAACTCGCTGCCGTTGCGGCTGCAGAGAAGGCCAAGAAAGCAAAAGCGCGCAGAGGTCGGAGATGATCAAGGCGACCTATAGGCTGATTCCCGGCGTTTTGCTGGCCGTGCTGCTCGCCGGTTGCGGCGGCGACATGTCCGATCTCGAGAAACGGGTTGCAGAGGTCAAGGGGCGCAAGTCACAGCAGATCGAACCCGTGCCACAGCCCAAGCAGTTCGAGGCTTTTCTGTATCTTCCGGGCGATCGCAGAGATCCCTTTCAGCAGGCCCTGCCTGACCCAAGTGCCACGGTGTCAACCGGACCCCGGCCTGACTTGAATCGAAGCCGTGAGCCGCTTGAAGAATTTCCGATTGATGCGCTCAGGATGCAGGGCGTTATCGAAACGCCAACCGCTATTTATGCGCTGATCAAGGCGCCTGACGACGTGATTCACCGGGTGTCGGTCGGCAACCATATCGGGCAGAACTTCGGCCAGATCAAGTCAATCGCCGAGACCGAAATCAGCTTGACAGAAATTGTGCCCGACGGGTTTGGAGGCTGGCAGTCACGCCCAGCTGTCCTGGCCCTCGCGGAATAGAACCTCAGGGAGCGCGCTACCCATGCAACCCACGAACAACTACTCAACCATCGCTCGTCGAGGCCGTGTCCATACGGCCTGGAGCGCGACGTTCTTCGGGCTTGCGACGATCGCCTGTTTGCTTCTGTCTGCCCCGCTGTTCGCGGCAGCACCATCGCGCGCTTTGCAGTCCGTTGATGCCGTGGCTTTGGATGGTGAACGCACCCTGCTGACCCTTACGCTTTCCGAGACCGCTCCCGAACCCAAGATTTTCACGGTTGATCAACCCGCACGTCTGTCGCTTGACCTCCCGGATACACGCCTAGCCATTGCCGAGCGCTACAAGAAGCTCAACATCGGTGTTGTTCGCGCTGTGGCCGGAGCAGAGGCCGAAGGCCGGACACGTCTGGTCCTGGAAATGAGCCAGTTGACCACGCACTCGGTCAAAATTGATGGCAATCGAATCTATCTGACTGTCGATGGGCCTGCGGGCGCAGGATCGGCCTACGTGGCGCCTTCGGCTGCTCAGGACACGGGCCCAGGCATCAAGTCCGTCGATTTCCGCCGAGGTGAGAAGGGAGAAGGGCGCGTGGTTATCACGCTGACCGACCCCTCTACTGCCGTGGACGTATCCGAAGAAGGCGGAAAAATCCTCGCAAAGTTCAAGAATGCCGCGGTCCCCGCCGAGATGATCCGGCGCCTGGACGTTCTCGATTTTGCAACGCCGGTGAAATTCATCGATACCTCGCGCGCGGGTATCAACGCCGAGGTCAGCATTACGCCGGTTACCGGTGGCGACTTCGAGCAGGTTGCCTATCAGACAGGCGATCGTTTCACCATTGAGTTGCAACCCCTGACGCAAGAGAAGCTGGACGAACGCAAGCTGCGTGAGCCTGAGTACGTCGGCGAGAAGATCTCGCTGTCATTCCAAAGCGTGGATATCCGCTCCTTGCTGCAGATCATTGCGGACGTTGCCGGTACCAACATGGTGGTATCCGACTCTGTCAGCGGTGACATCGCCATTCGTCTGCAAAATGTGCCCTGGGATCAGGCATTGGACATCATCCTGAGAACCAAGGGGCTTGGCGCACGGCAGGAAGGCAATGTCATGCTGGTAGCGCCGCTGACCGAACTCGCCGCACGCGACAAGGTCGAGCTTGAGGCCCAGAAACAGCAAACAGAATTGGCCCCGCTTCGCACAGAAATCATCCAGGTCAACTACGCCAAGGCCAGTGAAGTGGCGGCGCTGCTGAAGTCAGGTGATGGGACCTTCCTGTCTGAACGCGGACGCGTCAATGTCGATGAGCGAACCAACTCCATGATCATCCTGGAGTCGCGAGAAGCCATCGGGCGAATTCGTACCCTCGTGACCAAACTGGACATCCCGGTCAAGCAGGTCCTGATCGAATCGCGCATCGTCGTCGCCAATGACAGCTATTCAAGGGAACTGGGTACGCGCTTTGGTGTGAGCGCTGTCGATAACAATGGCAGCAATGGCCTGATCACCACATCCGGAAGTGCCGCAGCGACCGACACGACAGCGCAGGGGTTCATCAACAATGGCGGCTTCCCGGTCCCATTGGGCGCGCAGACAGATCGTTTCAATGTAAACCTGCCTGCCAGTTCCAATGCCGGACGCATCGCCCTGGCGCTGCTCGGTGCAGACTATCTGGTTGATCTGGAGCTTTCGGCACTGCAGGCTGAGGGGCGTGGTGAAGTTATTTCCAGCCCGCGTGTGCTCACCGCCAATGCCAAGCAGGCGCGCATTGAACAGGGTGTCGAAATTCCTTTCCAGCAAAGCTCGTCGAGCGGCGCCACCAACATTCAGTTCAAGAAAGCTGTGCTGAGCCTGACCGTGACCCCTCAGATCACGCCGGACAATCGGGTCATCATGGACCTCAATGTCACGCAGGATAATGTGGGCGACATCGTGCCGACTGGCGATGGCGGCACCGCACCGGCGATCAATACCCGCGAAGTGACAACACAGGCCCTGGTCGACAACGGAGCAACGGTGGTTCTGGGCGGTATTTTTGTGCAGACCAACCGCAATGACGTGAACAAGGTTCCTCTGCTGGGTGATATTCCCATCCTCGGGGCAGCGTTCCGCAGCCGACTGACGGTGTCCAATAAGGACGAGCTGCTGATCTTCGTGACCCCGAAGATCCTCCAGGAAGGCCTTAGCATCAAGTAAATCTTGGCCCGCTCGCACGCCGGATTCTGATCGGGCGTGCGAGCCTCGCTATACTCTCCCGATGGATCGCGCGGCTGCCCAAAATGAGGTGGCGCAGCGCAACAGTGCCGCTACTTTGGTGACGGCAGGGCAAGCAAACAGGCGGAACATTGCGCGGCAATCTATTCCTCGTCGGACCCATGGGAGCTGGAAAAACCACGCTCGGCAAGCGCCTGGCGCAGGCCCGTGGCATGCAGTTCATTGATAGCGACGCGGAAATCGAATCGCGCACCGGCGTCGACATCACCTACATTTTCGAGAAAGAAGGCGAGCCCGGATTCCGTAAGCGCGAAAGCTGCGTTATTGATGAGTTGACCCAGCGCAGTGGCATCGTCCTGGCAACCGGCGGTGGTGCCATTCTCGACCCCGCCAACCGGGCCAAGCTCACCTCGCGTGGATTCGTGATCTATCTCTGTGCCAGCCTCGCGCTGCAGGTGAGCAGGACTTCGCGCGCCCGGCACAGGCCGTTGCTCCAGACAGGAGAAGACAGGCGCGCGGTCCTGCGACGCTTGTTTGAACAGCGTGATCCCCTATATCGTGAAGTCGCTGATCTGGTAATCCCGACGGAAGGGCGCAACTCGCGCGGCCTTGTCCGCGAAATCCAGAAGCACTTGAAGCAAGTCCCGGACACCCCATGACCAAGGCATGAACATTCGCATTCTTAACGTAGAGTTGGGCAATCGCAGCTATCCCATTCGAATTGGCAGCGGTCTGCTGCATGAGCCGCTCAATTATCAGGTCCTGCGCGGACGCCGCGCGATGCTGCTGACCGACAAGAATGTTGCCGAGCATCATCTGGACAAAGCCCTCGCCGCGCTGAAACTACAGCCAGAGCAAGCGCTCATTCTGGAACCTGGCGAACCGCAGAAAACCTGGAATCAGGCGGGCGATGTTCTGGACTGGATGCTGGCTGCAGGTTTGGGTCGTGATGGTGTGCTGATCGGGCTGGGCGGCGGCGTCATCGGAGATCTCGCCGGATTCTGTGCCGCGGTTTACCAGCGCGGCATCGATTTCGTGCAGCTGCCGACGACACTGCTGGCGCAGGTAGATTCCTCTGTTGGTGGCAAGACCGCTGTCAATCACGCTCGAGGCAAGAACCTGTTGGGCGCCTTTCACCAACCGATTGCGGTGATCGCGGATACCGACACGCTTGGGACCTTGCCTGACCGTGAGGTCCGCGCCGGTCTTGCAGAAGTCATCAAGTACGGCTTGATCGCCGACCCCATCCTGTTTGGCTGGCTTGAGAAGAACCTCGATCGAATTCTTGCGCTGGAGCCTCAGTTCATTGCCGAAACCATCGAACGTTGCTGTGCTATCAAGGCCCGCATCGTGGGGCTGGACGAACGCGAGAGTGTGGCAGGCGGCCCGCGCTCGCTGCTCAATCTTGGCCACACCTTCGGCCATGCCATCGAAACCCACACGGGTTATACAGAGTGGTTGCATGGTGAAGCTGTCGCCGCCGGTATCTGCATGGCGGCAGACCTTTCGCATCGTATGGGCTGGATCAAGCCCTTGGAGCTCGAAAGGGCCACCCGCCTGCTCGGCCGCGTCGGCTTGCCGACGACGCCGGCAGAGGGCATGACGCCGCAGATTTTTCATGAGCTGATGGGCATGGACAAGAAGGTCCAGTCGGGCAAATTGCGCCTGGTGCTCATGCGCAGCATTGGCGAAGCCGTGCTGACACCGGACTTCGACCCGGCTGCCTTGGAAGCCACGCTGGAAAAATTCTGCAGCGCAGGCCCTGCGCACGCCTTCGCCGTCTCGCTCTGATCTCGATGCTTGCACCCTACGCCGCGGACCCTGAAAAGACCCGAGGCCGGAGGCATGAAGAACCGGCGCCCGGCCTGCGCACTGAGTATCAACGCGACCGCGACCGCATCGTCCATAGCGCCGCATTTCGTCGTCTCGAGTACAAGACCCAGGTCTTCGTTAATCATGAGGGAGATCTCTTCCGCACCCGGCTCACACATTCGCTGGAAGTGGCGCAGATTGCGCGCAGTGTCGCCCGCACGCTCCGCCTGAACGAAGATCTTTGCGAAACCATCTCACTGGCGCATGACCTCGGGCACACGCCATTTGGGCATGCCGGGCAGGATGCACTCAATGAGTGCATGAAGGACCACGGAGGGTTTGAACATAACCTGCAGTCCTTGCGCGTGGTGGATCAACTTGAAGACAAGTACGCGAGCTTTCGCGGCCTCAACCTCTGCTTTGAAACGCGCGAAGGCATTCTGAAACACTGCTCCAGACGTAATGCCGAGCAGTTGGGCGATATTGGCGAGCGCTTTCTGAATCGCACCCAGCCCGGACTCGAGGCACAAGTCGCCAATCTCGCCGACGAGATTGCCTACAACAATCACGATATCGACGACGGCCTGCGCGCCGGGCTGCTGAATATTGAGCAGATGCGCGGTGTGCCGATCTTTGCCCGCCACCACGATGCAGCGCGGGCCGCGCACGCGGGCATGTCCGTCAAGCAGGAACGGCACGAAACCATTCGGCGCATCATCAATACCCTCACCACCGATCTGATCCAGGCCAGTCAGCGCCGAATTGATGCCGCAAGCCTAGGCAGCATTGACGATGTACGCGCGCAATCGGGGCCGCTTGTTGGGTACAGCGATGCCGTGAAGGAAGAGAATGTTCAGCTCAAGCGCTTTCTGCGTGAGTCCATGTACATGCATCACCAGGTCTATCGGGTCATGAGCAAGGCCCGCACCGTGGTGCGCAATCTGTACGAGGCGCTCTTTTCCGATCCCAAGCTGATGCCGCCGGAGTTCCATCAGGAGGCGCAGCGCATGGAGCAGCGTGTGGGCGAATCCGGTCGCGCGCGGGCTGTGGCTGACTACATTGCCGGAATGACAGATCGCTACGCGCTGGACGAGCACGAACGTCTGTTTGATCTGCGCCGCCTGCACTGATCTTCCGTGGCCCGCCTGCCCAGGTTGAGTATCCCGGGTTTGCCGCATCTGGTTGTGCAGCGGGCGCTGGCGACACAGCCCGCCTTCGCTGAACGATCCGATTATCTCGACATGCTCAAGGTCATCGGCGAGCAGCTGCGACAGCATGACATCGCCCTTCACGCCTACACACTGCTGCCAGGAGAGATGCAATTGCTCCTGACGCCCCGGACTCAGGGGTCTCTGTCACAGTTCATGCAGAGTGTCAGCCGCGTTTACGTCCCGGCTTTCAACCGCCGCCACCAAAGGCGAGGAACCCTGTGGGAGGGGCGCTACCGTGCCGCTGTTCTTGAACCGGAATCCTATCTTCTGGCCTGCATGACCTATATCGACATTGCGGCGCAGCATGCGGGTCGCGCGGCGCGCCCGGAAGCCTATCCCTGGTCGAGCCTGCAACATTATCTCGGCGTCAGACACGACCCTCTTCTGACGCCACACGCTTGCTACTGGGGGCTCGGCAACACACCCTTCGCGCGTCAGGCACGTTATCAGGCGCTGATACAGCAAGGACTGACACCTGCGCAGTGCACCGCCATCAACAATTGCGCAACCAAGAGCTGGGCGCTTGGCGACGATGCCTTCCTCGCCGACATCCAGAAACAAACCCAGCGTCGCGTCCGCTCTGCCAAGCCAGGCCGGCCCAGAGCCTCTGGGTCGGCAGACAATGCGCTCAAGCCGGAATTCCACGAGACCTAGGCACCAGGAAGCCTGCTGACATCATGCTGATGGCGCCAGCAGTAGTGGGCTGAATACCTTGCAGACCTGAGAATCGGTTCGCATGATGATCTGTCCCCCATTTCCACCAGTTTTCTTGTGGGTTTTCATTATTTAGGGACAGACCCCGTTTTTAAGGCCTTGGCATCAATGTTGCGGTGCCCTATCCTCCTCCGCCCGCACTATTTGAGTGAGCTTTTCCTATGGCGCACAACCTCGCAGAAGCCCAAGAAAAGGGCTTGTACAGCCCCGCCAACGAACACGATGCCTGCGGTATCGGTTTTATCGCCCATATCAAAGGTGAGAAAAAACACAGCATCGTGCAGGACGGCCTGCTGATTCTGGAAAATCTCGAACATCGCGGCGCCGTGGGTGCCGATGAACTCATGGGCGATGGTGCCGGCATTCTGATTCAGCTGCCCGATGCCCTCTTCCGCGCCGACATGGCCGAGCAGGGTGTGACGCTGCCGCCGCTTGGCGAGTACGGCGTTGGCATGGTGTTCCTGCCCAAGGAAAGTGCATCGCGCATTGCTTGCGAGCAGGAGATCGAGCGCGCGGTGCGCGAAGAAGGTCAGATCGTCCTCGGCTGGCGCGACGTGCCGGTTGACCGCGATATGCCCATGTCCCCCACGGTTCGTGCAAAAGAACCGGTGATCCGCCAGATCTTCATCGGCCGCGGCCCGGATATCTTTGTCACTGATGCCCTGGAGCGAAAGCTCTATGTCATCCGCAAGGTCGCCGGGCACTCCATTCGCCACCTCAACCTGATCCACGGTCAGGAATATTTTGTGGCTTCGATGTCGGCCCGCACCATCGTCTACAAGGGCTTGCTGCTCGCAGCCCAGGTGGGCGTCTACTACACCGACCTCCAGGACGAGCGATGCGTGTCGGCCATGGCCCTCGTGCATCAGCGCTTCTCCACCAACACCTTCCCGGAATGGCCGCTGGCCCACCCGTATCGCATGCTCGCCCACAACGGCGAGATCAACACGGTCAAGGGCAACTTCAACTGGATGCGCGCCCGCGAAGGCGTGATGAAGTCGGCCGAACTCGGCGACGATCTGCAGAAGCTTTTCCCGCTGATCTATGAAGGTCAGTCGGACACGGCCTGCTTCGACAATGCGCTCGAACTGCTGGTCATGGCCGGCTACCCGATCGCGCAGGCCATGATGATGATGGTGCCCGAGGCTTGGGAAAACCACACCTTGATGGACAGCAGCCGACGCGCTTTCTACGAGTATCACGCGGCCATGATGGAGCCCTGGGACGGCCCGGCGGCGCTGGCCTTTACCGATGGTCGATACATCGGCGGCACCCTCGACCGAAATGGTCTGCGCCCCTCTCGATTCATCGTCACGGACGACGATCTTGTGGTCATGGCTTCCGAGTCTGGCGTGCTGCCCATTGCCGATGCCCGCATCACCAAGAAGTGGCGTTTGCAGCCCGGCAAGATGTTCCTCATCGACCTTGAAGAAGGTCGCATCATCGACGATGAGGAACTCAAGGAATCCTTTGCCGGTGCTGAACCCTACAAGGCCTGGATCCAGCGCGTCCGTATTCATCTGGACGAGCTTGAGCCGATCCAGCCTGCCAAGCCGAGCAAGAGCAAAGCTCCTAAAGCCTCCCTGCTCGATCGCCAGCAGGCTTTCGGCTACACGCAGGAAGACATTCGCACCCTGCTCATCCCGATGGCCAAGGACGGTCAGGAGCCCACAGGCTCAATGGGCAATGACTCGCCGATCCCGGTGATGTCGGACAAGAGCAAGCCGCTCTACAGCTACTTCAAGCAACTTTTTGCTCAGGTCACTAACCCGCCGATCGACCCTATCCGAGAAGCACTGGTGATGTCGCTGGTGTCCTTTATCGGGCCCAAGCCCAACCTGCTTGATACCGCCAACCTGAATCCGCAGATGCGTCTGGAAGTCACGCATCCCATTCTTAATGCGGATGGAATGGCAAAGATCCGGGACATCAGCCAGCACACGCGCGGCAAGTTCAAGTCTTTCGAGATCAACACCTGCTATCCGGCAGAGTGGGGCAAGGAAGGTGTGGAAGCGCGTCTTGCCTCGCTATGCGCCAAGGCGGTTGACGCGATCAAGGATGGCCGTAACATCCTGATCCTGACCGATCGCAAGATGGACGCCGATCACGTTGCCATTCCGGCGCTGCTGGCCACGTCTGCCATTCACCTGCATCTGGTCAAGGAAGGACTGCGAACCTCGACAGGTCTGGTGGTTGAAACCGCATCCGCACGTGAAGTTCATCACTTTGCCGTTCTTGCCGGATTCGGTGCTGAAGCCATCCATCCTTACCTTGCGATGGAAACCCTGACCGATCTCGCGCCCGCGATGCTCGGCGGAATCAGCGCAGAAGACGCCATCAAGAATTACACGCAGGCCATCAACAAGGGCCTGATGAAAGTGATGTCCAAGATGGGCATCTCAACCTACATGTCGTACTGCGGCGCGCAGATCTTTGAAGCCATCGGCATCAATCGAGCCACCATCGACAAGTACTTCAGCGGCACGCCGTCCAGCATCGAAGGCATTGGCGTGTTCGAGATTGCTGAAGAAGCCGTCCGTCTGCACAAGCTCGCGTTCGGCAACAGCCCGGTGCTGGCCAACGCACTGGATGCCGGCGGTGAGTACGCATTCCGGGTTCGCGGCGAAGAGCATATGTGGACGCCGGATGCCATCGCCAAATTGCAGCATGCAACGCGCGCGGGGAGCTTCTCCACGTACAAGGAATACGCGCAGATCATCAATGATCAAAGCAAGCGCCACATGACCTTGCGCGGTCTGTTCGAGTTCAAGATTGATCCTGCCAAGGCCATCCCGATTGATGAGGTCGAGCCGGCGTCGGAAATCGTCAAGCGTTTTGCCACCGGCGCCATGTCGCTGGGCTCGATCAGCAGTGAGGCCCACGCCACGCTGGCCGTGGCCATGAATCGCATCGGTGGTAAATCCAACACCGGCGAAGGTGGTGAGGACCCTGCACGTTACCGGCTCGAGAAGCAGGGCATTATGATCAAGGACGGTGACACCATGGCCTCGATCATCGGCAAAGACCAGATCGAAGTCGATATTCCGCTCAAGGCAGGAGACTCGCTGCGTTCACGCATCAAGCAGGTCGCGGCCGGGCGCTTTGGTGTGACCACGGAATACCTCAACTCGGCGGACCAGATCCAGATCAAGATGGCGCAGGGCGCCAAGCCGGGTGAGGGTGGCCAGCTGCCGGGCAGCAAGGTCAGTGAATACATCGCGCGCCTGCGTTTCTCGGTGCCCGGTGTTGGCCTGATCTCTCCGCCGCCGCATCACGATATCTACTCCATCGAAGATCTGGCGCAGCTGATCCACGATCTGAAGAATGCCAATCGCAACGCTGATATTTCAGTGAAGCTGGTTTCGGAAGTTGGCGTGGGCACCATCGCTGCTGGCGTGTGCAAGGCCAAGGCCGATCACGTGGTGATCGCGGGCCATGATGGCGGCACCGGTGCGTCACCGCTGTCCAGCGTCAAACATGCGGGCGCTCCCTGGGAATTGGGGCTGTCCGAAACCCAGCAGACCCTGGTGCTCAACGGCCTGCGCAGCCGCATCATCGTGCAGACCGATGGACAGCTCAAGACAGGACGCGATGTGGTAATCGCCGGTCTGCTCGGTGCTGATGAAATGGGCTTCTCCACCGCGCCGCTGGTAACAGAAGGCTGCATCATGCTCCGCAAATGCCACTTGAACACTTGTTCTGTGGGTGTTGCAACGCAGGATCCGGAGCTTCGCAAGAAGTTCGCGGGCAAGCCGGAATACGTCGTCAACTACTTCTTCTATGTTGCAGAAGAAGCACGACAGATCATGGCGCAACTCGGTGTTCGCAAGTTTGACGATCTGATCGGGCATTCCGAGTTGCTGGATCAGAGCAAGGCCATTACGCACTGGAAGGCACGAGGCCTGGACTTCAGCCGTCTGTTCTATCAGCCACCGACAGAAGAGCCTCGTTATCGCGTCATGGGACAGGACCATGGTATTGAGCGTGCATTGGACAATCGTCTGATCGAACAGGCGCGTCCTGCAATCGAGAAGGGTGAGCGCGTGTCGTTCATCTCGCCGATCAAGAATCTCAACCGGACGGTGGGTGCGATGCTGTCCGCTGAAGTGGCCAAGCGTTATGGCCACGACGGATTGCCCGACGACACCATTCACATCCAGTTGCAGGGCACCGCGGGCCAATCGGTCGGCGCTTATCTCGCCCACGGCATCACGCTGGATCTGGTGGGCGAAGGCAATGACTACGTCGGCAAGAGCCTGTGCGGCGGCCGCATCATCGTGCGGACCAATACCGAGTTCCGCGGTCGCGCTGTCGAAAACATCATCGCCGGCAACACCGTTCTTTACGGCGCCATCAATGGTGAGGCCTTCCTGCAGGGTGTGGCCGGCGAGCGTTTTGCGGTTCGCAACTCCGGTGCAACGGCGGTTGTCGAAGGCACCGGTGACCATGGTTGCGAATACATGACCGGCGGCACCGTCGTGGTCCTGGGCAATACCGGGCGAAACTTTGCAGCAGGCATGTCAGGTGGCATTGCCTACGTGTATGACCCGGATGGTCGTTTTGAGGCGCATTGCAACATGGCCATGGTTGCCCTTGACCCGGTTCTGCCCTCGAGCGAACAGGAGCAGACGACCGACGCCTGGCTGTGGCACCGGCTTGAGCGTGGCGGAGAAGGCCAGACCGACGAAGCCATCCTCAAGGGGCTTGTCGAGAAGCACTTCCGCTACACCGGCAGCACGCGGGCACGCGAGCTTCTGGATAACTGGAAAGTTTCGCGCACGCAGTTCGTCAAGGTGTTCCCGCATGAATACCGGCGCGCGCTGGGCGAAATGTACGGTCCCAAAGACGACAAGGCATCCGCAGCAGCCTGAGCTTGGCGACAGCACAAACCGGTGGCGCATTCTGAAGATGTCGCCACTTATTGTTTGATTTGACCGCCCCCGGAAACAGAACCGGGTGCAGCGTTACAAGGAACAAGACATGGGCAAGATCACAGGTTTCAAAGAATTCGACCGTCAGCCGGATCGCTATCTTCCGGTGCAGGGACGGTTGAAGAACAACAAGGAATTCCTGCTGGTTCTGGAAAATGACGCGGCGACCACGCAGGCAGCGCGTTGCATGAATTGCGGCACCCCGTTCTGCATGACGGGCTGCCCGGTCAACAACATCATTCCGGACTGGAATGATCTGGTGTACACGCAGGATTATCAGAACGCGCTGGACACCCTGCATTCCACCAACAATTTCCCGGAGTTCACGGGCCGCGTCTGCCCCGCACCCTGTGAGGCCGCCTGCACGCTCAACGTGAATCGTGATCCGGTGGGCATCAAGTCCATCGAACTGTTCATCGTTGAAAAAGGCTGGGAGAACGGCTGGATTCAGCCCCAGCCCGCAGCCAAGAAAACGGGCAAGAAGATCGCCGTAGTCGGCTCGGGCCCGGCAGGACTGGCCGCTGCACAACAGCTCGCGCGAGTTGGACACGCTGTTACGGTTTTCGAGAAGAATGATCGTGTCGGCGGTTTGCTGCGCTATGGCATTCCGGGCTTCAAGCTGGACAAGCAATTTGTTGATCGCCGCGTCGAGCAGATGACGGCCGAAGGTGTCACCTTCAAGACCAGCGTCTTCATCGGCAAGGAGCCTCTTGAGAAGATCACCAACTGGGCGAAAGAAACCATTGCTCCGGAGAAACTGCTCAAGAGCTTTGATGCCGTCCTGCTGACCGCAGGCTCCGAGCAGGGCCGGGATTTGCCAGTTCCGGGACGTGAGCTGGAAGGTATTTATTTTGCGATGGAGTTTTTGCCACAGCAGAACAAGGTGGATGCGGGCGACAAGGTTCCCGACCAGATTCGCGCCAAAGGCAAACATGTTGTGGTCATCGGCGGTGGCGACACGGGCTCAGACTGTGTGGGCACCAGCAATCGTCACGGCGCTGCCAGCGTGACCCAGTTTGAACTCATGCCGCAGCCGCCGGAGCAGGAGAACAAGCCCTTGGTGTGGCCCTACTGGCCGATCAAGCTACGTACCTCCTCATCACACGAAGAAGGCTGCGAGCGTGATTGGGCAGTAGCCACCAAGCGTTTCGAAGGCAAGAACGGCAAGGTCGAAAAACTCATCGCGGCAAGAGTGGAATGGAAAGACGGCAAGATGACGGAAGTGCCGGATTCCGAGTTTGAGATGAAGGCCGACCTCGTCCTGCTGGCCATGGGCTTCCTGCATCCTGCGCCGCAGCTCATCGAGGCATTCGGCATCGAGAAAGATGTCCGTGGCAACGCCAAGGCCACCACCGATGGTGAGGGTTGCTACAAGACCTCAGTGGACAAGGTTTTTGCCGCAGGCGATACCCGTCGCGGCCAGTCACTTGTGGTCTGGGCCATTCGTGAAGGCCGTCAGGCGGCGCGTGAGGTGGATGAATTCCTCATGGGCGAGTCCGAGTTGCCGCGCTGATAGACTGCAGCCTCCACTGATTGCAACGCGGCGCTTCAGCGCCGCGAGGACTATGGAGGCGCCGTTGATTCCGATGTTGCGCTATGCCTTGGCACTGCTGATGGCCGCTGGCCTGCTGAGCGCTTGTGGTGAGCGCGAGGGCGGCGTGCTGTCGGCACAAGACAGGAATGCCGATGGCGTCTGGTCGCAAATTCCGGCTTCGGTGAAGTCTGATCTAGCCCGAGGCGTGAACGTCTCCACTTGGTTTACGCATCGCACGGATGCGACACAACAGCCCGGCTGGCCCACGACAAACGATTTTTCGCTGATGCGTCGAATGGGTATTCGACATGTCAGGCTGCTGGTAGACGCCGAATGGCTGCAGCTCAATGGCGCTCATCCGCGCTATCTCGAAGAAGGAATCACGCAGGCGCTCAATGAAGGCTTGCTGGTTGTGCTGGCCATGCAGCCTTCCAAGGAACACAAGCTGCAGATGGGCGAAGACGACGGCGTCGTAGAGCATGTAGCTGATATCTGGCGACAAACCGCCAGTCAGTTCAAGACCGTTGCCCGCGACCGGCTGCTCTTCGAGGTACTGAACGAACCCGAGGTCGAAGATGTCGCTCGGGTGCGGGTCATCCAGAAAAAGCTGATTGAAGCAGTGCGTGAAATCAGCCCTGAACGCATCGTGGCCGTCGGCGGCGCGCACTATTCCGACATTGACGATCTGGTCAACATGGCCCCCTTGGATGTGCCCGGCGTCATCTACAGCTTTCATTTTTACGAGCCGCATAACTTCACCCATCAAGGTGCCGGATGGGGCTGGCACATGTGGATGGTGTTTCACAATATTCCCTATCCCTCCACGCCTGAAAACGTGGAGCCGGTGGTGGAGAAGCTGACGCCGCTCGCTCGTGAGCACATTGCCTGGTACGGGCAACAGGAATGGAACAAGAAGAAGCTGGCCGAGTTCATCGACCAGGCTGCCGACTGGTCAAAGCGTCACAATCTTCCGGTCTGGTGCAGCGAGTTTGGCGTGCTGCGCGACGTGGCGCCGCCCGCCTCGCGAAGGGCCTGGCTCAGCGACGCACGCTCACTGTTTGAAGAGCGCAACATGGCCTGGACCTACTTCGACTGGTGGGGGCACTTTGGTCTGGTGACCGGTCCACAGGACGCCCGCCAGATTGATGAAGACGCGCAAGCTGGCTTGGCACTCAAACTGGCGCAGACAACGCCTTAGTAGTCAGGCTTTCTGCTTTTTGCTAGCTGCCGAAAACCAGCGGCACCAGAAGCGTTCCAACGCAACCAGCCAGACCGAACAAGACCAGAATTACCAGGCAATAACCCCAGATATCTTTCAGGCCCAGACCTGAGATGCCAAGCGCCGGCAGGGCGAAAAATGGCTGCAGGAAGTTTGTCCACATATCGCCAATGGTGAACCCGTTGACCGCCACCGCCGGTGAAACGCCCAACTCCTTGGCGGCTTCAATAAGGACCGGCCCCTGAATCAACCACTGGCCACCGGCTGAGGGGATGAAGATATTCACCACTCCCGCTGAGAGCATGGCCAGGAACCCGAAGGTGTAGGGCGTTGCCACCGATACCATCCACTGCGCGATGATGACGACCAGCCCGGACCCCGCCATCATGCCCAGGATGCCTGCGTAGAAAGGAAATTGGAGGATGATCCCGGAAGCCGCCCGCGCGCCATTGGCAAAGCATTCCGCGTAGCGCTGCAAGCTGCCGTGCAAAGCCAGACCCACAATCAGGAATATGAAGTTCAGGATATTGAGATTGAGGTCGAAGCCTTGCGTGGCAAACCACTGAACAATCCAGGCCGCGCCGCACAGCACCAGCGTGTAATTCAGTATCTGGCTGTGATTGAGCTTTTCGGCAAAGTTGGCATCGGCGTTCGGTGGCTCCGGCATGGGAGCATCGAGCTTGGCCAGATCTTCCGGCTTTACGATGATGGCGTCCTTGTCGTCTGGGAGCATCTGTCGGAACGCCCAGATCACACCGGCCACCGCTAGAAAGGCGGTAATCAGCAGGGTAGGCCCGAAGATGGTCTGACTCAGTGGCACCAATCCAATCTGTGCTTCCAGAGCATGACCTGGCGTATTGACTGTGATGGGAGCCGTGATTGTCAGGCCGGCGGTTAGTGCTGCAATGGCTGCGCTGTACGCCGCAGCAATCAGCAGTGGGTAATCCACTGGCACCCGCTTGGCAATTTCGCGCGCAAAAATTGGCCCCAGCACCAGGCCAAATCCCCAGCTGACCCAGCACGCAGCCGCCGAAACCAACGCGGTCATGGTGACTGCAGACAGTGGTGTCTTGGGAATGGAGGCGATGCGCGACATCAGCCTCTGCACCGCAGGCGCCATGGCCAGGCAATATCCGGTGAGCAAGATCATGGTCATCTGCATGGCAAATGACAGGAAATTCCAGAAGCCGCCGTACCAGTGCCCTACCATCTGCATGGGCGTCTGGTCGGCAATGGCGACGCCCATGATCACCGTGACAAAGGTCAGCAGCACGGTAAGAATGATCGTGTCCGGCACCACTTTTTCCACTGCCCAGCGGAAGCGTTTCGAAACTTGCTTGAGCACCCCTGACTCCCCTCGTTAGTTATAAATGCAGGCGGGTCTTGCTATTCCGGTGCGTCCAGCAACTTACGGGCGATTTCTCCAGCGCGATCATTCAACAGGCGGATCGTTTCGTAGATATTGCCGACCGTCTCATCGTGAATCTCGCGAGCCTTGCTGGCAGGCTTTTGCAAGGCGTCAATACGTTCAAGCACGTCAAAGGGCATGCTGGCAATGGAGCTGTGCACCTGCTCAACAGTGGTAGCACCATCTTCAATGGATTGCTCAACAACTTTCTGCAGGCTGATCAATTTGGATTTCATGGCTATGTATGTTCCTTGCTGGAAAAAGGGCCGTGGCAGGCAAGCTTAATTCAAGCGCTTGCAGAGTTCAGGATCTGGCTGGAGCCCGGTTGGCCCGCCTGACGAGTATCATGAGGCCAGCGCTTGTCCACCGGGCAGCGTCAAGGGTATGTGGAGATTCCGACTGTGAAGTTCTTCTTCAAGGTGTTCATTCCAATTCTGCTGCTTGTCGGCGGGCTGCTTTACTTGAGTTTCCAGCCTGCGGTGCTGAAATGGCATGACGCTGCCCCCATAGATATCGACGAGACCCAGCCGGTAGAGGGCGTCAGAATCGCGGCAATCAGGACTGGGGCCGTATATTCGAAGGCTGCACTGGCCTACCGTGGCGGCAGCTTCAAGGAAGAACGCGAATTTATCGTTGGTGCAATTCTGGTCCTGCATCCGCGTGGCAACATCCTGATCGATACTGGCTTTGGCACTGATCTGGATCAGCATGTGCAGCTCTCGCCGCTGTTGTTGCGCATCACCAGCCAATACAGTCGGGGCCGTACGGTTGCACAGCAGCTGTCCGATGCCGGGTTTCCGATCAGCCAGATTCGCCACATTCTGCTGACCCACGCACACTGGGACCATGTCAGCGGCATTCCGGATCTGGTCGGCCCCAGCGTCCTGACCACTCGCGCAGAAGCCGCTTTCATCAATAGTGACAACAGCGCAATGAACCTGATGCGCAGCTTTGGTCGGGTTCCGATCACCCCGATCAATTACCACGACGGCCCGTATCTGGGTTTCGAAACCAGTCAGGATCTTTACGAGGACGGGAGCGTCGTCATTGTTCCTGCGCCGGGACATACTCCGGGCAGCGTGATTGTCTTCGTCAACACCGAAGACGCCAAGCGATACGCCTTTGTCGGAGATCTTGTCTGGCAGCGCGAAGGGATTGAAATACCGGCCGAAAGACCGATGCTCTCGCGTCTGCTGGTAGATATTGTTGGCAGTGAGGTCAGACAGAACATCGTTCACATGCACCGGCTGATGAAGCGCTTGCCAGAACTCGTCGTGGTGCCGGCTCACGACAGCCGCGTCTGGGCAAGCCTGCCGCAGTTCCCGGAAGCACTGAAAATATCGGTTACCGAGGAAGCAGGGCCAAACAATGAGCTAGAATTGCGCCACAAAAAGTGAAATGCGCTTGTAGCTCAGCTGGATAGAGTACTGCCCTCCGAAGGCAATCGTCAGACCATTGCCCACGTGTAAAATAATCACCCAAAGCGCCTGTAGCTCAGCTGGATAGAGTACTTCCCTCCGAAGGAAGGGGTCGGACGTTCGAATCGTCTCAGGCGCGCCAAATCAACGATTTACCGCAGCTTTCAAGTCGTGATACCGACAGAGGCGCATGTTAGGCATAGGTCGTTTCACTATCGAAAGTATTAATTGCCCGATGGAGGGCAATCGTCGCGGTGCCCAAAGCGTGCCCAAGTGGTGCCCAAAGTTCTCTCGTGAAAATCGCGTTTGACGATTGCTCACGTTGCCCAATTTCGTCGAGTGGATTCTGGCGTAGCGTCATGTTTTGATCGTCGACGGGCGATGCCATAACGGCATTTCAAGGCGGCACCAATCTTTTCGACCAACGATCAGAGTTCCTATGCCAAGAAACGCGATCGCGCGTTACTCTTTGCCATGATCGAAACTCTTGAGCAGCTCGCTGCCGCAGTCAGCCAGAGGGCAAAGCATGGCCTGCCGCCCACTGCTCAGCAAATTGCCCTGATTCGTCAGCACGCCGCGGAACTGTTTGGCGGCGACTCCCCGGCGCAGGACTGGTTGGAAAGCCCGACCAGGGCACTAAACTTCCGCACACCCGCTGCATGCCTTCAATCGCAAGACGACGCGGCTCGAGTGGTGGATTTGCTCGGCGCAATAAGGTGCGGGGTGAATGTCTGAATGTATGAGCACGAGGCATAACGTCGGCTCGCAGCGTGACCCCATACCATCGAGAATCCAATTAGCTAAGCAGCGAATGTTTTCGGACTGCTGCATGCGCGCCCTGTTGGCGACCTCAAAGTGCACCACCTCTGGCCACGCCGAACTGCACCACAAACAGTGGCGACGCAGAAGACGTACCCTTGCGACATCAAGATTGGGCGATCGCGCTGCCTACCATTGGCGGGAACTAATGGTCGCTCCTGCGCCTGAGCGGCGGAAACGGAATGGCCGCTATGCCGGAAGCTGCCAAGGGAACGTCATGCCTGAAAGGGGGCGGAAAGCGGCGATGAGCCCGGCGACATTCAGCTCCCTAAAGCGGAAATAGCCCGTTCGGCAAAAGTGCTGAGCAATGAGGCATTATCGAATCCAGAAATGCCAATTGTGTATATGACGACTCACGGAGGAAAAGTCCTTGTACATT